>NZ_JBHXSQ010000003.1:1050468-1299324 GCF_042715335.1 Kribbella sp. NPDC058693
AGGTCGTACTGAGGAGACGCTTCAGGAGACCGCCGCCGCCGCCGCTAGCGCGGCGGCGGCGGCGGGAAGTGGGGAATGGGGTGCGGTGACGGGTGCGGCCTTGGATGTGGCTGATGGGGCTGCTGTGCGGGAGTTCTTCAGGGGGCTTGAGCGGGTTGATTTGTTGGTGAACAACGCGGGAACGGGGTCGCCGGCGGCTGGGGTGGAGGATGTGCGGGAGGAGGACTGGCGGCGGGTGGTGGACACCAACCTGACCGGGTCGTTCCTGTGTGCGCAGGCGGCGTTCGAGCTGATGTTGCGGCAGGACCCCAAGGGTGGGCGGATCATCAACAACGGGTCGATCTCGGCGCATGTGCCACGGCCGCAGGGGATTGCGTACACCGCGAGCAAGCACGCCATCACCGGCCTGACCAAGGGCCTCGAACTGGAAGGCCGCGCGCACGGCATCACCGCCTGCCAGATCGACATCGGCAACGCCGCGACCGCGATGACCGCCCGGATGGAGCAGGGCGTCCTCCAGCCCGACGGCTCGATCGCGGTCGAGCCGACGTTCGACCCGAAGATCGTCGCGGACTTCGTCGTACAGATCGCGCAGCTGCCGACCACCGTCGCCGTACCGACCCTGACCGTGATGGCCGCCGGCATGCCGTACGTCGGCCGCGGCTGATCCGGATCAGCCCAAAACAAGAAGAAACTGTCCGGAGGGGCGTCTAGTGTCTGGAAGGTGAGTGAGCAGCGGGAGTCCTTGGTCCACGTCCGCGACCTGCGGAAGTCGTACGGCGACTTCGAAGCGGTCCGCGGGATCGACCTGGACGTGTGGCGCGGCGAGGCCTTCGGGTTCCTCGGGCCGAACGGCGCGGGCAAGTCGTCGACGATGCGGATGATCGGCGCGGTCTCCCCGACCAGCGGCGGCACGCTGCGCATCCTCGGCCTCGATCCGGCCACCGACGGTCCGGCGATCCGCGCCCGGCTGGGGGTCTGCCCGCAGGACGACACCCTCGACACCGAGCTCACCGTCAAGGAGAACCTCACGATCTACGGGCGGTACTTCGGTCTGAGCCGGGCCGAGTGCCGTGAGCGGGCCGACGAGCTGCTCGAGTTCGTGGCGCTGACCGAGAAGGCGAAGGTCAAGGTCGACGAGCTGTCCGGCGGGATGAAGCGGCGGCTGACGATCGCGCGCTCGCTGGTCAGCAAGCCCGACCTGCTGCTCCTCGACGAGCCGACGACCGGCCTCGACCCACAGGCTCGGCACCTGCTGTGGGACAAACTCTTCCGGCTCAAACAGGCCGGCGTGACACTGATCATCACCACCCACTACATGGACGAGGCCGAGCAGTTGTGTGACCGGCTCGTGGTGATGGACGGCGGCCTGATCGCGGCCGAGGGCTCGCCGTCCGACCTGATCCGGGACTACTCGACCCGCGAGGTGACCGAGCTGCGGTTCGGGCCGGACGTGATGCTGGCCGACCACGACGCCCTGGCCGGCAAGGTCGAGGATCTTGCCCAGCGCATCGAAGTGCTGCCGGACCGCCTGCTGCTCTACACCGACGACGGCGAGCGCGCGGTCGCCGCCGTACATGAGCGCGGGCTGCAACCGGCAGCGGTTCTCGTACGGCGCTCAACGCTCGAGGACGTGTTCCTGCGGCTCACCGGCCGGACGTTGGTGGACTGATGGCGCTTGCGATCGAGAACGGTCGCCGGATGTTCGACTACTGGCTGACCGTCTACAAGCGGACCTGGAAGGGCACGATGATCAGCAGCTTCCTGCTGCCGATGCTCTACCTGGCCGCGATGGGGATCGGGCTCGGCTCGTTCGTCGACAGCAACGGGACCGGCGCGCTCGGCGGCGTGAGCTACCTGCAGTTCATCGCGCCGGGGCTGCTCGCCTCGACGGCGCTGCAGATCGCGGTCGGCGAATCGACGTACCCGGTGATGTCCGGGCTGAAGTGGCAGAAGTTCTTCCACTCGATGATCGCGACTCCGCTGCGGCCGGCGGACGTGGTGTACGGGCAGCTGGCGTTCATCGCGTTCCGGGTGTTGAGCTCGTGCGCGGTGTTCCTGGTGATCATCGCGTTGTTCGGCGGGTTGAAGTCCCCGCTCGGGATCCTGGGTCTGCCGGTCGCGCTGCTCGTCGGGATGGCGGTCGCCGGACCGATCGCGGCATACGCGACGACGCTGGAGAACGACTCGGGCTTCGCGATGATCTTCCGCTTCGGCGTGGTGCCGGCGTTCCTGTTCTCCGGTGCGTTCTTCCCGGTCTCACAACTGCCCGACTGGATCGAGTGGCTCGCGTACGTGAGTCCGCTGTGGCACGCGGTCGATCTGTGCCGCAACCTGAGCCTCGGCACGGTGAACCCGTGGCTGGCGCTCGTCAACGTCGTCTACCTGCTGGCCTGGTTCATCGCCGGCACCTGGCTCGCCGTCCGCGGCTTCACCCGAAAGTTGATCCGCTGATGGCGACCATTGCTGCCCGGGTTGTCCCGGTTCCGGTCCGGCTCGGTGGCGGCCGGCATATCGTCGAGCGGAACTTCTTGCTCTACCGGCGGTCGTGGGTCGTGTTCCTGTCCGGGTTCTTCGAGCCGGTCTTCTACCTGCTGTCGATCGGCATCGGCGTGGCTCACCTCGTCGGTGACTTCACCTTGTCCGACGGGACGAAGATCGCGTACGCCGCGTTCGTCGCGCCCGCGATGCTGGCCAGCTCGGCGATGAACGGCGCGATCTTCGACTCGACGTACAACATCTTCTTCCGGATGAAGTACGCCAAGTTGTACGACTCGATGCTCGCGACACCGCTGCGACCGTGGGACGTGGCGACCGGCGAGATCACCTGGGCGCTGCTGCGCGGCGCGATCTACTCGGCGATGTTCATCCTGGTGATGCTGGTCATGGGCCTGATCTCGTCGTGGTGGGCGCTGCTCGCACTACCGGCCGCGGTGCTGATCGGGTTCGCGTTCGCCGGTGCGGGGATGGCGCTGACGACGTTCATGCGCAGCTGGCAGGACTTCGAGTTCGTGCAACTCGCGATCATGCCGATGTTCCTGTTCTCGGCCACCTTCTACCCGGTCGAGACCTACCCCGCGGCGATCCGCTGGCTGGTCGAGATCACCCCGCTCTACCAGGGCGTCGTCCTCGAGCGCGCCTTCGCGACCGGCGCGGTCAGCTGGTTCCTCCTCGTCCACGCCCTCTACCTGGTCGCCATGGGAACCCTTGGCATGTACGTCGCCTCCCGCCGCCTCGGCAAACTGCTCCTCAAGTAGCCGGAACCGCAATGGTGTTGGCTGACGTCGCAGTGGGCATGGATATGTCCTTCGGTGATCTCGTGCGGGCGCCGAAGGTCGAGTTGCCGGGTGGGGCGCGGCAGTGGGTCGAGGAATCGCTGCGGTTGTTGATCGAGCACTTCGGGACCGACCCGCTGCGTCGGCCTGCCGTCGTACCGGGTGAGTTCGTTCCGGCTGGGTATGACGGATCCGAGACGGCTGGTCGGGAGTTGTGTCTGCTGGTGGCTGAGCGGATGGGGATCCCGGCCGGGCGGATCCGGTTCAGTTTCCGGCTGGAGAAGGTGGTCGAGGCCGGACAGTTGCTGGGGGCAACGCTTGCCGATGCCTTCGTCGCCCAGAGCTTGCCCGCGTTTCGTGGGGCTGCGCCGGAGGACGTCGCCGCCGTTCGGACCCACCGACGGGTCCCGGGCGCTCGTGGAGGGGCCGACTGCGATGCGGCCGCCCGGCTTGCCGAGCTGCTGGTGGAGTGCGGCGCCGGGACCGATACGCCGGAAGACGTCGCCGATGTCGGGCTGTTGCCGGAGATCCAGCGGTTCGCGTTCCTCGACTTCCTCACCGAGTTGGTGCGTTGCCGGGAGATCGCGGCCGAGCCGGATCCGGTGCGTCGGGCCGAGCTGGCGGAGCGGCGCGACCGGCCCGAGCCTGGGGCTGCCGGGCGGGAATCGTCGCGGGCCGGGCGATGGACGGACCTCACGTATTGCCTGCCAGGTGTCGAGCTGCTGCCTGGCCATACGGCGGTCATGCTCGGCTCCGACGTACTCGCGGATCCGACCGTACTCATGGCCGCTGTGTCGCATGAGCTCGGGCATCAGGTGCTGATGCCGTCGGAGGTGCCCGGTGCGACCGGCGTACTGCGGGAGCCGCTGACGGACCTGTTCGCGGTGCTGCATGGCTTCGGTATCGCGCACGCCAACGCTGCCCTCGACGAGACCACGATCGGGACGCCGACGGTGGAGACGTTCGGGTACCTCGGCGAGACGGCCGTCGCGGAGGCGCTCGCGGCGCACCGGTTCAAGCAGCATCGGCTGTTGCGGGACGGTCCGCTGCTCCCGGCGTGGCACGTAGCTCTTGATCCCGAGCCGCGCGCCCGGTTCGTCGCGCGGCTCGACGAGCTGATCGGGGGTCCGCCCAGCGTCCTCGGCTGGTGATCCAACCGTAAACTTTGCGATGGAACGGCGCGCCAGTCGGTCGCGTCAGTTCGGTATGAATCTGATCGGTGCGTGGCGGCGCCGGCAACGGGACCGGGAGCTGCTGTACGGGCCGAAGGTCATGCTGCCTGGGGGACCCGAGCGATGGATCGAAGACACGTTGGACTGGCTGACCGGACGGTTCGGGGTCGAGCCGCTGCGTCGGCCGCCGGTGTTGCCGAGCGAGTTCGTGCCCCGCGGGTACGACGGTTCGGAGCGTGCGGCCCGTGAGCTCTGCCTCAAGGTCTGCGCCTGGATGGAGGTGCCCGACGACCGGATCCGGTTCAGCTTCCGGATGGACGAGGTCCGCGCCGCCGCCCGCAGCGCAGCCGTTCACCGGCTTCGGGCCGAGCAGCGCGCGAACATCGTCGCGGTATCGGGGCTGCGGGCAACGATGACGCCAGCTGAGATCGATGCGCTCGCTGCGGCCGGCTTCGCGCCCGAGATCGGTGTGCTTGCCGAGCGGGAGCTGCAGGCCGAGCTGCATCGCAGTACGGCGATCGTCCGGGAGATGAACCTCGACCGACGGGCGGAACTGTGCGATCGCGCCGAGGCGGTCTGGTCGAAACCAGCGGGCAGCGGATCGCGTGCGTGCTGGGTGGATCTGCGCAGCGGCGGCGTCGACGGTACTGCGGTGATGCTGTCGGCCGATGTTCTTGCCGATCCATCGGCGGTGGTGGCTGCGACGGCGCACGAGCTCGGGCATGAGGTGCTGTGGGGGTACCACCTGATCGATCGGCAGCGGCAGGATGCCGAGGCGGTAACCGATCTGTTCGCGGTGTTCCACGGGTTCGGGATCTTCCTCGCGAACCAGGCCGTCGAGCGGGTGCCTGGTCGCCGTTCCGCGCTGCAGACGCTCGGGTATCTGGGGGAGCGTGGGGCGTCGGAGGCGTTGGCGGCGTACTGCTTCCGGCGGCACGAGTTGTGGCCGGTGTCGATCTTGCCGGTGATGCCGGCGGAGCTGGACCGGTCGGTGCGGATGCGTACGTTCGCGCGGCTCGCGGCGATGGTGAAGGACGCCGAGATCGCGTCGATCCAGGAGGGTGCGCCGTTGGCCTGATGTCAACCGACGGTGACGGAACGACCCCGGAAGGTTTGGCGTGACGCCGGACAGGCATGATCCGGCGGGTGAGGAATCCGATCGGGATGATGCGACGAAGCCAGCAGGTACGGTCCCAGCTGAAGGCGCCGCGCGAACGGTTGCCCGGTGGCAGCCGGCGGTGGATCCGGTCGTCGATGGACTGGCTGGTCGTGGAGTTCGGCCGGGATGTCGTGCTTCGGCCGATCGCGCTGCCGGGCGATGTCATTCCCGATGGGTACGACGGGAGCCGGGCGGCTGCGGTCGAGCTGTGTGGGCGGGTTGATGGCCGGATGGATCTTCGGCCCGGTCAGTGTGGGCTGAGCTTCGAGCTCGACGGCGTACGGCGTCCGTCGACGCGCGGGACGACCGTGGTGGTGAAGGAGCAGCACGGTCGGTGGATCCGCGGGGCCGGGCAGAACCAGATCGAGCTCTCACCGGCGCTAGCTGCCGATCCGGTCGCGCTGATCGCGATCTACGCGCATGAGGTCGGCCACGAGCTGCTCCTCGGCAGCGACTGCATCTCCCTGACCCGCCGCCCCGACCACGAGCCGCTGACCGATCTCATCACGGTCTTCTACGGCCTCGGCATCTTCACGGCGAACGCGGCGTACGAACGTCGCCCGCGGCCGAACGGACGGGGCAAGCAGCCGATGGCGCGCGGCTACCTCCGCGAGGCGGCCCTGGCCGAGGCCCTCGCGTACTACGCCCTCTTACGAGGCGAACGCCGCCCCGAATGGGACCGCCACCTGGACCCACCCGTACGCCGAGGCATGCGCAACCAGCTGGCAATCCTGCACCGCTAACCGGCGGGCTTGAGGAGTTGGCGGAGCCACCAGACGCCGCCTCGGAGCATCGATTCTTTGCTGGGGCCGGTGACGTGATCGAGGAGGTGGGCGTAGGTCATGGTTTGGTGGAGGGTGCCCAGTTGCGTGGCGAGGTCGAGGGCGTGGCGTAAGTCTTCGGGAGGCGCGTACTCCTCCCACTCGCTCAGGTACGCGTCCAGTACCCGCGGGTCCGCCGACAGCGGTGAGCGCTCCGCCTCGATGAACGTCACCAGGTCGAGGAACGGGTGGGACAAGGATGCGTCCGTCCAGTCGAAGGCCAGCACCAGCCCGTCCCGGACTGCCACGTTTCCCGGGTGCAGGTCGCCGTGGAGCAGGGTTTCGGGGAGGCCGATCGACGACAGCTCAGTGATTGCCTCGCGCAACTGTTTGGCGCGGGTGGGCAGCAGGGCTCGTTCGTGCGGTTCGAGGCGGTCGGTTGCCGGGGTGGCGCCGAGCAGGCGGTCGAGTTCAGCGTCCAGTACGGCGAGGCCGCGGTCGGCGCAGGAGATTTCCAGCAGGCGTTCGGGGCGATCCACATAACTGCGCTGCAGCCGCGCGTGCCGGCGTACGGCCTCGATCCACACCTCGATGTCGGTCTCCGCAGCCAGTGGGGTGCCGAGGTCCGGCAGCAGCATCCAAGCTCGCTGCGACTCGATGGCGAGTGGCGCGGGGACCGCGCCGGGGTGGTCCTCGGAGGCCTTCTGGAGGAACAAGGGCTCGTGCGCGAACAGGAGTGGCAGCGGGTCCGGGCGGGTCGGCTTGATCGTCGTGGAGTGGGCGATTGCCTTGAAGTACACGTCGCCCGAGGCGGTCGGGATACGAAGGACGTTCGACAGACCCCAGGAGCGGACCTGTGTCCACGGTCCAGTGGCTTCGACGTGCTGAGCGATCCACGGGAGTGCCTCGTCGTACCACTCCGGCTTTGTCCATGGCGCCAGGTCCGAGCTGGTGACGCCGTCAGAGGGCCGCACCTGATAGGTGAGCGGATCCTCGGAGAGGCAGGTCAGTACGGAGGTGTCGACGCCCTGGTCCCGCAGCGCGCGGATTGTCGGCTCCACGTCGGCGAACCACGTCCCGTCCGGCACCTCGACCTCTTGTGGGCCCTCTGACACGCCGACGACCGTGACTCTCATGTGCTGCAGCGTATGTGCCCACGGCGAAACGTAAAGTGATTTTGTGATCGATGCCAGGGATGTTGCGCGGGCCGCCGATCTGTTGCACGACGTCGTTGCACCGACCCCGTTGGAGTACTCCCGGTGGTTGAGCGAACTCGTCGGCGGCGATGTCTTCCTCAAATGCGAGAACCTGCAACGGACCGGTTCGTTCAAGCTGCGCGGCGCGTACGTACGCATGGCCCGCCTCTCCAAGGCCGAACGCAGCCGCGGAGTGGTCGCGGCCAGCGCCGGCAACCACGCGCAGGGCGTGGCGCTCGCGGCGCAGCTGCTCGGCATCAAGGCGACCGTGTTCATGCCGCACGGCGCGCCGATCCCGAAGGAGAAGGCGACCCGCGCGTACGGCGCGGAGATCCGTTTCGTCGGCACGTCGATCGACGACTGCCTGATCGCGGCGCGTGTGTTCGCGGCCGAGACGGGTGCGGTGCTGATCCATCCGTTCGACCATCCCGACATCGTGGCGGGTCAGGCGACGGCGGGGCTCGAGATCGTCGAGCAGTGCCCTCAGGTGCGGACCGTCGTCGTACCGACCGGTGGCGGCGGGTTGCTCGCCGGGATCGCGTCCGCGATGCAGCGCGACGGGCTGCCGATCGAGGTTGTCGGCGTACAGGCGGCCGGCGCGGCGGCGTACCCGGCATCGCTAGAGGCAGGTGAGCCGGTGCAGCTCGAGCGGATGGCGACGATGGCGGACGGGATCGCGGTCGGGCTGCCGGGGAAGGTGCCGTTCGAGGCGGTGCAGGCGTACGTCGGTGAGGTGCGGACCGTCGACGAGGATTCGTTGTCCAAGGCCCTCTTGCTCGTCCTCGAACGCGCCAAACTCGTCATCGAACCAGCCGGAGCCGCAGCGGTCGCCGCCGTACTCGACGAGCCGAAGCGGTTCAAGCCGCCGGTCGTCGTCGTACTGTCCGGCGGCAACATCGATCCGCTGCTGCTGATGCGAGTGATCCGGCACGGCATGGCCGCGGCCGGGCGGTACCTGTCGCTACGGGTGCGGATCCCGGACACACCTGGCGGGCTGGCCACGTTGCTGAGCCAGCTCGCCGCGCTGGACGCGAACATCATCGAGATCCTGCACGAGCGGATCTCGGAGACGCTGAGCCTGGAAGAGGTCGAGGTCGCCCTGCAGCTCGAGCTCCGCGGCGAGGACCATCGCGAACGCGTCCTCGCCGGACTCGTTGCCAACGGCTACAGCTACACGCTCAACTGACGGACGTGGTTCACCAGGCTGATCAAGAACTTGCCCGGCTCCTCCCACGGCGCGAGATGTGCCGAGTGCTCGAACCAAACCGCTTGTTTATAAGGCGCTTCGACCGCCTCGAGCCAGTCCTCGACCGGTTTCGTCGGCGTCGTGTAGTCGTGCCGCCCGAAGAACATCAGCACCGGGATCGGGAACTCCTTCACCGCCGTGAAGTCGATCGTGAGCATCTCGTCGAGCACCCGGCCGAGGGTGAATTGGTTGCCCTCGCCAATGGTCTCGCTCTCCTCGACGGTGTACTCCGGCGAGAGCAGCGGCGCCTGGAAGTAGTACAACGAGTCCTCGCGGTACGCCGACAACCCGCCGCGGTACTGCGCCCATTGCCGCGCGATGATGATCCGCTCGCGGGTCACCGGCTCGTCACCGGGGTACGGCGCGATCGATGCGAGCTGCTCGAGCGCTTCGGTGTGATCGTGCTCGTGGGCCTGCTGCAGCGCGTACTCGAAGCACAGCGCCTCGTTCGCGCGGGCGTCGACGATCTGCCCGATCCCGACGTACGCGTAGAAGAGGTCGGGCCGGGTGAGTGCGGCCTGCATCGCGACGATGCTGCCCCAGCTGTGGCCGAGCAGGATCAGCTTCTCGACGCCGTACCGGTCCTTGATCTGCTCGGCGAGCTCGATCGCGTCCTCGGCGTACTGCGCGACCGTGAGGGTGTCCGCGATCGTGTCGGGGTCGACCGTACGCAAGGTCCGGCCGGACGCGCGCTGGTCGTACGTGACGACGGTGAAGTACTCCTCGACCGGGCGCTGGAACTGCCAGGCCGCCGGGGCGAGCGGCGATGCCGGACCGCCGTGGACGAAGAGGATGACGGGATTCGAGCGGTCCTTGCCGCGGGCGTAGACACAGTGGGCGATGCCACCGGCCGTGAGTTCGTAGCTTTCCTGGACGCCCGACGGCGTCACGATGCGATGCAGGTCCGCGATGACCTCGCGGGCGTCGTCGAAGGTCTCAGTCACCCGTTGAGGGTAGAGGCTCGCAGCTCTTCACGAGAGGTGCGTGCAGGCGCTCGGCCAGAACCCGGCGCTGGGTCGGCTGCGCCTCGCCCTGAAGCTGCAGACCCTCGTCGGTCAGCCGGACGTTGATCGCGCGGCGATCTTCCGGGCACATGTGCCGCTCGACCAGACCGGCGACCTCCAGCCGGCCGATCACCCGGGACAGGGCGCTCTGGCTCAGATGCACGGACTTGGCGATCGTCGCCACCTTCGCAGAATGCTCCGGCAGTTCGGCCAGCCGCTCGAGCACCTCGTACTCACTCATGCCCAGCGAGTGCCCGACCTGCAAGGCGCGGTCGAGGGCACAGGTCAGGTCGGCGTGGCGAGCCAGCAGCTCGCGCCACTCCCTGACATCAGCACTTGCATCGGCGTTGGTCTCACCAGTCCCAACGCTGACCTTCGTAGCGGCCATGTCGGCGACCATAGCATGCACGCGCATTCAATGCAAACGCATTTAATGCCTAGACATTAGATGCATGTGCATGGAATAGTCTCTCCTCGTGACTACGCAAACCACATCTCCTGCCCGGATGACCTGGGACGCTCGCCTGTGGGGCGCCCTCCTGGTGGTCTGCGGCGTGATCTTCCTCGACGGCCTGGACGTGTCCATGGTCGGCATGTCACTGCCGTCCATCGGCGCCGACCTGGGCGTCTCCCTTTCGTCTCTCCAGTGGGTCGTGACCGGCTACGTGCTCGGGTACGGCGGCCTGCTGCTCCTCGGCGGCCGGACCGCCGATCTGCTCGGCCGGCGCCGGGTCTTCCTGATCGCGCTGGCCGTGTTCGCCGTCGTCTCGATGCTGAGCTCGCTGGCGAGCAACCCCGAACTGCTCATCGCGGCGCGGTTCGTGAAGGGTGTCGCCGCGGCGTTCACCGCCCCGGCCGCGCTCTCGATCATCACCACGACCTTCCACGAGGGCCCGGATCGCAACCGCGCCCTCAGCATCTTCACCACCTGCGCCGCCAGCGGCTTCTCGATGGGCCTGATCCTCGGCGGCGCGCTGACCGAGGTCGGCTGGCGCTGGACCTTCCTGATGCCCGGCCCGGTCGCCCTGATCGTGCTGCTGTTCGGCCTCAAGCTGATCCCGAACAGCCCGCGTGACGACGCCGCCGGCGGGTACGACGTACCGGGCGCCATCACCGTCACCGGCGGCATGCTGTCGCTGGTCTACGCGGTCGTCGGCGCCGAACACGCCGGCTGGGTCTCGGTGCAGACCTTCGGGCTGTTCGCGCTCGCGGTCGTGCTGCTGGCGAGCTTCGTCGCGATCGAGCTGCGCACCAAGCACCCGCTGGTCCGGCTCGGCATCCTGCGCAACCCGTCGCTGCGGCGGGCGAACCTGGCCATCCTGACCGTCTTCGGTTCGTACGTCGCCTTCCAGCTGATCGGCACCATGTACTTCCAGAACCTCCTCGGCTGGTCGTCGTTCCAGACCGCGCTGGGCTTCCTCCCGGCCGGCCTGCTGGTCGCCACGCTCTCGCCGAACGTCGGCAAGATCGTGGACCGGGTCGGCACCGAGAAGATGATCATCCTGGCGATGGGGCTGTTCGTCGCCGGGTACGCCCTGTCGCTGCGGATCGGGCCCGACTCGGCGTACTTCTCGACCGTGTTCCCGACGATCATGCTGCTCGGGCTCGGGTTCGCGATCGGGTTCCCGTCGCTGAACATCCAGGCGGTGTCCGGGGTTCCGGACCACGAGCAGGGGCTCGCGTCGGGGCTGTTCAACACCTCCAACCAGGTCGGCGGCGCGGTGGTGCTGGCGATCGTAACCGCGGTGATCAGCGGCCAGTCGGCCGGTGTCACCACGGCGGCCGGGGTGCTCCCGGCGTACAAGTCCGGGCTGGGGGTCGTGACGGGGATCGCGGCGCTCGGACTGGTGATCGCGCTGACCGGCCTGCGCGGGCTGAAGGCTCGCCGGGCGCTGGAAGAGGAAGAGGCGGCCGAGCTGACCGCCGTACAGGACGAGCTGGCGTCGGAGGAGATGACGCCGGCGGCGTGACAACAACCAGCTCCATCCGAGGGCTGTGAGGTTATAGATGAGTGGTGCGGGCTTCCTTCGGGGGTCCGCACCACTGCTTATCCGGGGATTCCCCGATTGGTTTCGACCCGTCGGGGTGCTGCACTTGGGGACATGAGCAACCAGAGCTACGACCAGCAGGTCAAGGACGTCCTCGACCGGGTCGCCAAGGGCCACCTCTCCACCGAGGAGGCCACCACCCTGATCGCCGCCATCAAGACCACCCCTTCCGAGCCCGAAGCTCCGGCGGCAGAAGCTCCGGTTGCCGACGAACCGTCCACCTCGGTCTGGGCGGATGCCGTCGACTCACCCACCGCCGAGCCGGTCGCCGAGCCGGTCGCCGAGCCGGTCGCCGAGCCGGCCGCCGCTCCGGAGCCGACTCCGACGAGTGAGTCGACCGCCGGCCGGCACGCGGGTGGGCCGGTGCAGGACGTCGTGGATGCCGAAGACGAGGCTGAGCCGGTCGAGGAAGAGCACAGCAACGTGCCGGTCCCGGCCGGGGTGCAGCGGGTGACCGTGCGCGCGATCGGCCGGCGGGTGCGGTTGATCGGTGAGCCGGCTGTGAACGGTGTCGCCGTGGACGGCCCGCACGTGATCAAGCGCGACGGTGACACGCTCGCCATCAGCAGCGAAGGCGACATGGGCGTGTCGATCGACGGGTTCAGCATGCTGCGCAACCCGACCGACCTGAAGGCGCACGTGAACGGCCTCGCCAAGGAGCTGTCGATCCGCGTCAACCCGAGCCTGCAGGTCGAGGTCGAGGTGACCGGCGGCAGCGTGAACGCGGAGCGCCTGCCCGGTCTGACCCGCGTCCGCGTCACCGCTGGTACGGCGAAGGTCTCGGACGTCGACGGCCCGATCGACGTACTCGTCCAGGCCGGCTCGGCCGACCTCGACGCCCAGATCACCAAGGGCCGCTCCCGGGTCCGCGTCGAGTCCGGTACGGCGAAGGTCGCGCTCCGCCGGGGCTCCGACGTCCACGTGCACACCGAGGCCCAGCTCGGCCGCGTCACCTGGACCGGCGCCGTCTCCGGCCAGTCCAAGGACGTCGAGATCGGCCGCGGCCGCGCCGCCCTGGATGTAGAGGTCCTCGTCGGCACTGCTCAGATCGCCTCCGACTGAGCGACCGGGATCGTGCGCAGTGTGCGAAGTGGGGAGAAGTAGAGGACAGCGTTTCCGGCGAGGGTGCCGAGGCCTGCGATCCACAGCGTGGTGTGCAGGCCGAACGCTGTGCCCAGCGCCCCGCCGAGCAGGCTGCCGAGGGGTGCGGCGCCCCAGCTGACGAAGCTCATGGTGGCGCTCACCCGGCCCTGCAGTTCGGGCGGGCACAGCCGTTGCTGCGTGCTGACCTGCAGGATGTAGCTGACGATGATGCAGAAGCCGGCGAGCAGTGTGCCGACGACGAACCAGCTGACCTGCCAGCCCGGTGCGGTCAGCGCCTGCACGGTGAACGCGACGCCGATACCTGTCGACGACAGCAGCAGCGTGCGCGCATCGCCGTACCGGGTGCTGAGTCGCTCGGTGACGACCGAAGCCACGATCGCGCTACAGAGGCCGATCATGCTGAGTACGCCGATGGTTGCCGGCTGCAAATGAACCGCGCGGACCAGATAGACGACCATGATCGCGCCGGCCGCCGCCTGGAACAGCATCGTCACCATCGTGTTCAGCGCGAGCGGCCGCAGCAGCGGGTGATGGAACACGTGCCGCATACCGTCCGCGATCTCGCGCCGCAGGTCGGGCCGCTCGGGCTTCACCGGCTCGGCCTCCGGCGCCCGGATCGAGCGCAGCCACAGGGCTGACCACAGGAAGCTGAGCGCGTCGAGGCCGATCGTCAGCGCCGCGCCGAGCCACTGGACGAGGATGCCGCTTGCGCCGGCGCCGACGACCGCCGCGATCGAGTGGTTGGCGGCGAGTTTGGCGTTGCCCGGCAGCAGGCGATCCCGCTCGAGGAGTCGAGGCAGGTACGAGTTGTGCGCCACGTCGAACAGCACGGTGAGGATCCCGGCCGGCACGAGTACGGCGTACACCTGCGTGAGCGTGAGTACGTCGAACCACCAGGCGATCGGAATCGAGGCGTAGAGCAGCGCCCGCAGCAGATCGGCGTACACGAGGACCGGACGGCAGCGGATCCGGTCGGCCCACGCGCCCGCGAACAGT
Organism: Kribbella sp. NPDC058693; assembly: GCF_042715335.1. Taxonomy (NCBI): domain Bacteria; kingdom Bacillati; phylum Actinomycetota; class Actinomycetes; order Propionibacteriales; family Kribbellaceae; genus Kribbella; species Kribbella sp. NPDC058693. The sequence goes on from NZ_JBHXSQ010000003.1 coordinate 1,064,430, forward strand.
CCGAGGACGAGCCAGGCGGCCGTCTCGCAGGTCCGCAGCAGCGAGACCTGCAGCGTCGACGCGTTGAGGGTCAGTACGGCGAGCAGCGGGATCGCGCTCATGCTCAGGCGGGAGCCGAGCTGGCTGAGCAGGTCGGCGGCCCACAGCCGGCGGAAATCCGGGTGACGGAGGATGCCCATTCCGTGACCGTAGAGCGTGAGTTGAGCCGTGTCGACTCAAGTATCAAGAAAGTTGAGTCGAGGGGACTCAATATAATTCCCGGGTGAAATTGTCGGCGATCTCCGGCAGGATGGTGGCCTGCGTCACATCCAGAAGGGGGACGTGCGGATGGCTGCAATCGAGGCGACCGGCCTCGTGAAGGCGTTCAAAGGCAGAAAATCGACGGTCAAGGCACTCGACGGGATCGATCTCGACGTGCCGGAGGGGACGGTGCTCGGCCTGCTCGGGCCGAACGGAGCGGGCAAGACCACGGCAGTCCGGGTGCTCACCACGCTGCTCAGGCCGGATGCCGGCACGGCCCGCGTGCTCGGCCACGACGTGGTCAAAGAGGCGGACACGGTCCGTGGACTCGTCGGCCTCTCGGGGCAGTACGCCGCCGTCGACGAACTGCTGACCGGCCGGGAGAACCTGTGGATGTTCGGCCGGCTGTATCGGCTGCCGAGCGCCCAGGCAAAGCGACGGGCGGAGGAACTGCTCGAGACGTTCGACCTGACCGACGCCGCGGACCGGATCCTGAAGACGTACTCCGGTGGCATGCGCCGCCGGCTCGACCTGGCCGGCTCGCTGATCGCGCACCCGAAGGTGCTGTTCCTCGACGAGCCGACGACCGGGCTGGACCCGCGGTCGCGGCTCGACCTGTGGCAGATCATCCGCGATCGCGTGCGCGAAGGCGTGACGATCCTGCTGACCACGCAGTACCTGGAGGAGGCCGACGAGCTGGCCGACAGCATCGCGGTGGTCGACCACGGCTCGGTGATCGCCCGCGGTACGGCGGACGAGCTCAAGGCGAAGGTCGGCGGTGAGCGGATCGAGGTCGTCGTCCACGACCCGTCCGATCTGACCCGGGCGCTGGAGTTGCTGACGAACGCGCTCGGGATCGCCGATCCGGAGGCGACCTCGCTCGATCAGCACGCGCGCCGGATCACGGTGCCGGCGCCGGGCGGGTCGAGCGCGCTGGTCGACGTGATCCGGACGCTGGACGCCGCCGGGATCCGGATTGCCGACATCGGCCTGCGGCGGCCGACGCTGGACGACGTGTTCCTCACCCTGACCGGGCACGAGGCCGAGCAGAAGGAGACGGTGTGAGTATCGAGGTACCGGCCCGGGTGAATCCGCTCGCGCGGGCGTTGTCGGATGCCGGGATCCTGGCGTGGCGGAGCCTGAAGCGGATCCCGCGGACGCCGGACATGCTGATCTACGCGACCATCCAGCCGATCATGTTCGTGCTGCTGTTCGCCTACGTGTTCGGGAACGCGATCCCGATCCCCGGCTTCCCCGGACCGAAGGCGTACCGGGAGTTCCTGATGGCCGGGATCTTCGCGCAGACGATGGCGTTCGCGGTCGCCTCGGCGAGTGTCGGGCTGGCCGACGACATGTCGAAGGGACTGATCGACCGGTTCAGGTCGTTGCCGATGGCAAGGTCCGGGGTGATCGCCGGGCGGGTGGTCGGCGACCTGGTCTTCAACACCTTCGTGATGCTGATCATGGTGATCTGCGGGCTCGTCGTCGGCTGGCGCTGGCACAACGGGTTCGGTCAGGCGCTGGCGGCGTTCGGGATCCTGCTGCTGTTCGCGTTCGCGATGCTCTGGGTGGGCGCGCTGATCGGGTTGTCCGTCGGCGGGCCAGAGGTGGCGTCGTCCGCGGGGCTGATCTGGCTGTTCCCGCTGACGTTCCTGTCGAACGCGTTCGTCCCGACACCGCAACTCCCGAGCGCCCTGCAACCGATCGCCGAGTGGAACCCGATCTCCTCGATCGTCGCCGCCTGCCGCCACCTCTTCGGCAACCCGTCACCGTTCGCCAGCCCGGACAGCTTCCCCGCCCAGCACCCGGTCTGGCTCTCCCTGATCTGGTGCACCGCAATCATCGCCGTCTTCGCCCCACTGGCAGTCCGCAAGTACCGGAGTGCCACTGGACGCTAGCGGACGGCGGTGATCGCCATCGTGTAGGTGTGCTCGGGCCCGAACTGTGCCGGCGTGAGGTCGCCCGTGACGGTGATGGCGTCCGGCGCGAAGCCGGCTAGTTGGAGCATCCAGAGGAGTTCGTTGCGGAAGTACCAATGGCCCTGGCCTGTGCGGATCTCGGTGCGGACCAGGGCAGTTCCGGCGTACCGCTCGTAGCGGCGTTCTTCCTGCCAGGTCTGCTCGATGCGGTCGAGGGCGGTGAAGCGGGTGGAGACCTTGAGGCGGTCGCCGTCGGGTAGGTCGACCTGGATCGTGGGCGCCCAGGGTGTGGGGAAGTCGTCGCCGGGCGGCTCGGCGTAGTTGATGCCGACCGGGAAGACGTTGAAGGCGAGTACGCCGCCGATGTCGAGGTGGTCGTGACACCGGCGGAGGGTCTGCAGTGCTTCCTGCCGGTCCATCACACAGGCGAAGCTGCCGCACGGGATGTAGATGGTGCGGAACGTGCCTGGTACGGCGAGTTCCTGCATCGGCTGTTCGTACAGGGTGGGCTCCAGGCCCAGTCGCGCCGCCTCCTCGCGGCAGGCCGTCAGCATGTCGCGCGAGATGTCGCTCCCGGAGACGTCCAGACCTTCGGCCAGATACGTCAGCAGCAACCGCCCGGACCCGCACCCGAGCTCGAGTGCGGGCCCGTCCTGGGACCGGATGATCTCCCGGTAGAAGGACGCGTCGCGCCGCGGATCCGCCCGCGACGCGACCGCCCACTGCTCGGCCGCGAGACCGCCGAACAGCTCGGCCTCGTCGTACCCGCCGCCGGCGTCCATCTCCGCAGTCTGGACCGCGGGCGGCGAACCCGCCTCCGAATTACCGGGCCACAAAAGACCAGCGCCCCGGTGGTTGTCCACCGGGGCGCTGGGAGCTTTTGGTGGGTCAGCCGGTGAAGGGTTCCGCGGCGACGATCTGGACCGTTACGGGCTTGCCGTTGGGCGCCTCGTAGGTGGCCTTGTCGCCCTTCTTCTTGCCGAGGATCGCGGCGCCGAGGGGCGACTGCGGGGAGTACACGTCGATGTCGACCGACGCGTCCAGGGCGAGCAACTCGCGGGAGCCGAGCAGGAACGTCTCGACGTCGTCGTCACCGGCGAAGGTGATCGACACCTTCATGCCGGGCTCGATCTTGCCGCCGGCCTTCGGGGTCTCGCCGACGCGGGCCCGGCGGAGCATGTCCTCGAGCTGCCGGATCCGGGCCTCGATCTTGCCCTGCTCGTCCTTCGCGGCGTGGTAGCCGCCGTTCTCCTTGAGGTCGCCCTCGTCCCTGGCCTCGCTGATCCGCTGCGTGATCTCGGCGCGGGCCGGGCCCTTGAGGTGCTCGAGCTCCGACTTCAGCTGGTCGTAACCGTCCTGCGTCAGCCAGACAACGCTGTCCTCATCGATCTTCTGCGTCACGGGCTGCTCCTTGTGTCGGTTGGGATGGGCAGGAAAATACTGCTGGCCGCCGTCGTCGACGGCGACCAATCCAACGAGCGTAGCAAGAGTCCGCAGATCACGCAGGGTTTCTGCGCCGACGCAAACACGGGGAAACCGTTTGCCCCGAAGGTTTTTCCCGTTAATCGTTCACGCTGGTGGCAATCGGTTGCCAGGTCGGATCCGCGCCGGTGGCGCAGGTCAGTGCGGGCGGTGCTGGTCGGCCGTCGTACAGCCGACGAGTACGACGGCGGTTGCGGAGCGTTGCGTCGTCAGCGTGACCGGGAGCACCTGGTGGCGGGGGGAATCCGCCTTCACGGTCACGGTCACCTCACCGACGATCGAGAAGTCGGCCGCCTTCGCCTGCAGCCGGCAACTGGCCTCCACCGACTTGGTCCGGTCCACCTTCATCGTGGCCTTCGCGCTCGTCGGCGAGACGATCTCGAACCCGTTCAGCTGCGAGGTGACCGGCGGATTCGACTGCACCCAGGCCGCCCACACCAGCCACACCAGCCCGGCCAGGATCACGACCCCGAGGCCGCCGATCACGAGCGGTCGCCAGGACCGCCCGCCCCTGCCGTACCGCGCGTTCAGGTCGGAGGTCGGGGTGGCGGCGGATGACGCAGATGGCTCGGGCACAGGTAGTCCAGGGGGTCGGTCGTGGGTTTAGCCGGAGGTTGGAGGACCATTGTGTCTTGTGAGTGGAGATCTTCGGTTGTTGCATGTGCACGCCCACCCGGATGACGAGTCGAGCAAGGGAGCCGCGTCGACGGCCAGGTACGTGGCCGAGGGCGTCGAGGTGATGGTCGCCACCTGTACCGGCGGTGAACGCGGATCGATCCTGAATCCGAAGATGGATCGCCCGGAGGTGCTGGCGAACATCACCGAGATCCGCCGCAAGGAGATGGACGCGGCGCGCGAGATCCTCGGCATCCGGCAGGAGTGGCTCGGCTGGGTCGACTCGGGTTTCCCGGAGGGCGATCCGCTGCCGCCGCTGCCCGAGGGCTGCTTCGGCGCGCTGAAGGTCGAGGACGCCGCCGCGCCGCTGGTGAAGCTGATCCGCGAGTTCCGCCCGCAGGTCGTCACGACGTACGACGAGAACGGCGGCTACCCGCACCCGGACCACGTCATGTGCCACCAGATCAGCGTGGCCGCGTTCGAGGCGGCGGGGGACAAGGACGCCTATCCGGAGCTCGGCGAGCCGTTCCAGCCGCTGAAGCTGTACTACCACCACACGTTCCACTACGAGCGGATGAAGGCGCTGCACGACGCGATGGTCGCGCGCGGCCTCGAGTCGCCGTACGCCGAGCGCCTGAAGGACTGGAAGCCGGACCCGGAGAACGAGCGCCGGATCACCACCCGGGTCGAGTGCGCGGAGTACTTCGCAACCCGGGACAAGGCGCTGCTCGCGCACGCCACGCAGATCGATCCGTACGGCGGCTGGTTCACCGTTCCGCTCGAGGTACATCAGGCGGCCTGGCCGACCGAGGACTACGAGCTTGCCCGGAGTCTGATCGAGTCGGAGCTGCCTGAAGACGACCTCTTCGCGGGGCTGCGCTGACGGGCGGCTGGGACAGTGAGAGACTGGTGGCGTGACAGCGACGACCTCCCTTCTGACGGCCGAGATCGACCCGAATACGGTGAAACCCGGTTGGGTCGCGCTGTTGATCGTGCTCGCACTCGGTGCCGCCACGGTGCTGCTGTGGCGCAACATGGGCAAACAGCTGAAGCGCATCGACGTGCCGCACGCTGGTGCGGACGACCCAGCACCGTCCGGCGACCCAGCGACTCCGGAGAGCTCGCCTTCCCCGGATGGCGATGTACCGCCTACGACTTCGGACCGGACACCGACGGAGACGACGGAGACCTCGGCGGCGACTGAGCCGTCGAAGGACTCCAAGGAACACTCTCAGCACTGACGCCATGACGGTGCGGTAACTGATTCCTGGGAGCTGGGCTACACCCTGGTCACGAGATGGTGTCGGACTGGGCAGCCCACATTTCCATGACCCTATAGTGAGCCGGGTGCTGAATGGTGCCCCTCCCCGGTCCGCTCGGTGAGCGCGACTCGCGCTACCCGCGCCGCCCGGCATCGCATGCCCGGACGTCTGGTCGCGGCCGGGGTCGGTGCTGTCGTCATCGCCTCGGTGGCTCTGGTGGTCGCGTTGTTCGCGGCCGGCAGCCAGCCGCGTGACCTCGGCGGGATCGGCGGTCCGGACCTCTTCGTCTCCTGGCTGCTGCCGCTGCTCAAACTGATCTCCACGCTGGCGACGGTCGGCTGCGCCGGCGCGCTGCTCGCCGCGGTCGTGCTGCTGCGGATCGATGGCGGCCCGCTCGGCGTACAGGGCCGCCGTGCGGTCCGGGACGCGAGCAACTCGGCGATCATCTGGGCGATCTGCGCGTTCGTCAACGCGATCGTCACCGCGGCGATCCTGCTCGACACCCCGGTGGCCTTGCTGCGGATGCGGTTCGACGACGCTCTCGGCGTACCCGAGGTGAAGGCGCTGCTGATCACGGGCATCCTCGTGCTCGCGCTGGCGATCGGCATCCGGCGGGTGCAGACGTCGTCCGCGGCGGGTCTCGGCGTACTGGTCGCGATCGCCGCGTTGATCCCGACCGCGGTCACGGCGTACCCACGGAACGAGTCGTACGTCGTACTGGCCGGCGCGGCGCTGGTGATCCATGTGATCGCGGCGACCACGTGGGTCGGCGGGCTCGCAGGGCTGGTCCGGTACGGGCGAGCGAGCCGGACCGGGCTGCCGATCGTGCTGGAACGCTACGGGCAGGTCGCGTTCATCTCGTCGATCGCGGTGCTACTCAGCGGCCTGATCAGCGCCGCCGGCCGGTTGGCGGCGAAGGGCGGCGGCTGGGGTTCGATCCTCGACCCGCTGACCGGCGATGCGTACGGCGCCTTGCTGATCGTGAAGATCGCCGCGTTCCTGCTCCTCATCGTCCTGTCCAGCCTGCACCGCAGCCGCGCCCACGGCGATCTCCTCGACGGCGGCCAGCCGTTCTGGCGCATCGTCGGCGTCGAGCTCTTCGTCATGGCCCTCGCCCTGGGCCTGTCGATCGCTCTCTCCCAGACGGTCTAGTCCCAGGGTGCGGTCCGGAGTTCCTCGGTACTGCGTCGCTCGCGGTCCGCCGGGCGGTCCTCGGCGGCGCGGCCGATCGCGATCATCGACACGATGTGCCAGCCGGCGCCCGGCTTCAGGTCGTCGGTGAGGGTCTCGAGGTTGAAGGCCCGGAACTGGCGGCAGGCGAGGTCCAGGGCGTGGGCCTGCAGGGTCAGGTGTGCGACGGACTGTCCGAGGTCGTAGTCCGCGAAGTCGGAGTAGGCCCAGTCGGTGTCTTCGACGTACCGATGGGCCATCGTCACGATCAGCAGGGATGCGCTCGGTGCCCAGCGGCCTGAGCTGCGGGCGAGGTGCTTGACGATGCGATCGTGGTCGGGCTCGCCGCGGCGCGCGACGAAGTACGCCCAGGGCTGGGAGTTGCCCGCGGACGGCGCCCAGCGGGCCGCGTCGAGGAGAACCTCGACGTCGTCGTCGGTGACGTTCCAGTCGGAGTCGAACCACATCGGGCTGAAGCGGCTGGCGAGCAACGGGTGCACGGGCATGCACCAATCCAACTGCTGCGCGCCAAGGTCCATTCCGTACGGTGGGGGCATGGCGAACGAGCTCGGGCGATCGACCAGTCCGTACCTGCGGCAGCACGCGGAGAACCCGGTCGAATGGCGGGAGTGGTCGGACCGGGCGTTCGCGGAAGCGCGGGAGCGCGATGTGCCGATCTTTCTCTCGGTCGGGTACTCCGCCTGTCACTGGTGCCATGTGATGGCTCATGAGTCGTTCGAGGACGCGGAGACCGCGGCGTACCTGAGCGAGCACTTCGTCAGCGTGAAGGTGGATCGGGAGGAGCGGCCGGACGTCGATGCCATCTACATGGCGGCGACCGTGGCGATGACCGGGCAGGGCGGGTGGCCGATGTCGGCGTTCCTGACGCCGGCGGGCGAGCCGTTCTTCTGCGGGACGTACTTCCCGAAGGACGCGCGCGGTGGGATGGCCTCGTTCCGGCAGGTGCTGGAGGCAATCACCGACGCGTGGACGAACCGGCGCGAGCAGATCGACGGGATCGGCAAGAACGTGGTCGAGCAACTCGGCGGACAGCAGCAGCCGACCGGCGGAGAGGTCGACCTGGACCGGGCGGTGCAGCTGCTGAAGACCGACTTCGATCCGGTCGACGCCGGGTTCGGGCGGGCGCCGAAGTTCCCGCCGTCGATGGTGATCGACTTCCTGCTCCGGCACCACCGACGTACCGGGGACGAGGACGCGCTGGCGATGGTCGCGCACACCTGCGACCGGATGGCGCGCGGCGGGATGTACGACCAGTTGGCGGGCGGGTTCGCGCGGTACTCCGTCGACGGCCAGTGGATCGTGCCGCATTTCGAGAAGATGCTGTACGACAACGCGCTGCTGCTCGACGTCTACACGCAGTGGTGGACCGTGTCCGCCGATCCGCTCGCGAAGCGCATCGCCGAGGAGACCGCCGACTTCCTCCTGGCCGAGCTCCGTACGCCGGAGGGCGGGTTCGCGTCGGCACTCGATGCCGACACGGATGGGGAAGAGGGCAAGTACTACGCCTGGACGCCTGGCGAGCTGCGTGAGGTTCTCGGTGCCGAGGATGCGGATTGGGTCATCGAGCTGTGCGACGTGACCGGCACCTTCGAGCACGGCACCTCGGTCCTCCAGCTAAGGCAGGACCCCGACTTTGCCCGATGGTCGCGGGTCCGCGAAAGCCTCAAGCAAGCGCGCAGCACTCGGACCTATCCGGGGCGCGACGACAAGGTAGTTGCCGCGTGGAACGGTCTGGCGATCACGGCGCTGACCCGCGCGGGCATCGTGTTCGACAAACCGCACTACGTCGAGGCTGCGGTCGCCGCGGCCGGATTGATCCGGAACCTGCATCTCGACGGGCGGCTGTACCGGACGTCGCGGGACGGTGTGCGGGGGAGTGCGGACGGCGTACTCGAGGACTATGCGGCGTTTGCCCAGGCCTGCTTGACCTTGTTGGGCGCCACTGGTGACGTGACGTGGTTCGATACCGCGAAAGCCTTGCTGGACAGGGTTCTGGAGCAGTTTGTTGCTGATGGCTCCTACTTCGACACCGCCGCGGATGCGGAGGAGCTGGTCTGGCGGCCGCAGGATGCGACCGACAACGCGACGCCGTCCGGTGTGAGCTTGGCTGCGGAGGCATTGACGACGCTCGCGAGTCTGACCGGATCGGTCCGGTACGAGACCGCAGCCGCCGAGGCTTTGAAGGCGTCGGCGGCGATCGCCGAGCGGGCGCCGCGGTTCGCCGGCCGGGCGCTCGCGGTTGCCGAGACGATTGCCGGCGGCCCCCTTGAGATCGCTGTCGTCGGTGCGCAGCCCGAGCTGGTCAGGATCGCATTCACCGACGCGCCCTGGGGTACGGCGATCGTCGCGGGCGAGCCCGGTCTCGCCGTACCGCTGATGGAGGGGCGCGAGCAGCGCGCGGCGTACGTCTGTCAGAAATTCACCTGCCGGCTGCCCGTCGCGTTGCCGGAACACCTTCGGCGCGAGTTGCGCCCCACGGACTGACATCTCGCCGGACGCAGGTTTTCCCCTTCGTTTCGGCCAAATCCCTTGACTCACGGCGACCGGACCGCAACAGTCGGTCCTCAAGTCGGATGTAACAGAAATCGCATGAATCGACACGCAGTGTCACAAATGAGGCAGTGGCACTGCTGGGTCAGCATCCGGCGCGTCCCCAACTGAATTCGGTCGCTGCGCCCAAACAGCGACCACACCGTGAGGAGATGTTGTCTTGAGACGACTGACATCAGCAGGGGCGGTGGCCATCGTCGCGGCAGCGGGTCTTGCCACGACGTTCACCGCTTCGACCGCGGGTGCCGCCGACCGGGTGGTTCCGCTTCCGGCGTCCGGGTTCAACCAACCCGCCGCCGTCCAGGCCGAGCAGGCGCTGACCGCGCAGACGGCCGCAGCACTCGGTCTCGGCAGTGGCGAGCAGCTCAAGGTTCGCGACGTGGTGAAGGATGCCGACGGCACCGAATACGTCCGCTACGACCGCACGTTCAACGGCCTGAAGGTCGTCGGCGGTGATCTGATCGTCAAGCGCAAGGGCGAGTCGATCGGTCAGGTCACCTACAACCGCGGCGCGAAGGCCGTCGAAGTCGCCACCAAGCCGACCCTGTCCCAGTCGGCTGCTCTTGCGAAGGGCGCACAGGCAGCGAAGTTCAAGGCCTCCGGCAACAAGGGTCAGCTCGTCGTCTTCGTGACGCCGACCAAGCCCGTGCTTGCCTACGAGGTCGTCACCACCGGTGTGAAGCCCGACCAGACCCCGTCGGTGCTGCACTCGTTCATCGACGCCAAGACCGGCGCGGTTCTCGACCAGGACGACGAGGTCAAGACCGGCACTGGCAACTCGATGTACGCCGGCACGGTCACCATCGGTACGTCGGGATCGTCCGGCAACTTCTCGATGACCGACCCGAGCCGCGGTGGCAACTACACCACCGACCTGAACGGCTCGACCTCCGGTAACGGCACCACGTTCACCGACCCCGACGACACCTGGGGCACCGGCGCGGCGTCGAACCGCCAGACTGCCGGCGTGGACGCGCACTACGGCGCCCAGCTGACCTGGGACTACTACAAGAACGTCCACGGCCGGAACGGCATCTTCAACAACGGCCAGGGCGCCCGCTCGCGCGTGCACTACGGCAGCTCGTACGTGAACGCGTTCTGGGACGGCACCCAGATGACGTACGGCGACGGGATCAGCAACACCCACCCGCTGACCGCGATCGACGTGGCCGGTCACGAGATGAGCCACGGTGTGACCGAGGCGACCGCCAACCTGAACTACTCCGGTGACGCCGGCGGCCTGAACGAGGCGACCAGCGACATCTTCGGCACGATGGTCGAGTGGTACGCGAACAACTCGAGCGACCCGGGCGACTACCTGATCGGCGAGAAGATCAACATCAACGGCGACGGTACGCCGCTGCGCTACATGGACAAGCCGTCGAAGGACGGTGCCAGCGTGGACTGCTGGTCGACCAGCACCGGCGGTCTCGACCCGCACTACTCGTCCGGCCCGCTGAACCACTGGTTCTACCTGGCCTCCGAGGGCACCGGCAGCAAGGTCATCAACGGTGTCTCGTACAACAGCACCGCCTGCAACGGCGCGACCTTCAGCGGTGTCGGCCGCGATGTCGCGTCCAAGGTCTGGTACCGCACGCTGAGCACCAAGCTCAGCTCGGGCAGCACCTACAAGGACGCTCGTGAGGGCGCGATCACGTCCGCCAAGGAGCTGTACGGCGCGGACTCCGCGGAGTGCAAGGGCATCGAGGCCGCGTTCAGCGGTATCGCGGTCCCGGCCGGCTCGGCTGCCTGCGGTGGTGGCACCACGCCGCCGCCCACCGGCGACAACCTGCTGCAGAACCCGGGCTTCGAGTCCGGTGCGGTGAACTGGACCGGTACGTCCGGCCCGGTCACCAACAACACCGGCCGCCCGGCGCGCACCGGTAGCTGGAAGCTGTGGCTGCAGGGCAACGGCCGCGCCACCACCGAGAACGTCGGCCAGTCGGTCGCGATCCCGGCGTCGGCGACGACCGCGAGCCTGTCGTTCTGGATCCGGATCGACACCGCCGAGACCACCACCTCGACCGTGTACGACACGGTGAAGGTACAGGTCGTCGACGGCTCGACCGCGACCACGCTGGCGACGTACTCGAACCTGAACAAGAACACGTCGTACGTGCAGAAGACGCTGAACCTCTCGGCGTACAAGGGCAAGACCGTCACGGTGAAGTTCGTCGGCCAGGAGGACTCCTCCGCGCAGACCAGCTTCGTCATCGACGACACCTCGCTGACCGCGAGCTGACCGACGTCCGGGGCGCGGACCCACCGCCCGGGTCCGCGCCCCGGATCCCTTCGGCCGAAGGAGATCTGTCCATGAAGAAGCTCCTCGTCGCCGCGCTCGGCACCACACTGGCTGCCGGCGCGCTGATTGCCCACGGCAACGTCGCTACCGCGGCGGAGTCACCGGACATTTCGGTCACCAACACCAAGGCCCACCTCGACCAGCTCCAGTCGATTGCCACCAGCAACGGTGGCAACCGGTACACGGGCCGGCCGGGGTACAAGGCCTCGGCCGACTATGTGAAGGCCAAGCTGGACGCGGCCGGCTACACCACCACTCTGCAATCGTTCAGCACCTCGGCGGGTACGTCGTACAACGTGATCGCGGAGTGGCCGCACGGCGACGCGAACCATGTCGTGATGGCGGGCTCGCACCTGGACAGCGTCAGCGCCGGTCCGGGGATCAACGACAACGGCTCAGGCAGCGCCGGCGTACTCGAAACCGCCCTCGCTTACGCTGCCGGCGGCCAGACGCCCAGGAACCGGTTGCGGTTCGGGTTCTGGGGATCCGAGGAGCTCGGGCTGCTCGGTTCGAAGTACTACGTGAACAACCTGCCCGCCGCCGAGCGGGACAAGATCGAGCTCTACCTGAACTTCGACATGATCGCGTCGCCGAACCCGGGGTACTTCGTGTACGACGACAACCCGGCCGGCAACGGCGCCCGTGACGATCTCGTCTCGTACTTCACGAGTAAGAGCGTGCAGACCGAGTTCATCGACGTACAGGGCCGCTCCGACCATGCGGCGTTCCGTTCGTTGGGGATCCCAACGGCCGGGACGTTCTCCGGCGCCGAGGAGATCAAGTCGTCGGCGCAGGCGGCGAAGTGGGGTGGTACGGCGAACCAGGCGTTCGACGCGTGCTACCACAGGTCCTGCGACACGATCAGCAACCTGGACCTGACCTCACTCGATCGCCAGATCGATGCCATCGGCTACATGATCTGGACGTACGCACAGAAGGACTACACCGGTGGGCCGCCACCGACCGGTGACAACCTCCTGCAGAACCCAGGCTTCGAGTCCGGTACGGCGAACTGGACGGGGACGACCGGCGTGATCACCAGCAACACCGGTCGCCCGGCCCGCACCGGGACCTGGAAGGCATGGCTGCAGGGGAACGGCCGCAGCAGCACCGAGAACATCGGTCAGGCGGTGGCGATCCCGTCATCGGCGGCCGCGGCCGCGTTGTCGTTGTGGATCCGGATCGACTCCGCCGAGACCACGTCGTCGACGGTCTACGACACGGTCAAGGTGCAGGTCGTGAACGGCTCCACGACGACCACGCTGGCGACGTACTCGAACCTGAACAAGAGCACGTCGTACGTGCAGAAGACGCTCGATCTCTCGCCGTACAAGGGAAAGACGGTCACGGTGAAGTTCGTCGGCCAGGAGGACTCGTCGTTGCAGACGAGCTTCGTGATCGACGATGTGGCGGTGACCGCGAGCTAGATCTTCGTGCAGAGCTTGCCTGGTGGGATGGCGGCTTCGGTGAGCAGTGCGTTCACCGGGGCCGCCAGCGGCTTGACCTTCGGGTCCTCGATCCGGGCGGTCTTCCCGTTCGCGGAGACGGCGAGGATCATGTCGTCGGGGTGCTTCGTGGTCGGCTTGGTCGCGACCAGGCTGGCCCAGTCGACCTGCTGAGAGGCCTGTCTGATCGTCGTCAGCAGGCTCGGGGCGAGCTTGCAGCGGATCGTTTCCTTACCGCGCGAGCTCACGGTGGCGACGCCGTCAGGGCTGATCAGCACCTGGTCGTCGAAACCTGCGAACCCGCCGGTGCGACTGACTGTCAAGGGCAGACCAGCGCCGACAGGCGTGGACTGCGTGACCGACGGCATGGTCGGTGACGGCGTGTTGCTGGTCGTGGGCGTGCTCCCCGCGCCGGACTCGCTGCCGCATCCGCTCAACACGACGAGTCCTGCCAGGGCGGCCACTGCTGTGTATCTGCTCAGGTTCGTCACGCACTATGGATACACGTCGGCGGGGCGTTCGTTGCAGCTGTGACACGACTGAAATGTTCAGATAACCGGCGAGACCAGGTCGACCATCGCACGGGTGAGCTGGACTCGCTGTACGAACAGGTCGGGCGAGGCGTCGGTCTTGCCGAACAGCTCCAGCGGCAGCGCGGTGAACGCGGCGCGGACGAGGAGCGAGCCCAGGTACCCGTACAGGACCTCGTCCTCGGACACCTGCATCCCCTCGACTTTGAGGCCCTCCTGGAATGACTTGAGGATGACCTTGTGCACCATCGGCAACGCCTCCGGCGCCAGCTCGCCGGCGTGGGCCAGTCCGATCAGCAGCTGTCCCAGGTCGAACCCGACCGCCTGCGGGCAGTCGAAGCCCCAGTCGATCACCACGAACTCCTCCGGCTTGTCATGCGGTACCAGGAGGTTCTGCGGGCTGGCGTCGCCGTGCTGGTAGCACTGCGGTAGGGCCTCGAGCGCATCGAGTACTGCGGGGATGCGCTCGCCCAGGTCGAGCAGATCGTCCTTGAGAGCGTGGTCGCCGACGTTGCAGACCGCAGCGCTCAGCAGTGGGTGCTTCCAGGTCTGCGGGTCCGCCAGCGCGGGCAGTGTGCCCTGGCTTACCCGGCCCTGGGCGTAGAAGCGCAGTCCGATGCCCGGCGTGGTCACGTGCTCGCGGGGGAGGAACGGCTCGACCATGTGCGGCTGGCGGCGCGCGGAGAGCCGGCCCAGGAGGTACGCCGCGCGCTCGAACCGGTCGATCGGCCAGGGACCCCACTCCTGGACGACGTTCTCCATCCACAGCGTGGCGCGATCGTCGTCGTACACGTCGATCCGGTACGTCTTCGGGAGGCGCATGCCCTCGGGGAGGAGGCTGGCGATGTCGCTGCGGTGGACGGCGATCTCGAGCTGCCAGGGGAGGTTGTGAATGAAGAGGGCCCGGAACTCCTCGGGAAGCATGTCGATCATCGGCCAGTGCCGGACCGACTGGAACTTCTTCACGAAGCAGGACCACTCGATCCCGTTTGCGGTGCCGAAAACCCGGTTGAGCGACTCGGTGCTCGGTGTGCCGATCGGGTAGTCGACCGGCTCGACCCGTACGTCGGCGGGCACGGCCTGTGGATCGCCCGTGATCGAGCGGACCAGGGCGGTGAAGTCGTCGTCCGGCAGGGCATCTCGCCCGAGCGGTTCGAGTGCGGTGATCATGATTCCCCCCAAGGAAGTAAAGCCACCTTACTAACGGCATAGTAAAGTGGCTTTATGACTTCCGTCAACGACGTTTCGGACCGGCTGCAGGGACCGTGGTCCGGGCACATCGCCGGCCTGCTCGGAGCCGCCCTGAAGCGCATCCGGGAGGAGATCCTGGCCGCCTCGGAGGACCTCTACCCCGGCCTACGGGTGTCGCACTACCGCCTCCTCGAGATGATCCCGCCCGACGGCGCCCGCATCACGGATCTGGCCGAGGTCGCGGTCATGACCAAACAAGGGCTCGGCCAGCACGTCGACTACCTCCAGAGCCTCGGGTACGTCGAATCCGACCGCCTCCGCACCGACCGCCGCGTACGCCTGGTCCGGCGTACTCCCAAGGGCGACGAAGCAGCCGCCTACAGCGAAGCCGCCATCGAACGCGTAGAAGAAATCTGGTCGACCCGCCTGGGCCCCGCCCGCTACGAAGCCCTCCGAGAAACCCTCCGAGAACTCGGCAGCTAGCCCGCACGCCCCCCAAAGGACACGCCTTCGGCGCGGCTGTCTTGTTGGCCGGCTTCGCCGGCTGGAGCGCGGGGGCGGCGAGGTGCTCACGCGGTCGGCGGGCAACTGTGGTGGCGGGTAAAGGACGCGCCTTCGGCGCGGCTGTTTTGTTGGCCGGCTCCGCCGGCGTGCCCGGACCGTGTCGAGCTGTTGACGTGCTCGGCGGACAAATGTGGTGACAGGCAAAGGGCACGCCTTCGGCGCGGCTGTCTTGTTGGCCGGCTCCGCCGGCTGGAGCGCGGGAGCGGCGAGGTGCTCACGCGGTCGGCGGGCAACTGTGGTGGCGGGTAAAGGACGCGCCTTCGGCGCGGCTGTTTATCGGTCGGCTTCGCCAGGGCGCGGACCGTGGCGAGACGGTTGCGCCGTCGGCGGACAAGTGTGGCGGCGGGCAAAGGACGCGCCTTCGGCGCGGCTGTTTTGTTGGCCGGCTCCGCCGGCGCGCAGATGGTTGTGTGGCGCCTGGATCGTCGGCGGGGGACTGGGTAGGGCAGGGGCGTGGAGAGGACGCGGCGCACCTTCGCGTGGCTGGCTTATTGGCCGGCTTCGTCGGGGCGCGGACCGTGGTGAGGCGCTTGCGCCGTCGGTGGACAGCTGTCGTGGCGGGCAGAGGGCGCGCCTGCGGCGCGGCTGGTTTGTTGGCCGGCTTCGCCGACTTGAGGGCTGGCTTCTGTGCGGGGCTTCACCCTCGTGTGCTCCTGGTGAGGCGTGAGCGCGGTGGGTGGTCGAGGGTCTGCTGCGGCTGACGCCGTGGTGGTCGGTGGCCGGCCTGCTGCTGCTCGGCGCCTGCGCTGGTGACCTGCTCGGCGCTCGCGCTGGTGACCTGCTCGGTCGGCTAGCCGTTCGTATTGGACGGTCTTGCAGGGCTTTAGTTCAAGGCGTTTTGGACGCCGTCTGAGTCGTCGTCCGGATGGCCTGTGGCGCGGGTGCGGAGGCGGTGGGATTCCTTGATCAGGAGGTGGATGAGGAGGGCGCTCATGATGAGGTGGCCGGTGGCGGTGTAGAGGCCGGGGAAGTAGCCGCCTTTGAGGATGGGGAAGACGAAGTGGGAGATCGCGTTGATCAGGCCGGCGCCTAGCGCGTAGAACCACAGGAGGTAGTTGGCGATGCGGAGCTGGTAGAGGGCCCCGGCCGCGGCGAGTACCCAGATCGCTCCGAAGCCGAAGACGAAGGTGAGTAGGAAGGACTTCTCGGTCCAGTCGCGGGAGGAGTTGAACAAGTCGACGATCTCGTGGGGGAAGCCGCCGGTGTACTCCTCGGACATGTGGATGAACTGGAAGGCGATCGCGCACAGGTAGACGGCTATGACCTTGCGGGTCCTGACCGGATAGGCGTACGTCGTGCGCATCCAAGCGACCCACGCGACAACCGACGCGACGGTGAGGATGAGCGCGGCCTGGATCGGCAGAGTCGCCAGGACCCATACGGAGAAGCCGGTCGCCAGCAGGGCCATGACGACGGCGGAGATCCGTTCGGGTTTGGCTGCGGGAGTTGCGGATGTGCCGTGCTGGCTGGACTGGATGTCGGTCATGGCCTCCTCCTGGGCGAGGTCGTGGGCGAGGTCGTGGGCGAGGTCGTGGGCGATGCGGCAGGCGATGCGGTGGGCTGTGCGACCGCCAGTTGCCGGCGGCTGGGTGGAAGCGTGGGTCGGCGGACGATGAGCGCCAGTAGCGGGACGGTGAGGCTGATGCCGGCCAGTGCGAGCGAGAAGGTCAGCCGCTCGTCCTCGGGAACGATCGCGAGCTTGAAGCTGTCGATCGCGGTGTGCACCACGGCCGCCGCCCACACCGTCCTGCGGCCCAGTTCGTACAGGTGGGCCAGAGGCAACGAGGTGACAGCGGCGACGAGCATCGCCGCCACGCCGACCGTGACCCCGGACGAGGCGATCACCGGGATGTGGGTTGCGGCCACGAGTGGCATGCTCGCGAGCACGGCTGCCCGGAACGACCGGCCGTTGCGCAACCGGCGGAAGGCGTAGCCTCGCCACACCAACTCCTCGGCGAGCCCGTGGAACGCGAAGATGCTGACCAGCAGCCACGGCCACCCGGGCTTGAGTGCGAACGAGGCGCCGGTGGCCGCCGTGACGATCGGATAGACCGCCTGGATCAGCACCGCGATGCCGACGGCCAGCACTAGGGCTCTGGCGTTCGGCCGGCCGAGTCCGACTCTTTGAAGTACGCCGGGCCACGCACGCCCGAACAGCCGCTCGACGACGACGGCGACGAGCAGTACGGCGGCGAAGATCGCCACGCCGTACCGGGTGCCCGAATCGAACTCGGCGAGCGCGGCCAGGACGACGTACAGAACGGTGAACCCGGTGAGGAACCGGATACCTGGCAGAAGAGTTTTCATGTGGCTCACCGTCCGGCGCGCCCGGGTAGCCGCGCAGCACCCATGGGCCAGAACCACCCGGGGTGCCAAACTGGGCGCACGGACCGGGAGGGGGCGCCATGGTCGCGGACCCGCTGCAGAGGCCGCTGCTGAGCGTGAAGCAGACCGCCCCGCCGGTACGCGCCGGAGCGGTCGCGCGCGGCAGGCTGGAGAAGCGCCTCGACCTCGCGACGAAGCTGACGCTGGTCGTGGCGCCAGCCGGGTGGGGCAAGACCAGCCTGCTGAGCCGCTGGGTATCGGGTGCTGATGGCACGCGCATCGCGTGGGTATCGCTCGACGAGAGCGACGACGAGCCGGTCCGGTTCTGGAGCTACGCACTGACCGCCCTGCGCGGAGTCAGCGACCAGATCACCTCAGCGGCGTTGGACGCACTGCCGGCGTCGAGTGACGGACCGATGGCTCACGCATTGCCCCTTCTGCTCAACGAGCTGGCTGCGACGTCTACGCCGCATGTGCTGGTACTGGACGACTACCACGTCATCTCGCACCAGGACGTCCACGAGAGCCTGGAGTTCCTTCTGGCGTACCTGCCGCCGACGCTGCGGATCGTCATCGCAAGCCGGATGGACCCGCCGCTCCCGCTGGCCCGGATGCGCGTTCGCGGCGAGCTCAACGAACTGCGCGCCGACGATCTCCGGTTCTCCCTCGACGAGTCGGCGACGCTGGTGTCCACGGTGTCGGAGACTGAGGTGGACGCCCATACGGCTGCAGCGGTGTGGGAGCGGACGGAGGGGTGGGCCGCCGGCCTCCAGTTGGCCGCGCTCGCCGTCCGGGGCAATGGAGCCGGGCCTGTGCTCGGTGACGACCGGCACCTGTTCGACTACTTCACCGACGAGGTGTTCCCTGCACTCGCCCCGCAGCAGCGCGAACTCCTGGTCCGGGCCGCGCCACTGGAGCTCCTGTCAGGACCCTTGTGCGACAGCGCTCTTGGAGTCGACGGCTCGGCCGCAGTGCTGGCCGAACTCGAGGCGGCAGACCTGTTCGTGGTCGCACTCGACCACACCCGCGAGTGGTACCGCTGCCACCGACTGCTGCGTGACGCGCTCCTCCGTACCCCGGAGGCGCACTCGGACGAGAGTAAGGTCCTACGCCGGGCCGCCCGCTGGTTCGAAGAGCATGGCCGGATCGACGACGCCGTACGGCATCTGCTCCGGGCCGGAGACCTTGCGGACGCCGAGCGCATGCTGGCCGGACAGATCGGGTGGTTTCTGCAGCGTGGCTGGCATGCCACCTACCTGGCGCTCGGAGAACAACTACCGGAGCATGCGGTCCGCTCCCAGCTGGCGGTGTACCTGGCCTACGCGGCCGATCTCACCGGACGACGAGACCAGGTCGTCCACTGGCTCGACCTCGCCGAGCGGAAGCTGGACGCAGACACCGTCATCACCTACTGGCGCAGCCCCCGTGCCGGAATCCTTGCACTGCGGGGAGTTCTCGGTACGCCGGAGTCCCAGCCGGCGCTCGCGGTGCGGCTGTGCGAGGAGGCGGTCGCGCTGGAGACGGCCGCTGGGTACGCCGAGAACCCCGACGCGCAGGCTGCTCTGGGACGCGCGTACGGGCTCGACGCTCGGTTCGACGAAGGAGCCCGGCTGCTGGCCGACTGCTGGCGTCGGCGGGACCAATTCCCCTGGTCGACCGAGCGAGTCTTGCAGGTGGCCGGCCAGCTGAGCCTCTGTCTCCTGGGCGTCGGGCGCGAGCAGGAGCTCGACAGTCTCCTCGCGCAGGCCGGCGCCATCGCCGACCAAACGGAACGCGACTGGGGGCCGGCGGCCGCCGCGCACGTGGTGACGCTGGTACGCATCGTCGAGGCCCGGCGCACCTACCAGCGTGGCGACCTGGTGCGCGCTCGGGAGCAGTTGGTCCGGGGCCAGGCGCTGGCCGAACTCACCGCCCGGCCGATGCTCCTGGTGCTCGGGTTCGTCTTCCTCGCTGACGTCGAGGTCGGCGCAGGCCACCGCGCCGCGGCGAACGCTGCGCTGGTGCGCGCTCGAGAGGTGGCCGACAACGATGCGGTGGCGCCGTTCGTCCGGACCTGGCTGCAGGAGGCCGAGACTCGAATCGGCCGCCAGGCGGCGAAGGCGGCAACCGGCGTCCTGTTCGAGGAGCTGACCGATCGCGAGCTGTCGATCCTGCGCATGCTGCCCGGGACGGCGACACAACGCGAGATCGGCGCCGCCCTGTTCCTCTCGATCAACACGGTCAAGGCCTACAACAAGAGCCTTTACCGCAAGCTGGACGTCGCCAGCCGTGCGGACGCCGTCCGAGCGGCAAGGCGTCTGGGCATCATCTGACCCGGTCCAGGGTCACTGTGACTGTCGCCGGACGGAGCGCACCTGGTGGCCGGTGTCCCACAGGAGGTTGAGTACGGCCCGCTCGCCGGCCTGGTCGATGTCGGCGATGGTGACGACGGTGCCGGCGCTGGGAGCGTCGACGGCGGTCACGTTGTCGTAGCGCTGGTCGAGCAGGCGGAGTACTGACGCTGCCAAGGGACCGAACAGCGTGACCTCGACCCCACTGAGTGTTGGTTCTGGATTCATGGAGTCAATGTCGCCGCTCGAAGGGTAGGTGGACACCACCCTGCACACAGGTCCACCCCGGGTGGTTTGCGTCGCGGGGTGGTGCGGCGACACCCGAGCCGGGACGAGCCTGCGGGGTATGACAACCACACACGACCAGGAACCGGTCCCTGTTGCGACCGGACATCTGGACGGGCCGCCGCGCTGGTCGCGCCGCCGTCTGCTCCGCACGATGGGCTTGGGCGGAGCCACTGTCTTGGTGGCCGGCACAGGTGCCCTCAGCTACCGGGTGTACGACACCGCGGCCCTCAACCCGGGGAGCGGGCCGGCGTTCGACCCATGGACCCAATGGCGCCAGTTGCCCGGTCCGCTCGGAGCCGTGGCGTGCGCCGTACTCGCCGCCAGCCCGCACAACACCCAGCCGTGGTACTTCGCACTCGGCCCCCGCAGCATCGACGTATTCGTCGACGAGGCACGTGGGACCGGGGCGGTCGACCCGTTGCGTCGCGAGCAGTACGTCGGCCTCGGCTGTGCGGTGGAGAACCTCGTACTCGGCGGAATGGCTCGAGGCCTGGCGCCGCAGGTCACCTGGCTCCCAGACGGCAACGAGGCCGGTCGCGTGGCACACGTCGAGCTCGGCTCTGGTCAGGCGCAGGCGACTCCGCTGTACGACGCGATCGGCCGGCGGCACACGAACCGGGGTCCGTACAGCTCGCAGACTGTTCCGGCCGAGACGCTGGCCAAGCTCGTGGACCCCTCCGGACTTGACGGGCCTACCGTGCACTGGGTCGTCGACCCCGCACCGAAGGCGGCTCTGTCCGAGCTCCTGGTCGATGCGGCCGAGGCGCTCACCCGTGACCAACAGCAGTCCCGCGACGGGTTCGTCTGGTTCCGCAACAGCCACGACGAGATCCAACGGCACCGCGACGGTCTGATACTCGACGGCCAAGGACTCAGCCCGCTGCTCCTCGGTGTCGCGAAACTGCTACCCGCCTCCTCGCGCAGCGACGGTGACCAGTTCTGGGTGAACCAGACGCGCACCGTGCACACGGCGACTGCAGCGGCGTACGGCGTCATCACGTCGACGTCTCCCGACGACCGGCGTACCCAGCTGGAGGCCGGGCGGCTGCTGCAGCGCATCCATCTCGCCGCCACGAGCCGGGGGATCGCGTTGCAGCACATGAACCAGATCACCGAACGGATCGACCGGGAGGCGACGACCGGCGCGGTCGCCACGTTCGCCCCGAGATTCGCGAAGCTCCTGCCGGACGGGGAACGCCCACTACTGACCTACCGGGTCGGCTACCCACTCCGCGAAGCCCGCCCAACCCCCCGCCGCTCCGCCAGGACGGTGACCCGATGACCCGCAGGCGGCTCGCGACTCGGCTCGGTTTGTCGGGGGCGGCTCTTGGCATGGTTGCCGGACTGGTCCAGGCGCTGGCCGGCTACGGCATCCCGGAGTGGACCGGCAACAAGCTCGCCACCGGTGCACTTGGCCTGCTCACGCTGGCCCTTTCGGCACTGGCCGGCCTGGCCGCCCTCCGCCAGCGCGACCCAGGCCTCTCCGTCCTGTCCCGCGCCTTGTGCGCCCTGGGTTTGATCGGACCGGGCCTGCTCTGTCTCACCACGGTAGGCCGACTCTGGTACATACCCGCCATCCTCCTGACCACCGCCGGCCTGCTGACCATCGAAAGCTGGCGAGCAACGGTGACTGCACTGCGGCAGGACTGGACCCGGGTTCTACTGACCGTACTGGCGCTGTGCCAACTCCTCATGGTGGCCAGCGGCCCCGCACTGCTCATGGTGGTCGGCGCACTCAGCGCAGTCGCGCTGGCCACAGCCGCCTGGCGACGGTCGGCCTCACGACGCACCGTCTACAGCCTCGTTGCCCTCGGCACCATTCCGTTCGCCGCCCTCGGCTGGACCGCCGTCGTACCCGTCCTGCTAGCCGTCATCGCCGCGTCGGTCGCGCCCCACAATTCCGGTGCACTGACGAACTCCGGGTCCTAGAGTGCTTCGGGTGAATCTCTCCCAGCTCGGTACGCCGATCGGCCCGCCGATCCGTGTGCATGGCGGGTACGCCAACCGGATGTACCGGCTCGACACCGACCAGGGCTCGTTCGCCGTGAAGGAGCTGAACCTCGTCGACCGCCGCTGGGCCTACCGCCTCGGCGATGTCTTCAGGTTCGAGAGCGCAGCCTTTGCCGCAGGCATTCCGATGCCGGAGCCGATCTCGGCGAGCGCCGACACACTCGTGCACCGGTGGGTCGACGGAGAGAAGGTGCCCGAAGAGCCGGTGTCCGAGGCGTTCGCGTTCGAGATCGGGGAGATTCTCGCGCGCCTCCACGCGCTGGACGTCGAGTGGACCGACACGTCGAGCGAGGATCCGGCAGCTCAGGACTGGCCTGAGCTGGCCGAGCGCGCGGCGGCGACCGGGCAGCCGTGGGCCGACGAACTCGCGTCGCAGCTCGACACGTTCCGAGCGATAGCCCACTTCGCCGACACCTGCGAGCGGCCAGGTCCCGTCGTACTGACTCACAAAGACATCCAGCCGTGGAACCTGCTCGCCCGGGACGGTCGGCCGGTTGTGCTCGACTGGGAACTCTCGGGAATGCTCGACCTGTCCGGCGAGCTCGGCTCGACCGCTCTGAGCATCTCGAAAGGACAAGGCTTCGACACCATCGAGCCTGCGATCTTCCGCGCTGTCCTCGACGGGTACGTCGCAGGAGGCGGAACGCTGCCGCCGCCAGGCCCGAGTTGGTTCGTGTACATGATCAGCGGCTGGCTGGGCCACACCAGATGGAACATCCTCCGCTGCCTGGCGGGTGTCGAAGCGAACACCGGACCCGACCTCGCGCTGTCACACGAATCCGCCCGCAACGGCCTCCGCGGCCTACCCGACTTGTTCAGCCGATTGCGAGACCTCGAGGCGCTGCTCGGCTGACCCAGATACATCTGTCCAGGCTCGTGTCAGAATGCCGAGCATGGGTGGCGGATTGTCGTGGCGGTCACAAGACTCGTTTCTCTCCATCGCAAGCCAAGGATCGATCCTGTCGATCGGATCGGTCGGGTCTGTGCTCAGCATCGGATCCGTCGGCTCCGCGCTGTCGTTCGCGTCGGTCGGGTCGACCCTGTCCGCGTTCTCAGCGGGCTCGGTCCTGTCCGTCGGCTCGGCACTCTCAGCCCGCTCCCGCTGGTCGCTGCTGAGCAGCGACGGCGACCACGAGGTCCTGAAGGCGCCGCCGCGCAGCGCCTTCCTCGCAGGCACCGCGCTCGTCGTGCTCCTCGCGGCATTCAGCCACAAGCGCTAGAAGTTCCCCGCACATCCGCCTTCGCCAACCCGGGTAGCTCTGTGGGGAGTGCCCGCCTGCACGCCCCACCACGCGTAGGGGAAGTTAGCCGGCGTGGTACGTCGCGATGCTGACCGCGATGTAGTGGCAGATGAAGGCGGCCACCGTGAACGCGTGGAAGATTTCGTGGAAGCCGAACCAGCGCGGCGACGGGTTGGGCCGCTTGGTGCCGTAGACGACTGCGCCGATCGAGTACAAGCCGCCACCGACCGCGATCAGCGTCACCACAGCGGCGCCGCCGGCGTGGTAGATGTCGCCCATCCAGAAGATGGCTACCCAGCCGAGGGCGAGGTAGATCGGCGTGTAGATCCACCGCGGCGCGCTCAGCCAGAAGATGCGGAACAGGATGCCGAGTGCCGCACCGCCCCAGACCAGGCCGAGCATCAGGACGCGGTCCTTGCCGTGCAGCAGCACCATGCCCAGCGGGGTGTAGGTGCCGGCGATCAGCAGGAAGATGTTGCTGTGGTCCAGTCGGCGCAGGATCGCCTCGCCGGTCGGGCCCCAGTAGAAGCGGTGGTACAGGGCCGAGATGCCGAACAGCAGCATCGCGCCTGCGGTATAGACCGCGGCGGCGAGGCGGGCGTTGGCGTGCGGGGCCAGGCAGATCAGGACGATGCCGGCGGCGGTGGCGAAGGGGAACGTGCCGGCGTGCAGCCACCCGCGAAGCTTGGGCTTGAGCGGTCCGAGCCGGCCTGACAGCCGGTGACCGAGTTCCTGGGGCTGGGCGCTGGTAGCGGTCATCGCCGTCCTTTCGAGGGGTAGCCGGGCGGGTCGTACCTACGCCACCGTAACCTACGGAACCGTAGGTTGCATGGTCCAGAAGGATGAAATGTAGGCGACGTCACCGGGTCGGCGCACCACCACCCGTGTTTACGATGCACGAACTGCGAAGAAAGTTCGGCCTTTCTGGCAGCTTTCTATGAGGCACTCCGAGGGCTCTCACCCACACCGCGATGTGGGCTAGCCTCGTGACCGAGAGTCTTTGAGGAGAGCACCCTGCCCATGCGGACACCTGGCAAGCAGAAGCTGCGCGATGCGGTCTACGGTCTGTACGAACGCCGGCTGATGCGATCGCTGTCGCCGGACCGGATCCCGCGGCACATCGGCGTCATCATCGACGGCAACCGGCGCTGGGCCCGCCAGGTCGGCGACCCGGTGTCGCGCGGCCACGAGGCCGGGGCGAACAAGATCTCCGAGTTCCTGGAGTGGTGTGACGACGTCGGCGTCAAGGTCGTCACCGTGTGGATGCTGTCCACCGACAACCTGACCCGCCCGGCCGAGGAGTTGGAGCCGCTGCTGCGGATCATCGAGCAGACCGTCGAGGAGCTGACCGCGATCGGCCGCTGGCGGATCCACCCGGTCGGCGCGCTCGATCTGCTGCCCGGCAGTACTGCGGAGGTCCTGAAGGCAGCCGAGACCGCGACGCATGACAACGAGGGCCTGTTCGTCAACGTCGCCGTCGGGTACGGCGGACGCCGCGAGCTCGCCGACGCCGTACGCTCCCTCCTGCTCGAAGAGGCCGCGAAGGGCATGTCGATCGAGGAGTTGGCCGACCGCGTCGACGTCGAGCACATCGCCCGGCACCTGTACACCAAGGGCCAACCGGACCCTGACCTGGTCATTCGTACGTCGGGTGAGCAGCGCCTCGGCGGATTCCTGCTGTGGCAGAGCGCACTGAGCGAGTTCTACTTCTGCGAAGCGCTCTGGCCGGACTTCCGGCACGTCGACTTCCTCCGCGCGATCCGGAGCTACGCCCAACGAGAGCGTCGCTTCGGTACGTGACGCCGCGCCCGCAGCGTGCACACCTCGTACGACGGCGCAGGTAGTACGCGTACGTCGCCGTACCGAGGGCTGCTCCCCACACGACCCAGAGGATGCCTGGGGCATTGATCGCCCAGTTGTCCCCGTCGAGGGGGAGTTGCGTGTTCATCAGGCCGGCCGGAACGAGTGCGACGGCAACGATCGAGGCCGGGATGATCGCGAGCAGCGGTGGGACGCGCTTACCTGCCTTGAACCAGATCCAGCGCGGGTAGACCTCGCCCCAGCGATGCACCAGACCGTGGGTGAGGACGCCGCCGGCGAGGCCCATGACGGCCAGGCCGAGGCCCATCTCGAGCATGCCCGGCGTGTCGGCCATCATCTGGTGGAACTCGTCGCTGATACCGACCGGCCAGCCGAAGTACCAGGCGACGCGGGTGAACTCATACGGAAGGTTCGCCACCACCGCAACGCCTACGGCCCATTTGCCCCACCTGAGTGCGGCTGTGGGTGACTTCCACTCCGGTTCGTGAGCTCCTCGACCGCACGACACGCAGACGCTCCGGCTGCGCCGGTGATACGCGACGGCGGTCGCCGCCCACAGGACCCCGCCGACGAACAGGATGATCAGGTTCACGCGGTGCCAGTAGAGGATGTCGCCGACACCGCCCTGCGCCCCTGGTACGCCGGTGAACGCGAACACCACGATCGCGGGCGAGAGCGCGACGACCGCGATCAGTGTGTAGTCAGGGAGCACGAGCGCCAGCCCGACCGCGAGTACGGCGGCAATCGTCTGCAGGACCGATCCGCGCGGGCGCATCCGGGTCATCACGACCGCAAGCACGGCGCCGGCCAGTCCGATCGTTGCCATCACCGGTCCGACCACGTGTACCGGCGTACCTTCCAGGATCGACGCGGTGGCGCGGTCGTCCGGTACGTGGGCGAACGGGTAGCCCGCTCCGCCGAGGCTCCAGTACACGCCGAGTACGCCGTACAGCAGGGACCATGCAGCGGTGGCGTACCCGGTCCACGACGGCCAGTTCTTCCTCATGTACCGAGCGTCGCCGCGCAGACCGCCGTACCGGATCACCCGCCCGAGTGATCGTGCTCCCTCGTGTGGCTGAAGGTGTAACGCCCTGTTAACCCCGTGGCCGGGCGTGTCGGGCTGCGCCGTTTGCGGCAGGCTCCTACTCTGGCAGAGACGGTCGGAGGGGAAGCCGGCTGTCACGGGAGGCCCGATCAGTTTGAGAATCTCGTTCCAGCCGGTTGCCCCATGAGGGGCCGAACGGAGTCCCCGAGACCTGAGGTCTCGAACTCACTGATCGCCGTTGCCGCTCGTGCGGCGGCGCGGACGGGGTCAACACCGGACCCCGAGGGCGGCACCCGACCCATCACCTAACCACTGGCGGGCCGGGGCGAGGGTGTACGTCACGGCCTAGAAGAGGACGTGCGACATGGCCATCCACGCCAAGGCGTCAAGTACCTCATCCACACCGGACCAGCGCACCTTCGTGCTGGACACTTCGGTGCTCCTCTCGGACCCGCACGCGATGCTGCGGTTCGACGAGCACGAGGTGGTCGTTCCGGTGGTCGTTGTCACCGAATTGGAGGCCAAACGGCATCACCCGGAACTCGGCTACTTCGCCCGCACCGCGCTGCGACTGCTCGACGAGCTCCGGATCCTGCACGGACGTCTGGACGCGCCCCTGCCAGTGGGGGAGAAGGGTGGAACTCTCCGGGTCGAGTTGAACCACACCGACCCTGAGACCTTGCCGGCCGGTTTCCGGCTCGGCGACAACGACAGCCGGATCCTTGCCGTGGCCTGCAACTTCATGGCCGAGGGCAAGGATGTCACGCTGGTCTCGAAGGACCTGCCGATGCGGGTCAAGGCGTCGGCGTGCGGGCTGCAGGCGGAGGAGTACCGCGCCGAGCTGACCCTGGAGTCCGGCTGGACCGGGATGGCCGAGCTCGAGGTCGAGACCCACATCGTCGACGACCTGTACGAGAACGGCTCGGTGGAGCTGCCGCAGGCGGGCGACTTCCCGACCCATACGGGGTTGGTGCTGCTGTCCGACCGGGGCAGCGCGCTCGGCCGGGTGATGCCGGACAAGCGGATCCGGCTGGTCCGTGGTGACCGGGAGGCGTTCGGCATTCGTGGCCGGTCCGCCGAACAGCGGGTCGCGCTCGACCTGCTGCTGGACCCCGATGTCGGGATCATCTCGCTCGGTGGCCGCGCCGGTACCGGTAAGTCCGCGCTGGCGCTGTGCGCCGGCCTGGAGTCGGTGATGGAACGGCGGCAGCACAAGAAGGTCATCGTCTTCCGGCCGCTGTTCGCGGTCGGCGGGCAGGAGCTCGGGTATCTGCCGGGCACCGAGTCCGAGAAGATGGGGCCGTGGGCGCAGGCCGTGTACGACACGCTGGGCGCACTGACCAGCGGTGACGTGATCGACGAGGTGATGGACCGCGGCATGCTCGAAGTACTGCCGTTGACCCATATCCGCGGCCGGTCGCTGCACGACGCGTTCGTGATCGTGGACGAGGCGCAGTCGCTCGAGCGGAACGTGCTGCTGACGGTGCTGTCCCGGGTCGGGGCGAACTCGCGGGTCGTGCTGACCCACGACGTCGCCCAGCGGGACAACCTGCGGGTCGGCCGGCACGACGGCGTGGTCGCGGTGGTCGAGCAGTTGAAGGGTCACCCGCTGTTCGCGCACGTGACTCTGACCCGCTCGGAGCGGTCGCCGATCGCGGCGCTCGTCACCGAGATGCTCGACGACCTGCAGTTGTAAGGAGTGTCCGCGTTATTGGGTCATAACTTTCTGTAAAGCAGGGGTAAGAATTCCGCGCACGGTGCGGTCGCCACGCTGGCGGCCGCACCGTTCGTTCGTGACCTGCTTGTGATCACGCACGGTTTACGCCAGAGTATGTTCTCGTTGCAGCCGACGGGGGTCGGGTTTTCTCGGAAGGACAGATGAAAGCGAAGCGCTCCGTCACGGCTCTCGCAGTTACTGGGATCGCCGTCGTCTCCGTTGTCGCGGGTATCGACCTCTTCAGCTCCCCCGGGAGCAGCAGTGCCTCGGAAAAGGTCTCAGGGCGGGCCGAGATGGCCGTGCTGAACAGCGGGAAGGTGCTGACCGGGGACGACGCCTCGCCGTCGGCCGCCCCGAAGTCCACCGGCTCCGCCGCGGACGAGGCTGCCGCCGCGATCCAGATGCGGAACGAGGTCGAGTTGATCACCGCGGCCCAGGATGCAGCCGACGTCAAGATGAAGGCCAAGAACGCTGCACTGCGCCGGTACCAGGCGTTGGCGAAGGCCGACCGCTCGGTCCAGGAGGAGCGGGCCAGCCGCGACGCCGAGCGGAAGAAGTACGAGGGCACGCCGAAGGAGGTCGCGATGAACCTCCTCCCCGACCACGGCTGGAGCCAGAGCCAGTTCAGCTGCCTGGAGAAGCTCTGGAACAAGGAGTCCCGCTGGAAGGTCAGCGCCGACAACCCGTCGTCGACGGCGTACGGCATCCCGCAGGCGCTGCCCGGCAGCCGGATGGCGGCGTACGGCAAGGACTGGCGCACCAACCCGGTCACCCAGATCAAGTGGGGCCTGGACTACATCGAAGCCACCTACGGCTCCCCCTGCAACGCTTGGGGCCACTCCCAGGCCAAGGGCTGGTACTGAGCTACCAGCCGATCGGGCCGTTCTCGTCGTAGAAGCCTCCGGAGGTCCCGTCGGCGGGGAGAGTCGAGTACCGAACGACAACCTTCACGATCCGTCCGGCCTCGGCCCGGCGCAGCAGCGGAAGCGCTGCTTGCGTCACTGCGACAAGGCCGAACACGTTGGTGTCGTAGACACGCCGCAGTACGTCGACCGGTACCTCACTCGGCCGGCCTTCGGGCAGGGCGATACCGGCGTTGTTGACGAGCACGTCGAGCCGTCCGTACTGCTGGTCGATCAACCGGATCGCGGCCGCGACGCGGTCCGGGTCGCTGACGTCCAGGACGACATCCCAGTGCGACCTTGCCGCTGTCTGTCACTCGCATTCCTCGGCGTAGGGTGTTGGTCCGCGTCGGGGAGGCCGACGCGACGGGAGGACACCATTCTTACCATCGACCACGGCGGCGTCTGAGGTGGCGGAGATTGCGCGGGCCCGCAGCGAGCGGGGTGAGCTGGTACTGCGGCGCCGTGACGACGGGGCGCTGGAGTTGCGGGTCAATGGCGTCTTCGTGATGGACGATCGAGAGACGGCCAGCGAGGAGCTGCTGGCTTCGGCTGCGCTGGAGGCGGTACGGCGGCCTGAGCGGGTGCTTGTCGGCGGACTCGGACTCGGGTACACGGTCCGCGCGCTGCTGGCCGACGCGCGGCTCGGCTCGGTGACCGTCGCCGAGATCGAGCCGGATCTGGTCGGCTGGATGCGCTCAGGCCTGGTCCCATCGATCCTCGACGACGCTCGTGTCGGTGTGGTGGTCGGCGATGTGCGCGCTGTTGTCGCGGATCTGCCCGACGCGTCCGTCGACGCGATCCTTCTGGATGTCGACAACGGCCCGGATTTCCTTGTCTACAACGAGAATTCGGCCATCTACACCTCCTCGTTTCTCACCGCGTGCCGGGCGAAGCTGCGCCCCGGCGGCGTCCTCACCGTGTGGTCGTCGTCCTCATCCGAGGCTTTGGAGTCAGCCGTCAGGACGGTCTTCGGCGCCTGCCAGGTCACGCCCGTCCCGGTCCGCCTACAGGCCCGGGACGAGACGTATTTCGTCTATCAGGGCAGCTCGTAGTTGTCCACAGCCTGTCGATCGGGGCGTTCCGGCGACGCTCAGCGACGTACTCTGCAGGTATGGGTGATGACGTGGAATTCAGGATCGAGCACGACACGATGGGCGAGGTCAAGGTGCCTCGGGACGCGTTGTGGCGGGCGCAGACGCAGCGTGCGGTGGAGAACTTTCCGATCTCCGGGCGGCCGCTCGCGCCGGCGCTCGTGCATGCGCTGGCACAGATCAAAGCCTCGGCAGCGGTGGTGAATGCCTCACTCGGCGTCATCGACGCCGACCGGGCGGCCGCGATCGTGGCTGCGGCGGACGACGTGGCCGCGGGGGAGTACGACGCGGAGTTCCCGATCGACGTCTTCCAGACCGGCTCGGGTACGTCGACCAACATGAACGCGAACGAGGTTCTGGCCACGCTCGCCACCCGCTCGCTCGGCGGCGACGTGCACCCCAACGATGACGTCAACGCATCCCAGTCGAGCAACGACACGTTCCCGTCGGCGATCCACGTGGCGGCGACCGCCGGCGTCGTACAGGAGCTGTTGCCGGCGCTCGAGCACCTCGCGGATTCCCTGTCTCGTAAGGGATCTGAGTTCGCCGAGGTGGTGAAGTCCGGGCGGACGCACCTGATGGACGCGACGCCGGTGACGCTGGGCCAGGAGTTCAACGGGTACGCGCAACAGATCCGCCGGGGTGCCGTGCGGGTGCGGGCAACGCTGCCCCGGGTCGCCGAGCTTCCCCTGGGCGGTACTGCGGTTGGCACCGGGATCAACACGCCGCCCGGGTTCGCGGCCGCCGTCATCACCGAGCTGAACCGGCGGACCGGTCTGGAGTTGACCGAGGCCGAGGACCACTTCGAGGCGCAGGGAGCTCGTGACGGACTGGTCGAGCTTTCCGGGCAGCTGAAGACGGTTGCCGTCAGCCTGACGAAGATCTGCAACGACTTGCGCTGGATGGGTTCCGGGCCGCGGGCCGGGCTCGGCGAGATCTCGCTGCCTGACCTGCAGCCGGGCTCGAGCATCATGCCGGGCAAGGTGAATCCGGTGATCTGCGAGGCGACATTGATGGTCGCCGCGCAAGTGATCGGCAACGACACCGCGATCACCGTGGCTGGTGCCGGAGGCAACTTCGAGCTGAACGTGATGCTCCCGGTGATCGCGCGCAACCTGCTCGAATCCATCACCCTGCTCGCGAATAGTTCGCGCCTGCTCGCGGACCGCTGTGTCGACGGCATCACCGCGAACGTCGATCACGCCCGCGCACTGGCCGAGTCGTCGCCGTCGATCGTGACCCCGCTCAACCGCTACATCGGGTACGAGAACGCCGCTGCGGTGGCCAAGAGTGCTTTGAAACAAGGGAAAACGATCCGCGAGGTCGTGATCGAGAACGGTCACGTCGAGAAGGGAGACCTGACCGAGGAGCAGCTGGACGCGGCCCTCGACGTACTCTCCATGACCCGCCCGGCGGACTCGTGACGGACTATTGGGAGCCGGGGACAACGATCGAGTGGGTGTACGAAGGGACCGGAAGGCACGCGGACAAGCCGAACGTGCGGCCGATGACGGTCGTGCGTGACGACGCCGACGGGCTGGTCGCCTGGCTCGCGCCCGGTACGCCGTTGCTCAAACCGGTCCTCGCTGACGGACGGGAGACGCGGCACGCGGGTCCGGTCGGGATGTTCACCGAGGAGCGGGTGCTGAAGCTCGACGTCTGGCACGGGACCGGGATCCTCAAGGTGTCGCCGCCCGGCAAGCCGTGGTCGGTCTGGTACTTCTGGGGCGAGGACGGGACCTTCCACGGGTGGTACGTGAACCTCGAGCGGGAGCACGTGCGCGACTGGGCATCCCGCCGTACCAGCACCGTCGACCACGTGCTCGACCTGTGGATCAAGCCCGACCGCACCATCGAGTGGAAAGACGAGGACGAGCTCGAGGGAGCAGTCACGGCCGGCCGATTCACCGCCGCCGAATCCGACCGCATCATCGGCAACGCCCACGCCGCCATCCGCGACATCAAGTCGTGGACTACCCCCTTCTCCGACGATTGGCACCTCTGGACACCGCCACCCACCTGGCGAGTCCCCACCGCCCCCACAACCCACCAGCCCACCCTGATCGCCGAAGAACTACACAGCTGATGCCCCACGCCTTCCTCGTCACCGGAGACGGTCGAGGGGCTTGCTCGCTTGCAACGACCGGTTGACAACACAGGTGGGTTACGAGCGCTTCCATCCTGGTGGTTCGGACTTACCTTGGAGACATGTACACCATCGAGTTGCAGGACGAGGAGCTCCAGATACTGCGGTCCGCCCTTCGGAGCTACCTCCAGGCCTTCGGCCATAACGAAGCCGATCTCGTCCAGGCCGCGAAGACGTTGATGCTCAAGTTGCCCGAGACGGTAGAAACCAAGGCCGGCTGAGGTCACCCTCGAGCGGTTCCAGTACGGCGACGGGGACACGCCACGCCGCCGTACCCCGGCGCCACGGTCAGCTCAACTGCGCGGACGCACCGTCAGTGGGACGGGCTTGCGGGTGTCGGTGAAGAAGTCGTTGCCCTTGTCGTCAACCACGATGAACGCTGGGAAGTCCTCCACCTGGATCTTCCACACGGCTTCCATGCCAAGCTCGGCGTACTCCAGCACGTCCACCGACTTGATGCAGTCCTGCGCCAGCCGCGCCGCCGGACCGCCGATCGACCCCAGGTAAAACCCGCCGTGCTCCTTGCACGCCGCCGTCACCTTCGCCGACCGGTTGCCCTTAGCAAGCATCACGAACGAACCACCCGCAGCCTGGAACTGGTCGACGTACGCGTCCATCCGCCCCGCCGTCGTCGGCCCGAACGACCCGGACGCGTACCCCTCGGGCGTCTTCGCCGGCCCCGCGTAGTACACCGCGTGATCGCGCAGGTACGACGGCATCTCCTCGCCCGCATCCAGCCGCTCCTTGATCTTCGCGTGCGCGATGTCCCGCGCCACCACGAGCGGCCCGCTCAGCGACAGCCGCGTCTTCACCGGCAGCTTGGACAGCTCCGCGCGGATCTCGCTCATCGGCCGGTTCAGATCGATCCGTACGACGTCGGCCGTGTCGTCCAGGTGCTCGTCGGTGGTGTCGGGCAGGAACCGCGCCGGGTCGCGCTCGAGCTGCTCGAGGAACACACCCTCCGGCGTGATCTTCGCCAGCGCCTGCCGGTCCGCCGAACACGACACCGCGATCGCGACCGGGCAGGACGCGCCGTGCCGCGGCAGCCGGATCACGCGGACGTCGTGGCAGAAGTACTTCCCGCCGAACTGCGCGCCGATCCCGAACTCCTGCGTCAGCTTGAAGACCTCCTCCTCCAGCTCCACGTCCCGGAACCCGTGCCCCACCGGCGATCCCGTGGTCGGCAGCGTGTCGAGGTAGTGCGCGGAGGCGTACTTCGCGGTCTTCAGCGCGTACTCCGCCGACGTACCGCCGACCACCACCGCGAGGTGATACGGCGGGCAGGCCGCCGTACCCAGGGAGCGGATCTTCTCGTCCAGGAACTCCATCATCCGCGACGGGTTCAGGACCGCCTTGGTCTCCTGGTACAGGAACGACTTGTTCGCGGAGCCGCCGCCCTTGGCCATGAACAGGAACTTGTACGCCGGGTCGCCGTGCTGCGGGGTCGAATAGAGCTCGACCTGGGCCGGCAGGTTGGAGCCGGTGTTCTTCTCGTCCCACATGGTCAGCGGGGCCATCTGCGAGTACCGCAGGTTCAGCTTGGTGTACGCGTCGTACACGCCGCGGCTGATCCACTCCTCGTCGACCGCGCCGGTCAGTACGCCCTCGGACTTCTTGCCCATCACGATCGCGGTGCCGGTGTCCTGGCACATCGGGAGCACGCCGCCGGCGGAGATGTTCGCGTTCTTCAACAGGTCCAGCGCGACGAACCGGTCGTTCCCGGACGCCTCCGGGTCGTCGATGATCCGCCGCAGCTGGGCGAGGTGCGCGGTCCGCAGGTAGTGCGAGATGTCGTGCATCGCCTCTGCGGTCAACGCCTGCAGCACCTCGGGCTGCACCTGCAGGAACGTCCTGTCGCCCGCCGTGAAAGTGCTGACACCTTCCGTCGTCAGCAGCCGGTACTCCGTCTCGTCAACACCCAACGGCAACAGATCGGAGTAGTTGAAGTCGGCAGACACCGGGCATACCTCCAGGAGGAGTGGACTGGACGCCCCAAAGCCTAGTTCTCCCCGCGGCGCAGCCCCACGCGACCTCCGTCTCACCAACAGCTGAGGCAACCCTCACCCGCGCACGGCGCGCCAGGCGCCGGGCAGCTCCCGTCCGAGAGACATCCGGTTCCAGGCGACGTTGCGCGGATCCGCACGTCCCTTCGTCAAGCTCGCCGGAACGGCGTCGCGCAGCAGGCGCGCGAGCCCGGTGATGATCAGCTGCCCGGCGACCGCCATCGCGGCGGCAGGCCACACCAGCAGATCGCGTCCGGAGAGCTGCGACCCGAGGACCAGAGCGATGCCGACGACCATCACCGCGAACGCGACAAGGTACGCGGCGGCGAACGCTCGTCCGCGGGCTCCTTCGGGCCAGGTCATGTCCGACAGTATGAGCCCGGAACCAGGGTTCGCATCAGGGGTGAATCGGGGGAGAAACGGGCGGCGGCGCGCCTGCTGCGCGCGTATGGTTTTGCCGTGGCTCAGGATGACGTTCCTCAGGAGAACCGACCGCAGGATGCCGTGCCCTCGCAGGCGGCGACCGGTGACGAACTGGCGTTGCGGCGGCGGGTGTCCGACGCCGAGCGGGAGCAGGTGGCCGACGTACTGCGCGAGGCCGCGGGCGAAGGACGCTTGTCGTACGGCGAGCTGGAGGAGCGGCTCGAGACGCTGTTCGGCTCCAAGACATACGGCGAACTCGTCGAGCTGACCGCCGACCTGCCGGACGGGCCGCGCGCTCCGGGTACGGCGGGGGTCCCGTCGGTCACCCCGCAGTACAGCGGCGCGATGGTCGAGACCGGCCCGGTGATCAACGTGTTCATGTCCGAGACGAAGCGGATGGGCAACTGGCTCGTCCCGCAGCGGCAGGAGGTGAACGCGGTCCTCGGCGACGTCACGCTGGACTACACCGAGGCGCAGATCCCGTACGACGACATCCAGGTCGACGTGAAGTCGATCCTCGCCGACGTGAAGATCCGCGTCCCCGCGAACGCGATCGTCCTGCTCGACAGCAACCCCATCCTCGGCTCCGTCTCCGAACAGGAAGCCGGCCTCAAAGCCGTCCCCGACCCGAACGCACAGCCGACCGCCCCCAAACGCTTCCACATCCGCGGCACCGCCATCCTCGGCGAAATCAAAATCAAACGAGGCCCGCGCCTGAGCAAACGCCTCGGCCTCACCTGATCCACCCCGCACATTCGACCTCGGGCGAATCCGCCTAGCTGTTGTGCGAAGTCGGCGTACAGCGCTGGTCGGCGAGTACCGTCCCCAGCCAGCCGCGGAACTCTGGAAGGTCGCGTACGTTCCGCTGCGACAGCCGGAGGATCCCGTCGAGATCCACCACGGCCGGCCGCTGCGTGACGAGCTGGTACACCGGGGGGCCGATCAGAACGGCGTATGCCGCCACGACGA
The DNA here is from genome assembly GCF_042715335.1 of Kribbella sp. NPDC058693. Taxonomy (NCBI): domain Bacteria; kingdom Bacillati; phylum Actinomycetota; class Actinomycetes; order Propionibacteriales; family Kribbellaceae; genus Kribbella; species Kribbella sp. NPDC058693. The sequence goes on from NZ_JBHXSQ010000003.1 coordinate 1,100,035, forward strand.
AGAGGACATCGACGAAGTCGGGAGGCGGCGCACCGGCCAACAATGGGCCCAGGACCGCCAGCACGGCCACCGGTAACAGGGCCAGGAGCGCCTGGAACGCCCAACGCCGCCGCAACGGAAACACCACTCGCCCGGCACGACGCAGCTCCACATCCCAAACCTCCGCCGAGACGTCCCCCATGTCCCGCATCAGTCCAGACGCCCTTCCTGGGAGAGCTGCCGCTGCTCGGCCAGTACGTCGTTGAGCCACACACGGAACGACTCCAAGTCGTTCACATGGTGCTGGCTGAGAACGAGGTCCTTCGCCCGCACGTCCCTCGGAAGCACCCGGAGTCGCCGTACCAGGCTCGGTCCCGACACGGCCCCGATCGAACTGATGTCGCTCCACGCGATGAAATACCGACGGCCGCGGTGGATGCCCCGGCGGTCGACGACCACCCTCGGTCGCTGGGTGACCAGCTGCCACACGACCACGCCGGCGGCACCGACGTACAGCACGGTGATCAGATAACCGACGTACCGCCACCCGCCGTCGTCGAGCATCTCCGGAAGCCCGAGCCCCAGGTAGGCCGTCGTACCCAGCAGCGGCACGACCGGCACCCACCCGAACGCCCACCGGCGCAGCGGAAACTCCACCCGCCCATTCCGATGCATCTCAACCACCCAAGCCTCAGGCAGCCGCTCACCCATCACCGCCACACCGGCCCCCAGCCCTCGCCCCACCCCGAAGCGAGATCACTGTAGTGCACCGGACTTCCTGTCGGGGCGGTCCGCTCTGCAACAGAGAGTAGTCAATCTGTTATAGCATCCGTGCTATGACCTGGGGTACCGTTGAACTAGAAGCCGAGGTGCGTACCTGACTCGAAGCTCTGCCCGTCGATCTGTTCGCCCGCGCTGCCTTTTACGTGGATCTTCTTGCCGACAGGGGACCGCTGCTGGGCGAGCCGTACACGAAGCAGCTCGACGGAAAGCGCACCTGGTCTCCACGGAGGAGGACTCAGATGAGTGAGCGGACTGGTTGGGATGGTTTGCGTGAGCGGCGGATGGGGGAGCCGGGCGCCTTGGATGCGTACGACGCCACTCGGCGCGCGTTCGAGCTCGGGGCGACCGTTCGGACGATGCGTGAGCAGCGCGGCTGGACGCAGACCGCCTTGGCGGAGGCGGCCGGGATGACGCAGTCGGCGCTGGCTCGTTTCGAGGCGGGCGGGACGGTGCCCACGCTCGCGCTGCTGGAGCGCATCGCTCACGCGTTCCATGCCCAGTTGGTCGTTCGGTTCGACGAGAGCACCCCGGCTGCCTAGCTGGTGCTACGACGCCGGGGTGCTGATCGCCGGCTCAGCTTGTCTTGCCTGCGGTTGCGGTCCAGCGGCCTGCGTGGCGGTTGATCCTGATGGGGTGGTTGAAGGTTTGGGAGATGAGGTCGGTGGTGATCACGTCGTCCACCGGGCCGGCGGAGAGGATTTGGCCTTCGCGGATGAGGGCGGCGTGGGTGGTGCAGGTGGGGAGTTCTTCCAGGTGGTGGGTGACTAGGAGCCAGGCCAGGTGGGGGTGGGTGGTGTGGATTTGGTCGAGGGTTTCGAGGAGTTGTTCTCGGGCGGCTACGTCGAGGCCGGTGGAGGGCTCGTCGAGGAGTAGGAGTTTGGGGTCGGAGATCAGGGCTCGGGCGATGAGGGCTCGGCCCCGTTCGCCTTGGGAGAGGGTGGTCCAGGGGGAGTGGGCCAGGTCGCTGATGCCCAGTAGGTCGATCAGTTCCAGGGCGCGGGTTTTCTGCGAGGGTGTTGGTTCCCAGCGGGGCATGCGTTCGATGGTGCCGGTCAGGCCGGTGAGGACTACGTCGACGATGGAGAGCGGTGAGCGCAACGGATGGCGCGGATTGACGTGGCCGATGGACTCGCGCAGGGTGCGGATGTCGACCGTGCCGAGGCGCTTGCCGAGGATCTCGACCGTGCCGCGGGTGGGGTGCGTGACGGCGCCGCAGAGGCCAAGCAGTGTGCTCTTGCCGGCGCCGTTCGGTCCGAGCAGAGCCCATCGCTCGCCTTCGCCGACGGTCAGCGTGACCCCGGACAGCAGCAGTTTGCCGTCGCGGACGAAGTCGACATCTTTCAGTTCGAGCACCCGTAAACCTCCTCGTACAACGCCTTCAGCTCCTCCGCGCTCGCCTCGCGCCCGGTCTCGTCCGTACGCCGCTGCACATGCTGCGCGAACTCCCGCTCCTGTGCAGCAGACAGCCGTACGCCGTACACCGACTCCAGCACGTGCGCGATCCCACCCTTACCCGACTGGCTGTTGACCCGGACCACCGCCTCGTACCCGCGCCCGACATCCGCCGGATCGATCGGCAGATACGGCACGTCCCAGAAGCCGTCGTCCTGTACGGCGAACCCCTTGCGGATCGCGTCCTGATGCGTGCCGGAGAAGGCCGTGTAGACGAGCTCCCCGACGTACGGGTGCCGCGGATGGATCGGCATCCGGGTGCAATGCTCCACCACGGAACGGATCCGGTCGATGTCCGAGAAATCGACCATCGGATCGACGCCCTGCGCGTGCAGGTTGAGCGCGAGCGTCGCGATGTCCACGTTCCCGGTGCGTTCGCCGTTTCCGAAGATGCAGCCCTCGACCCGTTGCGCCCCCGCGAGTACGGCGAGCTCGGCGCAGGCGATCCCGGTACCGCGGTCGTTGTGCGGATGCACCGACAGGATGACGCTGTCGCGCCGAGGCAGGTTCTGGTGCATGTACTCGATCTGGTCGGCGTACACGTTCGGCGTCGCGACCTCGACCGTCGCAGGCAGGTTCATGATCACCGGCCGCTCCGGCGTCGCGTCCCACTGCCTCGTGAGGTGATCCGCGAGCTCGAGCACGTAGTCCGGCTCGGTCAGGTTGTACACCTCGGGCGAGAACTGGAACCGCACCGAATCCCCGGCCAACCGCAGGATCTCCTCGGACCCCGCGTAGATCATCGACGCCAGTTCGTCCCGCGAACGACGCAGTACGACGTCCCGCCACGTCGGCGCGGTCGCGGCGTACATGTGGATCACTACGTCGCCACGCATCCCGGCAACGGACTCGACCGTCCGCGCGATCAGGTCGGCCCGGGCCGGCGTGAACACGACGATCGTGACGTCGGACGGCACCAGGTCCGACTCGGCGAGCAAACGAACAAAGTCGAAGTCGGTCTGCGACGCGGACGGGTACCCGACCTCGATCTCTTTGTAGCCGATGGCAACCATCAGCTCGAAGAAGGCTTGTTTGCGCGCGGGATCCATCGGCTCGGCCAGTGCCTGGTTGCCGTCGCGGAGATCGACCGGCACCCACAAGGGTGCGCTGGTGATCCGGCGGTCCGGCCAGGTGCGGTCGACCGGCGCGACCGGGACCTTGGCGAAGATGTCGCGGTACCGATGGCTCGGCATGGGGGAGGGCTGCTGGCGGTTCATGGGATGTGGTCCTTCCGGAGCGCTGGGAGGACCGGCAGGCGACTGCACTCCACGAAGGGAGCGCCGGTCGAATCAGCTCCCGCCGTGGCGGCCAAGAAGGAGGAGACCCGGAAGCTTGCGCATACCGAGCACGCTATCAACTCCTCAGACAAGCTGACAACCTGAGGAGTCGTAGAATAGCTAGATGATTCGACGTCACCCACTGGCCGAGCAGGCTGCCGAGGAGCTTCTGCAGCGGATCGGGAGCGGGGAATGGACGGTCGGCGCCAAGCTTCCGGGCGAGACCACGCTGGCCGCGCAGCTCGGCGTAGGCCGGTCGACGATCCGCGAGGCCGTCCGCGAGCTCGCAGGCCGCCGCGTGCTCGAGAGCAGGCAGGGCGCGGGCGTGTTCGTGATCGCGCTACAGGCCGCCGAGGACTGGGACAAGGTCCTGCGCAAGGCCGACATCACCGACGTACTCGAGGGCCGGCTCGCGATCGAGACCGAAGGCGCCCGGCTGGCGGCGTCCCGTCGTACGCCGGAAGACCTGAAGAACTTCCGCTACACGCTGACGGACCGCAAGCGGGCGGCGTTGAGCGCGCCGGACGACTGGTACATCGAGGCCGACATGGCGTTCCATCGCGCGGTCGTGGTCGCCGCGCACAACGCAGTACTCACCGAGCTCTTCGACTCGTTCGCCCCGCGGATCCGGCGCGCCATGATCGACATGCTGAAGCTCGACGACCAACACCGCCACCGGAACGACCAGGCCGCCCATGCGGCGATCGCCGAAGCCATCCGCCTCCAGGACCCGGACCTCGCCGCCGCCCGCTCCCGCGCACACCTCAGCAAGGTCCGCAGCAGCCTCGCCTAACCGCGGTGCTGATCCAGCAAAGACCGCAGCCAGGGCGTCAGAGCGTCCAGATCCTCGACGTTGTCCTGAGGGATCGAGATCGGCCGCGTACGCCGGTCCGCCGGGTTCACCTGGACCGTACGGGCGAGCGGCAGACCGGTCGGCCCGTCGATGCTGGTGATCCCCGACCACGGGAGGTTGCGCCCGCGAGTGATGCCCTCAGCATCGACCGTGATCACCGGCCGATTCGTGATCAGCTGCCACGCGGTCAGCGCCGTACCGTAAACGAACGCGGCCAAGGCCGTCAGCCGCAGTACGCCGAGCGCTCCGGACACACCGTCAGCGCGCAGATGATCGATGTTCGTCCACGCCGACAGCACCATCAGCAGCGCGAACCCTGCCAGCCGTACCGCCAGCCGACCACGGCGCGGCAGGAACACCACGCTGCCCTTGGACTCCAGCTCGGACGTCCACGTCTCCGCCGACATGTCAGGCGCCCCACCGCGCAGCGTGTTCAGCCGCGGTCGGCGGGTCCGCGCCGTGTCGCGTACAGGTGATCGCAGCCGCCTTCACCGCGTAGTCGACAACGTCGTGCAGCTCCGAGGAGGTCAGTCCGGCCAGCCGCCGCTCACCGAGCAGGTCGCGCTCGAGCAGACCGGTGATGAGCGCCGCCATCAACGAGTCGCCCGCACCGACGGTGTCGACCACCTCGATCGCCGGCGCCTTCACCTCGACCCGCACATCCCGGCCGACGCCGATCGCGCCCTCGCCGCCGCGCGTGATCACCACGCACTGCGTCCGCTCCTCGCCCAGCAGCTCCGTGGCGATGTCGTCGAGCGACACTCCGGGCCGGAAGAACGCACAGTCCTCGTCGCTCAGCTTGACCAGGTCGGACAGCGCCGCGAGCTGACGTACGGCGGCCCACGCGACCACCGGGTCCGGGGTGATCGCCGGGCGCGCATTCGGGTCGAGCGTCACCGTGACGGGCTGGTCCGCCACCGACTCCAGGAACCTGTGGATCGCCGTCGCGCCCGGCTCGAGCATGGTCGCGATCGAACCGGTGTGGATCGCCGGGCAACCGCGCCGCAGAGACAGCGCCGGCGGGTCCCAGGTCATGTCGAACTGGTACGACGCCACGCCGTCCGCATCCAGCGTCGCGGTCGCGGTGCTGGTCCGGAACCCCGGATCGACCGTCCCAGGAGCGAGCTGAACCCCGTTCCCGAACAGGTGCGCGCCGAGCAGGTCGCCGTACTGGTCAGTGCCGAACCGCGCCACCAACTCGGTCGGCACGCCCATCCTGGCCAGGCCGACGGCAACGTTCGCCGCGAACCCACCCGGGATCGCCTTGCCCTTCCCGTTCCCGTTGCGGGTGGTGGCTTTGGCCGCGGTACCGACGATGTCGACAAGAGCCTCGCCGATGACGAGGACGGGTGCGCTCATCGGGCGTGCTCGAAGTCGATGGCGGAGTACGCGCGCAGCTTGGACAACTGATGCTCGCTCTCGATGCTGCGGATCGTCCCGCTGCGCGATCGCATCACCAGGGAGTGGGTTCGCGCGGTCGACCGCCCGTACCGGACGCCGCGGAGCAGCTCGCCGTCGGTGATCCCGGTCGCGACGAAGAAGCAGTCGTCACCGCTGACCAGGTCGTCCGTGTTGAGCACGCGCTCCAGGTCATGGCCCGCGTCGAGCGCCTTCTGCCGCTCCTCGTCGTCGCGCGGCCAGAGCTTGCCCTGGATCTTCCCGCCGAGGCATTTCATCGCGCAGGCGGCGATGATGCCCTCCGGCGTACCGCCGATGCCGAGCAACATGTCCAGACCGGTGTCCGGCCGCGCTGCCTCGACCGCGCCGGCCACATCACCGTCGGAGATGAACTTGATCCGCGCACCGGTCGCCCGGATCTGCGTGGCCAGCTCGTCGTGCCGCGGCCGGTCGAGCAATACGACGGTGACGTCGTCGACCGTCGAGCCCTTCGCCTTCGCGACCCGGCGGATGTTCTCGGCGACCGGGAGCCGGATGTCGACCACCTCGGCCGCCTCCGGGCCGACGACGAGCTTCTCCATGTAGAAGACCGCGGACGGGTCGTACATCGAGTTCCGCGCCGAGACCGCCATCACCGCGATGCCGTTGTTCATGCCCTTCGCGACCAGCGTCGTACCGTCGACCGGGTCGACCGCGACGTCGCACTCGGGCCCGTCACCGCCGCCGACGTGCTCGCCGTTGAAGAGCATCGGGGCGTTGTCCTTCTCGCCCTCGCCGATTACCACCACGCCGTTCATCCCGACCGTGCCGATCAGCGTGCGCATCGCGTTCACCGCCGCGCCATCGGCGCCGTTCTTGTCACCGCGGCCGACCCAGCGCCCCGCCGCCATCGCCGCGGCCTCGGTGACCCGGACCAGTTCGAGGGCGAGGTTCCGGTCAGGCGCATGCGCGTCGACCTCCAGGTGGGCCGGTGGCGTGGTCGGGTCGCTCATGCCAACGGATCGTAGCCAACGAGCCTGGCCGCTGTTCGGGCGGATTGCGCCTCGCGAGACACTGTGCGTATGAGTTCGACAGGTCAGGGTGCGTCCAACGAGGCTGCGGCGCGGGAGCGGGCGCAGGTCCAGGCGGAGGCGAACGAGTACCGCCAGGCGTACCGACGGGACAAAGCGAAGTCGCAGACCGTCGGGAACATGGTGGCCGCGCTGGTCATCTGCCTGGTGGTGGTCGCGTTCCTGATCCTGGTCACCTGGCGGTCGAAGCCGGCCGAAACGCCCAAGGCGGTCGAGTACACGGCACAGCTGGAGGACGCCCGGGTGGCCGCGCCCTGGGTCCGCGGCCCGGAGCCGATGCCGGCCGGCTGGACCGCGACCAGCGAGGAATTCCGCAAGCCCGAGCAGGAGCCGATGACCTGGCACCTCGGCGTCGTCACCACCGAGAAGAAATACGTCGGGCTCGAGCAGTCCAATGTCACCGGCGGCAAATTCCAGGCCGAGAAACTCGGCCGGACCTCCGACGACGGTACGACGACGCTGGCCGGCGTCACCTGGCAGCGCAAGGTTCTGCTCGACCGCAAGGGCGAGAACGCGTTGGTGCTGGTCGGTAGCGGAGTCACCACGATCGTTACCGGAAATGCGGGTTATCCCGCACTTGAAGCGTTTGCTTCCGTCTTACGCTGACCAATTTCCGGGCATTTCCGACCACTTTCCGGACGGTCGTTGACACCTGCCCACGGCAGAGGGTTCGATCGAAGCTCGGCTTCTGACGCTCGGGGACTAGCGAGAGGGCCCGAGCAGCCATGCCCACCATGCTCACGCCGTCCCGGGCGGGGAGTTGATCCGGCGATGTTCGTGACCGGCCTCTTGCTGGGCGCAAACAGCTCACCGCATCTCGGCGCTCCCTGGCAATTGTTGGCGTACCAGGGCGGCACTCTGTTCGGTTCGTCGCTGGAGTCCGCACGGGAGTGCGGGTTCGACCAGTTGGTCGTGACGCTCGGCAGTGCGTCCGAGCAGATCCACGACCGGGTCGACCTGGACGGCGTCCGCGTGGTCGAGTCGCCGCACTCCGACACCGACAGTTCGTCGATCGTGCCGGCGCTCGACGCGGTCGATCGGCGCGCGGACGGCATCGTCGTACTGCTCGGCGATCAGCCGGGGATCACCTCGGCGGCCGTGTGGTCACTGGTCGCCGAGGCGGCGACACCGATCGGCGTCACCCGGTACGACGACGGCGAGAGCTACCCGTGCTGGTTCGGGCGGGAGCTGTTCGGCGAGCTCCGGGCCCTGCGCAGCGACTCCGACCTGTGGAACCCGATCCACAACGGCGCCCACCCGGTCACCAAGGTCGATGCCATCGGCAACATTCCGCCCCGGGCGACGACGTGGGCGTCGTACCACGGGATGCTGTCCGGCGGGACCACCGCCGCCGAGGAACTGCCGCTCGACACGCATCCGATCCCGGTGGCCACCCACCCGCGCCGCCGACGCCACGCCTCCAGCTGATCTACTCCGCTCCGGCGAGGCGGAGGCCGACGATGCCGGCGACGATCAGCGCGATGCAACCGATGCGCGCCGGGGTGGCGGGCTCGTTGAACAGGATGATCCCGAGCGTCACCACCCCGACCGATCCGAGCCCGGTCCAGATCGCGTACGCCGTACCGACCGGGAGCCGATCGAGCGTCTTCGCGAGCAGCACCACCGAGATCATGCCGAACACGAGGACGCCGACCGTCGGCCACAACCGGCTGAAGCCCTCGCTCGGCTTCAAGCTCAGCGCGAACGCGATCTCGAACGCAGCCGCGGCGAGCAACACAAGCCACGCCATCAGGCAGCCACTGCTCCTCTCAGGTGCCGGTGGGTCACCGTTGCGACACGGGTGCCGAGCGCGGCCGCCGTACGAAGGTCCGTGGCCGGCGGGGCCTTCTCGGCTGAGAGGTCCGCGTCGGACTGCGCCATCGCGCCCATCCAGCTGCCGAGGCGGTTGAGATCCTCGATGCTGGCCGTGCTCTCCGCCCAGCCCGGGTAGATGTCCAGTCCGACCCAGATCATCCCGTGTTGTGCCGCGAACACAGCCAGGTCGACCAGGCTGTTCAGCTTGTCGCCGGACATCGCCTTGGAGTTGGTGAACCCGGCGGCGATCTTGTCCCGCCAGCCGAGGTCGGCCGCCCAGATCCGGACACTCTCCTCGGCGAACTTCTTGAACACCCAACTCGGACTGCCCATGTACGTCGGTGCGCCGAAGATGATCGCGTCCGCGGCGGTCAGCCGCTCCCACACCTCCTCGCTCAGTTCGTCGAGCGGGACGAGCTCCGCGATGGTGCCCGGCACCGACGCGGCCCCCGCCGCTACCGCCTCGGCCTGCTTGGCGGTGTGTCCATATCCCGAGTGGTACGCAACGGCGACGGTCGCGGTGACGGGTGTCGTGCTCATGTACTTCCTCCTGAGGGCTTAGCGGACTACAGTCCGTCTCATGAATGACAGTACCGGACCGCAGTCCGCTTCACAACGGGGTCTGCCGGTGGTGGGTGAACCGCGCCCGGAACGCGCGGACGCCCGGCGCAATCGGCTGCGCGTGCTGGAGGCGGCCGACCGGCTGTTCACCGAGCACGGGGTGAAGAACGTCTCCCTCGACGCGATCGCCGCGGAGGCAGGCGTGGGAAAGGGCACGGTGTTCCGCCGCTTCGGCGACCGCGCCGGCCTGGCGGTAGCGCTCCTGGACGAACGCGAGCAAGAACTCCAGGCAAAGATCCTCACCGGCCCGCCCCCACTGGGCCCTGGCGCACCGCCGCTCACGCGCGTGCTGGCGTTCCTGGACGCCTATCTGGATCTCCTGGACCGCCACGTAGAACTCTTCATGGACAGCGAAAACGCCTCAGACGGCGCCCGCTACCGGATCGGCTCGTACCACCTCTGGCACCGCCACCTGTCCCACCTGATAGAAACCGCCCACCCCACCCTCGACGCCGACTACACCGCCCACGTCCTCCTGGCCCCCCTGGCCGCCGACCTCCACAACGCCCTCCGCACCCAAGGCTTCACCCTCGACCGCATGAAGTCCGGCCTGCGCGAGGTGGCAACCAGCGTGTTGAGAGTCGGCGAAGCCGTTGGTGACGGCAACGAGTAACGCGGGTTACTTGGGTTTTTCTTCGTGGGTGGTTTGGGCTTTGGTCAGGCGTTCGCGGGCGCCGTCGAGCCAGTGTTGGCAGGTGGTGGCCAGTTCTTCGCCGCGTTCCCAGAGGGCGAGGGATTCTTCGAGGGAGGTGCCGCCGGCTTCTAGTTTGCGGACTACCTCGACGAGTTCTTCGCGGGCCTGTTCGTAGGTCAGCTCGGGTCGGTCGGCGCTCACTTGTTCTCCTCGGACTTGACTTCGACCGCGAAGCGGCCGTCGGTGACGCGTGCCTGGAGCACGTCACCGGGCGCCACCTGCGCCACTTCCCGTACGGCGGTGCCATCCGCCAGCTGCAGCACGGAGTACCCGCGCTCCAGCGTCGCCTTCGGGGACAACGCCCGGACGCTGGCCAACCGGTGCGCGATGTCGTCGCTCGCGCGATCCAGCCGATGCGTCAGCGTACGGCGACTCCGCTCGATCAGCGCGGCGACCTCGTCGGAGCGTCGCTGCAGATCCGTCACAGGGGCTGCCAGCGACGGCCGCGAACGGATCGCCGCCAGTGCGTGCGTCTCGCGATCCAGCCACGACGTGATCGCCCGTAGCCCGCGCTCGCGCAGCAGGCGAACGCCGTCGAGCTCCTCGCGTACGTCGGGCACGATCCGCTTCGCCGCGTCGGTCGGCGTCGACGCGCGCAGATCCGCGACCAGGTCGAGCAGCGGCGAGTCCGGCTCGTGCCCGATCGCGCTCACCACCGGCGTACTCGTCTTCGAAACGGCCCGGATCAGGCCCTCGTCCGAGAACGGCAGCAGATCCTCGAGCGAGCCGCCGCCGCGTGCGATCACGATCACCTCGATCGAGTCGTCCGCGTCCAGCTTCCGCAGCGCGGTCATCACCTCGCCGGCCGCCGACGGCCCCTGCACCGACGCGTACTCGATCCGGAACGCGACCGCCGGCCAACGCCGCTTCGCGTTCTCGAGTACGTCGCGCTCGGCCGCCGAGTCGCGCCCGCAGATCAGGCCGATCGTGTGGGGGAGGAACGGCAGCTTCTTCTTCCGGTACGGCTCGAACAGCCCCTCGGCCCCGAGCAGCTGCTTCAGCCGCTCGATCCGGGCCAGCAGCTCGCCGATGCCGACATGGCGGATCTCGCTGACGGCGAGCGCCAGCGTGCCGCGGCGGGCGAAGAAGTTCGGCTTGGCGTGCACGAGCACCCGTGAGCCGTCGTGTACCTCGACTGTCTCGAAAACCCGTCGATTGCAGGTGAACCGGAGCGAGATATCCGCGTCCGTGTCCCGCAGCGTCCCGAAAACCGTCGTCGTACCGCGCCCGATCGAGACGTCCGTCAGCTGCCCCTCGACCCACACGGCGCCGAGCTGGTTGATCCAGCCGGCAATCCCGTTCGCAATCGTGCGAACGGCCGCGGGTGCTTCCGGCGACGTCTCCAAAGCCACGCCCCAGACCCTACGGCCCACCACCGACAAACCCTAACGTTGAGTAATGCGTCCCTTCTTGCTGTTGGATTTCGACGGCCCGCTCAACCCACACCAGGCCGACGGAATCCCACCCGGCTACCAACAGCACGAGATCGTCGAAGGCAAGAAGACGTGGCGCGTACTCCTCAATCCGCACCACGGAGCCGAGCTCAACAACCTGGCGAGCGCCTTCGGTGGGCGACCGTCCGTTTGTCTGGGTGGATGACGAGGCGAAAGAGACGGAGTTCACAGGTGAGCATCAGTTGGTGTATCCCGTGGATGCGCGCATCGGTCTGACCACAACGGATTTCGCCGCGATCCGGTCCTGGGCGGCCGGAAAATCCTTTGCGGACAAGGCGTTTCCCACGCATCCTTGACGTGCTGGTAACACCTCCCACGGGGGAGCCGTCCGGACAGGGCGGACGGCTCCTCGACTTCCGACGGTGCTGGCGGTCCGTTGTGCGGATCCGGCGGTGTTAACCCCGGCCCGTACCATGGGGATCGTGACTGCCCAGCCTGAGAAGATCGGTACGACGACCGCTGTGGAGACCAAGCGGGTGCTGCTTGCGGCGCCGCGGGGGTACTGCGCGGGCGTGGATCGGGCCGTGGTGGCGGTCGAGAAGGCGCTCGATCTGTACGGGCCGCCGGTGTACGTCCGCAAGGAGATCGTGCACAACAAGTACGTCGTCCAGACGCTTCAGAAGCGTGGCGCGATCTTCGTCGACGAGACCGTCGAGGTGCCGGAGGGGGAGACGGTCATCTTTTCCGCGCACGGCGTCGCCCCGATCGTGCACGAGGAGGCGGCCGCGCGGCAGTTGAAGACGATCGACGCGACCTGCCCGCTGGTGACCAAGGTCCACCACGAGGCGAAGCGGTTCGCCGCGACCGACTACGACATCCTGCTGATCGGCCACGAGGGCCACGAAGAGGTCATCGGCACGTCCGGCGAGGCCCCGGAGCACGTGCACCTCGTCGACGGGCCTGACGACGTACCCAACGTCACCGTCCGTGACCCCGAGAAGGTCGTCTGGCTGTCGCAGACCACGCTCTCCGTCGACGAGACGATGGAGACGGTACGCCGCCTGCGCGAGCGGTTCCCGAGCTTGCAGGACCCGCCGAGCGACGACATCTGCTACGCCACGCAGAACCGCCAGGCCGCGGTGAAGAAGCTTGCCCCGGAGGCCGACCTGATGATCGTCGTCGGCTCCCGCAACTCGTCGAACTCGGTCCGCCTGGTCGAGGTCGCCGTCGAGCACGGCGCCAAGGCCGGCTACCTGGTCGACTACGCCGACGAGATCGACGAGGCCTGGCTGGACGGCGTCGACTCTGTCGGCGTCAGCAGCGGGGCGAGCGTTCCCGAGGTGTTGGTCCGCGACGTACTGCGCTGGCTCGCCGAGCGCGGCTACGCCGACGTGCAGGAGATCACCACCGCGGAGGAGAGCCTCACCTTCGCCCTCCCCCGCGACCTCCGCACCGACCTGAAGGCCGCCGGCCTCCCCACCACCGGCACCTCAGACCACGCCTGGACTATCTGACCACCAGCTGCGTGGTCGCAGTGGTCGGGAACCAGCCCTTCGTGCCGCAATAGCGGATCGTGTAGGTGAACTTGTAGGTCCCCGGTTTCGTGTACACGTGCGTCTCCGGGATCACGTACGTCTCGGACCCGACCGTCAGTTTCTTCCGGGTGCAATCGATCGCGCCGCCGTCGGAGCCGCCCGGCATGCCCTCGCCGAAGCTGTAGTCCGTGCCCCCGGACAGGTTCATGAACGAGTCCTCGGGTAGCAGCGTGCCCTCGGGGATTGCCGTCGGGACGAATGCCTTGCCGGACAGCGCGACGGTCATCGTCACCGTTCGGCCCTTGATCGTGGGCTTCAGGGCGACCTTGATCGGTGGCGGTGGTTTCGGGGCGGCTGTTGGGGGACCCGTGATTGCTGACTTGGGGGCGCCTGGGGTGTTGGTGACGGGTGGGGCGCCGCCGATGTTCGTGACGTTGCCTAGGGCAAGGGTGATGGCGACGGCGCCGGCCGCGGCGACGGTGATCACCCCGGCGGTACGGCGTCGGCGTACCGTCCGGACGCGGGCGAACACGGCCTCGCTCGGTACGGCGGTCGGTGGCGGCGGGTCCGCGACGAGCTGCTCGAACCGGGTCTTCAGGTCTTCGGTCATGACTCAGCCCTCCTTCTGGGCAGGGGCGGAGACGGCGGCGACCAGGTGGTGCTCGCGGAGCTTGGCCAGTCCGCGGGACACGTTGCTCTTCACGGTGCCGAGCGAACAGCCCATGATCTGGGCGATCTCGGCCTCGGGCAGGTCCTCGAAGTACCGCAGGACCAGCGTCGCGCGAGTACGGCGGGGGAGCGTGGCGAGTGCCCGGAGCAACAGGTCGCGGTCGTCGACGACGCCGTACTCCGAGGGCGACTCGGGCTCGGGGAGATGCTCGGTCGGCGTCTCACCCTTCCATTTGCGCCGCCACCATTGGGTGCTGGTGTTGACCATGACTGTGCGGGTGTAGCTCTCCAGCGCGTTCCCGCTGCGCAAGGAGTTGCGGTGGAACCACACCTTGGTCAGTGAGGTCTGCACCAGGTCCTCGGCCAGATGCCACTCTCCGGTCAGCAGATACCCGAACCGCTGCAACGCCGTGAACCGTCCGTCCACGAAGTCCGCGAACTCCCGATCCCGTCCTGGATCCATCCCACACCCCTCGTCTCATCCCGGTCAGGAGTGTGATGAGGCAAGGGTTCCGAAAGGTTGAGCTGTAATCCGACGGAGCGGAGCTTGTGATGTTCAGACGGAGGCGTCGTACTGCGCCTGGGCCTCGGTGATGGCCGCCAGGTGGTCCTCGGCCCAGGTGCTGACCGCGGTGATGGGGGCGATCAGCGACTCGCCGAGCGGCGTGAGGGCGTAGACCACCCGCGGCGGCACCTCGGCGAAGACCTCGCGGGTGACCAGACCGTCCCGCTCGAGGCGGCGCAGGGTCTGGGTGAGCACCTTGGGCGCGACCGCGCCGATGCCGTCGCGCAGTTGGGTGAACCTCATCGGGCCGTGCTGCAGCCGCAGCACCGCCAGAACCGTCCACTTGTCGCCGATGCGATCGAGGACGAGGCGCGTCCCGCAGTTCGGATCGGAGAGGTTGCCGCCGGGCCTGGAGAGCTCGTCGAGGTCGTGTCTCCCATTAGTAACCACAAGGTACTTATAGCACGTTGAAGTAGCCAGTTACCAATAGATACCGTTGCGGCGATCGCAGACGAGAGGACAACGATGAAGATCGCGGTGTACGGAGCAAGTGGCATGGTCGGGAGCCGGGTTGCGGCCGAGGCGGTGAGCCGCGGTCACGAGGTCACCGGCGTCACCCGGTCCGGCGCTGAGCTGCCGGCCGACGTCCGGGCGGTGCAGGCGAACGCCGACGACATCGCGTCGGCCAAGGAACTGGCGGCCGAATCCGACGCGCTCGTCGCGGCGATCGGGCCGAGCCGGACCGGCGGCAACCACCAGGAGTACCTCGACGCGGTCGACAACCTGATCGCCGCGGTGCAGGGGACATCGACCCGGCTGATCGTGGTCGGCGGCGCCGGCAGCTTGGTTGTTAACGGCAACCGTGTGGTGGACGGTCCGGACTTCCCGGCCGAGCACAAGGGTGAGGCGCTGACGGTCTCGCAGGCGCTCGAGAACCTGCGCGCGAGCGACGCGAACTGGACGATGCTGTCCCCGGCGTTCGTGATCGCTCCGGGTGAGCGCACCGGCGTCTTCCGCCTGAGTCTGGACGAGCCGGTCGGTGACCACATCTCCGCCGAGGACTACGCAGTTGCCCTGATCAACGAGCTTGAGACCCCGGCGCACATCCAGAAGCGCTTCACGCTGGGGTACTGAGCGGTTTGCCGAGGTAGCCGCGGGCCAGCATCGTCACCCACTGGTAGACGGCGTCCTCCGCGGGGGCCAGCGGTCCCGGGCGGAAGTGCGGGGATTCGGCGCCGCGCTGGACCGATTCGCAGGCGGCCCAGTCCTCGCGGTTGGTGATGTCCCAGAACTCCACGGCGTACGACGGATCCTTCACCTCGGGGCGGAAGTACCACGAGCACTCGATCGCGGTCAGGCTCGGCGTACGTGGCTCCATGCGATGGGTCATCACGTAGTCGGGGTGCAGCGAGATCAGCAGGTTGGGGAACAGGCCGAGGTAGTTGACCCGCCGTGGATCGACGCCGTCGATCATGACGCCATGGGACCGGCCGTCGAGTGACATCGTCTCGGCGTCCGGTCGCAGGTCCATCAATCCGCCGACCCATGCGCCGGGCAGGTTCCAGTTGTCGCCCGACGAGGGTGGCGAGACCTTGCACAGTTCGGGATGGATCAGCGGGCAGTGGTAGCACTCGTGGTAGTTCTCCACGATCGTCTTCCAGTTCGACGCCACGTCGTAGGCGTGCCGGGCCTTCAGAACAAGGGTTTCCGGCGCGTACGGCGCGACCAGCTCGGTCAGCCCGCCGACGTGATCCGCGAACGACGTCGCCGTACCGGTCGAGTTCACGAACAGCCAGCCCTGCCATACCTCGGCCGGTAGCTCGACCAGACCATACGGTTTGGTATGGAAGGAGTCGCCCATCCGCGGAGCGTTCTTCACCGAGCCGTCGAGCTCGTACGACCACCCGTGGTACGGACACACGACGGCCCGTCGATCGCTGGTCTCGTCCCGCTCCAGCAACTCGTGGCCGCGATGCCGGCACGTGTTCGCGAACGCCCGCGGCCTCTCGCCGAACGTCACGATGGTCGCGATATCGCCGACCGTCACCTCGCGGTACGTCGTACCGTCGGCCAACTCGTCGACGCGGCCGAGGCAGGTCCACGTCCCGGCGAAGAAGTGCCGGCGTTCCCAGGCGAGTACGGCGGGATCGGTGTACGCCTCGCGCGGCAGCATGACCGATTCACCATGCGGCCGCAGCGAAGCCTCCAGAGCACGGGCGTCAAGCGGAGTCATGTGCCCACTATCGGGCGAACTCCACGTACTTGCCCAGCACGTAATCCCAGCCCGTGTCGTAGCCCACGCGAGCCCGGGCACCGTCGCCGCGACGTTCCCAGCCCGAGTGCACGAGTTGTACTTCGGTCCCGTCGCCGGTCGGCGTGAACGTGACGGTCACCTGACCGGCTTCGGCCGGTTCACCGCCCGGATGCCAGCTGAAGCCGACCGTGGTCGGCGGGTCCCAGTCCGACACCGTGCCCCAGGTCGCGAGCTCGCCCTCGGCGCCGTACTCGACGATGCGGCCGCCGACAGCGCCTTCCATCCGTACTTCGTTCGCCGCCGCCTCGCCGACCGAGTGGCTGAACAGCGGCCACCACGCCGACGTCTCCGCGGTGAATGCCTCGAACGCCCGCTCGACGCCGACCGGCACGACAACGGTCTTCACCAGCGGCGAGATGTCTTGCTCCACACTCATGTCCGTTCCTCCTCGATCCGCCTGACGTGGTCGGCGTACGCATCGAGTGCGTCGCCCCAGAATCGGTCGAGCCAGCTGCGCAGCTCGTCGAGACCGGACTGGTGGACCCGGTAGATGTTCCGGGTGCCGCGCGACTCGTGCTGCACCAGACCGACCGCCCCGAGCACCTTCAGGTGCTGCGAGATCGCGGGGCGGCTGACGGGCACGTGCTCGGCCAGAACACCGACCGAGCACGGCCCGCCGGTCCGCAGTGTCTCGAGGATCACCCGGCGCGTCGGGTCGCCGAGCGCATCCAGCACCGGGCCTGCCGCTTCGAGTGATCCGTAAGTTCCCACGAACGGTAAGTTGCCACTAACGAACTGAGGAGTCAAGCTCTCAGTTGAACGGATCGAGGATCAGGCCGGCCTGCTGCGGGTTGCCGTCGTGGACGAGCGCCTCGTGGTTGCCGACGTCGTCGAAGGCGAACCCGTACGCGCGGCCGTCGGCCATCTGGGCGTGGATGTTCTTCGAGTAGTGGTTGGTGACCGCATCGGCGTAGAAGTTCGAGTCGTTGGGGTCGGGCTGGTTCGGGTTCGACAGCAGCGTGGAGCGGTTGTAGCCCGCGCACAGGGTGCGGGAGATCGGCCCGCGGACCTGGTCGTTCGGTGCGTCGAGCAGGTTGAAGCAGCCGAACACGCTGGCCGAGTCAGGCTTTTGGAACGATGTGACGACCGCGCCGGAGCTGTTGGTGAAGTTCATGACGTTGCCGGACACGCGGCCGAAGTACTTGGTGTTGGGCTGGTCGCCGAACGGCGTGACCGTCAGCGTCTCCGAGCTGTACTTCGACCAGACCCGGTTGATGTAGTCGTCCATCGCGCTCGCCGGCAATGCGCCGGTCTCGACGCCGTACAGCGGGGAGAGTGCCCGGAGCTTCGACCCGTCAGGCGCGGTCTGGATCAAGCCGCCCCATCCTGCGGCGGAGAGTGCGTTGTAGACGGCGTTGTAGCCGCCGGCCTTGAGGTGGCCGGTCGTGTTGCCGTTGACGCTCACGGCGTACGGCGCGGAGAACATGTCGACCTGCGTGCTGTTGATCCACAGCCCGCCGTCGTTGAGCGTGTACTCCGACCAGCTGAACAAGATGTTCCGGTTGGGATCGCTCGGGTTCTGTACGGCGGGCTGCACCAGGCCGCCCGTCGTCAGTTTGAACACGAGCTTCTGGCCGTACGAGAAGTACACCCGGCCGGAGAACTTCGGCATCTGGATCGTCACGGACTGGCCGTTGCCCGGGCCCGCGATCGACGCGTCCGGCGCCGGGGTGGGTGGGTTGCCGCCGGCCGGCCAGGCGTGGAACGTGCCACTCGCATCGGCCCAGCCCTGTTGACCGGTCGCCAGGTTCGTGCCCAGGTTGTAGATGTAGACCGCGTCGCCGCGGCCCGAGTTGTTCGTGATCGTCAACGGGATCGTCGCCGGTACGGCGGCATCGGCCGGCCGGTCCGCGTGCGCCGACAGCACACCGGCCACGGTCGCGGCGGCCGCGACGACAGCCAGCATTCGTGTTCTGAACCGCATGGTTCCTCCTCACGTCGGCCCCCCGAGAGAGCGCTCTCATCGTGTCGTGAGGTGACCACCGACTGTCAACAGCCCACCACTGTCGGCTTTCCGACAGTGTGGGCTGCTGCGTCGACGCGTGGGCTAGGCCTCCGGGATGCCTTCGCCGGTGAGGCCGTCGATGGATTCCCGGATCAGGTCGGCGTGGCCGGTGTGGCGGGCGTACTCCTCGATCAGGTCGACCAGGATGTAGCGCAGGCTCGGCGACTCCCCACCGCGCCCGGTCCAGTGGGCCAGCTGGTCGACGCCGCCGTTGGCGAGCACCTCGGCGACCGCGGCACGGGAGCGCTCGACGGACGCCTCCCACAGCGCCATCAGGTCCTCGGGCGAGTCGTCGGCCGCGCTGTGCCATTCCCAGTCCGGGTCGGCGTCCCAGTCGACCGAGTCCCATGGCGCGCCAAGCTCTTTGCCGAGCAGTCGCCGGGTGAAGTACTCGTCCTCGACCAGCGCGAGGTGTTTGAGCAATCCGCCCAGCGTCACCGTCGACGGCGGGTGCTGCTTGTTCAGCCCGGCCGAGTCCAACCCGCCGCATTTCCAGGCGAAGGTACGGCGATTGCGCTCGAGTGCACCTACCAGCGTGTCGGCTTCGGTGCCGGCGACCGGCGGTCCGGTGAGGATGTCCATGGTGGGAGGCTATCCGCGGTTCCGGACGATCGCCGTCCGGAACATTTACCCGGCTTGAGTGGGCGGCCAATGTCTGGTGGGCTGCGGATCCTCGATCGCCAGGAACTCGGGCGCGGTGAGCGGCCGGACCGAGGCCTCGATCGACTCCATCGCGGTCAGCTCGGACTCGGTGACGTGCAGATCGCGAAGCTTTCGGGCGGTGATGAAGACCCGACGCTCGAACGAACCGACCGTACCGTTGTAGGCCTCGACCGCAGACGTCAGCGACCGACCGACCCGGCCCAGATGCTCGCCCATCGTGCTGAGCCGCTCGTACAGCTCCCGGCCGAGCTCGAACACCTGCTGAGCAGACTCGGTCAGCGCCGACTGATTCCACGCGTACGCCGCGGCTCGCAGCGTCGCGATCAGTGTCGTCGGCGTTGCCAGGATCACGCGGCGCTCAGCGGCGTACTCGAGCAGGGACGGCTCCGTGTCGAGAGCGGCGGAGAGGAACGACTCACCGGGCACGAACAGGATGACGAACTCGGGCGACGGTGACAGCCGCGTCCAGTACGCCTTCGACGACAGCTGATCGACATGCGTCCGCAGATGACGTGCGTGCGCGCGCAACCGATCCTCGCGGAACGCCTCGTCGTCGGACTCGCTCGCATCGAGGAACGCGGCCAGCGGCACCTTCGAGTCGACGACGATGTTCTTGCCCTCGGCAAGCCTCACGACCAGGTCAGGCCGCAGTACGCCGTCCTCGCCGAACGTCGTCGTCTGCTCGGTGAAGTCGCAGTGCGCGACCATGCCGGCCAGCTCGACGGTACGGCGCAGGTGCAGCTCGCCCCATCGGCCGCGGACCTGGGGTTTTCGCAGCGCAGTCGACAGCGACGCCGTCTCGCGACGTAATGCCTCGCCGCTCATCCGCACTTCATTGACCTGTTGATGCAGCTGGCTCTGCCAGGCGGCGCGGCCCTTCTCGAGCTGATTCAGCTGCGCGTGCAGGCGATCCAGCGCATCCTTGACGACGGCCTGCCCGCCCATCTGCTGGCCGACAGACGTCCGCTCCTGCGTCAGCTCGACCACACGATCCTCGGCCGCGTCGCGCTCAGCTGTGATCCGGGCGAGCTTGGCGCCATCGCGCCCGCGCACCCACAACACCCCGAAGGCAGCACCCAGCAGCAGCCCCACCGCGAGGAAGAGCAGCACCAACAACACCGTCGTACCGGACATGTCACTGATAGTGCCGAAGCCCACCGACAGTTTCTGCGAACTATGCCTGGTGCCGGGGTGTCGCCTCGATGATGAAGGCCAGGGTGGCCGTGGGCACGATGTCGGTGAGCTCGAGGTCGGCCGCGGCGAGGAGCGCCCGGTACTCGTCCGTCGTACGTTCGCGTCCGCCGGTCATGATCAGCATGTTGACGTCGGAGAACGCCGTCGCCACGGCGTCGGGGGAGCGGTCCAGTAATTGCTCGACCAGGAGCACGCGACCGTCGTCGGTCACGGCGCGACGGCAGGTGCGGAGGATCTCGATCGACTCGGTGTCGGCCCAGTCGTGGATCACCGACTTCAGGACCAGCAGGTCGCCCGACGGAACGCTGTCGAAGAAGTTGCCTCCGACGACTGTGCAGCGGTCTGCGACTCCGGCGAGCAGGTCGCCGGCACCTGCCACCACGTCGGGCTGATCGAACAACACTCCTTCGGCTGACGGATTGCCCTCGAGGATCGCAGCCAGCAACCGCCCGCGACCGCCGCCGATATCGACAACGGTGCGATGCCGGCTGAAGTCGTACGCCGCGGCGACTGCATCGGCTACCGCATCCGACCTGGAGGTCATCGCCGCGTCGAACGCCGCCTGCTCGTCCGGATGCTTGGCGCGGTACTCCCACACCGGCTCCCCGTGCACCGCCGTGAAGGCGGTCTCGCCGGTGCGCACGCTGTCTTCGAGCCCCGCGCACGCCGCCCAGTGCGACCCCGCGCCGATGAACCTGGCCCAGCCGGCGACGGAGCGCGGCGCGTCGACCCGCAGCGCTGCGCCGAGCTCGGTGTTCGCGAAACCGTCACTGTCGGCTGTGTAGAGGCCGAGTGCGGTGAGCGCGTGCATGAGCCGGCCCAGCGCCTGCTCGTCGGCGCCGGTGGCCGAGGCCAGCTCGGTCAGGCTCTTCGGGCCGGTCGCGATCAGGTCGCTGATGCCGAGCCGGGCAGCGACGTGGATCGCCTGTGTGACTTGGTAGCCCGCGGCCAGGCGCTGAAGCTGCTGAGAAGCATCCATGGCGCATTGTGCGCCGGTACAGGTCAGCAGTCCATGGCTGCGAACGAGTAGCCCTGGGCCTTCAGCAGCGCGAGGACCTTGTCGAGGGCCGCGACGGTCTGGGCGCGGTTACCGCCGCCGTCGTGCATCAGGATGACGTTGTGGTTGTGCGCGTGGGTCATGATGTTGTGCACGATCGCGTTCGTCCCGGGGCGGGCCCAGTCGCGCGGGTCGACGTCCCAGAGCACCTGGACCATGCCGGCCGCCCTGATGTCGGCGCGGACCCTCGGGTTCGTGGCGCCGTACGGCGGGCGGAAGCAGGTCGACTGCGGACCGTCGAAGATCTCGTGGTGCCGCTTCGCCGCCGACAGGATGGTCAGCTGCGGGTGCGTGATCGAGTGACTGCCGATCGTGTTGCCGGCGGCAAGCACCTGCTCGCGCAGACCGGGGTGCGCGGTCTGCATCGAGCCGAGCTCGAAGAACGTTGCGTGGGCGCCGTGCTTCGCGAGCACCTGCAGGACCTTCGGGGTCCAGACCGGGTCCGGTCCGTCGTCGAAGCTGAAGAACAGCACCTTTTTGTTGCCTGTGGCAATCGCTGCGGTCGGGTTCGGCGCCGGCTTGCGCGGTGTCGACGGCGGTGCGTTCAGTGTCGGGGTGTCGGTCGGTGTCGGCGACGGCGTGACGGACGTCGAGGTCTGCGTGGTCGCCGCGGCCGGCTTGGGCTGGCGTTGATGGCCGAGCGCCAGGACCAGGAGCGATCCGACGACGACGGCCAACGCGACACCGGTCGCGACGAAGGCGGCGAACTTACGCGACATGACAATGCTCCCCTTGCGGATCGGGCGGTTGTTCCCCAGCAACAGCTCCCCCTCAGGAGCCTCACACCCTTGAAGACGCCTTACCTGTCAGCATGGTTGGCGTCGTGATGTTGCGGTGCGATCTCGACTGTTGCAGCCGTGCCACGGTGGTACAGCCGGCCCTCGAGCGACTTCACGCTGGCGACCAGCACGAAGCTCATGCTGACCAGCAGCGACCACGCGCCGAACTTCGCGGGGTGTACGAGATGCCACACGTTGACCTGGTCCGGGTAGTTCCACGCGTCGAGGAACGTGCCCGCGTTCTCCGCGATCCACAAGAAGAATCCGATCAGCGCGAACGAGACCGCGAGCGGCATGCGATACCGGCGTACGCCGACGGTGAAGAAGACCCAGGTACGGCGCAGCACGATCAGCAGGCCGAGTGCGATCGGGATGCGCAGGTCGGGCAGCCACTGATGGGTGAAGAAGTTCGCGTAGATGAGGACCGCGAAGATCGTGGTCAGGAACGGGCGGTAGTTGCTGACCCGGAGGTCGAACCGTCGCCATGCCTGACACAGGTAGCTGCCGACCGCGGCGTACATGAATCCGGCGAACAGCGGTACGCCGGCGATCTTCGTCACCGCGTCGCCCGGGTACTGCCACGAGCCGACGCGGACCTTGAACAGCTCGAGCCCGAGGCCGACCAGATGGAACCCGAAGATCACCGCGACCTCGCGCCACGTCTCCAGGCGGATCACCCAGAACAGCAACGTCAGGCCGATGCAGTAGATCAGCAAGGCGTCGTACCGCGCGATCGGCAGGTCGACGTACTTCGAGATCGCCAGCCCCGCGAACAGGAACGCCGGGAACAGGCAGGACACCAGTTCCAGGCAGCCGAAGCGCAGGAATTGCAGGCAGGCGAACACGAAGCGTGAGGGAATCCCGATGCGATCCGTCCAAGTGGTCACAGACTGGAGACGTTGCTTGCGATCGCCTGGTTGGGACAAATAAGAACAGCCTTGGGAGGTGTCGCGATGGATCCGAAGGTTGTGTACGAGACCGACCGGCTCGTGGTGCGCGATTGGGTGGACACGGACGGGGACCGGGTGTTCGACATCTACCGGCGCTGGGAGGTCTCGCGCTGGCTGGGCGCTGCGCCGCGGGTGATGACGGACCGGGACGCGGCCGGCCGCACGATCCAGCGGTGGAACGAGCGCAACCGCGATACGACGTACGGCGTCTGGGCGGTCGAGGAGCGGCTGACCGGGACGGTCGCGGGGACTGTATTACTCGCGCCGCTGCCCGAGCCGTCGGACGGTAGCGCGAGCCGTGGGGAGGTCGAGGTCGGCTGGCATTTCCATCCGGACGCGTGGGGCCGCGGGCTGGCGACCGAGTCGGCGCGGGGCGCGATCTCGCACGGGTTCAAGGCGGGAGTGGGGGAGATCTACGCGGTGGTCAGGCCGGACAATGTGGCGTCGCTGGCCGTGTGTGGGCGGCTGGGGATGCGCTCGCTCGGCCGAGTGGATCGTTGGTACGGCGCCTCCCTGGAGGCCTACGTCACCTGACGGATTGGGGTACTTCGGTGTTCGCCGCGTAACCTTGACGCCCGTGGCACTCACCATCGGAATCGTCGGGCTCCCCAATGCGGGCAAGTCCACCCTGTTCAACGCGCTGACCAAGAACGACGTGCTCGCCGCGAACTACCCGTTCGCGACCATCGAGCCGAACGTCGGGGTGGTCGGCGTACCGGATGCACGGCTGGGCAAGCTGGCCGAGCTGTACTCGTCCGCGAAGGTGATTCCAGCCACCGTGCAGTTCGTCGACATCGCCGGCATCGTCCGCGGCGCGTCGGAGGGTGAGGGGCTGGGCAACAAGTTCCTCAGCCACATCCGCGAGTCGGACGCGATCTGCCAGGTCACCCGGGTGTTCCGCGACGACGACGTCACCCACGTCGACGGCAAGGTCTCGCCGTCGGACGACATCTCCACGATCCAGACCGAGCTGATCCTCGCCGACCTGCAGACCGTCGAGAAGGTGATCCCGCGGCTGGAGAAGGAGGCCCGGCTGAAGAAGGAGTCGGTCGCCGTACTGGACGCGGTCCGGGAGGCGCAGAAGTACCTCGAGGCCGGTACGCCGATCATCGCGACCGACGTGGACCGTGACGCGATCCGCGAACTGATGCTGATGACCGCCAAGCCGTACCTGTACGTCTTCAACTGTGACGCCGACGAGCTCGCCGACGAGTCGTTGAAGCAGCAGATGCGGGACCTGGTGGCGCCGGCCGAGGCGATCTTCCTCGACGCGAAGTTCGAGGCCGAGCTGGTCGAGCTCGGTGACGAGGACGAGGCGCGCGAGATGCTCTCCGAGATGGGCATCGAGGAGCCGGGTCTCGACGTACTGGCCCGCGTCGGCTTCGACACGCTGGGCCTGCAGACCTACCTGACGGCCGGCCCGAAGGAATCCCGGGCCTGGACCATCAAACGTGGCGCCACCGCGCCCGAGGCAGCCGGCGTCATCCACACCGACTTCCAGCGCGGCTTCATCAAGGCGGAGATCGTCTCGTACGACGACCTGATGGAAGCCGGCTCCATGAACGCGGCGCGCTCCGCCGGCAAGGTCCGCATGGAAGGCAAGGACTACATCATGCAGGACGGCGATGTCGTGGAGTTCCGCTTCAACGTGTAGGACTTACGGACATGGCAGACCTGCAGCAGTTCGAAGACGCCTACGACCGCGCCGAAGCGGCGTACGTCGATGCTTTGCGCGCGGACCTTCCTAGGGCGAAGCTGATGGATTTGGCAGGCGCGGTGGCGGCTGCCGCGGCCGAATTCAACACCGAGGCCTATCGCGCCTTCCACACCGCATCCGGAGATGACCGCGAAGAGCTGGACAGGTTGACCGACCTGACCGAAACCCTCGGTGAGCTCTGGACCGATATTCACACTGCCTACCAGGGCCTGTCCTGATCCTGCCAGTGAGAGAAGATCGAAGCGTGAGCCAACTGCAAGCCATTGCCCGCTACGACGTCCCTGCGGAGAATCACGATCGCGTGCTCGAGCTGCTGCGACAGCTCGCCGAGGCGAGCCGAGCGGAGCCGGGGAATCTCGCCTTCGACATCTTCGAAGACATCGACGACCCGACCCGGATCGTTCTGCTCGAACGCTATGTGTCGCGGGACGCGTTTGCTGCCCACCGCGAAACAGATCACTTCCGCGACCTGGTCCTCGGGCAGATCGTGCCGCTGCTGACCAGCCGCACAGTCGAGCAACTCGACGCCGAAGACCAGTGACCTGGTGGCGGCCTACCAGGCTTTGACCGAGTTGGAGCCGGCATTTCGCGTTCTCCTCGATCGGTATGGCGAGGTGGATCCGTTCGTCTGGCACGACGGAGGCCGCACCGGCACCAGCAACTTCGCCGCGATGGCGCTGCATATCACCGGCCAGCAGATCTCGACTCGCGTGGCGTTCACGGTCTTCGATCGGATCAGCACGCTCGTGGGCGGTACGCCGACCCCACAACGAATCGCGGCCGTCGAGTTCGACCGGCTCCGGGCGACTGGTCTGTCGAACGCGAAGACTCGTTACATCCAGTCGCTTGCCCGTGCGCAGCTGGACGGCGCGATCGACCTGGAGAACATGGATGACCTCAACGATGCCGCCGCTGTCGAACAGCTGATCGCACAGCCAGGCATCGGACGGTGGTCGGCCGAGATGTTTCTCATCCATCAGCTCCACCGCGCCGACGTTCTCCCAGCTGGAGACGTCGGCATCCGCCGGGGCATCCAGCTGCTGTGGCAGCTCGACCAACCGCCCACCATCCCGGACACCGTCGACCGCGCTCGCGCATGGTCCCCCTACCGCAGCTACGCGGCGGCGCTCCTATGGCGCTCGCTGGCCCCCGCAGACCAACTCGCCGACCCCAAAGAACGAGAAGTCGCCCGGCAAGAAGCCAATAACAGAGCCGGCGGTTCTCGGGAGGATTGAGGTCAGTGTGATTCGGCGATCTGCTGGGCTGCTTCGTGGATGAGGGTTATTAGTTCTGGGGGGTCCAGGACTATGGCGGCGCCGGCTTGGGCCAGTACCGCGGCTCGGGCTTCGTGGGGGTTCTCCAGGTCGGTGTGGATGATCCACCAGTTGTTGTCGGTGGGGAGCATTGGGGTGGTGGGGCGGAAGCGGTGTACGGCGTGGTCGCGGACTTTGAGGGTTATCGGGTAGGAGGGGCGGGAGGCCTGGAACTCTCGTTGGGATTGGGTCCAGTAGGTGGCCAGGTCGAACGTGGGGGGTCTGGTGAAAGGGATGGTGGTGAGGGTGGCTGAGGTGAGGCGGGAGAGGCGGTAGGTGCGGAGGCGGCCGTCGGTGCGAGCTGCTACGAGATACCAGGTACGTGCCTTGGCCACGAGACCTAAGGGATCGACTTCGAATGGTTCAGTGCCGTCTGCATAGGTGATCGCGAGCCGCATCTCCTCCCAGAGGGCTTCGCGGCAGAGGGTCAGCCAGCGGGGGGTTTCGCGGCGGTCGTCCCAGCCGGCGTGGTCGATGAGGAGGCGTTGGCGGGCGTACTCGGCTTCGCGGCGGGTGCCCTCGGGGAGGGAGGCGATCAGCTTGGTGACGGCCAGGTCGCTGGAGGCGTCGAGGCCCAAGTCGGCGAGCACATGTGCGGTGGCGCCTACGAAGACGGACATGACCTCGGACGGCGTGAGCCCGGTGAGGCGGGTGCGGTAGTCGGGGAGGAGGGCCCAGCCCCCGCGGCGGCCGCGGATCGAGTAGATCGGGACGCCGGCCAGGCTGAGGACCTCGAGGTCGCGCTGGATCGTGCGCGGTGAGATGTCGAGCGCCTCCGCCAGTTGCGCGACCGTCGTCTGGCCGCGGGTCTGCAGGTACAGCAGGAGCCGGAGGAGCCGTTCTGCGCGCATAGCTCGACTATCTCAGGAAAATAAGCCATGGATGGGCGTCTTTTCTTCCTACGGT
Source organism: Kribbella sp. NPDC058693 (assembly GCF_042715335.1). Lineage (NCBI taxonomy): Bacteria > Bacillati > Actinomycetota > Actinomycetes > Propionibacteriales > Kribbellaceae > Kribbella > Kribbella sp. NPDC058693. Next base: position 1,126,978 of record NZ_JBHXSQ010000003.1, read on the forward strand.
CGCCCAGATGACTGCCGTCCAGGTCGAGAACCTCTCGATGTCGTACAAGGCCCCGGTCCGCAAGGGCGGCCTCCGGGCCGCGCTCGGCTCGCTGGTCAAACGCGAGTACAAAACCGTCCAAGCCCTCGATCAGGTCTCGTTCACGATCGCGCCGGGGCAGGTGTCCGGCTTCATCGGACCGAACGGCGCCGGCAAGACCACGACGATGAAGATTCTCTCCGGGATCCTGCACCCGACGAGCGGCGAAGTCCGCGTCCTCGACACGATCCCGTGGCAACGCCGCTCGACCTTCCTCAAGCGGATCGCGTTCGTCCGCGGCAGCCAGCCGGTCGGCGGATCGCAGGAGCTGACCGTGATGGACTCGCTCGAGTACCAGCGCCTGCTGTACGACGTCCCGCGCGCGACATTCCGCCGTACCCTCACCGACCTCGAAGCGCTTCTCGACCTCGAACCGCTGCTGGAACGACAACTCCGCGCCCTCAGCCTCGGCGAACGGATGCGGGTCGGCCTCGCGATGGCGCTGATCTACCGCCCTGAGGTGCTGTTCCTCGACGAGCCGACGATCGGCCTCGACGTCAGCGCCGCGAGCCAGATCCGCGAGTTCGTCTCGGAGTACGTCGAACAGACCGGGGCGACCATACTCCTGACCAGCCACTACATGGCCGACGTCGCGTCCCTCTGCCCCCGCCTGATCCTGATCGACCACGGCAAGGTCCAGTACGACGGCCCGCTCGCGGAGCTGTCCGCGCGACTGTCGCCGTACAAGCTGATCCGCGTCTCCACCCAAGGAGACCCGACCGCGTTCGGCGAGGTGATCGAGAAGGCCGACGGGCAATGGGTACTGCGGGTGCCGCGCGACGAGGTGGCGGCGACGACCGGACGGTTGCTGCAGGCAATGGAAGTCGTGGATCTCGCGGTGGAGGAGCCGCCGTTGGAGAAGGTCATCGACCAGGCGTACCGCGAGGGGCTGCGATGAGAACCGCGGTACTGCTTGGATTCCGGCTCCGCCAAGAGGTGCTGGAATGGTCCGGCGCGTGGTGGTTCCTCCTGACACTCGTCGTGCAGGCGGTCGTCGCGCCGTTGATCGGGCTGTTCGTGTGGTCGGCCGTCTACCCGGACGATCCGACCATCGCGCGGTACTACGTCGCGATCATCCTGGTGACGCTGATGACCGAGTCGTTCGAGCAGCACACGTTCTCCGAGCGGATCTACGACGGGACACTCAGCCACGAGTTGCTCCGCCCACAGCCGGTCGTGATCGGCGTCATCGGGATGAATCTCGCCATCCGCGCGTGGCTGACGTTGCTCGGGGCACCGATCGTGCTGCTGACCGGGATCGCGCTGCGGGTCGGCTTCGACTGGTCGGCGGTGTTGCGGAGTACGCCGTACATCCTGCTGGCCGCGGTCCTCGTGTTCCTGTGGACGTTCCTGCTCGCGCTGACCGCGTTCTGGACCGATCGCGTGCACGCGGTTGTGGGGTTCGGTAGCCAGTTGGTGTTCCTGTTCGGCGGTACGGCGGCGCCGATCGGACTGCTGCCGGATACGTGGCGCCGGATCGCGGAGGTGCTGCCGTTCTACGGGATGAACGGTCTGCCGGCCGAGATCGCCTCCCGGGGCAGCGGCTCAATGGTTTATCAACTGATCTGGGTGGTGGTGCTGGTGGCTGTCGTCGCGGTCGTTTGGCGGATCGGCGTACGGCGGTACACGGCGGTGGGATCGTGAAGCTGCTCCGGCTGGTAGGTGTGGGTTTCTCGATGGCGGTGCGGCGGAGCGTCGCGTTCCGGGTCAACCTGGTGTTCGACGTAGTCCTCGCGTTCACAGGCCTTGGTACGGCGGTGGCCGCCGTGCTGATCGTGTTCACGCGCGCGGACACGCTGGCCGGGTGGTCGAAGGCGGAGTTCCTGGTGCTGATCGGGACGTATCAGCTGATCACCGGGCTGCGCGGGACGTTCATCGATCCGAACCTGTCGTGGTTCCCAGAGACAGGCATCCGGAACGGGAAGCTCGACGTGTATTTGTTGCAGCCGGCATCGAGTCTGTTCCTGGCCAGCCTGTCGTTGTCGTCACCGCTCGCACTGATCCAGTTCGTACTGGGCATCGGAGTGCTGGGCTGGGGCATCGCCGGTCAGTCGCTGAGTGTCGCCGGGGTGGTCAGTTGGTTGGTGCTCGTCGCGGCGGGGCTCGTCGTCACATGGGCGCTGAGCGTCCTACTCGCCTGCCTGGCGTTCTGGGCTCCGAAGCTTCAGCTGGACGTGTTCTTCCACTCCGCTTGGCAGCTAGGTCGCTACCCCACGGACGTGTTCGCACGACCGATCCGCGTAGTCCTCACCTACGTGTTCCCGATGGCACTGATCGCCTCGGTCCCATCAGCCGCGTTCCTCCGCGGGCCGCAGGCCGGCGTACTGGTCGGCGGCGTCCTTGCAGCCGGCGTCGCGGCTGCGTTGGCCGTGCTCGCGTGGAGTGCAGGGTTGCGGCGTTACACCGGAGCGACGTCGTGAAATGCGGTCGCCGGGCCGGATGAGGTGGGTTAGCGTCGCGGGCATGGTTGATGCCTTGTTCGGGGTGCCTCGGTTGGTGGCGGTTTATGACTTGCTGGATGCGGGGCGGGGGGATCTGGAGCATTACGTCGCGATGGTGGGGGAGTTCGGGGCGCGGCAGGTGCTGGATGTGGGCTGTGGGACGGGGGAGCTGGCCTGCTGGCTGGCACGTATCGGGGTGGACGTTGTCGGGGTGGATCCGGCCGAGGCCTCGTTAGAGGTTGCTCGGGGCAAGGAGTTTGCCGATCGGGTGCGGTGGATCCACGGGGATGCGACGACGTTGCCGCCGTTGCAGGTGGATCTCGCGGTGATGACGGGGAACGTGGCGCAGGTGTTCCTGACTGATGAGGACTGGGCGGCGACGCTGAGCGGCGTACATGCGGCCTTGAAGCCTGATGGGCGGTTCGTGTTCGAGACGCGGGATCCGGCGCGGCGGCAGTGGGAGGAGTGGACGCGCGAGCCGACGCATCAGGTGCAGCCGGTGCCGAGCGGTGGGACGGTGGAGGTTTGGAGCGAGCTGGTCGATGTCGAGCTGCCGTACGTGACGTTCCGGGGTACGTACGTGTTCTCGTCCGATGGCGCTGTGTTCACGTCGGATTCGACGTTGCGGTTCCGGGGGCGGGATGAGGTCGAGGCGTCGCTGGCGGCGGCCGGGTTTGCGGTTGACGAAGTACGTGAGGCTCCGGATCGGCCGGGCAAAGAGTGGGTGTTCGTGACTAGGCGGCTTTGAGCAGCGCGGTCAGCGTGTGGTGGGCGGTGCGGGACATGACCGGGTTGGTCTCGACGTAGTACCAGAGGCAGCCGATCGCCTGCGCGAACGACCAGCCCATCCCGCGGCGCCACTCGGCGTCGTCGCTGCCGAGGGTCTTGCGGAAGGCCTCGCGTGCCGTGGGGTCGAGCAGGTTCCACGCGGGCTGGAGATCCATCGCGGGGTCGGAGACGGTGAACGTGCCGACGTCGATGACGCCTGCGAGCCGGCCGTCCTTGACGAGCAGGTTGCCGGGCATGAGGTCGCGATGGGTCCAGGCGTCGGGCTCGGTGCGTTCCGTCGTACGGAGGTCGGCCCACAGCCGGGCGAGTCCGTCGACGTCGATCATGCCGCGGCTGCGCTCCAGCCCGTCCGCGACGGACTCGTCCTGCGAGGTGAGTACGCCGCCGCGCCAGGCGCCGGTGAACACTCGCCCTTCGGTCGGCTCGGCGCGCAACGCCAGCACGAATCGCGCCAGATCCTCGGCGAACGCGGTCGATCCGGCGACGTCCGCGTCGTACGCGATCGTCCCGTCGATCCAGCTGTAAATACTCCAGGGCTGTGGATAGTCGAGGCCCGGCGCACCGATCGCGATCGGCTCCGGTGTCGGGTACGGCGAGATGCTCCGCAACCGCCGGGCTGCGTCGGCCTCGTCCTCGAGCTCAGCCCGCACCCCACCGGGCAGGATCGGGAATCGCGCCACGAGCTCGTTGCCGATCCGGAACAGCGCGTTGACCGTCCCGTGCGACGGCACCGGCCGGACCGCGAGCCCGCTCCACTCCGGGAACTGCGAGCGGACCAGTCCCTCGACCAGCTCGACCGTCACGTCCAGTTGACCCGCATGCATCACCACGCGCAGCAGTATCCGGGAGGCATCCGGCTACTGCACGTCAATTAGCAGAGCCGGGGCGACGCGCGCCGACCCGATGCCGCGGTCGGGTTTGCCCAACCGGTACCGAACCATGCCCTTCAATACGGTCCCGGATTCGGCCTGCCCGTCGACCAGTTCCTCGCCGGGGAACAGCGTGAACGTCCAGCGCTCGTTGTGCTCACAGTCGGGCGGCGTCGCCCCACACTGCAACACGCGAGCACCCCACAGCTGTCGAGTCATCCACTGCCGCGTGTCTTGTCCAAGTACGACGAAGTCGTCGGACGCGGTCACGTCGTTGTAGCTGCCGAGCGAAGGACCGTAGGACCCGATGACACTCACGACCAGCTGCCACGGCCGGGTCGCTGGCAGCGCGACGCCGGCGGGCAGACGCTTATCGAAGACATCACTGCCCCGCAGTTCGGTGGGGAGCGGCCGGCGGGTGTCGAGGAAGTGCGGGTCGGGCACGAGCAGTACGCCGTACTCGACCTCGTCGGCGAAGCGGGCGCCGGCGAAGTGCTTGGTGAGCGCGTTCGTCGCCTCTTCGGCCCGCTCCCAGGTCTCCGGCGAGAACTCCGCCAGCAGATAATCGCGAGTGATCTCGGGCAGACCACGCGAGCGGACGAGCGCGACGATCGGCTCGCACGCACTCCAGCCGGACGTGGTCAGACGATCGATCTGCGTGGTCATCCCGCCCGACGTTAGATGCCCCTACCGACAGTTCTCAGTGGGAGGCGAGCGGGCGGGCTCGGTCCGTGGCCAGGCGGACGGCGAAGACTGCGAGCGCGGTGCCCATGACATACCGGTGGATGCGCATCCAGGTCGGGCGCCGAGAGAGGAAGACCGCAACGGAGCCGGCGGTGATCACGAAGACTGCGTTCATGACGACACCGACCGTGAGCTGGGTGAGGCCGAGGACCAGGCTCTGCAGGCCGAGATGACCGCGGGACGGGTCGAGGAACTGAGGGAGCAGCGAGATGTAGAGGATCGCGATCTTCGGGTTGAGCAGGCAGGTGAGCAGGCCCATGCCGAACAGCTTGCGTGGGCGGTCGGGCGCGAGCTCCTGCGTGGCGAAGACCGACGTACCGCCGGGGCGGAGTGCGTTCCAGGCGAGCCAGAGCAGGTACGCCGCGCCGGCGAGCTTCAGCGTCACGTAGATCTCGGGGACGAGCGCGAACAGGGTCGCGAGGCCGGCGCTGGCCGCGAGCAGGTAGACGAGGAAGCCGATGCCGACGCCGGCCAGCGAGATCAGCCCGGCGCGACGGCCCTGGGCGATCGAGCGGGACACCAGATAGATCATGTTCGGCCCCGGCACGATGACCAGGCCGAGCTCGACCAGCGCGATCCCGAGCAGTGCCTCGTTGCTCACCAGCATTGCGTTTCCCTCCGACGGCGTACCAGGGAACTTAACAGCGCGGCCCGGATCGCAGCCGGGGTTTTCCACAGGTGAGATTGGTGGTATTCCAGTCGCGGTTCTCGTTCACCCTCGGTTAGCGTGGGGTGCGTACGCCTGACGGTTTGTGAAGGAGACGGTATGAGCGACAAGTCCAGCGAGCCGGCGGACGATCTGCAGAAGAAGTTCCGGGAAGCGCTCGAGAAGAAGAACGCCGGGAAGCACACGCATCCGGGATCCGGGGTGCGCGGGCAGGGCGTCGGCGACGCGCACAACGACAAGCAGAAGCGCCAGTTCAGGCGCAAGTCCGGCAGCTGAAGACCGCCACTGTCCATCCATCCGCATGAGCCTCGGGTTACCGCCCGGGGCTCGACCTTTGTCGGGCCCGGATGTGGAGCCTGGGCTCGACTAGAGTCGGTTGGGTGAGCGTTCCGCTGCATTTCGTGGTGAAGACCCGGCTGGTCGAGGTGGTCGAGGGTCTGGGCGAGGGTGCGGCGTTGCCGCCGGAGCGGGTGCTCGCGAAGGAGTTCGGGGTCTCCCGCTGGACGATGCGGCAGGCGATCCGTGAGCTGATCGCGGACGGGCGGCTGCGGGCGCGCCAGGGGCAGGGCACGTTCGTCGCGACACCGAAGCTGGTGCAGCCGCTCGCGCTGGTGAGTTACACGGAGGCGCTCCGCGCGCAGGGGCATACGCCGGGGCGTGAGGTGGTCGCGTTCGACGAGCTGGCCGCGGATGCAGAACTGGCTGAGAAGCTCGACATTGCCGAGGGTGAGCCGGTGCACCGGCTGGAGCGGGTGCTGTTCGCGGACGGGCAGCCGATCGGGCTCGAGACGACGTACCTCGCGGTCGAGCGTTTCCCGACGCTGAAGGAGGTACTGGACCCGACCGGCTCGCTCTACCGGTGCCTGACCGATCAGCTCGGGGTGCGCTTCGGCGAAGGCGAGGAACTGGTCGAGACCGTCATCGCGACCCCGCGCGAAGCTGAGCTGCTGAAAGCCACTCAGTCGCTCCCGATGCTCCTGCTCCACCGCACCAGCCGAGACGCCAGCGGCCGCCCCATCGAAGCCGTCCGCTCCCTCTACCGAGGCGACCGGGTCGGATTCCGCGCCACCCTCCGCCCCTGATCCAGCTGTTCGCCGCGGGTTCATCCTGCGGTCGATCCGTTCGCACGTCCTCTTCATTGGTCCGGACCAATCTTTGGTCGGACGAGAGGAGCGGGTGTGCGGGTGGTTGTGGTGGGTGGAGGTGTCCTGGGCACGTTCCACGCCTGGGAAGCGGTACGGCGGGGCCACGAGGTGGTCCAGGTCGAGCGCGAACTCGAGGCCCGTGGAGCCAGCGTCCGGAACTTCGGACTGGTCTGGGTCAGCGGGCGTGCTGACGGCGCCGAGGTCGAGTTGGCGCAGCGGGCGCGGGACCTGTGGGCGGAGCTGCCCGGGATCGGCGTACGGACGGTCGGTTCGCTGACGGTTTGCCGGAGCGACGCCGAGTTGGCGGTTGCCAAGGAGGCGGCCGCCCGGCCGGATGCGGCGGCGCGTGGGTTTCAGGTGCTCGACGCTGAGCAGACCCGGGAACGCAACCCGGCGTTGAAGGGCGACCTGCAAGGTGCGCTGTGGTGCGCGCGGGATGCGATCGTCGAGCCGCGTGAGGTGTTGCCGGCGCTGCGTACCGAGCTGACGAAATCGAACCGCTACCAGTTCCTCGGGGGACGGGAAGTGCGCAACGTGCAGGACGGCCGGATCGTCGACGACCACGGCGACACCCACTCGGGCGACCTCATTTTCCTCTGCACAGGCGCCTGGCACAGCGGGCTGATCCGCGAGCTCACCGACGACCTGCCCGTACGGCGGGTGCGCCTGCAGATGATGCAGACCGCGCCGCTCGACGACACGCTCACCACCGCCGTCGCGGACGGGGACAGCTTCCGGTACTACCCGGCGTACAAGGCCGATGACCTGCCGGCGCAGACCCCCATCGCCGCGGAGCACAAGATGCAGCTGCTGATGGTGCAACGCAACCACGGCGGGCTGACGATTGGCGACACCCACGAGTACGACGAGCCGTTCGCGTTCGACGTACGGAGTGAGCCCTACGACTACCTGCGGGACACGGTCGAGAGCATCCTCGGACGCGAGCTGCCCGCGATCACCCATCGATGGGCAGGCGTGTATTCGCAGGCGACGAGCGACGAGGTCGTCGTACGGCGGGAAGTTGCCGAGGGCGTGCATCTGGTGACCGGACCGGGTGGTCGCGGGATGACCATGTCGCCGGCGATCGCTGAGGCAACCTTCGAAGGGATCGGCGCATGATCCAGCTCGCAGTGCTCGACATGGCCGGTACGACGGTTGCCGACGACGGGCTCGTGGAGCAGGCGTTCACCGCGGCGATCGGTGCCCAGGGCATCGAGCCGGGCACACCGCAGTACGAGCGGATGATCGCGCATGTCCGCGCGACCATGGGTGAATCGAAGATCACCGTCTTCCGCGCGCTGCTCGAGCGCGAGGAAGCGGCGCAGGAGGCGAACCAGGCGTTCGAGGAGGCCTACAACCGCCTCATCGACGGGCTGAAGCCGATCGACGGCGCCGAGGACGCGATCCGGCAACTCAAGGACGCCGGCATCAAGGTCTGTCTGACCACCGGCTTCTCCGAGACCACCCAACACCGAATCCTGACCGCACTCGGCTGGCAGACGCTGGCCGATCTCACTCTCTGTCCGGCCCAGGCGGGCCGGGGCAGACCGTACCCGGACATGGTGCTCAAGGCGCTGCTCGAGCTGACGGCCGACAGCGTGGCGAACGTGGCCGTGGCCGGCGATACCGCCTACGACATGGCGACGGGGATCCGGGCCGGTGCCGGGATCGTGGCCGGCGTCCTGACAGGTGCCCACGGCAAGCAACAGCTGGATGCCGCGGGTGCGACGCATGTACTCGAGTCGGTCCGGGAACTGCCCGGCCTGCTCCTCGATCGAAGGCTGGAGAAGTGAAGGCACTCAAGACCCTGCTCGCCGCCACCCTGTTGCTCACGGCAACCGCTGCTTGCGGCGGGACCGGAGCCGCGTCCACCGGCGACGGCGCCAAGAAGACTGTCACCGTGTACACCGCCGACGGCCTGGCCGACTGGTACAAGACCCGGTTCGACGCGTTCACCCAGAAGACCGGGATCAAGGTCCAGACGGTCGAGGCCGGCTCCGGTGAGGTGGTGTCGCGGATGCAGAAGGAGAAGTCGAACCCGCAGGCCGACGTCGTCGTGACGCTACCGCCGTTCATCCAGAAGGCCTCCGCGGACGGTCTGCTGCAGAAGTACGACGTTCCGGGCGAGGATCATGTGAAGGGCGTGAAGGGTGACGACTACGTCACCGTCGTCGACAACTACCTGTGCTTCATCGCCAACCAGCAGGCCGGTACGCCGAAGACGTTCGACGACCTGCTCGACCCGAAGTTCAAGGGCAAGCTGCAGTATTCGACGCCGGGTCAGGCGGGTGACGGTACCGCCGTACTGCTCCTGCTCCAGCACCTGCTCGGCAAGCCGGGTGCGCTCGACTACCTGAAGAAGCTCGAGGCGAACAACGTCGGCCCGTCGGCGTCGACCGGCAAGCTGCAGCCGAAGGTCAGCAAGGGCGAGCTGCTGGTCGCGAACGGCGACGTACAGATGAATGCGGCGTCGATCGCCAACGACAAGTCGGCGTTCAGCATCTTCTTCCCGGCGGGTGCGGATGGGAAGAAGAGCACGCTGGCGCTGCCGTATGTGATGGGTCTCGGGGCTGGTGCGCCGAACGCGGACGGTGGGAAGCAGTTGATGGAGTACCTGCTGTCGACCGATGCGCAGGAGACGATCTCGAAGGACGCGTTCGGGGTGCCGGCGCGGGATGACGTGAAGCCGACCGATGCGAACTTCCAGACGGTCGAGAAGGTGACTTCCGGGGTCGAGGTCTGGCAGCCCGACTGGTCTGCCGTGCTGAGCGACCTGGACGCTGATGTGGCGGCGTACACGAAGGCTGTGGGATGACGGTTCAGCTCGAGGACGTCACGGTTCACTTCGGCCGGACGTGCGCGCTGGAAGGGTTCGACCTGAGCGTCGCGGCCGGTGAAACGGTCGCGTTGCTCGGGCCGTCCGGGTCGGGGAAGTCGACCGCGCTGAAGGCCGTGGCCGGGTTTGTGCGGCCGACGCGGGGGCGGATCCGGCTGGGTGGGAACGATGTGACCGATCTTCCGCCGGCGCGGCGGGGGATCGGGGTGGTGGTCCAGCAGTACGCGCTGTTCCCGCATCTGCGGGTGGCGGACAACGTGGCGTTCGGGTTGCGGGCGGCGCGTAAGCCGAGGGCGGAGGTGGCGCGGCGGGTCGGCGAGATGCTCGAGATGGTGGGGATGACGGAGTACGGGCGGCGCTTTCCGCGGGAGTTGTCCGGTGGGCAGCAGCAGCGGGTCGCGATTGCGCGGGCGCTGGCGATCAAGCCGTCGGTGTTGCTGCTGGACGAGCCGCTTGCGGCGCTCGACGCGCAGTTGCGTGCGGACATGCTCGGGGAGCTGCAGAAGTTGCGGCGTGAGGTGCCGGATATTGCGATCGTTTACGTCACCCACGACCAGTCGGAGGCGCTGGCGCTGGCGGACCGGATCGCGGTGATGCGCGATGCTCGACTTGTCGACATCGCGCCGGCTGCTGAGTTGTACGCCGCTCCGCCGTCGGCCTTCACCGCGTCGTTCCTCGGTGGGGCGAACCTGCTGCCGGTGTCGGTGGACGACGGTGCCGTGAAAGTCGCAGGCACCGTCATCCCAGGACTGAAACCAGCAGAAGGCAAGAGCCTCCTGTGCATCCGCCCCCACGCAATCCGCCTGGAGGCACCCGGCGCGGCGGGGTTGGTGGGGCGGGTTGTCGGGGCTCAGTGGCGGGGGGCTTCGAATCAGGTTACGTGTGTTGTTGATGGGCTGGCGGATGTGGTGGTGCGGGTGGATGTGCCGGCGGATCGGCGGGTGCCGGAGTTGGGGGCTGGTGTGGTGATGGTTCTGCCTGGTGAGGCGTGCAGTTTGGTGCCGGCGGGGGTGGGGTGATGGCTGTTGAGGCGTTGGGGGCGACGGTTGTTGTTGGGCGGCAGCGGCGGCGGGATGGCAAGTGGTTGTGGGTGTTGCCGCCGTTGGTGCTGATTGCGGTGCTGGTGGTCTATCCGTTGGTGCTGGTGGCGATCGAGTCGATTCCAGCCTGGGGTGACGTGGTTGGCTCGGCGGAGTTCCGGGATGCGTTGGTGCGGACGGTGCAGATCGCCGTGAGCTCGACGATCGGCTGTCTCATCGTCGGGACGTTCCTCGCGGTCGTCATCAGCTTCGTGCCGTTCCCGGGCGCGCGGGTGGTTGCCGGCCTCGTGGACACGATGCTCGCGTTGCCGTCGTTCCTGGTCGCGTTGTCGTTCACGTTCATCTACGGCACGACCGGCATCCTCCGCGCCGGCGGCTTCCTCACCTCGCCCTGGGCCGTCGTACTGGCCGAAGTCACCTTCTACACCCCGTTCGTCATGCGTCCGTTGCTAGCAGCAATGAGTCGGCTGCCGCGAGCACAGCTCGACGTCGCAGCCAGTCTCGGCGCCGGCCCCTGGCGCGTACTGCGACAAGTCGTCCTGCCCGAAGTACGCCCGGCACTCGTCGCAGGCGGCAGCCTCACGCTCCTGCTGACGCTGAACGAGTTCGGCATCGTCCTGTTCCTCGGCGCGAAAGGCACGACCACGTTGCCGATGCTCGTCCACACCAAGGGCATCGTCATGTTCGACTACCCGGGCGCCTGCGTAATCGCAGTCGTCCAGATCGCACTGTCGCTCGGCCTGTACGCCGTACTGCGGATGGCACTGGGAGGTCGTCGTGCTCGTCTGGACTAGGACCGGTAAGGCGATCGTCTGGACCGCGTTCGCAGTGGTGTTCGGGCTGCTTGTGCTGCTGCCGTTCCTCGTGGTGATCGCGGCCGCGTTCGCCGGCTCATGGAACGGCGTACTGCCATCAGACCCGACCGGCGATCACCTACGACAGGCATTGTCGGGTGACGAGCTCGCCTCGTTGTCGGTGAGCTTGCAGACCGCGTTCCTGGGCGGCTTGCTCGCCGTGGTCTTCGGGACCTGGGGAGCGATGGCGGCCCATGGCACCCGGTTCGCACGAGTTGCGGACGCCATGCATCACCTGCCGATCGCCGTACCGTCGGTGGTGGTCGGGCTCGGACTGCTGGTCGCGTTCTCCCGCCAACCAGTGCTGCTGAACGGCACCAAGTGGATCGTCGTGATCGCGCACCTCGTGCTGATGGTTGCCTTCAGCTACGGAACGGTTGCCGCGGCGCTGCAACGAGTCGATCCGTCGTACGCCGAGGTCGCCGCCTCGCTCGGTGCTTCGCCGGCCCGCGTGCTGTGGCGGGTGCGGCTGCCCATGCTGCTCCCCGCGATCTCCTCGGCGGCCGGACTGTCCGTCGCGTTGTCGATGGGTGAGGTCGGCGCCACGATCATGGTGTACCCGGCGTCGTGGCGGACGTTGCCGGTGAGCATCTTCGCGCTGACCGACCGCGGCCAGGCGTTCGTCGCCGCGGCCGAGGCCGTCGTGTTGCTTGCGACAACCGTCGTACTCGTCGTCATCCTCGATCGGCTGCGGGGTCGGGCTGTGGAGCGGTAACCGAATCGAGCAGGTCGGCCAGCCGGGTCAGCTCGGGATCCCAACCCAGCTGGTGGTTGGCGGCGTCCTCGGCGTCGGCGAAGCCGGTGTGGCTGAGCACCATCCGGGTGCCGTCGGCAACTTCTGTCAGCTCGACCTCGACCCGGGTCGGCTCGTCCTCGGTGCCGTCCCATTTCCAGCTGAACACCAGTCGGCTCGGCGGCTGCACCTCGAGGTAGCTGCCGCGCACCACGTGCGGCCCCATCTCGACGACATACTCGCCGCCGACCCGGACGTCGGCCTGCACCTTCAGGTCGAGCTTGGGGTTCGGGCAGTACCACCGGGCCAGCAGCTCGGCGCGCGTCCAGGCGTCGTACACCCGTCCGATCGTTGCCGGAAGCACCCTTTCGATCCGGATCTCAGCGTCCATCGTCGTCCCCTCGCAAGAGTTCTTCCAGCCGGTCCACGGTGCTGTTCCAGTACGTCGTGAGGTCGCCGAGCCACTGCTCCACCTCGGAGAGCGCCTCCGGCCGGAGCGTGCACACCACCGTCCGCCCGACCCGCCGCCGGCGCACCAGACCCGCGTCCACCAGCACGCCGACGTGCTTGGTGATCGCGGGTGGGGTGATCCGGTGCGGCTCGGCGAGCTCGCCCATCGTCGCGTCGCCCCGACTCAACCGGCTCACGATCGCCAGCCGGGTCGGGTCCGCGAGCGCTCCGAACGTCCTCGTCAGCACCTGCAACACTTCACCAGGTGGTGAAGTAATCTGTCAAGGGCGCACCTCGTACACCAGGTTGAACGGCGTCTGCGCGACCGTCCGGAACCGGCCGAACCCGGCCGCCTTCGTCACGTCCTGGATCCGCGCCGGACCGGCCTGCGTGCCGAGCGCGAGTCCGACCGGCTGGGACAGCGACGCCGGCGTGCACAGCAGCGTCGAGAAGCCGTAGTACGCCCGCCCGACCGGGTTGAGGTTGTCCTCGACGCGATCGCCGGCCATCGGCTCGACCAGCATCCAGGTGCCGTCGGGCGCCAGCGCCTCGCGTACGTGCCGGGCCGCGCCCACCGGATCGCCCATGTCGTGCAGCGCGTCGAACGTCGTCACCAGGTCGAACCCGGACCCGCTGAAGCTGTCGGCCGGCGAGACCTCGAACGACACCCGATCGCCGACTCCCGCCTCCGCCGCACGCAGCCGGGCCGTCTCGATCGACGCCTGGTGGTAGTCCGAGCCGATGAACGTCGACCGCGGGAACGCCTCCGCCATCAGGATGGTCGACGAGCCGTGCCCGCAGCCGATGTCGGCGACTGTGGCGCCGCGCTGCAGCTTCTCCACCACGCCGTCGAGCGCAGGGAGCCAGTTCGGCAGCAGATTCGCGTTGTACGACGGCCGGAAGAACCGCTCGCACCCGACATGCACGTCCGACGTGTGCTCGTGCCAGCCGACTCCGGCACCACTGCGCGCCGCCTCGATCGTCTCTGTCGTGTGCTGCAGCGTGCCGAGCGCGATCTGGAAGAAGCCGGGCAGGTACGCCGGGCTGCTCGGATCGGTCATCGCCACGGCGTGCTCTGGTGGCAACGTGTAGCGACCGGTGCTCGCGTCGTACTCGACGATCCCGCCTGCGGCTTGGGCGTTCAGCCACTCGCGCGTGTAGTGCTCGTCGGTGCTGGTCCGCTCGGCGAGCTCGGACGGTGTGGCCGGCCCTTGATCGGCAAGTGCCTGGTAGTAGCCGAGTCGGTCGCCCATCACGACCAGCCCCGCGTTCAGCGTCGCCCCCACCTCGTCCACAGCCTTGAACACGAAGCCCATCAGCTTGTCGGCGTCGATTGCAACAGTCATTTGCTTTGCCCCCTAATGGTTTGCGTACGCCGAAACCTAGGCAGCGTGGACGGACCATCGCATCAGGTGGGCCCCCTGGTGCACACTGCGAGACATGCTCATCGGGCGGGACGCGGAGCGCCGGGTGGTCGAGCAGCTGGTCGCGGGGGCGCGGGTCGGAGCGGCTGGGGTGCTGCTCGTCACCGGTGAGCCGGGCATCGGCAAAACCAGCCTGCTCGACGAAGCTGCCGCGCTGGCCGGTGGACTCCGGATCCTGCGAGCCCGTGGCGCCGAAGCCGAACGCGAGGTCCCATTCGCGGCGCTACTCCAGCTACTGCGACCGGCCCTGTCCAGCCTCGACCGCATCCCCGTCCCACAGCAGTCCGCGCTCGCATCGGCCCTGGCCCTGAGACCCGCGACCCCAGCGGACCGCTTCGCAGTCGGCGCCGCCACCCTCAGCCTCATCTGCCGGTACGCCGAAGAAGCCCCACTCGCACTCATCATCGACGACGCCCACCTGCTCGACCGCCCGTCTGCAGAAGCACTGTTGTTCGCCGCACGACGCCTGGTGGCCGATCCGATCGTCATGCTGATCGCAGCCCGCGCCCACGAGCCGCACCCACTAGAGGCCGATCTCCCACGGCTGCAGCTGGATGGCATCACCCTCGAGGCCGCCCAGCAGCTCGTGCAGCACCTGCCAGGCGATCTGGTCGAGCAGCTCTACCAAACCGTGGCAGGCAACCCGCTGGCCCTCCTGGAGCTCGCAGACGACCCGGACCGCCTGCACCGTACGCCGCCCGGCGTTCCGCTCCCGGTGCCGACGATGCTCGCAGAAGCCTTTGTCAGCAGGGCAAACCGACTCACCCCGGCCGCTCGCACCGCACTGCTCGTTTCGGCGATCGACGACTGCGAACTCGGTGCCGTGGCACGCGCCTGCGCCGAGCTGGGCGTTGACGTTGCAGTGCTCGAAGAAGCCGAGGCGGCCGGGCTGGTCGCGATCCGCGACGGTGAGGTCGTCTGGCGGCACCCGCTGGTCCGCTCCGCGATCTATACGAGTGCCGATCCGGCAGAACGACGTACTGCGCATCGCGCGGTGGCTCGTACTACGCCCGACGAGGACCGGCGGGCGTGGCACCTGTCCGAGGCTGTCCTCGGCGCTGACGACGAGGTCGCGGCCGGACTGGTCGTCGCGGCCGAGCACGCCGCTGCTCGCGGGGCGCATGCGGTCGCGGCGACGGCGTACGAGCGTGCTGGGCGACTGAGTCAGGGGGTGCAGGACCGCGCGCTGAGGTTGGTGGACGCTGGGGAGGCGGCGTGGTCGGCTGGACTCGCGGAGCGCGCAGAGGCGTTGCTTGCCGACGCGCTAATGCTCCAGCCGCCGCTGTCGGTGAAGCTCCGGGCGCAGGAGATTCGTGGGGACATCGAGGTGAAGTGTGGCTCGCCACGCCGGGCTCTCGACATCCTCGTTGCAGCGGCCGCGGAGTGCACCGACCCGGAAGTCGCCACCGGACTGCTCGCTGACGCGGTCGGAGCGTGCTTCCGGCTGTGTGATGCGGCGGCCGGCCTGGGGGTCGCACACGAGCTGGATCGCCTCCGTCCAGCGCTCGAGCGGCCTGGTCCACGGATCATGGGCATGCTGGCGAGCGGTGTGGCGAAGGTGCTCGCCGGGGACGGCGGGATGGATCAGATCCGTGCGGCGATCGGCCTGGAGCCGTCGGACGAGTTGGACCGTGACCGTCGCCGCCAGGTCTGGATGGTGCTGGCCGCGCTGTTCCTGCGGGAGACCGGCACCGGCCGGGAGATGCTGCAGCAGGCGATGCTCGAACGGCGTGAGCAGGTCGCTCTCGGGACGCTGCCCGGCCTCCTGTTCGTGCTGGCCCGTGACGACGCGACGACAGATCGCTGGGCCGATGCGGAGACGTCGTACGACGAGGGCATCCGGCTGTCCCGTGAGACCGGTCAGACGACCGAGCTGGCGATGAACCTGGCCGGCATGGCGTGGCTGTGGTCGCACGAGGGCAGAGCGGAGTGCCAGGAGCTCGCTGCGGAGTGCCTGCGGATCTGTGCCGAGCAGGAGATCCACCTCGGGACGCTGTGGTCCTTGTTCGCGCTGGGCGACCTGGAGCTCGGGCGTGGCGATCCGGCGGCGGCTCTGCCGCAGTACGAGCGGCTGGTCGACGTACTGGCCGAGTATGGGTTGAAGGATCCGGACCTGTCGCCGGCGCCGGAGCTGGTCGAGGTCTACCTGCGGCTGGGGCGTGTCGACGATGCGAAGCGGGTCGCGGACGAGCACTCCACGCTGGCTGAGGCTAAGGGCCAGCCGTGGTCGCTGGCGCGGGCAGCGCGGGCGCGTGGTGTGGCTGGTGACAGCGAGGAGGACTTCCTCCTGGCGCTCAGTCGCCACGAGGTGACGCTGGACGCGTTCGAGCTGGCCAGGACGCGTCTGGCGTACGGCGCGTGGCTGCGGCGGGTACGGCGGCGTGTCGACGCGCGCACGCAGCTCCGACTCGCTGTGGAGGGCTTTGACACCCTCGGCGCGCTCGGCTGGGCCGACCAGGCCGCAGCGGAGCTCAAGGCGACCGGTGAGACCGCGCGGCGTCGAGTGCCGAGCACAGCTGACGAATTGACTCCCCAAGAGCGGCAGATCGCCGTACTGCTCGCAGACGGTCACAGCATCCGCGAGGCCGCCGCCCGGCTCTTCCTGAGCCCGAAGACCGTCGAGTACCACCTGCGCAAGGTCTACACGAAGCTGGGCATCCACTCCCGTACGGAGCTCGCTGAGCACCTGGGTCGAACGTAGGCTGGCTCGCATGAGGCAGCCGTTCACGGAGACCAGCGGAATCGCCCGGCATTGGGGCTTCGAGGATCTAGCGGCCAAGGGACCCGTTCAGCGGCTCACGCTGTTCACCGGCGTCCCGGTCTGCCTGATCACCGGGTACGCCGAGACGCGCGAACTGCTCGCTCATCCGGACGTGGTCCGCTCGCCGCTCGACGGGCCGCACCGCGACACGATGATGGACGACCTGATCAACCGCACCGAGCGCCACATGCTCGGCGCGAACCCGCCTGATCACACCCGGCTGCGCAAACTCGTCACGGCCGCGTTCACCCGCCGCCGGATCGACGCCCTCGAGCCGCGGATCCGCGAGATCGCGACCGGTCTCCTCGACCAGATGGCTGCGGGGGACCGCGTCGATCTGGTCAACGCGTACAGCTATCCGCTGCCGATCACGGTGATCTGCGAGCTGATCGGCATCCCGCCAGTCCGCCGTGAGGACTTCCGCCAGTGGTCCTCGGTGTTCGTGAACGCGACCATGCACACCGCCGAGGAGTACATCGAGGCGACCACGCTGATGCTGGACTTCGTGCACGAACTGATCGTGCAGAAGCAGCAGGCGCCGACCGACGACCTGCTGTCGGGCCTGATCGCGGCCCGCGACGGCGGCGACCGGCTGAGCGAGGACGAGCTGACCTCGATGATCTTCCTGCTGCTCGCGGCCGGCCACGAGACCACAGTCAGCCTGATCACGAACGGCGTACACGCCCTGCTCCGGCACCCTGACCAGCTGGAACTGCTGAAGGCCGAGCCGGACCGGCTGCCCGCGGCTGTCGAGGAACTGCTCAGGTACGACGGCCCGCTGCAGGCCGCGATCCCGTACATCGCGCAGGCGCCGATCGACATCGCCGGGAGCCGGATCGAGGCCGGCGAGGTGATCGTGTTCGCGCTGCTGCCGGCGAACCGCGACCCGCGGAAGGTCGAGCGGCCGGACGAGCTGGACATCACCCGACCGGACTCCGCGCACCTCGCCTTCGGGCACGGGATCCATCACTGCCTCGGCGCGCCGCTGGCCCGGCTCGAGGGCCGGATCGCGCTCGGAATGCTGTTCGAGCGCTTCCCCGACCTCCGCCTGGCCGAGCCGGAGCGGGACCCGGTCCGCACGCCCGGCCTGCTGATGAACGCGATCCGCGAACTGCCCGTACAACTCTGACCACAGCCCGGCGTCATGCCCTGAACATCGGGTGAAATCACAACCGTGGGATTGCGGCGATGTTGGCGCGAGGTGGCATCCTTGCCCAGGTGACAGAGTTGATGGAGGTCGCGCGCCACCTGCTCGGCATTGCGATGGCCTCGCATTGGCTGCTGCTCATCTTGTTCATCGCCGCGACGGTGGACGCGGTGTTCCCGGTCGTGCCGAGCGAGGGCATGGTCATCACCGCCGGCATGGCCGCGGCCGCCGGCCACCAGAACCTGCTGCTGGTCATCGCGGTCGCGATGGTCGGCTCGGTCATCGGCGAGTCCATGTGCTACTTCATGGGCCGTGGTTCCGGACCGGCGCTGCATCGCTGGATGAAGCGCCAGGAGCGCCGCCAGCAGCTCTACGACAAGGTGTCCGGCGCGCTGCATTCCCGCGGCGGGCTGATCCTGATGACGGTCCGCTACATCCCCGGCGCGCGGATGGTCGCCACGCTGACGGCGGGCGCGACGCGGTACTCGTTCAAGAAGTTCATCGTGTTCACGTTCTTCGGCGTGACGATCGCCTACACGTACGTCGCGCTGCTCGGCTACCTGGGCGGCGACGCGTTCGCGCACGACCAGTTGAAGGGGCTCGCGTTCAGCCTCGGCCTGGCCGGGGCGATCGGGCTGGTCATCGAGACGTCCCGCCGGATCGCGGTCAAGCGCCGCGCGGCGAAGATCACGAGCGCCTAACGATCGACCCCTGGGTTTCCGCCCAGGCGCGTGTCCCGGACCAACCTTCGGCGGTGCGCATGCGTCAGTAGAGGCGTGGTGAGGCCTGGGGTGAACCTCGTGGGCGCCGCGCTCGTTGTCGCGGCAGTCCTGGCCGGCTGCGCCGACGTACCCCTCGAAGGAGCGTCGTCTCCTGGTACGACGCCCTCGCACAAGCCGAGGCCCACCGCAAAGCCGACCGCGAAACCCACGCCGACACCCACACCGTCAGCGACGCCGACCCCGAAGCCGAGCTCCACGCCGACCTCGAAGCTCCCCGCCGCGGCCCCCGTCCTGCGGTCGTTCCCGGGACGCCTGCCGACCGGCAAGCCGCCACTCTTCGTGGTCGTCTCCTTCGACGGCGCCGGCGACCTCGCACTCTGGGCCCGCTGGCGCGCCGTCGCCAAGCAGGTCAACGCGCGGATGACGTTCTTCCTCTCCGGCCCGTACCTGTACCCGGGCGACCACCGCACCGACTACAAGCCGCCGTACCACCAGCCCGGCGCCTCCGACATCGGCTGGGGCGACGCCGCCACCGTGCTCGGCCGCACGAAGGTACTGCGGGAGGCGATCGCCGAGGGCCACGAGATCGGCACCCACGCGAACGGTCACTTCTGCGGCAAGACCGGCATCGGCCGCTGGACCACCTCGCAGTGGACCGCCGAGCTGGGCGCGTTCGACCGGATGGTGCGGACCGGGCCGACGCTGGCCGCGGGTAAGACCGTCGAGCCGCCGTTCGACCCGTCGACGGTCAAGGGCATGCGGACACCGTGCCTGGAGGGCAACCGGCCCGCGTACCGGCAGGCGATGGTGCAGCGCGGCATGCTGTACGACGCGTCCGCGCCCGGGTACATCAGCTGGCCGAAGAAGCAGAACGGGCTGTGGGACTTCCCGCTCGAGTCGGTGACCCTGGCCGGTACCAGCAAGAAGACGCTGACGATGGACTACAACCTGTGGTTCGCCCAGACGCAGGCGCGGAAGGCTCCGCTCGCCCAGGCGCCCGCGCTGAAAGCACAGGTGCTTGCGACGTACCGGCAGGCGCTGGCGAAGTCCCGGGCGAGTGGCAACCCGCCGCTGTTCCTCGGCAACCACTTCAACCGCTGGAACAACAGCGTGTACTCCGATGCGTTGACGGACTTCGTCAAACAGACCTGCACTCAGCCCGACGTGCGCTGCGTGTCCAACATGGAGCTGGCGAGCTGGCTGGCGAAGTACGGCGTACCTAGCGGTCAGAACCGCCCGTCATAGCCTCAGGTAGCCGAACGCGCTCTGCCAGGTGCCGCCGTCCTTGATGCGGCTGACCACGAGCCGCTGCAGCCGGGTGTCCTGCGGGAGCTCGTCCAGGTGGTCGGTGCCGTGGGTGCGGAAGGTGAAGAAGATCGCGCTGTCCTGGCTGTCGGTCGGCGTCCCGTACGGCGTGAAGCGGCGGCCGAACTTCACCATGTTCGAGTCCTGCGGCAGGTTGTCGAGCAGGTACGGGTCGATCAACCAGGACCACAGGGTCAGGGTGTTCACCGGGTGGTCCGGGAAGTAGCGCGGGAAGAAGTCGCGGGCCTGCGCGAGGCTGTCGTCGACCAACTCCGGCGTCAGCGGACCGGTCTCCGGGATGTGCGCGCCGATGACCCACTCGCCCGGCTCGACGCCGGGGACGGGCTCGTCGGGCGTGAGCTGGTAGAGCATGTACTGCAGCCGGCCGAGCGCATAGATCTGGCCGTTCCAGAAGTGCCGCAACCACCAGTGCGTCTCGAGGCCGTAGTCGCCGTGGGTACGGCGGTTCACCTTGAGCTGCTGTCCGAGGTCGGCGAGCGAGGCCCAGCTGATCTCGTCCGGGATGCCCCGCTCGGCGTGGAACCGGCGGATGTCCGGCACGGTCTCGAGGAAGGCCTGGACCGAGTTGCGCGGGTCCTCCGGCATCCGGAAGGCCGGCTCGCTGCCGAGCTTCCCGACTCCGGCGCGGATCTGGTCAGCGAGGTCTTTGACCGCTGCCTGGTCCGGGGAGAATGCCTCGGCGGCGTCCCGGTCGATGTCGGCAAAACCCAGCAGGCGGTACTCGTCGGCAGTCGTCACTTCTCAACGGTAACCGATGTAAACGGGCCAGAGACTTACGATTCGCGTCGTGGGCTACCAGCGCTTCCCGGCACCCGACGTTCTGACCGATGTGATCGACCACGTGTGGCTGGTCGACTCCGCACCGCTGCCGTCGCTACGGCAGGAGATCCTGATCCCGAACGGCCGCCCCGGCCTCGCGATCGCGCTCGCCGACCCCGGCACCCGGCACGATCCGGTGACCGGGGCCGAGTGGCCGAACGCGGCGTCGGTCTTCGGCATCATGACCCGGCCGCAGGTGATCGCCCAGGTCGGTACGTCGAGCTACGCCGGCGTCGAGTTCACGCCGTGGGGGCTCGCAGCGCTCGGCCTCCCCGCGCTGGTCGACGAGGTGCGGGGGTTGGCGGACTGGGTCGGTCCGGACACCGCGGCCGGGTTGGTGGCGGAGTTGCGGTCGGAGCCCTTCGGGTCGGCGCGGGCCGAGCGGCTGGCAGGCTTCCTCGCGGCTCGGACGGCGGCTACAGCCGTCCCGCCGATCGTCGCCGAGGCGGTCCGAGCCATCGACGAGTTGCGCGGCCAGGTCGCCGTCGCCGACGTCGTACGGCGGTGCGGGACGTCGTACAGCACGTTGTACCGGGTGTTCCGGAAGTACGTCGGGATCGGGCCGAAGCAGTACGCCGAGATCATCCGCTACTACCACTTCGTCGGCGGGCTCCTCGGCGGCCCGGCGGATGCGGCCGCGACGTTGTCGGCGCTGCACGGGTACTACGACCAGGCGCACGCGGCGCGCGACTTCAAGCGGTACACCGGTGTCAGCGCGACGTCGTTCCTCGCCGTGCAGAACGGGATCGCGGCGCTGATGCACGGAAGATCCGTCCAAGACGGATGAGCGACCGACCGGCAGGATCAGGGCCATGGGACGCATCATTCATGTCGAGATCGTTGCCGACGACCACAATCGGGCCGCGGAGTTCTACAGCAAGGTGTTCGGCTGGCAGGTGACGCCGGTGCCGGTGCCGGACGGCTACCTGCTCGCGGAGACCGGGCCGGGAGAGGGCATCGACGGCGCAATCATGAGCAGTCGGTACCAGTCGCAGCCGACCATCGCCTGGATCGAGGTCGACGACCTCGAGGCGACGCTGGAGGCCGCCCGAGGGGCAGGCGGCACTCCGACCGGCGACATCCAGGAGCTACCGGGCATCGGCCGCCTCACCTACCTCCGCGACACCGAAGGAGTACTGATCGGCCTCCGTCAACGCTCCTCGGCGAGGCCCAAGTAAAGGATCTTGGGGTTGGAGGGGTTGAAGGCCAGGGACGGGATGCCGTCGTTGCGGTTGTGCTGCTTCGACAGGTCGCCGGTGGACGGGCGGAAGCGGTAGAGGTCAGCGCCGAAGTTGGCGAACGACGTGCCGTAGCTGAAGTAGATGAGGTCGGGGTCGACGGGGCTGGCCCACATCTTGTTGCCGTTGATCAGGTCGGCTCGGCTCTGATCCAGGACCTCGTGGAACTTCTGGCCGCCGTCGGTCGACTCCCAGATGAAGCGGGTCGCCCGGTCCCGGTCGTACCCCTCCATCCATACCTTCGACGGGTCGGCCGGCGAGATGGTCAGGCTGAAGGCGTTCACCCGCTCCACCGCCCGCGACCGGATCCAGCTGCGGCCGCCGTCGTACGTGACATAGACCCCGTCCGACATCACACCGAGGACGACGTGATCCGGGTTCCGCGGGTCCACGACGGCGTCGTACACGAAGAGATCGCGAGCAGGCAGTACGCCGGTGCGCTGCCACGTCACGCCGTCGTCCGAGGAGTCGTACAGCTGCCCGTCACCAGCAACGACACGCAGCCGACCGGCCCGCGCGTCCAGTGCAGCCAGACCGCCTCCCTCGACCGGCCCGAGCACACTGGTCACCCGAGAGCCGTGCACGCGATGGATGGGCTGGTCGTTGACGCTGTAGATGTACGCCGAGTCGCCCGGCCCGGGCTGCACGTCGTACGTGCTGAGGTCGTCGGGCGCCTTGTCGAGCAACTGCCAGCTGCAGCCGGCGTCGCTCGAGCGCTGGATGGACTGCTTGCCGATGGTGATCAGCGTGTTGGGCTCTTCGAGGGTGGCGACCTTCGCGTACGTGACGGCGCGCAGCTTGCCGGTCGTCGGCGCCAGCGTCTCCCCGTCGGACTCGGTGATCGTCACCGAGCCGTCGCCGTACACGGTGTCGCAGTGCGGAGCGTTCCAGAACCAGCCGGGGTCCGCCTGGGACGGGACCAGTGCAAGCAGGACGGTGAGAGCACTACCTAGGGCGGTCATGCCTTAGATTCAAGGCGTTTCCGGGCATGCCGGACCAGCGCTTGTCCTGGCGGACAAGCGTCATGACGGGAACAAGTCAGCCGGCGGCGGTGTCGATGTGTCGCGCCAGCACCAGGTCGTCGTCGGTGATTCCACCGGCGTCGTGGGTGGTGACCCGGAACGTGATCGTGGTGTAGCGGATGTCGATGTCCGGGTGGTGGTTCATCGACTCTGCCAGCTGCGCGACGGTCGCCACCAGCCGGATGCCGTCCAGGAAGGCAGGCGCCTTGACCTCGCGGACCAGTTCCTTGTCCACGACCTTCCACTGCGGCAGGTGGTCGCGGATCGCCAGATCGATCTGGTCGTCGGTCAAGAGCTCAGCCATGCGCTCACTCTAGCCCTGCCCGAGTACCGCCAACGCTCAACTGCCGGAGTTCTTGAGGCGCTCGTCCAGGAGTTGGTAGACCATCGGCGGTCGACCGACCTTGCGCGCCGCTCGGGTTGCAGGCATCGGCCAGGCCAGCCCGCTGTCGACCAGGCCGCGCAAGGTACGCCGGGCGGTCCGCAGCGTGACGCCGAGGATGCCCGCCACCTGCTCCGCATCCACCAGCCGCGCCTCGTCGCCGGTTTCGTCGAGGCTCTGGACCAGCATCCGCAACGTCTCCAGGTCACGCGTCTCGTCCGCCACCGGCGCGGCCGTCGCCTCGGCATCGGACTCGGCCGGCAGCTTGAGCACCAGGTCGTCCGACCCGACCAGGTACGCCAGGTCGCCGGTGTCCGCGGCCGCCATCGCCACCGCGCGGTACGCGTTGTTCTCCGCCTCCAGCGTGGACCGGCCGAGGCCGATGCCCACCTGCAGGTCCAGGTTGAGCGTCTCGCGGACCCGGGCCAGGAACGGCGCGGTCTCGAGGTCGCCGGTGATCGTCCGCAGTGAGCCGAGCGTGGTGATCACCAGGAAGCTGGTCTGGTCGTGGGGCAACACGATCGCGTCCATGCGGCGGGCGTCGTGCAGCAGCTCGTGGTGCAGCGACAGCTTCAGCTCCTGGTACCAGTACTGCGCCGGGCTGGTCCGTGTCGGCAACGCCGAGTCCGGCACCTGGGCAATGACGATGGCGATCCGCGACCTGGACAGCCGAGCGCCGCTGCCGGTGAGGATCGCCGCCCGCAGCGTCTCCCGGAGCGTCTGCGTCGACGGCCGCATCAGCACGGTCGGTACGCCGTCCGCCTCGAGCGACTCCGCCACGCCGGCGATCGTCGTCACCGCGCCGACGGTCCGGCCGGCCTTGAAGAGCTTGCTGTGGAACGCCAGGTAGTCCGCCGGCTCGAGCTCCTCCTGGTACGGCTGCACGCGGACGGCCTGAACCGGCAGGGACACCTCGGCGTAGCAGTCCTCGACGTCCTGCTCCGTCACGGAGTCCACGCTGATCCGTGTCGGATCAAAGGCCGACGTCGCCCGAACCAAGGCCGCGTGCAGTGCGGCACTGCCGGGCGGTACGAACACCGCCGGGACGGACAGGTCGCCCTTGGCCATCGTGAGGTCGTACGGGAGCGGTCCGGCGAACAGCAGTACGTCGACGCGCTCCATCACCTGCCGCGCCAGCTGCGGCGCCTCGCTCTCGTGCCGGTACACCGCAGGCTCGACGCGCAGTCCCGGCGTGCTGCTCTGGCGCGCGACCGAGACCATCCGGCGGACGAAAGACTCTCCGCCGATCAGACCGACCGCGACCTCCTCGTAGCGACTGCCGGTGCCCTGAACCGCCATGACCGCACTGTAACCGCTGGACTCAGGAGCTCAGGCCCGGCGGCACCGCGGCGCTGCCAGGAAGCCCAGCAGCGCCAGTACGCCGCCTGCCGTAACGATCGAGCCGAAGACCCACGGGCGCGGGTTGTCGGAGTTGAAGGCCAAGAGCGTCCCGCTGATCGCCAGTCCGGTCGCGATGCTCATCGTCGCGGCCATCTGTCCGGCGCTGCTGTTGCGGCCGGAGTTGCTGTGGTCGGACAGGTCCAGAGTGAGGACGGACAGGCTGGACGAGCTCAGCCCCATGCCGATGCCTGCGAACCCCCAGCCGATCAGACCGATCCAGGTAGTCCCGTTCGTCCATGCCAGCAACGAGGTGACGAGCAGTCCGATCGCCATGAAGGCCAGCCCGGTTCGCAGTACGGTGACTCGCTCGATCCCGTGCTCCCGGCCCTGCAGCCACGAGCCGAACGCCCAGCACACTCCGGTGATCGACAACGTCACGCCGGCCTTGGACGGGCTGAAGTGGTGCTCCAGCGTCAGCAACAACGGGAGGTACGCGCCGGACACGGCGAAGGCAGCACCGCCCAGTGCGCGTACTGCGACCACCGCCGGGAAGCCACGTCGGGCAACGAACATGCCCGCGGGCATCACGCGTACGGCGGCCCGCGCGAGTACCGCGAGCGCCACGACGACCGCCGTACCGCTGATGATCGGGTGGGCCTCCAGGTGGTCGCCGGCCAGCGTCATCGAGAACAGCGCGACCGACGCTGCGAGGGCCCACGGGAGTGCGGCTCGCCAGGCCTCGAGCTCGGCGATGTCGTCCGCGGTCCGTTCTGGCGCGGTCGCGGTCGCCGACTGACGCATCGCCGGTCCGAGCAGCAGCCAGCTGGGGACGAGTAGGACGATCGCGCCGAGGAAGACCCAGCGCCAG
The DNA here is from genome assembly GCF_042715335.1 of Kribbella sp. NPDC058693. Classification (NCBI taxonomy): domain Bacteria; kingdom Bacillati; phylum Actinomycetota; class Actinomycetes; order Propionibacteriales; family Kribbellaceae; genus Kribbella; species Kribbella sp. NPDC058693. The sequence continues at coordinate 1,152,674 of NZ_JBHXSQ010000003.1, forward strand.
CCGAACTGCTCGGTCACCACGCCGGTCAGCACCGGTCCGAGGACGGACGGCAGGATCCACATCGCGGCGAACAACGAGAACATCCGGGGCCGCAGTACGGCGGGAAGCGCGCGGGCCACGAGCACCACCAACGACACGTCGAGCAGTCCCTCAGCCAGACCGCTCAGCAGCCGGCCGGCGACGACCATCGGCATCGCGGTCGCGGTCCCGACCAGCAATTGAGCGAGGGCGAACGAGATCGCACCCGCGCGCAGGGTCGGGATCGGGCCGCGGCGGTCGGACCAGAGGCCGGCGATCGCGAGCGAGATCAGGTAGCTCGCGTTCGGCGCCGCGTTCGCGAGACCGAAGCTGCCGAGCGCGTCGAACTCGCGGACCATCGTCGGCAGCGCCGTACCGACCGCGCGGTTCTCGAAGGCGCCAAGGGTGACCAGCCCGATCACCCCGAGCACCAAGGGCAGGTGTTGGCCGGTGAACAGCCTGGGGCGGGACTCAGTGGTGGTGGACATGAAGGATATGGTCGAAGTTCAAGTTAGGTTTAAGTCAAGTGGCGTGGCAGGCGGAAGATCAGCACCAGGACGCGGAGCACGAGCACCGCGCAGATCACCAGCAGGTTGTAGCCGATCAGTTGGTAGAGCGTCATCGACGTCGTGACCTGCGGTCCGCCCGGCGTACCGAGCAGCAGCACGGCCATCAGACCGGCGGTCGCGCCGAGGATCGCCAGCAGGGCTTGGTGAAGCAGACCGGTGACGTGCCGGCGGTCGCGTTCGTCGGCGAGCAGTCTGACGTTCACGCCGAGCCGCCCGCTCTCCGCGGCGGCCGCGATCCGGTCGATCCGTCGCGGCAGCCGTCGCAACATCGGCAGCAACGAAGCCAGCTCCTCGGTCGCCGTACGGCGTAATGCGTCCGGCGCAAGGCGATCCGTGACATGGGCCGCGGCGAACTGGCGCGACGCGGCAACCAAGTCGAACCCGGGGGAGATCCGCGAGATCGTGCCCTCGATCGTCGCCAGCGCACGGAACACGGCGGCCACCTCGGGCGGTACGCCGAGATCGTGCGACGTGATGATCTTGAACAGGTCGTTGAACATGGCCGGTCCGAGCGTGACCCCGGCCGCGAGGTGCCGGGTCATGAACTGTCCGACGGCACGCTCCAGCGCACGCTCGTCGATGACGTCGGGGCGGTAGACGATCTCCAGGAGTGCATCGGTCGCGGAGACCGGGTCGCCGTGATCGATCGCCAGCAGGAAACGCTGCAACGCGTCGCGGGTAGCGGGATCGAGGCGGCCGACCGAGCCGAGGTCGAGCATGCCGATCCGGCCGTCGGCGAGCAGCAGGAAGTTGCCCGGGTGCGGGTCGGCGTGGAAGACGCCGTCGATCGCGACCTGGCCGAGCAGACACTCGAACAGCGAACGGCCGAGGCGGACCGGATCGAGGCCGCGATCCGCGATCGCCTGCCGGGCGTTGCCGAGACCGATACCGTCGAGGCGCTCCATCGTCAGGACGCGGCGGGTCGACTGGTCCGGATACAGCTGCGGTACGACGAGATCGTTGCTGGAAGCAATGGAACGGCCGGCCGCGACCGTGGTCATGTTGCCGGCCTCGACGGTGAAGTCGAGCTCCTCCCGCATCGCGTCCGCGAATCCGTCGGCGAGCGCGCGAACACCCATCGAGCGGCCCCAGTCGGTGTTCCGTTCGAGCAGCCGGGCGAGACGGCGGACGATGTCGAGATCCCGGTCGACGATGCCCGCGATACCGGGGCGCTGGACCTTGACGACGACCCGAGGGCCGTCGGGCAGGCGGGCGGCGTACACCTGAGCGACCGAGGCGGCGGCCAGCGGTTCGCTGTCGAAGTCGGCGTAAAGCTGATGGGGTGGGCCGCCGAGCTCCTCGGCCAGGACCTGCTCGATCTCCGGCCAGGGCGCGGGGGAGACCTGGTCCTGCAGCCGACTGAGCTCGGTGGCGACCGTGCCCGGGATGATGTCGCTGCGAGTCGACAGGACCTGGCCGAGCTTCACGAACGTGACGCCGGCCTCATCGAGCGCGAGCCGCAGCGAACGGGCCAGGTCGGCCTGGCCTGCGGCGTTCTCCCGGCCGGGGCGTCGGCGGCCGCGGAGGTACGGTCCGAGGCCGTGCTTGATCGCGATCCGGAGGATCTGCAGGTACCGCCGGGTGCGGGCGATCCGGCCGCTCACGTCCCGGCGCAGATCGCGGGCCCGAGGCAACGATCCGGTCGGTACCAACGCTTCGGCCAGGACCAGGAACACCAGCCCGGCGAGCATGGAGAACAGCGTCGTCAGCACCAGGAACGCGATCGCCGCACCGTTCGACCCGGTGTACGGCGGCTTGCCGACCAGCGCGTTCGCGATCGGGCTGAACAGACTCAGCGTGATCGCGGCGGCCAGCACCATGCGCACCACCCCGAACCGCACGCCCAGCAACCGCTGCGCGACCGGCACGAAGATCACCAGGAACACACCCAGGCTGAACAACCCCGCGACCACAACGTCCATGCCCGGAACGATAGGGGCCGGACCAGGGCGCTGGGCTCCCCCACACGGGGGAAAACAGCAGGACCCTGGAACCAGGGTCGGTTCCAGGGTCCTCGGGCTGACTACCTCAGGCCGGGCGGCGGCGAATCTTGTTGCCGAGCCAGACGATCGGGTCGTACTTGCGGTCGGCGACGCGCTCCTTCATCGGGATCAGCGCGTTGTCGGTGATCTTGATGTGCTCGGGGCACACCTCGGTGCAGCACTTGGTGATGTTGCAGAAGCCCAGCCCGTGCTGGTCCTGGGCCGCGTGCTGCCGGTCGGCGGCGTCGAGCGGGTGCATGTCCAGCTCGGCCACCCGCATCAGGAACCGGGGACCGGAGAACGACTCCTTGTTCTCCTCGTGGTCCCGGATCACGTGGCAGGTGTCCTGGCACAGGAAGCACTCGATGCACTTGCGGAACTCCTGCGAGCGCTCCACATCGACCTGCTGCATCCGGTACTCGCCCGGCTTCAGGTCCGCCGGCGGCTTGAAGGCCGGGACCTCGCGCGCCTTCTGGTAGTTGAACGAGACGTCGGTGACCAGGTCCCGGATCACCGGGAACGTGCGCATCGGCGTGACCGTGACGACCTCGTCCTCGGCGAACGTGTTCATCCGGCACATGCACATCAGCTTCGGCATGCCGTTGATCTCGGCGCTGCAGGAGCCGCACTTGCCGGCCTTGCAGTTCCACCGGACCGCCATGTCCGGCGTCTGGGTCGCCTGCAGCCGGTGGATGACGTCGAGGACGACCTCGCCCTCGTTCACCTCGACCTCGTAGTCCTTGAGCTCACCGCCTTCAGAGTCACCCCGCCAGACGCGGAATTTTCCCTTATAGCTCACTCAGCAACTCCTCTTCGGTCAGGTACTTCTTCAGCTCGTCGACCTCGAACAGGCCCAGCAGGTCCTCGCGCATCGGGATCTGCTGCTCCTCGGTCACGTTCACACGGCCCTCGGCGTCGAGCTTGCAGACCAGCAGCTTCTTGCGCCACTCCGGCGACATCTCCGGGAAGTCGTCGCGGGTGTGACCGCCGCGCGACTCCTGCCGCAGCAGCGCCGCACCGGCCACGCACTCGGACACGGTCAGCATGTTCCGCAGGTCCAGCGCCAGGTGCCAGCCCGGGTTGAACTGGCGGTGACCCTCCACCGTCATCTTCGCGATCCGGCCGCGGAACTCGGCCAGCCGGCCGAGCGCGCGCTCCATCTCCTCTTCCTTGCGGATGATGCCGACCAGGTCGTTCATCGACTGCTGCAGGTCCTGGTGGATCGAGTACGGGTTCTCGCCGCCCTCGAGCTCGAACGGCGCCAGCGCCTCGGTCGCCGCCGTGTCCACATCGGCCTCGTCGATCTTCGGCCGCTCCTGCAGACCGTCGACGTACGTCGCAGCGCCCATGCCGGCCCGCCGCCCGAACACGAGCAGGTCGGACAGCGAGTTGCCGCCGAGCCGGTTCGAGCCGTGCATGCCGCCCGCAACCTCACCGGCCGCGAACAGACCCGGCACCGTCGACGACGCGGTGTCCGGGTCGACCTCGACGCCGCCCATCACGTAGTGACAGGTCGGACCGACCTCCATCGGCTCCTTGGTGATGTCGACGTCCGCCAGCTCCTTGAACTGGTGATGCATCGACGGCAGCCGCCGGGTGATCTCCTCGGCCGGCAGCCGGGTCGACACGTCCAGGAACACGCCGCCGTGCGGCGTACCCCGGCCGGCCTTGACCTCGGAGTTGATCGCCCGCGCGACCTCGTCCCGCGGCAGCAGCTCCGGTGGGCGCCGGTTGTTGTCGGCGTCCTTGTACCAGCGGTCGGCCTCTTCCTCGTTGTCCGCGTACTGCGCCCGGAACACGTCCGGCACGTAGTCGAACATGAACCGCTTGCCCTCGGAGTTCTTCAGTACGCCGCCGTCGCCGCGGACCGACTCCGTGACCAGGATCCCCTTCACCGACGGCGGCCAGACCATGCCGGTCGGGTGGAACTGGATGAACTCCATGTTGATCAGCGTCGCGCCGGCCCGCATCGCCAGCGCGTGCCCGTCACCGGTGTACTCCCAGGAGTTCGAGGTGACCTTGAAGGACTTGCCGACACCACCGGTCGCCAGGACGACGGCAGGTGCGTCGAACAGGATGAACCGGCCGGACTCACGCCAGTACCCGAAGGCACCGGAGATCGCCTCGCCGTCCTTCATCAGCTCGGTGATCGTGCACTCGGCGTACACCTTGAGGTTGGCCTCGTAGTCGCCGGTGGCCTCGAAGTCCTCCTGCTGCAGCGAGACGATCTTCTGCTGCAGGGTGCGGATCAGCTCCAGGCCGGTGCGGTCGCCGACGTGCGCGAGCCGCGGGTAGGTGTGGCCGCCGAAGTTGCGCTGGCTGATCCGGCCGTCGGGCGTGCGGTCGAACAGCGCGCCGTACGTCTCCAGCTCCCAGACCCGGTCGGGAGCCTCCTGCGCGTGCAGCTCGGCCATCCGCCAGTTGTTCAGGAACTTCCCGCCGCGCATCGTGTCGCGGTAGTGGACCTGCCAGTTGTCGTTGGAGTTCGCGTTGCCCATCGCGGCCGCGCAACCGCCCTCGGCCATCACCGTGTGTGCCTTGCCGAACAGCGACTTGCAGATGATCGCGGTCTTCTTGCCCTGCTCACGGGCCTCGATCGCCGCGCGCAGGCCGGCGCCGCCGGCCCCGATCACGACGACGTCGTAGGAGTGTCGTTCCAGCTCAGTCATAAGTCTTCTTCAGATCCCGGGGTCAGTTGATGATGCGCAGGTCGGAGAACCATCCGGCCGAGAGGGCCATGATGTAGAAGTCGGTGAGGATCACGGTGAACAGCGACGTCATCGCGAAGGTGCCGTGCTTCGGGTTCAGCTTGGACACGAAGGTCCAGTACCGGTAGCGCAACGGGTGCTTGGAGAAGTTCTTCAGCCGGCCGCCGACGATGTGCCGGCAGGCGTGGCAGGACAGCGTGTACAGCCACAGCGCCACCAGGTTGATCCAGATGATCACCGTGCCGAGGCCGATGCCGAAGCCGCCGTCCTTGCCGTGGAAGGCCTGGATGCCGTCGTAGACGTTCAGCAGACCGAAGACCAGCGCGCCGTAGAAGAAGTAGCGGTGCAGGTTCAGCGCGACCAGCGGGAACTTCCGCTCACCGGTGTAGTTCTTGTGCGGCTCGGGCACCGCGCACGCGGCCGGCGCGAAGAACAGCGACCGGTAGCCCGCCTTGCGGTAGTAGTAGCAGGTGCCGCGGAAGCCGGCCAGGATCACGAACGTGATCAGGCTGAACGGCAGGAACCGCGGGAAGTTGCCGAACCAGGTGCCGAGGTGGCTGGAGCCTTCGACACAGCTGCTGGTGACACAGGGCGAGTACAGCGGTGTCAGGTAGTGGAACTCACCGACCCAGTACCACTTGTTCATGAAGATCCGGATCGTCGCGTAGACGATGAAGAACAGCAGGATCACGCCGATCCGCAACGGCGCGAGCCACCATCGATCCGATCTCGCGGTCTTGAGGCCGATCTGTGCGCGGCCGGGGCTGCTTACTCCGGTGGCCATCAGGGAGCGTGCCTGTCAGGCGCGCCGAAGCCTTCATGCTCCGCGTCTGTCCACATGGACGCGTCATACTCCACGTCGGGAATCTCCTCGAGTTCCTCCGGAACGGGTCCGGGCCTGTGCCTGGGGTCGGGCGGGCCGAGCTCTGCGAGATCGTCGCTCAGCCGGGCCACGTCGGACACCAGGCGGCGAATGCCGAGGGTGTCACCGTACTCCTGGCTGAGTTTGCCGACGGCAGCGTGTAGCCCTTCGAGTGCGCGAGCGACCGCGGCAACGCCGCTGTTGCCTTCAGCCATGCCGACTCCAGTGATGGTTATGTTGCTGTCAGTATGGGCACACTTTGCCCCCGCCGAGCGCCCATTGGAAGACCCCTCGGCACGGCGTGTTTCCGGTTAGGGTTACCTCAGTTGCGACCGTGCCGACGGGTGGAGTAATGGAGCGAATCCGGCCTTCAGCACAAGAAGATTCGCCGGTGGAGTCAGCGTCTCGACCTGCTGCAGACCGGGCGGTCTCAGCGCCTCGCCGTACCCCTCCCAGGACCACGGCAGCACCTGCTGCTCGAGCACCAACGCCGGTCTCCCGTCGAACCGCACCATCGCGCCGTCCGGCAGGTCGGCGAGGTCCTGGACGGTCGTCCGCTGTCGTCGGGTCCGCGACTCGACCCGCTGGCTGTGCAGTACTGCGTCCATCTCGGCGGCTCGCGGGCGCTCGGCCTGACCTTGGGCCCACGCCCCGGCGTACAGCAGGAAATCCCTGCGTCGGCAGTAATGACACGGGCGATGGCCGGCCGCCAGCGCGACGGCCTCGTCGAAGAAGAACAGCGCCGTCCAGCGTCCGGGCGGCATCGGATCGCGCCGGATCCCCTTCCAGTCAAGGACGCAGCAGATCCACGCCTTCGAGCGCCAGCGGGTCGTGCCCAGGCGGCGGTCGGGCGAGTGCAGGCTGCCGCGGTTGCCCATCAGCAGACCGCGGCCGGGGTCGGCGACGATCTCCTGGGTGGGCAGAACCCTGTTCTGCAACGGCATACCGGCATCATGTCGGACGCGGCGGACAGTTTCTGGCAGAGTCGCGACAATGCAGACAGTTGTTGGAGTCGCCGTCGTACGCGACGGCCTGGTGCTGGCGGCGTACCGGCCCGATGGCGGCTGGGAGTTCCCGGGCGGCAAGGTCGAGCCGGGGGAGACCGACGAGCAGGCCGCGGTCCGGGAGATCAGCGAGGAGCTCGACCTGGAGATCAAGGTCGGCGACTCGCTCGGGCCGGGCGTGGACATCTCGGCGGACTATCGCCTGCACGTCTATCTGGCCACGGCCGTCGCCGGAGATCCGGTACTGCGGGAGCACTCCGAACTGCGGTGGTTCGCGCCGGCCGAGCTCGACGAGAACGACTGGCTGGAGCCCGATCGCCCGTTCGTACGGGCCTTGCGCAAGCAGTTGTGAGTGGCGGAACTCACACTGCACCCCGCCAGCAGAAGGTGACGCACCGGAACTGTATGGGTGGTTTGTATGGGTTGTACCTGGTGAGTGGTCTGACCCGGAGACGAGAATCCTGCCCTGAGACTTCTGGGGAGGAGTGAGGTATGTCGGTGTTTCCGGCAGTTCCCGTGGTGCGAAGAGAAGACTTCGCGCCGGAGATCGTCTGCGAGGTGTACGAGCTCGGGTCGCACCGGCGGAGCCCTGCGGCGGTCAAGGAGCTGACCAGCCGGCAGGTCACGATCGGCCGGATGATGTCCACCGGCGCGAAGGATGCCGCCATCGCGCGGGAGCTGGGCCTGTCGTTGCGGACGGTACGCGCGGAGATCGGCGCGTTGATCGCGGGACTCGGCGCCAAGTCGCGGTTCCAGGCCGGGTGCCTGCTGGTCCGCCGCTTCGGCTGAGCGGAACTGAACGGAAACTGTCCGGCGGCCGACGTAGGCTTTCGGCATGGTTGAGCTTGCTGAGCGCCGGCTGATGCTGGTGCACGCCCACCCGGACGACGAAACCATCAACAACGGTGCCACGATGGCGCGCTACGTGGCTGAGGGCGCCCACGTCACGCTGATCACCTGCACCCTCGGTGAGGAGGGTGAGGTCCTCGTCCCCGAGCTCGCCCACCTGGCCTCCGACCAGGACGACGCGCTCGGCGAGCACCGGATCGGTGAGCTCGCCAACGCGATGGCCGAGCTCGGTGTCACCGACCATCGCTTCCTCGGCGGCGCGGGCAAGTACCGCGACACCGGGATGATCTACAACGACGAGGGCAACGCCGACGTCCCGCACGAGACCCGCAAGGACAGCTTCTGGCAGGCCGACCTGGTCACCGCGGCGAACGATCTGGTCCCGATCATCCGCGAGCTCCGGCCGCAGGTCCTGGTCACCTACGACCAGTGGGGCAACTACGGCCACCCCGATCACATCAAGGCCCACCGCGTCGCGACGTACGCCGCCGACCTCGCCGCCGCCCGGTCGTACCGCGAGGACCTCGGCCCGGCCTGGGACATCCCGAAGATCTACTGGACGGCGATGGCCGAGTCCCGGATGCGGTCGCAGCTCCGGATGCTGCGCGACGCCGGCGACGAGACCACGTTCGAGGGCCTGGACCCCGACGGCCCGATGCCGCCGATGATCACCCCCGACCGCCTGATCGACTGTGTGATCGACGGCGAGCAGTTCGTCGACCGCAAGATGAGCGCGATGAAGGCGCACGCCACCCAGATCACCGTCGACGGCCCGTTCTTCGCCCTGTCGAACAACCTCGGCAACCAGATCTGGGGCTCCGAGCCGTACCGGCTGGTCAAGGGCACCGCGGCACCCGGCCCGGACGGCGTCGAGCACGACCTGTTCGCGGGCCTGTAGACGTATTGCGGGTCCGACCTGTGAGGTGACCGTTCCCACACGCTCGGTTGAGGCATCAACCTTCCGGCAGGCATAACCTGCAGTGGTGTCCTCATCCGAGCCCAGTGGGAGCGTCCCGCCTGCGGAGTTCCGTACTGCGCTCGGGCGGTTCGCGTCGGGGATCACGATCATGAGCACGCTGCAGGACGGCGTCGCGCATGCCATGACCGCGAACGCGTTCACCTCGGTGTCGCTCGATCCGCCGTTGGTGCTCGTCTGCGTGGACAAGGGTGTGCGGATGCATGCCGCCGTACTCGATTGCGGGTATTGGGCGGCGTCGGTGCTGTCCGGTGCGCAGCGGGAGATCGCGGAGCGGTTCGCGCGGTCCGGCCGGGATCTGTACAGCCAGTTCGACGGCATCGCGACGACGGCCGGCCCGAAGACGGGCTGCCCGGTCGTCGACGGCTCGCTGTCGTGGCTCGAGTGCCGCACCTGGGCGACGTACGACGGGGGCGACCACACGATCGTCGTGGGTGAGGTGCTGAGCCTCGGCACCGGCGAACCGGCCGACCCGAGCGCGCTGATCTACCACTCCAGTCACTACCGGAATCTCCCGGGAAACTGAGCGTTACCGCGGGGCAACCAGGGGCTGCCCCGGCGGTCGGAGGACCCTCTCGCGTCCCGTAAGATGTGCGCTTGTGCCTTGACCACGGCTCGAGCAGGAGGACTCTGTCCGGTGGGGAGAAAGCAGCTCGCGGGGATCATTGCCGCCGCGGGGCTCGGTGTGCTCGTCGTGGGGTACGGGGCGGCGTTCGCGTTCGCCGGAGACAAGATTCCCGGTGACACGACCGTGCTCGGGATCCCGATCGGCGGTCTCTCCAAGGACGCCGCGAAGACCAAGCTCGAGACCGGTCTGAAGGACCGGATCGCGGCTCCGATCGCGCTGAAGGCGGGCGAGTCGAAGTTCACGGTCGCCCCGGCTGACGCCGGCCTGACGGTCGATGTGGACGCCACCGTCGACGCCGCGGGAGCGGGCCGCAGCCTGTCCCCGGCCCGGATCTGGCACGCGCTCACCGGTGGGGACGCGGTCGCGCCGGTCGTCGAGAAGGACGACGCGAGGCTCAAGGCTGCCATCGACAAGCTTTCCGCGCAGGTCAACCGGCCGGCCACCGAAGGCACGATCACGTTCAAGGGCACCGAGCCGGTCACGCATCAGCCGGCACCTGGACTGCAGCTGGACGCCGCGAAGGCGCCGGCGGCCGTGGTCGCGGCGTACCCCTCGAACGGCGATCCGAAGGACCTGCCGGTCGGCGTGACCCAGCCGAAGGCCGGGACCGACGCGATCAAGAAGGCGCTCACGGACTTCGCCGAGCCGGCCATGTCCGGCCCGGTCCGGCTGACCGTCGGCTCCAAGTCGGTCGAGCTGCAGCCGGCCGAGATCGCGCCGGCGCTGACGCTGACCGCACAAGAAGGCCAGGTCATCCCGTCCCTGCGGACGAAGCTGCTGGAGCCGTTGTTCCAGCAGCGCTTCAAGACCCTCGAGACGCTGCCGAAGGACGCGACGGTGCAGATCGTCGGCGCCGGGCCGAAGGTGGTCCCGGCGATCGACGGCATGGTCGTTGACCGGACCAAGGTCGGCGCGGCGATCCTGGCGATCCTGCCGAAGCCGACCGGCGAGCGGCGGGCCGCCGTACCGCTGACGCCGACCAAGGCGACGTTCACCACCGAGCAGGCAACGGCGCTCGGGATCACCCAGAAGATGGGCGAGTTCCAGACCCAGTTCCCGCACGCGCCGTACCGCAACACCAACATCGGCACGGCCGCACGGAAGATCAACGGGACGCTGCTGAAGCCGAACGAGACCTTCAGCCTGAACAAGATCGTCGGCGAGCGGACCAAGGAGAACGGGTTCACCGAGGGCTACATCATCAGCGGCGGGAAGTTCGAGAAGGACCTCGGCGGCGGCGTCTCGCAGTCCGCGACGACGACGTTCAACGCGGCCTTCTTCGCCGGGCTGAAGGTGCTCGAGCACAAGGCGCACAGCGTCTACATCTCGCGCTACCCGGTCGGCCGGGAGGCGACCGTCGCGTGGCCGAACGTCGACCTGAAGTTCCTGAACGACTCGGGCCACGGGATCCTGGTTCAGACGATCTTCAAGCCGTCCACCCCGGGGAACTCGGGCAGCATCCGGGTGATCATCTGGGGTACGAAGGTCTGGGACATCACCGCGGGCCAGTCGGCGAAGTCGAACTTCCGCCAGCCGGTCGTCCAGTACAACCCCGCGGCCGGGTGCGAGGCGCAGGCGCCGACCGCCGGCTTCGACATCACGATCTTCCGGTACTTCGCGAAGAACGGCGCTCGGGTCAAGACCGAGCAGTTCACCACGAAGTACAACGCCGCCAACGACATCCGCTGCGGGCCGAAGCCGGGCACCATCCCGACCCCGCCTCCCGGCGGCACCACCACGCCACCGGGCCGCGTCAAGCCACCGACGAAGCCGGCCAGCTAGCTCCGGTGGAGCTGGTGAAGTTCGGCCGCCACCTGGTTGAACAGCTCTTCGTCGATCACGGCGCCTTCGCGGCGTACCTGCTGCGGGTCGATGCGTAGCACCCGGTCGAGGCGGATCTCGCTCGGCCGGTGCTCCTTGTCCCAGGCCCCGCTGCCGATGTCCATCCACACCCGGCCCCAGCGCGCCTCGTCGGCGGCGTCGCGGTCGTGGTCCTTGCTGGTCAGGATGAGCGCCAGCAGGTAGACGCCGTCCGAGCCGACCACCAGCACGGGCCGGTCCTTGCCCCGGTGGTGGTCCTCCTCGAACGGCACCCAAGTCCAGACGATCTCGCCCGGGTCGGCCACCCCGTCGTCCGGGTGCGGCTTGTACTCGACATGCACGGTCCCCTCGAAGTCCCCGGGGTACTCCGGACGCTCCACCACGTGATCCGCCATGGCACCCGAGCCTAATGCCCCTCACATCACGGCGGTCTCACACCGTTCCATCGACGTGCACATCACTCAGACACGAAATCGGGGCGCGATCCTCGCTGTCCTGCTCACCGGCCAGTTCATGGCCAATATCGACACCGCGGTCGCGAACGTTGCCGGCCCGTCGATCGGCGCCGATCTGCACGCCTCCGAGGGTGCGGTCGGCCTGGTCGTCTCCGGGTACGTCGTCGCGTTCGCCGTACTGCTGATCACCGGTGCGCGGCTCGGCTCGTCGCTCGGGTACCGGCGTACGTTCCTGCTCGGTCTGACCGTCTTCACCGCGGCGTCTGCCTTGTGCGGCCTCGCTCCCGGCATCACGTTGCTGGTCGTCGCTCGCTTCGTCCAGGGCGCTGGTGCGGCGCTGATGGTGCCGCAGGTGCTCAGCGGCATCCAGTTGCACTTCCAGGGCCGTGACCGGCTCAAGGCGCTCGGGTACTTCTCGATCGCGCTGTCCGGCGGCGCAGTGGCCGGTCAGCTGCTGGGCGGTGTGTTGATCGCTGCAGACCTCTTCGGCACCGGCTGGCGACCGATCTTCCTGGTCAACGTGCCCATCGGTATCGCACTGGCTGTGGCGGGTCGTCGCCTGCTGCCTGTCGATTCTGTCGGGCACCGCGACCGCCTGGACCTGACCGGCGTACTCGCCTTGTCCACAACGGTTCTACTGGTCATCGTGCCGCTCCTGCTCGGCTCCGAACGCGGCTGGCCCACCTGGTCCTGGCTCTGCCTCCTGCTCAGCCTGCCCGCGTTGGCGCTCTTCGAGTACGGCGAACGTCGTACGGCGGCACGTGGTGGCCGCCCGCTCGTAGCGCGCCAGGTCTTGGCCGACCGCTCGGTCCGCGCCGGTCTGCTCGCCCACGGGTGCACCAGCGGCACGTACTTCGCTCTGCTCTTCGTACTCGCCCTTTACCTCCAGGGCGGGCTGCACAAGGGACCGGCGTACTCAGGCTTTGCCATGGTCGTCTGGGTAGCTGCGTTCGGTCTGGCCGGCCCGATCCTGCCCAAGCTGCGTAGGGGAGTGCGGTGGATGCCGGTTATCGGCTGCCTGGTCCTGACTGCCGGCTACGTGGCCGTGCTGGCCTATCTGCTCCTGGGCGGCCATACCGGCGCGTTGCTGTTCGCGCTGCTCGGCATTGGCGGGCTGGGGCTCGGTATCAGTGCCAACACCCTCATCGGTGCGGTCACGTCGCGCATGTCCTCGGAGTACGCCGCTGACCTGTCCGGAGTGGTCGCCACGAACGCACAGCTATCTGGAGCGCTCGGCGTCGCGTTGGCCGGCTCGACCTACGCTGCGCTCGCTGCAGACCCCAGCCGCGCGCTGGAGGTGGTGGTGGCGGGTTTCGTCGTACTGACGCTCATCGGGGCCGCTGCGGCTCACCGACTGGTCAGATAGCGATACCGGTACGCCTCCCGGTACCCGAGCCGCGTGTACGTCGCCATGGCGGCGGCATTCTCGAGCAGCACCTCGAGATAGGTACGCCGCCCGCCGTGCGGCCCCGCCCACCGCGCCAGGCCCTGCACGATCGCCGTACCGAGCCCTCGGCGCCGATAGCCGGAGCAGACCCGGATCGCGTCCACACCGAGCCAGTGGCCGGTCATGGACCCCCGCCCGACCGCTACGACCTGCCCGTCCAGGCTGACCGACGCGAACACCGCCTTGGCGGCGCCTTCAAGCACTTGCGGGGCTACAACCGGCACCGGGCCGTCGAAGGCAGTTGCGTACCAGGCGTCGTTCGGCCGGTCGGCCACCTGCACGTCGTAGGCAGGTGTGGCGTTCACGTGGTCCAGCGTCGTGTGCATGACGAGGACGTCGGACTGCTCCGGGCGCGCATCGACCCACCCGCAGGCACGGATCTGCTCGTCCTGGGGACTACCTAGGCGGATCTGGGCCTGTGCGGGCAGATTGCGCTCGGCATAGAAGTCGATGGCCTGCTGGAGGGCGTCCGGGACCGGCATACCGGGGTCGCCGGCGGGCAGGAGCGAGTTGCCGCGGCCGGTCCAGCCTGCGGATGCCCGCAGCAACCAGTGGCCGACGTACGCCGTCTCAGCCGCCGGGCGACCCAGCGCCGCGGTCAGGAACAGCTGGTCGACGTCCACCGGGCGCAGTGGCATCTCGGGGATCGTCTTGGCCGCCGTCACGTCCGCGGTCGGGATCTCGTGCACGGTGCCGTCCGCGTGCCGGACAGCCAGGATCTGGGGGGCTCCGGCCTGCAGTACGCCGATCAGGTCGGTCAGACCGCCCGGTATCCAGTGCCGGACGACGACACGGTGGCCGATATCACGGGCGCCGAGGCCTGACACGATCCGGACTCCTGGCAAAGTGGGCGAAGTACTACCGTGATACTAGAGACACGAGCATCACCGCATCGCAGCACCCCGAATCCCACGCTGCGCTTGCCTGCCATAGGAGGAGTAGCAGTGACCTACGTCATCGCGCAGCCGTGTGTTGACCTGAAGGACCTCGCCTGTGTCGAGGAGTGCCCCGTCGACTGCATCTACGAGGGCAACCGGATGCTGTACATCCACCCCGACGAGTGCGTCGACTGCGGAGCTTGCGAGCCAGTCTGCCCGGTAGAAGCGATCTACTACGAGGACGACACCCCGGAGCAGTGGAAGGACTACTACACCGCGAACGTCGACTTCTTCAACGACCTCGGTTCGCCCGGCGGTGCGTCCAAGCTGGGCAAGATCGACAAGGACCACCCGTTCATCGCCGCGCTGCCGCCGCAGGAGCACGACGAGTAAGCAGCTGATCACGGAAATGGGACGCCCCGAGCGGGCGTCCCATTTCTATTGGTCCAGCACGTCCACGTGGACGTGGTCCAGGTGGCGGAGGATCTTGGGGTCTCCGGAGCGCTCCGGCGGCGTGTAGTCCCGCCAGCCGCTGTCGGACCGCCCGCCGGCCGTCCAGATCTTGTCGCTGAAGATGACCGTCTTGATCTTCAGCAGGTCGGCGCGCGCCACCAGGTACTGCGCGATCGCCCACCCCTTCGTCGTGTGCGCGGTCGAGATCGGCCGGACGAACACGTCCACCGCCCGCCCGTCGTAGTGCGCCGACCCCTCCATATGCCCGGTCGACACCCCACCAGCGGCGTACCCACCGGTCGACAGCGTCCCGAACGTCCGGATCAGGTCCTTCCGTACGGCGTCCGCCCGCGGCGTCAGCCCATTGGGCCCGATCTTCTCGACCGGGACCGAGTCGGTGTTCACGGTGCAGCTGAACACGCTCTTCGACTGCCCGGTCAGCGCCGACGCCAGCACACGCGCGTCCGCCTCGTGATCGGCGTACGCCGTCGGGAACGCGCTGCGTTGCACCTTGTCCGCGGCGACCGTGATCGCGAGCGTCTGGTAGTTCTTGATCTTCACCAGCGCGTCGTAGAACTTCCCGGTCGCGTAGTACGGGTCCTGCACCTGCTTCGCCGTACCCCAGCCCTGTGACGGCCGCTGCTGGAACAGCCCGAGCGAGTCCCGGTCGCCGTGCGCCAGGTTGCGCAGGTCGGACTCCTGGTACGCCGTCGCGAGCGCGATCGTCGCCGCGCGGGCCGGCAGCCCACGCCGTACGGCGGTGCCCGCGATGATCGCCGCCGCCTCGGCCTGCTCGAAGTCGAGTACGACCATCTGCCCGTTCACCGTCGCTGTGCACTGCTCGCGCGGCGGCAGGAGGTTGCCGACCTGCTTGCCGCCGAGCCAGGCGATACCGACGCCGACCGCGAGGCTGAGCACGCCAATGGCACCCACGGCCACGAGGGCACCACGCTTCACCGGCATACCGCTCCCAACGTCCGAGGGCGGGGGACAGGTTCCAGTTCGCCCATCACGAACTGATTGACGTGTGCATCCTCACGTTGGTTGGCAAAGTCATACTTTCGTACAGGTCAGGCGTTGGCGTGCAGCGCCTCGTTGAGCGTGATGCCCTGGCCCTTGCGCGGCCGGGCCTCGACCGCGCCGGTGACCGAGTTGCGGATGAAGAGCAGACCGGGCTGACCGGACAGCTCCCGGGCCTTCACCGTGGTGCCGTCCGGGAGGGTGATCTTGGTGCCGGCGGTCACGTACAGGCCCGCCTCGACCACGCAGTCGTCGCCGAGCGAGATGCCGGTCCCGCCGTTCGCGCCGAGCAGGCACCGCTTGCCGATCGAGATGACCTGCTTGCCGCCGCCGGACAGCGTGCCCATGATCGACGCGCCCGCGCCGATGTCGCTGCCGTCGTCGACCACGACACCGGCCACGATCCGGCCCTCGACCATCGACGTACCGAGCGTGCCGGCGTTGAAGTTCACGAAGCCCTCGTGCATGACCGTGGTGCCCTCGGCGAGGTGCGCACCCAGCCGGACCCGGTCCGCGTCACCGATCCGGACACCGGACGGTACGACGTAGTCCGTCATCCGCGGGAACTTGTCGACGCTGGTGACGCCGAGGTGCTGCCCCGCGGCACGGGCCCGGAGACGGACGTTCTCGATCTCGTCGACCGGGACCGGGCCGAGGGACGTCCACGCGTTGTTGGGGAGGGCGGCGAAGATGCCGTCCAGGTTCACGCCGTGCGGGCGGACCAGGCGGTGGCTGAGCAGGTGCAGGCGCAGGTACGCGTCCGCAGTACCGGTCGGGGCGTCGTCCAGCACGATCTGGGTCGCCACCACCTCACGCCGTACCTGCCGCAGGTCGTCGTGGCCCTCGGCGGCGATCAGCTCGGCCGGCGCCTTGGTGTCCTCCGGCCGCGCCCCGAGCGCAGGCGCCGGGTACCAGACGTCCAGGACGTCTCCAGCATTCGTCACGGTCGCAAGGCCGAAGCCCCAGGCATGCACGGCAGTCTCGGTCATGGCTACACCCTAATTCGGCGGCGATCCGGCGCGTGGCGTGGTCTACTCTTCGGATGCTTCCCGCCTGGCTTGAGGTTATGTCGGATCCGGTTCTCGAGGCTACGAAGGCTCCTGGGGTCGGCGCGTTGAGCGGGGAGTTGTTGCGGCAGTGGGGGTCGTCCGAGGTGTGGCGGTTGTCGTACGGGCTTCGCAGCGTGATCGTGAAGCGGGGGACTGACGGGCAGGCCGACGAGGCGGCGGCGTACGAGCGTTTCGTCGTACCGCTCGAGTTGCCGGCGCCCGCGTTGCTGCATCGGCATCGGTCGCCGGAAGCGGGCGTGCTGGTGCTGGCGGACGTCGGGCGGGTGACGTTGGAGCAGGAGCCGAGTGCGGACGGGTTTCTGGCCGCTGCTGAGTTGGCGGCGACGATCCGGTCGAGGGAGGTGCCTGGGCGCAGCGAGTTCCCGCCGGAGCGGGTGAAGGAGATGGCGGACCGGATCGGGCGCATCGACTTCGACCTCAGCCCGCTGACCGAGGCGCTGGCCGCGCTGCATCGCGACGTACCTGTGGGGGTTGTGCATGGTGACTTCGTGCCGAAGAACCTGGTCACCGACGGCGTGCGCTGGACCGCGATCGACTGGCCGGGCGCGTACCTGGCGCCGCACCTCAGCGACCTCTACACACTCCTCCGCGACGCCGAGTCCCTCGGTCACGACCGCGCCCCGATAGTTGCCCGCTACATCGATGCCGCAGGCACCAATCCTGCTGTGGTCGAACGCCAGTTGTTGGTGGGTGGGTGCTGCTTCTACCTGATCGCGTTGAACTTCATCGTCGAGGAAGGCCTGCGAACGATCCCGGAGTCGTCGGGCTGGATCGACGGTCTGCTCCGCGAACTCGCGGACGTCGTCGGAACCTTGTCGTGAAACTCCTGGTCCTGGGCGGTACGAAGAACCTCGGCCGCCATGTCGTCGAAGCAGCGCTTGCCTCCGGCCACGATGTCACGCTCTTCAATCGCGGTCAGACGAATCCGTCATTGTTTCCTGGTGTTCGCCGTCTCGTCGGCGAGCGCGCGGCGCCCGACGCGTTGGCATCGGGCGAGTGGGACGGCGTGATCGACATGTCCGGCTTCCTCGTCCAGGACGTCTCGCTGAGCGCTTCGGTCTTGCGCGACCGATGCGGCTTCTACACCTACATGTCGTCGATCGCGGTCTACGCCAGCAAGGTGATCCCCGGCATGACGGAGTACGCACCGCTGCTGCCCTGGCCGGACGGCGCCCCCGAGGACCACTTCACGATGGACCTCTACGGCCCGTCCAAGGTCCGCAACGAATCGTTGCTAACAGCCACCTTCGGCGCCCGAACCGCCGCCGTACGCTCCGGCTTCGTAGTCGGCCCCCACAACCCCGACTTCGGCAACTGGGGCTGGGCCCTGGCCCACAACCAGCCCCTGGAATGCGCCGCCCGCCCCGACCAGCCCATCCAATACATCGACGCCCGAGACCTAGCCGCCTTCCTCCTCCACCTCACAGTCGAGCACCTACCCGGCCCTACAACGCCGTCGGCCCCACCCACACGATGACGGACCTAGCCAACGCCTGGCGCTCCGCCGTACCCACCCCTCCACCCGTCGACTGGCACCCCACCGAAGACCGCTTCCACCTCCCCCACAACGGCACCAACGACGGCACCTTCCAACTCGACAACACCCGAGCCCTGACCGCCGGCTTGCGCCTGCGCCCACCCGAAGAGTCCGCCCGCGACTACGTCACCTGGATCCGCAAGGGGAACACCCCACCCGATCCGCCCCATTGATCGGGGCATCCTGGGGTATCCCGGGGCAGATATCCACAGACGCAGGTCGAAGCCCTCTGCGACGGTTCGTTGGCACCTAAGGTGTCGCTCCATGTACTTCGAACGGCCGCTGGTGCGTGCCTACGTGGACGAGACCGGCGACCGTGGTCTTCGTCCAGATCGTCGCGGTACTTCGGCATGGTGGCCGTGGTCGTCGCCGACGAGGACGACCCGGGTCTGAGGCGCGCAATCGCTGAGTGCCGTCGGCGGCTGTCAGTTCCCGCAGGCAAGCCTTTGCACTGGACCGGGCACGTGAAGCGCTACCCACGCAGACAGTTCGTCGCAGCGCAGCTCGCTGCGGTGCCGGGCATTGTCTTGAACATCGTGCTGATCGAGAAGGCCGCCGTCGCCGACGGCATCTCGGACCAAGTTGCCTTCTACAACTTCGTCGCCGGGCGAGTCCTCGAACAGGTCCTGGACACTGCCGACGACTGGCCCGGAGGTCGGCGGGACGTCGTGATCACCTTCGGTCACGTGCGTGGCTTCAAGCACGACGAGACCCTGGCCTGGTTCGAGAAACTGCGAGCGAGCGACTCGGCCGAGTCTCCTTGGGACCTGCTGCAGGCAGGCCAACGTTCCTGGGACCGGGCCAGCTCGACGGTCTGCAGGCGGCGGATCAGTACTGCGGCATGCTGCGCGCCGCCCTGGAGGCGGACGAGTTCGGCGGTTTCGAAGCGCACCACCTGCTGGCGGTCCGGCCGCAGATCCGCTACCCCGGCGGGTTCGAAGGGATCGTGCTGCCGGGCACGATGCCGGCGTACCCGTGGTGGCCGGAGGATGGGTTCTGAAAGAGAGACGAGGCCTTCGATGGTCCGGAGCGCCGCACCTGACAGGCGGGTCTGACAGCAGACCTGGCGTTCTCTCCGCGGCCATCGAAGGCCTCGTGATGGTCAGTTTAGCAGTCCGTCCACGATGGAAACGTTCCTCCCGCGGCGGCGCACTGATACGTAACATTGCGCCGTGATCATTGAGACCGGTGGTGGACCAGGTGGACCGACCAGCCCGCGGGCTGGGTTCAGCAGCGTGGAGGGGACCCGGTATTCGGGGACTTCTGGTGGGCGGCAGGAGATTGGGCTGCCGGGGGCCGGGGGAGTGGTCGCGGGTGGGGATCGGTTGCGGTACAAGATCTATCCGGTGCTTGATGCGGGGCTGACGTACGCCGCGACGTACGCGGCCGTGGAGCTCGTTTTCGCGGACGGGACTCGGTCTTTCGGTGTGGACCAGTACGGGAAGCCGGCTGATGCGGCCGGGCAGGGGGCGGCGAAGATCCTGTACGCCGATCAGTGGAACGACGTGCAAGTTGATCTGACTGCTTTTGAGGGGAAGACGGTCGCCGACGTCCTGCTCGTGGTGGATGCACCCGGGGCGGGGGAGTTCGAGGGGTGGATCGACGACGTCGAGATCGGGCCGGCTGGTGCGGAGCCGGACGGGTCGGATCTCGCGGCGTACGTCGACACCCGTCGCGGGACGAACGCCAGCCACGACTTCTCCCGCGGCAACACCCTTCCGATCACCGCCTGGCCGAACGGGTTCAACTTCCTGACCCCGGTGACCAACGCGTCGACGTACCGCTGGCCGTACGAGTACCACCGCGCCAACAACGCGGACAACCGCCCCGAGCTGCAGGGCCTCACGTTCTCGCACCAGCCGAGTCCGTGGATGGGCGACCGCGATCAGCTCACGATCATGCCGGTCGCGGCCGCCGAGCCGCTAGGCGATCCGGCCGAGCGCGCGGTCGCGTTCAGCCATGACGACGAGGTCGCGCGGCCCGATCTCTACGCGGTCGCGCTCGCGAACGGCGTACGCGCAGAGCTCGCCCCGACCGACCACGGCGCGATCTTCCGTTTCACGTTCCCGGCCGACGCGGACGGGCGGCATCTGGTCTTCGACACGATCGACGAGAACGGTGCTTTCTCGTACGACGGGACCGCGGTCACCGGCTGGGTCGAGAACGGCGCGGAGACCGGGCGGACGCGGATGTTCTGCTACGGCACGTTCTCTGTCGCACCGATCGGTTTCGGCGAGGCGTCCGGCGGGCGGGAGAACGCGCGGGCGGCGAGCTTCGACGTACCTGAGGTGACGTTGCGGATGGCAACGTCCTTCATCGGGGTCGAGCAGGCGCGGCACAATCTCTCGCTCGAGCTCGGCGGGAGCTTTGAGGAAATCCAGGCGGCGGCCAACGCTGCTTGGAATGAACGGCTCGCGGTAATGCGGCCCGAGGGGGCGACGCCGCCGCAGCTGCGGACTGTTTACGGCAATCTCTACCGGCTCAACCTCTACCCGAACTCGCACTTCGAGAACGCGGGGACAGCCTCGGAGCCGTCGTACGTGTATGCCAGCCCGGTGCTGCCTGTGGACGGTGAGGCGACCGACAGCTTGACCAACGCGGTCGTGAAGACCGGCAAGATGTATGTGAACAGTGGGTTCTGGGACACGTATCGGACCGCGTGGCCGGCGTACGCGTTCTTCTATCCGGCGTTGACCGCGGAGCTGATCGACGGGTTCGTGCAGCAGTACCGCGACGGCGGGTGGATCGCGCGGTGGTCCTCGCCCGGGTACGCCGACTGCATGACCGGGACCAGCTCGGACGTGTCGTTCGCCGACGCCTACCTCAAGGGTGTCGAGCTGGTCGACCCGTTGGCGACGTACGACGCCGGGCTCCGCAACGCGACCGTCGCGCCGGAGGCGACCGAGGTCGGGCGGAAGGGCGTGGAGACCGGGTTCTTCGCCGGGTACGTGAGCACCGACACCGAGGAGAGCGTGTCGTGGTCGCTCGAGGCATATCTGAACGACTTCGGGCTGGCGTCGATGGCGTTGCAGTTGTCTGAGGTGTTTCCTGATCGGCGTTCGCAGTTGTTGGAGGAAGCGGAGTACCTGCGCCGGCGGTCGTTGAACTACGTCCTGCTCTTCGACCCTGCGGTGAACTTCTTCCAAGGCCGCCTGGGGGACGGGAACTTCGCCAAGTCGCCTGCCGACTTCGATCCCGAGGAGTGGGGCGGCGACTTCACCGAGACCGACGGCTGGAACTTCGCCTTCCACGTCGCCCACGACCCGCGCGGCCTCGCCAACCTGTACGGCGGCCGTCGCGGTCTCGAGGCCAAACTCGACGGGTTCTTCTCCACTCCCGAGCTGGCCACCAAGAAGGGCACGTACTCGATCGTCATCCACGAGATGCTCGAGGCGCAGGCCGTCCGGATGGGCCAGTTCGGCTTCAGCAACCAGCCTGCCCACCACATCGCCTGGATGTACAACTACGCCGGCGCCCCGCACAAGACCCAAGCCATCGTCCGCGAGGTCCTGGACCGGTTGTACATCGGCGAGCAGATCGGCCAGGGCTACCCCGGCGACGAGGACAACGGCGAGATGTCCGCGTGGTACCTCTTCGCCGCCCTGGGTCTCTATCCGCTCCGCGTAGGCGCCCCCGACTACGCCATCGGCTCTCCACTCTTCCCGCGTGTCGTGGTCAACCCGCTCGGCGGCCGACCCTTGACCGTCACCGCCTCCGGCGTCGAAAAGCCTTACGTCCAAGACGTCCTGGTCGACGGCAAACCGTTGCCAACCGCATCCATCACCGCCGCCGAACTGGCCGCAGCCGAGCACCTGGACTTCACCCTCGGCGCCACCCCGTCGGACTGGGCCACCCTGGACTCCCCACCGGCCCTAACCCTCGACGACGCCATCCCCACCCCACTCACCGACCTGATCCCCCGCGACCCCAACAACCCCCTCTTCGACGACACCTCCACCACCGAGACCGTCATCGACCTCACCGCCACCTGGTCCCTCCCAGCCCCGGCGACCCCCACCATGTACACCCTCACCTCACCCCACACAGGCCCCGCTCCAACCGCCTGGCGCCTGGAGGCCTCCCTAGACGGCACCACCTGGACCGTCCTAGACACCCGCACCAACCAATCCTTCCCCTGGCCCCGTCAAACCCGCCCCTTCACGATCCCCACCCCCACCCCCCACCAGCACTACCGCCTAACCTTCCCCACCCCCACAACCCTCACCCAAATAGAACTCCTGAGCTAGCCCGCCAAAGGACACCGCTCCGCGGCGGCTGTCTTATCGGCCGGCTCCGCCGGCGCGCGGACTGCATCGACACGTCCGCGCGGTCCGCGCGCTCAACTGTTGCGAGCTGCAGGTCGGCCGCGGGCTCGCCGGCGGACTCCGACCGGACGAAGGGACACCGCTTCGCGGCGGCTGTCTCATTGGCCGGCTTCGCCGGCGCGCAGACCGCATCGACACGTCCACGCGGTCCCGCGCTCAACTGCCCTGAGACGCGAATCCGACACGTCTCCGGCGCAGCTGTCTTTCACCCCAGATAGATCGGCCCGGCGACTGCGAAGGACGGGCCTTCGGCGGCCACGGAGCCCGGACCCGCACAGCTCCGCCCCACAAACCGGCGAGAGCCGCTCCGCCACCTCACCAGGCAACCCAGCCGCCGCCCAACCTTCGCGGCCCCAACCCTGCCAACCACCAGCCAAACCAACACCCACCACCCTTATCCGAGAGCCTTCTCCGACTCATCCCGACGGGGCCCAAGGGTTACCAGCCGCGAACGCAGCATCCAGAGGCTGACCACAGTCATGACTAAGGTTCATCCGTGAACAGCGAACGCCGAGACCAACTCCTGGCCGCGGTCGAACACCCTGAAGGCCGCGATCGTCTCCGAGCTGTCGTGAAGCGCATGCTCGATGAGGGCACCAGCGACACTGTCCTCCTGGAGGGCTTGGAGCAGATCCGAGCCCTGGTCTCGCCCGCCGACGAGGACAAGATCCTCGATGTCATGGACCTCCTCGTCGGCTGGTGCGCTCCACAGTTCCGGCTGACAACCACGCTGGCAGTTGACCAGTCTCGTCTCGTAGGGAGCCGACTTACCGGGGTGCACTACGACCTTCTCTCAATTGGGACGCCGAACCACTGGCCGGCTCCGCTGGTGATGAGGTGGCGATGGCAGTCCTGTTGAGATTCGACAGGATGGGAGTCGTACTTCGATGGGAGCTGCGCCCTCCGATCGAGCGTCTCGTGATGCGGAGCTATGCAGAGGACGATCCCGGTCCGCTCAAGCGTCGGCTCGACGTATCTCGGCGGTGGTCAGCTTTTCTCGGCGCCCAGGTTGTCGGCATCTACTGGACCGAACAGGAAACGACCGACGGGTTTCAGCCTTGGGCGGTGACGCTCGATTTCGAAGGCGTTGGCGAATTGGTGATCGCGCTCGGTGAACTGGTGGACGGCGTCCCGACGTACCTCCCGGACTCGCTGATCGTCACCGCCTCACAAGACGTTGCCCGTTCCTACAAACCACCCGCATCACCGACGCCGGCCTGGACGAACCCCGGAGGTCCGGATGTCTGATCAACAGAGTCCTCTGGATGCCGGATCACCGACCCCAACCGCAATGACGATCCAAGATCTCCTCGGCGTGGCTCCAGGCCTCCGCGAGCATGCCGTGCTTCCGGAGCTGGATCCCTTGTCCCAGGACGATGCGCTTCAAGAGGCGCAGGTTCTTGATATGCGCTTCGACGTCCTCTCGGGAATCGCCGGAGTCCTGTTCGAGCTCCGGCAGGCGCTCCAACTTCAGCAGGCGAACACGGGCGTTCTGGTGGCCCACGGAGTACGTGACGGCAAGGTCCGAACACACTCACCCTCAGACCCCTGACTCTCTGAACTCCCGGAGGATGCCAGCCTTGGACACGGATGAGGACTTCGTGCGCCTGGCCGAAGCACTTCGAAGCAGAGTCCGGATGTATGTGCCCGACGATCGGTTCACGACGCTGGTCGCGTTCGTCGACGGCGTCAACACAGGAACCGACGGGCGTCTGCTTCGCGGTTTCAACGAGTGGCTTCAGCAGAGCCTGCTCGGGCATGTGACGAACCTCCATTGGTCCGCCGTGATTAGATCTCATGTTCTGGGTGTCGATCTTGGCGAGCGAACGGACGGAACGGTCAACGCGAACTTCGATCGTGACGCATCTCAGCAATTGAGTGCGTCCCTACTCGAGTTCCTTCGTCACCGCTCAGAGAACTGACGAGCCGAAGGCGGGTTGCCGTGGGAACGGATCCTCTTGGAGAAGGTGCGTGCCGGCGAGGCGAGCGTGGGAACCCGCGCGTCGGGGGAGTTGATTGACAGCGCTGAGGCGGCACTGGGACAACTCCCGACCGACTACAAGACCTTCCTCCGGAAGTTCGGCTACGCCTCGATCGGCCCGGACGAGATCTGCGGTCTCGGTCAAGGCATCCCCCGCTATCTCGATGTCGTCGAGCTGAGTCTGGCCGAGAGGCATGACTCCGCCGGCCTCCCTCCAGACGGCGTCGTGCTCTTCAACGACGGCGGTGGAAATCTGGCTTTCCTGAAGGCTTCGGAGAGCGATCCGTCACCGGTGTACTCCTGGTTCCACGAAGATCCGGGAGCTATCCAGATCGACTCCCCGAGCTTCTTCACCTGGCTGCTCGCCAAGTTGGCAACCACGCGCTGAGAAGCGGCATGAGCTACTCCGTCATCGGAGAGGTTGCCGACCATGTGAACGATCTCCCACCCAACTGGAGAGTGGTGATGTTCCGACTGTGGTTCTCGTATCGCCGCAGTTGCTTGGCGGGAGAGCACTGGCGCAACGGGCAGTTCGCTGCGCCGCCGGAGGCGGACAAGACAGCCGCCGCGGAGCGGTGTCCGATCTGGGGAGTCTGACGGGTACGGGGGCGTTACAGGTTTTCGGGAAGTTGCAGGTTGCTGCAGATTTGTGGCTGGGATGCATTGGGGGCTGATACTTTCCCGTTCGGCGCTGGTGGGGTCGGGGGACCCCAGGGTCCTGTTGCAGGTCGTCCACGCCCAGGGGGATCGGTCATGGCCGTGTCCAGGTTGTCTTCTCGTGCTCGTCGTCGTCGGGTTCGCATCGCGAAGTTGGCGGCGATCTTCGTTGTGTTGGCAGTGCCGTTGGCTGGTGTTGGGCCGGGGTTGCCGGTCGCTCCTGCGGCTGCTGCGGGTACGCCGCCACCGGTGCCGCCGGCTGCGATGTCGGGCAAGGGGGAGGCCAAGGCTCCGGCGCAGCGGGTCGGCGCCGGGAAGCTGCCTGCGCCGCTGCCACCGCGGCTGAACAAGGTGCAGCCTCCGTCGCTGCGGGACATGTTCCCGGTCACCGCCGCGAAGCCGGTGAATGCCGCGACGAAGCAGCCGGCGCCGGAACCGGTCAAGCCCGTGCCGTCGACGTCGACCGCGGTGAAGGGGTTCGACAAGCAGACGAGTCGTGAGCTGCCGGAGAAGCGGGACCGGTTCTCGCAGACGTTCGAGAACGCGGATGGCACCGAGACCAGCATGCTGTCGCCGGCGCCGTTGAACTTCCAGAAGCCGGATGGCTCGTGGGCGGAGATCGACGCGAACCTGCAGCCGCGGGACGGTGGCGGATGGGAGACGATCTCGACGGAGATTTACTCCTGGATCGCGGCTCAGGCCAACGCTGACCCGGTGGCCGAAGTCCAGCTGGGTGACGGCCACAATGTCGCCTGGGGCCTCGCAGGAGCGGCTGGTGTCAATGGTCAGGCGTCGGGCAGTTCGGTGACCTTCGCCGATGCCCTGATGAGTACTGATCTGCAGCTGGACTCGCAGCCGCGAGGCATCAAGGAGACGCTCGTCCTCAAGTCGGCGACCGCCCCACGATCGTTCGTTTTCCCCCTGAACCTGAGCGACAATCTGACGGCATCGTTGGTGGGTCGCGACGTTGTGCTGACTGACGAGCACGGCACCGAGCGCGCTCGGATCCCGGCTGCCTCGATGGAGGACTCGAACACGGTCGAGGTACGGGCGACCTCGAGCGCCGTCACATACGAGCTGGTGATGGTCGACGGTCGGCAGGCCCTCCAGGTGACCGCGGACAGCGTGTGGCTGGACGACCCGGCGCGCGTGTTCCCGGTGCGGATCGACCCGACCGTCATTCCGACTGACCGAGTGACCCCGAACTACGCGGTCAGCGCGGGTGTGAACGGTTCGGTCAGCGGTGCCAGCGACCTGCAGGTCGGCTGCCGGCCGGCGGCGGGTACGACGAACTGTTCGTCGACGTCGGGCTGGAACGCGTACACGTCGCTGCTGTCCTTCCCGAGCCTGGTGGACGCGTTCCGGTACGACACGATCGTTGCGGCGCAGCTCGAGGTGTACAACTACCAGGCTGACACGTGTTCGTCGCGTGGGCTGGATGTGTACGGCGTCATGGAGGGCTGGCAGTCGACGCCGTTGCCGAACTTGAAGTATCCGGGTCCGCAGTCGACGCCGTCAGTGGTCGCATCGAAGAGTTTCTCGCGCGGCTATGTCTCAGGCACGACGGGCACGACGGCTTGCCAGCCGATGTATGACGCGCTCCCGTTCAACTCAGCCGGTGTGTCCTGGCTGCAGAGCCTGGTGGATGGGAATCGGTCGAACTTCGGGTTCGCGCTGTTCGCGGACCAGCGTGCGGATCGGTACTCGTGGAAGAAGCTCGCCGGCATCAGCACCGCGAACCCGCCGAAGCTGGCGGTCACGCACTCGCCGTACCACGCGGCGTACGCCTTCCGGGCGCAGAACCCGGCGGACTATGTCACGCAGGACAAGGCGGGCAAGTTCCCGATGACGATCACGAACCTGGGCGGGTTTACGTGGCTGCCGGGCAACGACTACATGAGCTACCGGATCTACAAGGACAAGCAGTTGCAGAACTGGGCAGTGCTGACAACTCCGGTGACGACGTCGGTGCCGCACGGCGGGAAGATCAATCTGGATGTCGCGGTCGGCGCCTTGCCTGGAACTGCCGACGGTGTCGAGTATCAGATCGAGTTCTCGATGGTGCATCGAGATACGACGGTCAATCGCTGGTATACCGACTGGGGTGTCATACCGGCGCCGCGGCTGATCACGATCCAGAACGTTCCGCCTGTGGTGGATCTGGCCAATGTGTGGCCGTTGAACGGCGCTCAGGCGAACACGTTGACGCCGCAGGTGTGGGCCGCGGGCATCGATCCGGATGCGCCGCCGAGCACGTTGAAGTACAGCTTCCGGGTGTGTGAGGTCGTTGACGACAACCCGCTGGTGGGGTGCTTCTTCAGCGGTGACTACACGTCGTCGAAGACGTGGGTGGTGCCAGCAGGGAAGCTGAACTGGAACCGTGAATACCAGTGGCAGATCTATGTCGAGGACAACGACGGGCAGCACACGATCGGCACGCCGATCACGATGTTCACCGATGTCCCACAGCCCTCGATCACCTCGCATCTCGCGAACAATGACGGCAAGTCGCAGGACAAGCCGTACGACCCCGCGGTCGGCAACTACACCGCGTCTGCGCTCGACATCGTCGTGCCGGTTGCCGGTCCGGAGTTGAATGTCGCTCGGACGTACAACAGTCTCGATCCGCGGCGGGACGGTCTGTTCGGCGCCGGGTGGACCAGTCGCTACGACATGCGGTTGATCATCGAGAACGACGGCAGTGCGTTGGTGACGTATCCGGACGGCCGGCAGGTGCGGTTCGGGGCGAATGCGGACGGGACTTTCGCGGCGCCGCGCGGTGCGAAGTCGGTGCTGACGGCAACCTCTGCGACGGGACCGTGGACGCTGCAGATCGCGCCAGGCACGACGTACGAGTTCGCCCAAGGCACTGGCAAGCTGAGCAAGATCCGCAGCACTCAGGGCCAGCCATTGGTCTTGGCCTACCGCACGGACGGGACGCTGGAGTCCGCGGCGAGCCTGAACGGCGCCGGCCGGAAGCTGACCTTCACATGGACTGCGGACAACAAACACGTCGCGTCGGTCAGCACGCAACCGGTCAACGGCACCCCATTGACCTGGACCTATGAGTACTCCAACGACGTGCTGACGAAGTCGTGCAACGCCGACCAGAAGTGCACGACGTACGGCTCGGCGCAAGGCTCGCACTATCGCAGTGCGGTTCTCGACAGCAAGCCGGATGGCTACTTCCGGATGTCGGACGACGGCAGCGACAACGACGCGACCAACGAGATCGACATCGCGCAGCGCGACGCCTTCGGCACCTACGCCAATGTCCAGTACAACCAGAGCAGCCCGTTGGCGGGCGTCGGCGACGTGGACAAGTCGGTGTCGTTCACCGGCAACTCCTGGGTCTCCCTGGCGAACGGTCTGGCGACCCGCAGTCGCGACGAAGCGATTGAGATGTGGTTCAAGACCAGCGGTGCGACCGCACAGCCCCTGCTCGGCTATCAGAAGGAAAGGCTGGGTAGTACGACGACCGGCGGTATGCCGGTGCTGTACGTCGGTACCGACGGCAAGCTTCACGGCCAGTTCTGGCAAGGTACGGCGGCACCGATGACGTCGTCGACCGCCGTGAACGACAACCAGTGGCACCACGTGGTACTGAGCTCGATGGGAACGCGGCAGTCGCTGTACCTGGACGGCGTCGCGATCGACACGATCACCCAGAGCGTGGTCGACCACTCGCAGTTCGCGGTCAATGAGATCGGTGCCGCGGTCGCGGCCGCTCCGAGCGCATGGCCGTCGTACGGGACGCAGGCCTTGCGGTACTTCACCGGGTCGATTGACGAGGTCGCGCTGTACTCGCACCCGCTGACCACCAGGGACGTCGTCGCGCACTATCAGCAGGGCCGCAACGCCGCGGATCAGCTGTCGTCGATCACGTCGGCGGCCGGCCGGACGACGGCCGAGGTCGAGTACAACCCGGCCAGCGACCGGGTCCAGAGGTATGTCGACGAGAACGGTGGCGCTTGGACGATCGGCACGCCGGAGACGTTCCTCCGCTGGACGCACGACTATGCCGGCTTCCGAGTCGTCCATGTGAAAGATCCCAACAACAAGGACTACGTCTACGAGTACGACATGCTTGGGGGCTGGCTGACGCGCACCGGCCGGCCGCTGGGCGAGGATACGGCGCCGCCTCCTACGGCAGGCACAACACAGGACTGGGCCAGCGAGGCCGGGTATGCGATCCGCACCTACACCCATGACAAGACGGGCCAGCTGACGAAGGTCACCAGCGAAGTGGGTGGCGAGGTCAGCATGACGTACGACGATCGCGGCAACGTGACGTCGACCAAGACCTGCCGTGGCGCGGGTGGCACCGACTGCCACACGGCGTACAGCACGTACTTCGCGAACACCGCCTGGCCGCCGTTGGATCCGCGGTGGGACAAGCTCTGGGAGACCCGTGACGGGCGTTCCTCGGGGCCGACCGACAACACCTACAAGGTCAACCGGAACCTGACTGTCTCCGGGGACGTGGCGTCGGAGTTCAGCCCCGACGGTGGGTTGAAGACCTACTCCTACACCGACGGTCAGCAGACCGGTCCCGACGGGAAGCCGATGCCGCCAGGTCTGCTGAAGACCGAGTCGGTGAAGGTGAACGCGTCGACGACAGCCGTGACGCAGTACCTGTACGACCAGGACGGCGAGCTCGTGCAGACGACGGCGCCATCCGGTCTGGTGACGAAGTACACCTACGACGAGATCGGTCGGAAGAAGACCGAGACACAGATCTCGGACACGTATCCGAGTGGCGTGACGACATCGTACGACTACGACAACATGTCGCGGGTCACGGCGGTGACCGGTCCGGTGACGACCGATGCGGTGACAGGGGAGCAACACCAGCAGAAGGCTGAGTTGGAGTACGACCCCGACGGCAACGTGACCAAGACGACGGCGCGGGATCTGAAGACGTCGGACGAGCCGCGGGTCACGACGATGACCTACGACGACCGGAACCGGCTGGCTTCGACGATCGATGCTGATGGCAAGGAGTCTCAGCAGGGGTACGACGATGCCGGCAACCGGACGTGGTCGGAAGATGCGAACGGCAACCGGTTCGAGTACAAGTACTCGGATCTGAACATGCTGACCGAGGTCTGGGACATGAACCTCCCGGCCGATCCGGACAACCCGCCGACCGACGGGCCACGCGAGGGCATCGACTATGCGGTCCGGTCCAAGACGCAGTACGACGTCGCCGGACGCAAGCGCGCCGAGACCGATGCCATGGGCCGGCTCGTGACGTATGACTACAACCTCGACGACACGCTCAAGACCAAGAAGCTTGAAGGCTTCCACAATCCTGATGGTTCGACGCGGCCATATGTTCTGGAGGACGACACCTACGACGGGGCCGGCAACCGAACCACGGCAGTCACCGACAACGGCAAGACCACCACGGCGTACACGCTCGATTCCGTGGGACGAGTCCTGACCGAGACCCTCGATCCTGCGGGGTTGAAGCGGAAGACAACCTACGCCCACGATCTGGCCGGCAACGTGACGAGCGAGCAGAACACCGGCGACTGGTCGAATGCCACGATCGCAGGGCCGACCTCGATGACCGACGCAACCAGTTACGTGTTCGACGCGACGGGGCGGCGTGTGTCGCAGACCGTCGACAACAGTTCGGGTGCGATGACCACCTCGTGGACGTATGACCAGCGGGGGCTGGCGACGTCGATGACGACGCCGCGCGGCAACGCGAGTGGGGCGGTCAAGGCCGACTTCACCACGACGTACCTGAACGACGAAATCGGGCGGTTGATCAAGACGGTCGCGCCGAAGGTGAAGGCTGAGCACGATGGTGGTGCGCCGGCCGATGTGCAGCCGACGGCGATGGTCGGGTACGGCGCGTTCGGTCAGGCGACCTCGTCGAAGGATGCGCTCGGCAACGTCTCGAAGTCGACGTTCGACAAGCTCGGGCGGACGGTCGAGGTGAGTGCGCCGTCGTACACGCCGCCGAGTGGCAGCGCGTTGACGCCGAAAACGAGCTTCACCTACGACGCGGTCGGGAACCTGCTGCAGCAGATCGACGAGCGCGGCAACGCGACCAAGTTCACCTACGACCACCTGAACCAGCAGGTGCAGGTCGACGGCCCGGGCACGACGAACGACGAACGGGCCGTCACCAAGATCACCTACACCCCGAACGGTGACGTCGAGTCGACGACCGACCCGCTGGGCGCGGTGAAGAAGTACACGTACGACGATCTCGATCGGGTCGTGACGTCGACCGATGTCGAGCGAAAGCCGACCGCGGGGAACTTCGTCACCCGGTTGACCTACGACGACATGGACAAGGTCACGAGCGCGCAGTCGCCATCTGGCGCGGTTGCATTGAGCAGCTACGACTCGCTCGGTCAGCTGACGCAGTCCACCGATCCGAACAACGTGATCACCAAACTGGGCTACGACTACGCCGGCCGGCAGGTGGTTTCGACCGACGGGATGAGCCGGAGCAGCGTCGCGGCGTACGACAAGGCCGGGCAACTGATCTCTTCGAAGACGCTGAACGCGTCGAACGTCGCACTCGGGACGACGTCGCTCGGGTATGACCTGGACGGCGACCTGGTCTCGTCGACGCCTGCGTCGGGGAACCGCGCATCGACGTACACCTATGACGCGCTCGGCAGGCTGATCACGCAGGTGGATCCGGTGTCGGCGACCGACCAGGTCAGCGTTTCTTACGGCTACGACGCGGCGGGCAACCGGACGCGCTACACCGATGGTCGCGGCAACTCGACCACGTACACGGTCAACGTTCTGGGGCTGCCGGAGAAGGTCATAGAGCCGTCGACGACGGCTCACCCGGCGCTGACGGATCGGACCTGGACCGCGTCGTACGACGCTGCCGGGAATGCCGTGTCACTTCTGTCGCCGGGTGGGGTGCAGCGGACCCGCACGTTCGACGCGGCCGGGCGTCTTCAGACCGAAACGGGTGCCAATGCTGAGGCGCCGACCACAACCCGCAACCTGACCTACGACCTCGACGGGCGGCTCGCGACCTCGAGCGCGCTCGACGGCGTCAACACCTACAGCTACAACGACCGCGGCATGCTGCTGCGCGCAGACGGCCCGTCCGGCACCTCGACGCAGGGTTATGACCCGGACGGTCAGTTGACCCAGCGGATCGACGCTGCTGGGACGGCCGACTTCACCTACACGAACGGCCGCCCCACGACCGTGACGGACCCGGTCACTCGTGTCCTGCAGACCCTCGGTTACAACGCCGCGGGTCAACTCGCATCGATCGATTACGGCTCTTCACGGGTCCGCACGATCGGGTACGACGGCTACGGCCGGATGAACTCCGACGTACTGAAGGCCGGTACGACGCCTGGCAGCACGGTGTCGTCGATCACCTACGGGTACGACGCCGACAACAACATCACGTCGAAGAACACCACCGGCGTCGCGGGCGCCGGCAACAACACCTACGCCTACGACCAACTCGGTCGACTGACCTCCTGGACGAAGGGAACAACCACCACCGCCTACGGGTGGGACGCCGACTCCAACCGCACCAAGGCGGGGAGCAAGCTCGCGTCGTACGACGAACGCAACCGGCTGCTGGACGACGGCACCTCCACCTACACCTACTCGCCACGCGGAGCCCTGCTCACGCAGACAACCGGTACGACGACCGAGGCATTCAGCTTCGACGCGTTCGACCGGATGATCACCCGCTCCGACCGCGACTTCACCTACGACGCCCTCGACCGCCCAGTCGAGGCCGGCACCGCCCGGATGCGCTACGACGGCTTCAGCGACGAGGTCGTCTCCGACGGCACCCAGTTCTTCGGCCGCTCAGCCTCCGACGGCCTCCTGTCAGTCGGTTACGACACGACCAAACGTCTAGTCCTGGCCGACCGCCACGGCGACGTCTTCGCCGGCTTCGACCCCACCGACACCACCCTGTCCGCCGGCCTCCCCGACTCCCGCACCTACGACCCCTTCGGCAACTCCACCGCCGCCACCGGCCTCAAGTACCGAGTCGGCTACCAAGGCGACTGGACCGACCCCCGCTCCGGCGACATCAACGAAGGAGCCCGCTGGTACAACCCAGGCACCGGCACCTTCAACTCCCAAGACACAGTCAACTACGCCGCCGGCACGTCTAGCGCGGTCCTCAACCTCTACGCCTACGTCAGCGGCAACCCCCTCACGTTCAACGACCTCGACGGCCACAAAGCCGTCGATCCTGAACTCGATCACGGCTGCCGCTACACAGTTCCCGATTGGCACAATCCGAACGATGACGTGCGACCCATCAGGATCTGTCCGGACCCGCCCAAGCCACCGCCACCACCTCCGCCGCCATCGGGCGACTGCCACACGACACACAACTGCCCGGTCAAGAAGTGCCCGCCGCACACCAGCGGCAAGGACTGCCAGCCAACCGACGGAGGATGCAAGGGCAACTGCGGCGGATGCAAGACGAACTGCGACCCGCCATGCAAGGCGCATCGCTGCGATCCCAAGCCACCGCCCCCTCCGGTCTGCGATGCAGCCTGCAAGAAACGAAAAGAAGCCGAGCAGAAGCGTAAAGACCTCGAGCAAGAGGCCAAAACAGTAGTTCAACCCCCACCCGGGGACCCAACCTGCGCCAGCGGCAACCCACTCTGCCCAGGCGACCCATCCCAGCCGGCAACCGTCGTCACCTCCGGCGGCGACCTAACCGACGAGACCACCGCCTGGTCCAACCAGCAGTACCAAACCGCCCTCAACCAGTACGGCTCCGTCGTTCAGAACGTCGCGTCTACGGATAGTTACAACTGGTTCAACATGGGCATGACGGACGATCCGTCGCTAGGGAAGAAGATCAATCAGTGGTTCGGAGGCGGCAAGTCGATCCAGCAAAAGGTCGGCGACGAAGTCTTCGTCGACCCCCTGGTTGAGACAGGCAAGGCATGTGCGGCGGTAGTCAATACGGAGGGCGACTACTCATCGAACTTGCAGAACTGCAAGGCAGGCCTTGCACTGACGGCCCTAGGCTTCTCGGGCGGTGGCGAAGTCGTCGGCATCGGCGTCAGAACCGCCGAGGGGTTCGCAACAGCCCGAGTTGAAGCCTCGGCGGCAGGGACTCTCTTCGATGGGGCGGCTGGGACTGCGGTCACCGGCTGCCGGACGAACAGCTTCACCGGCGACACTCCCGTACTCATGGCCGACGGCACCACGAAGACGATCAAGGAGGTCAAGCTCGACGATCGCGTCATGGCTATGGACCCTGTCACCGGCGAGCGTGGCCCCCGGAAGGTGATCGACCTCATCCGTCACGATGGGCCACACACGATGGTCACCGTCAGACTTGCCGATGGTACCGGGATCGACGCGACCGATCACCATCCGTTTTGGGTTGTGAACCGCAGCGAGTGGGTAGATGCAATCGATCTGCATTCCGGTGACCAGGTCCTAGCCGCAGATGGTCGCCCCACCCTGGTTGTTTGGGTCGACTCCAAGATCGCGAACATCAAGGCGTATAACCTCACAATCGACGGTCTACACACCTATTTCGTCGGTGTCCGTGCCGTACTGGTCCACAATGCCGGGTGTGTAAGTCTCGCGGAGGCTTTAGCAACGAAGCACGGTCAGGAGCGCCTAGCTCAGCGTGGCTTTGACTCTGTCGATATTGCCATCGCGAAGTCGAGCAATCTGGCCTATGAGCAGGCCGACGGTGCGATGGCACACGTGGCGCAGCTGGGCGATCGGTACAATGTGGTGGTGGTTGGTGAAGGTGGCGTCGTCACGGGCATGAAGGGCCTGACCGAGAAGCAGCTCGGCAACCTGGCTCGGAACTACGGATGGTCGGGGTATCCGTGAGGCTGACTTACGACCCGGACGCGGACGCGGCGTATGTGTATCTCGTCGACGTGATTGGCCCAGGGGAGGTGACACGGACCGTCCCGTCGATGCTGGAGCTGGACAACGCCTTCATTGCCTTCGACCTCAACTCCGATGGGAAGATCGTCGGTTTCGAAATCCTGGGTGCGAGTCGTGTGCTTCCACCCGACACGTTGCGAACCGCCGACTGACAACGCTGACCGACCTGCATTGTCCGGGGGGCGGTGGTGTCTTGACGGGGTGTATCGAGTCGATGGATGGCGCCAATCTAGGTCTTCCCTTCGGATGCGGACGGCGCTTGCCGTCGAGGCCGGCCGATGATCAGGTAGATATGCACCTGATCATCGGTTCGCGACGTAGGCGGTGTTCGCTGATAGGGCAACGTTGCATCCGATGGACATCGCCTGCGCGGTTTCATCGATTGGCGTCAGCAGTGGTTCCTGAGCTGCCGGACGTAGTTCCATCACATCGCTGTAATCAGATTCCACGTTCTCGGTGTCGAGTTGGGCGGCGCGGACATCGGGCCGGCGCGAACTTCGACCGCATCGCGGGTGCTGACACGACAGCTACTTGAGCACCTTCAGCAACTCGCCAGCGCTGGCACAGCGAGATACCACCAGATCGCTCGGCGGTTCGAGGGACGTGACTCGCATCGAGTTGGCTCACAATCTGAGCTCCGCCAGTTCGACGCATGGGTGTAAGGCGCTCCGCAAGAGCGCGTTCGTCGAGGCGGGACTCGAACGGGTGGCGATGTCGGACGGGATCCGGCGCTGCTCGTTGGCCGGCAAGTTGCGACTGCAATGAGATTCAAGAGCGGAATGCTCCCAGCCGTCTCCCGGTCGGGATGTCATTTCGTCGCGGTTCCCGAGATGACGCGGAGCGGTGTCGGATCTGGGGTCGTCACATCCAGACACTTGCCGGCCGCGGGGATCCGCCCGGTGGTGCTGTCTCGTGCGCGCCGAAGGCGTGCCGGGCGGATCGGGTTGCTTCGGGCGAGGGCGTTGCCGCATGAGTCCGGTTCCGCGCGCCGCCGGAGGCGGCCAATGAGGCAGCCGCCGCGTAGCGGTGTCAGATGTCGGTTCTCCCGGCGGGTCCGTAGTTGCTTGGCGGGAGGGCATTGCCGCAAGGGACGGCTCCGCTCGCCGCCGGAGGCGGCCAGAAGAACATTCGCCGCGTAGCGGTGTCCTTTGGCGGGTGGCCCGCTACTTCTTCGGGGCGGAGGTGGCTCGGATGTGGAGTTCGGTGCGGAGGGTGACGGTGGAGGGTGGGCGGCCGGGGGAGGTGGTGCGGTCTTTGAGGAGCATGCCGGCGGTTCGGCCCAGTTCGTAGGTGGGTTGGGCGACGGTGGTGAGGCTGGGGACGACGAGGTCGGCCCAGGGGATGTCGTCGAAGCCGACGACGGCGATGTCGTCAGGGGCTCGGAGGCCCTTGCGGGCCAGGCATTCGAGGGCGCCGACGGTCATCAGGTTGTTGGTGGCGAACAACGCCTCAGGCGGATCGGCCAGCTCGAGCAGGCTTTCCATTGCGGCGTACCCGCCGGCCTCGCGGAAGTCGGCGTGTCGCACGAGATCCTTGTCATAGCGGATCCCACCAGCACGCAACGCCGACCGATATCCACCGAGACGATCCATCGCCGTCGACACCTTGCGCGGGCCGGTGATGCACGCGATCCGCCGATACCCGCCGTCGATCAAGTGTTTGACGCCCTCAAAGGCGCCATGCTCGTTGTCGACCAGTACCGTGTCCGCCTCGACGCCCTCCACCCGACGGTCGATCATCACCAGCGGGATCTTCGCGTCGGCAAGCAGCTGCACACCCTCCGCAGTAGACGTCGGCGAGATCACCACCCCGGCCATCTGATCGGTCAGTACGGCGGACGCGTACGCCGCCTCCTTGGCCGGATCCTCGTCGGAGTTGCACAGTACGACGTGGTACCCCTCCGTCTGCGCCACATCCTCCAGCCCGCGCACGAGCGACGTGAAGAACGGGTTCTCGATGTCGGAGATGACGACGGCCCACAGGTTCGTGGAGGACTTACGGAGGTTACGAGCGACGCCGTTCGGGCGGTAGCCGAGTTCCGCGACGGCGGCGCGGACCTTCTCGGACAGCTCCGGGTCCACGTTGCGCCGGCCGCTCAGGACCCGCGACACCGTCGCCGGAGACACCCCCGACCTACGCGCGACGTCGTAGATCGTCGTCATACCCGCTCCCCGCTGGAGATCCGATGGTCGTCTGGATCGCACTCTAACCCCGATCCCGAGCAAAGGATCTCATGACGCGATGGAGTCCAGCAGGGCTAGGGCAGCAGCCCGGGCGGGGGCAGAATCGGCCGCGCCGTTGACGGTCGTCGAGAGCGCACCAGCGGCGTTCGCCAGGCGTACGGCGTCCACCAGCCCGGCCCCGTCCGCGAGGGAAGCGGCCAACGAGCCGCAGAACGCATCGCCCGCGCCGACCGTGTCGACGGTCGCGACCTCGAAAGGATCGACACGTTCCTCGAAGCCGGCGGACCGGTCCAGAACGAAAGCACCCCGCGAACCCAGCGTGACCACACATGCACGCAGGTCCCAGTCCTCGGCGAGTTTGCGAGCGACCATCGGCACGCCCGAGTCGTCGCAGTCCAGCCCGGTGAGGGCCGCCGCCTCGACCTCGTTCGGCACCAGGATGTCGACGTACGCCGCCAGCGACTGATCGACCGGGCCGACCGGCGCGGGGGTCAGGATCGTGGTGACGCCCGCGGTCGAGGCGAGCCGGAGGGCGGCGTGGCTCGCCTCGACCGGGAGCTCGAGCTGGACGCTGAGCACCTTGCTGGAAACAAGCACCTCGGCCGCGGCCTCGACGTCAGCAGCGGTGATCGCCGCGTTCGCGCGGGACACGATGATGATCGAGTTCCCGCCGTCCGGCAGCACCAGCGGCAGGCCAACACCGGTGCCCAGCGACGGATGCCGCACGACCCACGAGGTGTCGACGCCGTTCGACGAGAGCAGTTCGAGAAACTCCTCACCGTACCGGTCCTCGCCGATGGTTCCGACGATCGCCGTACGCGCGCCCATCCGCGCCGCCGCGATCGCCTGGTTCACCCCCTTGCCGCCGAGGAACTCCGCGAACCCGGTCCCGTGCAACGTCTCACCCGGCAACGGCCGCCGCTCCGCCGACGCAACCAGATCCTTCATGAACGATCCCAGCACACAGACATCGTTCATGCCTGGTCCTCGGCCAGACGCTTGCCCAAGGCACCAGACGGATGGAACTGCGCGAAGTCGTGATGACTGAACGACCGCAGTACGACGAGCGCACACGCCAACGCATCGCCCATCGCCAACGAGGCCGTCGTCGACGCGGTCGGTGCCAAGTTCAACGGATCCGCCTCGCGCAGCACCATCGTGTCGAGCGTGTACGTCGCCAACCGCGCCAGTGTGGACTGCTCTTGCCCTGTCATCGCGATCACCGGGATCTCCCGCTCCCGCAGCATCCGGGCGAACGCGCACACCTCGGCCGTCTCGCCGGACGCGGACAACGCGAGCACGAGATCGCGCCGAGTCACGGCACCCGAGTCGCCGTGCAACGCATCGCCGGAGTGGATGAACGTGGCCGGCGTACCTGTGCTCGCCAGCGTGGCGGCAATCTTCCGACCGACCAGACCGGACTTCCCGAGACCGGTCACCACCAGGTGACCCTCGCACTGGGCGACCGCGAGCAGCACCTCCAGGAAGACTCCGTCCAGGCGGTCCGCGAGTGCCGACACAGCCGCGGCCTCGGTCTCGATGGCGTCGCGCGCCGCCTGTAATCCCCGGGCGACCAGGTCCCTGGACAGCTCGTCGGCCGTGCGGTGGGCGGACGCACGGTTCGGCACAACTGGCATCCCAGCGCCTCTCATCTCAGAAATCGATTTCCGCAGATTAGGCAGCGAGCTCGGCCAGTGTCAACGGCTGCACCGAGGTCGAAACCCTTGCCCACACGCAGGAATCGATGGAGGTTGACCACATCGTCACCCAGTCGGCTCTTGACCGGCCAGGCCGCCGATCGTAGATTGCGAGAAATCGATTGCCCCTGGGCCGCCCCCACCAGTCGCCCGAGTCCCCGCCCGAAACACACCACCCTGGAGCACCTGATGGCCGCAACACCCTTCCCTGCCAGGCAGCTCAGTCGCCGGTCCGTCCTGCGCGGCGGTCTGGGCGCGTTCGCCGCGACCGCTGCCGGCGTACCGCTGCTGTCCGCGTGCGGCAGTAACGACTCCGGCGGCAACGCCAAGGAGATGTCGTTCTGGAACTTCTACGGTCCGTCGGACGACCAAGGACCGCAGAGCAAGTGGTTCGTCGACACCGTCGCCGAGTGGAACAAGAACAACGACGTCAAGGTCAAGTTGCGCTACATCCCGGGCAAGGACTACCTGAACGGGACCACGCTGCAGACCGCGTTCCAGTCGGGGCAAGGCCCGGACATCTTCCTGATCAGCCCCGGCGACTTCCTCCGCTACTACAACGGCGGCGTACTGCAGGATCTCGGGTCCGCGTTGCCGGACGAGTCCAAGAAGGACTACCTGCCCGGACTGCTCGAGGCCCGCAGCGTCGACGGCAAGGTCTACGGCCTGCCGATGGAGATCGAGCCGCTCGCGATGTACTACAGCGAAGCCGCGTTCGAGTCGGCCGGCCTGTCCGAGGCCGATCTGCCGAAGACCTGGGACCAGACCATCGCGGTCGCGCAGAAGCTGACCAACAGCAAGCGGTACGGCGTGATGTTCGAGACGCTCCCGGGCTACTACCAGAACTTCACCTGGTACCCGTTCATGTGGCAGGGCGACGGCAACGCGATCAAGGACGGCAAGTCCGCGTTCGACTCGCCGGCCGCCGTACAGGCACTGAAGTTCTGGGGCGACACGATCAAGAACAAGGTTGCCCCGCGCAAGGCCCTCGGCGACGGCGGCGGCGACGTGGTCTCGAACCTCGGCTCCGGCGCGGCCGCGATGCAGCAGAGCGGGATCTGGGCCGTCGCGGACATGCGGACCAAGGCGAAGACCTTCAAGTACGGGATCATTCCGCTGCCCACTCCGGATGGCGGCTCGGCGGCCACCGATCTCGGCGGGTGGGCGTTCGTCGCGAACTCGAAGGGCAAGAACCCGGAGGCCGCGGCCAAGTTCATCGCCTGGGCGCTCGGCTCGACCGACGCCGCCGGTGTCGAGCGTCAGCGGCAGTGGAACACCGTGGTCAAGACCAACCTGCCCCCGCGCAAGTCGGTGCAGCAGGCCGCGGACGCGAAGGGTGCGTTCGCCGATGGTGCGCTGAAGAAGTTCGTCAGCGAGATCGCGCCGACCGGCAAGCCCGAGCCGCGGTTCCCACCGGAGGTGTACCAGCCGATCGCCGACGCGATCCAGGCCTGCCAGCTGAACGCGGCCGATCCGGCCAAGGCGGCGGCCGACGCGGCGGAGAAGATCGACACGTTCCTGAAGACCTACCAGGGCGCGCCGATCAGCTGATGGTCACGACAACAGCCCCTCCCTCCAAGCCGCTGGTGAAAGCTTCGGGGAAACCCAAGACGGGTATGACGCGGAAACGGCGCGAGGCGTTGGCGGCGTACGCCTTCCTCGCGCCGGACACGATCGGTCTGCTGATCTTCGTCGCGATCCCGATGGTGCTCGCCTTCGGTGTCGCGTTCTTCAAGGTCGATGGCTTCGGCAACTATCAGTACGTCGGCCTGGCCAACTACAAGCTGATGGCCGGGGACGATCAACTCTGGGCCTCGCTGAAGGTCACCGCGATCTACGTGGTCACGTTCGTGCCGATCGCGTTCGTGGTGAGCTTCGCGCTGGCGATGCTGGTCCGCAACCTCTTCAAGGGCATCGGCTGGGTCCGCTCGGCGTTCTTCCTGCCGAACGTCGTCAGCCTGGTCGTGGTCGGCCTGATCTGGCAGTTCCTTCTGGTCGACAAGCGCGGCGCGCTCTCCAAGCTCCTGGCGCCGCTCGGCCTCGGCGATGTGTCCTTCCTCGGTACGCCGTCCCTTGCGCTGGGCACCTATGTGGTGATCAGTGTCTGGTTCCTGATGGGATACCAGATGCTGGTGTTCCTGGCCGGGCTGAAGGACGTGCCGAAGGAGCTCGAGGACGCCGCGCAGATCGACGGTGCGGGCTCCTGGCAACGATTCCGGTACGTGATCTGGCCGCTGCTCCGGCCGACCAGCTTCTTCGTCGTGGTCAACTCGACGATCGGCGCAGTCACCGGTCTGCAGGCGTTCGACCTGGTCTTCGTACTGACCAAGGGCGGGCCGGCCCGCGCGACCAGCACGGTCGTGCTCTACATCTACGAGCAGGCCTTCACCTTCA
This sequence comes from Kribbella sp. NPDC058693, assembly GCF_042715335.1. Taxonomy (NCBI): domain Bacteria; kingdom Bacillati; phylum Actinomycetota; class Actinomycetes; order Propionibacteriales; family Kribbellaceae; genus Kribbella; species Kribbella sp. NPDC058693. Next base: position 1,194,082 of record NZ_JBHXSQ010000003.1, read on the forward strand.
ACAACATGGGGTACGCCGCGGCGCTGACCACCGTGGTCGTGGCGATCCTCGTCGTCTGCACCGGCCTGATGTTCGGCGTCACCCGAGGAGGTCGCTTCGATGAGGATTAGGTTCTTCCCGATCCTGGCGCACGTGCTGGCGATCATCGCGGTCGCCCCGTTGTTGTGGATCCTGATCAGCGCATTGAAGCCGGCCGAGGACGTGTTCAACTTCGGGTGGCCGTCGACGTGGACGCTGGACAACCTGCAGTACGTGCTGCTGAAGATCCCGATGCCGCGGTTCATGCTGAACTCCGCGATCGTGTCGGTCACGGTCACCGTGGTCGCGCTGTTCTTCCACAGCATGGCGGCGTACGCGCTGGCGCGGCTGCGGTTCCCGGGGCGGGGGATCATCTTCTCCGGGATCATGTCGACGCTGCTCGTGTCGTTGCCGGTGATACTAGTTCCATTGTTTCTAGTGGCAAAGCAACTAGGTCTGCTGGACAGTTATGCCGGGTTGATCGTGCCGAGCATCTTCCATGCGTTCGGAATCTTCCTGCTCCGGCAGTACTACCTGAACATCCCGCGGGAGCTTGAGGAAGCGGCCGACCTCGACGGCTGCGGCTACTGGCGGCGGTACTGGAGCGTCATCCTGCCGCTCAGCCGGCCGGTACTCGCGTCGCTGTCGGTGCTGTTCTTCCTGGCCAACTGGAACGCGTTCCTCTGGCCGCTCACCATCACCCGGAACCCGGACCTGCGGGTGATCCAGCTCGGCGTCTCCGGCATGCAGGGGCAGTACGCCTCGGCCTGGAACCTCATTCTCGCGGCCGCGGTGATCGCGGCCATTCCCACGGTCGTTGTGTTCGTCGCGGGCCAGCGCCGCCTGGTCGACGCGATGAAGACGACCGGCCTCAAGTGAAAGGCACCTCATGAAGCGTGGGGCTTTGCTCGCTGTGCTGCCACTGGTCTTCGGCACCGCGTCGCTCTTGAGTCAGGACTCCAAACCGGTCCCTGTTGCGTCGACGACGGTCGGCACGGCGCAGGTGGAGTCGAAGGGCATGCCCAGCAACAGCGACGGCGACCTGTGGCCGTCCTGCTGGGCCGGCAACGACAAGCTGTACGCCGCCAATGGTGACGGCAAGGGTTTCAGTACCGACGGGGACTTCGCCGATATCGCGGTCAGTGAGATCAACGGCACGCCGGGAAACTTGTCCGGGGCAACGATCTCGAAGGGCGACCAGGTCGGCTCGGTCTGGAGCGGCGCCGGGTACAACCGGAAGCCGACCGGGATGGTGTGCGTCGGGGACACGTTGTATCTCGCGGTCCAGGACCTCGCGCTCGACTTCAACGACGTACCGGCTGCGACGATCCTGAAGTCGACGGACCACGGGAAGACGTGGACCTGGGACAAGCAGAGGCCGATGTTCTCCGACCATGTCTTCACGACGATCTGGTTCGCGGACTTCGGTAAGGGTGGTGCGCTCGCACCCGACGGTTACGTCTATGCCTATGGCCTCGACGGCAACTGGCGGGACTCGTTCGACGACACGGTCGCCGATCCGCAGAGCGTGTTCCTCGCAAGGGTGCCCAAGAACAAGGTGCAGGACCGCGGTGCGTGGAAGTTCTACACCGGCGCCGGCTGGTCGTCGAAGATCGCCGACCGCAAGCCGGTGCTGACCGACACGCGGCGGCTCTACGCGCAGACGTACGGGACGAATGCGTCGAACCTGAGCGTGATCAGCCAGGGCGGCGTCACCTACCTCGCCAAGCAGAAGAGGTACGTCTACACGTCCTGGACGGAGTACACGTTCGAGTTCTACGAGTCGCCGACGCCGTGGGGTCCGTGGAAACACTTCATGAGCAAGGACTTCGGCGGCTACCCGTGGTCGACGTCGAAGTACGGCGGGTACGGCGTGACGATCCCGTCGAAGTTCGTCCAGCCCGACGGCAACACCATGTACATCCAGGCGAACGTCTGCCCGTGCGGCGGCGGTGGGATCGGTACGTCGGTCTACAACTTCAACCTGCGCAAACTCGTCCTGACGCCGTCGTCGACCGCGCCCGCCGACAACCTGCCAGGAGCTGACAATCTCGCTGTACCGACGATGGGTGCAGTAGCCATCTCCAAGTCGACACAGTCCGGAAGCCTCGCGCTGATGAACGACGGTGCGAAGACCGGCAGCGAGTCCGACTTCGACGACGAGGTGAAGGGCGCGTCGTGGTGGGGTTACGAGTGGCCGTCGCGGCACAAGGTCAACAACGTCGAGTTCACGTCGGGCGCGGTGTCGGCGGAGGGCGGGTACTTCACCGGCCGGCCGCGGGTGCAGGTGAAGCGGGACGGCGAGTGGGTCGAGGTCGGGGCGCAGACGGTGTCCCCGGCGTACCCGGGCGACGCGTCGGCCGGAGCGAACACGACGTACACCATCACGTTCCCGGTGCAGGAGACCGATGGCGTGCGGGTGATCGGATTGCCTGGCGGGACGCGCTCCTACACGACGGTGTCCGAGCTGGCGGTCCGATACGTCTCCCAGTTGGCGGACGGTGGCTTCGAAGGCACCGGCGGCGGCAAGCCCGCGTGGCTGTTCGAGGGTACGGCGGCCAACGGCGTCGACCGCGGCCTCGGCTTCGCACACTCGGGCGCCAACAACGGCTGGATCCGCTGTACCTGCACGGGTTTCAGCGACCTGTACCAAACGGTCCCGGTCACACCCGGCGCGACTTACACCTTCGGCGCCTGGATCAACGCCTCCGCCAACCTCCCCGCCGACCAGGGCCGCTTCGGCGTCCGCGCCGGCACCACAGACCTGGCCAGTACGACGTTCGGCGCCGGCACGGGCTACGTCCACCACGAGGTGACGGTCAAGGTCCCCGCCAACACCCACGAACTAACCGTCTACGCCGGCTTCACCGGCCCCAACCTCGACACCTGGATCCAGGTCGACGACTTCACCGTCAGCTGATTCACGGCCAGGGGAGGAGATCCGGAGCGGGGCCGGTGATCGGGCCGGGGGTGGGGCGGCCGGCGTACCAGGCGGTTAGGTCTGTCAGGGCGCCGGTCAGCTTCACCTCTGCGCCGGTGCCGTTTTCCCAGGTGGTGGTTTGGGACTCGAGGATGAGGTGGGTGTTGTCGGGGGTGCGGGGGCGGAGGAAGTCCAGGAGGTGGAGGCAGAAGTCCTCGGACCAGGTGGCGGGAGTGACGCCCAGATTGAGGTCCGAGGTGTGGATGGTGAGTTCTCGCCAGGTGGCTTGGAGGCCGGCGGAGAGGTTGCTGTTGCGGTGGAGGATCGGGAGGGGCCAGTCGGTGGGGCTGACCTTGTCCCAGGAGGCGAGCAGCGTGGTGACGGCCTGGGTGAGGTGGGTGCGGAGGTCGGCGGCGGAGCGGTCGGCGCCGGCTTCGATCGCGGCGTCGCGGGCCGGGCGGCCGCCGTCGTACACCTCGATGAGCCGGCCGGCGAGGGCCTCGTCGACCTGACGGGTCATCGCCTCGGAGAAGTTCGCGATGTGCGTGATGACGTGACCGCGGGACCAGCCGGGGAGGTTCGAATTGCCGCGTGCGGCGGCGTCGTCCAGGTCCGCGACGAGCGCGAGCAGTTGATCGGCGGTGGCGCGTACTTCGTTCAGGGCCACAACAGCTCCTTTGTCCATTCGTCTTTCAGCCGGTACCGCAGGCGGGTGTGCCGGCGATCCGGATCGGCCTGCCAGAACTCGACCTCTTCCGCACGCAACGTGTACAGCGTCCAGTTCGGCGCAACCAGGCCGGGGTCGGCGGCGATCCGCTCAGCCTGCTCCTTCACCGCCACGTCGATATCGGCGGGATCCGCGAGTACGGCGCTCTGCCTGCCGACCAGCGCCTCCGCGCGCGCTGCCTCCGGCCTGCGCAGGAAGTCGTCAGCCGACTCACCCGCCTCCGCGGCCGCGACCGTGCCGAGGATGCGGACCTGCCGTCCCAGCGGGATCCAGTAGAACGTGAGAGCGGCGTACGGCGAGGTCGCCAGCTCGTCGCCCTTGCGGCTGGTCGACGTCGACGCGAACTGCCAGCCGTCGTCGGTCACGTTCTTGAGGATCAGGACGCGTCCGTTCGGCCGGCCGTCGGCGCGGACCGTGGACAGGGTCATCGCGCACGGCTCGGGCGCCTGCGCGTCGATCGCGGTCAGCAGCCAGTCGACGAACAGCTCGTGCGGCGTCTCGGGAGCAAGTGCGGGATCCCAGGCGGGTGGGGTGCCGGTCAGCGTCGGTACGGCGCGCAGCCGGGTGCGGAGGTCGGTCACGCTTCGAGACCCTAGGCGATGTATTCACATGGCAGCAACGGAATATCCCATTAGAATCGCCGGATGAGCACGCTGGCCTTCGCCCTCGCCGCGACCATCAAGCACGACGGCCACGGCGGCGTTGCGGACCTCCTCGCGACACCTGCGGAGGCGGTCGTGTGGCTGGAGCAGCACCAGGACCAGTTCGCGGGGGTTCTGGGCCGGCCACTCGAGGTCGGGGGTGCGGAGGCGCACGAAGAGCTTGTGCGGATTCGGCGGGCGGTGCGGGCGTTGTTTGCTCGGGCGGTTGCGCCCGGGGCGCCCAGCCGGGCTGATGCTCATCGGTTGATGGATGCGGACGCGGCGCTGCAGATGATCAACCAGGCTGCGGGGCTTCTGGGGACCCAGAAGCTGGTGTGGGAGGAAGGTGCGGAGCCGACGGTCGAGTGGGCTGGAGGAACCGCCGATCTGGCGGGTGCCGTGGGGCGATCGGCGATCGAGTTCTTGACCGGGCCGGATCGGGGGCGGTTGCGGGCGTGTCCCGCTGCTCGGTGCGTCAAGTACTTCCTGCAGGAGGATCCGCGGCAGCTGTGGTGTTCGGCGTCCTGCGGTAACCGGGAGCGGGTGAACCGTCACTACCGGAAGCGGCACTCCGGATAGCCTGTCGGGCATGACCATCGCGCGTTTCAAGGACTTGTGTGTCGACGTCTCGTCGCCGAGTGAGATGGCCGCGTTCTGGGGGCGGGTGATCGGCCTGACCGCGCCCGCCGACAACCCGAACGTGCTGGTCGGTGACGCCCCGGAGAAGACGATCTGGATGTGCAAGGTCCCGGAGACGAAGACGGTCAAGAACCGGGTCCACCTCGACGTGATCACCGGCGCGATCGAGCGCCTGGAGCGGGAGGGCGCGAAGGTCCTGACGCCGGAGTCCGAGGAACAGCCGTGGACGGTGATGACGGATCCCGAGGGCGGGGAGTTCTGCGGATTCGTTCGCGAGACGGTTCCGGCGTACCGGCTGATGGAGTTGATCGTCGACTCGGCCGAGCCGGAGAAGCAGGCGCGCTGGTGGGCGGACGTGGTCGGTGGCGACTTCATGAGTCGACCGGGTACGCCGTACTTCTGGCTCGAGAACGTGCCCGGCCTGCCGTTCCGGTACTGGGTCTTCGTGCCGGTACCCGAGCCCAAGACCGTGAAGAACCGCGTGCACTGGGACGTCACCGCGCCCGCGCTGCAGCCGGTGCTCGACGCGGGTGCGACACTGCTGCGGCCCAAGGACGACGAGATCGGCTGGCACGTCTGCGCCGACCCCGAGGGCAACGAGTTCTGCGTGTTCCTGCCGCCGAAGGAGTCCGAATGACCAAGCTCGATCTCACCGCATCCGGTCCGGATCTGACCGAGGCCCTGGTGAACGTCTCGTCGGTCAGTGGGACCGAGGAGAAGCTTGCGGACAAGGTCGAGAAGGCGCTCTCGGCGTACGGGCATCTGAAGGTGTTCCGGCACGGGAACACCGTGGTCGCGCGGACTGATCTCGGCCGGGACGAGCGGGTCGTGATCGCCGGGCACCTCGACACCGTCCCGCTCAACGACAACCTCCCGGCCCGCCGCGCCGACGGCCTGATCCACGGGCTCGGCGCCTGCGACATGAAGGGCGGTGTCGCGGTCGCGCTCCGGCTCGCGGCGAGCCTGGACGAGCCGAACCGGGACGTCACCTACGTCTTCTACGACTGCGAAGAGATCGAGGCCGAGCGCAACGGCCTGTTCAAGCTGACCCGGTCGAACCCGGAGCTGCTCGAGGGCGTGTTCGCGGTCGTGATGGAGCCGTCGAACGCCGTCGTCGAGGCCGGCTGCCAGGGCACGATGCGGATCGAGGTCACCACCCACGGCGAGCGCGCGCACTCGGCCCGGTCGTGGATGGGGTCGAACGCGATCCACGCCGCGGGCGAGGTGCTCGCGCGGCTGACGGCGTACGAACCGCGCCGGGTGCCGATCGACGGGCTCGAGTACCGCGAGGGGCTGAACGCGGTCGCGATCACGGGTGGCGTCGCCGGCAACGTCGTACCGGATCTGTGCACGGTGACGATCAACTACCGCTTCGCGCCCAACCGGTCCGAGGCGGAGGCCGAGGCGCACCTGCGCGAGGTGTTCGAGGGGTACGACGTCGTCGTGAGGGACTCGGCCCCGGGCGGGCTGCCGGGGCTGGAGCGGCCCGCCGCGGCGGCGTTCCTGCAGGTCGTCGGGGGAGAGCCGCAGCCGAAGTTCGGGTGGACGGACGTGGCGCGGTTCACGCTGCTCGGCGTACCGGCGGTGAACTACGGGCCGGGTGACCCGCTCTACGCGCACAAGCAGGACGAATTCGTGCCCGAGGCCGAGATCGAGCTGTGTGAACAGCGGTTGAGGAGTTGGTTGACGGGCCGCGCCTGAGCCGTCGGCGTTACCGGTCAGGCCATAATCTGGACGTATGTCAGAACCATCGATCCACCCCGACCGTCCCGTCGGCCAGCAGCAGCGCGGGCCGATCGTGATGCGGCGCAAGCAGGTGCAGCACTCCACCTCCGAGCAGCGGCTGCTGGACAGCCGCGGACCGTCGGACTGGGTGCACACCGACCCGTGGCGGGTGCTGCGGATCCAGTCGGAGTTCATCGAGGGGTTCGGCATGCTGGCCGAGCTCGGTGCGGCGATCAGCGTGTTCGGTTCGGCGCGGACCAAGCCGGACGACCCGATGTATGCCGCCGCCGAGGAGTGCGGGCGGAAGCTCGTCGTGGCCGGGTACGCCGTCATCACCGGCGGCGGACCGGGCGTGATGGAGGCCGCGAACAAGGGGGCGTCCGAGGCCGGCGGCGTGTCGGTCGGGCTCGGCATCGAGCTGCCCTTCGAGAACGGGCTGAACGAGTGGGTCGATATCGGAATGAACTTCCGGTACTTCTTCACCCGCAAGACGATGTTCGTGAAGTACGCCCAGGGGTTCGTGGTGATGCCGGGCGGGTTCGGCACGCTGGACGAGCTGTTCGAGGCGCTCACGCTGGCGCAGACGCGGAAGGTCACGTCGTTCCCGGTCGTGCTGTTCGGTACGGCGTACTGGGGCGGGCTGGTCGACTGGCTGCGGAACACGATGCTCGAGGACGGGAAGATCTCGGCCGCCGATCTGGACATGTTCACGGTCACCGACGACGTGGACGAGGCGATCAGCTACATCATGAAGGCGGGCGAGCTCGCCGACGCCGCGGCCCAGGAAGCCGCCGAGGTGGCTGCGGAGGACGTCGACAGCACCTCCGCGAAGGCGCGCCGGCTGGGGTCCGACGGGAGCTGAAATCCCGGGTGATGGTTCGGTTGACTCGGACGGCATGGCACGATCGGACCCGTGATGTGGTTCTTCGGGCTGATCGTCGTGGTGTTGATCGGGGCTGTCGCGGTAGTGGCCTCGGGTCGTTGGGGTGCCATGAGCACGGCGTACGACGACCGGCCCGACATGACCGTGCCCGCACGGCAGGCGCTGACGTCGACGGATATCGAGTCGGCGCGGTTCGCGGTCGGGGTCCGCGGCTACCGGATGGACGAGGTCGACACGCTGCTCGAACGGGTCGCGAAAGAGGTCGCTGAGCGGGACCGCCGGATCGCGGACCTGGAGCGGGCGGTGGCGCCGATCGTGGATGCGCCGGAGGGCGCGGGGTTCACGTCCAAGTCGCGGTACGACGCGTCCGAGTTCGAGGACACCGGGCCGCATCAGCCGATCATGGTCGGCGGGGACTTCCCGGCCGGTGAGCCGTCGAAGGACGAGCCGAAGGACTCGACTGCCGAAGTGCCGCAGGTCGCTGTTCCGGCGGCTCCTGCCGAGCCGGAGACTGAGTCTGCGGTGGCGGACGATGACGAGCCGGAGACGTCCGAGCTGCCGCGGACGAGGCATGAAGCGGCCGCCGACGAGTACGAACGGCTCCAGGCCGAGGCCCGAGCCGTCCTGGAAGCCCAGTCCCAGCCGGTCACTCCACGCCGGACGCCCGCTACGCCTCAGTTCCCCCAGCAGCCGGAGGAGCAGCAGCCGGAAGCCGCCGTCCAGCAGTCACCCGAGCAGGCGCCGCCCGCCGGCGCGCAGGACTCAGCACAGCAGCAGTCGCAGCAGCAGCAATCGCCCCAGCAGTCGGCTGACCTGCAGTCAGCCGACGCGCAGCCGGTGTCGGCCGAGCAGGCCGCTCCGACGCAGCACTGGACGCAGTTGCCGCCGCATGAATCGGCTGACGTGGAGCACGAGCCGGCGGCGCCCGCACAGCACTGGACGCAGCAGGAGCAGTACGTCGTCCGGGAGCAGCAGGCACCACCCGCTCAGCAGCAGCCCGCCGCTCAGCAGCAGGCCCAGCAGCAGGCGCCCGCTCCGCAGGAGCAGTTCGACTCGCGGCAGTCCTCGCAGCAGCAGCAGTCCGCGCAGCAGCAGTCCGCGCAGCAGTCCGGCCCGCAGCAGTCCGCGCATCCGCAGTCCGGCCCGCAGCAGTCCGGCCCGCAGCAGGGTGGGCAGCAGGGTGAGGGGGAGGGGTGGCAGTTCTGGCCGCCGGCGGATCAAGAAGGGGAAGGCGCTTATCAGCGGCCGAGCTGATGAACGGGACGGGGAGTTGTCACGCGGAGGCGTCGGTCGTGCTGGGGCTGTCGCCGGAGGCCGCCTGGGACGTCGTGATGGACTGGGACCGGCAGTCGCGCTGGATGTTGCTGACCCGCGTCTGGGGCACTGAGAACGACGGCATCGGTGTCGGCGGCGGGGTCGCCGCGCGGACTTCTGTCGGTGGCATCGGGTTCACTGACGACATGGTCATCACACACTGGGATCCGCCGCGCGAGTGCACGGTGAAGCATCTCGGCAAGATCGTGCGCGGCACCGGCACGTTCACGATCGCGCCCGTCTCGACCGGCAGCGTCTTCACCTGGGAAGAGGACGTCGACCCGCCGCTCGGCCGCCTCGGCTGGATCGTGGCGCGTCCGGCCTTCGAGCTGATGATGCGGGTCTCCCTCCACCGCCTGACCCGCGAGGTCGGCGCATGACCGTGATCGGCCCGGACGGGCAGCCGCGCTGCGGTTGGGCGACCTCCGCACCGGAGTACATCGAGTATCACGACAACGAGTGGGGCAAGGAGATCCGCACCGATGTCGGCCTGTTCGAGCGGATGACGCTCGAAGGGTTCCAGTCCGGGCTGTCGTGGATCACGATCCTCCGCAAGCGGGAGAACTTCCGTACTGCGTTCGCGCACTTCGACCCGGAGGCGATCGCGAAGTACGACCAGGCCGACTTCGACCGGCTGATGGCCGATCCCGGCATCGTCCGCAACCGGCTCAAGGTCAACGCGACGATCAACAACGCCCGTGCGCTGCTGGAGCTGGACGACGGCGAGTTCACCGAGCTGCTCTGGTCGTTCCAGCCGGCCAAGCACAAGGCACCCAGGACGTTCGCCGACGTACCGGCCACCACACCCGAGTCCGTGGCGATGTCGAAGGCCCTGAAGAAGAAGGGTTTCGTCTTCGTCGGACCCACCACGGCGTACGCGTTGATGCAGGCCACCGGCATCGTGAACGACCACTTGAAGACCTGTATAGCCCGGTAAATCTCGTGCACGTGCAGCTGCCTTCTGCATCTGCAAAAGGCTCTTTGGCGAAACGCAAACACAAACGGCTGAACGAGTTGTGCACCGGGCACTGAACGTGATGAGGTGTTCAACGGGCTCCCCGACTGTCAGGTGGTTGTCCGGCCGTGACTCGCCCGGCCGGAACGCGGTCTGGGAGCCCACCAAACGTTCTACGGCAGGTTGTTCGAGCCGTCTGAAGTGAAGGCTGTCCGGAACACATCCGTTCCGGTCAGCCCACTCAGTTGGGTGCCCGTCGGTGTCGCGATGAGGTAGAGATTCGCCTCGGCGAAGGCGTCTGCCGCGTCGTCGTCCGCAGTGCCGAACTGGCGTGTCCAACTGCGTGTGCGCTCAGGCGAGTACTTCGTCAGCACGCCGTCGAACTTGCCGAGCGGCGTCTCCAACGCGCCGTCGGTGAAGCCTGCGACATAGAGGTTGCCGGCGGGGTCGACTGCCACAGCGGCGGCCTTGTCGTTGGTGGACGTGCCGAGCTGGTCGCGCCAGGTCAGGTTGCCGTCGGAATCGGCGCGGGCGACCAGGAAATCCTTGTCGCCGTTGAGCGTTCCGGCGAAGTCGCCTGCCGTGTAGCCGGCGAGATACACCCCACCGGCAGGGTCCGCGGCCAGCGCCCACACCTCGTCCGCTGCAGACGTGCCGACCTGCTTCACCCACATCGGAGTGCCGTCCGCCGAATAGCGGGCGAGCAGACCGTCCACACCGTCATCGCCGGCGATCATTCCACCCAGATACACCGAACCGTCGGAGACAGCGACCGCCATCCCCTTGTCCTCGCCCGCTCCTCCGGTCTGCCGCAACCACACCAGCCGCCCGTCACCGTCAAGCCGAGCGACGAACACATCCTTGTCGCCCTGGTTCGTCCCGTCCAACGCGCCCTTCGTGTAGCCGCCGACATAGACATCGGTCCCGGACACATTCACCGAGTAGCTGCGATCCGCCACCCCCGGTACGCCGAACTGCGTCAGCCACCGCCGATTCCCGTCGGCGTCGTACTGCGCCACAAACCCATCGTCCGTGGCGTTTCCGGCATGCTTGCCGTCCAGATCGCCGTTCGTGTATCCCGTCACCACAACGCGCCCGTCCGCGTCGACGGCAACGCCGTACGCGCGTTCCGTGCCACTCGTCCCGAGCGACCGCGTCCACTCCCGCGAGCCGTCCGCCCGGTACTTGACCAGCGCGACGTCCGTCCCGCCCGCGTACGGCTGCCCGTCCAGCGCGCCCGCCGCCACCGCCTGATAAACGTTGCCTGCGGCATCAGTTGCGATCCCGCCGGCGCGATCGTCGCCCGCCGTACCGGTGATCGCGGCCTGCATCGGGATAGCCGGCGGCTTGCCGATGTACTGGAAGATGTACTTCGCGCCTTCGGCGAACGTCGGCCCCCACACGTCCCAGTCGTGCCCGCCGTTGACGACGCGGAACTCCGACGTCAGGTCCGGCACCCGGGACGCCTGGTTGAACACGACATGGGCCTCGAAGTCGAGGTCGTGGGTCGCGTCGATCGGCTTCGGGTTCTTGTACTCGTCGTCGCCGACCGCGATGTACAGGTGCGCCTTCAGCCCGGTCGCCGAGAACGACTTCAGCGTCGCCGGCCAGTTCAGCTTCAGGTACGTCGACTCGACGAACGGATCCTTACCCTTGCCGAAGGCACCGAAATCGCGGGTGCTCGAATCGGCCGGCGGCAACGGGAAGTACACCGCCGGGCTCAACGCGATCGCCGCACCGAAGACCTCGGGATGCGCCAGCGAGTACCGCAGCGCGCCCGCGCCGCCCATCGAGTAGCCGGCGATCGCCCGCCCGCTCCGGTCCGCGATCGTCCGGTACGTCGCGTCGATCTTCGGCACGAAATCCCGGAAGAACGCCGTCTCCACCGGCCGCCCCGGATCGGCGCCCTTGTACGCCGAGTCGACGTACCAGCTCGCCCGGCTGCTCCACGGCGCGTCGGGCATGATCGCGATCGTCGGCGGGATCTCACCGGTCCCGATCAACTCGTCGAGCCGGCTCTTCACCTGCGTCCAGGCGCTCATCGAGTCCCCGCGCCCGTGCAGCAGGTAGACGACCGGGTACCGGCGGGTGGACGCGTCGTACCCGGCCGGCAGGTAGACGTTGTAGTTGATGTCCTCGCCGAGCGTTGCGGACCGCGCGGCGGCGGACTTGATCACCCCTGGCTCAGCAGCAGGCGCAGCAGGCGCGGCGTTGGACCCAGGCACGACGAAGCTCCCGATCAGCGTGGCGGCGGTCAGGGCAGGCAGCAGCAGTTTCCTCACAGCTCAGGTTGTAATCGCTTACGTAAACGATTACAAGACCCTGCTCACCGGCCGTTGAAGGTGGGCTTCTCCTTCGCGACGAACGACGCGACCGCGTTGTGGTGGTCCTCGGTCCCGCCGGTCAGCTGCATCTGACCCGCTTCGAACGCCAGCGACTCGGCCAGCGTGTGTGTGGCCGAGTAGTTCACCGACTGACGGACGGCGCCGTAGGCAACCGTCGGGCCCTTGGCGAGCTTCCCGGCGAGCTCGGCGACCGTGGTTTCCAACTCGGCCGCTGGGACGACCGAGGTCGCCAGGCCGAGGTCAAGCGACTCGGCCGCGGGGATGGTGCGCGGGAAGTACAGCAGCTCCAGAGCCTTCGCCCGCCCGATGAGCCGGGGGAGCGTCCAGGAGATGCCCGTGTCGCAGGACAGCGCGATGCCGGTGAAGGCGAGGTTGAACCCCGCGGTGTCGGCCACGACGCGGAAGTCGCAGGCGAACGCCATCGACGCGCCGGCGCCGGCCGCCACCCCGTTGACCGCCGCGATCACCGGCTTCGGCATCTCGGTGAGGGCGAGCGCGATCGGTGCATAGTGGTCCGGCACGGTGCTCCACAGCGCGGCCTCGTCGTTGGCCTGCAGCAGCCCGATGTGCTCCTTCAGGTCCTGTCCGACGCAGAACGCCCGCCCGGTCCCGGTTAGTACGACGACACGTACGGCGGGGTCCTCGGCGGCGGTCTGGATGGTGTCCCGGAGCAGGACCTTCGTCGGCGTGTCGAGCGAGTTCATCGCGTCCGGCCGGTTCAGGGTGATGGTGGCCACGCCGTCCGAGACGGCGTACACAACGGAGTCACTCATCGTGGTCAGCTCCTTGACTGTCGGTGAAAATTTCAGTGCAGTGTCAGGCAGTTGTCGACGAAACGCCCGGCCGCGGGGCCCAGTCGTTCGGCGTGGAAATCGAAGAACTCGGCCGCCCTGGTGCCCGCCCAGTCATCGGGCAGCAGCTCGTCCGGCAGCCCCGGGTCGCGGAACAGGAACTTGCGCCACTCGTGCACGAGCTCCGACCGTACGGCGAAGGCCTGCTCGTCACCCCCGCCGTCACCGGCCTCGTCGACCAGTGACTTCGCCTCGATCAGCCAGGCGTCGTACGACGCGCCGAGCTCGTCCAGTTTCCAGACCCGCCGGGCGAACTCCACGGCGCCGTCGTCGACCGGCGCGCGGAACCGGTCCGCGGCGATCCCTTCCATGCCGAGAATCTGGTCGACCTCGGTGTCGTTGCGCAGCCCGACCCAGGCGCCGTCGGACAGCGGAGCCCAACCCAGGAAGGCGAGTTGGCTCGCCAGTTGCTCGCGGCGACGCGCGTTCGGCACCTCGCGCAGGATGCCCAGATGCCAGTGCCGGTCCCAGTCGCCCGGCCCCTCGGAACCGGTGACCACCGGCGTGCCGTCCGGGGCGGTCCGGTAGATCCGGGCGGCGGCGTCGTCGAGCCGGCGACGCGCCCGGGACGTCAACGCGTACCCGGGTTGTCCTTCGATCCGGACCGGCTCCAGCCAGCCCTGCCGGACCATCCGCGACACGGCGGTCCGCACCGCCGGCGGATGGACGCCGAGCGGCGCGAGCAGCTGGACCAGGGCCGCGACCGGGGCGCGCGCGCCACGCGCGCGCAGGTGGTCGCCGTACAGGTCGAAGAGGGCTGAACGGGCGTGCACAAGACTCGAGTCTGCCGTATGGTGCACGGCTCTGGCCTGGGATCGGGAATAATGGGGTCTGATACACACTGCGATACGCGCCGACGGCGCATCACCGCAACGGCGCCGGCGACGGTTCCCCGCGCGGTGTCGTCGCTCAACACCGACACTGGGAAGGGGTGCGCGCATGGCGGCGATGAAGCCGCGGACGGGCGATGGTCCGCTCGAGGTCACCAAGGAGGGCCGCGGGATCGTGATGCGGGTTCCGCTCGAGGGCGGCGGCCGGCTCGTCGTCGAGCTCAACGCGGACGAAGCGACCGAGCTCGGGAACGCGCTCAAGGCTGTCGTCGGCTGACCAGGTTCTCCCCGGGGTGCCGGGACATGGCCTCGCACTCCTCTGACAATCCTGCGACCCCGGTGGGTGCTGTTTCCGGCACCGGCCGGGGTCGTTACGGTTGCACCCTATTGTGATCAAACTTCAGTGAGGTCCTCCTAGTGGCTCGCCGCAGCAGCAGTTCGTCCCCCTTTCCCAGCCTCCCGGGCGTCGCCTGGCAGCCCGGTCTGCCGGTGCACGGTTCCCCGACCTGGGTGATCGTCGTCGGTGACGAGAGCGGTCTGCCGGCCGCCGCGAAGGAGGCCGGCGAGCGACTCGGCGTCGACCTCGACCGATTGCTCGAAGTACAGCAGGAGACCGGCTTCAGCCCGTCCGCCGGCGCGGTCGCGGCGTACCCGCTGCTGGCCGGCGAGGTGGCCGAGATCGTGCTGGTCGGCGCCGGCGACGGCAGCGCGAAGGACCTGCGACACGCCGGTGCGGCGGTCGCCCGGTTCGGTCGCGGCAAGGACGAGCTCACCACGGTCGTTGCCGAGGGCATCGATGACGCGGCGCTGCAGGCGTTCGCCGAGGGCGTCGTTCTCGGCTCGTTCTCGTACACCCAGAAGACGGTCGACCCGGGCAAGCCCGCGGTCGGCAAGGTCACGCTGACCGACGGTACGCCGGAAGCCCGCCAGCCGGTCGTCGACCGCGGCGTCGTCGTCGGCCGGACCGGTTGGCTCGCGCGGCAGCTCGCGATCACGCCGTCCAACGAGAAGGACCCGGCGTGGATGGCAGCGCGGGCGATCGAGGTGGCCGGAGCGACCGGCCTCGAGGTGGAGGTCTGGGACGAGAAGCGACTTGCCGAGGAAGGCTTCGGCGGCATCCTCGCGGTCGGTCAGGGCTCCACCCGGCCGCCGCGGTTCATCCGCCTCGACTACGTGCCCGACGGTGCGACCAAGAAGACGCCGTACGTCGTACTGGTCGGCAAGGGCATCACGTACGACACCGGCGGCCTGTCGCTGAAGCCGCGCGAGGGCATGGTGTCGATGAAGCGCGACATGACCGGCGGCGGCTCGGTGATCGCGACGATGTCGGCGCTGCGCGAGCTCGGCGCGAACGTCCGGGTGACCGGGCTCGTCTGCTCCGCGGAGAACATGCCGTCCGGTTCGTCGTACCGTCCGGACGACGTGATCCGCCACTACGGCGGCCGGACCACCGAGGTGAAGAACACCGACGCCGAGGGCCGGCTGGTGATGGCCGACGGTCTCGCCTACGCCGTCAAGGAGCTGAAGCCGGATGTGCTGGTCGACGTCGCCACGCTGACCGGCGCGATCAAGGTATCGCTCGGCGCGATGCTGTACGGCGGGATGTTCTCGACCGACGACGCGCTGGCGGACAACCTCGCCGACGCCGGCCGGATCTCCGGCGAAGAGCTCTGGCGGATGCCGCTGCCGGCGGAGTACGAGGACCTGATCTCCACCCCGATCGCCGACTCGGTGAACAGCTCGAAGGGGCCGGGCTCGATCACCGCAGCCCTGTTCCTGAAGGCGTTCGCGGGTGACATCCCGTGGGCGCACCTCGACCTCTCGTCGATCGCCGAGTCCCCGGCCGACCGGTTCGAGTACTCCGTCGGCGCGACCGGCGCGGGCGCCCGCCTGCTGACGACCTGGCTGACCGGCGACCAGCCGACCGCTGGGATCGGCTGAGCTAGCTCCGGCCGATGGCGTCGAGTTCCGCGACGGCGTCGGCCGGCAGGGTCAGGTCGCGGGCCGCGATGTTCTCGCGCAGGTGGTCGAGTGACGACGTACCGGGGATGACGACGCTGGTCGACGAGCGCTGCAGCAGCCACGCGAGAGCGACCTGCTGCGGCGTCGCGCGCAACCGCGAGGCGACCTTCGCGAGGGTCTCGGACTGGAGCGGCGTGAAACCGCCCAGCGGGAAGAACGAGGCGAACGCGATGGTGTGTTCGGCCGTGTAGTCGACCACGTCGTCGTCATCGCGGCGGACCAGGTTGTACAGGTTCTGAACCGTGACGATCGGCGCGATCGCCTGGGCCTCGCGGATCTGGGTTACCGTGACGCCGCTCAGCCCGAGGTGCTTGATCAGGCCTTCCTGCTGCAGTTCGACCAGAGCTGTGAACGCCTTCGCGATCGACTCCTCGCTGCCGCCGTCGTGGGCGGGCGTGCGGAGGTTGACCACATCGAGTACGTCGAGGCCCAGGTGCTCGAGGTTCTCGTGGACCTGCGCCTTCAGGTCGTCCGGTTCCTGGGTGATGTTCCACGAGCCGTCGTCGCCGCGCCGGGCGCCGACCTTGGTCACCAGGTGCAGGCCGGCCGGGTACGGATACAGCGCCTCCTTGATCAGCTCGTTCACGACGACCGGGCCGTAGAAGTCGCTGGTGTCGATGTGCGTAGCGCCGAGGTCGACCGCTTCCCGCAGTACGGCGATGGCCTGGTCGCGATCCTTCGGCGGCCCGAAGACGCCCGGGCCAGCGAGCTGCATGGCGCCGTACCCCATCCGGGTGATGGTGAGGTCGTCGGCGAGGGTGATGGTTGAGTTGGTCATGTCCCTACTGTTGCCCGGCGCATCTAGAACAGGGAGTGCCCCGCTGTTCCTGGTAGTGACAGGACCCAGGCACGCGAGTGGGGTCCGGTCTACCGTGGGAGTCATGGAGAGTACGAACGCGCTGGGCGACTACCTCCGGGCGAGGCGCGAGCAGGTCAAGCCCGAGGATGTCGGCATCCGGAGCATCGGTCTGCGCCGCGTGCCCGGGCTGCGGCGCGAGGAGGTCGCGATGCTGGCCGGCATCAGCTCGGACTACTACCTCCGGCTGGAGCAGGGCCGCGACCGCAACCCGTCGACGCAGGTCCTCGATGCGCTCGCCGAGGTACTGCGGCTGGACGCCGACGCGACCGCCTACCTGCGCGGTCTCGCCCAGGAACGGCCGGCTCCACGACGAACCGGTGAGACGGTCCCGGACAGCATCATCGAGTTGATCGACGGCCTGCCGAACCACCCAGCGTACGTGCAGAACAAGTACACGGACTGCCTCGCGGTCAACCCGCTCTGCGCCGCGCTCTCCCCGAACTACGTCGTCGGCGTGAACCTGCTGTCCGCGGTCCTGCTCGACCCTCGCGAGCGTGAGCTGCGCCGCGACTGGGACGACCTGACCGAGGAAGGTGTCGCGATCCTCCGCACCGAACTCGGCCCGAACGTCAACGACCCGCGGCTGAAGGAACTGGTCGGCGACCTGTCCGTGCGCAGCGAACGCTTCCGGCAACTGTGGGCACGGCACGACGTCCGACCGCGCAAGGGCCGGCTCAGCCAGCTGACTCATCCCGAGGTCGGCGACCTCGATCTCCGCTCCGACAAGCTGACGATCGGCGGGACCGACGGCATGACCCTGGTGGTCTTCCACGCCGTACCGGGATCGCGCGATGTCGAGTCGCTGGCTCTGCTCGGCAGCCTCATCGCCCCCAACCACGAGCTGCCACAGCCCAGCCCGAAGGACTAAGAGCCCTTCCGGGCCCGGTACGCCGCAACCGTCGTACGGCTCGCGCACGCGTTGGAGCAGAACCGGCGCGTCCGGTTCCGCGACTGGTCCACGAAGTAGTTGCCGCATCCGGCCGCTGCGCAGCGCCCGAGCGTCACCGACGGATCCCCGGCCGCGATCAGGGCGAGCTTGGCGGCGATCAGTTGGCCGACCCAACGCTTGGCGGGAGTCCCGTTGCGGCCGAAGTGGACGTGCCAGCCGAGACCGTCGTGGTCGGACAGGTGCATGTCCGGCGGGTACTCCCGCAGCAGCCGATGTACGGCGTCGGGCGCGTCGCCGTCGACCGTCTGCGCCAGCGCCGTACGCACGAGGTCCGGCAGGTCGCTGAAATCCCCGTCGGCCGGCGGAGCGATCTCGTGCTCGGCGAAGAACGCGGCGACCAGCTCACCGTCCTGATCGAGCGTGCCGGTGTTGGCCAGCTCAACGGCCAGCCGCGTCACGTTGCCAATGTAGTCACCGTATTCCACTTGACCACCTACATCGTCGGAATCTAGCGTAGGCGTCATGATAGCTGATGACACCTACACAGCTCGCCGCCTGTTCGTGCTGGGGGAGTGGGATGCCGCGCTCGCCGTACTGGGCCCGGACGGCGATCCCGAGCTGCGGGCCGAGATCGCGGTTGACGGCTGGTTCTTCCGGATCGAGGGGCACGACGAGGCCGAGAAGGCGGTCGCGGCGCTCGATCCCGCGTCGTGGACCGCGCAGTTGCTCACCGGACGGCTCGCCTACAGCCGGCTGCTGTTCCAGCGCGATCCCCGGCCCGACGACCGCGCTGTGTCCGAGGCGGCGTACCGCGCGGCGACACAGAGCGGCGACGAGTTGCAGCGCGGCTGGGCGGAGTACCACTGGGGTGTCTTGCTCGACAACATCGACGAGGACTCGGCCGGCGCCGTTGCGCGGTACGAGACGGCGCTCGAGATCGCGACGAAGTACGGCGACGGCTTCTTCGAGTCCTACATCATCCGGCACCTCGCGCACCTGAAGGAGCCGGCCGAGGGGATCGCGATGCTGCGTCGCTCCCTCCACCTGCGCGCCGCGCTCGGTGCCCGCCCGCAGACCGTCGCCGCGCAGGCCGCTCTCGCAAACGACCTGCCCGATGACGATCCCGAGCGCGCCGAGCTCATCCGGATCTACCGTCCGGCCACGGACGAACTACGCATCGGCTGGCTCAAGCCCACCGGCTGAACGCGCGGATGATCCTCGGGTACGCCGCGTACGCCGTACCGGTGTGATCGACGGGACCCATGCTGTGGACGGTCACGTCGGCGCCGTGGGCTCGCAGTGAAGCGGCGCATGCGTCGGCGTTGGCGGCCACCACGTCGGTGTCCTTCGTGCCGCTGTAGAGGTGCACCGGCACCCGCGGCGTCCAGTCGCAGACCTGGTCGGCCGCACGAAGAGCCCGGAGCAGCCGGCCGGTCGGGTGCTGCAGCTGCTTGATGAACGCCGGCGTGAACAGCTTCTCCGGCGAGTCCGGGAGCGCGGCAACGATCTCCTCATCGGAGTGCGTGCCGTCGAAGAGGCCCTCGACTGTCGCGGCGTACGGCGCCCGGAACACCTCGCGCGGATCGTCGTACAGTCCGACGGTCCGGTTCCACGCGGTCACGAGGTAGCCGAGGTAGAACGTCGCTGTCGGCGGCAGGACGCCGCCGGTGAAGACCGCCGGGAGCTCGCTGCCGAGCAGGTCGTACGGTCCCGCGACGGCCTGGATCGCGCCGAGGCGGAACGAGCCGAACTCACCGCGGCTCAGCGCGTGGCCGAGCGCGACCGACGCACGGCCGCCCTGCGAGAAGCCCGTGAGCAGCACGTCCCGCTTCAGTGCGACGCCGTGCTTGGCCGCGAAGGTCCGTGCGGCGAGCAACAAATCGCCCGATGAGCTCGTTTCGGTCTTGGTGTCGACGTACGGCGGCTTGCCCGGCCCGAGCCCGAGACCGAGGTAGTCCGGAGCAACGCCGACCAGCCCTTGCCCCGCGAACAGAGCCGTGACGAGGCGATCGGTCGAGGTGTCGTCCACTGACGCAGCAGCGGCCTTCGTGGGATTGGTCCCGTGCAGGTACTCCGCGACGGTCAGCGCACCCCGACGTCCGTCCGGCAGTACGACGATGCCGCTCGCGGTCGTCGGCCGCCCGTTGTGGTCGATCGTCCGATAGATCAAGCGGTACGCCGTGACGCCGTACGTCGCAGCTGGTGTGCCAGGAAAGTCGGCAGACGCGGCGTTCAGTTGAGCCGCAGTCAGCTGCGCGACCGGGACCGCCGAGACCAGCGAACCACGAGGAGCGTGGACGCTGGAGACGGCAGCTTCGGACAGCGTCGGCTGACTGACGGCGCCGAACGCCGACAACGGGAACGTGAGCAGAGCAGCGGTCGCCAGCGTCGCGGCGACGGTCTTTGTCAGGCGAGAAGTCATACCTCAACCCAACTCCCGCCGCGGCAGCCGAAGAATGGTGCGGAGCCCCGTACCGGGGTGGGGTTTCTCCTACCCGAGCAGGCTCGTGTACAGCTGCACGGTCCGGTCCGCGACGGCGTCCCAGCCGAACTGCGACACCGCCCGCTCCCGGCCGGCCTTACCCATCTCGTCCGCGCGCGCCGGGTTGTCGACGAGCGCGTTGATCCCGTCGGCGAGGCCGCGTTCGAAGGCGTCGGTGTCGTTCTCGTCGTACGGGACCAGCGTGCCGGTCACGCCGTCGTCGACGACCTCGGGGATGCCGCCGACCGCGCTCGCGACCACGGCGGTCTCGCAGGCCATCGCCTCCAGGTTCACGATGCCGAGCGGCTCGTAGATGGACGGGCAGCAGAAGGCGAGGGCATGCGTCAGGACCTGCCGGACCTCTTCACGCGGCAGCATCTCCGAGACCACGAACACGCCGTCCCGGGCCAGCTTGAGGTCGTCGATCAGCGCGTCGGTCTCCGCCTTCAGCTCGACCGTGTCGGCAGCGCCCGCCAGCAGGACGAGCTGCACGGACGGGTCGAGGCGCGGGCCGGCGCGGAGCAGGTGCGGCACGCCCTTCTGCCGGGTGATCCGGCCGACGAACGTCACGTACGGACGGTTCAGGTCGACACCCAGTCGCTCGAGGACATGCGTCGACGGGTCCGGGTGGTAGAAGTCGGCGTCGATCCCGTTCGAGATCACGTGCACCTTCGCCGGGTCGATCGACGGGTAGCAGTCGAGGACGTCGTCCCGCATCCCGCGGCTCACCGCGACGACCGCGTCGGCCGCCTCGTACGCCGTCTTCTCGGCCCAGCTCGACAGCCGGTACCCGCCGCCGAGCTGCTCGGCCTTCCACGGGCGACGCGGCTCGAGCGAGTGCGCGGTCACCACATGCGGTACGCCGTACAGCAGCTTGGCCCAGTGGCCGGCCATGTTCGCGTACCAGGTGTGGGAGTGCACGAGCCGGGCGTCGCCGACCGCGGCCGTCATCGTGAGGTCCGTGGACAGGATGCGCAGCGCCGCGTTCGCGCCCGGCATCCGCGGGTCGTCCTCGGAATGCGCGGTCGCGCCCGGCCTGGGCTCGCCCATGCACTGCACGTCCACGTCGATCAGCCGGCGGAGCTCGCGGACCAGGAAGTCAACGTGCACCCCCGCCCCGCCGTACACGTCCGGTGGGTACTCACGCGTCAGGATGGCGACCTTCATGCGCCCGACGATAGGTCATCAATCGAGGTGTGTCGGCACCCAGAACCGCAGCTTTCCGTGTCGTTCGTCTTCCAATTCGCCGCCGGCCGCCTCGATCACCTTGCGCGAGCCGACGTTGCCGGTGTCGCAGGTGACCAGGGCCGGCTCGATGTCGAGGGCGGCCGCGATCGGGAGCGACTGGGTCAGCATCTGGGTCGCGTACCCGTGCCGGCGCGCGGACGGGCGGACGCAGTACCCGATGTGCCCGGCCACCTCGAGCAGGGCCGGGGTGAGCCAGTGCCGGATCGACAGCCGGCCGAGGAACTCGATCCCGTCGACGAACCACAGCACGGTCTGGTGCACGAGCCCCGGCGGCAGCTCGGTCGCGGGATCCGCCTCGGCCCTGATCGCCTCGACCAGCCGGTGGAACTCCGCCGGGTCGGCCGCCTGCTGCCGGCTCCACTCCTCGTCGTCGGCCGCGATCGACTTCGCACCCATCCAGCGCTCATGATCCGGACCGAGCTCGTCCCAGGCCGCGAGAAACGATCGGTGAACGGCAGTGGTCGGTACGACGAGGATCGGCATCTTTACAGTGTCGCGACACTCGCAAGCGCTTATGCCCTGGGGTATCCGGAGCTAAGGTGCGGACATGGCAAAGGCGCCCAGAGTTCTCGGAATCGTGCTGGCCGGTGGTGAGGGCAAGCGGTTGATGCCGCTGACGGCGGACCGGGCCAAACCGGCCGTGCCGTTCGGCGGGAGTTATCGCCTGATCGACTTCGTGCTTTCGAATTTGGTCAATGCCGGCTATCGAAATCTCTGTGTGCTCACCCAGTACAAATCGCATTCGCTCGACCGGCACGTCACGCTGACCTGGCGGATGTCGACGCTGCTCGGCAACTACGTGACCTGCGTCCCGGCCCAGCAGCGGCTCGGCCCGCAGTGGTACCAGGGCAGCGCGGACGCGATCTACCAGTCGATGAACCTGATCAAGGACGCGGACCCGGAGTACATCGTGGTCTTCGGCGCCGACCACGTGTACCGGATGGACGCGTCGCAGATGGTCGCCGCGCATATCGAGCGCGGGAACGGCGTGACCGTGGCCGGGATCCGGGTGCCGCGGGCCGAGGCCACCGAGTTCGGCGTGATCAAGACCGGTGCGGACGGGCACGCGATCGACGAGTTCCTGGAGAAGCCGGCCGATCCGCCCGGGCTGCCCGACTCGCCGGACGAGACCTTTGCCTCGATGGGCAACTACGTATTCAGCCGGGACGTCCTGGTCGAGGCGCTGCGCAAGGACGCCGCCAATCCGGCCTCCCGGCACGACATGGGCGGCGACATCGTCCCGATGCTCGTTGCCGAGGGCAAGGCAGGTGTGTACGACTTCCAGGAGAACGACGTACCGGGCGCCCTCGACCGCGACCGGTCGTACTGGCGCGACGTCGGGTCGCTGGACTCGTACCACGAGGCGCATATGGACCTGGTCTCGATCCAGCCGGTGTTCAACCTGTACAACTCCGACTGGCCGATCTTCACCTCGCACCCGCAGCTGCCGGGTGCGAAGTTCACCGACGACGCGACCGTCGGCGAGTCGATCGTCTGCCAGGGCTCGATCGTGTCCGGCGCGCATGTCGACCACTCGGTGCTCGGCTCGAACGTGATCGTCAGCTCGGGTGCGGATATCCAGCGCTGCGTGATCATGGACAACTGCAAGATCGGCAAGGACGTCGTCTTGAAGAACGTCATCCTGGACAAGAACATCGTGGTCCCGGACGGGGTCGAGATCGGCGTCGACCCGGACTACGACCGGGAGCGTGGGTTCATCGTGTCCAAGGGCGGCGTGACCGTGCTCGGCAAGGGCCAGGTGATCGAGGCGCCGAAGGCCGCCGCTGTCGACGAGGTTGCCGAGGGGTGACGGTCGAGACCGAGGCGCTTTCCCTCGATGCCACCGACGCAGGGCACCGGGACCTGTTCGACGTGCCACCGGCGCAGGGCGGTGACTACCCGGAGGTGGCGTACTTCGCCGGCAACTCGCTCGGCTTGCGGCCGAAGGCGACCCATGCCGAGCTGCTCGAGGATCTGGACGCGTGGGCCGCGCTCGGGGTCGAGGGCCATCTGGACGCGGCCAGACCATGGTTGCCGTACCACGAGCTGCTGACCGGTCCCGCGTCTCGTTTGGTCGGAGCGTTGCCGAGCGAGACCGTGGTGATGAACTCGCTGACGGTGAACCTGCATCTGCTGATGGTGTCGTTCTACCGGCCGACGCCTTCGCGGCACCGGATCGTGATCGAGGACGCAGCGTTTCCCTCGGACAGTTACGCCGTACGGTCGCAGGTCGCCTTCCACGGGTACGACGCCGAGGACGCGGTCATCCGGCTGCGTCCGCGACCGGGCGAGGACAGCCTGCGTACGGCGGATGTCGTCGAGCAGCTCGGCGGCGACGTCGCGCTCGTACTGCTCGGCGGCGTGAACTACCTGACCGGCGAGTTGATGGACATCCCCACGATCACCAAGGCCGGTCATGCGGCCGGTGCGGTCGTCGGGTGGGATCTCGCGCATGCGGCCGGGAATGTGCCGTTGGCCTTGCACGACTGGGATGTGGACTTCGCGGCGTGGTGCTCGTACAAGTACCTGAACTCGGGGCCGGGCGCGCTGGCCGGGGTGTTCGTCCATGAACGTCACCTCGGCACGGACCTGCCGCGGTTCGAGGGCTGGTGGAGCACGGAGGCGGCGACGCGGTTCGAGATGACACCGGAGTCGCGGCCGCCCGCGAGCGCCGACGCGTGGCAGGTGTCGAACCCACCGATCTTCTCGATGAGTCCGGTCCGGACGTCGCTGGAGATCTTCGACAAGATCGGCATCGAAGTACTGCGGGAGCGGAGTGTGCGATTGACGGCGTACCTGGAGAAGCTGCTGGCATCTGTGCCGTTGCAGGTGATCACGCCGGCGGATCCCGCGCGGCGGGGCGCCCAGTTGTCGTTGCGGGTCACGGGGATGCGGGCCGGTGAGCTGTCGCGGCGCCTGCGGTTCGAGTACGGCGTGATCGCGGACGCGCGGGAGCCCGACGTACTGCGGTTGGCGCCGGTGCCGCTGTACTCGACGTACCACGACTGCTGGCGGGCGGCGACGGCGTTGGCTGAGGTGATGGGATGAAGGTCGCGATCGTCGGCGCCGGGCTGACGGGGTCGTTGCTCGCGTGCTTCCTGGCGCGGCGTGGATTGACGGTGACGCTGTACGAGCGGCGGCCGGACCCGCGGGTTGCGCAGGTCGAGCGTGGGCGGTCGATCAACCTGGCGATCTCCGAGCGCGGGCTGAACGCGCTGCGGAAGATCGGGCTGGTCGACGAGGTGATGGCGGATGCGCTGCCGATGAAGGGCCGGATGATTCATCCGGTCACTGGGGCGCTGGACTTCCAGGCGTACTCGGCGTCGGGGGATCGGGCGATCAACTCGATCAGCCGGGGTGCGTTGAACAACGCGCTGCTGACGGCGGCGGTCGCTGCTGATGGTGTGTCGGTGGAGTTCGAACATCGGTTGGTGGAGCTGGATTCCGCCGTCGGGCGGATGGTGTTCGCTACGCCGGCCGGGAAGGTGTCGGTTGAGGCCGACGTCGTACTCGGGGCCGATGGCGCCGGGTCGGCGGTGCGGGAGCAGTTGCTTGCCGAGGGCATCGTTGCGGAGAACGTCGACTTCCTCGACTACGGCTACAAGGAGCTGTCGATCCCGGCGGTTGACGGCGAGTTCGCGCTGGATCCGGGTGCGTTGCACATCTGGCCGCGCGGTACGTCGATGATGATCGCGCTGCCGAACCCGGACAAGTCGTTCACCTGCACGTTGTTCTGGCCGGCCGGTTCGTTCGACGCGCTCACGTCGGCGTCGGGGATCGAGGACCATTTCCGGATCAACTACCCGGATCTGTTGCCGCTGGCACCGAACTTGGTCGACGACTATCTGAACAATCCCGTCGGCGTGCTCGGCACGGTCCACACGCTGCCGTGGCAGGCCCACGGTCGTACTGCGTTGCTCGGCGATGCGGCACACGCGATCGTGCCGTTCTACGGGCAGGGTGCGAACTGCGCGTTCGAGGACGTGGTCGAGCTGGACCGCTGCCTGGACGACACCGGCGGCTCGTGGGCCCGCGCGCTACCCCTCTTCGAAGCCCGCCGCCGCGAGAACACCGAAGCAATCGCCGAGATGGCGTTAGCCAACTTCGTCGAAATGCGGGACAAGGTCGCCTCCCCGGTCTTCCGCCTGCAAAAACAGATAGAACACACCCTCGAACGCCTCCTCCCCGGCACCTACGTCTCCCGCTACGAACTCGTCTCCTTCTCCACCACCCCGTACGCCGAAGTCCAACACCGAGTCCACCGCCAACACCAGCTGCTCGGCGCCGCAGCCGTGGCGGCCGCGGGCGTGCTGTTCGCTGTCACCCGATCACGAGCCCGCCGATGAACGACCTCTGGTCCTCCGAGTTGCTGACGGGACAGCCCTCGTTGGTGGGGTTGTTGCGGCACTTCGTTGGTGGGGAGTTCGTGGAGAGTGCATCGCGGTTTGCGAAGGTTTCGCCGGTGACGGGGGAGCAGATCTTCGACGTGTGTGAGGCGGATGAGCCCACGGTTGACGCGGCGGTTGCTGCTGCTCGGGCCGCGTTGCGGGGGCCGTGGGGGCGGATGAGTGAGCAGGAGCGGGCCGTCGTGCTGCGGCGGGTTGCGGACGAGTTGGAGCGGCGGTTCGAGGACCTGGTTGCAGCGGAGGTGGGCGACACCGGGAAGTCGATCAGCCAAGCCCGGACGCTCGACATCCCGCGCGGCGCGGCCAACTTCCGCGCCTTCGCCGACTTCGCGACGACGATCCCGACCGAGTCGTACACAACCGTCCTCCCCGACGGACGCCGAGCGCTGAACTACGCCGTACGCAAACCCGTCGGCGTCGTCGCGATCGTCGTGCCGTGGAACCTTCCGCTGCTCCTCCTGACCTGGAAGGTCGCACCGGCGCTTGCCTGTGGCAACGCCGTGGTCGTGAAACCGTCCGAGGAGACGCCCTCATCGGCGACCGTGCTGGCCGAGGTGATGGCCGACGCCGGCGTACCTCCCGGAGTCTTCAACCTGGTCCACGGCTTCGGCCCGTCATCCGCGGGGGAGTACCTGACCCGCCACCCCGGAGTGGACGCGATCACTTTCACCGGCGAGTCCGCCACCGGTACGTCGATTGCCAAGGTCGCCGCCGACCGGGTGAAGGCAGTGTCCTTCGAGCTCGGTGGGAAGAACGCCGGCCTGATCTTCGCCGACTGCGACCTCGACGCGGCCGTCGAGGGATCGGTCCGCTCGGTCTTCACCAACGGCGGCCAGGTGTGTCTCTGCACCGAACGCCTGTACGTCGAACGCCCGATCTTCAACGAGTTCACTGAGCGACTGGCTGCCCGCGCCGCCGAGCTGACCTACGGCTGGCCTGCCGACGAGGCCACGATGAACATGCCCCTCATCTCCAAACAACACCGCGACAAGGTCCTCTCGTACTACGCCCTCGCCCGGACCGAAGGCGCCGAGGTCCTCACCGGCGGCGGCGTACCCACCTTCGGCGACGCCCGCGACGGCGGTTGCTACGTACAACCAACCGTGGTCACCGGCCTCCCGCCTGACGCGCGCACCAATCGCGAGGAAATCTTCGGCCCGATCTGCCACGTCGCACCCTTCGACACCGACGAGGAAGCGTTCGCCCTCGCCAACGACAGCGACTACGGGCTCGCGGCAACCGTCTGGACCCGCGACGTGGGTCGCGCCCACCGCTCCGGCGCCGCCCTCGACGTGGGCCTGTGCTGGGTCAACACCTGGTTCCTCCGCGACCTCCGCACGCCCTTCGGCGGAGTCAAGTTGTCAGGCGTCGGCCGCGAGGGCGGCCGGCATTCGGTGGACTTCTACACCGAGACGACGAACGTCTGCGTGGAGCTGTCATGACCGTCGTCCCCGGGAAAGCCACGCCCCGCGGCCGCTTCCCGCACGTGAAGGTGTCCAACGGATTCGCGTTCGTGTCCGGTACGTCGAGCCGGCGGCCGGACAACTCGATCGCCGGGGCCTCGGTGGACCCGATGGGGACCGTCTCGTTGGACATCAAGGTGCAGACGCGGGCGGTGCTGGAGAACATCCGCGACGTGCTCGCCGCCGTCGGGGCCGGGCTCGAGGATCTGGTCAGCGTGACGACGTACCTGGTGTCGATGAACGACTTCGGCGGGTACAACGAGGTCTATGGTGAGTTCTTCGACGAGTCCGGGCCGGCTCGGACGACTGTCGCAGTACATCAGCTGCCGCATCCCCAGCTGCTGATCGAAATTCAGGCCGTAGCGGCGATCCCGCAAAGGAGCTAGTGATGGCGAACTTGGAGTCGACGAACTTTCCGGAGTGGATCGAGGAGAACAAGCATCTGCTGAAGCCGCCGGTCGGCAACAAGCAGATGTTCCCGACCGGGGACGACTTCATCACGATGGTCGTCGGCGGCCCGAACCAGCGCACCGACTTCCACGTCGACCCGTACGAGGAGTTCTTCTACCAGATCAAGGGCACGATGCACGTCGACGTGATGACGGACGACGGCCCGGGCCGAGTGGACATCAACGAAGGTGAGATGTGGGTGCTGCCGCGCAGCATGCCGCACTCGCCGCAGCGCGACGCGGATTCGATCGGCCTGGTGATCGAGCGGGTCCGGGAGCCCGGCACGCTGGAGAAGTTCCGCTGGTACTGCGCCAACTGCAACGGGGTCGTGCACGAGGTCGAGCTGCAGGTGACCGATATCGTCGCCGACCTGCCGCCGGTGTTCAAGGCGTTCTACGAGAGCGAGGACGCGCGCACCTGCCCGAACTGCGGCACGCTGCACCCCGGTAAATGACGGTCGACGTCCACACCCATCTGGTCCCGCACGGGTGGCCGGATCTCGCGGTGGCGTGTGGCGGCGACGGCTGGCCGTGGTTGCGGATCGATTCCGAGCGGGCCGCGATGATCATGATCGGCTCGTCGGAGTTCCGGCCGATCGGACCGCAGGCTTGGGATCCCGGCACACGCGCAGAGGATATGGATGCCGACGGCATCGATCTCCAGGTGGTCTCGCCGACGCCGGTGTTCTTCGGGTACGAGCGACCGGCCGCGCAGGCCGTCAAGCTGGCCGAGATCTTCAACGACCTCACTCTGGAGATGCTGGCGGGCGACGAGCGGTTCGTGCCGTTCTGCCAGGTGCCGTTGCAGGATCCGGACCTGGCGTGCGCCGAGCTGGACCGCGCCCGCGCGGCCGGTCACGTCGGGGTGGAGATCGGGAACCACGTCGGCGACAAGGACCTCGACGACGCCGGGATCGTTGCCTTTCTCAACCATTGCGCCGAGACCGGTACGCCGGTGCTGGTGCATCCGTGGGACATGCCGGGCGGCCCGCGGCTGGACCGGTGGATGGCGCGCTGGCTGACCGGGATGCCCGCCGAGACGCATCTGTCGTTGCTGGCGATGATCCTGGGCGGGGCGTTCGACCGGTTGCCGCCGTACCTGAAGATCTGTTTCGCCCACGGGGGTGGCAGTTTCGCGTTCTGGCTCGGTCGGTTGGAGAACGCCTGGCACCGGCGCGGCGACATCGTCCGTGGTTGCTCGGAGCATCCACCGTCGATGTATCTGGACCGCATCCTGGTCGACACGGTCGTGTTCGAATCAGCGCCTTTACGGCTACTTGTCGATACCTTGGGGGAAGACCGCGTTCTGGTCGGCAGTGACTATCCCTATCCACTGGGTGAACGGCCGGTCGGGGAGGTGGTACGGAAGTCCGGCTTCCTGACCGCGGAGCAGCAGCACAAGCTGCTGACGGCGAACGCCCATCGCTATCTCGGGAGGTCGGAATGACCGAGGACCGATCCGTACTGACTCGCGAAGCCCGCGAGCCGGACGAACAGCTGCGGTACGGCGACCACGCGGACCAGGTGATCGACTACTGGCACGCGAAGGAGTACCGCCCGCTGATCGTCTTCATCCACGGCGGTTTCTGGCGCCCCGACTACGACCGCAAACACGCGCGCCCCCTCGGTGAAGCCCTCTCCGACATGGGCTGGCCGGTCGTCTCACTCGAGTACCGCCGCGTCCCGGGGGACCCCGACGCGACCACCTCAGACATCCGTGCGGCGTTGGACGCCCTCCCGGACCTGGTCGACGTACACGCCGGCTACATCCTCATAGGCCACTCAGCCGGCGGCCAACTGGCACTCTGGCTGGCCGCCACCACCAACCCGGTCCGCCTCCGCGGCCTGATCGCTCTGGCCCCCGTAGCCGACCTCTTGATGGCAGACCGCCTCAACCTCGATGAGGGCGCCGTACAAGCCTTCATAGGCAGCGGCGTCCGTAACGACCTGGACCCGGTCCACCTCCCGGCCCCCATCGCCCCAGTAACCCTCATCCACGGCACAGACGACTCCCGAGTCCCCCTCAGCATCACCGAGTCCTACTTCGCCGCCCACCCCACCGCCCGCCTGGTCCGCGTCCAGCACTGCGGCCACTACGAACTGATAGACCCGCTCTCCACCGCCTGGCACGAAATAACCACCGAACTAACCCGCTTGAACGGCTAAGTCAGCTGATGCGTTTGGCGGCGGTGAGGAGGCCTTCGGAGGTGGGGAGGAGGGCTGAGACGAGGTCGTCGTCGTCGCGGACGGCTCGGATCAGGTCTCGGAGGGCCATGGTGTCGGGGTCGCGGTGGGCGGGGTCGGCTACCCGGCCGCCGGTGAGGACGCCCGCGAACGCGACGACGCCGCCGGGGCGGAGCAGGCGGAGGGCTTCGTGCAGGTACGCCGTGTTCTCGCGCCGGTCCGCGTCGCAGAAGACCAGGTCGTAGTGCCCGTCGGTGAGGCGGGTGACTACGTCCAGCCCGGCGCCGGCGATCAGCCGGAAACGGTTGGAGGCGACACCGGCGTCCAGGAAGGTCTTGCGGGCCAGCCGCTGGTTCTCCGCGTCGATGTCGACCGTGGTGAGCGTGCCGTCCGCGCGCATCCCGCGCAGCAGGGCGAGGCCGGAGACGCCGGTCCCAGTGCCGATCTCGACGACCGCCTTCGCACCCGCGCCGGCGGCGAGCATGCTGAGCGCGGCCGCGGCGCCAGGGCCGATCGGGGCGACACCGCTGTCCGCGGCGCTCGCCCGTGCACCGGTGACGACTTCGTCCTCGCCGGTGTAGTCCTCGGCGTACGCCCAGGACGTCGGGTCGATGCCGGTGGCGATGGCGTCCTCCCAGTGGTCGGCGGAGTGTTCTGCGGCTGCGGTACCCATGCTGAACCAGAGCCTAGCGGTTGGAAGTCCGCTTTCCGTGCTGCACGCGCGGAGGTTGCGCACTCTTGCTCATAACAACCGGCCCCCAATCAGATATGATCGTCCTCTGGAGACGTGAGGGAGGTGGTGAGGAGTGCGGTCAGGCGCGAATGACGTCGATACCGGCTTCCTTGAAGACGGTCAGCTGGCTCTCGTCGGCCTGGGCGTCGGTGACCAGGGTGTCGATCTCGCTCAGCTCGCAGATCCGGGCGAAGGCGCGCTGCCCGAGCTTGGACGAGTCGGCCACCACGACCACCTTCGCGGCCCGGCTGACGATCAGCTGGTTGATGTTCGCCTCACCCTCGTGATGAGCGGTGGCGCCGGTCTCGTCGATCCCGTCGACGCCGATGAAGGCGATGTCCAGCGACAGGTCGGACAGGATCCGGTGCGACAGCGGGCCGATCATCTCGTAGGACTGCGGCCGGGCCACACCGCCGGTCAGCACCATCTTCACGTGCGGCCGGACGATCAGCTCGTTGGCGATGTTCAGCGCGTTGGTGACGAGCGTGAACGCGGGCTCGCCGTGCTCCGCGGACAGCTCCGGCCGGGTCGCCAGCGTGCGCGCCACCTCGGAGATCGTCGTGCCGCCGTTCATCCCGATCACCATGCCGCGGCGCACCAATGTGGCCGCCGCTTGCGCGATCCGCTGCTTCTCGGACGCGAAACGCGCAGTCTTGTAGCGCAGCGGCAGGTCGTACGACACCGCGTTGGCCACCGCGCCGCCGCGGGTCCGGGTGAGGAGCTGCTGCTTGCCGAGATGGTCCAGGTCGCGCCTGATCGTGGCCGCCGAGACGTGCAACTGCTCGGCGAGCTCGTCGACGTCGATGGCGCCCTTCTCGGCGAGCGACTCGAGCAAGGTGTTCAGGCGTTCATAACGCTTCACCCGGGGCTCCTCCTTCACACAATCGGTCAGCCGGGTGGCGGCTGGTTGGCACCATTCGATCACGTTCGAGCAGTTTCGACCATGACAAGCGCGGAGACGACATGACGCAGACGCCTTTTGTGAGCACTGAGATCGCCACTCAGCCAGACCTCTGGCGACAGGTCGCGGACGGTTTCGCGCAGTACGGCGGTGCACTTCCGACGGCCGGTCAGCGGGTCGCCGCGGTCGGCTGCGGCACCTCCTGGTTCATGGCGATGGCGTACGCCGCGCTGCGCGAGGACCTCGGCCAGGGCGAGACCGACGCGTTCGCCGGCTCCGAGTTCCCGGCCGGCCGCGCGTACGACGCGGTCGTGGTGATCAGCCGCTCCGGTACGACGACCGAGGTGCTCGACCTGATCCGGGAGACCGACTTGCCGACGATCGCGATCACCGCGACGCCCGGCTCGCCGATCGTCGAGCTGGCCGATCACACGATCATGCTGGACTTCGCGGATGAGCAGTCCGTTGTGCAGACCCGGTTCGCCACCACGACGCTGGCGTTGCTGCGCGCATCGCTCGGTCAGGATCTGACCCAGGCCGCTGCGGACGCTCAGACCGCACTGACCATCGACGTGGACGACCTGGCCAAGCTCGAGCAGGTCACGTACCTCGGCACCCGCTGGACGGTCGGACTCGCGCACGAGGCCGCGCTCAAGCAGCGTGAGGCCGCCTCGGCGTGGACCGAGGCGTACCCGGCGATGGACTACCGGCACGGTCCGATCGCGATCGCGCAGCCCGGGCGTGGCGTGTGGATCTTCGGCCAGCCGCCGGCGGGTCTGCTCGACGACGTGGCCGCGACCGGCGCCACCGTCGTACACCACGACCTGGACCCGCTCGCTTCGCTGATCGTGGCCCAGCGGGTCGCAGTGGCCAAGTCCCTCGCCCTCGGCCTCAACCCCGACCAGCCTCGCAGCCTCTCCCGCTCGGTCATCCTCGGCTGACCTACGCCGCGCGGCCTGGGCGTGCGGTGAGGGCGAGGCGGCCGAGAGCGGCCGCTGCCAGCAGGCCCAGGGCGGTAGTGGTGAGGGCGGCGGCGGTGCCGAGGTGTGGGACGAGGATGCCGCCGGTGGCTTGGCCAACGGCGGAGGCGCCGACGCGGAGACTCGCGGCGCTGGTGCTCACCCGGCCCTGGAGCTCCGGCGGGCTGTACTGCTGCCGGGCCGCGAACATGGCCGGCAGCGCAGGTCCCTCGGCCAGCCCGGCCGCGACCGCCAGCAGCAGGAGTACGGCGAACGTCGCGGCCAGCGACCAGGTGGCCAGCATCAGGCCATAGGCGGCGACCGACACCATCACGACGTACTCCGGACGCCAGCGCGACTGCAGCCGGCTCAGTAGCAGTGCCGTGGTGACGCTGCCGATCTCGACTGCGGTCCACAGATAGCCCGCCGCGGACTTCGGCATGCCGAGTGAAGGCATGTGCAGCGGCAGGGCGATCAGCAGGATGCCGGTGAAGCCCATCAGCAGTGTTGTGGTGACAGTCGAAGCCCGCAGTCGCGGCGTACGTGCCAGGTGAACCAGGCCGCCGACGACCGAGCTGAAGAACGGCTCGCCGCCCGCGCCGACCGGTGGGAGCGCTGGAAGGCGGCTGATCGCCACGATGCTCAGCGCCGCCGCGATCACGATCACCACCGCAGCTGCATCGACAGAGACCACGGCTGCGACGGTTGCTGCGGTCGATGGTCCGGCGATGGTGGCACTGCTGAAGCTGACCGACTCGAACGCATTAGCCCGCGCCAGCCGCTCCGGCCGGAACAGACTCGGCAGCATGCTCGTGAACCCGCCACTCACCATCGGCAACGTCGCACCGGCGACCGCCGCGAGTACGGGCGGCACCCAGCTCGGACTGTGTCCGACGACGAGCAGCAGCCCGACCATGACCGCTCCGAGGGTCGCCTGGTTGATCGCGAGCGCGCTGCGCCGGTACGCCGTCCGGTCGAGCCACGCTCCGAGCAACGGGCCGGTGACGATGGCCGGGAGTGCGTAGGCGGCACCGGTGATGCCGGCGAGCGTCGGGCTGTCGGTCCGGTCCAGCACCAGCAGTACGAGCGTGAACGCCACCATCTCGTCGGCGAACCGCGCCAGCGTCGCCGCGAGGTAGTAGCTGGGCACGCCGGACCTCCTGTAACGCGATTTAGTCTGTTACGCGTTACGCTAACAAACGCGTTACGGGAGGAGTCCAGTGGAAATCCAGTCCCCGGATCGACTGATCCGGCTCGCGGTCGACCTGGTGAACACGCGAACGCGTGAGCCCGAGCAGTTGACCTCGCCGGCTGCGCTGCGCGAGTTCCTGCTCGAACATGGTGAGTCCGACCCGATCGAGCTGACCGATGACGACCTGGCCGCGGTCCGGGCTGTTCGCGAGCGGGTGCGGCCGGTCTTCCACGCCGGTGGGGCCGAGGTGATCAACGGGCTGCTCGCGGAGTACGCCGTCCGCCCGTATCTCTCGGACCACGATGGCTCGCCGTGGCATCTGCATGTCGCGGAGCCGGATGCGTCGTGGGCCGAGTGGCTGGCGGCGACGACCGCGCTGGGGCTGGCGACGTTCGCGGCCGGCCACGGCTTCGAGGCGCTGGGTGTCTGCGCCGCCGTGGACTGTGAGCGCGTCTTCGCGAACCCGGCGGAGCGGCGGCCGCGGCGATTCTGTACGCCGAAATGCTCGACCCGGACCCGCGTCGCGTCGTACCGGGCTCGGCAGAGCTAACAGCTGCGAAACCACTTTCGCTGAGGTCTAGTATTTGCGAAAGCGCTTGCGCTACTCTGCGGAACGGTCGGCTCGCCGATCGCCATCCCCGCAGAGGAGCTTCGATGAACAGATTCGCAATCCGTTGTGCGGCAGGGCTTTCAGTGCCGTTCTTGCTGGTGGCCTGCTCCAGTGCGCCGTCCGCGACCGGTGATTCCGGCTCCGGTGGACAGGTGACGATCACGGTCGGTGACCGTCCCACCAGCTCCGATCCCGCCAACCGGGCGTCGTACGACAAGCGGGTCGCCGACTTCGAGAAGGCGAACCCGGACATCAAGCTGAACCCGGTCGAGACGCTCTGGGACCCGACCACCTTCCAGGCGCAGGCGGCCGGCGGTCAGCTGCCGGACGTGCTCAACGTGCCTTTCACCGAGCCGCAGGGCCTGATCGCCCGCAAGCAGGTCGCCGACCTGACCAAGGTGCTCAAGGACGACGGCCTGATGAGCCAGCTGAACCCGAACGTGCTCAAGATCGCCCAGGACCAGTCCGGCAACGTGTTCGCGGTCCCGACCGCGGCGTACTCCGTCGGGCTCGTCTACAACCGTGAGCTGTTCACCAAGGCCGGGCTTGACCCGGACAAGCCGCCGACGACCTGGGACGAGCTCCGGCAGGACGCGAAGCAGATCGCGCAGAAGACCGGGCAGGCCGGCTACGCGCAGATGACCACGAACAACACCGGCGGCTGGATGTTCACCACCCAGAGCTACGCGTTCGGCGGTTCGATCGAGAACGAGGACGGCAGCCAGGCCTCGTTCGACGACGCGCCGTCCAAGGCCGCGCTGCAGCTGCTGCACGACATGAAGTGGGTCGACAAGTCCATGGGGCAGGCCGTGCTCTACGACATCGACGGCATCTCGAAGGCGTTCGCGGCCGGCAAGATCGGCATGTTCATGTCCGCGCCGGACGCGTACCGCACGCTGGTCAACGTCAACGGCCTGAAGTCGTCGGCCTTCGGTATCGGCCCGATGCCGCAGCAGGGCGGCGACCACGGCACGCTCAGCGGTGGCAGCGTCCAGATCGTCAGCCCGAACGCGACCGACGCCGAGAAGACGGCCGCGATCAAGTGGATCAAGTTCAACTACCTGAACAAGTACGTCAACCAGGACGCCGCGGTGACGGCCGCCAAGGCCGGCGTGGCCGGGAAGCTGCCGGTCGGAACCCCGGGTCTTCCGGTGGTCGCGGCGGACCAGTGGGCGACGTACCAGAGCTGGATCAAGCCGTACGTCAACGTGCCGCTGGACCAGTTCGCGCCGTACACCAAGGTGGCGGCGGACCAGAAGATCATCCCTGAGCCGCCGGTGAAGGCTCAGGAGGTGTACGCCGCGCTCGACCCGGTCGTGCAGACCGTGCTGGGTAACGCGAAGGCCGACATCCCGGCGCTGCTGACCAAGGCGGCCGGCACTGTGAATGCCAAGCTCGGGCGCTGACTTGCTCCGCCGCCTGCGCAACGGAGTACCGGCAGTGCTGTTCGCGCTGCCGGTGCTCCTGGTCTTCGTGGTGTTCTCGTGGGGCCCGATCGTCAAGGGCCTGGTGATGAGCGTCCAGCAGACCAACCTGATCGATCCGGTCAAGTGGGTCGGGCTGGAGAACTTCCGCTACGTGTTGTCCGACCCTGGTGTCGGGCAGGCGGCGCTGAACACGCTCTGGTTCACCTTGCTGGCTTTGCTGTTCGGCTTCCCCGTGCCGGTGCTGCTGGCGATGTTCCTGTCCGAGTTGCGGGGCAAGTCCTGGCTGTACTCGACACTGGCGTACCTGCCGGTGATCACGCCGCCGGTGGTCGCCATCCTGCTCTGGCGGTTCTTCTACGACCCGTCGCCGAGCGGGATGTTCAACACCATCCTCGGCACTGTTGGGCTCGGACCGTACCCCTGGCTGGACAGTCCGTCGTCCGCGATGCCGTCGATCGTGCTGGAGGCGACCTGGGCCGGTGCGGGCAACGCAGTGATCATCTATCTGGCCGCGCTGACCTCCGTACGCGCGGACCTGTACGAGGCGGCCGAGCTGGACGGCGCAGGCGTCGTACGGCGGGTGTGGCACGTGATGCTGCCGCACCTGCGCGGCGTACTGCTGCTGATGCTGCTTCTGCAGGTGATCGGCACGATGCAACTGTTCACCGAGCCGCTGCTGTTCACGGGCGGCGGACCGCAGGGGTCGACCATGACGATTCTGCTGCTCATCTACAACTACGCCTTCGTCAACGGTGACTACGGCGCTGCTACGGCGCTGAGCGTGCTGCTGGCGCTGGCCCTCGCCGTACTGTCGGCCGTCTTCCAGTTGGCGACGCGTGGCTGGAGTACGGAGTGAGCGGCGATCGGGGTGCGCTGTCGGATTCGGACCGGCAGCAGACCCGGGTTCGAGTGCCGTTCGTCATCGGACAGGTCGTCGTACTGATCGGACTGCTGATCGCCGGGCTCGGTCCGCTGCTTTGGTTGCTCAAGGCAGCGATCTCGCCGACGCAGGACAGCATCCGCTCACCACTGGCCTGGTTCCCGTCCGGCCAGGTGCAGTGGGGCAACCTCGCGACAGCCTGGCAACAGGGCCACATCGGCTACTACCTCGGCAACACCGCCATGATCGCGGCCGGTACGGCGTTTGCGTCACTGATCGTCTGTACGACGGCCGGCTACGTACTGAGCGTGCTCCGGCCGCGGTGGGGTGCAGTGCTGTCCGCAGGCATCCTGGCCACGCTGTTCGTGCCGCACATCGTCTCGCTGGTTCCGCTGTACCTGACCGTGCTGAAAGTGCCTGTGGTGCACGCGAATCTGACCAACACGTTCTGGGCGGTCTGGCTGCCACCTGCGGCCAGTGCGTTCAACGTGCTGATCGTGAAGCGGTTCTTCGACGGCATCCCACGCGAGTACTTCGAAGCGGCCCGTATCGACGGCGCCGGGTCGATCCGCGTGTTCACCTCGCTCGTGCTCCCGCTGTCGCGGCCGATCCTCGGTGTGGTCGTGCTGCTCAGCATCATCTCCTCCTGGAAGGACTACCTGTGGCCTCTGCTGGTGCTGACGAATCCGGATCTGCAGCCGGTCTCGGTGGCGTTGCCCAAGATCGCCAAGGTGACGGAGCTCAACATCCAGTTGGCGGGTCTGTTCCTGGCCCTGCTGATCCCGGTGCTGCTGTTCCTGGTTTTCCAGCGAGCATTTCTACGTGGTGTGGGCCTGTCTGGGGGAATCAAGGCGTGAAACGGGTTCTGGTCACCGGTGCGGACGGATCGATCGGCCGGGCCGCGGTCGACGGTCTGCAAGCCGCCGGGTACGACGTGACCGGTCTGTCGCTGCGCTACGACCACAGCAGTACGGCGGACCGTCCGATCGTCGGCGATGCGCGGTCGGCCGAGGACGTTACCGCAGCACTCGACGGCGTGGACGCCGTACTGCACCTGGCTGCGATCCCGCATCCCAGTCTGGGTACGCCGGAGGAGGTGTTCGAGAACAACGTTGCCGCGACGTTCAACGTGCTCGCGCAAGCCGGGCAGCAGCGGATCGAGCGGGTGGTGATTGCCAGCAGCATCAACGCGTTCGGCGTACCGATGAACGTGAACGACGTGGAGCCGGCGTACTACCCGCTGGACGAGGAGGTGGAGGCGGATATCGCCGATGCGTACTCGTTGTCCAAAAGTGTGGACGAGCAGAGCGCACGGATGGCCTGGCGTCGTTGGGGAATCAACGTGATCGCACTGCGCTTCCCGCTGGTGAAGAATCGCCAGGAGCTGTTCAAGTT
Organism: Kribbella sp. NPDC058693; assembly: GCF_042715335.1. NCBI lineage: Bacteria > Bacillati > Actinomycetota > Actinomycetes > Propionibacteriales > Kribbellaceae > Kribbella > Kribbella sp. NPDC058693. The sequence goes on from NZ_JBHXSQ010000003.1 coordinate 1,232,029, forward strand.
CGCGGCGCGGGCGGAGAACGACCCGTCCGTGATGGCTCGCGAAGGTTGGGCGTACCTCGACCTGCGGGACGGTGTGCGGGCGATCATCGCTGCGCTCGAGTCAACGGCTGCTGGTGCGCACGTGCTCGGTCTTGCGGCCGATGACATCCTCATCGACCGGAAGACCGACGAACTGCTCCGCGAGTACGCGCCGACCGTCCCGCTGCGGCGAGCTGTCCAAGGACGTGACTCGTTGGTCGACACCACGCGGGCGCGAGAACTGCTGGGCTTCCGGCCGCGGTACTCGATCCACGATCAGGCGGTGTCGGCGATCACCACGTGAGGCTCGACGTACTCGACGCCGGGCCGGAGGTCGCCCTCGAGGAGGCGGTTGGCGACCACGCGACCGATCTCCTCGAGACCGACGTCGATCGTGGTCAAGTGCCGGGTGCCGCGCTGGTCGTGCATCAGGCTCTCCCAGTTGTCGACGCCGATCAGTGCGACGTCGCCGGGCACCTGCCGGCCGGTGGCCCGGACGACCCGCTCCACGCCACGGCCGATCGCGTCGCTGCCGCAGAAGATCGCGTCGATGTCGGGCGCCTCGGTGAGCAACTCGGTCGCGGCCTGCTCGCCCCACTCCTCGCGCCAGCGGCCGAAGCGGACCGGTGCCGCCCAATCGAGCCCGGCCTCGGCGAGGAGCTGACCGGCGCCCTCGGCCCGTCGTTGCGCTGCCATGTCGTGAGGCTCCGCGGTGAGGTGCGCGATCCGGCGCCGACCGATCGACAGCAGGTGGCTGATCGCGAGCCGCCCGATCGCGTAGTCGTCGGCGGTGATCGTGGTGTCCTCCGGATCCTCGGGGACCGTGAACGCATTGATCACCGGGACGTCGAACCGGCCGGTGAACGACGGGGTCCGGAACGACGTGCTGGTGCCGATCACGATCACGCCGTCGATCCGGCGGGCCCGGAGCTGCAGGACGCTCTCGGTCACGTCGTGCTGCTCGTCCATCCGGGCGTCGTAGAGCAGGATGGCCTGCTCCTTGGCGCCGAGCTCGGTGGCGGCGGTGGCCAGCACCACGCGGGTGAACGGGTTCGACGCGCGGTGCGTGAGTACGCCGATGGTCTGGCTGCGGCCGCGGGCGAACGAGCGGGCCAGTGCGTTGTGGCGGAAGCCCAGCCGGTCCGCCGTGACGCGGACGTGTTCCCGGGTGGCTTCGGAGATCCGGTCGGTGCCGTTCAGCGCCTTGGAGGCCGTCGAGAGCGACACCCCAGCCGCGGCGGCCACATCGGACAGGGTGATCACTGAATCGGCCATGTGCACATCGTAGTCAGCTTCGAGCCGTTGACAGTCGCGTCGCGGCGTATGAAGGTGTGATTTGCGAAACCGCTTTCGCTTCCCCTGGGAGGAGCACTCCATGACCCGTCGCCGCTCCGGCGCAGTCAGTCTTCTCACGGCCGGTTTGCTGCTGGCCGCCGTACTCCAGTCACCTGCGCACGCGGCGACCACCGCTGCGCCGACCCTGACCATCACGCCGACCACGGTCGGCAACACCTTCACCGTCGGGCAGCAGGTGAAGCTGGGCTTCAGTACCGACGCCACCACCGTCAACTGGACGGTCCGCGACGCCGGCGGCACCGAAGTCGCCAAGGGCTCCGCATCGGCCGCCTCGCTCAACGGGCAGCTCCCGCTGTCGATCAGTACGCCGGGCTGGTACCAGACGGACCTCACAGCGGTCGGATCCGACGGCACGACCACGCTGGGCGGCACGGACTTCGCCGTACTGACTCCGCATGACTTCTCCGCCTCCACGGACACCCGGATCGGCGTCGCGGGCGCACTGGGATTCAGCAGCGCGAGCAATCCGGGTCTGGAAGCCGTGCCGCTGATGGCTCAGGGCGGAATCTCCACCGATCGGGACGAGGCCTTCTGGGCCGCGGCGGAGACCACCAAGGGCGTCATCCAGTTCCCGCAGAAGGTCAAGGACTACAAGGCCGCGCTGGACGCCAACCACGTGGACTTCCTGAACATCCTCGACTACGGCAACACTCTGTACTACCCGGACGAGGCACCGTCGACCGACGAGCAGCGCGCAGCGTTCACGCGGTACGCCGTTGCGGCGGTCGACGAGTTCGGCACCGAGCACACGACGTACGAGCTGTGGAACGAGTGGAACCTGCGCGACCCGAACGGCGCCGCGAAGGCCAGCCCGGAGAACTACGTCGCACTGCTCAAGATGGTGAGCGCGGCGGTCCGGGCGAAGCACCCGGACGTGAAGCTGACCGGTCCGTCGCTGGCGGTCATCAACGACTGGCAGGGCTGGTTCACCAAGTTCGCCGACCTCGGCGGGCTGGACTACGTGGACGCGGTGACGATCCACCCGTACGTGCAGCCGTTGGACCCGGAGGCCTCGGTCACCTACGTCAACACCATCCGCAGCATCATGGCGGCGCACGGGTCGACCAAGCCGATCTACATCAGCGAGCAGGGCTGGGCCACCGGTACCAACCCCAGCGCGGTGTCGGAGCCGGCTCAGGCGCGGGACCTGGTGCGCGGCAACCTGCTTGCCTACGGCAACGGCGTGGCGCGGTACAGCTCGTACAACTTCATGGACTCGGGCACCGACCCGTCGAACGTCGAGAACCGGTTCGGCCTGGTGCGCAACCGGCTCGACACCCGCGGCGCGCTGGTACCCAAGCCGTCGTACGTCGCCACCGCCGTCCTGGCGCGCCAGATCGACCAGCTTCCGCTGACCGGCCAGACCCGCTTCGGCACCAACGGGTACGACGTCGCATTCGACGCCGGTGGTGGGCAATCGGTGCACGCGGTCTGGTCGACCACACCAGGAGTCGTCGCGGCTACCGCGCCTGCGGGGTCGACCGTCCAGGTCACGAACATGTACGGCGTTACGACCGACCTGACCGCGGATGCCGGCGGGCACGTGTGGGTGACTGCTGGGCCGGACCCGGTGTACCTGCGTGGTGCGATCGGTGGGGCGATGCTTCCGTCGAGCCGGTTCGCGCTGTCGGTGGCACCGGAGATCGCGGGCGACCCGGCTACGGGCACGCTGACATTCACGAACCCGGACGCGGTCAGTCACGCGTACACCGTGTCGGCAGGCGGTGCTGACACCACCGGCTCCGTGGCCGCGGGTGCTACCGCAACCACTGCGGTCAGCTACCCGGCGCAGGACTCGACTGGAGCGCGTACCTACTCGGCCAAGGTCACTGTGGACGGTCAAGCGATCGCACTCGTGTCAGCTACTGGCACCGCGACCCCACCGCTGTCCGTGACCGGCTCGCACGTGGTCAACGGAAGCGGGAAGGACCTGCTGCGCTTCCGCATCGCCAACGCGTCGTCGCACGCGCAGACCGTGGCGGGACTGGACTGGGTGTCTGGCAGCAAGTCCGGAACCCTCCTTGCAGGCTGCACCGTCGCCGCTCACTCCACACGTGAGGTGGACGTGCCTCTGACCCTCACAGCAGCTTCCACGTGGTCCGCGAGCCTTCGGAGAACGGGGGAGGCGAACATCACCGCCTCAGGCACGCTGGTGCCGGTTGCCGCGCCGACCATTGCCAAGCGGCACACGGTGAAGCTGGACGGCGTGATCGATCCGGTGGTGGCGAAGCAGCCGGCGATCGCGCTGGAAGGGACCGGTACGCCGCCGGTGACCGGGTGGGGTGGGCCGAGTGACCTGTCCGGTTCGCTGTGGCTCACGCACGACGACCAGAACCTGTATCTGTCTGCCAAGGTCACCGACGACGTGTTCTCGCAGCCGAACCGGGCCGGCAACATCTGGGGCGGTGACGGTCTGCAGCTCGGGATGACCGCAGGTGCGCCGGGCGAGACCACTCAGACGCAGGAGATCGGTGCTGCGCTGACCGATGCCGGTCCGGTGGACACCTGGCGCTGGACGCCGACGACCCAGGCCGGTGTGCCGCCGGGCGTACAGGCCAAGGTGGTGCGCGACGAGACGGCGCACACCACGACGTACGAGATCGCGATCCCGTGGAGCACGCTCGGGTTCAAGGCCTTGGACCGGCTGTTGTCAACGACTGTCGTGATCAACGAGAACGACGGCACCGGGCGGCGCGGCTGGCTGACCTGGGGCAAGGGCGTCGCGGAGACGAAGAACCCGGCGCTGTTCAACGCGGTCCGGCTCGCACCGGAGGCTGCGCACTAGCGGCCCACTGAGCGGCCCAGTAGCCGCTAACTGACTCGGCGTAGGTGCCCTGGTCTGCTGCCCGAGGGGCACCTACGCCGAACCCTTGCGCCCCGCCTAGGATCGGGGGCATGAGTCACACCGTGCTGGCCGAGCTGGTGGCCAACGTGCTGAAGGTCACTGCCAAGGCCGGGGACACGGTGGGTCCGGATGACACCCTGGTCATCCTGGAGTCGATGAAGATGGAGATCCCGGTGCTCGCCGAGGTGGCCGGGACCATCACCGAGCTGAAGGTCACCGAGGGCGAGGTCGTCCGCGACGGCGACCCGATCGCCGTGATCGAGGAGAACTGATTCAACCGAAATGGCCGTCTGCGCGTCTTTACCGGTGAGGGCACCGGCCGGGAACTTCCGGCCGGAGCGCCGCGTTGAGCCGTCGTACGAACAAACCAGGGTCCGGCCCGGGTTTTCCCGACGTGCGCAGAGGACGGTGACCGCGGCACCATGGCCTTCACGCTTATTGCCGAGAGGACCCAGGGAGGCGTCGCGGTGAAGCCCGCCGACACCAGGACCGCACCCGCGCCGGTGGCGCCCGAGGTGCTGCCCTCGTGGGACGAGATCGTGCGCACCCACTCCGCCCGCGTCTACCGGCTCGCCTACCGCCTGACCGGTAACAAGCACGACGCCGAGGACCTGACCCAGGAAGTGTTCGTCCGGGTCTTCCGCTCGCTGTCGTCGTACACGCCGGGCACCTTTGAGGGCTGGCTGTACCGGATCACCACGAACCTGTTCCTCGACGGCGCCCGCCGCAAGCAGCGGATCCGCTTCGACGGCCTGCCCGAGGACGCCCACGACCGGTTGCCGGCCAACGGCGAGGGCCCGGCCGAGAAGCTGGACTCCGACCTGTTCGACCACGACGTGCAGGACGCGCTCGACGCGCTGCCCGAGGACTTCCGCGCCGCCGTCGTGCTCTGCGACATCGAGGGCATGACGTACGACGAGATCGCGGACGTCCTGGACGTCAAGCTCGGCACCGTCCGCAGCCGCATCCACCGCGGCCGGTCGATGCTGCGCAAGCACCTGGAGCACCGGGCCCCGCGGTCCGGCCAGACCCGGGTCGGCGGTCCACCGGCAGACGGTGGCCTGTTCAGCGACGGAGGCGACCTCCGATGAGCCTGCAACACCCGCTCGACAAGCTGAGCGCCGTGGTCGACGGAGAGCTCGACCACGACTCCCGCGACAAGGTCCTGAGCCACCTGGTCGGCTGCGACACCTGCCGCGCCGAGGTGGACGCGCAGCGCCGGCTGAAGGCGCGGATGGCCGGCCTGGACTCGCAGGACCCGTCCACCGACCTCATGCAGCGCCTGATGGGCGTCTCGTCGTTCTCGACCGAGCCACGCGAAGAGGTCCGCCCGGTGCTCACGCCGGCCGTCAGCCTGTTCCCGCAGCGCTCTGCATTCCCGGCTGGCCGCACAGGTGGCACCCGTCCGGGCTCCGCCCGCGGCACCAGGTCCCGCCGCCGCACCGGCGTGCTGGGCGCAGCCGGCTCGGCCGCCGCCGTCGCCTCCCTGCTCGGTACTGCGTTCGTCGTCGGCGACCCGTCCCGGTCGGAGCAGCCGCCCGCGTTGCAGCCGCCGGTCGCGAGCTTCACGTCCGATCACGCGACCACGAGCGGCGGAGCGCCGTTCGCCGACCCGGTCGCCGTGCTCAACTCCTACAACGGTTCTGGGTACGCCGGGCTGACCTCGACGCTCCAGCCGGTGGCCCTGACCGGGCGCTGACCGGTGAGCCTGTCACGGCTCGCCGTCCTGGTCAGCACAGCACTGATCGGTTTCGGCCTGCCCACGTCCGCGGCCGCCGTACCGGCGCTCTCGAAGGCGGACTCGCCGACCGCGGTCAGCTGGCTGCAGCGCGCAGCCGCCGCACCGAACCGGGTCTCGTACCACGGCACGCAGATCATCACCGCCTGGGGACCGCAGGGCGCCAGTTCGGCGATGTTCGACATCACCCACGCGGCGTCGCAGGGCTCCGAGATCAGCGTGCTCGGTTCGTCGTCCGCTCCGGGCGCGAAGGCGTTCGTGCAGCGTGCCACGACCACGGACGCCGCGATCGACGGCGGACCGCTGTCGCTGCTGCAGGCGACGTACCAGCTGGTCGACAAGTGCTGCACGGACCTCATCGGACGGACCGCAGTGCTCGTGGAGGCGCTCCGGGACGACAAGACACTGGCTGCCCGATTCTGGATCGACAAGGCGACCGGACTGCTCCTGCAGCGTCAGCTGTTCAGCGAGGACGGCAAGACGATGGTCCGGGCCACAGTGTTCACCGAGCTGGAGATCGAGAACTCCGAGTTCCTCGGCCACCTGCCGCCGATGCTGCCCAGCGGTGTAGAAGCGGTCGGCATGGGCAAGGTCGACAACCTGCGCTCCCAAGGCTGGGTGTGCGCCCCGGAGCTGCCCGCGTCGCTCAAGCTGTACGACGTCCACCGGGACACCGCCAACGGCTCGCTGCAGTTCTCGTACTCCGACGGGCTGTTCAACGTCTCGGTGTTCGAGCAGCGCGGCACGCTGGACCCGGCCGCGGTCGCAGGCTTCAGCAGCACCGACAGCCCGGGCGTCTACCAGCGGTACGGAATGCCGTCGTACGTCGTCTGGTCGTCCGGCGGGATCGTCTACACGCTGATCGGGGACCTGCCCCCGGACCAGCTCGGACAGGTGGTCCGGGCGTTCGGGCACGACGTCCCGATCAAGCTGACGGCGATCGAGCGGCTCGGCACCGGGCTGGCCAAAATCGCGACCTGGCTCACTCCGATGGGTGCACTCTCGCCGAAGCTGGGATAATCGAATCTGGAAGGGCCTCCGGTTACCCCCGGAGGGGCTTCCGACCGACGACCACGACGACGACGTGAGGCGGGGACCGTGACAAGCGACGACGCCGAGCCGACAGTTCCGAATCCGGCGACCGCGGATCCCAGCGCGGCCACGCCCACCACCTCCGAGCCGTCCGCCGGTCCTCCTCCAGCCTCAGCTTCGCCCCAGCCGTCGCCCGTCGGTTCGTCGCCGTTGAGCGGGTTGACCCCGCCGCCGCTCGGCGCCGGGGCGATGCCGCTACGGACCCCCGGCTCCGACGCGGCCTACCGGCAGACGAACGGCGGCCGCCCGACCAACGGTGGCCCGCTGACCAACGGTGGCCCACCGACCAACGGCCGGTCCACCACCCAGCGCAGCTTCGGGCAGCCCGAGCCGCAGGATCCCCGGTTCAAGCCGCTGTACCCGGGCCAGGCCTGGCCGACCGAGCAGCCGCAGTACCGGCCGACGTACGTCCCGCCGCCACCGGCCGACTGGCATGTGCAGCAGGCCCGCTCGTACACGGCCGAGCCGCCGAAGGTGAACCGCATCGTCGCGATCGCGGGTCTGATCGCGCTGATCATCGGCGTCATCGCCGGAGCCGGGGCGGCCACGGCCGTGGTCGCGCTCGGCAACCGCGGCAGCGCCCCGATCGCCGATCAGCCCAACCCGCCGGTCGGCACCGGCACCGACCCGAAGATCCGCACCGGCTCGGTCTCGGCCGTTGCCGCGACCCTGCTGCCGAGTGTCGTCCAGCTGAAGGTCGACGGCTCGGACAACTCCGAGGCGACCGGATCCGGCTTCGTGATCGACAACGTCGGGCACATCCTGACCAACAACCACGTGGTGGCGGCCGCGGCCAACGGCGGCTCGATCCAGGTCTCGACGAACGGCAACAAGACCGCGACCGCGCGGCTCGTCGGCCGCTCCCCGGCGTACGACCTGGCTGTCGTGCAGGTGGTCGGTCTGGACGCGCCGTCGGTGCAGTTCGGCCAGTCGGACCAGGCGGTCGTCGGGCAGGACGTGGTCGCGATCGGCTCGCCGCTCGGCCTGGCCGGCACGGTCACCTCGGGCATCATCTCGGCCAAGAACCGGCCGGTGACGACGGGCGACGACACCGGCCAGGCGTCGTCGTACATCAGCGCGTTGCAGACCGACGCGGCGATCAACCCGGGCAACTCCGGCGGTCCGCTCGTCGACATGAACGCGCGGGTGATCGGCGTGAACTCCGCGATCGCGACCGTTCCGGGCTCCGGCGAGGGGCAGAGCGGGAGCATCGGGCTCGGGTTCGCGATCCCGATCGACCAGGCCCGGCGTACCGCCCAGCAGCTGATCGCGAACGGCAAGGCGTCGTACCCCGTGATCGGGGCGAGCGTGGACATGTCGTTCGAGGGCGGCGGCCGGGTCAGCGCGGTGACCGCCAACTCGCCGGCCGCGCGGGCCGGGTTGCGGGTCGGTGACGTGATCACCGCGATCAACAACGAGCCCGTGGACAGCGCCGAGGTGCTGATCGTCGCGATCCGCACCCACCAGCCGGGGGAGAGCGTGCTGCTCGCGTACGAGCGTGGCGGACGGTCCCGCACGGTCAACCTGAAGCTCGCCCAGCAGATCGGCTGACAACCCATGACCGGACCCGATATAGGCTGGTCGACGTCCGTGGACAGAAGTGAGGTGGGGACATGTTCGGCATCGGGCCACTCGAGCTGGTCGTGATCGCGATCGTCGCCGTGCTCGTCTTCGGACCGGATCGGTTGCCGGAGTTCGCGCGGACGGCGGGACGCCTGCTGCGGCAGGTCCGTCAGATGGTGAACAACGCGCAGAACGACCTGCGCAGCGAGCTCGGCCCGGAGTTCGCCGACCTCGAACTCCAGGACCTGAACCCGAAGAACTTCGTCCGCAAGCACCTGCTCGACCCGATGGACGAGGACGAGAAGCCGGTCACCGACTTCACCGACTCCGTCCCGGAGCGCCTCCCGGCCGGCCAGCGCCCGCCGTACGACCCCGAATCCACCTGAGGGTTACTTCCGCCGGAAGAGCAGGGCGGTCGCGACGGCTCCGGCTGCCGCCGGCAGTAGCGCGAGCACTCCCCAGAGCGGCGTGTACGGGTGTACGCCGTACTCCGACGCGAGCATGAGCGTCAGGCCGAGGGACGCCGTCAGCAGCGTGACGACGACGCCCAGGACGGCCGCGGCCAGGCGGTGTGAGCGGGCCAGGCCGGCGACCGCCAGCCAGAGCAGGACATCGAGGACGGCAACGCCGTACAGCAGGCCGTAGAGCGCCCCTTCGGACGCTTCCTTGCCGTGCGCGGCGTACGCCGACGTGGCGTGGTCGAACAGGCTGCGGCTGCCCGCCTGGTCGACGATCGCGATCACCGCGAGCAGGACCGAAAGTCCGACCGCGATCAGCGCTGTGCGTTTTTCAGAAAGTGACTGTCTCATGCGAGTGACTGTATCAGACAGTGACTTGCTGAAGCGTGTTACTGTCTCACCATGGCTACCGGTCTGCGGGAACGATGGCGCGTCAAGGCGCGACGGACGATCCAGGAGCGCGCGCTCGACCTGTTCGACGAGCGCGGGTTCGACGCGGTCACGATCGAGGAGATCGCCGCCGCGGCCGAGGTCTCGCCCTCGTCGGTCTATCGGTACTTCGGCACCAAGGAAGGGCTGATCGTCGCCGACGAGTTCGACACGATGAGCCAGGAGGCGCTGGAGGAGCTCCTCGATCTCGACGACCCGGTCGGCAGCATGGTCCAGATCGTCCGCAGCTACGAGACGGCGCCGGAGGGCTCCGAGCCGATCCCGTGGCGGCGGATCCGGTACTTCTTCAAAGAGCCGTCGGTCCGGACGGCGTTCTGCGCCTCACTCGACCGCGCCAGCCAGCGCATCGCCCCGATGATGGCCGGTGGACACCTCACCGAGACCCAGTCCCGCGTCGCCGCGAACGCCCTGGTCTTCGGCTACTTCTCCGCGCTCGAGCAGTGGTACCTCGACGGCGGCGAGCGCCCGATCGCGCAGTACGTCGAGGAAGGCCTCAAGCCGCTCCGCCCGATCTGGTCGACTCACTCCAGCGCGCGGGCGTAGCGGGCGGCCAGTTTGCGTACCTCGTCCACGAGTTCCGGCGCCTCGGCGACGGAGAAGTCGAGGTCGAGCATGCTCAGGTACCGCAGCAACATCCCGGGGTCGTCGGAGCCGGCGTCGAGGTAGCAGGAGGTCTCGTCGATCTCGGTCAGCACACCCGCCGTCGCCGGCAGCCGGGCCGCCACGACCGACAGCGGCGCGAACACCCGGATCCGCGCGCGAAACTCCCACATCGCCGTCGAAACACCCTGATCGACGTACGACGCGACGCCCTCCGGCGGCAACTCCCGCGGCACGAAGCGCGGCCCGGTCGGGATCCTGGGCGTCAGTCGGTCGACCCGGAACGTCCGCCAGTCGGCGCGGTGCAGATCGAAGGCGACCAGGTACCAGCGTCCCCGCAGGTAGGCGAGGCGGTACGGCTCGACCTCCCGGACCGACGACGTACCCGAATGTGAGTTGTAGTCGAAGCGCAGTCGCTCGTGGTCGCGGCAGACGGCCGCCAACGTCGCCAGCACCGACGGATCCACCACCGGACCTGAACCCGGCACTGGCACGGTGTAGCTGTGCAGCGTGTTGACTCGACGCCGTAACCGGGACGGCAGCACCTGCTCCAGCTTGGCCAACGCCCGTACGGACGTCTCTTCCATGCCCGCGACCGAGCCGCTGGCTGCTGTCCGCAGGCCGACCGCCACAGCCACGGCCTCCTCGTCGTCGAGCAGCAGTGGAGGCAGTGCGGCACCGGCGCCCAGCCGATAGCCGCCGGCGACTCCGGGAGTCGCGTCGACCGGGTAGCCGAGGGATCGCAGGCGTTCGACGTCGTTGCGTACAGTCCGCGTCGTCACACCCAGTCGCGTGGCCAGCTCCGGGCCGCTCCAGTGCCGATGCAGCTGCAGCAAGGAGAGCAGTCGCAGCAATCGCGCCGAGGTTTCCAACATATCTTCAGCATCCTCTCGAACGCGGAACCGTCCTTTCCGCAATCGTTCCTAGTGTCGTACTCATGACGACCAACGAGATTCACCCCTTCCGCATCGAGGTTCCGCAGGCCGAGCTCGACGACCTGCACGCACGGCTCGCGAACACCCGGTGGCCGCGGGAGCTCCCCGGTCTCGGCTGGACCCGCGGAGTCCCGACCAGCTACTTGCGGCGGATCGCGGAGTACTGGCAGAACACCTACGACTGGCGTAGGGCCGAGGCCGAGCTGAACGAGCTGCCGCAGTTCGTCACCGAGGTCGACGGCCAGCCGATCCACTTCGTCCACATCCGGTCGAACGAGCCGGCTGCCCGGCCGATGCTGATGGTCCACGGCTGGCCGAGCTCGTTCACCGAGTTCCTACAAGTCATCGGCCCGCTGACCGACCCCGTGGCCCACGGCGGTAAGGCGGAGGACGCCGTACATCTGGTGCTGCCGTCGATCCCCGGTTACGGCTTCTCGCCGGTTGCCGAGCCCGGTTGGGGCAACCTGTTCCGGGTCGCAAGCGCGTTCGCCGAGATCATGACCCGGCTCGGGTACGACCGGTTCCTTGCCCAAGGCACCGATGTCGGCTCCGGTGTCGTCGGGATGCTCGGCATGGTCGCGGCCGATCGCGTGATCGCCGCGCACATCAACGGTCCGGCGCCGTTCCCGTTCGGTCCGGAGCTGTCGCTGGACGGGCTCGAGGGAAGCCAGCGCGAGCGGGCCGAGCGGTTCAATGCGTGGCGCGAGGACGGCATCGGCTATCTGTCGATCCAGGCGACACGTCCGCAGACCCTCGCCTATGGACTCACGGACTCGCCGGTGGCTCAGCTCGCGTGGATCGTGGAGAAGTTCAAGGAGTGGACGGACGCTGACCGTGAGCTGCCGGAGGACGCCGTCGATCTCGATCAGTTGCTGACGAACGTGAGCATCTACTGGTTCACCGAGGGCGGGGCGTCGGCTGCCCACTCGGTGTACGAAGGTATGCAGGCCTACCGCGAGTTCGCCACCAAGTCGGCGGAGCCGGCCGAGGGCTGGGAGGCCCCGACTCCGCCGCCGGTCGCCGTGGCGGTGTTCGCCACCGACATGTCGGTCCGGCGCGAGGTCGACCCGTACGGCATGTACACCTCATGGAACGAGTACGACGCAGGCGGTCACTTCCCGGCGATGGAGGTGCCGGAGCTGCTCGTCGGCGACATCCGGACCTTCTTCCGCGGTTACAAGTAGTCGGTGGCGAGAAGGTCGTAGGTGACCTTGTCGTCAACGTGGCTGGAGATGTGGAAGGCGGCGCGTTCGGTGCCGACGTGGCGGAAGCCGGCCTTCTCGGCGGTACGGCGGGCTGAGGTGTTGGTGCCCGCCGTACGGATGAAGAGCCGGCGGCCGCCGAAGCCCTCGTCGTCGAAGTACCACTGGGCGACTCGCTGGATCGCCTCGGCCATCACGCCACGGCCCTGCGCGTCGGGGTGCATCCAATAGCCGAGCTCGGCATCGCGGACCTCGCCGTGATGGATGCCGAACATGGTGAGATTCCCCAGCCCCTGGTCGGTCTCGGCATCCGCGACGCACCAGTTGAACCGCCGTCCGGCGGCGGCCTGCTCGGCCATGTCCTTCAGCCAGAAGCGGGCGTCCTCCGCCGTGAACGGCTGCGGGATGAACGGCAGGAAGTGCGCGGTCGTCTGGTTGGTCCGGGCCGTCGTGATCCGCGGGATCTCGTCCTCGCGCCACGTCCGCAGGCGCAACCGCGGCGTCTCCAGGATCGGGTGCTCGAACCACGGGTACCGCGGCGCCCGCTTGTCGTCCGGCCCGATCCACCCGGTCCACGCGTCGACCCGCTCGCCGCCTTCTTCCGCCATGTCCGGGATCGTCTCACCCAGCCGGAATCCAGTGGCCCACGCGACCCGCCGCGACGGCCAGTTCCCGACCCGGGCCCACCAGCGGATCACGTGGAAACCGCAGGTGGTGAAGCCGAATTCCAGGATCAGCCGCACCGCGCGGCTCATCACCCCGGCACCGCGAGCCCACGCCGAGAGGCCGTAGTGCACACGGGCGTTGTCGTCCACATCGGGCTCCAGGGCGACGGTTCCGGCGTACCGGCCCTGGTACTCGACCACGAACATCAGCCGCTCGCGTTGCTTCCATGCGTCGGTGATGCCGAAGGTGATCCAGCGCCGGGCGTGCTCGGCCGTGCGGTACCGGCCGCCTTCGGCGTTGCGCTCGGCCTGGCCTTCGATGTCGTCGAGTCGGGGCGCGCGAAGCGTCACCACCCCGTCGGTCAGGACCGGATGCTCAGCAGGAATCGGCACCCGGCCAAGTCAACACCAACCGACGGCCACCTTCAGCCGGAATTACCGCGCGGGCTATCGTCCCGCGGGGGAGAGGCCCAGCTGACGGCCGAGCAACCCGCGGGGCTTGCCGCCGAGGGTGCCGGCGATCTTGTCGAGGACCTGGGCGGCCGCGGTCTCGGGGTCGGCCGCGACGAGCGGCTGGCCGAGGTCGCCGCCGGCGCGGAGGCGCTCGTCCAGCGGGATCTCGCCGAGGAGCGGGATGTTGTACCCGAGCCGGGCCGACAGCGTCTCGGCGACGCGGGTACCGCCGCCGGAGCCGAAGATCTCGATGCGGTGCTCAGGACCGCAGTGCGGGCAGGGCAGGTACGACATGTTCTCGACCACGCCGGCGACCCGCTGGTGGACCATCTGCGCCATCGTCCCGGCGCGCTCGGCGACCTCCGCGGCAGCTTCCTGCGGCGTCGTCACCACGATGACCTCGGCGCTGGTCAGCCGCTGGCCGACCGAGATCGCGATGTCACCGGTGCCGGGCGGGAGGTCCAGAAGCAGTACGTCGAGGTCGCCCCAGTACACGTCGGCCAGCATCTGCACGAGCGCCCGGTCCAGGATCGGACCGCGCCACGCGACCACCTGATCGCGCTTCGGCTTCAGCATGCCGATCGAGATCACCTTCACGCCGTGTGCGGGCACCGGCATGATCATGTCGTCCACCGCGGTCGGCCGCTCGTCCGCGACGCCGAGCATCGCCGGCACCGAGTGCCCGTAGATGTCCGCGTCCAGTACGCCGACCGACAGGCCCTGCCGCGCCATCGCGACCGCCAGGTTGACCGTCACCGACGACTTGCCGACGCCGCCCTTGCCGGACGCGATCGCGAACACCTTGGTCAGCGAGTCGGGCCGCGAGAACGGGATCTCCTTCTCGGCCACACCACCGCGCAGTTGCGTCTGCAGAGCCGCCCGCTGCTCAGCCGACATCACACCCAGGTCGATCTCGACCCCGGCGACGCCGTCGAGTTTGCCCACCGCGGCGGTGATGTCGCGGCGCAGCGTGTCCTTCATCGGACAGCCGGCGACGGTCAGCAGAATGCGTACGGCGACCACGCCGTCCTCACGGACGACGACGGACTCGACCATGCCCAGGTCCGTGATCGGTTTCTTGATCTCCGGATCCAGCACGCCACCGAGCGCCGCGGTCACCTGATCAGCAGTGGGAGCCATGCCCCAAGGCTACGTGCTCACCCACAACCGACCGACCACGGTCCATGTGACGTAGGCCCGGCAAGGTAACCCTTAGTTCACAGGCCGGGTGCGCCGTAGATCGGGAACCAGCGGGAGAGGTCCGGCTCGAAGTTGAGGTCGGCGCCGATGACGGACTTGATCTGGAGTTCGGTGGCGTTGTCGCGGCGGTCGGTGCCGGCCGGGACGAACGGGTACCAGGTGCCGCGTTTGTACAGGTACACCAGGCCGACCGACTGTGTCCCGTTGCTGAACGCGACCAACGTGCACAGCAGCGAAGAGCCGAAGCCGGCGTCCACGAGTGACGAGTTGACGGCGTGCAGGTCGGTGACCAGGGTCTCCAGGTCGTCGGGAGCCGTCTGCCGGACCAGCCAGGTGAAGCCGTACGAGTCCGTCGTGCTGGTGAACTTGCCGTTGTCGAGCGCGAGCAGCTTGTCGACCTCGTCGCGCAGCGTGGAGAACCCGCCGCCTTCGGCTGCCTTGAAGCAGACCGAGCCACTGCCGGTCGGACGGTAGCCGGCCGCGGTCTCCAAGGTGATTGCGGCCGACGGAACGGAGAACAGCTGGTCGAGGTTCGGCGGGACGGCTTTGCTCCGGCCGAGCAAGATATCGAGAAGACCCATGTGCCTAAGCTTGCTCGCCCAGCTCGCGGGACAGCACACCGAGGCGGTCGAGGCGCTTCTCGAGCGACGGGTGGGTCGAGAACAGCGACGACAGGCTGGCGCCGGCCTTGCCGGAGATCGCCGGGGCGAAGAAGAACGCGTTGAACGCCTCCGCCTGGCGCAGGTCGCGCGACGGTATCCGCGCGATATCCCCGCTGATCTTCGTCAACGCGGACGCGAGTGCGGACGGTCTGCCGGTCAGCATCGCGCCGGCACGGTCGGCCGCCAGTTCGCGGTACCGCGAGAGCGCGCGGGTCAGCAGGAACGAGATCGCGTACACGGCGATCGATACCGCGATGATCGTGAGCACGATGACCGCGGTGTTCTGGTCACGGTTGCGGCCCAGTCCGCCGTACAGCCCGAAGCGGGTGATGAGGCCGGCCAGTACGCCGAGGAACGACGCGATCGTCATCACGGCGACGTCGCGGTGTGCGACGTGGGACAGCTCGTGCGACAGCACGCCCTCGAGCTCGTCCTGGTCCAGGCGGCGCATGATGCCGGTGGTCACGCAGACCACCGCGTTCTTCGGGTTGCGGCCGGTCGCGAACGCGTTCGGCAGGTCGACGTCGGCGATCGCGACCCGCGGCTTCGGCATGTCGGCCAGCGCGCACAGCCGGTCGATCGTGCCGTGCAGCTCGGGAGCCTGCTCCGGCGTGACGATCCGCCCGTGCATCGCGTACAACGCGATCTTGTCGGAGAACCAGTACTGCACGAACAGCGCACCGCCCGCGATGACGACCGCCAGCACGGCGCTCTTCGTCAGCGCGATCAGCAGTGCGACGAAACCGACGTACAGCAGACCGAGCAGGAAACTGGTGATCAGCATCCGGCTGGAAAGCCCTCGGTCAGGCGCAAATCGAGTCTTCATCCCACGTCCTTTTCCTCACCTGATAGTGAGGGTAGCTCGGGGTCAAACCCGGTCGTCCTCGCGGCTCTTCAGGTCCAGGTCGGCGAGCAGCGAGCGCAGCTCGGAGCGGAGGAAGTCGCGGGTCGCGACCTCGCCGACGGCCATCCGCAGCGACGCCATCTCGCGGGCCAGGAACTCCATGTCCGCACGGGTCCGGGCGTCGACGTCGCGGTCGCGCTCGTACTGCACCCGGTCGCGGGCCTCCTGCCGGTTCTGCGCGAGCAGGATCAGCGGAGCGGCGTACGACGCCTGCAGGCTGAGCGCCAGGGTGAGGAAGATGAACGGGTACTGGTCGAAGCGCAGGCTCTCCGGCGCGAAGATGTTCCAGCCGACCCAGAACAGGATCGTCGCGGTCATGTAGACCAGGAACTGCCCGGTGCCGAGGAAGCGCGCGATCCGCTCGGACAGCCGCCCGAACGCGTCCGCGTCGTACGCCGAGCGCAGTGCGATCGTCCGGCGCAGCTCGCGCGGGATGTCCAGCCGGTTGGTGCTGCGCATCAGCCGGCGTTCCTCGGCCGCGCTGCTGCTGCCGCGCTGGCGACGATCGTCGGTCTTGCGGTCGTCACGAGGCATCGTGGTCCCCCTCCTGGGCCGGGTGCTCCGTGTGATCGTGTTCCCGCCAGTCCTCCGGCAGCAGGTGATCCAGTACGTCGTCAACGGTCACCGCACCGAGCAGTCTGCCGTCGTCGTCGAGCACGGGCGCCGCGACCAGGTTGTACGTCGCCAGGTACTTGCTGACCGTCTGCAGACTGTCGTCCGGCCGCAGCCCGTCCAGGTCCGTGTCCAGTACGGCGGACACCAGCTCGGACGGTCGCTCGCGCAACAGCCGCTGGATGTGGCCGATCCCGATGAACCGTCCGGTCGGCGTCTCCAGCGGCGGACGGCAGACGTAGATCATCGCGGCGAGTGCCGGACTGAGATCGGCATTGCGTACCTGGGCCAGCGCATCGGCCACCGTGGCGTCCACCGGCAGGATGACCGGCTCGGACGTCATCAGACCGCCGGCAGTGTGCTCCTCGTACGTCAGCAGCCGCCGTACGTCCTCTGCCTCTTCCGGCTCCATCAGCGTCAGCAGGCGCTCGGCTGTGTCCGTCGGCAGCTCGGCGATCAGGTCGGCCGCGTCGTCCGGGGACATCTCCTCCAGTACGTCGGCGGCCCGCTCGGTGTCCAGACCGGCGAGGATCTCGACCTGGATATCCTCCGGCAGCTCCTCGAGCACATCGGCCAGTCGCTCGTCGTCCAGTGCGACTGCTATCTCCTTGCGGCGCTTGGGCGACAGATCATGCAGTACGCCGGCCAGGTCCGCGGCACGCATCGACTCGAACGCGGCCAGGATGTGTGTGGCGCCCTGACCCTCCTCGTCCTGGGTGAACCCGGTCACGTCGCTCCAGTCGAGCACATGCGTCTGTCCGCGCCGCCGGAACCGTCTCGAGCCCTCCCGGACCGCCACCTTGGTCAGCACCCAGTCCCTGGTCCGCCACTGCTCCATCGCCATGTCGAACACCACTGCGGACGTACCCGTGTCCGTGATCGTGACAGTGCGGTCCAGCAGCTCGCCCAGCACGAGTACTTCGGTCGGGCGCTGCTCGAAACGCCGCATGTTGAGCAGACCGGTCGTGACCACGTGGCCGACGTCGACAGAGGTGACCCGGGTCATCGGCAGGAAGATGCGGCGCCGGGTGAACACCTCGACGACCAAGCCGAGCACCCGGGGCGGCTGGTTGCCCTGGCGCATCATGGCGACCACGTCGCGGACCTTGCCGACCTGGTCCCCGTTCGGGTCGTACACCGGCAATCCCGCCAACCGGGCGACGTACACGCGCGACGGTGATCCGGTCATGTCCGAAGGCTAACCCGCGGAGCCGGAGTCTCAGCTGAGGACGCTTCGTAGACTTCTTACCTCGGGCGACGGCGAAGTGGGGACTGACATGCAGGGATCGACCGGGCTCGGAGCCGAGAACGAGGCCGCGTACCTGGACCTGATCCGGTGGGGCGCTGCGTCACTGGCGGATCTGGCCGCGCGGCTCGGCCGGCCGGTGGAGGAGGTGCAGCGAGCGGTCGACGTACTGCAGGCCGAAGGGTTCGTGCACCGTACGCCGGCGCCGGGCGAGCTGATCGTCCCCGTGCCGCCGGAGCTTGCCGTGGAGCAGCTCGTGCAGCGGCAGGAGGAGGAGTTCGAGCGGATCCGTAAGGCGGCGTACCGGCTGGCTGCCGAGGCGACCAGGCAGGGCGGTGCCCGGCGGACCGAGGAGCTCATCGAGATCGTCACCGGGGAGACTGCCGTCGGTATGGCGTTCGACCGTGTGCAGCGGACGGCTCGGGTCGAGATGCGTGAGCTGGTCGCCCCGCCGTACGTCGCGTCGGCCGAGGTGAACAGCACGCAGCTGGCGCGGCAGGGCGCTGGTGTGGCGTATCGGGTGGTCTACGACAGCTCAGCGCTCGGAGATGCCGTACTCGCGGCCAGCGCGGTCAGTCACGTCCGGGCGGGGGAGCAGGCACGCATCGCGGACCTCCTGCCGACCAAGCTCGCCGTAGCGGACCGGGAGCTCGCGTTGCTTCCGTTGGACTGGGCTACGCCGGCGCAGGACGCGGCTCTGCTCGTCCATCCGTGCAGTCTGCTCGACGCACTCGTCGCACTGTTCGAGACCGTGTGGCATCGGGCCAGCCCGCTCTCGGTGACCGAGTCGAACAGTCTGGAGGCCGAGGAGGCGATGTCCGCCGAGGACAGGCACCTACTGTCACTCCTGGTCGCTGGACTGACCGACGACGCGGCCGGTGCTCGGCTCGGGATCAGTCGCCGTACCGTGGCGCGCCGCGTGCAGCAGCTGATGGAGCAGACGCACTCCCGCTCGCGCCTGCAGCTCGGCTGGCACGCGCGCGATCGCGGTTGGCTGTAGTCAGCTCAGCTTGGGGCGGCGGCGGATCGCGCGGTGCAGGGTGATGGGTGCCTTGCCTCGCGTGGTCGCACCGGTCGGGATCGGGGCCTCGGCGCGCGGAGTGGCGTCGTAGCGTCCCGGTGTCTCGGTGATCTCGCCGGTCGGCTCCAGGACGAGGATGTCGGCCTCGGTCTGCCAGCGGTCGAGCTGCGTGTCCAGTCCGGCCGCGTTGAGGCGCTCGGTCCGCAGTACCTGGGCGGCTGCCGTCCACTCGTCGGTCCCGGGCTCCAGCCGCCGTACCGTCGCCGTCCAGCTGGCCAGCCGGTTGGTTGCCGGTTTGGCCGGTACGACGACCTGTGCCGCGCCCGCCGTGGCGAGTCCGGGAAGCGGCTGCTCGGCGCTGTCGCGGGCGTCAGCGAGTACGACGTACTGCCCGTCGACGGTCGCGAACCATGCCGGGGCCGGGCGTCCGCCGTTCCAGGACAGCCAGACGAGGCCGGCCTTCTTCATCACGCCGGCGATCTCCGTCACAGCGTCGTCGATCTCCACGGGCCAAGAGTGTCACAGTGAGCGATGTCACCGGGCAGGTCGCGTGCGTTTCGCCGTACGCTGCCGGTGACCGGTGGGTAACCGAGTGGAGGTCACATGTCGGAACAGGTTTTGCGCAGTCGGCGGTCTTGTCTGGCCACCCCGGGGTCGAACCCGCGGTTCCTGGCCAAGGCGAAGGGGCTGGACGCGGACCAGGTGTTCCTGGACCTCGAGGACTCGGTCGCGCCGATCGCGAAGGCCGACGCCCGGAAGAACATCGTCGCCGCGCTGAACGAGGGCGGCTGGGGTACGAAGCTCCGCGTCGTCCGGGTGAACGACTGGACCACCGAGTGGACGTACGCCGACGTGATCGAGGTCGTCGCCGGCGCCGGGGCGAACCTGGACTGCATCATGCTGCCGAAGGTGCAGACCGCCGAGCAGGTGGTCGCACTCGACCTGCTGCTCACCCAACTGGAGAAGGTGCACGGGTACGAGCCGGGCCGGATCGGCATCGAGGCGCAGATCGAGAACGCCCTCGGCCTGACCAACGTGAACGCGATCGCGCAGGCCTCGCTGCGGGTCGAGACGATCATCTTCGGTCCGGCCGATTTCATGGCGTCGATCAACATGAAGTCGCTGGTGGTCGGCGAGCAGCCGCCCGGGTACGACGTCGGCGACGCGTACCACTACATCCTGATGCAGATCCTGATGGCCGCGCGGGCGCACGGGAAGCAGGCGATCGACGGCCCGTACCTGCAGATCAAGGACGTCGACGACTTCCGCCGCGTCGCGGGCCGCTCGGCCGCGCTCGGCTTCGACGGCAAGTGGGTCCTGCACCCCGACCAGATCGCCGCCGCGAACGAGGTCTACTCGCCCCGCCAGGACGACTACGACCACGCCGAGAACATCCTCGACGCCTACGACCACTACACCTCGGCGGCCGGTGGCGCCCGCGGTGCGGTCATGCTCGGCGACGAGATGATCGACGAGGCGTCCCGCAAGATGGCACTGGTCATCTCCGCCAAGGGCCGCGCCGCCGGCCTGACCCGCACCGACATCTGGCAACCGCCGGCGGACTAAGGCCCGACCTGGGCCATGATCGCCAGCAGGTGACCGTCCGGGTCGGGGAAGAACGCCATCCATTCCTCGACGCCGTCGTCGTGCTTGTGGATGAGGTGCGGCGCCTGCTCGAATTCCACCCCGCGGGCGCGGAGTTCGTCGTACGCCGTCTGGATGTCGTCGACGCGGAAGTACAGGATCGAAGGCTCGGCCGGCTCGTCGGTGGCGCTCAGGAACAACCGCGTGCCGCCGCAGTCGAAGAAGGCGAGATCGCCGAACGTGTAGAGGTGCGGGAGGCCCAGCACCTTCCCGTAGAAGTCGACCGCGGTCGCGATATCGCTGACCGGGCGGGCGATCTGTCCGATGTCACCTAGCTCCATGGCCTGGGCTCCTTGTCCTCGTAGCGCGCTGTCCGCGGGCACGCCGCGCCAGGTGCGAAGCTCGGCCCGGCGATCCAGGCCGAGCTTCAGCAAGGCGTTCGCGACGTGGAACTTGACCGCGTCGACGCTGACTCCGCGGCGTTGTGCGATCTCGCGGTTCGACAGGCCGTGCCGCACCAGGTGCACCACCCGCCACTCGGCAGGTGTCAGTACGTCGGGATGTCTCGGTCGTCCGCGGGTGCCCACGTCGCCACGGTAAGGCCGGGAGGTGGGGAATTACCCTCCCCTCAGAAGCTCCAGACCTTGTAGATGCGGATCGGCTTCACCGGCGGGCCGTCCTGGTCGGGGTCGGCGATACCGGCGGCGACCATCCGGTCGAAGGTGGACATACCGGCGATGACGTGGCCGAGGACGGTGTAGTTCGGCGCGATGTTCGCGAACGAGTGGACGACGAAGAACTCGCTGCCGTTGGTGCCCGGACCCTGGTTGCCGTAGGCAACGGTGCCGCGCGGGTAGGTCTCCTTGCCGGTCACCTCGTCAGGGAACTTGTACCCCGGTCCGCCCTCTTCCTGGCGGTAGATGTCGCCGCACTGCAGTACGCCGAGCCGGGCCGAGTTCGTCAGCCGGAAGCACTGCGTCGAGTCGTAGAACCGGCTCTGCACCAGATGGACGAAGTTGTGCACCCCGCACGGTGCGTTGGCGCGGTCCATCCGGACGACGAACGGGCCGTAGTTCGTCAGGAAGAACACGTCGACCGTGCCCTTCGCCCGCGCGGTCGCGGACGGGATCCGCACCGGCTTGGCGGCCGGATTCTCGGGCGTCGGCGTGAACTCGCATTTGACGACGGGTTTCGGGCGGTGCGCCGGGGCGGCGGACGCAGTACCGGTGGTCAGCGTCGCGGCGACGAGGGTGGCCGCGATCAGGGCGGGAATCGATCGCTTCATGCGACACACCGTAGTACTCCGATCGCAGTCTGCAGAGGTTCCGGAAGGCTTTCTGAAGGATTCCACCGCGGACTCGATCCTCGGCTGCATCCCGCCTAAGGTGTTGCGGTCCACTGCGGAAGGTGTGGTTTGTGAACGGCGAGGTACTGGCAGGTCGGTACCGGTTGGTGTCCCTGCTCGGCAGGGGCGGTGCAGGTGAGGTGTGGCAGGCCGAGGACACCGTCCTCGCCCGGCAGGTAGCGGTCAAACTCCTCAGGAGTCTCGACGGCGACCCCATGGACGCGGTCCAGCGGTTCCAGGCGGAGGCGCAGGCCGCAGCCCGGCTGACCCATCCGAACGTCGTCGCGACGTACGACGTCGGCGCTGCTGGCGACCATGTCTTCCTGGTGATGGAACTCGTCCAGGGCCCCGACCTCCAGAAGCTCATGCGTACTGCGGGCCTCCCGGCGGCCGAGCTGGTCACGGACATCGCCATCCAGGGCGCCCGCGCGCTGGACGCCGCACATGAGGCCGGGATCGTCCACCGCGACGTGAAGCCCGGCAACCTGCTGCTGGCCCCTGACGGCACGCTCAAGATGACGGACTTCGGCATCGCCAAGCGGGCCGGCAACGAGACGACCGGACTGGGCGTTCTGCTCGGTACGGCGTCGTACGTGTCGCCGGAGCAGGTCCGTGGCGAACCGGCCACGCCCGCGAGTGACTGGTACTCGTTCGGCTGCGTCCTGCACGAGCTCCTGACCGGTACGCCGCCGTTCACGGGTCCGACCGTCGACGTGGTGATGCGCCAACACCTCGACGTACCGCCGCCGCCGATCACGCGCACCGACGTACCGCCGGAGCTGTCGAACCTCGTCACGCACCTGCTGGCGAAGAACCCGGCAGACCGCCCGTCGTCGTCCGCTGACGTGGCCGCACTCCTCACACCGGCCAGCCAGACCCAGGTGCTGGCTTTCACCCCACCTGCCGCCGCCGCGGAGGTCCTTGGCGTCGGGAAGTGGGAAGAGGACGACGCGGAGACCAGCAGCGGGCACCGGGCGCCGCGACGTGCACTCCCACTGGCAAAGATCGGTGTAGCGGCTGCTGTCGTCGTAGCCGGCGTGGTAGGCGCTCTACTGCTCCGGTCCGGTGTGACGACCGATCCGCCGGCCCAGGCTGGCGGTACGCCGTCTGCGCCGGTGGTGAAGGCGACCAGCGCTCCCAAGGCGACACCGAAGCCGACGCCTTCGAAGACTCCGTCGAAGAAGCCCACGCCCAAGCCGACTCCGACCAAGGAGACCCCGCAGAACCCGCAGGCTGCCCTGGTGCAGAACCTGAGGACGCTGGCCGCACAGGTCCGCGCGACGCAGCAGGGCAGCCGCAGCAAGGCGCCACGCGACGCCGCGCAGCAGCTGGACCGGGCTGCCGAGGCGCTCGACCATGGCGACCTGGGCTCGGCGGCGCGGAACTTCTACGCCGCCCGGCAGCGTCTGTTCGAGGCACAGCAGCACCACCGCTGGCAGGCGACGCCGCAGATCGCCGCGCTGTTCCAGACGATCGGCCAGGCACTGCCGCGCCAGGACCACAACAACAACGACGAGTGAGCCACGCGACCTCCGTCAGGTGGTCGATGTCACAGCGGGTGTCACCCTCCTACCGGGATGCTGAAAGCCGAGATACTCGCGGGTAAGCCGACCGAAGGAGCCGAGGATGAGCAGGCTGCAGCAGACCGACGGGCTGACCGACATCCAGGAGGAGATCCTGAAGACGGTGCGCGCGTTCGTCGAGGCGGAGATCCTTCCGGTCGCCACCGAGCTCGAGCACCGCGACGAGTACCCGACCGAGATCGTCGAGGGCCTCAAGGAACTCGGCCTGTTCGGCCTGATGATCCCCGAGGAGTACGGCGGCCTGGGCGAATCGCTGCTCACCTACGCGCTGTGTGTCGAGGAGATCGCCCGCGGCTGGATGAGCGTCTCCGGCATCATCAACACGCATTTCATCGTCGCGTACATGCTGCTCCAGCACGGCACCGACGAGCAGAAGCAGAAGTACCTGCCCCGGATGGCGACCGGTGAGGTCCGCGGCGCGTTCTCGATGTCCGAGCCGGGCTGCGGTTCCGACGTCGCCGCGATCAAGACCAAGGCTGTCAAGGACGGCGAGAGCTACGTCGTCAACGGGCAGAAGATGTGGCTGACCAACGGCGGCTCGTCGAACCTGGTCGCCGTCCTCGTGAAGACCGACGAGGGACAGGACTCGGTCTACAAGAACATGACCACGTTCCTGGTCGAGAAGGAGCCCGGGTTCGGCGAGGTCGACAAGGGCCTCACGATTCCCGGCAAGATCGAGAAGATGGGCTACAAGGGCGTCGACACCACCGAGCTGGTGTTCGACGGCTACCGGATCGACGGCGCCCAGATCCTCGGCGGCGTCCCGGGCAAGGGTTTCTACCAGATGATGGACGGCGTCGAGGTCGGCCGGGTGAACGTCGCGGCGCGCGGGTGCGGTGTCGCGCGGCGGGCGTTCGAGCTGGGCATCTCGTACGCGCAGCAGCGGGAGACGTTCGGCAAGAAGATCGCCGAGCACCAGGCGGTGCTGTTCCGGCTGGCCGACATGGCGGTCAAGGTCGAGGCGGCGCACGAGCTGATGGTGAAGGCGGCCCGGAAGAAGGACAGCGGCTCCCGCAACGACTTCGAGGCCGGCGTGGCGAAGTACCTGGCCAGTGAGTACTGCTCGCAGGTGGTGGAGGACTCGTTCCGCATCCACGGCGGGTACGGGTTCTCCAAGGAGTACGAGATCGAGCGTCTCTACCGCGAGGCGCCGATGCTCCTGATCGGCGAAGGCACGGCCGACATCCAGCGCATGATCATCGGCCGTCGCCTGCTTGAGGACTACAAGCTCTGACGAACCGGCCGGCACGCTGGGTCGACAGGCGGGGCGGTGCCGGTCGGCCCAGCGTGTGGCGGGGCAGGGGAGTGGGGGGCTAGACGGGTGCCTGCGCCGGCGGACGGGTGTGGCCGGAGCCGTAGCCGGACAGCAGCCAGATGCCGAGCTGGGTGATTTCGTGGCGCACCGACGCGCCGGCCCGGCGGGTGGTGATCAGGCCGGCCTCCCGCAGTACCGTCGCCTGGTGGCTGGCGGCGGCCGGGGAGATGTTGCAGCGTTTCGCCAGCTCCGTCGTCGTACAGCCGCTGACGGTCGCCTCCAGCGCGGCCGCGCGGGTCGAGCCGAGCAGTGAGCTCAGCGGATCACTCGAGAGCGCAGGTTCCGCCGACGCCTGCCGCAGGATCCCCGGCGCGTGCTGGATCGGGTACACCAGGATCGGTTTGAGGTCCGGGTCCCGCAGCTTCGTCGGTACCTGCCAGCAGAACGCCGACGGCTGCAACTCGATTCCCCTGCCATCGAGATACAGATCGCGGTCGTTCATGTCCAGCACCTGCAGGACCGGTGCCACCCACCGGACCCGCGGATGCAGCGACGACAGCAGCCGGTCCACCCCGTGACGGGCCAACGCCTCCCCACGATGGGCGTGGTCCGCGGACACATGCGTGCCGATCGACTTCCAGTACGGCGCGATCGCCGCGTCGTGGTACGTCCGGATGGCCCGGCCGAGCTTGTGCATCGACGTCCGGCCGCCCTGCGCCAGCTCCCGCGTCCACGGCGACGCCGGACGGTACGTCGCGAGCAGATCGAGCTGGCTGCGGAGCTGCTGCCGCGGTGTGGCCAGCGTCTGCTCCAGCGCGGAGTCGAAATCCGGTGCGGACTCCGCCGGCGTCAGGAAATCGGGGGAGTAACCCTTCGAGGGCGTCAGCTCCAGCAGCAGCCGCATCTGGTCCGGTGCGACCCTGGCCCGCACCTGACGGCGCCAGTCCTCGAAGATCAGCCGACCGTCCGAGTGCTGCAGCATGTGGAGGCTGAGCAGCACCTCCCACAGCGGCGCCGGCTGGGTCGCGACGGTGACGCGGGCAAGGTCCCGCGGCGTGAAGTGGATTCGAAGCACAGCTGGTCCCTCCCCTTGGTCGCAGAACGTGCTCGATTCCTGACCGAACGCGACGGCAGAATTCAATCAAGGCAGCGGATCGGTCCACAACCGTTTGAACATTCCAATCCGCAAGGACTCCCGGCCATGGCAAAAGGTTGCCAAGTCGTGTTTCAGACGGTAGAGAACACCCGGGTCACAGCCAGTGGTTCCGCTTGAACAACCGGTAAAGGACGAAACACGCGGACGCCATCACGCCGAGTACGACGAAGTACGCGTACTTCAGCCGCAGTTCGGGCATGTAGTCGAAGTTCATGCCGTAGATGCCGGCGATCATCGTCGGCACCGCGAGGATGGCCACCCAGGCCGAGATCCGCCGCATGTCCTCGTTCTCGGCCACCTGGACCTGGGCCAGCCCGGCCTGCAGGATCGAGCTGAGCAGCTCGTCGAACGAGATCACCTGCTCCTTCACTCGTTGCAGGTGATCGTCGACGTCGCGGAAGTAGTTCCTGGTCTCGTCGGCGATCAGCGGGTTCCGCAGGGTCGACAGTGCGCGCATCGGCCCGGTCAGCGGCGCCACGGCCCGCTTCAGCTCCAGCACCTCGCGCTTGAGCTGGTAGACCTTGTCGATGTTCCGCCAGCCACGCGGTGTGAACATGCCGGTCTCGATCGAGTCGATGTCGGCCTGTACGGCGTCCGCGACCTCCAGGTACCGGTCTACGACGTGGTCGGCGATCGCATGCAGTACTGCGCCCGGACCGGTGGCCAGCCTCTTCGGCTCCTTCTCCAGCTCCTGGCGCAGTCCGGTCAGCTCACTGTGTTCACCGTGCCGGACTGTGACGACGAATCCGGGTCCGCAGAAGACCATGACCTCACCGGTCGCCACCACCTCACTGGTGGCGGTCAGGTCCCGGTGCGGGACGTACGTGACTGTTTTGAAGACAGCGAACAGGGTGTCGGCGTACCGCTCGAGTTTGGGGCGCTGGTGTGCCTCCGAGGCGTCCTCGAGCGCCAGCGGGTGCAGACCGAACTCGTGGCCGATGATGGCGAGCTGGTGGTCGGTCGGCTCGAACAGGCCGATCCAGACGAACCCCTGACCGCGCCGGGCCCTGGCCAGCGCGTCGGTGTACGAATTGACCCGCTGGTCGCGCACGCCGTCCCGGTAGAGACCCCAGTCGATCAGCGCGCCCTCGAGCTTGCCGGTGACCACGTCGTCCGGCGGACGGCCGTCAGCACCGCCGCGGCGGGCGAAGAACCCTCCAACTCGGCGTGTCGCGCCCATGTCCCACCGTCGCCCGGCCATCACGGCGAGGCTATCAAGACGCGGTAACCAGCTGTCGGCAATGATGGGGGTGGACGCACGTGGAGAGGAACGACGATGACCACGCAGGGCATGCCCTCGATGGACCCCAGACCGACCGGCCTGACGATCGGGACGTACGACACCTACCGGGAGGCGCAGCGAGCTGTCGACTATCTCTCGGACGAGAAGTTCCCGGTGGAGCACACGACCATCGTCGGCAACAACCTGCGCCAGGTCGAGAAGATCACCGGCCGGCTCACCTGGGGCCGCGCGCTGACCGCGGGTCTGGCCAGCGGCGCGTGGTTCGGTCTGTTCGTCGGTCTGCTGCTGGGGCTGTTCACCACGGGCAACTGGCTCGCGGCGCTGCTCACCGGTGTGGTGCTCGGTGCGTTCTTCGGTCTGGTGTTCGGTGGTCTGAGCTACGCGCAGTCCGCCGGCCGGCGTGACTTCACCTCGCGGACCGCGGTGGTGGCGACGACGTACGACGTACTGTGCGACTTCAAGTTCGCTGAAGAGGCGCGGAATCACCTGGCCAAGCTGGCACTCAAGGGCGAGGTCCACCCGCGGATGCCGGACCACACGGTGCAGCAGCCCACCCAGGACTGAGCACGACTGGTCGGGTGATGTATCTCTCGCGCTGGTGAGAGCCAGACCACGGTCCGGATGCGCCTGGACCCGGCAGCATGGGGAATCCAGGACCGAGGAGGAACCGCGATGCAGTTCGGGCGCAGCTACGAGGAGTTCGAGGTCGGTGCCGTCTACAAGCACTGGCCCGGCAAGACGGTGACGGAGTACGACGACCACCTGTTCTGCCTGCTGACGATGAACCATCATCCGCTGCACCTGGA
Source organism: Kribbella sp. NPDC058693 (assembly GCF_042715335.1). Lineage (NCBI taxonomy): Bacteria > Bacillati > Actinomycetota > Actinomycetes > Propionibacteriales > Kribbellaceae > Kribbella > Kribbella sp. NPDC058693. The sequence goes on from NZ_JBHXSQ010000003.1 coordinate 1,260,021, forward strand.
CGCGCACTACGCCGAAGAGACCACCCAGTTCGGCAAGAACGTTGTGGTGGGCAACTACATCTACTCGATCCTGCTCGGCATGTCGGTACCCGACGTGAGCGGCAAGGCGATCGCGAACCTGGAGATCGAGTCGCTCCGCCACGTCGCGCCGACGTTCCACGGCGACACCATCTACGGCGAGACCGTGGTCCTGGACAAATGGGAGTCGAAGTCGAAGGACGACCGCGGCATAGTCCACGTAGAAACCAAGGGCTACAAACAGGACGGCACCGTCGTCTGCCTCTTCCGCCGCAAGGTCATGGTCCCGAAAAACAGCTACCTGGAAGCCAGAGGCGGAGAGCAGCCAGGCCGTCCGACCCCCACGTCCTAGCACCTCGCCCGGCCGGCTCCGCCGGCCGGGCGAGGTGGAAAAGCAGCCTGCGGCGCTGGATTCTCAGGCCTCGCGCCTGTACATCACCCGCCCGCCGGCCGGCGTAGCCGGCTGGCGGGCGGGCGGGCGGGCGGGCGGGTTGTTCGTCAGCTTAGGAACAGTTCGATGACCGGGACCTCGACGTTCGGCCTCTGAATCGGCAGCTTGAGGGTGAGGGTGTCGGGGGAGACGCCGCCCATGCGGGTGTTCTGGGCGGTTTGGTTGGGGTCGTTGGGGACGCGCTTGATCTCGGAGGCGTCGTTCAGGAGTTGGGCGTACTTGACCTTCCCGCCGAGGCCGGGGAGGTGGACGTGGCCCATCGGCCAGGAGAACAGGTGCAGGTAGAGGCGGTCGCCCTTCTGCGTGTAGCGAGCATCGGTCGGCGGCGTGTACTCCGACGGACGCGCCCCGCGGATGGAGCGCTCGTGCAGCCGCATCCACTCACCGATCGACGCCAGCGTCGCCAGCGCCCGCGGGTCGAACTCGCCGCGCCCGGTCGGACCGACGTTGAGCAGCAGGTTGCCGTCCTTGGAGACCGAGTCGACCAGCATCTTCACCAGCGTCTCCGGTGACTTCCAGTCGAGGTTGTCCCGGTCGTACCCCCAGCTGCCGTTCAGCGTCTGGCACGCCTCCCACAGCACCGGTACGCCGTCGCGCTCCATCGGCCCGTCCGGCTGGTACTGCTCCGGCGTCACGAAATCGCCGGGGATGTCCAGCCGGTCGTTGATCAGGATGTCCGGCTGCAGCTCCCGGACCATCGCCATCAGCTCGACGGACCGCCACTCGTCCTTCCCCTTGCCGTTGCCCGGCCCGGGCAGCCCGTCCTCCCGGTTCCGGTTCGGGTACGAGAAGTCGAACCACATGATGTCGATCGGCCCGTAGTTCGTCAGCAGCTCACGCGTCTGCGCGTGCAGGTAGTCGGCGTACACCTGGACGTCGCGCCCGGCCGCCTTCGCCTGCGCCTCCTCGTCGTACCGCTGCGGGTGGACGACATCGATCGGGAACTCCGGGTGGTGCCAGTCGATGAGCGAGTGGTAGAACCCGACCCCGAGCCCCTCGGCCCGGCAGGCGTCGACGAACTGGCGGACGAGATCCTTGTCCTTGCCCCAGGCCGTGTGCGCGACCGTGTAGTCGGACACCTCCGAGTCCCACAGGCAGAAGCCCTCGTGGTGCTTGGTCGTGAGTACGGCGTACTTCATGCCGGCTCCACGGGCCGCGCGGGCCCACTTGACCGGGTCGTACAGGTCGGGCTCGAAGTGGTCGAAGTACGGCTGGTAGTCCTCGTCGGTGAGCCGTTCGCGGTTCTTCACCCACTCGTGCCGGGCCGGCAGCGAGTACAGGCCCCAGTGGACGAACAGGCCGAACCGCCAGTCGCGGAACTTCTCGACAGAATGCGCGGGAGGCGCGTCGGTCATACAACTCTCCTTAGAATTAGCGGCCGCCCAGACCGGTCACGAGTAGGCCGCGGACAAGGTGCTTCTGCAGCAGCACGACAAGAAGAACGGTCGGGATCATCGCCATGATCGAGGCCGCCATCATCAGGTTCCATTGCGTGCCCTGCTGGCCGACGAACTGCGCCAGGCCCAGCGGCACGGTGCCCTTGTCCTCGACGCTGTTGATGATGATCAACGGCCACAGGAAGCTGCCCCAGAAACTGATGAACGTGAAGACGGTGAGTACGGCGATGGCCGGCCGCGCCAGCGGCAGCATGATCCGCAGGAACGACCGGAACGGGCCACAGCCGTCCACCCGGGCCGCTTCCTCGAGCTCGGCCGGCACGGTGAGGAAGAACTGTCTGAGCAGGAACGTGCCGAACGCGGTGAAGGCCCACGGCAGGATCAGCGCCCAGTAGCTGTCCACCCAGCCGAGCGACTGCATCAGCCAGTACATCGGCACGATCAGCACTTCCTGCGGCACCATCAGCGTGCCCAGGAACAGCACGAACAGTTGCTCACGGCCCCTGAATTTCAACCGCGCGAAGGCGTACGCCGACATGCTCGAGGCGACGACCACCACCAGGGTGCCCGCGACCGCGACGAACAGGCTGTTCAGGAAGTACCGGTCGAACGGCGCGAACGTGAACGCGTCCGCGTAGTTCTTCCAGCGGATCTCGGAGCCGAACAGGTGCGGCGTCGGGGTGAACACCTCGTCGGCGGGCTTCAGCGACGTCGAAACGGCGTACACCAACGGAGCGAGGAAGACGATCGCCACGACGACCAGCAGGGTGTGCGAGACACCGCTGCGGACCTTGCGGGCGGTGCTGTTGGTCTCAGACGTCATAGTTCACCCACCGCTTCTGCCCGACGAACTGGATCGCGGTGATGCCCATGATGATCACGAACAGCACCCAGCCGGCCGCGGACGCCAGTCCCATCTGGAGGAACTGCCAGCCCTGGTTGTAGACGTACATGACGATGGTCTGGGTGGCCACGCCCGGACCGCCCTGGGTCAGGATGAACGGCTGCGCGAACACCTGGAACGAGGTGATCAGCGTCAGGGTGGTGGCGAAGAACATCGACGGGGTGATCATCGGCCAGGTGATGTAGCGGAACCGCTGCAGCGGCCCGGCACCGTCGATCTGCGCCGACTCCAGCTGCGACTGCGGCACCTGGTCGATCGCGGCCGAGAAGACCAGGAAGTTGTACCCGAACCCCTGCCAGATCGACATCGCCACGATCGCCGGCATCGCCCAGTTCGACGAGCCGAGGAAGTTCGGCGCGTCGATGCCGAACCAGCTCTGCAGGCCCCCGTCGATCAGCCCACCGGGCTGGAACAACAGCCGCCAGACCATCACGTTGGCGACCATCGGCGTCATCACCGGGATGAAGAACAGCACCCGGAACACCTGGCGGCCCCTGATCTGCGGGCCGAGCCAGACCGCGAGCCCGAGCGAGACGACGACGTTCAGCGGGACGTACAGCACCACGAACAGCACGGTGTTGAGCACCACCCGGCGGAACACCGGGTCGTGCAGCAGGTGCGAGTAGTTGTCGAAGCCGAGGAACGAGCGATCGCCGAACACCGGCCAGTCGAACAGGCTGATGCCCAGCGCCATCGCGGTCGGGAACAACGTGAACAGGGCCAGCCCGACGAGGCTCGGCGCCAGGAAGACCGACGCGTACCGACCGTCCCGGCGCAACGCGGGCCGACGCCCCGCCCGGGCGGCACCCGAAGGTGCGCCCGGGGGAGCGACGGTTGTCGTGTCGGTTGCCATTACGACCCAGCGCCTGCCTGGTCCTGGATGGTCTTCAGCGCCTGGTCGGGCGGGATCTCGCCGTTCAGCGCCTGCGTCCCGAACCGGTTGAGCAGGTCGGCGACCTGGACCCAGTTCTTCGAGGTCACCAGCGGGATCGAGTTCTCGGAGGCGTAGTCGATGGTCTCCTTCGCGCCGTCGATACCGGCGGCGGTGAACCAGGCCGGGTGCGCCACGGTACGGGCCGGGTACGCGCGGCCGGCCTGCGCCAGCACGGTCAGCGGCTTCTCACTCGTCATCGACATGATCGCCTGGAAGGCCGCGTCGGGCGTCTTGCAGGACCGGGAGATACCGAAGCCCGAACCGGCGGTGTAGGTCTTCGATCCGTCCGCACCGGCCGGGATCGGCGCGATCCCGAGGTCGAACTTGACCTTGCCCTTGGTGTCGATCAGCGACCACGGACCGTTCAGCTGCATCGCCGCCTTGCCGCCGGTGAACTGCTGGGTCTCGAAGTCCGGGTTACCGCCCGGCACCTGCGGGGCGATCTTGTCGGTCTTGACGAAGTCGGCGTACTGCGAGAAGCCCTGCTCGAACTTCGAGTCGGTCAGGTTGAGCTTGCCGTCGGACAGCGGCTCCGCGCCGGTCATCGTCCGTACCCAGGACATCGTGCCGAGGTCGCCGGGGGTCGTCACCAGGCCGGTCTTGCCGGCGGCCGTCAGCTTCTTCGCGGCAGCCTTGAACTCGTCCATCGTCCAGCCCGGCTTCGGGTCCGGTACGCCGGCGGCCTTGAACATGTCCTTGTTGTAGAAGATCACCATCGGGCCGGAGTCGTACGGGATCGCGATCTGCTTCCCGTCCGCCTTCAGGCCGTCCATGATCGGCTTGTCGAAGTCCTCGACCTTCAGGCCGTACTTCTTCATCAGGTCGTCCAGCGGCAGCATCGCGCTGGCGTACGACGCCATCCGCAGGCTCTGCATGCCGATGATGCACGGTGCCTTACCGCCGGCCAGCGTGGTCCCGATCTTCGACCAGTAGCTGTCCCAGGGAGCCCCTTGGAGCTTGACGGTGATCCCGGCGTGATCGGTGTGGGCCTGGTCGGCGACCTTCTGCCAGGCGGCCTGGTCCTCGCTGCCGGCAATCCAGAACGACCAGGTCAGGTCTGCCTTGTCGGCCGATCCCGAACTACTACCGCTACTGCCGTTGTTGCCCCCGCAGGCGGCCACGGCGGTCAGGGCCAGAACCGACAGAGCGGCGGTGACCCAGCGGCGTGTCCGCGCCGGTGATGCTTTCATCGCTGACCTCCAGGGGATGTGCTAGTCATCCGATCTATAGTCGGAAGCATTCGGCGCAGTCAACACCTCGGAGCCATAATTCACGACCTGAACCGGCCATTCAGCCCTAGACATCCGATGTATCGTGCAGGAACATCGGATGTCTCAGCAGATTCAGGAGGTGAGGCGATGCGCGTCACCGACGAAGCCATCGATCGGATCAAGCAGATGATCGTGGCCGGGGAACTGCGGCCCGGCGATCGCCTGCCGCGGGAGGCCGACCTGGCCGCCCGCCTCGGCCTGTCGCGGAACTCGTTACGCGAAGCGGTGAAGGCGCTTGCGCTGATCCGGGTGCTCGAGGTCCGGCAGGGCGACGGCACGTTCGTGACCAGTCTCGATCCGTCGCTGCTGATGGAGACGATGGGTTTCGTCCTCGACCTGCATCAGGACGCGTCGGTCCTGGAGTTCTTCGAGGTACGGCGGATTCTCGAGCCGGCCGCGGCCGCCCGGGCGGCGCTTCGGATGGCGGACGACGACATTGCCGCGCTGCGCAAGATGCTCGACGAGCTGGGTCCGGAGCCGTCGGTCGAGGATCTGCTGACCAGCGACGTCGAGTTCCACAAGGTGGTGGCGCTGGGGAGCGGCAATCGAGCCCTGGCCTCGATCATCGACAGTCTGCGGCAACCGACGTACCGGGCGCGGATCTGGCGGGGGCTGACGCAGAACGACGCCGTCGCCCGGACGCTGGCCGAGCATCGCGCCATCCTCGACGCGATCGAGGGGCGCGAGCCGGAGGTGGCCAGGTCCTGGGCGACGGTGCACATCGCAGGGGTGGAGCGGTGGATCCAGGAGGCCGTCAACCTCGACGAGGACGAAGCTCCACGAGAACTGCGCTCGGCATCGGGAGGGACAGTTCGACCTCTCCGTCGTGCAACTCCAGTGGAGTACTGACGAGCTTGCTCCGCACGGCGAGGTCGGCAAGCTCCTCGTCCGTCGGCCAGTCGGGCAGACCTTCGGCAGCCGCGGCGATGTCACCGGAGCCGATCGCCAGGGTGGTTGCGGTCGCCTCCCAGGCTGGGTCGACGCCCGGTAGCTGCAGACGAATGTTGCGGGTCAGCTCAGGTGCGCCGTCCGCCTTCGTCTGATCGAGGGTGAGATTCCACAGCAGTACCGCGATCCGGTCGCGGTCCCGCGACGCCCACGCCTCGACCAGGCTGTCTGCGCCGTCGCCGTCGAGGGTGACGGGGAGCTCGACCGGGCCGAGCCGGCTCAGCAGCGTCATCGCGTGGAAGCGCGGTTTCGCCAACCCACCAACGGTTTGCAGGCCGAAGCCGCCGTGCAGCAACCGTGGCGGCCGCCCGAGCTCTTCGAAGTGGTCCGACGCGACCCAGTACGAGAGCGCGTCGATCCGCCCGGCGGCCGACTTCATGCCGCGGAGCAGGAACACCCCGGAGAAGACCGAGTCGTTGATCGGGTTGAAATGCGTCGGCGTCACGCCCCATTCGGTCCACAGCACCCGCGCGTCCCCGAACCCGTGCCGTTCCAGCGACGCCCGTACGTCGAGCGGCGGCGAACCGTACGTATGCGTCGACACGAAGTCCACCGGCGAGCCGTTCGCCGCTGCGTGTACGAGCAGATCGTCGACCCAGCCGGCCGCGGCGGACGACGGCCCGCCGACCGCGAGGCGCGGATCCACGGACTTCACAGCCGCGGCGGATACGTCGTACAGCTGCATCCACTCGGCCTTGGTGCCGGACCAGAAGACCTCGAGGTTGGCTTCGTTCCACACCTCGAAGTCCCAGGTCAGCACCTCGTCGAGGCCGTAGCGGTCGACCAGGTGCTGCACCAGCGCGCGCACCAGGTCGTGCCACGCCTGGTACGACGCCGGCGGCGAGATGATCGCGCCGTACTCGAAGACCTTCTTCGACGGATCACTGGCCAGCTCGCGCGGCATGAAGCCGAGCTCGACCACCGGCCGCAGCCCGATCGAGAGCAGCTTGTCGTAGATCGTGTCCACGACGGAGAAGTCGTAGCCGGACTCGGTGATCACGTGCGTGTCGTCGTGGAAGATCGCATGCGCCCGAACCGTGCGTACGCCGATCTCGTCGTGCATCCGGCGCAGCGCGTCCTCGAGCTCGACGCCGATCTCGTGCCCGCCGGTGCGGTCCGTGCAGAGCAACTGGCTGAGTCGTTCGCTGCCGACCATCGGCACCCACGGCTTGGCCAACTCGGTGCCCTCAGCAACCACATCCACCGTCACCTCGACGGCCGGAACGGTGCCATCAGCAACCAGCGGTACGGCGCCGGCCATCGCGCTCGCCCGTCCGTTCGTCGCGGTCACCTCCGGCACGCTCACCACCGCATAGCGGTACGGCGTGCCGGGCGTGCAGGTCGTGTCGACGTACGGAGGGGCCGGGATCGACAGGATGTCCCGGCTGTGATGATCGACCGGCTCCAGCGGGCCGTGCTCGCCGGCGCCGCGCAGGATCAGGTACCCGGCGGCGCCGTCGACCGGCGACCAGTCGATCGTCACCTGACCGACACCGCCGACCGCGCTGACCTCCTTGGGCGGATCGAGGTCCGGGAAGGCGAACTCGCGCTCCTCGTCACTGCGGAGCGCGATCCGCTCGTCCCAGTCGGTCTGGGCCGATCTCTGGGCGTCGTTCTGCATGAAAGAGTCTCCTACTCGAGGCCGGATTCGAACTTCTCCATCGCGATCAGCGGCCGGATCCGGCTCTCCACCGTCCGGCTGCCGAAGCTGCGCCGGATCAGGTCGTTGCCGAACACGTTGCCGATGGCACCCATCACCATGGCCTGGTCGAGGGACAGGTACCGCTTCGCGATCAGCCCGGACTTCACCGCGACCGAGTCGTAGAAACCGCCGCCGCCGTACGCGTGCAGGTTCTTCTCGATCTTGCTCAGGTTGTCGATCGCCTGCCGCGGTGCGTACGCCATCGCGAGGAAGGCCGCGTGCGGGGTGACGACGCCGTCGCCGTACGTCGGGTTCGGGCTGGTGCCCTCGCGACAGCCCTCGAAGCCGCCGTCGTAGTTTGTGCCCTCGAGGTCGGACGGGTAGCCGGTCGGATCCATGCCGAGCGCCTCGACGCCGTAGACGGAGTACCCGCCCTTCGGGTTCGACGCGGGGGAGAAGCCCCAATAGCCGTACTTCGCGTCGTCGAGACCGTGCTCGATATGCGCGCGGACCGTGAGCGGGTGGTTGATACCCCAGCTCCGCGGCGCCCAGGTGGCTTCCGGGATGAACAGGTCCGGCATCAGCGACTCGAACATGTCGCCGCCCCACGACGGCACGATCCGCATACCGCGGTACGAGTAGGTGCCTTCGAAGACGTCGAGCCCGAGGTACGTCCGGTGCACGCCCTTCGGCTTCTGCTCCACCCACGACCAGTCGCAGGTGTCCGGGAAGGTGCGGTACGTCGCGAAGTACTGCGTGTGTGGGACCTGACCGAGCGCGAAGCCCATGTAGCCGGCGATGCGCGCCTCGGTGTTGCAGGTGTCGTAGTGGAACTTGCGGTAGTACACGTCCGGGCCGACGCCGGCGTGATTGCCCTTGTCGGTCTCCTCGTCCGGCGGCGGCGTTTCGAAGAATCCGCCGCGCATCAGACCGCCTGGGCGGGCGTCGGGGTTGTAGTAGAACTTGAAGTTCATCCGGCCGAGCACGGAGTCGGCCAGGGCGCGAGCGCGCGGCTCGGCGTTCCGGACGACCATCAGCGCGCAGGCGAACCAGGCGTTGTCGACACTCGACACGAACGGCGTGATCGGCTTGGTGCCGTCCGGGTCGACGGTCCGGACCGCGCCGGTGGCTTCGTCGTACCAGTTGAAGTACATCCCGCTCGGCTCGTGATGTACGGCGTTCTTCATCGTCGTCAGCGTCTGCGTGATCCGCCGCAAGGACTCCTGCGGCGAGATGATCCCGAGGTGCTTGGCGACGACCGTGCTCCACAGGTAGCCGCCGATGTTGGTGGGGGACGTGTAGTTGCTCCGCACCGGGTTCGTCACCGACTCCCCGATGTTGTCCGCGGGCAGTCCGGTGTGCTCATCGGTCATGGCGACCAAGCTGCGCCACGTGTCCCGAGCCCACCTCCCCACCAACGCCTTGTCGGACCGGCTGGGAGTCCAACCCTCTTTCAATGTCTGGGCGGGCGAGAGTGATCCGCCATAGGCGGGTGCGGTGGCGCCGGCGAGCGCGAGGGCGCCGGTGGAAGCAAGTAAGGTACGGCGACTGATGAAGGCGGTCATCAAAGGTCTCCTATTTCAGTCCGGTAATTGCGATGCCCTTGGTGACGTGGCGCTGGAAGGCCAGGAACATCACCAGCACCGGAAGGACGACCACGACCGCGCCGGCCATCAGCAGGCCGTAGTTCTGCGCGTTCTGTCCGGTCGAGTACAGCGCCAGGGCGACGGGAAGGGTGTACTTGTCCTCGGTCTGGGCGATCACCAGCGGCCAGAGGAAGTTGTTCCAGGAGCCGAGGAAGGTGAGGATGCCGAGCGTGGCCAGCGCGGGCCTGGTCAGCGGCAGCATGATCCGGGCGAAGATGCCCAGCTCACCGCTGCCGTCGACGCGGCCGGCGTCCATCAGGTCGTCGGGCAGCCCGAGGAAGAACTGCCGCATCAGGAACACGCCGAACGGCGAGACCAGGAACGGCAGGATCAGGCCGGGGTAGCTGTTCGCCAGCCCGGCGTTGGTGACGAGCACGAACAGCGGGACGAACGTGACCATGCCCGGGATCATCAGCGTGGCCATCACCACGACGAACAGGGCGTTGCGGCCCTTGAACCGGAGCTTGGCCAGCGCGTACCCGATCATCGAGCAGAACGTCAGGTTCCCGGCCGTCACGACCAGCGCGACCAGGGTCGAGTTGACCAAGTAGCGCGGGAAGTTCGCCTTGTTGAACAGGTCGTCGTAGTTCTGCGTGGTCGCGTCCTGCGGCCACCACGTCGGCGGGACGCGGAGCAGTTCGCCCTGCGTCTTGAAGCTGCCGAGCACCATCCAGAGGAACGGCGCGGCCACGGCCACCAGGCCGAGCACTCCGATCAGGTAGATCCACCAGGTGCGGCGCATCACTTCTCCCTCAGCAGCCGGAACTGGATGAACGTGATCACCGCGATGACGACGAACAGGATGTAGGCCATCGCCGTGGCCAGTCCGTAGTTGCCGAAGCCGAACTGGTTGTAGGTGTACATCGAGACCGAGATCGTGCTGTTCAGCGGACCGCCCTGGGTCATCACGAACGGCTCCTCGAAGAACTGCAGGTAGCCGATACCGGTGGTCACGCTGGTGAACAGGATCGTCGGCCTGAGCAACGGCAGGATCAGGTACCGGAATCGTTGCCAGGAGCCCGCACCGTCGATCTGACCGGCCTCCTCGACCGACTGCGGGATGCCCTGCAGGCCGGCCAGGAAGATGATCATCGCGGAGCCGAAGTTCCGCCAGACCGCCATCGCGATCAGCGACGGCATCGCCCAGGTCTTCGACCCCAGCCAGTTGGGCCCGTCGATCCCGACCCAGCCGAGCACGGTGTTCAGCAGACCGGAGTCGGGCGCCAGCACGAACCGCCAGATCACCGCGATCGCGACGATCGAGGTCACCACGGGCAGGTAGTACCCGACCTTGAACAACGCCTGGAACCGCTTGACGCCGCGGTCCAGCAGCACGGCCGCCCCCAGCGCGACCACCAACGTCAGCGGCACACCGATCACGACGAAGTACGCCGTGTTGAACGCCGCCTTGCGGAAGGTCTCGTCCTGGAACGCCTTCACGTAGTTCCCGAACCCGACCCCGTTCACCGAGAACGGCGTCCGCAGATCCCGCTGCTTGATATCGGTGAAACTCATCCCCAACGAGCCCAGCACCGGCCCGGCCGTGAACGCGAGGAACAACAGAACGAACGGCAGGACGAGAATCCACGCCGCTGCGCTCTCACGGGTGAGGCGACGCCGGGGCGCGCCGGCGCCGCGCATCCGCGCCGGATCGCTGGTGGAGCCGGCTCGCCGGCCCCCTTCTCTCCTACCACCCGACGAGACGCGCAGCGCCTCGTCGGGTGCCGTTTTCTGGCTCATAGGAATCAGCTGCCGCCGGCGCCGATCTGGGTGGCTTTGGTTTGGATGGCTTTGGCGGTGTCGGCGGGGGACTGGCCGGCCTTGGCCATCTTTTCGACCTCAGTGTCGAACTGCGCCGCGATCTGCTCCCAGTTGACGATCGCCGGCGGCGCCTTCGCGTCGTCGAGCTGCTTACCGAAGACCGGCAGCAGCGGATCCGAAGCGATGCTCGGGTCCTGCCACGCGCTCTTCACGGCCGGCAGGTCCGCCGACATCTTGAACCACGACGCCTGCGTCTTCGCGTCCGACAGCCACTTGACCAGCTTCCAGGCGCTGTCCTTGTTCTTCGACGACTTGAACACCACGAAGTCCGACCCGCCGACGAACGACGTCGCGGTCTTGTTCTTCGGCAGCTGGAACACGCCGATGTTCGGCTTGATCTTGTCCCCGCCGGCCTTCGCCACCGACCCGGCCATCCACGGACCGGAGATGAACATCGGCACCTGCCCGTTCACGAACTGCGCCTCGGTCTGGTTCGGCGGCAGGTCCGTGCCCGCGAGCTTGTCGGTGAAGAAGCTCTGGTAGTACTTGAGCCCCTCCTGCATCTCCGGCGTGTCGAACGTGAACGACTTCCCGTCGTCACCGGTGATGTTCGCCCCGGCCGACCACGCGAACGGCATCACGGTCTGCCACGACCCGGTGCCACCCGGCTGCAGGTTGATCCCGTACTTCGCGCCGGCCTTGTCCTTCATCGCCTTCGCCATCGCCTTCAGCCCGTCCCAGTCCGTCGGGGGAGTGCTGAAACCGGCCTTCGCGGCGAGATCCTTGCGGTAGAACACGAGCCGCGTCTCGACGTACCACGGAACACCGTACTGCGTGCCGCCGACCTTCGTGGTGTCCAGTGCGCCCGGGTAGAACCCGGAGTTGTCGAACCCCTGCGGTGTCGGGTCCAGCGCGCCGAGGTCGGCGAACTCACCCATCCACGTGGTGCCGACCATCGCGGCGTCGGGCACCGTGTTCGCGGTGATCGCGGTGGTGAACTTGCTGTGCGCCGCGTCCCACGGGATCGGCGTGACGGTCACGTTCACGCCCGGGTTGGCCTGTTTGAACTGCTCCACCAGCTTGGGCAGGTTCTCGCCCTCGGTGCCCATCGCCCAGACGGTCAGGTTCCCGGTCGCGGGACCTTCGCTGACCGTCGTGGTGGACTGCGCACCGGCGTCCCCGGAGTCGCTCGACCGGCCACAACCGGCAAGTGCCAGCGCCGTGGCGGTGAGTGCAACGCTGCCGATCACCAGCCGGCGGCGGATGCTGTGGGTGAACATCTGTTGTCTCCTCATCTATTACTGCGGAGTTCCTTCTGCATCCCCCGGTCGGTGCCACAGCTGTCCCGCAGCACCACTTCTGTTGCCAGTACGTCGTTCCGCGCGCGCGACCGCTCTCCGGTCACCCGCTCGTGCAGTCGTTGCGCGGCAACCCGGCCCAGTTCGGCCATCGGCTGCCGTACGGTCGTCAACCCCGGCGACACGTACCGCGCCGCCATCACGTCGTCCCACCCGGTCACCACGACGTCGTCCGGTACGCCGACCCCGTTCGCGACGAACACCGTCAGGGCCGCCAGCGCGAGCTCGTCGTTCGCACACACCAGCCCGTCGGGACGAGTGGTTGCCCGTAGCAACTGTTCGGCGACGGTCCGACCGGCCTCTTCGGTCAGTGGGACCCGGACGGGCTCAGGCGCTCGCAGTCCGCGGAGCGCGTGTGCCTTGGCGAATCCAGCGTGCCGCTCGGCGACGTCGTACCCGCCGGCCGGGTCGCCGACGAACAGCAGGTTGTGGCGGCCGTGGTCGAGCAGACGGGTGGTGAGTTGCTCGGCGCTCGCCGCACTCTCGGTGCGGACCGAGTCGCAGCCGCGGATCGGCGGATGCGCGATCAGCACCAGCGGCACGCCCGCCTTCCGCAGCCCTTCGATCGCGGGCAGTTCGAGAGCGTTGCCGTGGACAACGATCCCGTCGACGCGACCGGCCAGGTCCATCACTGTCCGGCGCGGATCCGGGTTGCCGTGCGTGACCGTGATGATCACGCTCTGGCCGTGCTCGCCGGCCCAGCGCTCGTATCCCATCAGCAGGTCGCCGTAGAACGGACCGGCCAGGTCCGGCAGCACCAGTCCGTGCGCCTCGTGCCGTTGGACGGCGAGACTCCGGGCAGCACGCAACGGTACGTAGTTGAGCTCCTGCGCCGCCTGGTCCACCCGTGCCCGCGCCTTCGCCGACACCGGTCCGGTCCCTTGCAGGACACGCGAAACCGTCGCGATCGACAGCTTCGCGAGGGCCGCGACGTCGTAGATCGTCGCCGGCCGACCGGTGGGTCCGGATGCCACGGTGAACCCTCCTGAGGGGAAAGTGGAAGCGCTTACAGTTTCGATACCCTGCCCTGGATCGTTCAAACGGTCAAGGGTTCACCCTGCATCGACCGGCGGTCTGCGAGGATGCAAGCGTGACCACACAGGAGCGAGACGACCGGGTCTTCCTGGTCCGGCACGGCGAGACCGAGTGGAGCAGGTCGGGCCGGCACACGTCCGTCACCGACCTGCCGCTCACGCCCGAGGGCGAGCGGGTCGCGGCGGGTCTGAAGGAGCGCCTCGCGGGGGAGTCGTTCGACCTGGTGCTGACCTCACCGCGGCAGCGCGCCCGGCGTACGGCGGAACTGGCCGGCTATCCCGACGCCGTCGTCGACGACGACCTGGTCGAGTGGAACTACGGCGACTACGAAGGCATCACCACCGCGGACATCCGCAAGACCGTCCCGGGCTGGACGGTATGGGACGACCCGGTACCCAACGGTGAAACGCCTGCCCAGCTCACCACCCGGCTCGACCGGGTCGCCGCGCGCATCGCCGCCGTACCGGGAGATGTCCTGGTGTTCGGTCACTCGCACGCGCTCCGCGGCCTGACCGCCCGGTGGCTCGAGCTCGACGTGACCGAGGGTCGACACTTCGTCCTCAACACCGCCACGCTCTCAACCCTCGGCTGGGAACGTGGTTCCCCCGCCATCCTGCACTGGAACAGCTGAGCGGTCTCAGCTGAAGGTGGCGACCAGGAGGTCGACGCGGGCCTCGCGGTGATCGGGGCGCAGGCGAGCGCCCTGGCTCAGGGTTGCCAAGCCGTGGAGGGAGCTCCAGAAGACCTCCGTGAGCGTTTCCGGATCGTCGGTCGCGAACGGCTCCACCGCGGCGCGGATCTCGTTGAAGGCGTCGATCAGTGAGGCAGGCGTCTCGGACCGGCCGAACTGCAGGTCGGTCCGGCGGACGAACATCGCCTCGTACACGGCCGGGTGTTGGTCCGCGTAGTCGAGGTAGGCGTGCGCCAGCGCGCGCAGTCCGGCCGAGTCGTCCGTCGCGCCCGAGCGAGCCGCGCGGAACACGTCGGTCAGCTCCCCGATGCCTTCGAGCGCGACCGCGTCGGCGATCGCGTCCATGTTCTTGAAGTGGCCGTAGAGGACGGGCTGGCTGTAGTCGACGGCTTCGGCCAGGCGGCGGGTGGTGACGGCGTCCCAGCCTTCGGACTCGGCGAGGTCGCGGGCAGTGCGGAGGATCAGCGTACGGCGCTCCTCGCGAGCCCGCTCGCGGCGTGTCTGGGTCGGCATACGCCAGATCCTAGCACCGCTAGACAATCTAGCGACGGCAATGTTAGCGTTGCTAGGAAAGTTAGCGCTGCTAGATCAAGGAGACCCCGATGCGTCGCTTCACCACCGTCCTGACCGTCCTGCTCGGCATCTTCCCGCTCACCTTCGGATCGTGGTTCCTGTTCTCCGGGCATGGCGCCGCTGCCGGATTCGGGATCGATCCGTGGCCGACCGGTGTCGCGGCCGGATACTTCGGCGTGAAGGGGATCCGTGACATCGTCACCGGCCTGAACCTGCTCGCGCTGTTCGCGCTCGGTCAGCGTCGCGCCACCGGCGTGCTGATGGCGATCACGGCACTGATCCCGATCACGGACATGATCATGGTCCTCAGCCACGGCGGTACGGCCGCGACCGCGCTCGGTATCCACGGTCTGACCGCGGTCGTGATGCTCTTCGACGCGTGGCTGCTGCTCCGCGAGCGCCGGACTGTCGAGGCTCCTCAGCCCGTCGGAGCCCACTCGTAGAGCTCGATCGTGCAGTACTCACGGAACCCGAGGCGCTCGTACACGGACCGCCCGGCCGGCGAAGACCCCAGTACGGCGTACTCCGCGCTCACGTCGCGGAGTGCGCCGTACGTGATCGCGGCCCCGATCCCGCGGCGGCGTAGCTCCGGGACCGTCATCACGAAGTACAGCCCGGCGACGCCCGCGCCGAGAAAGACAGTCGCAGTGCCGACGGGTACGCCGTCGAGCCAGCCGATGTAGTGCTGCCACGGGTCGTCGTACCCGAGCTTCTGGTAGACCGACGCGACCCACCGAGCTTCCTTCTCGCCCTCCCCGAAGCCCTGGCCGAGCGTCGCCTCCCACACCGCCAGGGCGTCGTCATCACCAACCCGTGTGAGTGACAACCCGGGCACATTGGTTGGGACCAACTCGTCGATCCGCACAGCCATCCCCGGCTCCGAGCCTGCCGCGGCGAAGTCGGCCAGGATGGCGTCGCGAGAGATCTTCATGGACGGTCCGGCGTGCCAGGTGCCCGGCACGCCGTGTTTCTTCAACAGGGCAAGGGATTCCGTGACCGCTCGCTCGTCGGACGCCGCCACCACCGCGTTGTGGTAGTCGATGGGCGACCCACCGATCGTCCACCGTGCGACGGCGTCGTCCCGCTGCTCGCCTCCACCCGCCGCGCCCATCGCCATCAGCAGTTCGGCCGCGTTGTCCTCGATCGCTCGCACCAGCTCGGCGTCGTCCATCCGCCCAGTCTCGCTGATCAGGCGAACGCAGCGCGATTGCTTTCCACCCACGCGCGGAACGTCCCCGCCGGCCGGCCGAGCACCTGCTCGACGTCCTTCGTCACCGTCTGCTCCCCGCCATCCCGAACCAACTCGGCACCGCGAACCGCCACCGACACAAATGCCTCGTCCAACCCCGCCGCCCGCAACTGCTCCGCATAAACCTCCAGCGGTACGTCGACCACCCGCAACACCTGACCGAGGACGTCCGACATCACCGCGACCTGATCCGGCACGCTCAGCAGCTCCGGCCCGGTCAACGTGTAGGTCTGTCCGTCGTGATCTGGCGAGACCAACGCAGCCGCCGCAACCGCCGCGACATCACGCGGATCCACGAACGCGTGCTGGCCATCCCCGGTCTGGTTGGGAATCGGCTGCCCCGCGCGAATCGCCGGCAACCACCGCAGTACGTTCGAGGCGAACCCGGTCGGCCGCAGGATCGTCCACGCCAGCCCACTCTCGCGTACCGCACGCTCCCCGGCGTCGTGCCAGCTCCCAGGCATCGTCCCGATCGCCGACAGTTTGACGATCTTCTTCACGCTGCTGTCGACCGTCGCGGCCACCATGGCCTGATCATGTTCCGGAACCCGGGGCCCCGGCGCACTCAGCAGGAACACCGTGTCCACGGCTTCGATTGCCTTCCGCAACGAATCGGGATCCTCGAAATCCGCTCGGACGAAACCAGGTAACTCTCTGCGCGTCATCCCGAGGGCCGGGATGCCGGAGGCAACCAATTGACGGAGGAGTTCACTGCCGATGGTGCCGGTCGCACCCGTAACCAGGATCATGCCGCCACCCTGCCCAGCCGGGACCGCCGCAGGATAGGAACTTTCGGTACTACGGTCCGCCCTGCCGGCTGGCTACGCTCGAAGCGTGCGCGACCCATGGATCGAGACCGTCACCCTGAAGCCGGCGATCACGCCCGTCACGGTGCTGCCGCCGGACCCGGCGACCGCGGTGGTGTGGCGGATGACGCGCGCGGGGGAGAGCGACGTACTCGTCGCCGGACCGCGGACAAAGGCGTCGTACCACGTCACGAAGGAGCTGCCGGTGTGCGTGCGGCTCCGGATCCGGATGGGACGCGTGATGGCGCTGCTCGGCACGGCCGCGGATGAGCTGGTCGACCGGACCGTCCCGCTGGAGGACGTCGTCGGCCCGTCGGACCTCGCCGAGCACCTGATTGCGTATCGCGACCGGCCCGCCGAGGCGGTCGAGGTTCTCCGTAGCTTCCTGGTGGATCAGTTGCCGGCTCGGCTGCCTACCCGGCTGGATCTGGTGACCAATGCGGTCGCCGAGCTGTCTGACGGGATGCAGCCGCGGGTGGCCGAGACGGCGGCCGGGCTCGGGGTGAGTGAGCGCTATCTGCGGCGGGTGTTCCGTGAGGACGTGGGCGTGTCACCCAAGCATTTCGCTCGCATCGCGCGGGTGCGCAGCCTGATCGGTCAGGCCCGGCGGCCGTGGGCCGACACCGCGGCGTACGCCGGGTACACGGACCAGTCGCACCTCATCGCGGACTTCCGCTCGTTGATGGGGGTCACGCCGAAAGCGTTCGCGGCCGGCAAGGTCCCGCTCAGCAGCTGCTGAATCAGCCCGGTAGCGCGTTCCACTGTTCCAACGTGGAAACGAGCAGGATCGTCGTCGACAACGCCAAGAACTCCGACCGCGTGACATACCGCGCGTCGGACGCGTCGTCACCCGCGGTGAGCTTCCCGCTGACAGCGGTCGCCTCGTAGTCGCGGATCACGTAGAGCTTGCCCTGAGGACCGGGCCGTTCGACCTCGCCGACCAGGTCGCCGACCTCAACGGTCAGACCGGTCTCCTCGGCGACCTCGCGTGCGACCGCGGTGGGATCGTCCTCACCGGGTTCGACCCGGCCGCCCGGGATCGACCACAGCCCCCGGCCCGGCTCGTTCGCCCGCTTCACCACGAGCAGGCGGCGCTCCTCGTCGTACACGAGGGCTCCCACACAGTCGACGCGCTCCATGCACCCGAAGGATAGGTGTTCTGTGCATAAGTGCCAGGGCTCACCGGTGAACGCCTATAGCATCAGCGGTGACACTTTGACCGGCGAAGGGATTCGGACACCTCGTGCGCATCGACCTGCACACCCACTCGAACCGCTCGGACGGCACCGATCCGGTGCCCGTTCTGATGACGCACGCGCGGGAGGCCGGGCTCGATGTGATCGCGCTCACCGACCACGACACGGCCGACGGCTGGGTCGAGGCCCGGCAGGCGGCGGAGGAGCTGGGGATCGGGTTCGTGCCGGGGCTCGAGATCTCGTGCAAGCTCAACGGGATCAGCGTCCACCTGCTCGCGTACCTGCCCGACCCGTCGTACCCGCCGCTCGCGAAGGACCTGCAGGTGATCCGCGACGGCCGCACCGACCGGATCCCGACGATCGTGGCCCGGCTCAACAGCATCGGCGTACCGCTGACCGTCGAGGAGGTGCTGGCCCAGGCGACCGGTACGCCGTCCGTCGGCCGGCCGCATGTCGCCGACGCGCTGGTCGCCAACGGCACGGTCGCGAACCGGACCGAGGCGTTCGATCGGTACCTCGCCGACGGTCGCGCCGGGCATGTCCCGCATTACGCGCTCGAGCCCGGTCATGCGATCGACCTGGTCCGCGAGGCCGGCGGCGTACCCGTGATCGCGCATCCGTGGGGCCGGTCCAGCTACAAGGTGATGACCGAGGAGAACCTCGCCCACCTGGTCAAGGACCACGGCCTGGCCGGTATCGAGATCGACCACCAGGACCACTCGCCCGAATCCCGTACGGCGTTGCGCGCGATCGCCAACTCCCTGGGCATCTTCTACACCGGCTCCAGCGACCACCACGGCGCCGGCAAGATCGACCACGATCTGGGCGTCAACAGCACCGAGCCCGAGCAGTTCGAGCGGCTGCTCGAGACTGCCAAGAACAACGCGGCCGCCTCCGGTGCACAGGTTCCCGAGGCCTACCTTCCGTGAACGGTGTCATCAACGTCGGGCTGCTCAGTGAGGTCGTCGTCACGCTGTTCGTGATCATGGACCCGCCGGGCACCGTGCCGGTCTTCATCTCGCTCACCGCCGGCCAGTCCCGCGCGGTGCGGAAGAAGGCGGCCTGGCAGGCGGTGCTGGTCGCGTTCGGTGTGATCGTGGTGTTCGCGGCGTTCGGTCAGCAGATCCTGCACCACCTCGGCATCACGCTGCCCGCGCTGCAGTGCGCGGGCGGTCTGCTGCTCCTGCTGATCGCGCTGCAGCTGCTGACCGATACCGCCGAGGACCCGGTCCAGACCAAGAACGTGAACATCGCCTTCGTCCCACTCGGTACGCCGCTGCTGGCCGGGCCGGGTGCGATCGTCGCGACGATGGTGTTCGTGCAGCGCGCGAACGGATCGCTGCCGGACGTGGTCGCGATCTCGGTCGGCATCATCGCGATCCACATCGTGATGTGGCTGACGCTGCGGTTCTCCGGCATCATCATGCGGATCCTCGGCGAGAACGGCGTACTGCTCGTCACCCGGATCGCGGGTCTGCTGCTGAGCGCGATCGCCGTCCAGCTCGTGGCCGACGCGGTCACCGACTTCATCAAGGCGGGATGAGCGTGCTTCCCGGGATGCCGGCGCGGTTGTTCGTCGCGACGCCGACGAAGTTGCTGACGTTCGCGGACTGCAAGCGGCGGTACCGGTACACGTATCTCGAGACGCCGCGGCCGCCGAAGGGTCCGCCGTGGGCGCACAACACGGTCGGCGCGATCGTCCACGAGGTGCTCGCCGACTTCTTCGGGCGCTGGCCGGCGGCTCGGCGTACGCCGGACGAGGTCGTCGCGAAGATGCGCTCGAGCTGGCGGAGCGAAGGGTTCCGCGACGAGCAGCAGTCGCTGGACTGGCGCGACCGCTCGACCGAGATGGTCATCGGCTACCTGCGGGACACCGACCCGTACTACGAGCCTCGCGGAGTGGAGCGCACCGTTGCCTTCACCACCGAACGGGCGTCGCTGCGCGGCCGGGTCGACCGGATCGACGAGCGTCCCGCCCGCGACGGGAGCGGCGGGACCGAGCTGGCGATCGTCGACTACAAGACCGGGCGCCGGCCGCTGACCGCTGTCGATGCGCGGTCGTCGCTGGCCATGGCTTTGTACGTCCTCGGTGCGCGTCGTGTCCTGCACAAGCCGTGCACCCGGGTCGAGCTTCATCACTTGCCGACCAACACCGTCGCTGCGGCCGACCACGACGATGCGTCCCTCGCCCGGCACCAGAAACGCGCGGAGTCAATGGCCGACGACGCGGCGGCCGCCGAGGCCCGCTGGCGCGAGGGCCTCACCCCAGCCGAGGCCGACGAGGCCTTCCCACCCGAGCCCTCGGCGCTCTGCGGCTGGTGCGACTTCGCCAAAATCTGCCCGCAGGGCCGCCGCGAATCCCCACCCCGCGACCCCTGGGCCGGCCTCGACGACACCAACCAACTCCCCACCGCCGAAGCAGGCTGACCGCCCGCCGCCCGAGGCGTGTCAGCGGCGTGTGCGTGTGGTGCCAGTGGGTGGGTGAACCCTGAGGGTGGACGAAAGGGGTTCGCGTGATGGGTGCGAAGACTGTTAACAAGCTGGCAGTGCCAGGTGCGACGCTGCACTATGAAGTTGCCGGGTCCGGCCCCGTGTTGCTGCTGATCGCCGGCGGCGGGACCGACGCGGGAGTGTTCTCCGGGATGGTCGGGCAGCTTGCGGCGGAGTACACGGTTGTGACCTACGACCCGCGCGGCAACTCCCGCAGCCGGTACGACGGGGACGCGACGGACGAGTGCATCGAGCGGTCGGCCGAGGACGCGCTCGCGCTGATCGAGGCGGTCGGCGGGGACGAGCCGGCCTATGTGTTCGGTAGTAGCTCAGGCGCGATCACCGGCCTCGAGTTGATCACGCGGTACCCGGACCGGGTGCGGATGCTCGTCGCGCACGAGCCGCCGTGCACCGAGGTCCTGCCCGACGCGGACGACGCCAGGGCGTTCTTCGACGAGGTGTACCAGACCTACCGCACCGACGGGCTGACCGCCGCCGACGTGGTGTTCATGATGGGCACCGGCATGGACGGCGACGCCATGCCGCCGCTAGAAGACCTACTGCCGGAGTACCGCGAACTCGCCGAGCGCATGCAGGCCAACGCCACCAACTTCTACGAGCACAAGCTGTTGCCGTTCACCCGCTACGAGCCGGACCTGGACGCACTGAAGCGAGTCGCCGACAAGGTCGTCCCAGCCGCCGGTCTCGACTCGCATCCACACCTGCCGGGCCGCCCTATCGAGGTCATCGCCAACCACCTCGGCTGGCCCGTGGTCCTGTTCCCCGGCGGACACGGCGGGTTCTCGAGCCACCCGGGTCCGTTCGCCACCCACCTGGCTCATCTGCTGAAGACCGACACGGTCTGACCCGCGGCCACCGGTCCGGGTGCGAGTCTGAGGGGTCTCGCACCCGGACCGGTTATTTGTGTTGACGCTTCGGCGCGCCGCGGCGTACCGTCCGTTCTCTGCCTTGACAATCGGCGTGGTTCAACCATGCCTTCACAGTGGTGTCCGTACCCCCGGGTCCTGATGAATCCGGGGCGGTTTCGCGTGCCGCTGTGCTGATCACCGGCTCTCGGACACCACCACAAGTGCGAGAGGAGGTAGCAGATGGGCGTGTACTGGGCGATCGCCGTACGGTCGTTCCGGCGGTTCTCGACGTACCGGATCGCCACCGCGTCCGGCGCGTTCACGAACACCGTCTTCGGGTTCATCCTCTGCGGCATCTACCTGACCCTGTGGCACGAGCGTCCGAACCTGGGCGGGTACGACGTCTCGGATGCGCTGACCTTCGTGTGGTTGCAGCAGGGGCTGCTGATGCCGGTCGGGATCTGGGGCGCCACGACGACGGGCGAGCTGGGGGAGCGGGTCCGCAGCGGTGAGATCGCGGTCGATCTGTACCGGCCGACGCATCTGCTGCTCTGGTGGCTGTCCGTCGACCTCGGCCGGGCGATGTTCCAGTTGCTGGTGCGCGGCGGGGCGCCGTTGCTCGTCGGAGCACTGGTGTTCGACCTCAAGTTCCCTTCAACACCGCTGGCCTGGCTCGCGGTCGTCGCCGGTGTGTTCCTGGCGATCCTGGTGAGCTTCGGGATCCGCTACCTGGTCGCGCTGTCCGGGTTCTGGATCACCGACACGCGCGGGATGGAGCAGCTGGCGCTGGTGCTGTCGACGTTCTTCTCCGGGATGATCCTGCCGCTGGTGGTGTTCCCGGGCGCGATCGGAGACTTCGCCCGGGCGACACCATGGGCCGCGACGATGCAGGTGCCGATCGACATCTGGCTCGGCCGGAACCCGGGCGGGACCGGTTCGGCGCTGCTGTTCCAGCTGGGCTGGATCGTGGTGCTGCTGCTCGCCGCGCAACTGGTCACGTCGGTGGCGACCCGCAAGGTGGTGATCCAGGGTGGTTGAGCGCGTGCTCCGGGCGCCGTCGCAGTACTGGATGCTGATCATGATGTGGGTGCGGTCCTCGATGGCGTACCCGGCGTCGTTCGTGCTGATGCTGTTCAGCTCGATGGTGCTGACGGTGATGGACTTCGTCGCGATCGTGCTGATGTTCAGCCATATCTCGTCGTTCGGTGGGTTCTCGCTGGCGGAGATGGCGTTGCTGTACGCAACGGCCTCGATGACGCTCGGGATCGCGGACCTGTTCACCGGGTCGATCGAGCGGGTCGGGGAGCGGATCCGGACCGGGACGTTCGACGCGTACCTGATCCGGCCGGTGCCGGCGTTCCTGCAGACCGCGGCCGACGGGTTCGCACTGCGGCGGATCGGCCGGCCGATCCAGGCGCTGGTCGTGATGATCTTCGCGTTCAGCCGGCTGGACGTTGACTGGACGGTTGCCCGCGGCATCATGTTGGTGGTGTCGATCGTCGCCGGGACGGTGATCTTCGGGGCGATCTTCGTGCTCGGCGCCGCGTTCCAGTTTGTGTCGGTGGACTCCGCGGAGCTGGCCAACTCGTTCACGTACGGCGGGCAGACGTTGACGCAGTACCCGTTGGCGGTCTTCGGCAAGGAGATCGTGCGGGCCGTGACGTTCGTCGTACCGCTTGCCTTTGTCAACTATTACCCGGTGCTGTACCTGCTGGGTAAGCCGGCCCCGTTGGGGTTGCCGTCCTGGATCGGATTGCTGTCGCCGCTGGTCGCGGTCGTCATGGTCGCGCTCGCGTCGCTGGCCTGGCGGGGCGGTCTTCGTCGCTATCGCAGTACTGGGAGCTGAGATGCCTGTCATTGAGTTGTCGGATGTGTCGCGGGCGTTCACGGTCACGTCGCGGGTCGGGTTGCGGCGTACGAAGCGTGAGGTGCGGGCGGTCGACGGGATGTCGTTCACCGTCGAGCCGGGGGAGGTGATGGGCTACATCGGGCCGAACGGGGCCGGGAAGTCGACCACGATCAAGATGCTGACCGGGATCCTGGTGCCGTCGGGCGGCTCGATCCGCGTCGCCGGGGTGGATCCGTCGCGGCACCGATTGAAGCTGGCCAAGCGGATCGGGGTGGTGTTCGGGCAGCGTACGACGTTGTGGTGGGACCTGCCGTTGAAGGACTCGTTCGCGGTCCTGCAGAAGATGTACGACGTACCGATGGCGCGTCATCGCGAGAACCTGGCGACGTTCGTGGAGCTGCTGGATCTGGGCGAGCTGCTGGATGTCCCCGTTCGCCAACTGTCGTTGGGACAACGCATGCGCGGCGACATCGCGGCCGCGCTGCTGCACGACCCCGAGATCGTCTACCTCGACGAGCCCACCATCGGCCTCGACGTGATCAGCAAGGCGAGGCTCCGCGAGTTCCTGGCCGAGATCAACGCGGCCCGCCGTACGACGATCATCCTCACCACCCACGACCTCGACGACATCGAAGCCCTCTGCACTCGAGTCATGGTCATCGACCACGGCCACCAAATCTTCGACGGCACCCTCGAAGGCCTCAAATCCAGCCAGTCCGCCCCACGCACCCTCGTCGTCGACCTGGCGACATCCCTCCCCCCGATCGAGGTCAACGGCGCCACCGTCACCAGGGTCGACGGCCCCCGCCAACACCTAACCTTCCCACCCACCACCAGCGCGGCCCCCCTCCTAGCCCAGATAGCCGCCAACTACCCCCTGGTCGACCTCTCCGTATCCGAACCCACCATCGAATCCGTCATCACCCAGCTCTACGCCCCGACGACCAACGTGTGAACGGTCAGCGCAGGTCGGCGGCCATGGAGGCGAATACGACCTCGGGATCCATGCCCTCGGCATCCTCACGCCAGCGGCGTACTGCGTCCGGCGAGTCCGCCTCGTCGACGATCCCCACGCCGGCCTGCATCAGCCGCTTCGCCTCCGCGATCCCGATATCGAGGTACTGCAGCTCATTCAGGAAGTAGTAGTCGTGCCGAGCGCCCTCGTTGACGTGGAACTTCCCGGTGTTCCCCACGTACGTCCAAACATCCTCATCCACCAAAGCCGCCACCCACAGCTCCTTCTCACCGTCCTTGACCAAGAACAACCGCGTCATCGTCCGCGAGGCTCCTACTCGGTGTAGCCGGCGGCTATGGAGAGTACGTCGGTGGGGTCTAGGGGTTTTGGGTCGGCGCGCCAGTCGGTGAGGGAGTCGGAGTGGTCGTCTTCGTCGAGGGTGCCGACGCCTTGGCGGATCAAGCGGCGTGCGTCGGCCGGTCCGATCGGCTCGTAGGTGAACGCGCGCTCCATGTAGAAGTCGTTGCGCAGGGCATTGTTGTCGTGGAACTTCCCGGTGTTCGCGACGTACGAGTACATGTGCTCATGCGCCAACGCCGCAACCCAGACCAGCCGCTCGTCGTCTTTCACCAGGTACAGCTTCATCGCGCGATCCCCTCGCCTCGGTCCCGATCTGTGGTCGATCGTCTTGTCAGTTCTGTCGCGCCAGGTTGTCGCTCGGTCACCATCTGTCGGGAGTCACTGTAGTTCTTGACCTTGACGCGTCGACCGCCCAGCTCTGTGAGGCCGTCGATCCCGGCCGGCGTGCTGAGTTGCGCGGATGCTGCCACGCACTTCTCCCGTGCGGCAGTCCGCTCGGCGTCCGAGGTGGCGAGACTGCGTTCGGCTTCGTACCAGCGCGTCGTGAGCTCCTTGACCTCGGCGGAGCTGACCGAATGCCACTGAATCTCGAGCCGATCGATGTCCGGCGTACTGAAGTGGGCGTGAACCCCCTTGTACCGCGAGCCGTCCGTGTAGGAATGCATCGCGTACAGAACCCGCCACCCGTGATCTGTCAGCGCCTCGGTGGTACTGCGGGTCGACGCGACGAGCTGGTCGGGTGACTCGGTCAGCACGGTGTACCGGAGGAGGTCCTCGACCGGATTCCGGTTGTTCGCATCGGACCAGGTTCGGATTTTCCGAGCCAGCGACTCCGGCGACTTCACCCGGCGGCTGAGCTGGTACGGCGAGCTGTCGGCGGGAATCGAGGCGAGGAACTGGTCGGTGACCCGCGGTTCGATCTCAGCTGTACGCCGGAGCAGTTCGAGACTCTTGCGGGTCGCCTTCATGCCGTACCGGCGGGCGATGTCTGCCGGCGCGAGTGAGTCGTCGCCCCAGTCGAGTGGCCGGCTGGCGTCGAAGGCTCGACGGACGGCGGCGAGGTCGGGCGGATGGTCCGGAGGGCGTGGCATGTGGTCCCCTGAGGCGGTTCGGCGTCTTTCTTCGACCGTAGGAAACGTGATGGACGCTGTGGGGTGGATTCTTGGATCTGTGGATAACTCGGGTGCGTTACGAAAGGGGGTGGGTGGTGACGTTGGGGTGGTGGGGTCGTTGAAATGCGGGTAGGGACCCAACCGGGTGGGTGATTCGGGGGTAGAGAAGGTATGCCGACGATGACGGGTGAACCGGTGGCCGGTGTGGAGGTGCCTCCGGGGGACGGGCCTGGGTTTGCGGCCTGGGTGCGGCCGCATCTGCCGGCGATGGCTCGGTTGGCGGCTCGGCTGGCGGTTGGGGCGGATCGGGACGACATCGTGCAGGAGGCGCTCGCGCGGGCGTGGTCCAAGCGATCGCAGTACGACGCGAGCCGCGGTACGCCGTCAGCCTGGCTGCTCGCGATCACGGCCGACCAAGCACGCAAGGCCGTACGCCGGATGCGCACCGGCCCGCAGCTGTCGCTGATCGACACGCCCGACACCGCACCCGTGTCCCGTCCGGATGTCGACGCCCGGATGGACGTCGAAGAGGCGATCACCTCGCTGTCCGAGCGGCAGCGGCTTGCCGTCGACTGTTACTACTTCGCCGACCTGTCGATCGCCGACACGGCCGCCGTCATGGGCTGCTCCGAAGGCACCGTCAAGTCGACCCTCTCGGACGCCCGCTCCCGGCTCCGTACCTTGCTGGAGGTCACAGAATGAAGCCGACCGACGAGATCGACGACCTGCTGACGCGGGCGGGCGCTGGCTGGCGGGCCGAGCAGGAAGCACCGCCAGAGCCCGACCTGGAGTACATGCTGACCGGCGGCCGCAAGCCCCGCCGCCGTTGGGTCCCCGCGCTCGCGGCGGCAAGCGTCGCAGTCATCGCGGCCGGAGTACTTACGGTCCTGCCCAGCCCGCCCAAGAACCCCACTGCAGCGGTCGGCAGCCCGCAACCGTTTGCCCAGGGCAACCACCAGCCGAACGACGAACTGCTGGTCAAGCCCGGCGACAAGGTCCAGGTCAGCGGCCGGATCATCGCCGCACCCGGCAAGACCCCGGTCTTCTGTGCACCACTGCCGGTGAGCGACATCGGCTACCTGCCCGGCAAGGAGCCGGCGCCGACCTGCCCCGACGAGTTCGCGGTCAAGCTGAACGGCCTCGACCTGGACCAGATCTCCGACCTGAAGACGATCAAGGACGTCCGCACCGGCAGCGCGTCCGTGACCGGCATCTGGCGCGACCGGACGATCGACGTACAGCAGGTGTCGAAGCCGATCACGCCGGTCGACACGGGTCTTCCGAAACTCCCGTGCGCGGCGCCGGCCGGTGGCTGGCCGTCGAAGCCGAGCAACATCTACTCCGCCCCGGTCAAGGCGTTCCTCGAGGCGAACGCCGGTCAGTTGTACGGACCGGTCACCTTCTACCCGAACGGAACCTCGCGCAACGCACCAGTCGTGATGATGCTCGGTGTGGCACACGGAGACGTTGCCGCAGTCCGCGCGGCCTTCGAGAAGGTCTACCGAGGCAACCTGTGCGTGACCCAGGTGTTGATGAGCAACGCCGACAGCGAGCGCGTCCGGACCCAGCTGGAGACGATCCTCGGCCACGACTACCTCGGCGTGTACATGAGCGGCGGCGCCGACGGCATGACCGGCGGCGCCGCACCGATCTCGCTCCTCGTGTACACCGAGCGGGTGAAAGAAGCCCTCGCTCCGGTCGGCCTGGACCTGCTCAACGTGCAGCCGCAGGTCCGACCGGTCAGCTAATCAACCTGGGTAGCCAGGCTCGGGTAGTCGTGGAAGAAGTCGACGAGCAGACGGGCGGTCGCGGCGGGCTGATCGATGGCCGGTGAGTGACCGGCGTCCGGGACGACCTCTGCCTTGACTCCGAGCGCCGCGGCCATCGCGTGCTGCACCGGGATCGGCCAGCCGTCATCCGTCTCTCCATGCAGCACCTGCACGCGTACGCCGGACTTGGCCAGCTGATCCGTCTTGTCCTCCGCGTCCGTCAGCCGCCGCGTGATCTCGGCAAGGCTCAGCGGCACGTTGCTGGTGAACCGGGTCCGGAGGAAGGCAGCGACGTCCTCCGGCGGAGCGACGTACCCCGGAACCTCGCGGTCGTGGCCGAGCTTGAGGTCGTACACCTGCTCGATCGGCAGGTTCTCCAGCCCGAACGCGAGCATCTGCAGGCTCTGCAGCGTCTGCTCGTCGGTGAACGCACCCGGCCCCGAGCACATCAGGCTGATCGTCGAGAACACCGACGGGTCGGTCAGCACCGCCTCACGCGCGACCAGTCCACCGAACGAATGCCCGACCAGCTGGCTGAACCCGCCGAGCGCCTTGCTCATCGCGACCACATCCGCCCCGAGCTCAGCCAGCGAGTACGCCGACTTGTCCGCCGGCCCAGCGGTCTCGTACTGACCACGCTGGTCAACGGCCACGGTCCGCCAGCCGTACCGGCACAGGTGATCCACGAGCGGCGTGAAGTCCTCTTTGCTACCCGTCCAGCCAGGAACGAGCAGGACGGTGCCGAGCGGCGTACCGATCTCAGGCACCGCAGTCAGCGTGGCGAACGAGCCACGGTCGGTCTCGAGGGTCACGGGGTGCACCCCGTGCGGGAGCGTCAGCGTACGCGGCGTACTCACAAGTAAAGAGGGTAACCGCTCCCGGGTATGAGGC
This sequence comes from Kribbella sp. NPDC058693, assembly GCF_042715335.1. Taxonomy (NCBI): domain Bacteria; kingdom Bacillati; phylum Actinomycetota; class Actinomycetes; order Propionibacteriales; family Kribbellaceae; genus Kribbella; species Kribbella sp. NPDC058693. The sequence goes on from NZ_JBHXSQ010000003.1 coordinate 1,288,196, forward strand.
CGGTCCGCAGTGCGGCACAATGGCCGGGTGCCTCGCACTCTCGCGGTTGCCAATCAGAAGGGCGGCGTGGCCAAGACGACCACCGTCGCCACCCTCGGCGCAGCCCTGGGCGAGCTCGGCCAACGGGTTCTGATCGTCGACCTGGACCCGCAGGCATGCCTGACGTTCTCGGTCGGTATCGACCCCGAGGACCTGGACAAGTCCATCCACCACGTGATGCTCGGCGGCGTGAAGGCGCGGGACGTGCTGATCGAGTTCGACGACGCGCCGGACCTGGTGCCGGCCACGATCGAGCTGGCGACCGCCGAGGTGCAGCTGGCGCGCGAGAGCGGCCCCGAGCAGGTACTGCGGAACGCCCTGCGGCCGCTGCGCTCGTCGTACGACTGGATCATCGTGGACTGCCCGCCGACGCTCGGCCTGCTCACCGTGAACGGGCTGTCCGCGGCGTCCGACGTCCTGATTCCCTTGCAGTGCGAGACGTTGGCACATCGTGGCGTAGGGCAACTACTTGACACCGTGCACGACGTCCAACGGCTGACCAACCCGGGCCTGCGCGTGCTCGGCGTACTCCCGACGCTGTACGACGGACGCACGACCCACGCCCGTGCGGTGCTGGAGACGATCGCGGACACGTACTCGCTCGACGTACTGCAGCCGGCGATCCCGAAGTCGATCCGGTTCGCGGAGGCGCCGGCGATCGGCGAGACCGTGCTCAGTACGGCGCCGGCTTCGCCCGGCGCGAAGGCCTACCGGGCGTTGGCCGGCGCACTGCTTCACTGACCGGCGCTCGGCTGCTTCCGCAGCAACCGGTGCCGGAAACGCCACAGCGGTACGGCGATGATCGCGAGCAGCACGAGGAACGGCAGCATCGCACCGACCGCGGTCGCCAGCGCGGAGAACACCGCGGTGAACGCGTTCCAGCCGCCCTTCAGACCGGCCAGGAAACCCTTGTCCTGCGTGGGTTCCGTCTCCACCGGCGGCTTGCCCTTCTCGGTCAGGGTCAGCGTGAGCGTGGCGAGATCGGTCTGCAGCGCGAGGTTCTTCTGCTTGGCCAGGAGAGCTTCCAGGTCGGACTCGCGGCGGGTGAGTTCGCTCTCGACCGAGACGATCTCGGCGATCGTGTTCGCCTTGGTCATCAGCGCCCGCATCCGGTCGAGGCTGGCGCGCTGGGACTCGATCCGGCTGGCGACGTCGACGACCTGCTCGGTGACGTCGGTGGACTCCTGGTGGATCTGCAGGCGTTTGCCCAGATCGGAGAGCCGCTGGATCGCGGTCTCGAACGACTTGGTCGGGACCTTCAGGACGAGGTTCGCCCGGGTGACCTTGCCGTCGGGGTCGCTGCCGGTGTCCTCGGACGAGACCTGGCCGTCCAGGCCGGCGATCGCGAGGACGGCCTTCTGCCGCATGTCCGAGACGTCGTCACCCTCGACGGTCAGCGAACCGGTCTTGATGATCGCCCGCGTGATCGACGGGTCGTCGTTGCCGCCCGACTGGGACTTCCCGGCCTGTGGCTGCGCCGGGGGTTGTGCCTTGGCGCCGCCGTCGGCCGCCTCGGACCCTTGCTTCTGCACAGGCGCGGCTTCGCTCGTGCCGCTGGTGTTGTCGCTGCTCGCCCCACAGCCGGACAGCAGCACGATCCCCGCTGTGGCCAGCACGGCTGTTACCGCTCTGATCCGCCCCATCACCCAGCCCCTCTCTCGTGGTTTCCGCCCTAGGACGGCCCACGCAGGGCTGGGTGTTGCAGGCTCAGATCACCGTTCGGAAACGGTCACTCCGGCGCGCTGAAGATCGGCGTCGTAGCCGGCGGAGCGGCCTTCTTCTCCGCAGTCTTCCGAGTACGCGCCCGCTTGACCGGCTTCTCGTCCGCCGGCTCACCGGCGTCCACCTCAGCAGCAGCAGCAGCCTTCGGCGCCGCGGTCTTGCGAGTCCGCGTCCGCTTCACCGGCTTCTCATCCGTGTCTGCAGTGGCCTCGGCAGCCGGCTCCTGCTTCGCCTCGGCGGTCTTGCGAGTGCGCGTCCGCTTGACCGGCTTCTCGGCCGGCTCTTCAGCTACCTCGACAGCCACCTCGACAGCAGCCTCGACTGCGGGCGCCTCCGCGGTCTTGCGGGTGCGGGTGCGCTTGCGGGGCTTGCGGTCCTCCTCCTGCACCACCTCGGTGGATGGCGGGACCTCGGTCTTCGTGGTGACGTCGGCGAGTTCCTCGACCGGCTGGCCGGCCCGGGTGCGCTTGCGCGTCCGGTTCCGCTTCCGCCCCGACCGGGCGCCATCGCCGTCCGACCGCGCATCCGACCGGCCCTCGGAACGGTTCTCCGAGCGACCTTCGGAGCGACCCTCGGACCGGCCCTCGGACCGTTCCGCAGTACCGCCGCGACGGCCACGGGGTGCGTCCTCGCGCGGCTCGCGAGCCTCGCGGGCCTGCGGTGCGCGGATCCGGCCCTTGGCGTCCGACGGGATGCCGAGGTCGTGGTACAGCTCCGGCGAGGTCGAGTAGATCTCCTGCGGGTCCTCGTACGGCAGGTCGAGCGCCTTGTTGATCACCTTCCACCGGGTCACGTCCGGCCAGTCGACGAAGGTGACGGCGATGCCGCTCGCCCCCGCGCGCCCGGTCCGGCCGATCCGGTGGATGTAGGTCTTCTCGTCCTCGGGGCAGGTGTTGTTGATGACGTGCGTGACGCCCTCGACATCGATCCCGCGGGCCGCGACATCGGTACAGACCAGTACGTCGATCTTGTCGCCGCGGAACCGGGTCAGCGCCCGCTCGCGGGCCTGCTGGTTCAGGTCACCGTGGATCGCGGCCGCCTTGAACCCGCGGTCCTGCAGGTCGTCGGTGAGCCGGGAGGCCTCGCGCTTGGTCCGGCAGAAGATCATCACCCGGCCGCGGTCCTCGGCCTGCAGGATCCGCGCCACCACCTCGGGCTTGTCCAGATCGTGCGCCCGGTAGACGAACTGTGCCGTGGTCGGCACCATCTGGGTGTCCTCGTGCGACTCGGCCCGGATGTTCAGCGGGTGCCGCATGTGGGTGCGTGCCAGCGCGATGACGGCCGACGGCATCGTTGCCGAGAACAACATCGTCTGCCGCAGCTCAGGAGTCTTGCGCAGAATGCGTTCCACGTCGGGCAGGAAGCCCAGGTCGAGCATCTCGTCGGCCTCGTCGAGGACGAGCACCTTGATGTGGCCGAGGTCGAGAACGCCCCGGTTCGCCAGGTCGAGCAGGCGTCCCGGCGTACCGACGACGACGTCGACGCCGCTCTTCAGCGCGTCCAGCTGCGGCTCGTACGCGACGCCGCCGTAGATGGTCAGCACGCGGACCGTACGCACGGTCGACGCGGTGGTCAGGTCCTTGGCGACCTGGATGGTCAGCTCGCGGGTCGGGGTGACGACCAGCGCCTGCGGCTTGCCGGGAGCGGCGAGCTCCTCGTAGTCGGCCTCGCCGGGGGAGATGGTGCGCTGCAGCAACGGAATCCCGAAGCCGAGCGTCTTGCCGGTCCCGGTCCGGGCCTGGCCGATCAGGTCGGTGCCCATCAGGGCGACGGGGAGTGTCATTTCCTGGATCGGAAACGGCTCCACGATGTTGACGCGGTCGAGCGCGTCACAGATCTCGGGCAGCACGCCGAGCTCTCGGAAGGTGGTCAGGCTGATCGCCTCTCACATGCTTGTGCGGACAGATTGCTCAGGGGCCGGGCGCCTTGTTACGTGAGGCGCGGGGACACTGTGCAAGCACCTCGCACCAGCTTGCCCATCTGGGCGCGTCACCGGCGAATCGCTCACCAGTGTAACCGCTCAACCTGTCAACGCCGCTTCGTGTGGTTTGCGCCACTAGAACGCCGGACAGACAGGGTGCCGAGCATCTTCCCCTCCTCCCCGTCTTTTGCTCTTTTGTCCTTTGCCCTCGCCCCCGGCCCGATAGGGTGCCGGGCATGGAGCAGACGGCCTTTGATGATCCCGCCTACCGGGCCGCGGCGGTGGATCTGCTGGGAGTGCTCGCGTACGGCGAGCTGACCGCGTTCGAACGGATGGCCGAGGACGCCAAGCTGGCGCCGACGCTGAACGACAAGGCGGAGCTGGCGGCGCTGGCGACCACCGAGTTCGGCCATTTCCAGCGGCTCCGGGACCGGCTGGTGGAGCTCGGCGTGGACCCGATGGACGCGATGAGCCCGTTCGTCACCCCGCTGGACGCGTTCCACGACCACACCGCGCCGTCGGACTGGCTCGAGGGCCTGGTCAAGGCGTACGTCGGGGACGGGCTCGCGAACGACTTCTACCGGGAGATCTCGTCGTTCGTCGACGCGGAGACCCGGGCCCTGGTGCTGGACGTCTTCGGCGACTCCGGCCAGGCCGAGTTCGTCGTCGACCGGGTCCGCGCCGCCATCGAGGAGGACCCGAAGCTGGGTGGCCGCCTGGCGCTCTGGGGCCGCCGACTGGTCGGCGAGGCCCTCAGTCAGGCCCAGCGCATCGCCGCCGACCGCGACTCGCTCACCGCACTCCTTGCCGGCAGCGTCGACCGCCCCGGCCTCGATCTGGCCGCCATCGGCCGGATGTTCACGCGGCTGACCGAGGCTCACACCGCCCGGATGACCGCGCTGGGCCTGCAGGCCTGAGAAACGGCAACGGCCGCCTGCCCCTTGCGGGGCGGCGGCCGTTTCGTGGTGCCTGGGCTAGACGGTTTTGGCTTTGGTGTTGCGTGACGAGATGATCGCGATGACGATCGCGGCGCAGATGATCTGGATCAGGTACTGGATCCAGTCCGGGCCCGATGTGTCCTTGACGCCGAGGAAGTAGGCGATCAGACCACCGATGAAGGCGCCGATGCCGCCGCCGAGGATGGTCCAGCCGAGGCTGATGTTCTGCTTGCCGGGGAGCACCAGCCGGGCCAGCGGCCCGAAGATGATGCCCGCGATGAGACTGACGATGATCATCCAGACCCAGTACACGGTTCCTCCTTGTGAGGGATGGCGGACCTGCGCGTACCTGGTGCCCCGTGACAACCAGACCATTCACGACGCAGGTCTTAACGCCATCGTGCCCTCTCGACCGCGCTCCGCAACCCGGACACGCTCTAACGTGTCCGGACCGGGATCAGATCGCGCCGAACCCGACCTTGCGGGTCGACACCTCACCGATCTCGACGTACGCCAGCCGGTCGGCCGGGATCAGCACCCGGCGGCCCTTCTCGTCGGTCAGCTGCAGCAGACCGGTCTTGCCGGCGAGGGCCTCCGCCACCAGTTCCTGGACCTCTTCCGGGCTCTGCTCGCTCTCCAGCACCAACTCGCGATTGGCGTGCTGGACGCCGATCTTGACCTCCACGAAACCCTCCGGGCACGTTCCGACCGGCGGCTCTCGCCGGTAACGCTTTCGAGCCTATCCGCTGCCGCCGCCGAGCTCTCACCCGTCCGCCCAGAGCAGAACCTCAGAACCTCAGCTGTCGGTGCGGGGGAAGCCGCGGATGCCGCGCCAGGCCAGCGAAGCGACCAGGTCGGCGGCGTGCTCCTGCGGGATCGACGGGTTGCCCTCACCGAGCCAGTACCGCGCGCTGACCTGCGCCATGCCGACCAGACTGACCGCCAGCACCATCGACTGCTCGCGGCTCAGGCCCGCGTCCGCGCTGATCACCTCGGACACTGCCTCCGCGCAGGCCTGCGTGACCCGGTCGACCCGCTCGCGGACGGCCGGCTCGTTGGTCAGGTCGGACTCGAACACCAGCCGGAAGGCGCCCTGCGCGTTCGCCACATAGTCGTAGAACGCGTGCATGGTCGCCGCGACCCGCAGCTTGTTGTCCTCGGTGGACTTCAGCGCGTCCTGTACCGAGGCGACGATCGCGTCGCAGGAGGTGTCCAGGAGCGCCAGGTAGAGCTCGAGCTTGCCGGGGAAGTGCTGGTACAGGACCGGCTTGGAGACACCGGCCCGGTCGGCGATGTCGTCCATCGCCGCGGCGTGGTACCCGTTCGCGACGAACACCTCCTGGGCCGCCTCGAGAAGTTGCGCGCGTCGAGCAAGCCGGGGCAGGCGGCTCCCGCGTTTGGGTGCTGTCTCCGGAGTGGTCGACACGGTGGCGCTCCTTCGGGTGGTGTTCACCGAATCCTACCCAGCAGTCCTCCTCGTCAGTAGCTTCCCCGCCGAACCAGCCCGATCGCCGTCCGGCGTCAGCGGTAATCGTCTTCCTCGTCGTCGCCCACCTCACGGCGCTGTTCCTCCACGTCCGCGGGGTTGGCGTCGGCGGGCAGGTCGGTCTCGGCGGTCTCCTGGAGGGGGTCCTGCTCGGTGTCGTACTCGGCGTCGAAGGCCGGGTCGTAGTCCGGGCCCTCGAAGTCGGTGTCTGACATGTCGCCTCCTTGCTCAGGTCGGTAGCGGCTGCGGATCGTCGTACAGGCCCTCGAGTACGTCGCCGTACTCCTCGATCCGGGCCAGTACGTCGTGCGGGAGGAACCGGAGCTCCTCCGGTGACGTGGCTGACGCCACCTCGTCCCAGTCGATCGGTGTGGAGACCCGTGGCTCGTCGGAGCCCCGGAGCGAGTACGGCGCCAGCGTGGTCTTCGCGCTGGCGTTCTGGCTCCAGTCGATGAACACCTTGTTCGGCCGGAGCGCCTTGGTCATGTTGGCGGTCACGTTCTCCGGCAGGGCCTCCGCCAGCTGCTCTGCCAGTTGTTTGGCGAACGCACTGGTCTTCCGGGACGACGCAGGCTCGATCGGCACGTACAGGTGCATGCCCTTGTTCCCGGACGTCTTCGGCCAGCCCTCCAGACCGAAGTGGCTCAGCAGCTCCCGCAGTGCCAGTGCCACGTCGCAGCACTCCACGATCGTCGCGCCGGGCCCCGGGTCGAGGTCGAACACGATCAGATCCGCCTGTGGGTCCTTGCCGCCGTCGGACAGGCCGATCCGCCACTGCGGCACGTGCAGCTCGAGCGCGGCCAGGTTCGCCAGCCACACCACGGTCTGTACGTCGTCACACACCACGAACTCGGCCTCGTCGCGACCGGTCGAGCTCCCGGGCGTCGGCAGGATCTCCGTGCGCACCCAGGCCGGCGTACCGCGGGGTGCGTTCTTCTCGAAGAAGTACGCCGCCTCGGTGCCGTCGGGCCACCGTTTGCGGGTCAGGGGCCGATCGCTCAGGTGGGGGAGCAGGAGCTCGGCCACCTGGTGGTAGTAGTCGATCACCTCGGCCTTGGTGAACCCGGTCTGTGGATACAGCACCTTGCCGAGGTTGGTGAGCTTCATGGTCTGCCCGTCCACCTCGGTCGTCAGCTGCTGCTGCGCGCCCGCCATGCGTCCCAGTCTCCACCTCGCCGGCGTCTTAACATGGGTGTCGTGGAGAGTTACGGACCAGTAACCGGGGACGCCGTGCCCCCGGAGCTGAAGCATTGGCCGGATCGGCGGGTGCCGGTCGCAGGGGTGGATCTGCTCGTCAGGGACGTACCTGGTGCGGGGCCGGATCTCCCGCCCGCCCTGTTCGTCCACGGCCTGGGCGGGTCGTCACTGAACTGGACCGCCTTGGGTCTGATGCTCAACGGCACGATCCGCGGCATCGCCCCCGACCTGCCCGGTTTCGGGCGTACGCCGATCTCCGGCGTGATCGGGATCTCCGAGCAGGCCGCAGTACTGGTCGAGCTGTTGGAGCGTGAGTTCGACCAGCCGGTGCATGTGTTCGGCAACTCGATGGGTGGGGCGTCGTCGGTCGCACTGGCCGCGCTGCGTCCTGACCTGGTGGCCTCGTTGACGCTGATCTCGCCGGCGCTGCCGCATCCGCGGGTGTCGGCCAGCGCGTTGTGGTTCACCGCGCTGGCCACGCCACGGATCGGTCCCGCCGTACTGGAGCGGTCGGCGCGGCTGCCGTTCGAGCGGCGGTTCCAGGCCTCGCTGGCGATGGTGTTCGGTGATCCGCGGTCGCTGGCGCCAGAGGTACGGGCGGCGTACGAGGCCGAGCTGCACCGGCGCGACACCGACCCGTGGGGCAAGCAGGCGACGCTGGACGGCGCGCGGAGCATTCTGCGGTCGTCGCTGGCCAGACCGCGCCGGTCGCTGTGGGCGGACGCGGCCAAGGTGGAGTGCCCGGTGCTGTTGATCTACGGCGGCAAGGACCGCCTGGTCGACGCCCGGATCCGGACCAAGGCCCAGCGCACGTTCCCGAACGCACGGCTGCTCTACCTGCCGCACTCCGGGCACGTCGCCCAGATGGAGCATCCGGAGGAGGTTGCTCGCGCGTTCCGGCAGTTGATCGAGTCGAATCCGAGGCCCGACTGAGACACGACTGAGCGACGGATCCGGTCAACTTTCCTCTCGCCTGACAAGTACTACAGATGACTTGTCGAACGAACGAGAGGACCACTGTGCGAGTGATCGGCAGAACCGCCCGAAGTCTGTCGCTGGGGATTGTCGCACTGCTCGGTGTGGGGACACTCACCGCCACCGCCGCACCGCCGCTCCCATTGCAAATCCCCCCATCGGTTGCTCAAGGCAACCAGTGGGACGTACGTGCGGTGACCGGCGGCTATCAGCTCACGCTGCACCTGGACACACCTGCGCCGATGCGCGCGTCACTTCCGCTGCTGGCGGTCGACGGCAAACCGCTGGGTGTCGCCAAGCAGTCGCCCGATCGCAAGTCGCTGACGCTGGTCAGTGCTGACCCTGCTGTGTTGAAGGCCCGCGACGTACGCCTGGTCTGGTCCGGCGACCTGGGGAAGCAGTCCGGGATGAGCCGTGGCATCACCGCGGCCGGCCCGACCGACGCCGACTGGCTGAAGGCGCGGCGTGGTCCGCTGCTGCCGGCGGACCCGGGTGCGCTGGGCAAGTACAAGGTCGACACAGCGGAGTACAACCTCGGCAATGAGGCTGTCTACCTTCCCGGGCTCAAGCACCGCTCAGAGCTGCTGGGGAAGGTGTACTCGCCGCGTGGTGCGATCGGTCCGCGGCCGCTGGTCGTCTTCCTGCACGGCCGGCACGAGGTCTGCTACGGCGAGCCGATCCACCCGTCCGACAACGACAAACCATGGCCGTGCCCGGCGGGGATGAAGGCGATCCCGAGTTACCGCGGGTACGACGGTCCGGCGACCGCGCTGGCCGGCAACGGGTACCAGGTCGTGTCGATCAGCGCCAACGCGATCAACGCCTGGGACAGCGAGGCGTACGACGCGGGCGCGCAGGCACGGGCCGAGCTGATCCTCGACCACCTGGCGTTGTGGCGGAAGTGGTCGACGGTCGGCGGCGCACCGTTCGGCACCAGGTTCGTCGGCAAGATCGACCTGCAGAACGTCGGTCTGATGGGCCACTCGCGCGGCGGTGAGGGCGTCGCACGTGCTGCGGTGCTCAACGCGGACCGCGGTGGTCAGTACGGGATTCGTGCGGTGCTGCCACTCGCACCGACCGACTTCGCTCGCGCAACCGTGCCCGGTGTCGCGATGAGCGTCGTGCTGCCGTACTGCGACGGCGACGTGTCCGACCTGCAAGGACAGAAGTTCTACGACGACACGCGGTACTCCGTCGGTGGCGACACCGCACCGCGCTCGACGGTCACGGTCATGGGTGCCAACCACAACTTCTTCAACACCGAGTGGACACCGGGGCAGTCCGTCGCGCCGTCGAACGACGACTGGTTCGGCGACGAGAAGGCGTCGCCGTGCGGTGCGAAGTACGCAGGCCGGTTGACGGCGAAGGAGCAGCAGGCGGTCGGGACGGCGTACGTCGCCGGATTCTTCCGGTTGCAGCTGGGGCACGAGAAGCAGTTCCTGCCGCAGTTCGACGGGTCGGACTCGCGGGCAGCGTCTGCGGGCAAGGCCGTCGTACGTGTGGTGTCGCAGGCTCCGCTGGGCTCGCGGCGGGACGTGAACCACTTCGACAAGACTCTGCCGGCCGGAGCGGTCACGGGGAAGGTGACTGCGACGGTCTGCGCCGGTGTGACCACCACGGGCCTCAGAGCAGCGACGCCGACGTGCATGGCGACGGATGACTGGTCCAACGCACCGCACTGGGGTACTGCGTGGTTTGCCGCCAAGACGCCGACCACTGCGGTCACGCAGCTGAAGTGGACCGGGACGAACGGGGTAGTGCGCGTGAGTGTGCCGGCCGGACAGCGCGACGTACGGCGGTTTGCCGCGCTGACGTTCCGCGCCGCACCGGACCCGGCTGGCGCGCCCAAGACCGACCTGAGCGTCCACGTGGTCGACGGGCACGGGCGGGCGGCCGTCGTACCGGTGTCCGCGGTGAGTGATGCGCTGGTGCGGATGCCGGGGAGCAACGACAGCGGTCTGCCGAAGAACCTGCTGCGGACGGTGCGCATCCCGGTGTCGTCGCTGAAGGGCGTGGATCTGCGCGATGTGCGTGCGGTGGAACTGCGTACGGACAGGGTGGCCAGCGGGTCGGCGTACGTGAGCGACCTGTCGTTCTCGTCGCCGGGGCTCGGGCTGTCGGCACCTGCGGTGCTCCTGCCGAAGCTGTCCGCGTCGGACGTCACTGTGAAGGAGGGGGACAAGGGCACCCACATGGTCGACTTCTGGGTGACCATGTCGCGTCCGAGCATCCGGCCGGTCAGCGTGTACGTCGAGACGAACGGCGAGCTCGGTGAGAGCGTCGGAGACGTCGGGCGGCAGCTGGTGTTCAAGCCGGGACAGGTACGGCAGAAGGTGACTGTGCCGATCACCGGGAACACGCGGGACAGCTACGACCTGCCGTTCAGCCTGGTGCTGTCCGTGCCGCACGACGGGTCGCTGAACGAGTCCTTCGGCCACGGTCTGGTCCTGGACGACGACCCGACGCCGACGCTGACCCTCACCAACCTGAAGACGACCGAGAAGACCGGCCTGGTCAGCTTCGGCGTCAAACTGTCCGCCCCGAGCGACAAGTACGTGTCCTTCACCGGAGTGCTCAAGGACGGTACGGCGGTGATCCGCAAGGACTACACGTCCGCCAACGACGAGGGCACCGGCCCGGTCGACCGCTCGATCGACGGCTACGTCGAGCCCGGGCAGACCACCGGTGACCTGTCCGTGAAGATCCTCGACGACAAGCTCAAGGAACCGGCGGAAACGTTCAGCGCGGTCATCCAGGAGATCGACGGCGCCGAGCTGAAGGTCCCGATGACCCTTACAGCGACGATCATCGACAACGACTAGTTCTACCGACGTGCCGGGCTCCCTGGGGG
>NZ_JBHXSQ010000003.1:1299334-1428952 GCF_042715335.1 Kribbella sp. NPDC058693
TGCGGCTTAAACTTTATGCGCGGAAATACTGGACCTCGCCGGCCCCGCCCTGATGGCCACGATCCCGAACACTGCGACTCACTTCGACACCCAATTTTTACCCCGAGGTGCCGGCCCCCGGGGGGGCGCCCGCCACGTCTCGTTTCTGAGACGACTCTCCCGGGATGTGGACTCCGGCAGGGGTGGCTTGGCAGGTGCGGGAACATGGGGGTGGGAGAGATGGTTGAAAACCTTCAGATCCCGTCCGACGTCTTCTTGAGGAGCCGACAACGTGTCGTCATTGCCACCGCTGGTCGAACCGGCCGATGAGCTCACGATCGACGAGGTGCGACGCTACTCGCGGCACCTGATCATCCCCGAGGTCGGGATGGCCGGGCAGAAGCGGCTGAAGAACGCCAAGGTGCTGGTCATCGGCGCCGGCGGCCTCGGCAGCCCCGCGCTGCTGTACCTGGCCGCGGCCGGTGTCGGCACGCTCGGCATCGTCGAGTTCGACACCGTCGACGAGTCGAACCTGCAGCGCCAGATCATCCACGGCCAGTCCGACGTGGGCAAGTCCAAGGCCCAGTCGGCCAAGGAATCCATCCTCGAGGCCAACCCGTACACGAACGTCGTCCTGCACGAGACCCGGCTGGACAACGACAACGTGTTCGAGATCTTCGAGCAGTACGACCTGATCGTCGACGGCACCGACAACTTCGCCACCCGGTACCTGGTGAACGACGCCGCGGTGCTGCTCGGCAAGCCGTACGTCTGGGGCTCGATCTTCCGCTTCGACGGCCAGGTCAGCGTGTTCTGGGCCGAGCACGGCCCGTGCTACCGCTGCCTGTACCCGGAGCCGCCGCCACCCGGCATGGTCCCGTCCTGCGCCGAAGGCGGCGTACTCGGCGTGCTCTGCGCGTCCGTCGGCGCGGCCCAGGTGACCGAGGCGATCAAGCTGCTCACCGGTATCGGCGACCCGTCGCTCGGCCGGCTGAACATCTACGAGGCGCTCGACCTCAACTGGCGTTCGCTGAAGGTCCGCAAGGACCCGAACTGCGCGATCTGCGGTGAGAACCCGACCGTCACCGAGCTGATCGACTACGAGAACTTCTGCGGCGCGATCACCGAGGAGGCGGCCGACGCCGCCGTCGGTTCGACGATCTCGGTGAAGCAGCTGAGCGAGTGGATCAAGCTCAAGGACAACGGCGAGAAGGACTTCGTGCTGATCGACGTCCGCGAGCCGAACGAGTACGAGATCAACCGGATCCCGGGCTCGGTGCTGATCCCGAAGGCCGACTTCCAAACCGGCGTCGCGCTCGAGAAGCTGCCGCAGGACAAGCAGTTGGTCTTCCACTGCAAGTCCGGCGTCCGCTCGGCCGAGGTCCTGGCAATCGCCAAGGGCGCAGGCTTCTCCGACGCCGTCCACGTCGGCGGCGGCGTGGTGGCCTGGGTCGATCAGATCGACCCAAGCCAACCGTCTTACTAAAACGGCATCCGGCAGGACGCGACCGCCTCAGCGGCTGCGGGGTCACCCGTAACCGCTGGGGCGTCGTCGCGTCCGGACAGCGTCCGCATGTAGGCGACGGCGTCCACCGCGGCGCGACCTACCGGCTCACCCCTCCCGAGTTGATAGGTCCCACCTCCCGGCCCGGTCAGCTCGAGTACGACGGCCGGCCGCTCACCCCAGAACGGTCCCGCGGCCTCGAGGTCGTAGATCACCTGCGCGATCAGCTCCCCGGCGTACGGACCGGCGTCGAACGACCGTCCCAGCGCCTGGCACACGTCGTCGCGGTGCATCCACAGGTCCCGCGCCAGCAGGATGTCCCGCACATAGCCCAGCGACATCCGCGGTACGTCATCCACCTGCATCGTCATCCGCCGCATCAGCTCGGGATTGCGGGAGATCCGGTGGCTCGCCTTCGCCCACACCTCGTCGAACTGCGACCGCAGTTCGGCCGGCGGCGTACCGCGGTGCTCGTCGGCCTGCACCATCATGTGCGCGTCGAACCGCGGGATGCCGGGGTACACCCGCTTCCCCTTGCGGAACCGGCGCGGGAACGACAGCGGCCGGACCACGTCCTCGGCCTGCCCGATCAGATGGCCCGCGATGTCCGCGACATCCCACTCGTCGCAGACGGTACGGCGGTGCCACTCGTCCCCCTCGATCGACGCGAGCAACTCGTGCCACGCCTGGAGCTCGGCCTCCCGATGGACCCGGCACCGCGGGCGATCAGCACGCCCGATCTGTTCAGCTAGTACTGCAGTCATTTCTTCCCCCTGGTCGGTGCGTAGTGCTGGTAGAACATCTCGAGTACGACGGGCAGCAGCCGCGTGAACCGTCCCTCTTCGAAGGTCGCGTCGGGCTCGTTCGCCATCTGCTGCGAGAGCACCCCGGACGTCACCAAGGTGAACAGTGCGACCCCCTGCTCGCTCGCCGCGTCCGGATGCAACCGGCCCGCGTCGACTCCCGCCTGGAGGTGCCGCTGCAGCTCGGCCAGCACCTCCTTGGCCGGCGCGAACGCCTCTGGGCTCGGCTCGAACCCGGGCACGGTGCGCCAGAACATCAGCTGCGAGTAGACCGGGTTCTGCATGCTCCACCGGGCGAACGCCGTCGTGCCGATCAGATGCAACTCCACGACGTCGTCGGTGGTCGCGGCCGCGACGGCCTCCTGCTGCGCGGCCAGGAACAGCTCGGACCCGCGCTGGAACAGTGCGTCGTAGATCGCCATCTTCGACGGGAAGTACTGGTACAGCGACGGCGGCTGCATGCCGAGCCGGCGCGCGACCGCGGACAGGCTCAGTGCCGCAACGCCCTCGACCTCCATCAGTTCGATCGCGACGTCGAGGATCTCCCCGATGGTCTCCTGACGACGGCGGGTACGGCGGTCCGGCACGGTGGTGCTCATATCATGAGGAAAACCTAAGACCGTTAGGGAAGTCAATACCTTGTAGATTTCGAGCCTCTTGTCCCACCGGCCACGTACTGTCGTGACATGTGCAGAAACATCACCGTGCTCCGGGGACTCGAGCCGTCCGCGACCTCTGAGGAGATCTACGCGGCGGCGCTGCAGTACGTGCGGAAGGTGACCGGCGTCGGCTCGCTCAGTGCGACCACGCGCGGCCCGATCGAGCGCGCGGCCACCGAGGTCGCGAAGATCACCGAACAGCTGCTGGAGGAGATGCCGGCCCGCCGGACCCCGCCGCAGACCGTCCCACCGTTGCGGCGCCCCGAGGTCCGCGCGCGCCTCGGTCTCGACTAAGAGCCTTGCAATGGGGGAGGGGGCTCGTCCGGAGCGCCGGCACCAGGGGGTGGTGTTCGGGCTGATCGTTGCCGGTGTGCTGTTGTCGCTGACCAGCGCCAATGCCGAGACCGAGTTGTCCCGTCGTCGGCATGCTGCCTGCGACGGCACGCTGCCGCTGCCGACGAGTGCGTTCGTGCTCAGCTTCACCGGCGTGGCCGTGGGGGCGGTCGCGCTGTACCTGCTGCTGCGCTGGTTCGGGCGGAGCCGGGAGACGATCGTGCTGATCCTGTTCTGGACCGCGGTCGCCGCGATCGTGTCCGAGGTCTTCACCGTGGTGACGGTCCTCCAACAGAGCCGTCCGATCACCGGCCTGTGCGTCGGCTAGTTGGTAGTGTCACGTCCCGGGAAACGGTTCCCCCTTAGGGAGGCGCGGGATGCGGTTCGCGATCAAGACCAGGCCGGAACACACCACCTGGCAGCAGATGCGGGACGTGTGGGTCGCGGCGGACCAGTTCGAGATCTTCGAGTCCGCCTGGCACTGGGATCACTTCTACCCGCTCAGCGGTGACATGCAGGGCCCGAACCTGGAGGCCTGGACGACGCTCGCCGCGCTGGCGCAGGCGACGTCGCGGATCCGGCTCGGCTGCCAGGTGACCGGGATGATCTACCGGCACCCGGCCGTCCTCGCGAACATGGCGGCGACCACCGACATCATCAGCAACGGCCGGCTCGAGCTCGGCATCGGCGCCGGCTGGAACGAGATGGAGACCGCGGCGTACGGCATCGACCTGTACCCGTTGAAGGAGCGCTTCGACCGCTTCGACGAGGGCACGCAGGCGATGATCGCGCTGCTCACCGAGAAGGTCGCGAACTTCGACGGCAAGTACATCAAGCTCACCGAGGCGTACTGCAACCCGAAGCCGGTGCAGACCCCGCACCCGCCGATCACGATCGGCGGCAAGGGCCCGAAGCGGACGCTGCGCGCGGTCGCCCGCTGGGCGCAGCAATGGAACGTGATCGTCCCGAACCCGGAGGAGTGGAAGCCCCTCAAGGACGTCCTGGTCCAGCGCTGCGAGGAGGTCGGCCGCGACGTCAACGAGATCACCTGCTCGGTCAACGTCCGTGTCGACCCGGACAGCCCGCTCGACAAGGCGGTCGCCGAGGCAGCGGCGTACGGCGAGGCCGGCGTCGATCTGGTGATCATGAACCTGCCGCTGGACGCGCCGCCGTCCGTCCTGGAGCCGCTCGCGAAGGCGCTCGCGCCTCTCGCCTAGATTGATCCCGTGGACAGGGAGGAATACGTCGAGGCCGTGCTGCGGGCGGTGGAGTCGATCCCGGAGGGCAGCGTCGCGACGTACGGCGACATCGCGGAGTATGTCGGACAGGGCGGGCCGCGGCAGGTCGGCGCGATCATGCGCGAGTACGGCGCGAGCGTGCCGTGGTGGCGGGTGATCCGCGCGTCCGGCGTACCGGCGGACGAGGTCGGCGACGAGCAGCTGCACCGGCTGCGGTCGGACGGGGTGCGGATCACCAACGGGCGCGTGAACCTCCGCGACGCCCGTTGGGATCCACAGGGCTGACCCTTTACTCGCCGTTCAGCGGCGTGCCTGCCTGCGAGGTGCGCAGGAAGTAGATCGGGTCGTTGAAGGTGCCCGGGACCTTGCCCAGGCTCTGGATGACGGTGGCCGTACCGTTGGCGTGACCAACGGCATACAGGTACGCCGAACCGCTGTCGGTGTCGATCGCGGCGAGCAGCGTGGACTGCGTCCCGCACTTCTCCGCGACGATCGCCTCGAAGCCCTGCCAGGTCGAGGACCGGACGACCTTCACGACCGGCGACAACGGCGACGTGGTCGGGATGTGGATCGTGTACAGCGCGCCGGCCTTGGTGGTGGCCAGGAATGTGTCGTACGTCGACGTGGTGCTGATCAGCGTCATCGTCTTCACGGCCGAGAACCCGGCGAACGTACCGAGCGGGTGGAACCCTTCGGCGTCACGCTTCCACCGCACCAGGGTGCCGTCGTTGCGCATCGCGTAGAAGTACTGCCGCGTCGGCGAGGCGCCCTTCGGGTACGCCGCCCGCGCGATCGAGGTGTACGCGTTCATGTCGAACATCGCGACCCCACGGCCCCACCACGGTCCGTCCGGCACGTTGTTGATCACCGTGCTGTAGAGGGTGTCGCCGTACAACGCATAACCGCTGTCCGAGCTGCCGCCCTCGGGTTCCGGCTTGAACTCCCAGGTCGCGCTCGCCCGCGTCTCGCCCGGCTCGGCGACCTGCGGACCGACCCGGCGTTCGCTCGCGACCGGCGGGCTCGCGGCGGACAGTACCTGGTCGACATAGTTGCCCTGCGCGGTGATCGAACCGAGGTCCAGTGAACAGATCGACTGGATCTTCGGATTCGCCGTGGTCGCCGCGGAGGCAGTGGCGGTCCCGAGACCCGCCAGCAGAACAGCCGCCCCCAGGAGGGCGGCCGTGCGTCGCATCGTCCTCATTCGGTGCTCCTCATCGTTGGTGTTGCTTCCGAGGTACTCGATGCGATCCGGGTGCGGAAAGTTATGGCTCGGCTACGTTGCCTTGTCCGGTTTCCGGCTATCCGGGCGGGGTCCGGGGTGGCTCGTCGCAGATTGTCGGTGGGGTCTGTTGGGATGGTGCGATGGTCAGCAGACAGGGGTCCCGGTATCGGTTGGTCCGGGCCGAGGGACGAAGCGCGGCGGCGCCGGTCCTGGATGCTGATCAGCAGGCGGTGGTGGATCATCCCGGCGGACCGTTGCTGGTGCTGGCGGGCCCCGGGACCGGGAAGACGACGACGTTGGTCGAGGCGGTCGTCGACCGGGTGCGCAATCGCGGACTGAGTCCGGACGAGGTGCTCGTGCTGACCTTCGGGCGGAAGGCGGCGACCGAGCTCCGGGATCGCATCACGAGCCGGCTCGGGCGGACGACCCGGGTGATGCCATCCATGACTTTCCATTCCTTCTGCTACGCGTTGCTCCGACGGTTCACGCCGGCCGACGCGTTCGACGTGCCGCTGCGGCTGCCGTCCGGGCCGGAGCAGTCGTTGCGGTTGAGCGAGGCGTTGTCGGGCAGTCGCGAGGTCGGTGCGGTGCACTGGCCCGGCAGTCTGCATCCGGCGTTGAAGACGCGCGGGTTCACCGACGAGGTGCAGGCGGTGATCGGCAAGGCGCGGCAGCTGGGCCTCGATCCCGAGGACCTGTCCGCGATCGGCCGGTCGGCGGAGCGGGCCGAGTGGGTCGCGGTCGGCGACTTCTTCGAGGAGTACCTGCAGGTCCTCGACGCCGAGCAGGTGCTGGACTACTCCGAGCTCATCCATCGCGCGGTGATCCTCGCGCAGCAGCCGTCGGTGCAGGCCAAGTTGCGAGCCGAGTTCAAGGCCGTCTTCGTCGACGAGTATCAGGACACCGATCCCGGTCAGACCAAGCTGTTGCAGGCGATCGCGGGCGACGGCCGGGACCTTGTCGTCGTCGGCGATCCGGACCAGTCGATCTACACGTTCCGCGGAGCCGACGTCCGTGGCCTGCTGCGGTTCGCCGACGAGTTCCCGAATCGGGACGGCTCCGAGGCGGCCCAGATCGCGTTGGGTACGACGCGACGCTTCGGTACGACGCTGCAGCGCGTATCGCGCAACGTCGTCAACCGGCTCGGCGTACCGGGATCACTCGACCGGGAGACGTTCGAACGGTTCCGCAACCCGGATGCGTCGGCGTGCGTGTTCGGCCCGGGCAAGGTCGAGGCGAACCTCTACTCGACGAGCGGCGCCGAGCTCGAGCACATCGCGGACCTGCTGCGGCGGGCGCATGTGCAGGACGGCATCGGGTGGCACGAGATGGCTGTGCTGGTGCGGTCCGGCAGCCGATCGATCCCGCCGCTGCGACGTGCGCTGTCCGCGGCCGGGATTCCGGTGGACGTCGCGGGTGACGAGTTGCCGCTGTCGCGTGAGCCCGCCGTACGACCGATGCTGCTTGCGTTGCGGGCGGTGGCTGATCCCGAGACGCTGACCGTTGAGATCGTGCGGGCGTTGGCGTTGTCGCCGTTGGGGGCGATGGACGCGGGGCAGTTGCGGCGGCTGGCGCGGGTGCTGCGCCGGCGTGATCGCGATGCTGCGGGCGGTCAGCGGTTGCCGCGCTCGTCGGACGAGTTGCTGCGGGAAGCGTTGATGAATCCGTTGCTGCTCGACGAGGAGGCGTCACCGGCCGAGGCGCGGTTCGCGGCGCTGGGCGAGCGGTTGCTGAAGGCAAGGAACATCGTGACCGCGGGCGCTGCGCCGGACGAGGTGATGTGGTCGCTGTGGTCCGAGTCGCCATGGTTGCGGCGGTTGCGCGGGCAGGCCGGTTCGGGTGGCGAGATCGCCCGCACGGCCAACCGGGATCTGGATTCGCTGTGCGCGTTGTTCGACGCCGCGAGCCGGGCGGAGGAGCAGGTCGGGTTCAAGGGCGTGTCGGCGTTCCTGTCGGAGTTGGAGTCGCTGGACATCGCGGGGGACAACCGGTTCGACGGGACGTACCGCGAGGCCGGCGTACAGCTGATGACCGCGCACCGGTCGAAGGGTCTGCAGTGGCGGCTGGTCGTGGTGGCTTCGGTGCAGGAGGGGCAGTGGCCTGACCTGCGGCGACGTGGGTCGTTGCTGGAGCCGGACCGGTTGGGGACGGACGGGCTGATCGATCCGTTGTCGGCCGGTGCGTTGCTGGCCGAGGAGAGACGGTTGTTCTACGTCGCGATCACCCGGGCGCGGGAGCGGTTGATCGTGACGGCGGTGCAGGCACCCGAGGCCGACGGCGACCAGCCATCCCGATTCCTTGCCGAGCTCGACATTCCTTTGAAACTGGTCGCCGGCCGACCGCGGCGGCCGCTGTCGTTGCCTGGTCTGGTTGCTGATCTGCGTTGTGTGCTCGCGGATCCTTCGTCGTCACCTGCGTTGAAGCGGGTGGCGGCGGACCGGTTGGCTCAGCTGGCGGATGCTGTCGACGACCGCGAGTATGCATTGGTGCCGACGGCGGATCCCTCGCGGTGGTGGGGTGTGCGGGAGCGGACGCAGTCGGTGCTGCCGATCGCGGATCCTTCGCTGCCGGTGCCGCTGTCCGGGAGTGCGTTGACGACGATCGTGGACTGTCCGCTGCGCTGGTTCCTGACGCGACGGGCCGGTGGGGAGACGCCGAGTACGTCGGCGCTCGGGTTCGGGTCGGTGCTGCATGCGTTGGCCGATGCGGTCGCGACCGGGACGCTGCCGCCGTCGGTCGACGAGCTGAACGGATGGCTGGACAAGGTGTGGACGCAGCTCGAGTTCGAGTCCGCGTGGATCTCGGACCGGGAGCGGGGCGAGGCCGAGCAGGCGCTGCGCCGGTTCGTCGCGTGGCACCAGGGACGGCCGGACCGGACGCTGGTGGGGACCGAGGTGGAGTTCGACGTACTGCTGCCGGACGCGGAGAAGCCTGCCGTGCGGGTGAAGGGGCGGATGGACCGGGTCGAGAAGGATCCGGAAGGGACTGTCCGGGTGGTCGACCTCAAGACCGGTCGGACGATCCCGACCAAGCCGGCGCTGGAACGGCATGTCCAGCTGGCGATCTACCAGCGGGCGATCAACTCGCGCCAGATGAAGAAGCTCGGCGAGGACGCGGTCGCCGGTGGCGCCGAGCTGGTCCAGTTGCGGCACGACGACAACGGCGGCTTCCCGAAGGTGCAGCACCAAGGCCCGCTGGAAGCTGACGACGACGGCCGCACGTGGCTCGACGAAGCCGTCGACGACGCCGAGTCGATGATCCGCACCGAGCAGTTCACCGCCCAACGCAACGACGGCTGCAACCGCTGCGAAGCCCGAGCCCTCTGCCCGATCCAGCCAGAAGGCCGGGAGATCGTCTGATGGCCGCCGCTCAACTCCGGACCACTGCAGACCTGTGCGACCTCCTCGGCATCCCGTTCTCCGACCAGCAGCTGGCCGCGATCACAGCCCCGCTCGCGCCCGGCGTGATTGTCGCGGGAGCCGGCTCCGGTAAGACGACGGCGATGGCTGCTCGCGTGGTGTGGCTGATCTGCACGGGGCAGGTCAAGCCGGAGGAAGTGCTCGGGCTGACGTTCACGAAGAAGGCTGCCAACGAGCTCGACGTACGGATCCGGGACGACCTGACGAAGGCCGGCGTACTCGGATCGACCTTGCCGAAGGACGTCCACCCGCTGCTGGCGGCGCACCTGCGCAGCAACATCCCCAACTGGGAGCCCGAAGAGCCGGGCGAGCCGGTTGTCTCGACGTACCACGCGTTCGCCGGCACGTTGATCGCGGAGCACGGGCTGCGACTCGGCCTCGAACCGGACTCGCGAGTGCTTGCCGATGCGACGCGTTTCCAGCTCGCTGGTCGGGTCGTACGGCGGTCCGCGGGGCCGATCCGGTTTGCGTCGCATCACGTGCCCACTCTTGTGAACAGCCTGCTGGCGCTCGATGGTGAGCTGGTGGATCATCTGCTCCGGGCGGACGACATCCGCGACCACGAC
Source organism: Kribbella sp. NPDC058693 (assembly GCF_042715335.1). NCBI lineage: Bacteria > Bacillati > Actinomycetota > Actinomycetes > Propionibacteriales > Kribbellaceae > Kribbella > Kribbella sp. NPDC058693. The sequence continues at coordinate 1,309,058 of NZ_JBHXSQ010000003.1, forward strand.
GACGCCGTACGGCAAGAGGTTGCGGCTGCTCGCAAGCAGACGGTGGAGGTCCGCAAGCTCGCTGAGACCTCGTTGAAGCGTGGCGAGATCCTGCAGTTGGTCGAGGAGTACCAGGCTTACAAGGCTGAGCGTGGTGTGGTCGACTTCGCCGATCAGATGGCGCTGGGTGCGCGGCTGGCGGAGGAGTGTCCGGAGGTCGCGGCGGTCGAGCGGGCGCGGTACAAGGTGGTGCTGCTCGACGAGTATCAGGACACCTCTGTCTCGCAGCGCCGGATGTTGACGGCTTTGTTTGCCGCGGGCGATGGCCGGGGTCATCCCGTCACCGCGGTCGGCGATCCGTGCCAGGCGATCTATGGGTGGCGCGGGGCGTCGGTTGCGAACCTCGACGAGTTCCCTGAGCACTTCCCGCAGGCCGACGGCTCACCGGCCCAGCGGTATGTGTTGAGCATCAACCGTCGCTGTGGCAGTCGCATCCTCGCGGCCGCCAACCAGCACGCCGCCGAGCTCTACGAGCAGCATCCCGGTGTCATCCCGCTCGAGGCCCCGCCGGACGCTCCGGAGGGTGCGATCACCGTCGGGCTGTTCGAGACGCGTTCGCAGGAGATCGAGTGGGTCGCCGACGCGATCGTCGCTGCGCACCAGACCAGGAACCGCCGCTGGAAGGACATCGGCATCCTGATGCGGACGAACGTCGACCTCAGCGCGGTCCACGAAGCGCTGATCGCCCGGAAGGTGCCGGTCGAGGTCGTCGGTCTCGGCGGACTCCTGGCGCTGCCCGAGGTCGTCGACGTCGTCGCGACGCTGCAAGCCGTCAACGACCTCACCGCGAACGCCGCCATGCTCCGCATCCTCACCGGGCCGCGCTACCGGATCGGCCACCGCGACCTGGCGCTGCTCGCCAACCGGGCCCGTGCCCTAGCGGATGCGGGCGAACGACCGGCCGCTGACGACCTGGTTGCGGCGCTGGACGCTGCTGTTGCCGGGATGGATTCGACCGAGGTCATCTCGCTCGCGGAAGCGGTCGACGATCCGGGACGGGCGGAGTACGCGCCGGAAGCTTTGGTCCGCTTCAAAGAGCTGTCCTCTGAGCTCCGCGAACTGCGTGCGCATGCCAGTGAGCCGCTGCTCGATCTGGTCCGGCGAGTGATCAGCACGATCGGCCTAGACGTCGAGTTGACCGCGACACCCGACCACGTCGACGCCGGTCGCCGCGACCACCTCGCTGCCTTTTTGGATGCCGTCGGCAACTTCGTGTCGACCGAGTCGGACGGCTCGCTGGACGGCCTGCTGGCGTATCTGGCCGCCGAGGAGGAGTACGCCGCCGGCCTCGACCTCGCCGTACCGAGTGAGGCGGACTCGGTGAAGCTGCTGACGACGCACCGGTCGAAGGGGCTGGAGTGGCCGGTCGTGTTCGTGCCGACGCTGGTTTCGAAGGTGTTCCCGTCGGATCGCGGCCGGGACAAGTGGACGACGAACGCGAAGGTGCTGCCGTGGCCGCTGCGCGGTGACGCGGACACGCTGCCGGATATCCACGACCTGTCGAACGCAGGGCTGAAGGCGTTCGCGGACGAGTGCAAGGACATGAACGCGCTGGAGGAACGGCGGCTCGGGTACGTCGCTTTCACCCGCGCGAAGGACCTGTTGGTCGCGACCGGGCACTGGTGGGGTCCGACGCAGAAGCGCCCGCGCGGCCCGTCGTCGTACCTGTCGACGCTGAAGAAGCACGCCGGTGAGCGCGTGATCGCGTGGGCGGAGCAGCCGGAGCTGACCGCGGAGAACCCGGAGCTGGCGGAGCAGACGCAGGCGCCGTGGCCGACCGCGTACGACCTGGAGTCGTACCAGCGGCGGCTCGACGCGGCGGCGCTGGTGCAGCTGTCGCGGGCGGAGGGTCCGTCGGTCGAGGCCGAGGAGTCGCTGCTGCTGGACGAGCAGGCGACGGTCGCGCGCTGGGACTCGGAGCTCGAGCGATTGTTGTCCGAGGCAAGGGAAAGCCGGAGCCGGAAGGCGTACGACGTGACCCTGCCTGCGGCGTTGTCGGCGACGCAGGTGATGCGGCTGGCGAAGGACCCGGACGGTCTGGCCGCCGAGCTGGCGCGCCCGATGCCTCGCAAACCCAACCGGGCGGCGCGTTTCGGCACCCGCTTCCATGCTTGGGTGGAGAGCTACTTCGGCCAGCAGTTGCTGCTCGATCCGGACGATCTCCCTGGTGCGGCGGACGAGGACATCGTCGACGACACGGATCTGACCGATCTGATGGATGCGTTCCGCGATGGGCCGTTCGGCGAGACCACGCCGTACGAGATCGAGGCGCCGTTCGCCCTCGCGCTCGACGGCCGTGTCATCCGCGGCCGGATCGACGCCGTGTACCAGGTGGTCCGCGAGGACGGCTCGCGCGGGTATGACGTTATCGACTGGAAAACGCATCGCTCCGAGACCGCCGACCCACTTCAGCTGGCTATCTACCGAGTCGCCTGGTCAGAGCTGATGAATATCCCGCTCTCGCAAATCTCAGCGGCCTTTTACTACGTCCGCACGGGCGACATCGTCCGCCCGGAGAACCTTCCGGACAAGGGGGAGCTCGTCAGCCTCCTCAACGGATGAGGTCATGCCGCGGCGGCCTCCTCGAGCGCCGCGAGCAGGGCCGCGATCGCGGGTGGGTCGGGTGGCTCGCCGTACGTCGCGGCGTACACGTGCCGGCGCGAGTCGGGGATCTCGGTCGCGAAGATGCCGTCGATCCGGTGGCTGCGTAGAGCCAGACCGGGGATGGTCGTCACCCCGAGACCGGACCTGACCAGGGCCTGCATCACCACCATGTCGTCGGACGTGTACCCGACCCGCGGTTCGTAGCCCTCCACCGCGCACAGAGAAATCAGATGACTGCGGCAACGATCACAGCCGGCGATCCAGGTCGCGTCGCTCAACTCGGCGAGCGTGACCGGCCGGTCCTTCGAGAGCAGGTACACCGGGTCGTCCAGCAGATGGTGCAGCCGTACGCCGGCGGGCTCCGGCTCGGTCTCGTCGTACCGGAAGACGATCGCGACATCGATGGTGCCGGTGCGCAGGAGCTCGAGCGCTTCGGGCGGATGCATATCGGTCAGGCTCACCTGGAGCCCGGGGTGCTTGCCGGCCAGCGCCTCGACGGCCGCCGGTACGAGCGATCCGATCGCCGACGAGAATCCGGCGAGACGAACCCGTCCCACCCGCAGGCCGACGTGGGCGGCGAGCTCGGCGTCGGCCGCGTCGATCCGGCCGATGATCTCCGCGGCCCGGGCGGCGAGCATCCGGCCGGTTTCGGTCAGCCGGATGCCGCGGCCGGCGCGCTGCAGCAGCTGGGCGCCGGTCTCGGCCTCCAGCCGGGACAGGTGGTGCGTGACGGACGGCTGCGAGTAGTGCAGTTCGCGGGCGGCGGCGGTGACCGATCCAAGGCGGGCGACGGCGTCGATGACGCGCAACTTCGTGACATCGAGCATGTATCAAACCCATCTATGGGTGAGAACGGATCTTGGCATTAGACGCTATGGGTTGAGGGGGCGCACGCTCAAGACATGACGACGACAACGACCTCCACCAGCACACTGACAGACCTCGCCGCGGGCGTTCGTACCGCAATCGGTCAGCACGCCGACTGGCACGGCACCGCTCAGTTCGTGGCCGAGGAGCTACGCCGCCACCTGCCGACTCCCGACGTACTGACGGCCGAGCAGCGCCTCGGATCGGCGGACCGGTACCAGAGTCACACGTTGCACGTCGAGCCGGACGGTTCGTTCTCGATCATCGCCCTGGTCTGGCGCCCCGGCCAGCTGACCCGGATCCACGACCACGTCACCTGGTGCGTCTTCGGAGTGATCCAGGGCGTCGAACACGAGGACCTCTACGACGCCGACCTCAACCTGGTCGGCCAGAGCGACAACCACGTCGGCGACGTCAGCGGCTTCGCCCCACCCGGCGACATCCACCGAGTCAACAACACCTCCGACACCACAGCAATCTCCATCCACATCTACGGCACCGACGTAACCCGCATCGGCTCCAGCGCCCGCCGCTACTACAACTGACGACAGCCGGCGTGTTCTTCAGCGCTCGCGGAGTAGCTCGGCGGGGACGATCTGTGCGGGGAACGGCAGCGTCGCCTCGAAGACCTTCTCGCCGACCACGACATCTCGCTCGACGTACAGGCCGTCCACAAGTTCGAGCACGGTCAGCGTCTCTTGCTCCGGATCCAGAATCCAGTAGGACTGCACACCTGCTTGCTCGTAGACCCCACGCTTCAGCAGGAGATCCAGCATCCTGGTGCTGGGCGACAGGATCTCGACCGCGAGAGCCAGCGGCTTTCGCGCGTGCTTCGAGCCGTGCTCGTCCGGACTGCAGACCAGCACATCGGGCTGGACCGAACGCTTGGAGGTCGGCCGGTAGTCGAACGGCGCAACGAGGACTTCAAAGCCGGCGGGGCAGGCGATGTTGAGTGTGCTGCTCAGTCGGACGACCGCCCGCTGGTGGACCCGCGCAGGTGCAGGCGTCACGAACAGACCGCCGTCGATGATCTCGCGCCGTCTCCCGTCGTCGGGTGCGGTGTCGAGGTAGGCCAAGGTGTAGGGCCCTGACTCAAGTGGTTCCACGGACACAATGGTGCCTCCTTCTCGGTCACTGCACCAGCATGGTGGGTACCGATGGGTGATCGACACCGTTTCGACGATCTGCCCCGGGTTGCCCCGGAATACAGGGCAATCTGCCCCGACATGCCCCGGTCTGCCCCGCTATCCAGTCAGGGCAGCGGGTGTCAGGTCGACGGGAAACGGATGGGTGGCGTGGAAGGTTTCTTCGGGTTGGACTACGGCTTGGCAGGTGTAGCCGGTGGGGGTGAGTTGCAGGATCGTCAGTTCTTGGGTGGTGGGGTCGAGGAGCCAGTAGGACGGGATGTGGTGGGTTTCGTAGAGGGTGCGTTTGAGGACTACGTCTGTCGTGCGGGTGGAGGGGGAGAGGACTTCTACGGCCAGGACCGGTGGCTGGGTGGCTGAGTAGTTGCGGGGGCAGACGAGGAGGTCGGGGCGGAGAGTGGTGTGGGGAGTCGGGCGGAAGGCGAATGAGCCGACCGAGACGAGCAGATCGGGTGGGCAGGCTTGTTTCAGGACCACCATCAACGCGATCACGGCCGCGTGGTGGGCAGGGGGTTGGGCGCCGGTGATGAGGAGGCGGCCGTCGACCACCTCGTAGCGGCGGCCGTCGCGGGGTGCTTCAACCGTGGTCACCGCAACAGCTTGACCGATTACGCAGTACTGCGGCGTGAGTTATCCACAGGCGAGCGGGTTCTCCAACGTGCCGACGAACTGCAATGAGCCGGCGACATCCGTAAGGTCGACCATCTGCTGGTTGTTGCGGAGCTGCAGCCGGTTCAGGCAGGACAGGGCGAACTCCGGCGTGAAAATGTCGTACTTCGCGAACGCCTCGGCCAACTCCGGCGTCGCGGCCTGGTAGTCGCGCACCGCCTCCGCCACCACCGACCAGAACTCGTCAGGCGTCAGCAGACCTTCGCGATCCAGCAACGGTGACAAGAACCGGAAGATGCAGTCGAAGATGTCGGTGAAGATCGACAGCAGCTTCTCGTCGTCAGGAACCTCGGCGCGCACCCGCTCCGCGTCCGCCGGGATCGGCGTCGACGGGCTCAGTACGGCGATCTCCTCCGCGATGTCCTTCATGATGACGCGGATCGGGATCGCGTCCCGCAGTACCAGGATCAGGTTCTCGCCGTGCGGCATGAACACCAGCTCGTACGCGTAGAAGCTGTGCAGCAACGGGATCAGATACGCATCGACGTACGCCCGCAACCAGTCCGCCGGCGCCAACCCCGACTCCCGCACCAACGCCGCCGCCAGCGAAGCCCCATGCCGATCGACATGCAGTAGCGACGCCATCGTCGCCAGCCGCTCACCCGGCTCCAACGACGGCACCGGGCTCTCCCGCCACAACGCCGACAACATCTTCCGGTACGGCGACGTCTTGTCCGTAGCGTTCTCGTAGTACAGGTTGTGGTACCCCGCCGCCGCGACCTCGCGCAGCACGCTGAAGCCGTACCGCTTCAGAACAAGGTCGTTCGAGACCACCGAGTGAACCCAGTCGTTGATCGCCGGTGTCGCGGCCATGTACGACGGCGACAGCCCGCGCATGAACCCCATGTTGAGCACCGACAACGCCGTCTTCACGTAGCACCGCCCCGGCGCAGACCGGTTGAAGAACGTCCGGATCGACTGCTGCGGCTGGTAGATATCATCCGTCGAACCCAGATGGATGATGTGCCGCTGCGCGATATCGGCCGCGAACGTGATCGACGTCTTGTTCTCCCACTGCCACGGATGCACCGGCAGATACACGTACTCCGCAGGATCGGCGCCCACGGCAACAATTCGCGCGGCAAAGCGGTCGAACACCTCGGTCCCGAGCTCCGCGCGAAGAAGCTCGTCGTAGGACAGCGTGTTGCTCTGAGCAACCGTGGTCCGGTCCCGGCGCGTGGCGATCCAGGTCAGCTGCACCGGCGCCCCGGTCTCGGGCGCATAGGCCAGGTAGTCGCTCACCCCGAACCCGAGCCGCCCGTTGTTCGCCACGAAGCACGGATGCCCCTCGGTCATCGCCGCCTCGATCACCTGGAAGTCCGCGGTGACCAGGTCCGCCGCGGTCAGGTCCGGCTTCGACAGCTTGTACGCCGCCGACGCCAGCGTGCTGCTGATCTCCTCGAGGTACACCGGCAGCATCTCCGCGCCGATCCCCAACTCCTCGTGGAACGCCGTGATGAACTCCAGCGCATCGATCGGCCCGCCGTCGTCGCGGACGATGCTCGCGGCATCGATATCCCAATGATTCAAGGGATACAGCCGAGCAGTGAACCGATACCCGCCGACCGCAAACCCGTTGCCGATGACAACAGGGATGAGAATGCGCTCGTGCGCGAACTCGGCCAGCGCCTTCCGCACCAGGGCGCGGTTGGCCACAGCCCAGACGTCCGGGTTCAAGTGCGAGATCATCAGCCTGCCTCGTTCATTCGGTGTGCGTCGGCGTACTGGTCGCGGGTGCAGAAGCTCAACCACGCCTGCTTGTCGGCCAGTTGTACGACGCTGTGCTTGCGGAACCCCATCCGCTCGTTCAGCGCCTGGATCTTCACGTTGCGTACGTCGGGCTCGACCACGACCCGATCGACCAGCGGATCGCTGAACAAGCTGTCCATGATCGTCTCGAACACCGCTGCGGTGAACCCGGCGATCGGGGTGATCGCCGGCCCGACCAGCACGTGCATGCCGATGTCACCCGGCGCGACGTCGTACACCTGACCGACCGCGTCGTACGCCGGCTCGTAGCGCTCCATCAGGAACGCGGGTCGGCCGTCGTGCTCACCGAGGAACGCGCGGTGGTGCGCGCTCTGCTCGATGCGGAGGTACTCCGCGTGTACGTCGGCGACCGATGCGTCGAGGAGACCCCAGTACCGCGCGTACGGCTGGGTGACCCAACTGTGCAGCGTGGTCACGTCCTCGGTCAGGTCGAACGGCCGGAGGCTGAGGGTGCCGAGGCCGGCGACGAAGCGCCGGTACGTCGGCTCGGGCAGTGCTCTGGTCATGGCGGGCTCTGCTTTCGAGGTGGGCGAACCTGTTAGCTAAGGCTTACCTTACTAGACGCTCGACCCTGCGAAGAACCGGGTCCGTATCCTGAGGGTCACCTCGTCCGTCCAGACAGGTATGACTATGACTGACGCTCTCGACCTACCCGAGCTGAAGGCGACCCGGCAGGCGCGCAGGGAGTTCCTCGACCGCCTCGAGCCGCTGCGCTCCGACCTGTACAAGTACTGCCGCCGGCTGACCGGCAACGCGTTCGACGCCGAGGACCTCGTGCAGGAGTCGCTGGCACGCGCGTTCACGCAGGCGGCGCAGGCGCACAGCCCGATCGTCAATCCGCGCGCCTGGTTGTTTCGCGTCGCCACCAACGCGTACGTCGACAGCTACCGCCGCCAGTCGCCCGTACTGGTCGATGCGCCGGAGCAGGCCGCTCCGGACACAGCCGACCCCGCAGAGGTCCGTGACGCCTGGGCTGAGCTCGTGACTCTCCTCCCGCCGCAGGAGCGCGCCGCACTCGCCCTGAAGGACCTCTTCGGCTTCACGCTCACCGAGGTCGCCGACGTACTGCGGACCTCGGTCGGCGCCGTCAAAGCAGCACTCCACCGCGGCCGCGGCCGCCTGGCCGACCCGGAGCGCTCTCTCAAGACCCGCGAGGCTCCGGACCGCCGCCTGCTCGATGCGGTCGCCGACGCGTTCACGGCGTACGACGTACCTCGGCTGACTGCTCTGCTGCTGGCCGACGCGGACAGCGAGATCCTCGGCGTACTGACGGAGTACGGCGCCGACAACATCCGCGGGGGCTCTATCGAGCACACTCTGGACCTGTCCAAGCCGTACCGCTACACAGCTGACGTCGTGGACCTCTGGGGCGAGTCTGTCCTGGTGATCCACATCGTCCGTGACGGCCACCGTGCTGTGAACGACCTGATGCGGCTGACCACCGAAGACGACAAGGTCCGGTCGATCCGCTGGTACTACTTCTCCCCGGACTTCCTCACCGAGGTCGCAGCCGCCCTCGGCGAGCCAGTAGAGCTGAACGGCCACCACTACTGATTACGGTAGAGGCATGCTGATTGCCGAAGACCTGTTGCTGCTCATGTACGACGACGAGACCGGCAAGCCGATCACCGGGTCGCCGGGGCTGGACTACGCGCTCGCCGGTGCGGTGCTGATCGAGCTCACGCTGCAGCACAAGCTCGACATCACCGGCCAGAACAGCGGGGAGAAGCCGGGGCGCCTCAAGGTGCTGGACGGTGCGCCGACCGGAGACCCGATCCTCGACGAGCGGCTGTCATACGTGGTCGACAAGCCGGGCAAGAAGCCGAAGGACCAGATCGGCAAGCTCTCGAAGCACCTGCGCGACCAGCTACTCGTCCGCCTCGCAGAGCGCGGTGTTCTGGAGGCGGAAGAGGGCAAGGTGCTCGGTCTGTTCCCGGTGACGCGCTGGCCGGCCAAGGACGCACGGCACGAGTCTGAGATCCGCGCCAAGCTGCACAGTGTGCTTGCCCAGGGACTTGCGCCGGACGAGCGCACCGGCGCGTTGATCGCGCTGATGAGCGCGCTGAACGTCGTACCGAAGGTTGTCACCGATGCCGTGGACAAGCGCGCCCTGAAGCAGCGGGCCAAGGAGATCGCCGACTCGGACTGGGCCGCCGAGGCTGTGAAGAAGGCCGTCGCGGAGATGCAGGCCGCGGTGACCGCCGCCATCGTGGTCTCCGCGACCGCAGGAGCATCAGCCAGTAGCTAGACGCGCCTTGATCTCGGGCTTGACCACCTTGCCGACCTTGGAGCGTGGCAGGTCGTGCCAGACGAGGACCTGCTTCGGTGCCTTCACGCTGCCGATGCGTGCCTTCGCGAACGCGATCAGCTCCTCCGGCCCGACCAGACTGCCGGGCTGCAGCTGGACGACGGCGACGACTCGCTCGCCCCACTTCTCATCAGGTTGTCCGACAACTGCGCAATCCTGTACGTCGGTGTGCGCCATCAGCGCCTGCTCGACCTCGGTGGAGTACACGTTGAAGCCGCCGGTGATGATCATGTCCTTCGCCCGGTCGACGATGTACAGGAAGTTGTCGCCGTCGAGGTAGCCGATGTCACCGGTGTGGTGCCAGCCGTAGGCCGACGCCGCTGCGGTCGCATCGGGGTTGCGGTAGTAGCCCCGCATCACCAATGAGCCGCGGACGACGATCTCACCTCGCTCGCCCGAGGGAAGGAGAGCGCCGTCCGCGCCCATGATCGCCACCGTGACCAGCGGTGACGGCCGCCCGGCCGACGACAGCCGGCCCCGCGCAATGTTGCCTGCGGCATCGAAATGCGCGGCCGGCGGCAGGATCGAGATCATCATCGGCGCCTCGGTCTGCCCGAAGAGCTGCGCCATCACCGGACCGATCCGGTGCAGCGCCTCCTCGAGCCGGGCAACCGACATCGGCGCCGCGCCGTACCAGAAGCACCGCAACGACGACAGGTCCGTGGAGTCCAGCTCCGGCGCCGCCAGCACCATGTAGATCAGCGTCGGCGGCAAGAACGTGTGCGTCACCCCGTGTCGCGGTATCAGCTCCAGGAACGCGTGGACGTTGGGAGCTCGCATGATCACGATCTCCCCGCCGGACGCGAGCACAGGGAAGCAGAGCACCCCGGCCGCGTGCGTCAACGGCGCCAGCGCCAGATAGACCGGCCGCTCGCCGAAGGGGTACCCCATCAGCGTCAGCGCGGTCATCGTCTCGAGGTTGGCGTTGCCGAGCATCACTCCTTTCGGACGGCCCGTCGTACCCCCGGTCCCGACGATCATCGCGAGATCGTCCGGATCGGTCAGATCGGGTGCCGGCTGGGACGCGCCCCCGCTGAACGCGTCCCAACCGACGATTCTCCGACCGCTGGGGTGGGGGTCTGGGTCGGAGTCTGTGGGCTCCCCGTCGAGGCACACGAACGTGTGCACCTTGGGCAGCGAGTCCCGGATGCGGTCCACCAACGGCGCGAACGCCGACTGGTAGATCAGTACTTCGCAGTCGAACTGGTCGAGCAGCTCACGGTTCTCCGCGGCCTCGTTGCGCGGATTGATCGGGCACCAGATCGCACCGGCCCGGCTGATCCCGAACACGCAGCTGAACGCGATCGGGTCGTTCGCGGACAGGATCGCGACCTTCCCACCCGGACGTACGCCGGTCGCCTCCAGCGCGCCGGCGATCCGGTACGACAGCTGCTGCACCTCGGCGTACGAGAGCGTCTCGCCGTCCGTGGTGAGGCAGGCCGCATCCGGGCCCAGCGAGGCGCCCTTGTCCAGGTAGTCGACCAGTCGCACAACAGCTCCCTTAGTGCTGCACAGTCAGCTGCGGCTCGGACACCAGCCCGAAGCTCCGCAGTACGCCGAGCAGCTCGCGGTGACCGAACGCCTGGCAACCACTCGCGAACCCGACCCGCTTCGGCGGCGTCTGCAGCAGCGAGTACGCCGCGTACGCCTGCATCAGCCCGGTCTGCTGATAGTTGCTGTTGCCGTGGATGACACAGTGCGCCCGACCGAGCGGTCCGGAGGCGTGCACCGAGTCCAGCGTCTTGTTGACCCGCGGATTCTCCCGCGGCGGCATCTCGTTCATCACCTGGCGCGCGGTGGCGGTCAGTGCCTCGTTGCGCTCGTCCGGTGCCATGTCCTTGGTCGCCTCGAGCGCTGCGGCAACGATCTGCGGTACGCCGTTCATCAGCGCCGCGTTGAAGACACCGCCCTGCGCCTTGCAGTTGGCGACGCGCGGATCGCGCTTGAACCAGACCGGGTGCGACATTCCACCCCACGGCAGCGACAGGGCCAGCTCGTGCTGCCCGGGAACGACCAGCTGCACCAGACCCTGCGTCGGGAACTCGGCGTACTGGTTGTTCTCCAGGTAGTGCGCCTTCGAGGTCGCAGCGTTCACCAGGATCGTGCGGGTCGAGGCGATGGTCGGGCTGCCGCCCCAGAACACCGCGATGTCCAGGGTGTCCAGCCCGGGCTGCTCCAGACAGAGCTGTGCGGCGATCTCGCTCGTCGTGTACATCTGTGCGATACCGGGCGCCAGCACCAGTCCGGCCTCGGCGAACTGCGGACCGTACTTCTCGTCGCAGGTCATCAGCCAGTCCTGCTCACCGGTCGTGTCGGTGTAGTGAGCGCCTGCGGCCAGAGCTGCTTCCACAGCGGCCGGACCGAGCTCGCTGAACGGCCCGACGGTGTTCAGGACGACAGACGCGCCCTTGAACAGATCGGTCAGTGCGGCGGTGTCGTGGTCGACAACGGCGATCTCGTAGTCGGCGGTCTCGATGCCGGGAACGTGCGCATCCATCGAGGCCTTCAGCTTGGCCTCGTCGCGACCGGCCGCGACGAACGGGACGTGGTACTGCCGGAGGTACTCGCAGACCAGGCGGCCGGTGTAGCCGGAGGCGCCGTAGACGACGACAGGCTTGCTGCTCACGCGATCACATCCCCATTCCGCCGTCGACCGGCAGGCCGATGCCGGTGATGAACCGGGCCTCGTCCGATGCCAGGAAGACGACCGCGTCGGCCATGTCGGCGACCTCGCCGAGCCGGCCGGCCGGGGTCAGTGCGATGACGGCGCCGACCGCTGCCTCGGGAGACTCGAACAGTCCGAGTTGCGCGCAGTCGTTGGCCAGGCCCATCCCCATCTCGGTCGGGACCAGACCGGGGTACAGGCAGTTGACGCGGACGCCGTACCCGAGCTTGCCGGACTCCATCGCGGCGACCTTGGTGAGGCGATCGACCGCGGACTTGGTCGCGGAGTAGACCGCGATGCCGGGGAACGCGATGGTCGCGGCGACCGACGCGATGTTGATGATCGCGCCGCCCTGACCGGCCAGGCCCTCGGGCCGCATCGTCCGCAGGCCCCACTTGACTCCGAGCGTCGTGCCGAGGACGTTCACCTCGAGCATCTTGCGGATCTCGTCGGCGGTCACCTCGGTGAGCAGGCTGGTGATCTCGATCCCGGCGTTGTTCACCAGGATGTCCAGGCCGCCCATGATGTCGTTGGCCGCGACGACCGCGTTCTCCCACTGGGCGTCGTCGGTGATGTCGTGCGCGACGAAGCCGTTACCCGCTCCGTACTCGCTGTCCAACGCGTCGGCGACCTTCTCGCCCGCGTCCTTCTGCAGGTCGCTGATCACGACTTTCGCGCCGGCTGCCGCGAGGGCCTTCGCCATACCCTCACCCAGCCCCTGGGCGCCGCCGGTGACGAGGGCCTTGCGGCCGGAGAGATCGAGAGAACCCATCTGTAGCTCCTTTGCTGACACGACGAGGCTGGCTGTTTCACACTCTGGCCAGGTCTTTGACACCCGTCAAGACTTTGTTTGACACTTGTCAAGAAATCTCCCCGCACCGGGACGCGCCTGGCCCGGGGCGGGGTACTCTGACGCAACGACCCGATGAGGAGAGGGCGGTGTGGCAGTGACGTCAGCGAGCGTGACCGAACCGGACCGGCCGGCCCGGGTCTCCGGGATCGACAAGATCGAGCGACGCCGGGTGGCGCTGGCCGAGTCCGCGCTGAAGACCCTCGGCGAGCTCGGGTACGCGCGGACCAGCCTGCGGGAGATCGCGAACAACTCCGAGTTCACCCACGGCGTCGTGCACTACTACTTCCGCGACAAGATCGACCTGATCAGCTACTGCGTGCGCTACTACAAGACCAAGTGCGCCCGGCGGTACGACGAGGTCGTCGAGACGGCGACGTCGGGGGAGGAGCTGGTCACCGGGTTCCTGGCGAAGATGACCCAGACCCTGGTCGACGAGACCCCGATGCACAAACTCTGGTACGACCTGCGCGCGCAGAGCATGTTCGAGGAGCAGCTCCGCCTGGACGTCGAGGCGATCGACAAGCTGCTCGAGGAGATGATCTGGCGCATCCTCGGCCGGTACGCCGATCTCACCGCGACCACGCCGACCGTTGACGCGCCCACGGCGTACGCGCTGGTCGACGGCCTGTTCGAGCAGGCCGTCGTCGGCTACGCGGCGAACCCGGACAAGACCCCGGACCTGCTGACCGATCGGCTCCTGCAGGTCCTGCCCAAGCTCGTCGCGGCCTAAGTACTACTCCGCTCCGCAGTCGACCTTGCAGAGCTTGTCTGTCAGCGTGAGGATCGCTCCGGGCTGATCGGTGTCCGCCTCGGTCGAGAACTCGACCGTCCAGTCGCCGGCCGTGGTCTGCGCGGACGCCTTGCTCTGCTGCTGCTTCAGCCAGTCGGCGATCTGGCCGCGTGGATTCACGTGGGCCAGCTCCAGCGCCTGCGGTGCGAAGTCGGACAGCTTGGTCGCGGCCTCCGCAGCGACCCCGGTCGCCTGCAGCGAGATCACCGGCGGCCGCGGCTGCTTGCCGATCAGGACCTGGATCGACGTGACGCCCTGCGCGCACGTCTGGTACGCCTCGTCGGTGCTGCACTTGTAGCCCTTGTCGGTAAAGGCTGTCACGACCTGTGCGGCGGTGAGGTCCGGCAGCTTCTCCTCCGGACCTGTCGACGACGCACTGCTGCTGGTGGTGGTGCCCGGAGCAGTGGAGCTGCTGGAGCTACCCGCGGCGTTCGGCTTGTTGTCGTCGGACTTGCTGCCCGAGCACGCCGCCGTACCGAGTGCCATCACGGCGCAGGCCAGGACGGCGGCGCCGTACCGCGGGTTCAGACCGGCACCTCGATCGCCGCGTCGAGGGCGATCGTGATCATCTCCGAGAAGGTCGTCTGGCGCTCTTCCGCCGTCGTCTCCTCCTTGGTGATCAGGTGGTCCGACACCGTCATGATGCCGAGCGCCCGGCGGCCGAACTTCGCGGCCAGCGTGTAGAGCGCCGACGCCTCCATCTCGATCCCCAGTACGCCGTACTCCGCGGTCCGCGAGACCAGATCGGCGCGGTCGTTGTAGAACAGGTCGCCGGAGAACACCTGGCCGACGTGCACGTTCAGCCCGGCCGCCTCGGCCGCGTCCACCGCCGCCCGGAGCAGCTGGTAGTCGGCGGTCGGCGCGTAGTCGATGCCGTGGAAGCGCAGCCGGTTCATCTGCGAGTCGGTGCTCGCGGACATCGCCACGATCACGTCGCGGACCCGGACCGCCTCGGTCAGCGCACCGCACGTCCCGACCCGGATCAGGGTCTGTACGTCGTACTCCGCGAACAGCTCGTTCGCGTAGATGGACGCGGACGGCTGGCCCATCCCGGAGCCCTGCACGGAGATCCGCTCACCCTTGTAGGTGCCGGTGAAGCCGAACATGTTCCGGATCTCGGTGTAGCAGATCACGTCGTCCAGATAGGTCTCCGCGATCCACTTGGCCCGCAGCGGGTCCCCGGGGAACAGCACCCGCGGTGCGATCTGCCCCTTCTCGGCGGCGATGTGAATACTCATGCGGGGATGCTCTCATGATGCCGGGGTAGGTTGAGGCACGTGGCCTACTCGATTGACCCTGGTTCGCTAGCCCTGTCCCGATCGGTCCTGGACCGTGCCGCCGACCGCCGCCGTGACGACGACTGGCTGGAGAAGGCCTGGGGTTCGTCGGACACCCAGGTGGTCGCCGTCGTCGGCGACAAGGTGCAGGTGGTCGATGACCGCTCCGCACTGCGCTTCGTCCCGCCGTCGGAGGCGCCGGAAGGCATCCGGATCTTCCTGGGCATCGACCGCGAGTCCGGAGCCGGCATGACCGCCGAGGGCCGTGCCGCCTTCGGTGTGCTGGTGAAGGGCGAGGCAGACGAGTCGTACGGCGGCCTGCGCGAACTCGGCGCGCTGCTGGACGACCGTGAAGCCGGTATAGCGGTCAACGTGATCGGACTGTCCAACTGGCACGGCGTCCACACCCACTGCGCGAACTGCGGCGAGCACACCGAGGTGGTGGAGGCAGGCCACGTCCGGCGCTGCCCCAACTGCGGTCTGTCGCACTTCCCGCGCAGCGACCCGGCGATCATCGTGCTCGTCACCGACGACCAGGACCGTGCTCTGCTCGGCCGCAATGAGGCCTGGCCGGCGGGGCGGTACTCCACGCTGGCCGGCTTCGTCGAGCCGGGCGAGTCGCTCGAGGCCGCCGTACGGCGTGAGGTGCTCGAAGAGACCGGTGTGATCGTCGGCGAAGAGGTCCTGTACGCCGGGAGCCAGCCCTGGCCGCTGCCCGCGAGCCTGATGCTCGGGTTCTACGCGAAGGCGTCGAGCTTCGACATCGACGTGGACCAGGACGAGATCGCCGAGGCCAGGTGGTTCACCCGGGAGGACGTCCGCGCGCTGGTCGAAGCCGGCACGATGGCCCTCCCGGGTGCGATCTCGATCTCCCGCCGCCTGATCGAAGGCTGGTACGGCGAGAGCCTCACCGGCAGCTGGTGATCACCGGCCCACGTTCGAGCGCGCCGCGGCGACCCTGATCAGGACGCCCTCCCAGCGCTCGACCGTGCCGGCCTGCTCGAGCTGGCGGAGCTTTCGGTCGACTGCGATGACGTACGCCGCGTGGTTCGGCCAGTCCGCCTTCGCGCTGGGCAGTGTGTCGGTCAGCGTGCAGCCGTAGGTCAGGAAACGGTTCGACACGTGGCTGTCGATGTTTCCGGTCCAGACTGTCGGCCGGACGTCGGACTGCGGACACGAGTCGACCGGTGGCGTGTACGACGCCAGGTTGGTCGGGTTGGTGAAGCCGTCCGGTCGCAGCAACGAGTAGTAGGTGCCGTCCGGGGTCTGCGTGAGCCGGTTGAGGCCGTGGTCGCGCAGGACGGTGGCGTGTCCGCTCAGGCTGTCCAGGACGAACAGTCGGCCGCCGGTCACGCCGTACAAGTAGCCGTCGCGCCAGGAGAGCGCGCCGTCCTGCGAGCCGGTGACTGCGCTGAACACGGGCAGCAGCCGCAGTACCTCACCGGTCGTCGGGTTGACGACGAAGACGATCCCGTCGGCCAGTCCCCAGATGTTGCCGTCCGGTCCGTAGGTCAGCTCGTTGATGCTGGCTGCACCTGACACCGGGACGATGTCGGTCAGCACTGCGCCCGTCGCCGGGTCCACCTTGATCAGGTGGGCCTCGGTGGCCCTCGGGTCGGTGCCCTGACCGCCTTCGATGCTGGAGCCGGCCCACACGTTCGCCCCCGCAGGCAGGATGGACGCGATCGTCTGGTCGGTCACCAGGTTGCGGTAGACAGTGTGGCTGCCGGTCGGTACGTCGTACACGGTCAGCGCGCCGCCGTACTCGCCGTACGCCGGCGTGGTGCCGACGTACACGTGGTTGCCGTCGGGGACCACCGACACCGGCCTGTTCTGGTGGTCGCTGTCGACCAGGCTGAACAGTTCCTTCGGGTTGGTCGTGCTGTCCGGTTGGCTCGGGTCCCACAGCGACAGGCGGCCGTACGGGTAGATGCCGACGTACATCTTGCCGGTGCCGTCCCAGGCCCAGCCCTCGACCTGTCCCTGCCGGGTGGTGACGGTGGACTTGCCGGTCGCCGGGTCGTAGATGGCCGTGGAGCCGTTCAGGTAGACGTTGACGAACACCTTGCCCGTGACGGGGTCGGCCAGCTCGTGCATCAGCGGCGACGGCACGTACTGGAACGGTGAGCTCCACTGCGCCAGCGTCCCGTCGGCCGGGTTGTAGCGGAACGTCCCACCGGAGTAGTTGCCGGCCAGGCCGTACAGCACGGGTACGCCGTTCTCGGTCGCCCAGCCGTAGCCGATGGACGCGCCACGCGTCAGCGCCCGCGGCGGCGAGACCGGACCGACCGTGTTGGTGTCGAGGTCGTAGTGCGTGAGGGCCAGGGTGTTGTTGGTGAAGTAGACGCCGCCTGGTCCGGCCGCGGAGACGCCGCGGGCAGCGATCGGGTAGTCCATCACCTGCTGGCCGGTCGTGGCGTCGGTGTACTTGATCTGCTCACCGGTGACCGCGTCGACCACTACCAGCCGGCTGCTGGCGTTCGCGAACACCTTGCCGCCGGCGTAGTCCAGGTCGATGAAGTCCTTGGCCGTCGTACCCGGGGGAGTGATGTCCTCGACCGCCTTGGTGTCGACGTCGATCCGAAGCAGGCGGGCATTCGGAGTGGAGACGCCGACGAACAGCTTGCGGTGGTCGGGGTCGTAGACCGTGGACCGCGCGTACTGCTGCACCGGGTCGAGTGAGCCGTAGTCGGTGACCTGTCCGTTCGACGGGTCGTACTTGAACGCGTGCGCGGTCGGGTAGGTCCCGGCGTACACGTTGCCGTCCGCGTCGGCGGTGAGGCCGTAGATCTGGGACTCACCCGGAATGGGCTGGCCCAGGTCCGTCACCTCGCCGGTGCCGGGGCTGTAGCGGTAGAGGTGCGCGTACGGGTACGTGCCGAGGTAGACGTCCCCGTTCGGCGTCACGACGATCGCCCAGCCGCCGGCGGCGCCCGGCAGCGGTACGGCGCGGATCAGCTCGCGGGTGTGCAGGTCCACGACGTTCAAGCGGGCGTTCTCGCCGGAGGGTACGGCGTACACGACGTCGCGCCCGTCCGGCGTGCGGCCGACCGCGCCCTCCATGACCGTGAGCGAGCTGACCGGCGAGCCGAGGTCCTTGATGACGTCGTCGGCCGGCGCGAACGGCTTCGTCGGCGGCCCGAGCGGCCAGGTCTCCGATGGGAACGGATCAGGCAGCGGCGGGGCCGCTGTGGCTTGCAACCCGCCCGTGGCGAGCAGACCGATCGAGACGACGACGGTCGTCAAGGCAGCGCGAAGGTGACGGCGCGAGAACATGGGCGGACTCCCTGCGACGTAGTTCATCGCAAGGTATAACGGTCATGACCGTAAAGTCCATAACTCAAGCGATATGACCTGAGTCAGGTTGTTCAGGCGGCGAGCTTCTCCGCGACCTGCGCCAGCGACGGGTTCGTCATCGCGGTGCCGTCGGCGAAGACGACCGTCGGGACGGTCTGGTTGCCGTTGTTGATCTGCTCGACCAGCTTCGCGGCGTCCGGGACCTGCTCGATGTCGACCTCGGTGAACTCGATGCCGGCTCGCTTGAGCTGGCCCTTGAGGCGGTGGCAGTAGCCGCACCACGGCGTCGAGTACATAGTGAAAGCAGCCATTTGGCTGACTCCTTGAGGCTGGGAGGGGTTTTGTCGGGCCGCCCGTCTAGGGTTGCCTTCGACCTATTCGAACCATGCCGTAGGTGGTGCTGTTCCCGCGTGTCTCACCCCGTGAGCGACCTCACACGATCTGCTTCTGCCGAGAGCCTGTTGGAGGCCCTCGACCCGGAGCAGCGAGCGGTCGCGTCCGCATTGCACGGCCCGGTCGTGGTGATGGCCGGCGCCGGGACGGGCAAGACCCGGGCGATCACCCACCGGATCGCGTACGGCGTCCAGACCGGGACGTTCGACCCGGTCCGCGTGCTCGCGGTGACGTTCACGCAGCGGGCGGCGGGGGAGATGCGCGGGCGGCTGGCCCAGCTCGGCGTACAGGGTGTGCAGGCCCGCACGTTCCACTCGGCCGCGCTCCGGCAGGCCCGCTTCTTCTGGCCCAAGGTGTACGGCGGGGAGCTGCCGCCGATCGCGGACCGGAAGTTCCCGCTGCTGACCGAGGCCGCCTCCCGCTGCCGGGTCCGGGTGGACACGCCCGCGCTGCGCGACCTGGCCGGTGAAGTGGAGTGGGCCAAGGTGAGCAACGTCCGCCCGGACGACTACGCCCGGCTGGCGCCCAAGTCGTCCCGCACGCTGGCTGCCTTCGACCCGGCGACGATCGCGCGCATCTTCGCGGCGTACGAGGACGTGAAGCTGGAGCGCGGCCGGATCGACCTGGAGGATGTGCTGCTCTGTGCGGTCGCGTTGCTCGCGGAGGACGAGCGGGTGGCCGCGGAGATCCGCCGGCAGTACCGGACGTTCGTCGTGGACGAGTATCAGGACGTCTCGCCGCTCCAGCAGAGCCTGCTCGACCTGTGGCTGGGCGGCCGGGAGGACGTCTGCGTGGTCGGCGATCCGGCGCAGACGATCTACTCGTGGGCCGGCGCCGAGCCGGAGAACCTGGTGCGCTTCGCGTCCCGGCATCCGTCCGCCACGGTGATCAAGCTGGTCCGCGACTACCGGTCGACGCCGCAGATCGTCGACGTGGCGAACAAGATCCTCGACGCCGCCGGTCCGACCGGGCTCCCGGGACGGGTGACGCTGCGATCCCAGAAGGAGGCCGGTCCGACTCCGGTCTACCGCGAGTACTCCGATGAGGTCGCCGAGGCGGACGCGGTGGCGCGCGCGGTCGTGAAGCTGCGGGACGAGGGCGTGGCGCTGCGGGACATCGCCGTACTGTTCCGGACCAATGCGCAGTCGGAGAACTTCGAGCAGGCGCTGGCCGAGCGGAAGATCCCGACCGTGCTGAAGGGTGCAGAGCGGTTCTTCGAGCGGGCCGAGATCCGGCAGGCCGCCGTACTGCTGCGGGGGCAGGCCAAGGCGGGGGATCTGTCCGACGACCTGGTGACCACGGTGACCGGCGTGCTCGGCGGGGCCGGATGGACGCCGGAGCCGCCCACCGGGACCGGAGCGGTGCGGGACCGGTGGGAGTCATTGAGCGCACTGGTCACCATGACGTCCGACTTCGCTGCAGCCAACCCCGAGGCGCGGCTGCCTGAGCTGATGGCCGAGCTGGACCGGCGCGCGTCGATCCAGCACGCTCCGCTGGCCGAGGGGGTCACGCTGGCGACGCTGCACGCGGCCAAGGGCCTGGAGTGGGAGTGCGTCTTCATCGTCGGGGCGCATGAGGGGACGCTGCCGATCACGTACGCCCAGACTCCGGTGCAGGTGGAGGAGGAGCGTCGGCTGTTCTATGTAGGCGTGACGCGGGCGAAGCAGCAGCTGTCGATCAGTTGGTCCACGTCCCGCTCACCGGGCGGCCGCGGGACGCGCGGTCCGACCCGCTTCCTCGACCCGATCGGCGTCCGTACGGCGCGGACCGAGTGGACCCCGTCGTCGCAGACCAGCTTCGAGCGTCCGTCGAGCGCGCCACGCTCCAGCCGGCCGATCCCGAAGTGCCGGGTCTGCGGTCGCGGCCTGCTCGACCCGGGCGCCCGCAAGCTCGGCCGCTGCGAGGACTGCCCGTCCAAGATCGACCAGAAGCTGTACGACGCGCTGATCGAGTGGCGCACCGAGCAGGCCGAGTCCGAGCGGATGCCGGCCTTCGTCATCCTCACCGACGCCACGCTGACCGCCATCGCCGAGACCCGCCCGGAGGACGCGCAGGCGCTGCGCCAGATCCCGGGCATCGGCCACACCAAGCTGGCCAAGTACGGCGAACACATCCTGAATCTCTGCACCCGCTGATTGCCCTTTCGGGCAAGTGCTACGGGAAATGTTCTTGCCAGGCACGGGATCCGGGGCGCACTCTGGAGTACGTGCCGTGTTCTGCTCCTGGCAGACGTGGCAGTTAGGTGACAGAGGCAACGATCCCGCAGCGTGCGGACGGCGTCCCGGAGAGTGCTGGAAACCCTGTCACGGCAACCAGATCCGGTCGCCGTGGCGGCAACTTCCGGCCAACTTCGCAAACTGGCGATAAATAGTTTGCGGGCTCCGACGCGGACGGCGTACTGTTCTTTCTGCGGTCGAAGCCTGGCCGAAAACTTCAAACCACCATAGCGATCGAGCTAACCGCCCGCTTCGCCACAACGAGAGGAGGTGCCCTGGAAATGATTACCAACACGGTCAAGATGCCGTTCAGCGACGCTGCCGCGCTGCCGTGCGCCCAGATCCCGGGTGCCTCGCCGCGTCTGCACGTCGCGACCGTTGTGCTCATGGCCTCCGGCATCGCCCAGTTCAAGGGCGGAGCTGTCGGCGATGTGAAGTACGGCGGTTCGGGTTCTCGAGCATGGAGTCCACCGGTCTGACAAGCGTCAGAGCCGGCACCTCCAGGCCGCGGAACCCACCAAAGGGTCCCGCGGCCCTTTTGTTTGTCCAAAGATTTGGCGACTACCAACCGGTAATCGTCACCGACGACAAGAGACCAGCATCCAAAAGTCACTGGGAGGTGACCGGAATGAGCGTTAGCTTCCTCGATGTCTTCACCGAGGTTGCAACGTCGCAGGACCTGCCCTGTCGGTCCTACGCGCCAGAACTCTTCTTCGCCGAATCGCCGGCGGACGTCGAGTACGCAAAGTCTCTCTGCACGACCTGCCCGCTGAAGGCCGAGTGCCTGGCCGGAGCGCTCGAGCGTTCCGAGCCGTGGGGAGTGTGGGGTGGCGAACTGTTCGTCCAAGGTGTGGTGGTTCCGCGCAAGCGGCCCCGTGGGCGTCCCCGCAAGAGCGACACCGTCACCGCAGCCTGAACGACACCCAACCATCCGAAACGAGACCGAACGATGACCAACCAGACTTCACACAGGAGCACCGAAATGCATTTACTCAATGAAGATCTCGCCCGTGCTCACTGTCGGGCTTCACTGAAGGCCGCAGAGCAGAACCGGCGCTTCCGCCTCGCTCACCAGATCGAGAAGGCGCAGAAGCAGGCCGAGCGGGCAGGCCGGCGAGCTGAGAGGGCCAGCGCACGCGCGCGCCTCGCACTCGCCCGTCTCGTCTGATCCACCAGATACACAGCCTGACCAGCTGAACAAATTGAGGGGCGGCACCCAAAGGGGGTGCCGCCCCTTCAGCGTTCCTGGATCAACAGTTGCTGCAGCCCGACCAACGTGATCCCACTGACGATCTCCCGCCGCGTGATCATCCCGGGTACGTCGCCTACCGGTACCCACTCGATCCGATCCGACTCATTCCGCTCCGTCGGCTCCCCGACCCACACCGCGCTCGTAGCCCGAAACACGAAATGCCGCGAGTCCATGATCCCGGCGGCAGGCTCCGACCGGATCAACTCAGTCAGCCCGCCGGCCCGCCACCCGGTCTCCTCCTCGAGCTCCCGAGCCGCGGCCGCCTCCGGCGTCTCACCAGCCTCGATGATCCCCATCGGCAGCTCCCAGGCCCACGTGTCGGTCAGGAACCGGTGCCGCCACATCAGCAGCACATGCTCGTCCCGCGTGACGACCGCAGCGGCGATGTCCTTCAGCCGTACGGCGTGGTAGTCGAACCGCTCGCCGTCGGGTTGCTCGACGTCCAACCGCCGTACGCTCAGCCACCGATTGCCCCAGACCTCGGCCTCGCCGTGAATCACCCATCGCACGCGGTGCAAACTAGTGCCATGGTGAGAGCTACCTGTGCGTTGTGTGGTCAGCAGGCGGAGTCGGAGGACGTGCCGTTGACCTGGATGACCTCGATCGAGGACGGCCGCAAGCTGGTGTACTGCGACCGGTGTGCCCGGGAGAACGTGCGCAGTATCGAGGGGAAGCTGGACTCGGTCTACTGGTGAATCAGTACTGATCAGGGACCCGCATCGCAGGCCCGCCGACATGCAGGCCGAGCGGTTCGGCGCGTCCCTTGGGCTCCTCCCACACCTCCTGCCGCCCGAGGACCGTGAGATCCAGGTACCGGTAGCAGTTGTGGAAGTCCTCGATGCCCCGCCCGAACGTCGAGTACGTGTGGAACACCTCGTCGTCGACCCGCAGGAACGTGCTGATCCCCGGTAGCTCGTCGCCGTTCATGTCGTCGGTCCACGGCCCGCCTGACCACGGCGTACCCTTCTCGTTCGCCAGCTGCTCCTTGGTGCGGAAGTGGAGCAGCACCGGCGCGACCCGGTCGTCCAGCGTGGCGTGGAAGTCGTAGTTGAAGTCGCTCCCGTACGACGAGACCCACGGAAACGTCCACCCCAGCCGCTCCTTGAACCCCGCGATCTTCGGGTACGGCGCCCGCGAGACCGCCACCAGCGACGTGTTCCGCACGTACAACTGCCGAAGGTTGCCGATCTCGTCCGCGGCCGACGAGCAGCTCGAGCACCCCTCGTCCCAGTCCGGACTGAACATGAAGTGGTGGATCACCAGCTGATCCCGCCCGTCGAACAGGTCCAGCAGCCCGACCTCCCCGTCCGGCCCCTCGAAGACGTACGGCCTGTCGATCCGGACCATCGGCAGCCGACGGCGCTCGGCGTTCAGCCGGTCGCGCGCCCGCGTGACTTCCTTCTCGAGCCTCAGCAGCTCCAGCCGGGCGGCCAGCCACTCATCCGGTGGCACGACCTCGGGCAGATTTCCGAATGTCGTCATTGCCCGAACATAGTCCCGCCCGGTGTCGATCCCGGAACACTTCGTCCGACGCAGAAGTGAAGAGACCCCCTGCGGAAGGACCGGATCATGACCGTCGAGGCCGACATGGTGACCACCAGTAAGCGGCAGTGGATCGCGCTGGGCGTCCTGTGCCTCGCCACGCTGCTGGTGTCGCTGGACCTGTTCGTGATGCTGCTGGCAGTCCCGGCCGTGACCGAGGCCCTGGGCGCCACCAGCAGCCAGCAGCTGTGGATCCTGGACGTGTACGGGTTCATGGTGGCCGGCCTGATGATCACGATGGGCAACCTCGGTGACCGGCTCGGTCGACGTCGGTTGCTGCTGATCGCGGCCGCCGTCTTCGGGATCGCCTCGGTCGTCGCGGCGTACTCGGTGAACCCCGGCATGCTGATCGGGGCCCGTGCGGTGCTCGGCATCGCCGGGGCGGCGATCGCGCCGTGCACGCTGTCGCTGATCTCCACGCTGTTCCCCGACGAGGGGCAGCGGGCGAAGGCGCTGGGCGTCTGGGCCGGCTGCTTCACGGTCGGCGCGGTGGTCGGCCCGATCGTCGGCGGCATCCTGCTGAACCACTTCTGGTGGGGCTCGGCCTTCCTGATCGGCGTACCGGCGATGGTCGTGCTGCTCGTGGTCGGGCCGTTCCTGCTCCCGGAGTACCGGAACGAGAAGGCCGGGCGGATCGACGTACCGAGTGTGCTGCTGTCGCTGGCCGCGATCCTGCCGGCGATCCACGGCCTGAAGCACCTCGCCTCGCACGGCGCCGGTGTGCAGTCGATCGGCGCGCTGGTGGTCGGCGGGGTGTTCGGCTGGATCTTCGTACGGCGGCAGCGTAGCCTGGACGACCCGCTGGTCGACGTACGGCTGTTCACGCGGCGGACGTTCAGCGTGACGCTCGGGAGCATGCTGGCGTTCTCGATGCTGTCCGGCGGCGTGATGGTGTTCGTCGCGCAGTACTTCCAGCTGGTCCAGGGGATGACCCCGCTGGCAGCCGGGCTCGCGCTGGTCCCGGGCATGCTGACGACGACCGTGGCCTTCCAGGTGGCGCCGCGGCTGGCGCAGCGGATCCGGCCGAGCGTGCTGATCCCGGGCGGGATCGCGTTCACGGTTGTCGGGATGTTCATGACGTCGATGGCGACGTCGACGACGGTTCTGGCGATCGCGTTCGCCATCCAGTGCGTCGGCCCGGCGCCGCTCGTCACGCTGGGCACGAACCTGGTCATCGGCTCGGTCCCGCCGGAGAAGGCCGGCTCGGCGGGTGCGCTGACGCAGACCAGCAACGAGTTCGGCTACTCGCTGGGCATCGCAGTCCTGGGCAGCGTGGTGACCGCGGCGTACCGCAGCCACATGGACGGCCGCGGCGGTAACTCGCTCGGCGAGGCGATCGCCCAGGGTGCCACCGGCGACCTCCTGGACCAGGCGCGTGACGCCTTCACCAGCGGCATGCACCTCGCCGCGGGCATCACCGCCGTGGCCCTGGCCGCCGTAGCGGTCCTGCTGGCCGTCACGCTGCGCGCCGTACCGGCCCTCAGCCGTCGGTGAAGCCGGGCAGGAGCTCCTCGAGCACGGTGCGGAACGGGGCCTCGGCCTCGAGCTGCGACAGCACGGCGATGCCGCCGATCCAGACGCGATGGATCAGCAGGTACGACGGGGGCAGGTTGAGCCGGAGGGCGAGCGACGCGTTGGGCGACCGGAAGTCACCGGTCCGGTTCGCCTGCGCACGCATCCAGGCCCGGCTGAACTGGAACGTCTCCTCCCGGGCCGGCTCCGCGAACGGCGCCAGGTAGTCCATCAGCTGCTCCGGGTCGATCTCCATCCGCGGCTTGATGAAGCCCTCGGCCTTGAGCCCGTCCCGGACCGCCTCGCCGTCACCCTTCAACGAGATCCGCAGCAGCCGCCCGATCGCCGGCGGCAACCCGTCCGGGAGCCGGGCGCACAGCCCGAAATCGACCACGCCGAGCCGTCCGTCGGCCATCACCCGGAAGTTCCCCGGATGCGGGTCCGAGTGCAGCAGACCGGCGTACTTGGGCCCGCTGAACATGAACCGGACGTACTTCAGCCCGATCGCATCCCGCTCCTCCTTGGTGCCTTCGGTGATGTACGACGACAGCGGCCGGCCCTCGATCCATTCGGACACGATGACCGTGGGGGAGTGCTTGATCACCCGCGGTACGACGAACTCCGGGTGGTCCTTGAACGCGTCGGCGTACTGCTGCTGGGCCTGCGCCTCGCGGTCGTAGTCGAGTTCCTCGCCGATCCGCTCCTGGAGCTCCGCGACGAGCGGCTTCACCTCGAGACCCGGGACCACCGCGCCGATCGTCCGCGCGAACCGTCCCAGCTGCCTGAGGTCCGACCGGAGCGCCTCCGCGGCGCCCGGGTACTGCAGTTTGACCGCGACCTCGCGGCCGTCCTTGAGCCGTCCGCGGTGCACCTGGCCGATCGACGCGGCCGCCGCGGGCACGTCGTCGAACTCCTCGAACCGGTCCCGCCAGCGCTTGCCCAGCTCCCGCGACAGGATCGTGTGCACGGTCGAGGCCGGCATCGGCGGGGCGGAGTCCTGCAACTTGGTCAGGGTAGCCCGGTACGGCGCCGCGAGCTCCTCCGGCATCGCGGACTCCATCAGGCTGAGCATCTGCCCGAACTTCATCGCGCCGCCCTTGAGCTCACCCAGGACGGCGAACAGCTGATCGGCCGTCCGGCGCTGGAACTCGGCGAACACGGCCTCGGCGGGAGCACCGCCGATGCGCTTGCCCAGGCCGAGCGTCGCCCGCCCGGCGGCACCCAGGGGCAGGCTGGCAAGTTTCGCGGTCCGGCTCAGCGCCTTGCGAGGAAGGTCCGACACGACTCCATTCTGTCCGGTCGCCCAAGCCGGGACGAACCAGGGGCGGTGCCCGGCACAGACATCGTGCCGGACACCGCCCCTACGAGCTGGTGCGTCAGGCCTTGCCGAGGATCCGGTTCAGGTTCGTACCGCACTCGGGGCACTTGGCCTTCGCCATGCGCGTGCCCTTGTCGTTGACCTTGACCTCGCCGTCGGCGGTGCGCTTGGCCTTGCACTTGACGCAGTAGAACTCGCCGCTCCAGGTCTCTGCCATGAGGGCCCTCTCCTTGCTTGAATTCCAGCCCGGGGTCTCGCCCCGGGCAGTCGTTGGATGCTGAACGGCAGACCGTCCTGCCGTAGGCCGTGCGGCCCAGTCGGGATTCACCCTACGGCCTCCTGGCTCAGGCTCAAGCGCACCTCACGGTCCGCGCGCCGCCCGAATCCCCCGAGGAAAGCCCTTACCGAAACTTTCGCCGGCATAGAACAGGCTCCCGGTGATCCGCCTCCGGAGCAGCTCGGCTTCCCCTCCGAGCGGCCCCGGAGGCGGTCCGGGAGCCTGTTGCAGATGACGCTAAGAGGCGACGGCCGCGCAGGCAAGCCCGCGTTGTCCACCCCTGTGGATAACTCTGTGCGCAACCTGTGGGGCGCGCCGCGCGACGCTGTGGACGGGCGGGGGAACACGATGTGAACAACGTGGGTCGGAGGGTTCAAGATCTGGCGTCTGACCTGCGGAAACGCCGATGCACAGGATGTGGACCGAAGAAAGTTGTCGGATTCGGGGGGTACATTTTTGAGCCATGGCCGACTCCCCACCGCGCCCGATCCCGCCGTATGTGGATATCCGGCGCAGCAAGCGCCGCAAGCGCACGGTCAGCGCGTACCGGGACGGCGAGCGGGTGGTCGTGCTGATGCCCGACCGGCTGTCCGCCGTGGAGGAGGCGCGCTGGGTCGAGACCATGCTGGCGCGACTCGAGAAGCAGCGCAGCCGATCGCGCGTGTCGGACGAAAAATTGTTGGCCAGAGCACACGAACTCGCGTGTCGCCACCTCCCAGAAGTGCCCGAACCTGCATCTGTGCGGTGGGTTTCGAACCAAAACAGACGGTGGGGATCCTGCACTCCGGCGGACAGATCGATCCGTTTGTCCACTCGGTTGCAGTCGATGCCGGGCTGGGTCGTCGACTACGTGCTGGTCCACGAGCTGGCTCACCTGATCGAGCCGACCCACAACGCCACCTTCTGGGACCTGGTCCACCGCTACCCGAAGGCCGAGCGCGCCGAGGGGTATCTGGAGGGCGTTTCGGCCGCCTCCTCGCTCAACCTCGAGGACTTCTGATCGCCCAGGCTCGTACGGCGTACGGGAAAGGGTGGGGTAGGGCTAGCACCAGGGTCGACTGGGTGGCTTCCTCCATGGCCGCGACCTGCCCCGGCCGGTCAGGCTTTTGCCCGTAGCCAGCGTCACGCCAGGAGCGCTGGGTGGGGTGCCCGAGGGGGCGCAGAGGGGCAGGGAAACATGGCCAGGGGACAGATCACGGTACGGGCGGCACGCTGGAGTGCCACCCATCCGTGGCGGGCGATCGGGATGTGGGTTGTCGTCGTGGTCGCGTGTTTCGCGCTCGGCTCGATCACCGGTACCAAGGAGTCGAAGAACGAGGGCGACATCGGCGAGGTGACCCGGGCGGACAACATCGTCAAGTCCGGCAACTTCGACGACCCGGACGTGGAGAGCGTGCTGATCACGGCGCCGTCCGGACAGCTCGACCAGGCCGCGGCGAACAAGGCCGCCGGCGTCGTCATCCAGCGCATGCGCGCCCTCGGTGGGGTCGCGGAGGTCGCGCAGCCGATGCCGTCGCCGAACAAGGACGCGGTCATCGTGAGGGTCACCCTCAAGGACGGTGACGGTGACGCCCGCGTTCAGCCGTTGCTCGACACGACCGCCCAGGTCCAGCAGCAGTACCCGAACCTCCGGGTCGAAGAGGTCGGTGGACTGTCGATCGACAAGGCGCTCAACGAGACGCTGGGCAAGGACTTCAAGCGGGCCGAGATGTTCAGCCTGCCGGTGACGCTGGCGATCCTCTTGATCGCGTTCGGTGCACTGATCGCCGCTTCGGTGCCGCTGCTGCTCGCGCTGTCCGCAGTAGCCGCAGCGATCGGCTTAGCGGCGGCGGCATCACAGCTCGTACCCGCGGTCGACGCGGTCAACAGCGTGATCCTGCTGATCGGTATGGCGGTCGGCGTCGACTACTCACTCTTCTACCTCCGCCGTGAACGCGAGGAGCGCGCCAAGGGCCGCGGTCATGTCGACGCGGTCGAGATCGCCGCGGCGACCTCCGGGCATGCGGTCGTCGTCTCGGGTACGGCGGTCATCATCTCGATGGCGGGCTTGTTCCTCGCTCGCGATGCGGTCTTCTCGTCGTTCGCGGTCGGTTCGATCCTCGTCGTCGCGGTTGCCGTCGTCGGTTCGCTCACCGTGCTGCCCGCCGTACTGGCGAAGCTCGGTCGGTGGGTCGATCGCCCGCGGATCCCGCTCGTGTGGCGGTTGACGGCGTCGAAGGGTCAGCCGCGGTTCTGGCCGACCGTGCTGAAGCCGGCGCTGAAGCACCCGATCGCCACGCTGCTCGTCGCTGTCACCGCGCTGCTCGCGGTCGCGTCGCCGGCGCTGGGGATGCAGCTGAAGTTCCCGGGCACGGAGGACCTGCCCCGGACGACGTCGGTGATGAAGGCGTACGACCGGCTGACGGCGGCGTTCCCGAGCACGGGTACGAGCCACGAGGTCGCCGTACGGGCGCCGGCCAACCAGGCACCGGCGGTCAAGGCTGCGCTGGCAGATCTGATGCAGCGCACCAAGGACGACAAGCTGTTCGCGTCGGATGGTCTCGAGGAGCCGCGTGTCTCCAAGGACGGCACGGTCACGACGCTCGAGGTCGCCACGCCGTACGAGGGTGGTAGCCAGCAGGCGCGTGACTCGCTGACCAAGCTGCGCAAGGAACTGATGCCGGAGACGGTCGGCAAGGTGCCGGGTGTCGAGTACGCCGTCGGTGGGTTCGTCGCCGCGGACGTCGACTATGCGGCGCACACCCGGGACAAGCTGCCGCTGGTGATCGGGTTCGTCCTGCTGCTGACGATGATCGTGATGATGGTGACGTTCCGCTCGGTGGTCGTCGCGGTCACCGCGATCGGACTCAACCTGCTGAGCGCGGGAGCGGCGTACGGCGTCGTCACCGCGGTCTTCCAGAACACGTGGGCCGAAGGGCTGCTGCACTTCCGGTCGAACGGCGCGGTCGTCAGCTGGCTGCCACTGTTCCTCTTCGTGGTGCTGTTCGGTCTGTCGATGGACTACCACGTGTTCGTCGTCAGCCGGATCCGCGAGGCGGTACTGCGGGGCGTCCCGACCAGGCAGGCCGTTGCCGAGGGCATCACCGGCTCGGCCGGCGTGGTGACCAGCGCGGCGGCGGTGATGATCGGCGTGTTCGCGGTCTTCGCGACGCTGAGCACGCTGGACATGAAGCAGCTCGGAGTCGGCCTCGCGGTCGCGATCCTGATCGACGCAACGATCATCCGCGCAGTCGTCCTCCCCAGCGTGATGATCCTGCTGGGCGACGCCAACTGGTGGGCCCCCAAGTGGCTCCGCCCCAAGCCCGCCAAGCACGCCTCCACCCCGCCCGCCCCGGAGGAAGAGCGCGAACTGACCCCGGTCGGCTGACCCCAGCCCGGCGCCCCACCCGAAATCCATCCGGGTGGGGCGCCGTTGCGCTGTCAACAGGACGTGTGGCTGGCGTGGCCGGAGAGCGCCTTGCCGATCAGGAGGTCGGTGCCTTGACCCTCGAGGAACTTGCCGACGGTCCAGCGGGTGCAGGTCTGTCCGTCAGGTCCGTCGATCGCGTTCTGCCTGCTGACGAAGGAGACCTGGGCCAGTAGCCGGCCGTCGGTTGCGGTGCTCAGTCCGAGCAGCGTGATCTCCGAGTCCAAGGTCGAGCGGAAGCCGTTCGTGAACTGTTTGCGGGTCTGCGTCGCCAGCGCAGCCGGAGTGAGGAGCACCTGGTAGCTGTCGTAGTCGTGGTTGTTGATAGCGGTGAAGTACGACGTCAGCAGCCGGACGACATCGGCCGCGGCCGGTTCCTCCGCGGCCGCGGGATCAACGGCGATCAACTCGTTCCCCACCTCAGGAGTGGGAGTCGTCTCGATCGGCACAGGCTCGCTCGTCTCGTCCTCCGTTGCCGGCGGCACCCATGGGTCGCTCGGAGTCTCCTCCGCCGGTTGCGGACCCGACGTGATGTAGCCGTCGGGTGTGAGCCACTGGTTCTGCAGGACCTGATCAGAGGCGGCCGCCGTAGCTCGTCCGACCAGCGCGTCGATGCCGAGGATCCCACCGGTCACGACCACCGCGAGAACCATGGTGAGACCGACGAACCAGTTCGTCCCGTGTCCGGGCGGACCATCGGCCGACCGTGTTTCGTCGGTGTCCTTGAAAGCAGCCTCGCAGTGCGAGCAGACCTCGTCCCCCTCTGCTCGACGCGTGCCGCAGGATGTGCAGTAAGCAGGCATTGCAGTGTCCCCCCGGACAGTCAGAAGATCGCGGCAACCGCCTGCTGTACGACGGTCACCGCGCCGCCGATCGTGGCGATCGACTTGGCGCCGGACGCGATCAGCTCCAGCAGGCGCAGTACCGAGTTCTTGTCGGGCTCGTCCTTGGCCAGCTCGTGTTCGGCCAGCTCGGCCATGGCGATCGTGTCGTCGGGCCGCTCCAGCCGCTCGGACTGCGCGTGCAGCAGTTCGAGGAGCTGGGACATCCCGGCGCGCGCGTCCGCGAGCGACCCGGCGGACACCGCGGAGACGTTCGTCGCGGTGGCGCCTTCGCCGGCAGCCATCGCACCGGCGGTGACGCTCCCACCGGAGACCCGGATTCCGTAGTTCTTCTCCATCAGTGCTCAGTTCCTTCCAGCGGCGTCGTTGACGCCCTGCTTGGCTGCGTTGGCGACTCTCATCAGAACGGAGCTCGCGCGGGCACCGGTCCCGACCGCAAGGCTCTCGGCTTTCACGGTGCCGCCGTCGGCGACGTACACGCCGTGGTTCTCGATCGTGGTCCGGTGCTGGCTCAGCTCGGCGGTGTCGATCCCCTTGGACTCGAGGAACCTGTTCAACGACTGGAGCAGCCGACGCTCGATCACCTTGGTGTACAGGTCGTTGTCGAGCTGCTGGAAGTACCGCTGGTACCGGCTGTCGCTGGCCGTTTCCCGCGGGCTCCTAGCGGCGCCGTAGTTGAACCGGAGCGAGCTGAAGATCTCCCGCCGCTGCCTCGACCGCTGGAGCGCGGCCGTCACGGGGCTGAGCAGATGAGCCGCGATCGCGAACGGAGCACGCAGTACATGCCCCGGCGTACGTCGCAACGCCCGCCCGCCGATCCGGATCGCCTGCCGCAGGGTCGGCTGCGGCAGCAGCCTGTCCACCTCCTGGAACTCGTCACGTACCGGTGCCAGCAGGCAGTGGCTGACCTCCATGAACAACTCCTGCGGCGTCACGACAAATCGCAGGAACGTCGACAGGACGAGCTGACCGCGCCAGCCGCTCGACTGGATCGTCAGGTACGGACGCGCCTGGTCCTCGGGCTCCAGTGTCAGGCTGCGGACGAGCGAGCGATCGACAGCCGGCCTCGGTACGCCGAGCTGGTCCGGCAGGAACCGGCGATCACCGCGGATGTCGCGGCCGTCGACGAAGACGCGGTCCGACATCGTGACCTTGCCCGTGCGCAGGTCCCGCAACTGCTCCTGGACGAAGTCGTGGATCTCCAACGCGCTGAACGACTCGGCGATCCGCCCCGCGGCCGCTTGGTGCGTGTCGAGCGCGAACGACCAGGAATTGAGAGTGATCCCGCAGCCGACGAACGGCGTGTAGCCGCTGTAGACGCTGACATTCCCCTGACCAGCCGCCGCGACCTGCTTCAGGCGTCGACCGAGTTTGCTGTTGCCCGGCGGCGACATCGCGTCCGGCTGGAACCGGCCCGGCCGGAGATCGTGCGCGACCACGCCGTACGTCGCGACCAGGGTCTCGCCGACGACGACCACCCAGCACAGCGCGAGCGCCAGCAGCACCGCGATGTACCTCGAGCTGTACAAGCCCCACACGGCAGTGCAGACCAGCAGCGTGAGCAGGAGATCGCGGATCAGTTGGCGTTTCCGGGCCGCGACCGCGTGCAGCATGACCGGCACCAGGTCGACGTCCGGTGACGACGGTGGCGCAGTGAACTCCTCGTCCACGATGTCGCGGACGACTTCCTTGGCGAGCCGGCTGTCCAGTTGCACGGCCGCGCACAAATAGCGCGTGGCGTCCGACGGTGGTGAATCCCCGGACGGTCTCGCAGTTTCGTCAATCGCTGGAAGCGGCACTCCACACGTGCCGCAGTAGGTGGCGCCGGCCCGATTGCCCGCACCACAAGAACCACAGTTCTGCATTTGTATTTCCCCCCAACCGGACTGAACGGTACGACGATCGCCAGTTCTGGTCCAGCGGTTGGGCAAAGCCAAGGAAACTTGACGCAAGCGCTCATTGGAAACGCTGCCGGGTTCCGAACTTGGTAGCCGATAGCAACTAGTTTTCGGCGGATCCGCTCGTGTTTGCAGGATTCTGGCGGGCGCGGTGGGCGGCGGCTTTGACGCGGCTCTGGCATTGGGGCGAGCAGAAGCGGCGTTGGCCGTTCTTGGAGACGTCGACGAAGACTCGGTCGCACTGGGGCGCGGCGCAAACGCCGAGGCGGCCGGCCAGGTCGCTGCCGACGGCAAGGGCCAGGCCGGCGGCACAGCCTGCCGCCCAGCCGTTGGCGAGTTGTTCGTCGGGGCCGTGGAAGTGGAGGCTCCAGGGGCGGTCACGGCCGCGGTCGAGTTGGGGGCGCGCATTCGTGTCGAGGAGGAGCTGGTTGATCTCCGTTGCGGCGGCGTCGAGGTCGTCGGCGGCGGCGCACTCGAAGACGATGCGCATGCGGCGAGCCAGTGCCACGAGGCGGCGAGCGTCGTCGACCGGGACCGACTGCGGTGGATAGCCGATCGCGGTCAGGGCGTCGGCGACCGCGGCTGTGACGGACTCGGGGTCGTCGGCGGGTGCGGCGTACGCGACACCACCGGAGTATCCGGGGGTCAGTCGGTTCACGTACTCGACCGACGCCGCCAGCACACTGCGGGCGTGACTATCAAAAGACACTTGACCGGTCATGGGTCCTCTCCGTAGGCTCTCGCGTGACCGATCATATCCGTTTAGACAGTCATGGAGCTGTGATGAGTGCTGTTGCCACGCTGACCGCGCCGTGGCGCGGGCTGTCTCGGACCGTCTGGATCCTGGTCGTCGCCCGCGCGGTGAACAAGCTCGGCGCGTTCACGCTCCCGTTCCTCGGGGTGGTGCTCACGGTCGAGTTCGGTGCGTCGCTCGGTCAGACCGGCCTGATCCTCGCGGTGTTCGGCGCCGCGACGATCCCGTCCCGGTTGCTCGGCGGTCACCTGGCCGATCGCCTCGGTCGTCGCCGGACGATCGTCCTCGGTCTGACCGGCTGTGCGATCGCCCAACTCTGGATCGCACTCAGCCCTATCCTGTGGTCGGCGGTGTTCGCCACGATCCTGCTCGGCCTCGCGTTCGAGATCTACGAGCCGCCCAGCCAGGCGATGATCGCCGACGTCACCGAGCCGGCCGATCGTCCGGCGGCGTACGGCCTCTACAGCGCAGCCCTCGCCGCGGCTGGTGTCCTGGCCGGGCTACTGGCAGCGGCGATCAGCCATGGCGACCTCCGCTGGCTGTTCGTCGCCGACGCGATCACCTGTCTGTCCTGCGCGGCACTCGTCGCGCTGGCCCTCCCGGCCGACGCGCGACTGGGACGAGATGCGTCTGCGGCGGGCGCGACCTCAGGACCCTTGCAGCAGCAGCCGGTCGAGGTCGGCTCGCAGGTGTCGGTCTGGCGAGACCGTCGACTGCTCCTGCTCCTTGCCGGTGGCACCGTGTTCGCAACGATCTACATGCAGATCATCATCGGACTGCCACTAACGCTGGTCGAACAAGGTCTGCCGAAGTCCGGCATCGGCATCATCCTCGCCATCTCCGCGATCACGCTGATCGCCGCGCAGCGCCTGCTCCGCGTCCAGAACCTCGACGACTTCCGATCCATCGCGATCGGCTACGTGCTGCTCGCCGCAGGGCTCGTCGTCTGTGCCGTCGCAGGCAACCTGGCGTTGTTCGTCATCGCCTCGATCCTCTGGAGCCTCGGCGACCTCTTCCTCCTGACCCGCTACCTCACACAGGCTTCCGGCCTAGCCCCCGACCAGGCCCGCGGCCGGTACCTGGCCGTCTTCGGACTGA
This sequence comes from Kribbella sp. NPDC058693, assembly GCF_042715335.1. Lineage (NCBI taxonomy): Bacteria > Bacillati > Actinomycetota > Actinomycetes > Propionibacteriales > Kribbellaceae > Kribbella > Kribbella sp. NPDC058693. The sequence goes on from NZ_JBHXSQ010000003.1 coordinate 1,343,850, forward strand.
GCTGGGGTATCGCGACCACGATCGCCCCGCTCACCGTCACCCAACTCCTCGAGAACGCCGGCCCGACAGGACTCTGGCTGACAAGCGCAGCGGTTGCGCTCGCACTCGCAGTACTCCAGCCGTGGTTCAGGAACCGACTGGCTCCAGCCTGACCGTCAGGCCCTTCGCGACGGGAGTGTTACTGCCCTTCGCGACATCGTCGGCTGACATCAGCACGTTCGTCTCCGGGTAGTACGCCGCCACGCAACCGCGAGCCGTCGGGTACGACACCAAGCGGAAGTGCGATGCCCGCCGCTCGACACCACGGAACTCGCTGACGATGTCGACGTACGTGCCGTCCTGGAGGCCGAGCTCGGCCAGGTCGTCCGGGTTCACGAAGACGACCTCGCGCGTTCCGTTGATGCCGCGGTACCGGTCCTCGAGGCCGTAGATCGTGGTGTTGAACTGGTCGTGACTGCGCATCGTCTGCAGCAACAGCCGGCCGGGCTCTGTCGGCAACCAGGTCAGATCGTTCGCAGTGAACTGAGCCCGCGAATCGGACGTCTTGAACTCCCGCTTGTCCCGCGCCGCATGCGCCAGCAGGAACCCGCCCTCGTTCGCCCGCAGGCGGTCCTCGAAGTCCTCGTACCCGTCGGCGACCCGCCCGATCCGCTGCCGGATCAGGCTGTAGTCGTCCGCGAAGTCGGCCCACGGAATCTGCCCCACGTCAGGTACGACGGCCTGCGCCAGCCCGCAGATGATGCCGATCTCCGACTTCATCTCCGGCCCGGGCGGGATCAGGTTCCCGGTCGAGAGGTGTACGGCGCCTTGCGAGTCCTCGACCGTGACCGACTGCGGCCCTGCCGGGGTGTGGTCGTGGTCGGTCCGCCCGAGTGTCGGCAGGATCAGCGCCTCGCGGCCGGTGATCGTGTGCGACCGGTTGAGCTTCGTCGACACGTGCACGGTCAGGTCGCACTCACGCAGACCGCGATGCACGACCTCGGTATCCGGCGTCGCGGAGGCGAAGTTCCCGCCCATCCCGACGAACACACGTACGGCCCCATCCCGCAGCCGCTTCACAGTCTCCGCCGCGTCGATGCCGTGCTCCCGCGGTGAGGTGAACGAGAACTCGGAGTCCAGCTTGTCGAGGAACGTCTCCGGCATCTTCTCCCAGATGCCCATGCTGCGGTCGCCCTGCACATTCGAGTGACCGCGAACCGGGCACGGGCCGGCGCCCGGCTTACCGATGTTTCCCTGCAGGAGAAGGACGTTGACGATCTCGCTGATCGTCGCGACCGCCTCGCGATGCTGGGTCAGACCCATCGCCCAGCAGATCACCGTCGCCTTGGACTTGATGAACCGCTGGGTGAGCTCCTCGATCTCGGGCCGCCGCAGACCGGTCGCCTGCTCGACCGCCGGCCAGTCGACCTCGGTGTTGTGCTTGGCATAGAGGTCGAACCCGCTGGTGTGCGAGTCGATGAACGACTTGTCCAGCACGGTGCCCGGGTTGGCCGCCTCGGCCTCGAGCAGAAGGTGGCCGATGGCAAGGAAAAGCGCCTGGTCGCCACCGATCCGGATCTGCAGGTACTGGTCGGCCAGCTTCGTGCCCTTGCCGATCCAGCCGCGGGCAGCCTGCGGGTTCTTGAAGTTGATCAGGCCGGGCTCGGGCAGCGGGTTGACCGCGACGATGTCGCCGCCGTTGCGCTTGGCGATCTCGAGGTGGCTGAGCATCCGGGGCGCGTTGGTCCCCGGGTTCTGCCCGACGACGACGATCAGCTCGGCCTCTTCGAGCATCTCCAGCGTGACGGCGCCCTTACCGCTGCCGATCACCCGCGACAGCGCCGTACCGGAAGACTCGTGGCACATGTTCGAGCAGTCGGGCAGGTTGTTGGTGCCGTAGGCGCGGACGAAGAGCTGGTAGAGGAACGCGGCCTCGTTGCTGGTCCGGCCTGAGGTGTAGAAGACGGCGTCGTCGGGGTCTACCAGGGCCTTGAGATGGCGTGCGACGACCTGGAACGCCTCGTCCCAGCCGACCGGCTCGTAGTTGGTCGCGCCGGCGCGGAGCAGCATCGGCTCGGTGATCCGGCCGAGCTTGCCGAGGTCGAACTCGGAGATCTCGTTCATCGCCTCGACCGGATGCTCGGCGAAGAACTCGCGCGGCACCCGCTTGCGGGTCGCCTCCCAGGCCACCGCCTTGGCGCCGTTCTCGCAGAACTCGGCCGCGTGCTTGCGTTTGTGGTCGGGGTCCGGCCAGGCGCAGGACGGGCAGTCGAAGCCGCCGTCCTGGTTCATCTTCAGAAAGACCTTGCCGGTCCGCGCGGGACCCATCTCCCGGAAACCGAACTTGAACGACGAGAGCACCGCGGGCACACCGGCGGCCTTCTTCTTCGGATGTTCGATATCGACCATGTTTCAACAATAGATCGCGCTATCGACAGCTGCAGGTTTGATAGGCACGGCTGTGGATAAGTGGCGTGTCGCCCCACATCATCCGGCCAGGTTGTGTGCCGCGATCCCATAGTGTGCCGCGGCGTCGATTTCTACAGTCGTCGGCCATGGAGACCCGTCGAGCCCTCGTCACCGGTGCCGCGTCAGGTATCGGCGCCGCCTGCGCCCAACGGCTGGCCGCGGACGGCGTCCACGTGATCGCCGTGGACCTGGACCGGGCCGGACTCGACGCGCTCGACGGCGTCGAGGCGATCAGCGCCGACCTGTCCGACCTGGAGCGGCTGTCCGAGCTGCCGACCGACATCGACATCCTGGTCAACAACGCCGGCGTACAGCAGGTCGCACCGGTCGAGCAGTTCCCGCCGGAGCGGTTCAGCTACATCGTCCGGCTCATGCTCGAGGCGCCGTTCCGCCTGATCCGCCAGACGCTCCCGCACATGTACGGCGCCGGCTGGGGCCGCGTGGTGAACATCAGCTCGGTCCACGGGCTCCGGGCCAGTCCGTTCAAGGCGGCGTACGTCGCGGCGAAGCACGGGCTGGAGGGCCTCAGCAAGGTCGTCGCGCTGGAAGGCGCCGCGCATGGAGTGACCAGCAACTGCGTCAACCCGGCCTACGTCCGTACGCCGCTGGTCACCGCACAGCTGGCGGACCAGGCCGCGACGCACGGCCTGTCCGAGTCAGAGGTGCTCGACAAGGTGCTGCTCGAACCGGTCGCGGTGAAGCGGCTGATCGAACCGGCCGAAGTGGCGGAGCTCGTGGCCATGCTGTGCGGCCCGGCCTCCGCCTCCATCACGGGGAGCTCGTTCGTACTCGACGGCGGCTGGACCGCCCACTAACTCAGGAGAGAGCCCGCCCATGACAGCAACAGAACCGGTCCGCACCCGTACGTCGATCGTCCGGGTGGTGGGCGCGAGTCTCGTCGGTACGACGGTCGAGTGGTACGACTTCTTCCTGTACGGCGTCGCCGCATCGGTGGTGTTCGGCGATCTGTTCTTCCCGAAGGGCGAGGAGCTCAGCGGGACGTTGCTGAGCTTCGCGACGTTCGCAGTCGGCTTCTTCGCGCGGCCGATCGGCGGCGTGGTGTTCGGGCACTTCGGTGACCGGCTGGGACGCAAGCAGCTGCTCGTGCTGTCGCTGCTGATGATGGGGCTCGCTACCTTCGCCATCGGCCTGCTCCCGACGTACGCGCAGGTCGGCTCGCTCGCACCGATCCTGCTGACGGTACTGCGGCTCATCCAGGGCTTCGCGCTGGGCGGCGAGTGGGGTGGCGCCGTACTGATCGTGTCCGAGCACGGTGACCCGGCCAGGCGTGGTTTCTGGGCGTCGTGGCCGCAGGCTGGTGCGCCCGCGGGGCAGCTGATCGCGAACGGCGTACTGGCCGGGCTGGCTGCGTTCCAGTCGGACGCTGACTTCAATGCGTGGGGCTGGCGCATTCCGTTCCTGCTGTCCGCAGTACTCGTGCTGGTCGGGCTGTGGGTGCGGCTGCGGATCGAGGAGTCGCCAGTGTTCCAGGAGGCCCGGGCGAAGCAGGAGCCGGCCGACAAGCTGCCGTTGCTGGAGGTGCTCACGCGGTACCCACGTGAGGTGCTGACCGCGATGGGTGCGCGGATGGCGGAGAACGTCAGCTACTACATCTTCACGATCGTCATCGCGACGTACGCGAAGGAACACCTCGGGATGGGCAAGTCCTTCGCTCTGAACGCCGTACTGATCGGCGCTGCCATCCACTTCTTCGCCATCCCGGCGTGGGGTGCGCTGTCGGACCGCGTCGGTCGCCGGCCGGTCTATCTGATCGGTGCGGTTGGCGTTGGCATCTGGGTGTTCGTCTTCATTGCGCTGATCGACACTCGCAACTTCGCGCTGGCGACTCTGGCCGTGACTGTAGGTCTGATCTTCCACGGTGCGATGTACGGACCGCAGGCGTCCTTGTTCACCGAGCTGTTCGGCACCCGGGTGCGGTACTCCGGTGTCTCGGTCGGCTACCAGCTCGCATCGATCATCGCGGGCGGTCTGGCGCCGTTCATCGCGGTAGCGCTGCTGAAGGCGTACGACTCGGGCTATGCGATCGCCGTGTACGTCGCAGCGTGCGCAGTGATCTCGGTGATCGCGGTGACGTCGTACTCCGAAACGCATCGCCGGGATCTCACTACCCTGTAGAACCATGGAGGAGCTTCTGCGGCTGCTGGCCGAGGATGCGCCCGGGAGCGAGCTGGCCCGGGCAGCGGGCGAGGACGCGGTGGCACGCGACCTCGCCCTGCGCATCCGGGCCGGCATGGACGCCAGCAAGAAGCGCGAGGCGGAGCTGTCCGCACTGGTCGACGTAGCGCGCGAACTGGCGTCGGCGCGCGATCCAGGCGGCGTACTCGACACCATCGTCCACCGCGCCCGCACCCTGATCGGCACGGACGTCGCGTACCTGACGCTCTACGACGAGACCCGTGGCGACACGTACATGCGGGCGACCGACGGCTCCGTCTCGGCCGCCTTCCAGCAACTCCGGCTGCCGCTAGGCGCTGGACTAGGCGGTCTGGTCGCGGAGACGTACAAGCCGTACTGGACCGCGGACTACCCGTCCGACCGACGCTTCCGCCACACCATGCCGATCGACGATGCAGTGGGCGAGGAGGGGCTCGTTGCGATCTGCGGTACGCCGCTGATCGTCGACGGAGCGTTTGTCGGCGTACTGTTCGCGTCCAACCGGACAGCGCGGCCATTCAGTCGCGATGAGGTGTCGCTGCTCGGCTCGCTCGCCACTCTGGCCGCGGTGACGATCCTCCAGGTGCGTGCGGCGGCCGAGACAGCTGCTGCGCTTGACCAGCTGTCGGCAGCGGCCGCCGGTGTGGAACACGCTGCAGCCGCTCATGACCGCTTCGCCGACATCGTGTTGTCGGGCGGCGATGTGGACGCCATCGCGGCTGCACTGGCTGAGTTGCTCGACGTGTGGGTCGTCCTGGTCGATGCTGCTGGCAACGAACTTGCCGTCGCCGGAGCAGTGCCTGGATCTGTGCCCTGGCAGGAGTCCGAGTCCGGTCGGCTGACTCGCATCGGTGACTGCTGGGTCGTCGCAGCGACCGCTAAGGGTGAGAGGCTCGGTGCGCTGGTGATCGGTGGTGCCGACGACCTGTCGGGTGCGGACCGACGCATCGTGGAACGCGCTGCCGTTGTCACCGCACTGGTTCTGCTGTTCCGACGCCAGTCCGCTGAGCAATCCCAACGTGCACAGGCCGATCTGCTCGCCGACGTACTCAATGGGAGCGCCGATCCACGCACACTGACCGATCGGCTCCGGCTGCTTGCGCCGAACCATCGCCACGACCGCCTTGTCGTAGCAGTGTGCCGCGGCGACCACTCCGCCGTACGCGCACGGCTGTCTGCACCGCTGGAGGACAGACTGGTGCTGTCTGGTCCGTACGGCGGCGACCTGGTGCTGCTGTTCGCTCGTACGACGCCTACTGCTGCGGCACGCGATCTGGCCGAGGTGGCGAAGCGGGCCGGTGTGACGATCGCTGTGACCGGCCCTGCGGCCTGGGGCGAGCCTCTGGTCGAAGCCCACCGCCAGGCCGCTCGGCTGGTCGCCACCATGCTCCGGCTCGGCCGCACGAGCGAGTCCGCGACACCTGACGATCTCGGCGTTGCTGGATTGGTCGGCGCATCTGATGTCGACGTACGGAGCCATGTGCACCATGTGCTCGGCCAGGTCATCGACTACGACACGCAGCGCGGTACGGACCTGATCGGCACCCTTCAGGCGTACTTCGCGGCCGGCCAGAGTCCGACCCGCGCTGCGACGTCACTGCACATCCATCCGAACACCGTCCAGCAACGGTTGGACCGCGTCACCGCTCTGCTCGGCGACGGCTGGCAGTCTCCGGACCGCTCGCTCGACCTTCAGGTGGCGCTGCGCCTCCACTCAGCCCTGGGGTAGCAGCACGACTCGGCCCCGGACTCCTCCTGCAGCGACACGCTTGTAGGCAACCGCCGCCTCCTCGAGCCGGTAGGTGTCGGCGACACGGGTCGAGAGGACGCCGGCCTCGACGAGACCGACGAGTTCTTCCAGGTCCTGTCGGTTGGTGTGGATGAATTGCTGCTCCACGGTGATGCCGCGTAGGTGCGGTGGTCGGGGGCCTGGTTGCACGTGCACATGCCGGCCGCCGTTGCGCACGGCCTCCTGCGCGCCGATTCCGACCACGGCGGCGTCCACGACCCCATCCACGCCGGACGGCACGATCCGTCGTACCGCTGCCGCCAGGTCCTCGTTCCGATCGACGAAGTGGTCCGCGCCAAGTCGCCGTACCAGCTCTTCGTCAGGTGCTCCGGCGCTGGCGATCACTGTCAGACCACGGTGCTTCGCCAGCTCAACGGTGTACCCGCCCACGCCGCCTGCCGCACCGGTCACCAGCACGGTCTGTCCCTCCAGCCGCCTGACTGCTTGCACTGCGGTCAGACCGTTGAGCCCGAATGTCGCTGCGTTGACCAGCTCCAGACCCTCCGGTGCGGCTACGACAGCATCCAGGTCCAGCACGACGTACTCGGCGTGCGTCTTGAGGCTCCGCCCCAGCAAGTCCGCGACTCCGACCACGGCGTCCGCCGGTGCCTGGGTGTTGGGTCCGACGGCGTCCAAAGTCCCGGCGACATCCCAGCCGAGACCGAACTGCTCCCGGGCGGCAGTCAGTCCGACCTCTACAGCAGCTCCCGCGCTGACGGCCAGGTCGACCGGATTGACCGCCGCGGCGGCCACCTTGATCCGGACCTGGCCCTCGGCGGGCTCGGGTACGTCGGTCTCGATCAGCTCGATCGCGTCCGGCCCGTCGAGTCTGCGGGCGACCAATGCGCGCATATCGTCTCTCTCCTTGTTTCTCGGGTGTGGACACCACTGTGGGAGAGTTACTCTCTATCGGGAAGTACGCACTTCAGGGTGCCTATCGCACGACGAGGAGAGCCATGCCCACCCGCACCGCCGCCCAGCTCCGCGAAGAAGCAGCGCGCGAGTACGACGCGTTCCTGGCGAGCTGCCCGGCCCGGCAACTCCTCGACCGCATCAGCGACAAGTGGGTGACGCTGATCCTCACCGCCCTCGCCGATGGCCCGCAGCGCTACTCCGACCTGTCCCGCCGCATCGCCGGCGTCAGCCAGAAGATGCTGACCCAGACCCTCCGCTCCCTCGAACGCGACGGCCTCCTCACCCGCTCGGTCACCCCGTCCGTCCCGGTCCGCGTCGACTACGAACTCACGCCACTGGGCGAGACGCTGATGCCACTCATCGCCTCGATCAAAACCTGGGCAGAGACCCACATGCCGCAGGTCAACGCAGCCCGCGAGACCTATGACGACGTAAGCGCCACCGCATGACCGAGCCAGACGCTCTCGACCGACGCGTTGTGGTTGTCGTCGTACCGGCCGCGGGGACCTGGGCGCCGCCCGGGCGGGATCCCGAGGCATGGCGGCTGGCGCTGGCCGAGGACACGTACGAAGTACTCGCCGCGCTGGACCGCGTCGAGGTGGCGGTCGCCGTTGCGGGTGGAGATGAGGACGCCGTCGCAGAGGTGAGCGCACTGACCTGGCCCGGCACACCGACGTACGCCGTCGACGCCGCCCGCCCGGTCCTGCACGCGGTCGAGCTGGCCGGTCCGGCCGCGGCAGTTGTCGCCGTCTCGTACGACGTACCCGATCTGCCCGGGCTCCTGATCGGCAAGCTGTTCCGGGCCCTCAGCAGCGCCGACATCGCTGTCACTCCGGCCGAGGACGGGACGCTCGCGGCGATCGGGACCAAGACACCGGTCGCGGGCTGGGTTGCGGAGATCGCTCCAACGTTCGACACGCCGCTTTCCGCCCTGGAAGCCCGCAAACCTCGTCGGCATGCCGTCGCGATCGGCCCGGGCTGGCATCGGCTGCGTTCGGCGGCTGACATCGCACGTCTTGATCCGGGCCTGGAGGGCTGGGACGCGACCAGGTCGCTCTTGCGCCATTCCTGACGCTTTGTCGGGCGAACGACCGACACGTGTCGGTCGGGTGGCCAGGGACGTCGGGCGTTCACCCGCTGTGACGCGGGGCTCGCAGAGGCGAGTCTTTGACGCGGCAGCAAAGCATCATCCGGGGGGATGTGTGGGGCGGATCCGGCTGGATTTACAGGGGTCGAGCCGAGGTCCTCGTTCGCTGCTGCCGCGCCTGGAAGACCCCGTCTCCGTCGCTTGCCGGAGCATCTGTAAAGGAAGCAGCAATGAACTACCCGCTTCGGGCCGTCGTCGCCCGAACAGTCCGCCGTGCCCGCAACCAGAGGACCCGCACCAGAAACCAGTCCGGCTTCACCCTGATCGAGCTGCTCGTCGTGATCGTCATCCTCGGCGTGCTGTCCGGGGTCGTCGTCTTCGCGGTCTCCGGCATCCAGGACCGCGGCAACGCGGCTGCGTGCAAGACCGACAAGAAGAGCGTCGAGGTCGCCGTCGAGGCGTACTACGCGAAGAACGGCACCTATCCACCCGCCGGTGACCCCGGCTGGCTGGAGCTCACCGTCGGCGTCAACCAGCTGCTGCGCAGCCGCCCGGTCGGTGACGGCTACACCATCACGCTCGGCGTGAACGGCCTGGTCACCGCCGCCGGCGCCTGCACCTGACCCGGTCCTGCACGGACACACCGGTCGGAGGAGGGCCGGTGCGTCCGGGGGCGTCGTGTTCGATCATGCCGAAGGGACCCCATGAGAATTCCCGTGCCTGGCAGCCGGGTGGATCTGTTGCTCGAAGAACTCTGGAACGCCGGTGGCACCGACCTGCTCCTCACCGTCGGAATGGCGCCACAGCTGCGGGTCCACGGTGTCCTGCGCCCGGTGGCGGACAAGACGCCGCTGACCAGGCGGGACACCGATTCGATGCTTGCCGAGATCCTGAACCCGCACCGCTCGAATGTCTGGCAGACGACGTACGAGCACGACTTCTCGTTCTCCTGGCGGGAGAACGCGCGGATCCGCGCGAACGCGTTCACCCAGCGCGGAGACACCGCACTCGCGCTGCGGGTCATCCCGCGCAGCATCCCGACGATGTCGGAGCTGGGACTGCCGCCGGTGATCGGCACATTCGCCCGGCTGCATCAGGGCCTGGTCCTGGTCACCGGGCCGACCGGATCCGGCAAGTCGACCACGCTGGCGTCGGTCATCCACCAGATCAACACCGACCGGGCCTGCCACATCATCACTATCGAGGACCCGATCGAGTACGTGCATGAGCACCGCCGGTCCGCGGTGAACCAGCGTGAGGTCGGCAGCGACACGGCGTCGTTCCCGGATGCGCTACGAGCCGCACTGCGCGAGGACCCCGACGTACTGCTGGTCGGTGAGATGCGAGACCTGGAGTCGATCCGGTTCGCGCTGACCATCGCCGAGACCGGCCACCTGGTCTTCGCGACCCTGCACACCAACGACACCGCGCAGTCGCTGGCCCGCATCATCGACGTCTTCCCGCCGGAGCAGCAGTCCCAGGTACGGGTCCAGCTGGCCGCGGCGCTCAGTGGCGTCGTACATCAGCGGCTGATCCCGCGGGTCGGTGGCGGACTGGTGGCGGCGTTCGAGGTGATGGTCGCGAACGCCGGCATCCGCAACCTGATCAAGGAGGGCAAGACGCATCAGCTGCGCAACGCACTCGTCACCGGCCGGCGCGAAGGCATGATCACTCTCGAGCAGTCGCTCTCGGAGCTGATCATGGCCGGCCAGATCACGCCGGAGGATGCGTACTCCCGTAGCTCGCATCCGAAGGAGATCGAACTGCGGCCGCGGGTTCGCTCCGGGGCGGTGCAAGTGTGATGCGACACCGCGGCCAGCCGAAGCAGACGGAACCGCCCACGCCTCCGTCCCATCGACCTGAGCTTGCAGCCGATCTTCCGACTGAACGGCGGCGGGCTGCGCGGTTGGCCGAGCGCCATGGCATCCCCATGGTGGACCTGTGGACCGTCACGCCCGAGTCCGACGCGACAGCCCTCATCGACGAGCAGACGGCGCGCCGGCTGACCGCGCTGCCGCTGGCAGTTCGCGAGGGCGAGGTTCTCGTCGTACTCGCGGATCCGGCGCTCGGCATGCAGGTCCAGGAAGCCCTGGGTCGCCCGGTGCGGCTCGCTCTCGCTGCGGCGCCGGACATCGTCCGCGCGATCGACAACAGCTTCCGCGCACTGGCTGGGATCGACGAGTCGATCAAGCTGTTCCAGGCCAGGGGTACGGCGCTGGAGCCGGACGAGCTCGTCGTGAACGAGGACGCGCCCGTGGTCCAGGTGGTCCAGCTGATCATCACCCAGGGGCTGCGCGACCGGGCCTCCGACATCCACATCGAGCCGCACGACGCCCGGGTGCGAGTGCGGTTCCGGGTGGACGGCGCGCTGCGCGACCAGCTCGACCTGCCCGCCGCGATCGGGCCTGCCGTGGTCAGCCGGATCAAGGTGCTGGCTGATCTGAACATCGTCGAACGGCGGCGCTCGCAGGACGGCCAGATCCGGATGCAGGTCGAGGGCCGAGACGTCGACATCCGGGTCTCGACCGCCGCCGTCGTCGGCGGGGAGAAGGTCGTACTGCGTCTGCTCGACAAGAGCCGGCCGCTGTTCCGTCTCGAGCAGCTCGGGATGCCCTCTGAGCTGGCGGAGCGGTACGCCGCGCTGCTGCGAACGCCGTACGGGATGGTGATCTGTGCGGGGCCGACCGGGAGCGGCAAGACCACCACGCTGTACGGGTCGCTCGGTGAGATCGACAGTCCCGAGCGGAACATCATGACGATCGAGGACCCGGTCGAGTACAGCTATGCCTCGATCAACCAGATCCAGATCAACGAGGCGGCCGGGATCACCTTCGCCTCGGGGTTGAGGTCGATCCTGCGGCAGGACCCAGACGTCATCCTGGTCGGAGAGATCAGGGACGCGGAGACGGCGCGCATCGCCGTACAGTCCGCATTGACCGGGCACCTGGTCCTGTCGTCGGTGCACGCCACCGACACCGCGACCGCTCTGCATCGCCTGCTGGACATGGGGATCGAGAACTTCCTCGTCGCGTCCTCGGTGAGCGCGGTGATCTCGCAGCGGCTGATCCGCAAGGTCTGCGAGAACTGCCGCGAGTACTACGAACCACCCGCGGCGGAGCAGGCGTTCCTGCGCAGCGCGGGCGCGGAGGTTCCGGTCGGCGGCCTGGTCCGCGGCGTAGGGTGCAACTTCTGCGCGCACACGGGCTATCTGGAACGGACTGGCGTGTACGAGCTGTTGCCGGTGACCGATCCGATCCGTGAGCTGGTCATCGATCGCGCTCCGCTGGCCGAGATCCGCAAGGTCGCCTGCTACGAGGGCATGCGGACGCTGCACGAGGAGGGTGCCCGGCTGGCACAGACAGGAGTCACGACAGTCGCCGAGGTACTCCGATCGATCTACACGGTGGGGATCCGATGACGAGATACGCGTACGTCGCGGCCAGGCCCGACGGAAGTACCAAGCGCGGTACGACGCGGGCCGAGAGTCGCGAGGAGGCTGAGCTGGCGCTGTACGAGCGGGAGCTGCGGAACATCCGGCTGTCCGAGAAGCCCGGCCTGCTGCAGTTGGAGATCACCGCGCGACGGGTGAAGCGAGAAGAGGTCATGCACCTGACCCGGCAGCTCGGTGCGTTCGTCGGCGCGGGGCTCCCGCTGACCGAGTCGGTGCACAGCCTCGGCCGTGAGGCGGAGAACTCGTCGGTCCGCCGGATGATGCTCGAGGTCGAGGACGGTCTCCGCGACGGCGAGCGGCTGTCGGACTGCTTCGACCGGCATCCGCGGATCTTCCCCGAGTTCTACCGCGGCATCCTGCGCTCGGCCGAGTTGAGCGGCCGGCTCGACACCGTGCTCGGCCAGCTCGCCCGCTACCTGGAACGTGACCTCGAAGCCCGCCGACGGATCAAGCAGGCCACCATCTACCCGGCGGTCGTCGCTGTGATGTCGGTGGTGACGCTGATCGTCCTGGCCGGCTTCGTGCTGCCGCGGTTCAAGGCCTTCTTCGACAGCCTCGGCGCCCGGTTGCCCTTGCCGACCCGGATCCTGCTGGGCATCACGAACTTCCTCACCAGCTGGTGGTGGGCGCTGATGATCGGTTGCGGTTTGCTGGTGCTCTTGCTCGTCTACGTGCTGAGTACGACGCCCGGCCGCTATCTGCGGGACCGGCTGGTCCTCGCCGTGCCGGTGATCGGGCCGACCATCCAGTACGCGCTGGTCGAGCGTTTCTGCCGGATCCTCTCGTCGATGGTCAGCGCGGGCGTCCAGCTGCCGCAGGCGTTGCGGGTCGCGACGGGGTCGCTGCCGAACCGTGTCTATCGCCGTTCGCTCGCCGGGGTGATGGAGGCGATGCTGCAGGGCGAAGGACTGGCGCGGCCGCTTGCCGCCACCAAGCTGTTCCCGGCCACGGCGGCCCAGATGATCCGGGTCGGCGAGGACACGGGGACGATGGACGCCCAGCTGGAGGTCACCGCGCAGTACTACGAGGGCGAGCTGGACTACAAGCTGAAGAAGCTCATCGGACTGTTCGAGCCGGCCGTGATCGTGCTGATGGGCGGAGTCGTCGGCTTCGTCGCGATCGCGCTGGTGTCCGCGATGTACGGGATCTTCCGGCAGGTGCAGGGCTGATGCGGGAACGTGGCGAGAGCCTGCTGGAACTGGTGGTCGCGATCGCGTTGATGGGCGTTGCCGTCGTCGCGGTGATGGCAGGGCTGACGACAACGATTCTGATGTCGGACACCCAGCGCAAACAGGCCACCGCGGTCACGACGGTCCGCAACTATGCCGAGGCGCTGCAGCAGTACGTTGCCGATGGCCACTATGTCGCGTGTGCGTCGTCGTACACCGTGCCGGGCTTCACTCCGCCGGCCGGGTTCACGGCTCGAGTGGTGGGCGGATCGGTGCAGTACTGGACCGGGGCGCTGTGGTTGCCGCTCTGCCTGCCGGACCGTGGGTTGCAGCGGTTGCGGGTCTCAGTGGCGAGCACTGACGGACGTGCGGCCGAGACGCTGGACGTCGTACTCCGGAAGCCTTGCCGGCTCGGGGATCCGCCGTGCGGTTGAGGCGTACCGAGCAAGGCTTCACGCTGATCGAGCTGCTGATCACCATGACCCTGATGGGGGTGGTGACTGTCGGCCTGGCTGATCTCGTGGTCAACGCGCTGCATCAGATGAGTGCGACGTCGGACCGGCTGGACATGGCGCAAGATGCCCAGCTCGGCGCGACGTACTTCGCCCGCGACGTCGCCGCGGTCGGCCTGCGTGATTACGGAGCTGTCGCTCTGGACGGATCGCTGCCGTTCGAGCCGTCGGTCCAGCTCGACGCCGTGGACTCCGCGGGGGGCGTGGTTTGTGGTCCGCTTCCGGTCGCCGCGGTTCGGCTGCTGTCGGACTACTGGGACACGTCGGTTACACCGGCCGTTCGGCGTACGGCGGTTGTTGCGTACTACGTGAATGGGGCCGGGGAGCTGCACCGGGCACGCTGTCTCGGGGGCACAACCCCGTCATCCGATCTGCGGCTGGCGTCGAACGTGAAGCCGGGGAGCGTTGCGGTGACCTGCTCGACCGCGTGTGACTCCGCCGTGCTGCCAGAGGGGATCACTCTGCGGCTGGTGATGTCGAAGCCGTCCACGGGCGACTACCCGGTCGCGCTGAGCGGACTGCGGAGACAGTCGTGAGGCGCCGGGACGAACGCGGGTCTTCGTTGTTGCTGGTCCTCGTGGTCATCACCGTGATCGGACTGGCGCTGTCGGCTCTGCTGTCCAGGACCGACTCGGCCGCACGAGTGTCTGCGAGTCTCCGGGATCAGACGTCAGCGTCGTACGCCGCCGATGGTGCGATGGAGGCGGCGATCAACAACTTGCGCAACAGCGGGTACAACGGTGAATCGGGGCAGCGATGCTTCGGGCTGTCGGACACGCTGTCACTCATCCTTTTCAACGGTCTCGACTCCGCCGCGGTGACGTGCAAGCCGGATCCGAAGCAGGTGGTGGTGCATTGCCGGGACGCGAGCGAGTGCAACCGGCCGGACAACGCCTTGCTGACCCTTGGACAGATAGCGGGCGAGGACGGTCTCGCGGTCGACCAGCCGGCGGGCTCGACGCTGCAGATCCACGGCAAGGTCGTGTCTCATTCGTCCGTTGATGTGCCGGCCGGAAAGCTGAGCGCCGGTGCGCTGTCCGCCCGCGGCGGGTGCTCCGGCGACCTGTTGGGGAATCCGCTCTGCAACCTGTCTGCGTTGCCGCGCGGCGACGACCCGGCGTACCCGTCGCCGTTGAGTAGTGTGCCTGCGCTGCGAGCCTTGCCGGCCTGTACGACGCCGAACTCGGTCGTCACCTTTCTGCCCGGGTACTACGACGACGCGGTCGGGCTGAGCGCGATGATGAAGAGCGACAGCGCGTGCCGCGGGAGCACCTGGTGGTTCAAGCCCGGCATCTACTACTTCGACTTCCAGAACGAGTCGAATCCGTTGCTGGACAGCGGCTCCAACGTCTGGACGGTCGACGGCGGCAGCCTGGTCGGGGGCACGTTGGCGGGTGGGTCGTGTGCAAGTCCGCTGGATGGCGCTACCGGGGGCGTGCAGTTCGTCTTCGGCGGAGACAGCCGGGTGGTCGTGAAGTCGGGCAAGGCGGAACTCTGCGGCAGCTATTCGTCGACGCAGCCGCCGATCGCCCTCCGAGGCCTCACCAGCGGGACCGGTTCGTCGGTCGACTCAAGCGGGGCGAGCGCGTTGAAGCCGACCGCGGTCTCGCTGGTGAGCAAGTTCGGGCTGACCGCGACGCCGTCCCGCCTGTCCACGGCAGACGGCGTCGCGGCCACCTGGAAGAGCTCGGTCGCCAATGACACCGCTCCGGTCACGATCAACGGGTTCGCTCCGCCTACCGCGATCCCGGCCGGCTCGGTGCTGGAATCCGCCGCGTTGAAGATCACTCATCGGCACGCTGACGTGACGTCGACGGACAAGCTGGACGTGTCACTCGACGTCGGATCAGGTACGCCGCTGACCGCGTCGGTGACCGGTGCCGCGGGCGGAACGGCGTACCGGACCGAGACTGTCCCGCTCGATGCGAGCCGCACTGGATCGCTGGCGCAGGCCGTCTATGCGGGGACCTTCACTGGAGCGAGCCTGGCGCTGACTGCGGGGCTGGCGGTGAAGGGGGATACCGAGGACATCGACGCGGTCCGGCTGGAGCTCAGCTATACGCCGCCTGCTCTGCGGGCTGGGGACGGCTGTGTGGTTGAGGGGCCGTATCCCAGTAATACAAGCGCTTGTCCGTTGGTCTCGGGTCGGATGTCCGTTCAGGGCACGGTCTACACGCCTGCCGCGGTTCTGGATCTCAGTGTTGCTCCGGGGGCGCCTGTGTTGGGGGCGGGCGCGGTGGTTCGCGCTTTGCGGCTCACCGCCTCGGGGACGCTGTCCGGGGCGGCGATCGACCTGCCGGACGATTCGCCTGGATTCACCTTCGGGGTGCAGCTCACGGCGTACATCTGCCCTGGTGGTCTGATCTGCCCGGCCAGCGGGCGGCCGGCTCTGCAGGCGAGGATCGGACTCGTCGATGCCGATCCGTCTTCGCCCGTGGCCGGCCGGCGTGCGGTGACCGTGCTCGGATGGTGGCGGCCGGGCTGATGGGGTTGTGTCTGGTGCGGCCAGATCTTGCGGTAGACGAGACAGTCTCTACCGCAACTGCGTCACGCTGCGTAGTTTGGTCCGCGGGGGGAGCCATGAACGATTGCGTCAGGGTCGTCGTCATCGACGATCACACATTGGTCCGCTACGGCCTGGCGGGGCTGGTCGACCAAGAACCAGATCTGGAGATTGTCGGCGACACCGGCCAGCGGACCGAAGCGATCGGCATCGTGTTGTCGACGCGCGCGAACGTCGTCGTACTCGATGTGACGCCGCCCGACCACGACGGTCTGCGGATCGCGCGCGAGCTCCGCAACAGGTATGCCGAGCTCGGGATCGTGCTGTTGGCACCGGAAGGGGAGGACAGCGTCCTGTTCGAAGCGCTCGAGTCGGGGGTGTCCGCATTCGTCGCGAGGACTGCGCCGACGGGCGAGATCCTGGCGGCGATCCGGCACGCGGCGGTCGCCCCCACCTCGTTCACGGCGACCGGGCTCGGGCCTGCGATGGCACGCCGCGACCAATCGTCGCCCGTACAGGCGCTGCTGAGTCCGCGGGAGGCGCAGGTGCTCGAGCTGCTCGGGCAAGGTCTGTCGGTCCGGGCGATCGCGGTGGCGCTGTCGGTGAGCGTGTCCACGGCGAAGACGTACGTCGAGCGGCTGTACGAGAAGCTCGAGGTGTCGAACCGGGCGCAGGCCATCATGACGGCACTCCAGCGAGGGCTCATCGAGCCGAAGTCGTGAATCGTTTGAAACTTCTTCTGTCTGACCCGTCACCTTCCTGCTGACGGCTCGTTTCATCAGGCAGCGGGGACTTCGGGGGAAGCCCAGCTGATCGCCGATGCCGTTCAGGGGCGGCACCCGACATCAGCCCACTGCCGGCCGCACCCGGGGGGATGCGGCCAGCCTCGGCAGCGGGCACAGCAGTACGACGGGGATCGCACGGGGGATGAACACAGCACGACAGATCACGGGGAACACGGGGGAACAGCAGTACCAACGGGGGATTTCACGGGGCCGGGGGGCCACGGGGATCCGGGGGGATCACGGGGACGCAGTACCAGCGGGGAACGGGGATCGCAGGACCAGGGGGATCACGGGGTGTAGTGCGAGGGATAGCAGGGCTGAGGAACGTTGACGCCCTGCTGTGGGGAGGTGGGCCGACCACTCGGGTCGGCCCACAGTTACGGGCACCGATCCATCAGGCTCGCGGTGCGATGCCGTGAGCTGTCAGGCTCGGGAGAGTTGCTCGCGTGCTCGGGCCGCGAGTTCCTGCACCGACGGATCTGTGTCCGCGGGGAGCTCATCCAGCGGGAACCACTTGAGGTCATGCGATTCCTCGCTCACGACGTACTCCGTGCCCGCCGTTGCGGTGACGAGGAACTGCACGTCGAGGTGATACGCCCCAGCGCACCCGCCACCAAGAAGCAGATGCCGCGAAAGCTGCAGCGGCTGACGACCGATCGTCAGACCGGTCAGCCCTGACTCCTCAGTCGCCTCCCGCAGCGCCGCACCCGGCAGCGTCGTGTCGCCGGGCTCGCAGTGCCCGCCGAGCTGAAGCCACCGCCCAACGGTCTTGTGCAACGTCAGCAGCGTGTTCTGCCCCGCGCCGTCAACCACCATTGCACTGGCCGTCACATGCTCCGGCCGGCAGCTGCGCCACATCCCGTCCGCATGCGCCGCGAGATGCCGCAGGTAGTGCGCCCGCAGCTCCTCCTGCTCCGCGTCGGGCGCACTCCAGCCCTCCAAGACCTCAACCGCATTCCGAAGAAGCACCCGGCAAGTCTCCCCGCCGCCCGGGACGGACTACTTGGTGGGGTTCTCGCCGTCGTCGTCCGAGGTGGGGTCGGTCGGCTTGTCTTCATCGGTGAGGAAGTCGGTGATGTCGATGTTCGAGAGCTCGCCCGCGTGCTGCGCGAACCCGATCGGGTCGTCCAGGTCCGCCGTGCTCGGCATCAGGTCAGGGTGCGACCACAGGTTGTCGCGACCGTCGACACCACGGGCGTCCCGAACGGCAGCCCACAGGTTCGCGGCATCGCGCAGACGACGCGGTCGAAGCTGAAGACCAACAAGAGTCGCGAACGTCTGCTCAGCCGGACCGCCGGCCGCCCGACGACGCCGTACCGTCTCGGAGAGCTGGATCGCGGATGGCATCCGGTCCCTGGTCGCCTCGCGTACGACGTCATCCACCCAGCCCTCGACCAGCGCGAGCGTGGTCTCGAGCCGAACCAGCGCCGCCTTCTGCTGCTCGGAGTCCTCGGGCTCGAACAGGCCGCCCGCGAGCGCCTCCTGCATGGCCTCCGGGTTCTGCGGGTCGATGTCGGCCATCGCGCGCTCGATCTTGCCGGTGTCGACCTCGATACCGGCCGCGTAGTCGGCGACCGCGGCCAGGAGGTGCTGCCGCAGCCACGGCACACCCGCGTACAGCCGCTGGTGCGCCACCTCACGCAGCGCCAGATACAGCCGGACGTCCTCGTCGGACAGTCCAAGCCCTTCGGCGAACTTGGCGACGTTGTCGGGCAGCAGGATCGCCTGGCCGGTCGGCCCGAGCGGCAGACCGATGTCGGACGAGCTCACGACCTCGCTGGCGAGCTCCCCGAGCCCTTGGCCGACCTGCGCGCCGAAGACTGAACCGCCGAGCTGCCGCAGCATCCCGGCCATCGGGCCCGCGAACTGCTGCGCCTCGGCTGGCAGCGCGTTGCCCATCGCACCCGCGACGTGCTCGGCGACCGGGTCGACGACCGTCTGCCACACCGGCAGCGTGTTCTCGACCCACTCGGCGCGGCTCCAGGCCGCGGAGGTCGCAGACACCTCGGGCAGCGTGGTCGCCTCGTCCAGCCAGTGCTCGGCGAGCCGGACCGCGTCCGCCACGCGATCGCCGTCGGCGGACGTCATCGACCGGTCCCCGGCGGTGGCGACGGTCTTGCGGGCAATGTCCTTGGCCAGGTCCCAGTTCACCGGCTTGCCGTCGGTCGAACCGCTCAGCAATTGCTGGACCTGGGCGAAGATCGCGTTCAGGTCCGGGGTGCCGCCCGCGCCGGCCGCACCGGAGAACTGCTGGAACATGGCCTCGAACGGCGTTCCCTTGAACGGGTTGTCCGGGTTGTCCGGTTCGTCGCTCATCGGAGGGCCTTCCTGTGCGGGTGGGGCGTACAACTCCAACGTACTGGTTCCGTCGATCAGTTCCTCCACCGGCGAACGCATCACCGCCCGTGTTCGCCGGTAGGTGAGGAAGGCAACAGTCTCTCCGGGTGCCCGGCGCACCACGCACCGCAGCCTCCGGGACGCCGAAATGCCGGTGCGAGAGGGAGGGGATGTGTGGACAAAGGCGGTCGGGAGGGAGAATTGCGCGACTGGGGATGCGATGGTGTGCGGGAGAGCGCGGGGGACCGGCGGGAATGAGGAACGGATGAGCGACGCGATCAGGCTGCTGGACATACGGGAGAGCCCGTTGTCCAGCGACGAGGTGCTGGCTGCCGTTGCCGATCCGACGGCGGGTGGAACCGCGATCTTCATCGGCACTGTGCGCAACCACGACCACGAGAAGCCGGTCGACAAACTGGCGTACGAGGCGCATCCCGACGCGCTGGAGCACCTGCGGAAGGTTGCGCAGCGTATCTGTGACGACCCCGCCGTGACCGCGCTGGCGGCGGTGCACCGCACCGGGGACCTGAAGATCGGTGACGCCGCCGTGATCGTCGCCGTGGCGGCTTCGCACCGCGACGTCGCCTTCACCGCGTGTCGGCGGCTGATCGACGACCTCAAGGCCGAGGTCCCGATTTGGAAACACCAGCACTTCATCGACGGTGGCAGCGAGTGGGTCGGCGCTCACTGACACGTACGCTGGGCGCATGAAGGTGGCCGGATGAAGGTTTTGGCGTGGCTGGCGTTCCCGCTGATCGCCACGCTGCTGGCGATGTGCTGGGCCGCCTGGCGCGGCTGGCGCAGCCGTGAGCGGCCGCGGTCCGGCGGCGCCTTCGCCTCGGTCGAGGATTTCCGCCGCTTCAACGCTGCCCTCGCCGCACCTGGTCCGCGGGCCACTCCGGAACGTCGCCGGGGCCTGGGTCGTCGTAATCATCAGCAGGCCTCCACCAAGATCGCAGGGCAGGGTTCGTGACACGTCGTACCGCCACATTGGTCACCTCGATCGTCGTGCTTCTCGTCTCGCTCGGGCTGGTGACCGCGTTCCCGGTGCCGTTCGTCTCGTTCAGCCCCGGTCCGGTCAAGGACACCCTGGGAACGGCGAAGAACAAGCCCGTCATCGAGATCACCGGGCACGAGACGTTCCCGACCTCCGGCCAGCTGGACCTGACCACGGTGTCCGTCACTTCGCCGGACCGTCAGCTGACCCTGCCGCAGGCGATGCGCAACTGGCTCGACCCGCACCACGATCTGTTCCCGCGCGACATCATCTATCCGCCCGACCAGAGCGCCGACCAGGTCCAGGAGCAGAACACCGCCGAGATGACCGGCTCGCAGGACAGCGCGGTCGCGGCCGCGCTGCAGGCGGCGAAGGTCCCGTTCCACACGAAGGTGTCGACGGTCGCGGACAAGTCGCCGGCCCAGGGCAAGCTGAAGCCCGGCGACATCATCCTCGCTGTCGACGGCCAGACGGTGACGCAGGTCCCGCAGGTCGGTGACCTCGTCCGCAAGCACAAGGTCGGCGAGAACGTCGTCTTCCTGATCCGCCGCGGCACCGAAGAGCAGACGGTCCAGCTGAAGACTGCCGCGACTCCCGGTGACGCGACCCGCCCGATGGTCGGGATCTCGATCGGCGTCGAATCGCAGGTCAAGGTCACGGTCAACCTCGGCCAGGACATCGGCGGCCCGAGCGCCGGTACGGCGTTCGCCCTGGCCATCTACGACAAGCTGACTCCTGGCCCGCTGCTGGACGGAAAGCACGTCGCCGGCACCGGCACGATCGACGCGCTCGGCGAGGTCGGTGCGATCGGTGGCATCCAGCAGAAGATCGCCGGCGCCAGGAACGACGGCGCCACGGTCTTCCTGGTCCCGGCGCCGAACTGCGAAGCCGCGCTGCACGCCGGCGTGAAGGACATCCAGCTGGTGAAGATCAGCACCCTGACCGGTGCGATCAGCGCGCTGCAGGCTGTCGCCAGCGGCAAGGGAGATGTCCCGTCGTGCAGCTGATGAGCCACCCGTACGTCCCGGTGACCCGAAGGGAAGACCTGCCGGCATGGAATCCGTAGGCACGCTGCCTCCTGACGCGCTCAACCGCGCGGTGATCGAGATCGAGAAGCACGTGAGCAGCGCGGGCTGGGACCAGCCCGCGCAGTTGTTCGCGCTGGTCCCGACCGAGGAACTGCTCCGCGCCGAACCGCAACTGGCCGCGCAACTCGGTGCCGACGACGCCTCCCAGCCGCTCACCCCGGTCGCCCAGGGTGAGCTTCCCGGTGGTGTCGAGGACGACAACCTGGCCGACGCGCTCGGCCGGATCGAATGGCCCGACGGAGTCGCCGGCTGCGCGCTGGCGATCGAGCGGATCGTGCTCCCGGCTTCGGCCGAGGCCGGTCTGTCCAGCGTCGAGTCCGACTCCCAACTGGCCCAACTGGCCGGCAGCGATCCGCGCCGGCACGAGGTCAGGATGGTCGCGGCGGTGCTCCGGGACGGCGGACGGTTCGGCGCCGTCCGGCTCCGCGAGCACGACGAAGACAGCGCTGTGCTTGCCGGCGCCGACTTGGTCCCCACGCTGTGCGAAGTACTGTCTTTGACATTCGAACCTTCGGTCGGCAGCCGGCCGGGCGATGGTCCTGGGGTCGACGGCATGAGTGACGACGAGGAGAAGCGACGATGAGCGACGGCGTCTACGACATGCCGGAGGAGCCGCCGGCCCGCAGATCGCGGCGAACAGGCGGACGTCCTCGGGCCCTGCTGCCGACGATCGCGACCCTGATCGTCCTGCTGATCCTCTTCAGCGTCTTCACCGACGTCTGGACCCAACGGCTCTGGTACCGCTCGGTCGACCTCGGCTCGGTCTTCAGCACCGTGCTCGGGACCCGGGTGCTGCTGTTCGTGATCGTCGGTCTGCTGATGGCGGCCGCGGTCGTCGCGAACATCATCGTCGCGTTCCGCACCCGTCCCCGCGTCGCCCTGGCGCCGTCGCCGAGCCCCGGCTTCGAGCGGTACGGCGATCTGCTGCAGCAGCACGGGAAGATCGCGGTCGGAGTGGTCGCGACCCTGATGCTGGTCTTCGGCGGCTCGGCTGCATCGGGGGAGTGGAAGGTCTTCCTGGCGTGGAAGAACCGGACCCCCTTCGGCGTCACTGACAAACACTTCAACAAGGACATCGCGTTCTTCGTCTTCGACTACCCGTGGCTGCGCGTACTGCTCGGCTTCGGCTACTCGATCGTCCTGCTGTCGCTCGTCGCTGCGATCATCACGCACTACTTGTACGGCGGCTTCCGCCCGTCCGCGAAGGGCCAGAAGGCCTCCGGCGCGGCGCAGGTGCAGTTCTCCGTCCTGCTCGGTCTGCTCGTGCTGCTCAAGGCCTTCAGCTACTGGCTGGACCGCTTCGGCCTCACCACGTCTGACAGTCGGCTCTTCACAGGTATCTCCTACACCGGCGACAACGCGGTCCTGCCCAGCAAGGAAATCCTGGCCGTCATAGCGGTCCTCTGTGCGTGCCTGTTCTTCGCCAATGTGGTCCGCAAGACCTGGCTGCTGCCAGGTGTCGGCACGGTCGTGCTGATCCTGTCGGCGATCCTCCTCGGCGCTCTCTGGCCCGCCGCGCTCCAGCAGTT
This sequence comes from Kribbella sp. NPDC058693, assembly GCF_042715335.1. Classification (NCBI taxonomy): domain Bacteria; kingdom Bacillati; phylum Actinomycetota; class Actinomycetes; order Propionibacteriales; family Kribbellaceae; genus Kribbella; species Kribbella sp. NPDC058693. The sequence goes on from NZ_JBHXSQ010000003.1 coordinate 1,366,635, forward strand.
GCGCGTCCGGCCGAGCGAGCCGGTGAAGGAAGGCCCCTACATCACCAAGAACATCGAGGCCACGCGTGACGCCTACGGCCTCGCGGGGACCGAGGTGACCGACTACCAGGCCAAGACGACCGCGACGCCCACCGAACTGCTGCAGGACACCGAGGTGCTGCCCGGCATCCGGCTGATCGACCCGAGTGTCGTCGGACCGACCTTCGAGCAGCTCCAGCAGGTGCGTGGGTTCTACTCGTTCCCGACCGATCTGGACGTCGACCGGTACAAGATCGGCGACAAGGTCAACGACACCGTCATCGCGGTCCGCGAGGTCCAGGTCGACCGCCTGCCGGCCGGCCAGCGCAACTGGAACAACGACCACACCGTCTACACCCACGGATACGGCGTCGTCGCCGCGAACGGCAACCAGCGGGCCGCGGACGGTACGCCGGTCTGGACCGAGAAGGACCTGCCGCCGACCGGCCAGCTGGGTGACTACGAACCGCGGATCTACTTCGGCGAGCAGTCCCCGGACTACTCGATCGTCGGCGGTCCGGAGGGCGGCCAGCCGGTCGAGCTCGACACACCGGAAGGTAAGACCGGCGGCGACCCGACGCTGAACACCTACCACGGCAAGGGCGGCGTCTCGATCGGGTCGTTCGGCAACCGGTTGCTCTACGCAACCAAGTTCCGGGACGCGAACATCCTGCTGTCGAGCCGGGTGAACTCGGACTCGAAGATCCTCTACGACCGTACCCCGCGCGAGCGGGTCGAGAAGGCGGCGCCGTGGCTCACGCCGGACGGCGACCCGTACCCGGCGATCGTCGACGGCCAGGTGGTCTGGATCGTCGACGGCTACACCACCTCGGACAACTACCCGTACTCCGAGAAGGTGGCCCTGGACGTCAGCACCCGGGACACCACCACCGGTCGCGGGACGATCGCGCAGCAGCCGAGCGAGAAGATCAACTACATCCGCAACTCGGTCAAGGCCGTGGTCAACGCCTACGACGGCTCGGTCGAGCTGTACGCGTGGGACGACAAGGACCCGGTTCTGAAGACCTGGATGAAGGCCTTCCCCGGCACGGTCAAGCCGAAGTCCGCGATCTCGCCGGACCTGCTGGCCCACCTCCGCTACCCGGAGGACATGTTCAAGGTCCAGCGCGACCTGCTGGCGAAGTACCACGTCACCGACGCCGGCACCTGGTACCAGAACAGCGACCTGTGGCGTGTCCCGGACGACCCGACCGCGGTCTCGTCCGGCGGCGACTCCTCGACGCATATCAGCCAGCCTCCCTTCTATCTCTCGTTGCGGATGCCCGACCAGACCGAGCCGAAGTTCTCGCTGACGTCGGTCTACGTGCCGAACGCCGAACGGGAGAACCTCACTGCGTTCATGGCCGTCGATTCCGAGGCGACATCTCCGGACTACGGCAAGTTCCGAATACTGCGATTGCCCGGCAACCTGCAGATACCTGGTCCGGGGCAGGTCTACAACAAGTTCCAGACCGACGAAGGCATCAGACAGGCGCTGCTCCCGATCAACCAGCCGAGCAGCGGCGCCAGAGCGCAGTACGGCAACCTGCTGACGCTGCCGCTCGGTGGTGGTCTGCTCTATGTCCAGCCGGTCTACTCGGTGCGGACGAGCGGGCCCGGTAGTTATCCCGTGCTGAGATACGTCCTGGTGTCCTTCGGTGATGGGGTCGCCTTCGGCTCCACGCTGCAGGAAGCCCTGGCCACGGTCTTCAAGACCAACGTCGACACGGGTGAGCAACCACCAGGTACCAAGACGCCGCCTGCGAACCAGCCGAACCAGACGGTCAAGCAGGCGCTGGCGGACGCCCAGGCGGCGTACGACCGGGCGCAGGAAGCCCTCAAGAAGAGTGATCTCGCGGGCTACCAGGCCAACGTCAACCAGATGAAGGCAGCGCTCGACAAGGCTGCGGCAGCCGCCGCAGCGACCAGTCCGACGCCGACCACGAAGCCGTCCGGCGCCCCGTCGACCCCGGCAAGCCCGCCGGCATCGACACCGACGACCTCACCGACAGGCTGAGCCACAGCGTGACGCCCCGTTCCGTTGCCTAGGGCATCAGGTGGTGGACTCCGGATGGAAGCCGGCCGCGGTGTCGAGCACGTCCTCGTCGGTGAAGCGCTCGTGGTCGATCGTCACCTCGGCCGCGACACCCGGCGCGACGAAGTAGAACACCTCGTCGCCGGAGAACAGACCGTCGTACCCACCGACCTTGACCGGGGTCAGCTGCCAGGAACCCGGCTCCTTCTCCTCGTACTCGACCAGGAAGTCCTTCAAGGCCTCGAGATCGGTGAGCTTCTCGCCGCGGATCGTCTTCACCGTGAGGTCGACCTTGTACGCCCCGTCCGGATCCGGGCCGGTCTCCCAGACCCGGCTGTGGAAGGACACGTCCTCCCACTCGTACTCGAAGTCGCTCGGCGTGCCGATGCCGTCCGGAAGATTCTCGATCACGAAGCCGTCCAAGGTGCCAGCCCTCTGCTCGGTCGATGGAGATGCCGCGGAGTACGTCGAAGATGCTGAGGCAGGCACGGTCGTCGAGAGCCCGAGTGAGGCCAGGACGACCGCGCTCCCGATCACGATACGACGGGCGGACGGCACGACTCGGGAACGAAGCGGTGAACGCGACATGACTGCCTCCTGGGGAAGAGGGCGCCTCGCCTGCTGCGAGACGCCTTACGCCCAAGAAGATGCCGCGATCGGCACGTGCCAGGACACGCGAATTCGATCCTGTGGACAACGCCGGAATCAGTGGCCGATCAGCCGGTGCAACCGATGGAACGTCTGCCGGAACCCGAGCCGGGGCCAGGCTCGCGACGACAACAGGTTCGTCACCCGCCAGTCGGTCACGACCGACGTGTAGCCGGTGTCGGCCGACCACTGCAGCACCGCCTCGCCCAGGGCACGTCCGGCGCCGAGCCCACGCGCCGACGGCAGTACCGCGGCGAACCCGAGGAAGCCGGCATTGTCCGGCTTGGCCAGCCCGTTGTGCGCGCTCGACTTGTCCAGCGAACAACCCACCGCGGACCCGATGACCTGACCGTTGTACTCGGCAACGAAGGTCGCGTAGTCCTGGTCGTCGATCGACTCCTCCCAGTCCGCCACCGCCTCCTCGAGCGTCGGGATCTCCCCGGACGAGAACACCGGCGACAGCCCCTGGTGCTGGGGCAGGACGAGATCGAGCTCCGCGAGTACCGGGATGTCCGCGCGGCCAGCACGACGTAGGACGAGATCGCGTGCCGGGGGCAACGGAGTTTCCGGAACCGGGCGGACCGCGTGCGCGTGCTGCGAGCCGAACGCCAGGCGGAACCAGGCATCGATCAGCTCGGCATCATCGGGCACCAGCACGTAATGCGCGATGCGGCCGTCGTCGACCCATTGCTCGGCGGCGGCGCCGTACAGGTCGCGAATGTGTTCCGGCTCGCGGACGGCGTGACCGGCCGCCTCGACCCAGATGTTCGGACCCCAGACCGCCGACGGCTTGGGCGCGGCGAGGAGGTAGCCGGTGACTTCGCCGCCCTCGACCATGACCGCGCCGGACGCGCCCTCGCTCTCCCAGGCCGCGGTCACCTCGACCAGCGCAAGTCGCTCGTCTTCGTAGTCCGCCGGAAGCAAAGGGTGACGCTTGCGGTGCTCCCGATGCCGCTGGGCGAGCAGACTGGCGGCGGCTGCCAGATCCGCCTCCTCGAACGGACGGATGACGTGTCGGGACATACTCGGAAGGTACGCCGATCCGCCCCCGCCGAACACAGGATTTCGGCACTCCGGGAACCGATTTGGTTGCTCAGCCCCGATCCTCTAAACTAAAGACACAACGGCGCGGGGTGGAGCAGCTCGGTAGCTCGCTGGGCTCATAACCCAGAGGTCGCAGGTTCAAATCCTGCCCCCGCTACCACAGAAGGCCCGGACCATCAGGTCCGGGCCTTCGCCTTTGGCTGGGGTTACTGGGTGATGATGACCTTGAGGGCTTCTTGTTCGGCGGCGTTGGTGAAGGTGTTGTAGGCCTCGTCGAACTGGTCGAAGGTGAAGTGGTGGGTGATGAACTTCTCGGGGGCGATGGTGCCTGCCTTGATGTCTTCGAGGAGTTCGGGGGCGGTGATGGCGTTGACCAGGCCGGTGGTGATGGTGAGGTTGTTGATCCAGTGCCGCTCGATCGGGAACTGGACGCTCTCGCCGTGGACGCCGACGTTGGCGACGTGGCCGCCGGGGCGGACCGACTCGAGGGCGGTGCCGAAGGTGCCGGGGAGGCCGACAGCCTCGATGGCGACGTCCACGCCGAGCCCGTCGGAGCTGAGCTCGCGTAGCGCTGCCGCGACGTCCTGGCCGGCGCTGACTTCGAGGGTCTCGGTGGCCCCGAAGTCACGCGACTGATCGAGCCGGAACTTGTTGGTGTCGACGGCGATGACGGCCGACGCGCCGGCTGTGCTGGCGGTCATGATCGCCGCGAGTCCGACCGGACCGGCGCCGATGACGGCGACGACGTCCCCGGCCTTCACGGCGCCGTTGAGTACGCCGATCTCGTAGCCGGTGGGGAGGATGTCGCTCAGCATCGTGCCTGCTTCGGCCGAGACGCCCTCGGGCAACGGGATCAGCCCGTTGTCGGCATACGGCACGCGCACGAACTCGGCCTGTGTCCCGTCGATGAGGTGCCCGAAGATCCAGCCGATTCCACCGAGCGTCTTGCAGTGCGAGGGCAGGCCTGCCTTGCAGTAGTCGCATGTCCCGCACTTGCTGATGCAGGAGATGATGACCCGGTCGCCGACCTTCACGGTCTTGCAGCCGGAGCCGATCTCGGTGACGACACCGACTCCTTCGTGGCCGAGGATCCGGCCGTCGGTGACGGCTGGCACATCGCCTTTGAGGATGTGCAGGTCCGTGCCGCAGATGGTGGTGGCCTCGACTTTGACGATCGCATCGGTCGGGTCCTTGATCGCGGGATTCGGGACCTCTTCCCATGCCTTCTGGCCAGGTCCGTGGTACACGAGAGCCTTCATCGGTACTCCGTTCTCATCGGCCACGCGGGTGACTCGATCGGCACCAAGGGCGCGCACCGGTACCTAACGGATGGTCACATCGCAGCAGCACGGCGCTGATCTCATCTTGAGACAGCCCCGCTGAGCCGCCTCTCAAATCGAGACATACCGGACGGCAGCAGGTGGTGAGACTGATCACAGCCGGGGACGCACCCCGGAAAGGAGCTCGCCATGACCACTATCGATGCCGATGCCCACAGCCTCCAAGAACAACTACCTGCCGAAGCCGCCCCGGCTGTGACCGGAGACCCAGCACTGATCGGTCTGCCCAGCTTCATCGTCGGGTCGGTCGCGCTCGGTCTCGTGCTTGTCGGCTACGTATCTGCTGCGGGGGTCGGGGCTTCGCTCCCGATCATCGTCGCGGCAACCAGCGTGGGTCTGCTGGTCGCGGCAATCTGGTCGGCGGCTCTCGGGCAGAGCGCCGTGGCCGGAGTGTTCGGTATCTTCGCCGGGTTCTGGCTCAGCTACGCGACGCTCGTGCTCGGCCTGACGCACAACTGGTTCGCTATCGCTGCCGGGGACGCACTCCATACGCAGGGCCTCTACGTGATCTCGTGGCTGGTCGTGGTCGGGATGCTGACCCTGGCCACACTCCGGCTGCCGATGGCCTACACAGTGCTCTTCGCGCTGATCGAACTTGCCCTGGTGCTGGTTCTGATCGGCACGTTGCAGCAGTCAGCGGGCACGCTGAAGGTTGCCGGTGTGGTGGTGTTCGTCTTCGCCGCAGTAGGTGTCTATCTGTTCTTCAGCTCGGCCTCGCAAGCGACGGGTGGTAAGGCGCTTCCGCTCGGACAGGCGCTTGTGCGCTGACGTCACGAGATCCAGATGACGATGCCGGTGTGGCGGGAGAGGACTGCCGCGGCACCGGCTCGGAGGGCTGCGTCGGCGTGGGCCGGGGTGAACGACGCCGGGTCGAGGCTCGTCGAGGTGCCCAGACCTTCGCCGCGGTACGAGGCGCCCGCCCAGGTCGCCGCGGTGACGTTCGCCGTGGGTTCGGCCAGTTCGGCACCGATGACCAGGAATTGCCGGTCGAGGTGGTTGGCGGTGATGACGGCCAGCGGGTCGACGAGCGCGTTGCCTGCGCTGATGATGAGGTCCGGTGCGAGCTTGATCGCTTCGGTCGCCTTGTCGACGTACTGGCTCGGTGCATCCGCGGTGACGGTCCTGAGACTGACCTTCTCCGCGGCTGCCCAGTCGTGGACGGCGGTGACCAGAGTCTTCGTCTGCGCGTCGGTTCCGGCCGTCAGCAGCACGACCCGATAGCCCTTCCCCGGATGGACGTCGTCCCACGAGCCGGGGCTTGGCGTGATCGTGGCCTCCGGAGACGGCGGCGCGGACGGGTCGACGAAACCACTGCCGAGGGCACCGACCGGGGCCGGTACGGCGTGTGGCTGGGACCACTCGTCGGACGAGTTGCAGCCGGCCAGCAGGAAGACGGTGGCGAGCGCGCAGGCCGACCGGCGTCGTACGGGCAAAGGGTCGTCTCCGGGGTGAGGTGATCAGGCCGGAACCCTTCATACCTCATGGCGTCGACTTCGAAGTGGCGAGACGGCCAGCGTTCGCCTGGGGGTTGTCCGGTGTTCATTGGTCGGGTGCAGCGTGCGAGCCATGCGAGGTCTTGGGCGGTGTGCCCTTCTTGTGGTGGCTCTCTGGCTGAGTGTCGTGCCTGCCCAGGCCCATGGATTCAGCTCGACCGTGTACGTCGACCTGTCCGCGCCGGCGACGGGTCACGTGCGCGCCGAGCTCGGACTGGAGTACGACCTGCTTGTCGTGTCCGCAGCGGACTACGAGAAGGACGATCCGCTGTTCAAGGCGGGTACGGCGGCGTTCGACGGAGGCGACGCGACCAAGCAGGCGCAAGCGCTGACCGCACATGACGCATCGGTCCTGAAGTACGTCACCCAGCGCTTCGACATCAAGGCCGACGGTCAGGCGTGTACGCCGAAGCAGCAAGGCGATTTCACCATTCAGCAGCGTGAAGGCGTCCCGTACGCGTTCCTAGTGCTCGACTACGAGTGCCCGAAAGCGGACGCACACGAGGTGCGCAGCGGTCTGTTCCCCGACAGCGAGACGTATGTGAAGGGGACCAAGACGATCGTCACCTACGACCTGGATCTGCAGACGGGCAGCAGCGCGCTCGACTCGGCGCATCCGTCGTTCTCGACCCATCAAGCGTGGACCGAACGCTTCTGGGAGTTCTTCCGGCTCGGCGCCGAGCACCTGCTCACCGGGCTCGACCACATCCTGTTCCTGCTCGCGCTGATCGCCGGATCGCGCCGGCTGCGAGAAATCGTGCTCGCGGCAACGACCTTCACGCTCGCGCACTCGGTCACCTTCATCCTGGCCGCGCTCGGCGTCGTCCACGTGTCGCCGTCGTTCATCGAGCCGGTGATCGCACTATCCATCGCGGTCGTTGCCGGCTGGCACTTGTGGCGGCTCTGGCGGCGCGGGCGACTCGCGACCGATCTCGAGACCGAGAGCCGCAGTCACCTGAGTCTCGACCGGGCCGGGTGGACCCGGCTCGGGGTCGTCTTCTGCTTCGGCCTGGTCCACGGCATCGGCTTCGCCGGAGCGCTCGGGATCCAGCAGGCCTGGTCGTGGACGTTGCTGTGGTCGTTGCTGGTGTTCAACGTCGGCATCGAGACCGTCCAGCTGGGGCTGATCGCGATCACCTTCCCGCTGCTCGCCGTACTGCGTCATCGCGCGCCGACCGTGGCACTGTGGACGACCGGGGCGATCGCCGCCGGGGTGACCGTCGCGGGACTGGTGTGGTTCGTACAGCGGCTCTAGAGCAAGACGTAAACCACGGTTCACCTTAATTACATCGGCCAGGGAGACATTCAGCCTGGGTCTCTTCCGACCCGCTCATCAGAACGGACGGACACTCGATGAAGCTCATCAACCGGGCACGGTCCCGCGTGGCCGCGTGCCTCACCGTGGCGGTCGTCGCGACCGCAACGGCGTTCGGAGGTGTGGGCCAGGCTGCCGCCAGTACGACGGCCAGCACCGCCGGATCAGCTCCGACCGGCATCGTCCTCGGCGTCGGCGCGAAGGAATCGCAGCGCGTCGTCAGCTGGTACGCCCCGACCGGTGCGAAGCAGTTCGTGCAGGTCGCTCCCACTCGCCAGGTCGTCCACGGCAAGTTCCCGCGGCACACCACGACGTACTCCGCGACCGTGGCGGCGAACAAGGTCAACGGCGGCTACAACGGACACGCGACGATCGACGGCCTGCGTCAGTACACGTCGTACTCGTACCGGGTCGGCAGCGACGGCAACTGGTCGCCGACGTACTCGTTCAAGACGCAGTCCTTCAACGGCGACTTCAACTTCCTGTTCTTCGGCGACCCGCAGATCGGCTCGTCCGGCGACGTCGCCAAGGACGGCGCCGGCTGGCTGGACACCGTGAACGTCGCCCTCACCGCCAACCCAAGCGCCGAGCTGCTGGTGTCGGGTGGTGACCAGGTCGAGGTCGCGAACACCGAGACGATGTGGAACGCGTTCCTGGCGCCCGACAAGCTCCGCCAGTACCCGTGGGCCGCGACCATCGGTAACCACGACGTCGGCGGCAAGGCCTACGAGCAGCACTTCTGGACGCCGAACACCGACCGCTCGGCCGCCTTCTACCAGGGCGACTCGAGCACGCAGTCCGGTGGCGACTACTGGTACCTGTACAAGGACGTGCTGTTCATCGACCTGAACAGCAACGCCTACGCCAACGGCGCGGACGCCGCGCACCTCGACTACGTCTCGAAGGTGGTCAAGGCGCACGGCAACAAGGCGAAGTACACGGTGCTCGTGTACCACCACTCGATCTACTCGCCGGCCGACCACGCCAACGACTCCGACAACCAGGTACGCCGTCAGGACTTCCCGACCGCGTTCTCGAAGCTCGGCGTCGACCTGGTGCTGCAGGGCCACGACCACAGCTACTCGCGCAGCTACGTGATCAAGAACGGCAAGAAGGCGAACGCGGCCGAGCAGCCGGGCGCGGCCCAGGTCGTACAGGGACCGGGCGGTGTCATCTACGTGACGGCCGACTCGGCGTCCGGGTCGAAGTACTACGACCTGACCGCGCCGGACACCACCAAGGACCCGAACTACGGTCCGGACCCGCTGAACCCGAAGAACCACTGGGCCAACTCGGTGGAGAACCAGGAGCACGTGCGGACCTACGTCAAGGTGGAGGTGCGCAAGGACAAGCTCGTGGTCGAGAACGTCCGCAGTGGCACCTGCGCGGCACCGAACGCGGCGGTCGAACTCGGCAAGGTCTCCTGGTGCGGCCCGAACAGCGGCGCCAGCCCGGCGAAGCCGGTCGGCTCGCTGGTCGACAAGGTGACCATCCGTCCGTACAACAGTCACGGCCACGGTTCCTGGGGTCACCCGGGCGGCCACGACTGGACGGTCAGCAAGAACCAGAAGGGCGTCACGACGCTCACCAGTGTGAGCTGACCTGACCAATCCGATCGGGGTGGGCGTCAGGAGGCGCCCATCCCGATCTCCTCATTTCGGAAGGACCCCATGCGCGGACTACTCGCGACACTATTGGCAGCGGTCGGTGCTATCGCCGGCGCCGGGACGGCCGTTGCTGCCGACGACGTCCCCTGGTCGGTCAGTACGGCGGCCAACAGCTTCGGGTCCGATCGGCAGAACTACAGCTACACGGTCGACCCAGGCGGCGAGGTCCAAGACGCTCTCGTCGTCGCGAACAGCGGCAAGACCCCGCTCACGCTCGGGGTGTACGCCGCTGACGGGTTCACCACGGACGACGGACGACTCGATCTCCTCACCGACGACGCCAAGTCGACCGGTGTGGGCACGTGGGTCCACACGCCCAGCGCGCAGGTGACCATCCAACCTGGCAAGTCGCTCCAGGTACCGTTCGCCCTCGCCGTCCCGGCCGGTGCCACACCCGGCGACCACCTGGGCGGGATTGTCACGTCGTTGAAGCAGAGCGGTGATGTGGACCGCCGGCTGGCGATCCGGATCCGGGTGCGAGTCAGTGGCGCACTCGAGCCGAGCGTGTCGGTCGACGACGTCAAGATCCACTACTCGGGTACGGCGATCCCGTTCGCGAAGGCCGACGCCACCGTCACCTACACGATCCACAACACCGGCAACGCCATCCTCGCCGCGCGCCCGTCGACGTCGCTGGTCGGACTGTTCGGGGCCGGACGAGTCGGGTCGATGCACGTCGACGACACGCCTCAGCTACTCCCGGGCGAGAGTTGGAAGGTCTCCGCGAAGGTCGACGGAGTCAGACCGCTCATCCGCGAGACGGGAACCGTCACGCTGCTCCCGCTCCTCACCGATGCGGCCGGCTCGACCGGCACGCTCGACACGGTCACCGCGACCGCCCACGCCTGGAGCATCCCGTGGGCGGCCCTGCTCGTCCTCGTCGTACTGTGCCTGGCCGTTATAGCGCTGGTTACTTCACGGCGAGTTCGCCGAGCTCGGACCAGTCGTCCTGAGGCAGCTTGAAGTTGACGATGCGCGGCGTCTCGACCAGGTGCGGAGGCAGGTGCTCCTGGGCGGCCTTGAAGTGGGCCGAGGTGACGTGGTGAGTGGCGGCGTCGTCGTCGGCGAACGCTTCGACCAGGACGTATTCGTTCGCGTCGTCGAGGGAGCGGGACCAGTCGAACCACAGGCAGCCCGGCTCGGAGCGGGTCGCAGTGGTGAAGTCGGCGGTGATGGACGGCCAGTTGTCGGCGTGTTCAGGCTTCACCCGGAACTTGGCGGTGATGAAGATCATCAGGCTTCCTCCGCTGGATCGATGGGACCGGGACCGATGCTAGCGGTCGCGACGCGGGTGAGCGGTCGCAATCTGAGATGACAAAAGCCGCTGTCCGCCTCTGGTGGAGAGGCAGGCAGCGGCTCGAGCGGCCTGGGACAGGTGGTCAGGCTGCTTGCAGAGCGCGGTTCCGGGCGGCCCAGACGGCTCGCCGTAGCTGCGCCTTGTCCGGATAGCCGGCTTCTCGACCGACTGCGTAGACGTCGTGGTTGCGCATCTTGACCATGCCGGCGACGTACCAGACCGGGCTGCCCTCGGCCAGCATGTTGATGATCATGTTCCGGGTGTCGGTGGTGATGTTCATTCTGACCCTCTCCCTTGGTCGCTCTTACTGATACGTCGGACAAGGTGGGCCGGATTCGACACCGTCGCCAAGAAAAATCTGGAAAACAAAGCGCCCCGATCAGTGATCGGGGCGCTCGTCCGTGTGGGTCCCGGGGGGAGTGGGACCACCACACGTTGGGGGGGACTTTGACGTTAACGCGACCAAGGGGTCACGCCCGGTCGTTTCATCGCCAAACCTTCGCCGAACGGTCCGAGTCCTGCGCTCAGCGGCTGTTGCGTCTGCGGTACAGCGAGGTCGCCAGCACGACCGAGAACAGGAGCAGACCGGAACACCAGGCCAGAGCGGCTCGACCGCTGTTGCCCATCGGTGTCCCGATCAGCAAGCTGCGGATCGTCTCGATGACCGGAGTGATCGGCTGGTGCTCGCTGACCGGCTGCAACCACGACGGCATCGACTCCGGTGGCACGAACGCACTGCTCAGGTACGGCAGGAACAGCATGAAGAAACTGAGAGTGCTGGCCGACTCCACCGACTTGGCGATCACACCGAGTCCCGCAGCCAGCCAGGACAGCGCGACGACGTACAGCAGCAGTAGGCCAACAGCCGCGAGCCAGTCGACCACTCCGCCACTAGGGCGGAACCCCATGGCCAGTGAGGCGACGATGACGATCGCCGTCGACGCGGCGTTGCGCGCCACGCTCGCAACCACATGTCCGGTGAGTACGGCGAAGCTGTGGATCGGGAGGGACCGCAGCCGGTCGATCATCCCGCTGTTCATGTCGTCCGCGACCACCATCGCCGTCGACGCGGCGCCGTACCCGGTGGTGAGCAGCAGGATCCCCGGTACGACGTAGTTCACGTACTCCGTCCCCGTGTTGATCGCGCCGCCGAACACGTAGACGAACAGCGCCATCATCAACAACGGCAACAGGATCGAGGCGAACAACGTGTCGACGTTGCGCCGCGCCAGCCGCACGCTGCGGTCGATCATGGTCGCCGCGTCCGAGCAGGCGGCGACAACTCCCTGGTGTGACATCAGCAAACCCCTCAGGCCGTCAGAGCGAGGAACACGTCGTCGAGCGTCGGCCGGTGGGACGAGACCCGCTCCGGCTCCAGTCCGTTGTCCCGGAGTACGTCGAGCACGTGGTGCAGGTGAGCCGCCGTACCGTCCGACGGCACGTTCAGCACCAGCTCGTTGGCGACCCCGTCCAGCACTCCGGTCGCTTTCAGCAGCTGTACTTTGTCCGGGAACCGCAGCTCGATCCGCTCGCCACCGATCTGGGTCTTGAGCGCATCCGCCGTACCACTCGCCACGATCCGGCCGTGGTCGAGCAGCACGACCCGGTCCGCCAGCCGGTCCGCTTCCTCCAGGTACTGCGTCGTGAGCAGGATCGTCGTACCGCCGCGGACCAGCTCGACAATCGCGTCCCACATCGCCGAACGGCTGGCCGGATCCAGTCCGGTCGTCGGCTCGTCCAGGAAGATCACCTGCGGCCGGGCGATCAGACTCATCGCCAGATCGAGCTTCCGCCGCATCCCGCCCGAGTACGTCTTCACCCGCCGGTCCATCGCGTCAGCCAGCCCGAACTGCTCCAGCAACTCGGCCGTACGACGCTGTGCGGCCCGCCGGCCCAGATGCATCAGCCGGCCGACCATCACCAGGTTCTCCCGACCGGTCTGGTTCTCGTCGACCGCGGCGTACTGCCCGGTGAGGCTGATCGCCCCGCGGACCCGGGCCGGCTCGCGCAGTACGTCGTACCCCGCGATCGTCGCCGTACCGGAGTCTGGCTTGGTCAGCGTGGTCAGGATGCGTACCGCCGTGGTCTTGCCGGCGCCGTTCGGGCCGAGCAGGGCGAGCACCGAACCTTCCTCGACGCTCAGGTCGACCCCGGCCAGCACCTCGTTCGCGCCGTAAGACTTCCGCAGTCCGATTGCCTCGATGATCATCGTCCGCTCCTTACTGCGTATCGAGTACGCTAAATAGCGTAGCAGGTACGCAGTACTCCGACGCAAGCCCTAAACTGACCCGGTGGAGAACGATGAGCTGCCGGCCGATGTCGCGGCGATGTGGCGGTTGCGGGAGACCCCGCGGCGCGGGCCGAAGCCGTCGCTGACGCTCGACGACATCGTCGGCGCCGCGATCGAGATCGCCGACGCCGAGGATCTGGCCGCCGTCTCCATGGCTCGCGTCGCCGAGCGGCTCGGCAACTCGACGATGGCGCTCTACCGGCACGTGAAGAGCAAGGACGAACTGCTCGTGATCATGTCGGATGCCGCGCTCGAGCGACCGGAGCCGATGCCGGAGGGCGTCGACTGGCGGACCGGGCTGACGTTCTGGGCGGACGGCGTACTGACCGCGATCCGGCGGCACAGGTGGTACGCGAAGGTGCCGATCTCGGGTCCGCCGGCCGGGCCGAACAACCTCGCGTGGTTCGACTCGGCCCTCGGCGTACTGAAGGACACCGGCCTGCCAGAGGAGGCGAAGGTCGGCGTGGTGATGGGGCTCATCACCTACGTGCAGGGCGAGATCCGGATGGCGTTCGACCTGGCGGCGGGCTACGCGGACAACCCGGATGCGTTCCAGCGGTTCGGCGCGACGTTGCGGCGGGTCGCGGATCCGCGGGTCTATCCGGCGGTCGCGCGGACGGTCGACGCCGGCGTGTTCGACGAGGTCGGAAGCTTCGAGGAGGACAACGAGGCCGACTTCGACTTCGGTCTGCAGCTCTACCTGGACGGCGTTGCCGCGTTCATCGAGCGGGTGTGCGTCAAGGGTGAATGATCGCGTCGGCCGCCGGTGCGGTCGCCGCGATCAGGTGGGCGTTGCGTTCGTCGGAGCCGTACGTGCGTTCGTGTGCTTCCTCGGCTGATCTGCCGAAGGCGCGATGCCGGGCCTCGAGCCGTGCGTGGCGCAAGCCCTCGGTCACCTCGACGTACCAGCACTGATCGATCAACGCGCGGAGACCAGTCCACGGCGATTCGTCGAGGAGCAGGTAGTTGCCTTCGGTCACAACCAGGGTGACTGAAGGAGCAATGCCGATGCTCGCGGCGATCGAGTCCTCGATGCTTCGGTCGAACCGCGGCGCCCAGATCTGCTCGTCCGGCGATTCCTTCAGCCTCCTCAGCAACGCGACGAAGCCGTAGCCGTCGAAGGTATGCGGCGCACCCTTCACCCCTGCGAGGCCGAGGTCTTCTAGCACCGACTGCGCGAGGTGGTAGCCGTCCATCGGCACCAGCGCGACCTGATGACCGTCGGCGCTCAGCTTCGCGGTCAGTTGCTCGGCGTACGTCGACTTGCCCGCCGCCGGCGCGCCGGTGATCCCGAGGATCTGCCGCCGCCCTCGTGTCGCCAGCTCGACGGCACGATCGTAGGCGGCGGCTGCATCCAGGGTCTGCACTCGAAAATCCTAAGCGAGGTAACCGTCCGGACGGACCAGGATCTCGTCGCCGGGCTGTGCGTGATAGATCGCGAACGCGTCCGGTGAGGTGATCTCGACAGCCTGCGGATGGTCCGACGCGGTGGTGGGGGAGAAGCGCAGCAGGGTCTCGTGCGGGCCGCGGAACAGCTCGAAGAGCCGGACCTTGTTGCCGGAGGCATCGATCACCGGAGCGTCGGGAGCGCGGTCGCCGGACACGAGTGGGCGGGTGTCCGACGGGTCGCGGTACGACACGTCCAGCTGGCGGGTGTTCTCGCCGCGCTCCAGCGCCGACTCGTCGCCGTCGACGTGCTTCTGCATCAGCTCCTCGCTGATCCCGAGCACCCGCATCGCGTTGGTCCGGCGCTCGGTCTCGTAGGTCGCCAGCACCTCTTCGCGACCGTCCGCCAGCTTCCAGCCGAGGTTGTACGCGTCCTGGACGCCGGTGTTCAGGCCCTGGCCGCCGGTCGGCGGGTGCACGTGGGCGGCATCGCCGGCGATGAAAACCCGCCCGACCCGGAACTTCGCGGCCAGGCGCACGTTCGGCCGCCACACGGTCGACCAGGTCAGGTCGCGGAGCTTCGCAGTACCGGCGCCGGCGTACTTGTCGACCAGCGCCTGCAGGCCCTCGATCGAGGCGTCGGCGTCGTCCGCGTCGAGCGGCGCGCCGAACTGGAACTGGTCGCCGCCGCTCAGCGGAGTCATAGCGATCCCTGCCATCGGGTTGTCCTTGCTCGCGAACCAGTAGCCGACCTCGTGGTCGAGCCCGTCGGCCGCTACATCGCCGAGCAGAGTGCGGATCGACTCGTCGGTCGTGCCTTCGAACGCGATCCCCAGCTGCTTGCGGACGAAGCTCTTGCCGCCGTCCGCGCCGACCAGGTAGTCGACCGCGACGGTCTCGCCGGTGGACAGCTCGGCGGTGACCGAGTCGCCGGTCTGGGTGAAGCCGACGATCGCGGTGTCGAGCTCGACGTTCACGCCGTACTCCGCGAGTTTGTCGCGCAGGATCTTCTCAGTCCGCGACTGGCCGAGCATCCGGGCGTTCGGGTACGGGATGTCCGGGGTGGGGTCGACGGGCTCGGCCATCCGGCGCTCGCCGACCAGCTCGCCGTCGAGATAGATCTTCATCAACGGGATCGCGATGCTCTGCTCCAGCACCTGGTCGAGTACGCCGAGGTCCTCGAACACCTCCAGGGTCCGCGGCTGCAGGCCGTCCCCGCGCGATCCGTTGAAGTACTCGGTCGCCTTGTCGATCACGCGGACCGCGATCCCGCGCCGGGCCAGTTCGATCCCTAGGGTCAGTCCGGTCGGTCCGGCACCCGCGATCAGGACGTTCATAGTGGTCTCCTTGACTGAATTATGATTCACTGAATTCAGATTCAGTGTGAGCCTGGCTAAGGTTCGATGTCAAGGAGGTTGTCGTGACGGACACGGTGAGCCGCCGGCAACGGGCGGCCGGGACCGAGGTGGCGCTCAAGCAGGCCGCGCGCGAGGTCTTCGCCGAGCGCGGATACCTGAACACGAAGATCACCGACATCACCGCGGCGGCGGGCCGCGCGACAGGGTCGTTCTACAACCACTTCGCCGGCAAGGAAGAGCTGCTCGAAGCGCTGCTCAAGGACATGCTGCTGGAGGCCGACGAGGCAGTCGTCGATGTCGCCGGCCACGACGCCGACTTCAGCAAGCTGTCAGCGGTGCGTTGGCACGTGGAGGCGTTCTGGCGTTTCTACCAGGCGCATCTGCCGGAGATGATCGCGGTCAAGCAGGCCGCGATGGTGGACCCGGAGCTCGGGCTGCGGCTGCAGCGAATCATGGCCGACGACGACCAGCACATGATCGAGCACTTCTCCCACCTGCCGAATCCACCCGCGGATCCGCTGGTTGCGATCTCGGCGATGAACGCGCTGATGGAGGGGTTCGCCTACACCTGGCTGGTGGTCAACCCGGCCAGCGGAAAGACGATCCCGGACGAGCAGGCCGTCGACACGCTCACCAATCTGCTGCATCACGGGCTGGTGGGTTAGTCCTCCGGCGGTTCCTCGGCGCCTTCACGTTCATCCCGCTCGGCCCACTCCATCAGCGTCGCCAGCGAGTAGACGTCGTTGTCGATTCCGGCGTGCAGGTCGCCGAGCTCGGCGAAGCGGGCCGGGACGGTGGCGATCGTGAAGTCCTTCGGGTTCACGTCGTCGATCTCGTCCCAGTGGATCGGCGTCGACACGGTGCCTTCGGGGTTGCCGCGGACGGAGTACGCGCTGGCGATCGTGTGGTCGCGGGCGTTCTGGTTGTAGTCGACGAACAGCTTCTTCGGGTCACGGTCCTTGCGCCACCAGGTCGTCGTCACGTCATCCGGAGTACGCCGCTCGACCTCGCGCGCGAACGCGAGTGCAGCACGCCGTACGTCGGAGAAGCCGTACGCCGGCTCGACCCGGACGTAGATGTGGATGCCCTTGCCGCCGGACGTCTTCGGATAGCCGACCGCGCCGAGCTCGTCGAGCACTTCGTGGACGGTGTGCGCGACCCGGCGGACCCGATCGAACGGGCAGTCGGGCATCGGGTCGAGGTCGATCCGCCATTCGTCGGGCTTCTCGGTGTCGGCGCGGCGGGAGTTCCACGGGTGGAACTCGACCGTCGACATCTGCACCGCCCAGGCGACATGCGCGATCTCGGTGACGCACAGCTCGTCGGCGGTCCGGTTGTACCGCGGGAACTTGACGCGGACCGTTTCCATCCACGGCGGCGCGCCGTGCGGCAGCCGCTTCTGGTGCACCTTCTCGCCCGCGACGCCCTCGGGGAACCGGTGCATCATGCACGGCCGCTCGCGGAGCGCGTTGACGATGCCGTCGCCGACGGACAGGTAGTACTTGACCAGGTCGAGCTTGGTCTCGCCGCGGGCAGGGAAGTACACGCGGTCCGGGTTCGAGACCCGGACCGTCCGCTCGCCAACCTCCAGCTCGATCGCCGGAGACTTTCCCTTGGACTCGGCCATGACGCCAACTTAACCGGCGCCGGGGACAAACGGCATCAGGCGAGGCGCGTGAGCCAGCCTCGGGTGTCCGGCGTGCGGCCGTATTGGAGGTCGAGCAGCGTGGAGCGGATCTTCGCGGTGACCGGGCCGACGCCGTAGTCCACCGAGTGGTCGCCGATGGTCAGGTCGCCGTCCGGCCAGGCGAGGCGGCCTATCGGGGTGATGACGGCGGCGGTGCCGGAGGCAAAGACCTCGGTGATCTCGCCGGAGCGCACGCCGTCGCGCCACTCGTCGGCGGAGACACGGCGTTCCTCGACCGGGTGGCCGAGGTCGGCGGCGAGCTCGATGACGGATGCGCGGGTGACGCCTTCGAGGATCGATCCGTTCAGCTGCGGGGTCGCGATCCGGCCGTCGGCGTACACGAAGAACATGTTCATGCTGCCGATCTCCTCGAGCCACTTGTGCTCGACCGCATCGACGAACGCGACCTGCTCGCAGCCGTTGGCGACCGCCTCGGCCAGGCCGGCCAGGCTGGAGGCGTAGTTGCCGCCGCACTTGGCCGCGCCCGTTCCAC
Organism: Kribbella sp. NPDC058693; assembly: GCF_042715335.1. Classification (NCBI taxonomy): domain Bacteria; kingdom Bacillati; phylum Actinomycetota; class Actinomycetes; order Propionibacteriales; family Kribbellaceae; genus Kribbella; species Kribbella sp. NPDC058693. Next base: position 1,384,706 of record NZ_JBHXSQ010000003.1, read on the forward strand.
CCGGCGTTGCCCGGATGGTGGAGGTCGTCAGCCAGATGGAGACCGGCTTGGGGCCGGTGTTGAAGTACGGACCGGCTGGTGACGCGATGACGCCGAACAGCACCTCTTGCGACGGCCGGACGCTCAGCGCGGCCTCGGTGGCGATCATGTATGGCCGGAGATACAGGCTGGTCTCGCTCGCCTCGGCCGACGGCACCCAGGCCTCGTCAACGGTCACCAGCGCGCGCAGAGCCGCGACGAACTCGTCCTCCGGCACCTGCGGCAGCGCCAGCCGCTCTGCGCTCGCAGTGAAGCGGGCTGCGTTCCGGTCCGGGCGGAAGGCCCACACCGAGCCGTCCGGGTGCCGGTATGCCTTGAGGCCCTCGAAGATCTCTTGCGAGTAATGGAAGACAGCAGCCGCGGGGCTCAACTTCAGCGGCGCGTACGCCGTGACCTTGGCGTCGTGCCAACCCCGATCCAGTGACCAGTTGGCAACCACCATGTGGTCGGTGAACGACTGCCCGAACGCCGGCTCCGCGAGTACGGCGGCCCGAGCCTCCGCGCCGGCTGGATCACTGCGCAGTTCGACTGCGAAGTCCCACGTGTCTGCCACTGCCGTTGTCCGCTGTTCACCTGTCACTCACCGCACGCTACCCCTGCTCTCACCTCCAGCTCGACCCGCTGCCCACACTCCGGCCCTTGGTGGTCAGCAGCCTCCGTAGCTCGACTGCACCGCGCTCGCTCTCCGGTACGACGCGGAGCACCCGATCGGCAGCGTCGTCCACCCAGAGGTCGCGCCACTCGTCCGGCAGCTCGACCAGGACACGGAGTGCCGTGGCCAGGCCCGCTGGCACCTCACCGGCGACAGCCAGGCTCTCGGCCAGGGCGAGGTCGATCCTGGCGCGTTCGCCGATCCAGTGCTCCGGGCAGAGCTCCCGGGCCCGCTCCAGCAGTACGCAGCCGGCCACGCCGTACCCCAGTCGCGCGCACACTCGTCCCTCGGCCGAGTGCAGCTGGTGCGGCATCCAGTCGGTCGGCCGCGCGGCAGTCACGACGGTCTCATCGCCCACGCCCACCAGCAGTTGCAGCGCCTGCTGTGTCTCCTCTCTCCGCCCGAGCTCGGCCAGGACCAACGCGCGGGCTGCATGAGGCACCGCGCTTGGGGACTGTTGCGCCACGGCTTTGTCGGCCAGCTCCAGCAGTGGCGGCAACGGGCGCCGCTCGGCGAGACCGCTGATTGCCTCCCTCGCGCACACCAGCGCCTCCCCGTCGCCGACCGCGGATCCATGGGCGGCCCACCACCAGCGTCTTGCCGAACGTCGCTCGCCGAGCCCGGTGAGGGTCTCCGCGATGAAGATGCTCAGCTCGACCACCTGCACTGCGTCGACGCCCCGGGCCTGCAGCAGCTGCAGCTCACTCACCAACTCGGGCAGCAACACAGCCGGCGGAGTACTCCGGAAGTCGTCGAAGGCAATGGTCTGGTCAGCCGCGACCAGCCCTTGCCAGGCCGGCTCCGACGGGTCGGCTGTCTGTCGCTCAGTGCGGGGAAGCCTTCGCTCGAAGGTGCCGGTCAGCTGGTCGCCGGTGCCGAGCTCACGGTCGCAGAGCCGCGCCAGGTCCGCAGAGCCCGGCCGCTGCCCGCGCTCCACCTGCGACAGGTAGCTGTGGTCGTACCCGACGCGGGCTGCCAGTTGCCGCAGGCTCAGGCCGGCCGCCTGCCTGGACTGCCGCAAGTGCGCTCCGAAAGTCGTCTGAGTAGATGTCTGAGTAGATAGGTCTGTCACAGGACCACCCCGTTCACGCTTCGAGCTCATGTGGTGCGTGCCGCGACGTTACAAGCCCTCGCCGACAAAAACCGTACAAAACAAGGGCATGTGGGCTGTGGGCTGTTCCCACAGCCCACAGCCCACACCTGTTGTGCACAGTGCGTTCTGGACGAGGCTGGAGCGGTGAACACACTGCAGCGACAGGCCCGCCTCTTCCACCTGGTCCACCGAACCACCACCCTCGCCGAAGGCGTGGAGTGGTCCGACGGCGCGGTCACAGTCCGCTGGCGCGTTCCCCGGCGCGGCACGTCCACCTGGGACGACGGTGTCGACGCCCTCCTCGACACCCACGGCACCGGCGACAGCACCGAGCTTCACTGGTCCACAGGCCCGACGCTCAGCCGGCGTGCTGCAGCGCCCGACCGGACCGCACCGACAACCACCGTCTGGCTCCCGGTCCCAGCTCCGGACGGGCGCTGCTCACGCTGCGGCAAACTCTGGCCGTGCTTCAGCTGTGGCCCGTGATCGCTCCCGGTTCACGCCCGGCGCCGACGCCGGGGTCTGCCGGCGTCTGTGAGACAACGCTGTCAAGAGTTAGTTGACGCGGTTTAGTGTGAGGGCGTTTGGCGTCGGTGAGGGGTGATGGTGGTGGTTGATCCGCTCGACGAACTGGATGTGCAGTTGGCGCGGTTGCGGAGTGTGGCCGATGACCTGCGGGGGCGGCGCGGGACGCCGGTTCTGGAAGGGAACCAGGTCGAGCTGATCGAGGACGGCCCGACGCTGCTGCGGGCGTACGAGGAGCTGCAGAAGGGGTCCCGTCGCGAGGTCCGGGTGCTGGACCGGCCGCCGTACGTCACGCCGCCGTCGACGCAACAGAAGCTCGAGCTGGATCGCCTGGCCGACGGGATCGAGTACCGGGCGATCTACGGGACCGAGGTGTTCGAGTCCGAGGACATCATGGGCGTGCTGCCGGAGTTGCAGGCGGCCGGCGAGGTCAGCCGGGTGCTGGCGCAGGTCCCGATGAAGATGGCGGTGGGGGACGACAACACCGCGTTGATCGGGCTGACCAAGCGGGCGCCGGCCGAGTCGAACCTGCTGATCCGTTCGTCAGGTCTGCTGGACGGGTTGATCGCGACGTTCGAGATGCTGTGGGCGCTGGCGATCCCGATGCCCGCGTTGCTCGCGAGCGGTGAGGTGCCGGCGCTGACCGAGCCGGACCGGGACATCCTGTTGCTGCTGGCCGGTGGTGCGACCGACGACATGATCAGCCGGCGGTTGCGGATCAGTCCGCGGACGACCCAGCGCCGGGTCCGCGCGCTGATGGATGCACTCGGCGCGCAGACCCGGTTCCAGGCGGGCGTTCAGGCCGCCCGCCGCCGCTGGATCTAGTTGATCGTCACCACCGTCCCGGCCCGGTTCGGGAACTCGACGAAGCCGGTCGAGCGCTTGTCGGTCGGCAGCCCCGACCAGGACGCGGTGACCTGGAAGGCCTTGAACGCGGCCGGAGCCACCGGAGGCGACGTCTTGAGCGTGCTGCCCGACGAGGCGGTCACGACGTTGGTCTGCATCGTGTACTCCGTCGTGTCCGCGCCCGGCGGGTTGGACAGCGTGATCGCGAGAACGCCCCAGACCCCAGCGGACGGTGCGGGCACGCTGGCCGACGCCTGGCTCGAACCGTCACCGATGAACGACAGGAACTGCTTCTGACCGTTCACGACCTTGTAGAGCACCAGCCAGATGCTGCCGGCCGGGTCCACGGTCTTGATGTTCCACTGCACCGCCTTGGTCTGTGCGGTCGCCGTCACCGGGTAGTCCGGCAGATCGGCGTCCGCAGCACCCGCGGGCACTGCGCCAGCGACCAGGGGAGCGGACACCACGCCGTACGACCGGATCGGTGCACCGGCCTTGCCAGAGGTGGCAGTGAACGACACCGAGCCAGAGGCACCCGAACTGGACACTGCGGTCGGGGCGAGGACGGACGTCGGTACGGCGACGATCGGGCTGCGCACTGTCTTCCCGGCGCCCTGCCAGGTCAGCCAGCCGCTGGTGGTCGCACCCGAGTCACCGGTGTCCAGTGTGAGCTTCACCTTGAACGTCTTGGTCTGACCGGCCTCGGTGAAGTTCAGGATCGACGGCGTCACCGCGGCCTTCATGCCCGGCACGGAGACCGTCGCCCGGTACAGGCCCGGAGTCACAGCGGTCACGCGACGGGTGATGGTCTGAGTGCCGAGCAACTGGCCGACAGCGATCGACGGAGCGTTGTAGTCGCTCGGGTTGATCGCAGGTACTCCGGTGCCGGTGTTGACGCCGCTGCCCTCGAGGTAACCCAGCCAGTCCGCGTCACCCGAGTCGTAGACCAGACCGGGATCGAGCATCTTGGACGGCTGCACCTCGCCGGCACCTGCGTCGAACGGGTTGCTGTCGACGGACCCGGTAGAAGTGAGCACGTTCCCAGCGGTGGTCATCAGGGCGGACTTGACTGCCATGGGCGACCAGTCCGGGTGCTTCGACAGGTAGAGCGCTGCCAATCCCGCAATGTGCGGCGCGGCCATCGACGTACCGGAAAGGAACGCGTAGCTCTGGCCGTTGTTGGTAGGCGGTGCGACAGCGGCCAGCACGTTCACACCCGGCGCCGCGATGTCCGGCTTCAGCAGGTTGCCATGGCTCGCAAGAGAAGGACCGCGCGACGAGAAGTCGGCCATCTGCGGGTACGGCGTCTTGGTGCTGGTCGTGTTGCCCGGTACGAGTTCAGCCGTCGCACCGTCCTGCGCGGCGTAGGCCTTGATCGACAGGGCATCCGGTGCGTTGACGTGCACAGTCGGTACGGCGTGGGAGTCGCCGACCACGTCCTGCGGGAACAGGTTGAGCAGCACCATCCCGACACCACCGGCCCGCTTCACCTCGGTGGACTTGTCCACGCGGGCGTTGACACCTCGCTCACACGCGACGATCTTCCCGGCGGTCTTGCTCGGGTCCAGCGTGTTCGCCATACAGAGCAGTGCATCCGCGTCGCTGGCTGTCGCGTTCTTGACCGCGGCAGGGCTGACGAGCGGCTTGCTGCCGGTCGGCATCGCCACCGTCGTACTAAGGCCGGCGTACTTCTGGCCGTTGCCCAGCACGACAGTGCCTTCGTACGGCGCAACTGTGGTCGCGCCGACCGTGGTTACCCAGGGGGAGGTGTTGTCGAGCGTGGACGCGTCCGGACCGGAGTTGCCACCGGCCGCGGAGACGAAGACACCGGCCGATGCTGCCGACAGGAACGCAAGCTGGATCGGATCGGTGTGCTCGGACTCGAAGATCGAGCCGACCGAGTAGTTGATGACGTCGACGCCGTCCGCGACCGCCTGGTCGATGGCGGAGAGGATGTCGGAGGTGAGGCCGCCGGAGTTCTGGCCGTCCTTGCCGGACCAGAGTGCCTTGTACACAGCGATCTTGGCGGCCGGAGCGACGCCGGTGACCGTACCGAAGCCGACACCGCCGACCGAGACATCCACGTTGGCCCGGCCGGCCGCAGTGGTCGCGGTGTGGGTGCCGTGACCCTCGCCGTCGCGCGGAGAGACGTAGTCGGCCCGCTGGTCCGGTGGGACCAGGTTGAGCCAGCCGTCACCGAAGTACTTCGCGCTGATCAGCTTGGTGTTGCACTGGTCGGCGGTGAAGTCCTCGCCGGCCTCACAGCTACCGGTGAAGGTGCCGCCGTCGGCCTTCTCCATCACGGTCGTCGAGCCGGACAGGTACGGGCGGTACGGGTCGGCCGCGGTCGGCGGCTTCGTACCAAGCTTGGGACCGGACAAGGACGCGCTCTCCGGCCAGATGCCGGTGTCAACGACGCCGACAACGACGCCCTGGCCCGCGGTCGCCGTACCGCCAAGTGCGTTCCAGACGCCGTTCTTGCCGGACAGCTTGAGGAAGTCGGTCGACTTGCGGTCGTCCAGCGCGACATGCAACTGGTCGGGCACGACGGACACCACACCCGGTGTCTTGCTGAGCTCGTTGACCTGCTTGGAGGTCAGTGAGGCAGCAAAGCCGTTCAGCGTGGTCGAGTAGTCGTGGTCGACCTTGGCGCCGACCTCTGCAGCAACCTGTGCGTGCTTACCGGTCAGGAAGGACCTGTACGCCGTGCCGTTGCTGCTGTTGACCTCGACCTTGCGGCCGACGGCCGGCTTGGTGGCCTTGAGCCCGGTGACACCACCCTGGTACGTCGCCAGTGGCTTGTCGGCCAGCGTCACGACGTACCGGCCGGGCGCGAAGCTCGACCGGCCCTGTGGGGTGGTGGGAGGGGTTGCTGATCCTGGTGGAGCCACCAAGGCGGTGGTGATCAGCGCGGCGCCGGCCAAGAGTGCGGCACGCCTGCGCAGGTTCGGATGGTTCACGTGATGCCTCCACGGCATGTTGTCCTGGCCGTGGGCTGTAGCCCCGGCCGCCCGCCCCCGAGCACGGACGCCGAAGAGCCTGCCAATCCGTGGCTCCGGCTACACGGTTTTGGCTGACACTGGCCGCTGGCGAAAATCTGCCAACGATCAGCGGGTGGCAGTCGCCAACAGGTACTGCGCGGGCAGGCGGACCTGGCCGGTTGTGTCGGTCCAGTTGTCATCGAGCGTCTGGAGGAAACGGGCTCGTACGTCGTCGAGACGGCCCGCTTGTTCCAGGATGGGGAAGGTCGTGACACCGAGTGGGTGGTTGGCGATGCGGGTGTCCCAGTAGCTCTCCGCGGACGGCGTGACCACCTCGAGCTCGAGAGTGGTCGCGGTGACCTGGTAGCCGTGCGGGGCCAAGAGGGTGGTGAGGGCTGCAGGGTCGTGCCAGTCGATGCGGCCGGCTGCTGGGTTCTGGCCGGTGACTTCCTGGACCGCGCCGACAATGACGCCGACCAGCTTGCCCATCACGCCGGGCAGCCAGCTGGTGAGCAGGATGCGGCTGGTCGGGGCGGCGACGCGGGAGAGTTCGGCGATCGCCGCGGCTGGGTCGGGGGCGAAGATCACGGCGAAGTTGGACAGGATCACATCGGCCGAGCCGTCGCGCAGCGGGATCGACGCCGCCGTACCGTCGACGACGGTCAGGTCGCGGGCGCCGGCCGTCTCCTGGATGACTTCGCGAAGCCGGGCGGCGGGCTCGACGGCGGTGACGCGGGCGCCGAGGTCGGCGGCGAGCAGTGCGACGTTGCCGGTGCCTGCGCCGACGTCGACCACGTGTTCGCCGGGTTTGAGCTGCGCCGCGTCCACCAGCTCGCGAGCCGCCGGCAACAGGTCGGCCGCCGTCGTCTCGTACGTGCCTTGACCCCAGTCGATGTCACTCACGCGCTCACAGTAGGCCGGATCCCGACAGCGTCGGATACCCGCCGCCGGTGATGCATTGACGTGGATTTATGGAACCTCTCTACTAAATCGCATCGTCGAGGAGGTTCCATGCGTGCACGGTGGCTTGCTGTGGTGGTCGGGGTATTGCTGGCGGCCGGTGTCACGGTGCCGGCGCAGGCGGCGAACATCCTGAGCAATCCGGGGTTCGAGTCCGGTTCGTTGAGTGGCTGGAGCTGCTCGGGTGGGTCCGTGGTCAGCAGTCCGACTCGCAGCGGTGGCTTTGCGTTGAACGGCGCGGTGACGAGTTCTGACTACGCCCAGTGCAGTCAGACGGTGTCGGTGCAGCCCAACACGGCGTACACGTTGTCGGGATGGGTGCGCGGTTCGTACGTGTACCTCGGGGTCACTGGTGGCTCTTCTACCTGGACGCCGTCGGCAGCGAGCTTCACGCAGTTGAGTCTCTCCTTCACGACCGGAGCGAGTCAGACGTCCGCACAGATCTATGTGCACGGCTGGTACGGGCAACCGGCGTACCAAGCGGATGACTTCAGCCTGGATGGTCCTGGCGGTACGCCGGGTGCTCCGACCGCTCCTGGTACGCCGACTGTCACCAGCGCGACCAACTCCGCCATCTCGTTGAGCTGGTCGGCCGCGACCGGCACTGTCACTGGTTACCGGGTCTACGAGGACGCCAGCGTCGTCCAGACCGTCACTGGAACGACGGCGACCATCAGGGGGCTCGCCGCTTGCAGTAGCCACAGCTACTCGGTCGCGGCGTACAACAGCGTCGGTGAGTCGGCGAGGTCAGCAGCTACCAGCGGTACGACGGGAGGCTGCACGAGTACCGGGCTGGCGAAGCACGCGCTGATCGGATACGTGCACGCGAGCTTTGCGAACGGGTCCGGGTACGTGCGGATGGCCGACGTACCGGACCAGTGGGACATCATCGACCTGGCGTTCGGCGAGCCGACGTCGGTGACGTCCGGGGACATCCGGTTCAACAGGTGTCCTGCCAGCGAATGCCCGAATGTGGAGAGCGATGCGGAGTTCATCGCGGCGATCCGAGCCAAACAGGCCGCTGGGAAGAAGGTGCTGATCTCCATCGGCGGTGCGAACGGACAGGTGCAGTTGACCACCACCGCGGCGCGGGACGCGTTCGTCAGTTCGGTCAGCGCGATCATCGATCGCTACGGGCTGGACGGGCTCGACATCGACTTCGAAGGGCACTCGCTGTACCTGAATGCCGGCGACACCGACTTCCGCAACCCGACGACTCCGGTCATCGTCAACCTGATCTCGGCGCTGAAGACGCTGAAGGCGAAGTACGGGTCCGGCTTCGTGCTGACCATGGCGCCGGAGACGTTCTTCGTGCAGGTCGGCTACCAGTTCTACGGCGGCGCAGGTGGCGGCGACAACCGGACCGGTTCGTACCTGCCGATCATCCACGCGCTGCGGGACTCGCTGACCGTCCTGCACGTCCAGGACTACAACTCCGGTCCGGTGATGGGGCTGGACAACCAGTACCACAACATGGGTGGGGCCGACTTCCACATCGCCATGACCGACATGGTCAAGGCCGGTTTCCCGGTGGCGAACACCGGACAGACGTTCCCGGGACTGCGCGACGACCAGATCGGTATCGGGCTCCCGGCAGCAGTCAGCGCGGGCAACGGCTACACCGCCCCGGCAGCCGTGCACCAGGCGCTCGACTGCTTGGTGAAGGGCCAGAACTGCGGCGGCTACAGCCTCCGCGGCGGCGCTTCACCGGGCTTCCGGGGGCTGATGACGTGGTCGATCAACTGGGACCACTACTACAACTGGGAGTTCCAGAACAACCACGCGCCGTACCTCGACGCCCTCCCCTGACGGGTCGTTCCGCGGGCCCCACAGAGCCCACGGATCCCCGGACGAGCCGATCCGGTCCGCGTCAGCCCCCGCGGACCGGATTCGGCCTGTGGATGAACGATCCCGATTTGTGCGCTTCCGCTGGTATGAAGGAGGCATGACAGCGTCAACGACCCGCGCGGTGATCCTCACCGTGGACGACGATCCCGGTGTTTCCCGGTCAATCGCCCGTGACCTCCGCCGTCGGTACGGCGAGGATCACCGCATCGTCCGGGCGGAGAACCCGGCGCAGGCGCTCGACGCGCTGAAGGAGCTGAAGCTCCGCGGTGAGCCCGTCGCCCTGCTGCTGGCCGACTACCGGATGCCCCAGATGTCCGGCATCGAGTTCCTCGAGGCCGCGATGGACCTGTTCCCCCTCGCCCGCCGCGTGCTGCTGACGGCGTACGCCGACACCGACGCGGCGATCCAGGCCATCAACGTGGTCGACCTCGACCACTACCTGCTCAAGCCGTGGAACCCGCCGGAGGAGAAGCTGTATCCGGTGGTCGACGCGATGCTCGACCTGTGGAAGTCGACCCCGGAGCCGTCCGGTGACGAGACCCGGGTGATCGGTCACCGTTGGTCGGCGCCGTCGTTCGCGGCCCGCGACTTCCTCGCCCGGAACGCCGTGCCGTACCGATGGCTCAATGTCGACGACGAAGAGGCGAAGCGTCTCCTCGACGCCGCGGAGGTCGACGGCTCGACGCTGCCGGTAGTGATCACAGCTGATGGCACCGTGATGGTCGCACCGACCGAGGTCGAGCTGGCGAACAAGGTCGGTCTGTCCACGGCGCCGGCCAAGGACTTCTACGACCTGGTCGTGGTCGGCGGCGGTCCGGCCGGGCTCGGAGCTGCGGTGTACGGCGCCAGCGAGGGCCTGCGGACCGTGCTCGTCGAGCAGCTGGCGACCGGTGGCCAGGCCGGACAGTCCAGCCGCATCGAGAACTACCTGGGCTTTCCCGACGGAGTGTCCGGTGCACAGCTCACGGACCGGGCCCGGCGGCAGGCCGTCCGGTTCGGGGCCGAGTTGCTGACGACCCGGCAGGTTGTCGGGCTGGAAACGCTCGGCAACGCCCGGCAGTTGCGGTTCGCCGACGGCAGTGAGATCTCTGCGCACTCGGTGATCCTGGCGACCGGCGTCTCCTACCGGACGCTCCAGGCGCCGGGCGTCGACGATCTGTGCGGTCGCGGGATCTACTACGGCTCGGCGACGACCGAGGGACCGGCGTGCGCCGGTTCGGAGGTCTACATCATCGGCGGCGCCAACTCGGCCGGCCAGGCCGCGGTCTATTTCGCCAGGTATTCGAAACGCGTGCATATGCTGGTAAGAGGACCATCGCTCACCGCGACGATGTCGTCGTACCTCATCGACCAGATCGAGGGGATCGACAACATCGAGGTGCATACCTGCACGCAGGTCGTTGCCTGCAAGGGCTCGGAGCACCTGGAGTGTCTCACCCTGCTGAACAGCGAGACCGGGGAGAGCCACGACGTGGACACGGAATGGATGTTCGTGTTCATCGGCGCGGCTCCTCGGACGGACTGGCTGCCCGGTGACCTGCTCCGCGACGAGCGAGGCTTCGTCCTCACCGGACCGGACCTGCCCGGCAGACCGCCGGGCTGGCCGCTGGAGCGGGAGCCGTACCACCTGGAGACGAGCATGCCCGGCGTGTTCGCCGCGGGTGATGTGCGGGCCGAGTCGGTGAAGCGGGTCGCCTCGGCGGTCGGCGACGGAGCGATGGCCGTGACACTGGTGCACCGATACCTGGAGATGCTCTGATGACTGATCAAGCTGTGGAGCCGCGGCGGCTGACTCCCGACGAGCTGCGCACGCTGTTCCTCTTCGAGAGCCTCACCGACGAGCAGCTGCAATGGCTGTCCGAGGCCGGGTACGTCGAGAGCTGGGACGACGGGATCGTCTTCAACGAGGGGGACGAGGCGACCTGCTGCTACGTCCTGATCACCGGGGAGATCCGGCTCTGCAAGCTGTCGCACGGTGAGCTCGTCGAGATCAACCGGACCGGCCAGCGCGGGGTGTACTCGGGCGCGTTCAACGCGTTCTTCGGCGCCAACGACCACAAGTCGTACACCGCGACGATGCAGGTGACCCAGCCGTCGGAGTTCTTCGTCATCAGCGCCGAGACGATGGCGACGATGATGAACACCTGGTTCCCGATGGCGGTGCACCTGATCGAGGGCTTCGTGATGGGTATGCGCCGGACCAACGAGACGCTGGGGGAGCGCGAGCGGTTGCTCGCCCTCGGTTCGTTGTCCGCCGGCCTGACCCACGAGCTGAACAACCCGGCCGCCGCGGCGGTCCGGGCCGCGGCCACTCTGCGGCAGCGGGTCTCCGGGATGCGGTCGAAGCTGGCCATGCTCGCCGACGGCACGCTGGACGCGACCAAGCTGCACCAGATCGTCGCGCTCCAGGACGACGCGGTCGAGCGGCTCGACAAGAACAAGGACAAAGACGTCCCGCCGATGGAGCTGTCCGACCGCGAGGACGCGCTGACCGACTGGCTGGACGACCACGACGTCCAGGCCAGCTGGGACATCGCGCCGGTGCTGGCGGCGGCCGGGCTGGACGTGCCGTGGATGGAGGAGGTGCTGACGGCCGTCGGCCCGAAGTACCTCGAGGGCGCGGTGCGGTGGTTGATGTACACGATCGACACCGAGTCGCTGATGAACGAGATCGACGACTCGGTCACGCGCATCTCGACACTCGTTGGTGCTGCCAAGCAGTACTCGCAGATCGACCGCGCGCCGTACCAGACCGTCGACCTGCGGGAGTTGCTGAAGTCGACGCTGGTGATGATGTCGGGCAAGTTGCAGGGGTACGAGGTGGTGAAGGACTTCGATCCCGACCTGCCGCAGATCCCGGCGTACGCCGCCGAGCTCAACCAGGTGTGGACGAACATCATCGACAACGCGGTCAGCGCGATGGGCGGATCCGGGACGCTGACGATCCGGACCCGGAAGGACGGCGCCTACGCGGTCGTCGAGATCGGCGACACCGGCCCGGGGATCCCGGAGGAGATCCGGCGGCGGATCTTCGAGCCGTTCTTCACCACCAAGCCGATCGGCGAGGGCACCGGTCTGGGCCTCGACATCTCCTGGCGGATCGTGGTGAAGAAGCACCACGGCGACCTGCGGGTGGAGTCGGAACCCGGTCGGACGGTGTTCAAGATCGTGCTTCCGCTCGATCCCGAGCGTGAGCTGGAGTCCGACCCGGCGCTGCTTGCTTAAGGCAACCAGTCGACGATGGTGCTGACGGCTACCGGGTCCACATTCCGGGGGACCTGGTAGTCGGCCATCGTCGACGGACCGCTGCCGGCGAAGAACAGATGGTTGTCGGCGTCGAGGATCTTGACGGTGGCGTTGGGTAAGCCGTCGCGCCAGGCGGGGAGGTCGTCGGCGACGGTGACCTGGTAGTCGCGACCGCCTTGCAGGATGAGGATCGGTACGTCGAGCTTCGCCGCGGTGGCGACCGGGTCGTACTCGCGAAGGTCCAGCCAGAACGACGCCGGCATACCGAACGGCAGGTCCGCCGACGGAGTCTGATGGGAGAGGCCGGGGCTGTCGACGACGGACGCCTGCCGCTCGAAGAGCGCGACAGTCTCGGGCGGGACCGCCCCGGTTTCGGCGAGGTACTTCATCACGCGGACGGCGGAGTGGTGCATGGGCTGCGTGTCGCCGGCCATGATCACCAGGCCGGCGACCAACGGCTCCTCGGCTGCGATCTTCGGTGCGACCTTGCCGCCCATGCTGTGGCCGACGAGGAACACCCGGTCGACGTGTTCGGCCAGCTTGCGTACAGCGGCGGTCGCGTGCGGCACGTATTCCGCGGTCATCGTGTAGCCGGACGTTGCCATCGCTTCGGGACGGTTCGCGGTCAGCTTGTCGAAGCGCAGTGCGGCGATGCCCTGCGTGGCCAGGCCCCAGGCGAGATCCTTCAACGGCTTGTTCGGTCCGCTGGTCTCGTCGCGGTCGAACGGGCCGCCGCCGGCCAGCAGCACGACGCCGACGGACGGGTGGCGAGGGAGCGTGAGGGTGCCAGGCGCCATCTGGCCGGCCGCTTCGAGGACGAGGTCCTGCTCGGTGAAGGCGGTCGGATCGGCGTACGGCGGGGGAGTCCAGGCGGTCATCGTCACTACCTTTCTCAGTGTTTGAGAAAGGTATCACGGCGTGAGATTGTTCTGCCATGGATCCTTTGGAGCTGCTGGGACATCCGGTGCGGTTGCGGATCGTCCACGCGCTGCGCGGCGGCCGGGAGCTGACGACCGGCGAGCTGGGCGAGCGGATCGCCGACGTTTCGAAGGCGACGCTGTACCGCCACGTCGAGCTGCTCGCCGAGGGCGGCATCCTCGAGGTCGCGGAGGAACGCCGGGTCCGCGGCGCGGTCGAACGCCGCTTCCGCCTACGCCAGGAGCGTGCGTCGATCACACCGGAGCAGCTCGAGCAGCTGACCACCGACGATCACCGGCGCGCCTTTGCCGTCGCGATGGCCGCGCTGGTGGCCGAGTTCAACACGTACCTCGACCACGAGGACGCGGATCCGCTCACGGATCTCGTGGGCTACCGCCAGCACGGCATCTGGCTCAGCGAGGATGAGCTACACCAACTGATCGAGGGCATGCGGTCAGCGATCCTGCCGGCTCTGTCGAACGAAGCTGCCCCGGGCCGATCGCGGTACCTGCTCAGCCCCATTCTCTTTCCCGCGAGGACTAGCGAAGCGCGGTGCCCTGGCTGTGAGCCAGCAGGGTCAGGTCGGTGCGGGTCGGGAGGGATTCCCAGTCGCCGTACGCCGTGACGCAGAAGGCGCCCGAGGTGGTGGCGCGTTCGAGGCGGGCTTCTACGGGTAGTCCGTCGAGGGTGGCCGAGAGGTAGCCGGAGACGAAGGCGTCGCCGGCGCCGATGCTGTCGATGACGGTGACCGGCAGGGCGGGGCGGTGGATGGTGCCTTCGGCGGAGTGTGCCCAGGCGCCCTTGCCGCCGGCGGTGACGATGACCTGGCCGACGGACTGGAGCAGGTCGGCGATCGGGTCGGAGGCGTCGGTGAGGAGATCCAGTTCGTCGTCCGAGGCGAAGATCGTGTCGACGTGGGGAAGGAGTTCGCGGATGGCGGCGGCCGCTTCAGGGCGGGACCAGAGGCGGGCGCGGTAGTTCACGTCCAGTGAGACCTGAGTGCCTGCTGCGGATGCCGCGCGTACGCCGGCCAGCGTCGCAGCGCGAGCCGTGTCGGAGAGGGCCGGAGTGATGCCCGTGACATGGAGCAGAGTCGGCGTCGCCGTAGCAATGGCCGCTGTGGCTTCAGCGGGTGTTAGCGTGGACGCGGCCGAGCCGCGGCGGTGGTAGCTCACCCGGGTGATGTCGTGCGACGGCTGGTCGAAGGCGATGAAGCCGGTGAACGAGTCGTCCGAGAACCGCAGGTACGTCGTGTCGACGTTCTCGGCGCGCAGCGTCCGCTGGATCAGCCGACCGGGCTCATCGTTGCCCACGGCACTCAACCAGGCAGTGTCGTGCCCGAGCCGCGCGACGCCGATCGCGACGTTGCTCTCGGAGCCTGCGATCGAGAGGTGCGCGTCGCCGCCGAGCCGCATCGGCCGCGCGGTCCGTACGGACACCATCGTTTCACCGAAGGTCAGCACATCGGTCATGAGTGACTCCTAGACCCCGAGCTCAGTGCGGAACGTGCTCGCCCGAATCGCGAGCTCGGCCAACGATCCGCCGATGCCTGCGTCGCCCAGCAGCGGCGATCCAACGCCGACCGCAAGCGCTCCGGCGGCGAGGTACTTCGGCGCGGACTGCGCATCGACCCCGCCGACGGCGATCAGCGGTGCGTCGGGGAGCGGAGCGCGGAGCTCACTGAAGTACCCGGGACCGTGCAGCTTCGCCGGGAAGATCTTCACCGCGGTCGCGCCGAGATCCAGCGCGGCGACAACCTCGGTCGCGGTGAGCGCACCGCAGAGAAGCGGCAGACCGAGTTGAACCGCACGATGAGCACCACGCGTGATCGCCGGAGTGACGACGAAGCCGGCCCGAGCCGCAGCGACCTCGTCAGCCTGCGCCGCGGTCACGACCGTCCCGGCGCCGATCAAGATGTGCGGGTCGTACTGCGAACGCGCCTTGGCGATCGCCTCGACCCCGCCCGGCGTCGTCAGCGAGATCTCCAGCGCGGTGACACCGGCCTCGACGAGCGTCTCAACGCACGCGAGCGCGGTATCCGCCCCGTCCGCCCGGATGATCGCGAGCAGCTTCCGGGCCCGGAGTTCGGCAAGCAGGTCCATGGTCTCCAACCTAGGTGATCGATTCAGAAATAGGACGTCCTATGAGCTCTGTTCGAGACGGCGGATCTGTGGCTAAATTACTAAGTGAACAACCGCCCCGTTGTTTACTTTCAGGAGGCATCCGCCCATGCCCAAGCTCAAACTCCTGCTGACGGCGCTCGCCCTGGTCGTGCTCAGCATTCAGGCGCCGCAGGCCCAAGCGGCCATCAGTCAGACCGTGCTGTTCAACAAAGGGGATGCCGGCTACGGCTGTTACCGCATCCCCGCGATCGTGAAGACCAAGGCGGGGACGCTGCTCGCATTCGCCGAGGCCCGGCGTGCGTGGTGCGCGGACTCCCAGGAGATCGACCTGGTCCTGCGCCGCTCCGAGGACGACGGCCGCACCTGGTCGGCGACCCAGACCGTACTGTCCGGAACCGACACCGATCCGAATGCGGTTGCGACCCGCGGCAACCCGGCCCCGATCGTGGACTACGAGACCGGCCGGATCGTGCTGCTGTCGACGATGGATCCAGGTACGACGACCCGCCCGCGGACGCCGTACGTCCAGTTCAGCGACGACGACGGGAAGACCTGGAGCAAGGCAAAGAACATCGGCGACCAGATCGACGACCCGGCCTGGGGCTGGTACGCGACCGGTCCCGTGCACGGCATCCAGCTCACCCGCGGCGCGCACGCCGGCCGGCTGGTGGCGGGCACGAACTACGACAACGGCGCCGGCAAGAACGCCGGTCAGCTCGTCTACAGCGACGACCACGGCGACACGTGGCACAAGGGCGCGACCGATCTCCGGTCGGACGCGACGCCGCAGGAGATCAGCGTGGTCGAGAAGGTCGACGGCGGTGTGTACGCCGGTGCCCGCAACAACGCCGGTACGTCGGGAGCGAGCCGGATGTCCGCGGTCAGCAACGACGGCGGGCAGACGTTCGCCGCGCCGTTCGCGACGATCGCCGGTCTGACCACACCCGTCGTACAGGGGTCGCTGCAACGGCTTAGGGCCGTCGACCAGGGTGACAGGTACAACCGGATCCTGTTCGCGTCGCCGGCGGATCCGGATCGGCGACGGTACATGACGATCCGGTCGAGCTTCGACGAGGGCAAGACCTGGCAGACCGTTGCCGAAGGCACCCGAATCACCAGCGACTGGTCCGGGTACTCCGATATGGCGATCCTCGACACCGGCGAGATCGGCCTGCTGTACGAGGGCGGTACGGTCGACGCGCGCGACCAGATCCGCTTCGCCCGCTTCACCGAGAACGACATCGGCCACCCGGACGCACCCCTCGGCGCGACGACCCCGGATGTGTCCGGGCTGCACAACGACAGCTACCTGCGCGGCGGGCCGACAGTCGTACCCGGCAAGTACGGGCAGGCGCGGGACTTCGACGGCACCGATGATGCGCTCCAGCTCCCGTATGCCGAGGCGCTGGCCGTCGGCGCGGGTGACTTCACCGCGATGGCGTGGATCAAGTACGGCGCCAGCACCACCCCGCAGGCCATCTTCTGGGGCTACAACATCAACGAGTTCTCCCAGTTCTGGCTGCGGGCCGAGCCCGCGGACAGCCGGATCCGGGGCCTGATCACGACCGGCGGCAACACCGCGGCCGTGCAGACGACGAAGGCGTACAACGACAACGCCTGGCACCACGTCGCCCTGCAACGGAAAGCAGGCACGCTCTCGATCTGGGTCGACGGCACGCAGGCCGTAAGCGTCACCGCACCGAGCGGCTCGGTCAGCCCCGGCCGCCCGTTCAAGATGTACGTCGGCCAACGGCTGGACGGCGCCCATCACTTCGACGGCTCGATGGACGAGGTCCGCCTCTACAAACGCGCGCTGACGGCGACCGAGCTCAACAGCATCCGCACCACCAACAGCACGACGGTGCCGAACGCCGTACTCGATCTGCCGCTCGGGTGACATCACACTGGCCTGGCGGACAACGTGAACCGCCAGGCCAGCTCACCACTCTCCGGCACGACCGCGGCGTCGTCCGGGCGGGCTTCGGCGAGGTCGAACACGCGGCCGAGCATCGGCTCGACACCCAGACTCCGATACGGCGCATCGGCCGGGAAGCCGCCCTGGTTCCGCCACAGCGCGGTGGAGACTGGTTGCCCCGGGCAACTCAATGTCATCGTGAGCTCGGCGGCGCGGTCGCGGACCGAGACCGTTGGGCAGTCCACCAGAACGGCTCCGGCTGCGGTGCCGTCGGACTCGCCGTAGACCGAGAGGTCCAGGGGAGTCGGCCAGCCGGCTGTCACCCAGGGTGCGTCATCGGGCCAGGCCCACGGGAGGAGCGCGGCTGCCTCCGGATACAACCTGCATTCGGTTCCGGGTGGCGCGGAGATGATTGCTCCGGCGGTGCAGTCGAGCAATGCGTGGGCGGCCCAGATGAAGCGGAAACCTGGAGTGGCTTCGAGGTGGTAGTCGACGGTCAGTGTGTCGGTGCCGGGGGTGAAGGCGCGGGTGAGGATGGCACCGTCGTACTCGACCGAGCCGTCCCACGGCTGGTTCCACAGGCCGCCGTGGTCGGGGGTGCCGCGGACGGTCGGGAAGCACTCGTCGAGTCCCCCGGCGTCGATGAAGGTCGCGAAGCCGGCCCGGGAACCGCTGACAAGGCCGGGGCCGGGCCAGAGCCACTCCCGACCGGCCAGTTGGAGAGAGGTCCAGCGGCCGCCGTCGGCAGGGTCAACGGTCACGAGCCGACCGGCCGCGTACTCGGTCACCATTCGGCGAAGGAGCCGTCTTCGTGGGTCCACACCGGGTTGCGCCACGAATGACCGATCTTGTCGGCCGCACGCACGGCCGCCTCGTCGACGGTGATTCCCAAGCCAGGCAAGGGATTCCACTCCGCGTGTCCGTTGACCCACATGAACGGCGCCGGATCCACGACGTACGACGTCAGATCGCTCGACACGTTGTAGTGGATCCCCCGGCTCTGCTCCTGGATCAGGAAGTTCGGCGTCGCGAACGACACCTGCAACGAGGCCGCCAGCGAGATCGGCCCGAGCGGGCAATGCGGCGCAAGCATCGCACCATGCGCATCGGCGAGTACGGCGATCCGCCGCAGCTCGGAGATCCCGCCCGCATGTGACACATCCGGCTGTACGACGGCCACGCCCGCGTTCAGCGGAGCCATGAACTCGGCCCGATGGTAGAGCCGTTCCCCGAGCGCGACCGGAATGGTCGACGTCTCCACCACCGAGGACAGGTGCGCCATCTGCTCCGGCAGCACTGGTTCCTCAACGAACATCGGCTGCAGCCCTTCGACCGCATGCAGGATCCGCCGCGCACCGGCCACACCCACACGCCCGTGCAGATCGATCGCAACATCGCGCGAGTCACCCAGCACCTCACGCGCCGCTGCGAGCCGGGTGACGATGTCGTTGACCTCGGCAACCGATGGCGAGGTCTGGATCTGCCCGCTGGCGTTCATCTTCACGGCCGTCATCCCCGCCGCAACCTGCTCCGCGACGGCGTCACCGATCGACGACGGCTCGTCCCCGCCGACCCACGCGTACACGCGGACCCGATCACGGACCCGCCCACCGAGCAGGGCCGCGACCGGAGCGCCGTACACCTTGCCGGCGATGTCCCAGAGCGCGTGATCGAGTCCGGCGACCGCGCTGCTCAGCACCGGCCCGCCGCGGTAGAAGCCACCCTTCGTCAACACTTGCCAGTGCCGCTCGATCTGCAGCGGGTCCTGGCCGATCAGGTACTCCGCGAGCACGTCGATCGCGGCCCGTACGACTTCCGCGCGTCCCTCGACGACCGGTTCGCCCCAGCCGACGACGCCGTCGCTCGTCTCGACCCGGCAGAACAACCAGCGCGGTGGGACGAGGAACGTCTCGATCTTCTCGATCTTCACCGGCGCCGCCGACGAGTCGATCCGCGTACTTCGGTGAGGTCCTCGGCCGCCTTCGCCAGCAGCTCCCGCATCGCGAGCTCGGCGCCCTCAGGGTCGTGCGCGCGGATCGCGTCCACGACCAGCCGGTGGCTGGGAATCGGATCGTCCGACGGCTTCACCGTGTGCACCAGCCGGTCGCGATCGGCGAGCCCGGTCTCCATGATCACTTCCATCTTCGTCAGCAGTTCGTTACCCGTTGCCGCCAGCAACGCCCGGTGGAACGCGAGGTCCGCGGCCGCCGCGGCGAGGTTGTCATCCGCCGACTCCATCCCCGCAAGTGCCTCGTCGAGTGCCGTGAGGTCCGCGTCGTCGGATCGCAGCGCGGCGAGTCGCGCCGCGGCCGGCTCGACGATCCCGCGTACCTCGTGCAGCTCCTCGAGCAGCTCGGGCCGCGAGTCGGCGTCCTTGAAGTGCCAGCGGATCATGTCCGCGTCGAGCAGGTTCCAGTCCGAACGCGGCCGGACGAACGTGCCGCGCTTCTGCCGTGCGTCCACCAGGCCCTTCGCGGTCAGCACCTTCAACGCCTCCCGGACCGCGGTCAGGCTGACGCCGAGGTCGGCCTGCAGTTCGGTCACGTTGATGGTCGCGCCCTCCGGGATCTGCCCGGACAGGATGCGATCCGCCATCACTTCGACGATCTGCCCGTGCAGCCCGCGCGACACCCCGCGCTGAATCCCCGTCACACTGCTCTCCCTCATGCCGAGTCCTTCACCGCGGACCATCCGCCGTCGACCACCAGGCTTGTCGCTGTCACGAACGACGCCTCGGACGACAGCAGGAACGCCACCGCCTGAGCCACCTCGTCCGGCTGCCCGAGCCGCTTGAGCGCCGTTGCCTGCGCGCTCTGCTCGCGACCCTCGGCGTCGACGCGGTCCCACATCGCGGTCAGCACCGGCCCCGGAAGCACGGTGTTCACCCGGATCGAGCGACCGTACTCGACCGCCAGCTGCCGTCCGAGCGAGATCAATGCGCCCTTCGTCGCGGCGTACGCCGGATGTCCGGGCAGCCCGGCGATCGCGTGCACCGACGAGACCAGTACGACGGAGCCGGCGTTCGCGACGAGGTCGTCGTACAGCGCCTGGAAACCGAGGAAGGCCGCGGTCAGGTTGACGTCGAGCTGACGCTGCCAGGACGGCGGCGAGAGTTCGTGGGCCGGCTTCACCTCGACGACGACCGCGTTGCTGACCAGGCCGTCGATCGGGCCGAGCTCGTCGTGGCCGCGGGACCGGGCCTCGGCCCAGGTGTCCGGCGACGCGACGTCACCGACCACGCTGATGGCCTTGCCCGGCAGCTCCTTGCACGGGTGGATGTCCACCTGCACGACCTGCGCACCCTCCGTCAGCGCCCGCTCGACGCAGGCCGCGCCGATCCCCGACGCGGCCCCGGTCACCACGATCACCCGCCCAGCCAGCCGCACCAGCGCCTCCTCGAATCACCCCTACCCAAGCACGCAGGCAGGCCCGTTCCAACGATGAACGAGCCATCAGTTGACCCTGACCGCGCTGTCCCGTCAAGCGATTTGCTCGTAATTTACGAATTAATATTGACACCTGGGATCGTCCGCCGCAAGATCGTCCGCAACACACCACTTACTCGACTGGCATCGCCGGTCGGGCAGAGCTCAGGAGTTCGGCATGACGGGTCTGGCAGCAGATCGGCGGACGTTCCTCAAGGGACTCGGACTACTCGGGGCGGCCACGCTGGTCCCCGGATGCGCGACATCGACGAAGAGTCCGGGCAGCGGCGGCGCGGCGACCGGTGAGCTCTCGCTGCAGTCGAACCTGTCCAGCGAGCAGGCCAAGGCCGCGATGGAGAAACTGGTTGCCGCGTACAACAAGACCGGCGGGTCACAGGTCAAGCTGAACACGGTCGCCGCGGAGATCTTCCGGACCCAGCTGCCGACGTACCTGACCTCGGCGAACCCGCCGGACGTCTACACCTGGTACGCCGGGTCGGTCGCGGACTCGTACGCCAAGAAGGACCTGCTGCTCGACGTGACGAGCGTCTGGGACAGCATGGGCAACTACTCGAAGGCGATGCAGACGCTGTCCACCAGCAGCGCCGGCCAGAAGATCTTCGTGCCGACCAGCTACTACTGGTGGGGCATGTTCTACCGGAAGTCGAACTTCGCCAAGTGGGGCGTGACGCCGCCGAAGACCTGGGCCGAGTTCGTCGACGTCTGCAAGAAGATCCAGGGCAAGGGGATCCCGCCGATCGGCATCGGCCTCGGCGACACGCCGTGGGTCGCGTCGGCCTGGTTCGACTACCTGAACATCCGGATCAACGGCGCGCCGTTCCACCGCCAGCTGCTGGCCGGCGAGGGCGACTTCACCGACCCGAAGGTGAAGGCGGTCTTCACCAAGTGGCGCGAGGTGCTGCCGTACTTCGACCCGAAGGGCAAGTCGTTCCCGTTCCAGGAGGCGACCTCGGCGCTGCTCGCGGGCAAGACCGGGATGTTCCTGATCGGCACGTTCTTCGCGGACTCGGCGCCGAAGGACGCGCTCGACGACATCGACTTCTTCCAGTTCCCGATCATCGATCCCGCCGTACCGGTCGCCGAAGAGGCGCCGACGGACGGGTACTTCGCGTCGAAGAAGGTCAAGGATCCGGAGGGCACCAAGAAGTTCCTCGCCTGGCTGGCGACGCCGGAGGCGCAGAACATCTACGTGCAGAGCTCTTCCGGTACGGCGATCCCGGCGAACCCGGACGGGAAGTCCGCCGACACCGCGCTGGTCAAGAAGGGCAAGGCGATGATCGAGGGCGCTGCCGAGATCACGCAGTTCTTCAACCGCGACTCGAGCGACGCGCTCCAGCCGACAGCCGATGCCGCGCTCACCAAGTTCCTCGACAAGCCCGACCAGATCGACCAGATCCTCAAGGACTGGCAAGCGGCAGCACAGAAGGTCTTCAAGGCGTGACCGCAACAGCTGTGGGATCTCGGAGCCGGACCGGCAGCGGTTCGGCCTCGAGATCACGTCGTCGCGGTGTCTCACCGCTCATCCTGGCGTTCGTGCTGGTGCCGTTCGTCATCGAGGCGATCTGGGTGTTCTGGCCGGCGTTGCAGGGGTTCTGGCTGGCGTTGACCAGCTGGGACGGGTTGTCCGCGCCGCGGTTCGTCGGTTTCGGCAACTTCGGGGACATGGTCTCGGATCCGATCTTCCGTACTGCGCTGAAGAACACCGCGATCTGGCTGGTGCTGTTCGGTGGGTTGAGCGTGATCGGCGGCTTCGGGATGGCGTTGCTGTTGCAGCGCGAACGCCGCGGGGTCGGGATCTATCGGGCCGCGCTGTTCACCCCGGTCGTGTTCTCGCTGGTGGTCACGGCGCTGATCTGGCGCGTGTTCTACCAGCCGGATGGACTTGTCGACACGGTGTTCCGAACCGTTGGCCTGGGCAACTTCGTCCGCCCTTGGCTGGCTGACCCGGATACCGCGCTGTACGCCGTGATCGTGCCGGCGCTCTGGCGGCAGATCGGGTACGTGATGGTGCTGTACCTGGCCGGCCTGAAGGCGGTCGACCCCGCGCTGTACGAAGCGGCGAAGGTCGACGGTGCGTCTGCCTGGCAGCGCACGCGGTACGTGACGATCCCGCAGCTCAAGGGCGTCAACTCCGTCGTACTGTCGGTGATCGTGATCGACTCGCTGCGATCCTTCGACATCGTCTGGTCGATGACGAGGGGCGGCCCGTACCACTCGTCCGAGCTGCTCAGCACGTACATGTACTCGACCGCGTTCCAGTCCACCCAGCTCGGCTACGCGTCGGCGCTGGCTGTGGTGATCTTCGTACTCGCTCTGGCCGTGATCCTCGGTTACCTGATCCGCGCCTTCCGGGAGGAATCGTGATTCGCCGTACGGGGTACCACGTGGCGATGTCGATCGTGTCGTTCCTATGGGTCGCGCCGATCCTCTGGGTGATCGTGATCTCGTTCCGCAGCTTCGACGACGTCGCCGCGAACGGACTCGGATCGTTACCGCATTCGTTCACGTTCTCGACGTACAAGTCGGCGTGGGAGGACGCGGACGAGTTCCGGGCGCTGATCAACAGCCTGCTCGTGACGATCCCGGCGGTTCTGCTGAGCCTCGGGCTGGCGTCGATCGCGGCGTACGGGCTGGCGCGGTACAACATCCCGTTCCGGCGGACGATCTTGTTGCTGATGTTGATGGGGAACCTGCTGCCGCCGCAGATCCTGCTGATCCCGATCTCGCGGTTCGTGGAGTTGATCGGGTACTACGACACGCTGATCGCACTGATCGCGGTCCATGTCGGGTTCGGGCTCGGGTTCTACACGTTCGTGCTGCACGGGTTCATGCGGGACCTGCCGCGGGAGATCCAGGAGGCGGCGACGATCGACGGTGCGGGGCCGGGCCGGATCTACTCGAGTGTGATCCTGCCGCTGACGCGACCGGCGCTGGCGGCGCTGGGCGCGCTGTCGTTCACGTGGATCTTCAACGATCTGCTGTGGTCGATCACGGTCATCCGGTCCGGCGAGAAGATGCCGGTCACGCCGGCGCTGCTCGGGCTGCAGGGTCTGTTCGTGTCGTCGTGGAACGTGATCGCGGCCGGCACGGTGATCGCGGCGGTGCCTACGGTGGCGGTGTTCTTGCGCTTCCAGAAGCACTTCGTGGGCGGGCTGGCGATCGGAGCCGTCAAGTGAGGACGTGGACGCTCCGCGGTACGACGACGTCGTACGTCGTCGGCGTACCGGATCACGGGCTGTGGGCACGGCTGGTTGCCTGGGGCCCGCATCCCGTGGAGATCGTTGGCACGGAGCATTTCGTGCCGCGCGCGGATGTGGAGCCGCTGGAGTATGCGGTCCGCGGAGTCCGCTACACGTCGCCGGTCGACCTCGTCGTCAGCGGACCTGATGGATCGGACGAGCTCTGTCCCGTCTTCGACGAAGCAGCAACCGGCGAGGCCGGGGACGTCATCCCCGGGACCGAGCTGCAGTTGGTCTTCCGGGACGGCGCCCGGGGAGTGCGGCTCGAGTTGCACTACCTGGTGGTCGGGGACGTTGTCGAGCGATGGGTCTCCGTCGGCAACGACGGCGCCGACGAGCTCACGCTGCATCGGCACGACTCGGCCGGGTTCGTGGTGCCCGTTGGGAACACCATCAAATACTTGTGGGGCGAGTGGAACAGCGAGTTCCAGCAGGCCTCCGTGACGCTGCCGCGCGGCCGGTTCACGATCGGGAGTGCGCAGGGGATCACCGGGCATTCGTACTCGCCGTTCCTCGCCACCGATGGACCGGTCGCGTATGGCGTGCAGCTTGCGTGGTCCGGGTCCTGGGAGATGTCGGCGGATGTCGACACGACCGGGCTGCTTCGTATCCAGGCCGGTCGCAGCTCGTCGAGCTTGGGGCTACGGCTCGGTGTCGGGGAGACGTGGACCTCGCCTAAGGCTGTTGGCGCCTGTAGTGCCGAGGGTGCCGATGGGTTGGCGCGGGTGTTTCACGAGTACGAGCGCTCGATGTCGCGGAAGCGGACGCCGCATGTGTTGTACAACTCCTGGTTCGCGACCGAGTTCGACATCCGGGCGGAGCATCAGCTCGAGTTGGCGCGTCGGGCGGCGGGTGTCGGGGTCGAGACGTTCGTGGTCGACGACGGCTGGTTCATTGGCCGGTCTGACGACACGGGTGGGCTGGGGGACTGGGAGGTCGATCCGGCCAAGTTCCCCGACGGGCTCGACGGGTTCATCGCGCAGCTTCGCGGCCTGGGCCTCGACTTCGGTCTGTGGATCGAGCCCGAGTCGGTCAGCCCGTCGTCGCGGTTGGCTTCCGAGCATCCGGAGTGGATTCTGCGTACGGCGGGCCGCGAGCCGGTCCTGATCCGGAATCAGCTGCTGCTCGATCTCAGCCGGGACGATGTCCGGGAGTTCATCTGGAGCACGCTGGATCGGCTGCTGACGACGTACGACATCAAGTACCTGAAGTGGGATGCGAATCGGCCGCGGTTGGACAGCGGCGACCAGCGGCGGGATCTCGACGGGCTGGTGGTTTCGAATCTCTACGCGATCCTGGATCGGCTGAGGGCTCGGCACCCGGACGTGTACGTCGAGGGCTGCGCCGGCGGTGGCGCTCGGGTCGATCTGGGGATGGCATCTCGAGTGGACACGTTGTGGCCGTCGGACAACACGGCCCCGCTGGATCGGCTCAGGATTCAGGAGGGGTTCCGGACCGGGTTCGCACCGCATCTGATGAGCTCGTGGGTGACCGACGCCGTCGGCACGCACGACGGTCGTGAGCGGTCGCTCGATTTCCGGTTCCATGTCGCGATGGCCGGCGTACTCGGGATCGGCGCGGATCTGTCCCGCTGGACCGACGAGCAGTTGAAGACGGCAACCCGTCAGATCGAGCAGTACAAGGGCTTTCGAGAGTTGATTGCCGATAGCAAGGTCTATGGGCTGGCGGCCGGCGTGCAGTACGTCGGTCCGACGCGATCCGTGGTGTTCCTGTGGGAGACCGGCGACGGCAACGTGCGTGGCACGCTGCCGACCCGGCCGCGGCGGGTGCCGCTGGCCGGGCTGGATCCGGCCAAGAACTACCGGGTGGGCGACGACGTCCACGCGGGCAGCTACCTGCTGCAGGTCGGGGTCGCGTTCGACGGCCCGGCCGACTCGCAGTGCCTGATCGTCGAGGCACTGGACTGAACCCCCGTTCCGCTCAACGGAAGAGGTCTTACAGATGAGGCGATTCCTAGGTGGGGTGATCGCGGCGGCGCTGGTGGCCGGCGCGATCGCCACCACGACGACCCCGGCGGTGGCGGCTCAGGCCACCGCACCGGTCCTCAGCCCGACGCCGTACATGGGCTGGAACACGTACTACGGTCTCGGCGGCGACTTCACCGAGGACACGATCAAGTCGGTCGCGGACTCGCTGGTGAGCCGCGGGCTGGCGAAGGCCGGTTACGACATCGTCTGGCTGGACGGCGGTTGGCAGGCCGACCAGTCGCGCAGTGACGCCGGCGACCTGGTGCCGAACCCGGCCAAGTTCCCGAACGGGCTCAAGCCGCTCGTCGACTACATCCACAGCAAGGGCTTGAAGGCGGGCATCTACACCGACGCCGGTCCGTACATCCCGGGCAAGTGTGGTCTCGGCAGCGGCGGCCACTACCAGCACGACGCGGACACGTTCGCCGCCTGGGGATTCGACGCGGTCAAGGTCGACTACCTGTGCGGGATCGCGGCCAACCTGGACCCGAAGACGGTCTACACCGAGTTCGCCAAGGCGCTGCGGAACAACGCGAGCCACCGGCCGATGATCTTCAACCTGTGCAACCCGGTTACGTCGCCGGACTGGGGCAACTACCCCGAGTCCCAGCAGTCGATCAACTCCTGGTCGTACGCGCCGGGGATCGCGCAGTCGTGGCGCACGTACACCGACGTCGGCTTCCAGGGCGACATCAAGTTCAAGGACGTACTGCGCAACTACGACGCGAACGCGCGACACCCGGAGGTCGTGAAGCCGGGTGCGTTCAGCGACCCGGACTACCTCGCGCCCGAGCTCGGGATGACCGACGAGGAGTTCCGTACGCAGCTCACGCTGTGGGCGGTTGCGGCTGCTCCGCTGGTGGTCGGTAGCGACGTACGGAAGCTGTCTGCGACGACGGTTGGGATGTTGACGGATCCGGACGTCATCGCGATCAACCAGGACAAGGCCGCAATACAGGCAGTCCGGGTCGGTGCGGCGGGTACGACGGAGACGTGGGTCAAGCGGCTCGCTGACGGCAGCCGTGCCGTCGTACTGCTGAACCGGGGCGACAGCGCGAAGACGCTGACCACGACGGCGTCGGCGGTCGGTCTGCACGGCTCGCGGTTCACGTTGAAGAACGCCTGGACCAACAAGGTGACCGAAAGCGCCGGCGTGATCAGCGCCGCGGTTCCGGCACACGGTACGGCGCTCTTCCGCGTCGAGCCGGCCCGCGGCGTACCGGGGATCCCGCACGTGACCGCTGGGATTCCGCAGGTGACCAAGGTCGGTACGGATGCACAGCCGGAGGACGCTGCTCCGGTTGTTGCCGGTGGCGACGAGCTGACGGTTCAGGTGAACGTCCGCAACGACGGCGTACTGCCGGTCCTGCAGCCCACCGTGACACTTGCTGGTGGCACCGGATGGACGGTCAAGCCGTTGTCGAAGGCACCCGCCGTCCTTGCCGGTGGCAAGCAGGCGAACTTCACCTTCACGGTCAAGCTCCCCGCCGGCGTAGCCCCGGGCACCGCCGGCGTGACCGCGCAGACGGCATACCAAACGGTATTGTATGGCGTGCAGAAGCAGACGACCGTGCTGTCGTCCATCGTGATCGCGCCGGCGCCGCCGAGCGGGACTGTGCCGCTCTCGCACCACGACTGGATCACGGCCACCAGCGGGTGGATGTCGCCGACGATCGACGAGAGTGTCGGCGGCGGTAACCCGATCAAGCTCACCGGTACGACGTACCCGACCGGGATCGGCGTCGCGTCGCCGTCGCTGATCCGCTACTACCTCGGCAAGTCGTGCTCGCGGCTGACCGGTGTGGCCGGTATCGACGATGTGGTCAGCAACGTCGGACCGGAGGGTGGCACGTCCACGTTCCAGGTCGTCGGCGACGGCAAGGTCCTGTTCGACAGCGGGACCGTCGACCGCTTCACCCCGAAGCAGTTCGACGTCGACCTCACCGGCGTACGCGTCCTCGACCTCGTCGTCGGCGACGCAGGCGACGGCGGCTACAACGACCGCGCCGACTGGGCAGCACCCACCGCAACCTGCTGAAGTTGTGAGAAGGGGCGGACCTTTGCGGGTCCGCCCCTTCTGCTATTTCCAGTCGACTTCGGTTGACTTGAGCCAGGTCCAGCTGCGGTTGCGCCAGGCCGGGGACTGCTGTGCGAGGCGTGCGGAGTACTCCGGCCAGTCGGTGACCGTCTCGTGCGCCCACCCCTTCTCCGCGGCGCCGGGCAGACGCGGGAGGAGCATGAGCTCGAGATCTTCGGCGGTGACGATCGACTCACACCAGATCGCCGCCTCCACGCCGATCACCTGCTCGACGGACTCGACGCCTCGCAGGTCCGTGACTGGGTCCCAGGAGATTCCGTCCTGGATCGACGCCGGCCCGTAGAACTGGAGGCCGAGCCGTTCGCGGGCCTCCTCCTGGGCCGGGTCACTCGTGGCGTCCTTGTGGGGACGGTCGAAGTACAGCCAGGTTGTCGGAGAGGCGAGGATGCGGGCACCGGCGGCGAGCGCCTTCGGTACATCGTGCCTTGCCTTCTGGAGACCCTCGACCAGGATCGGGAGCAGGTCGTCCGGCAGGTCGGACGGCGCGGAGGCGGCGTCCATGGAGTCGAGGTCGACGTCCATCCAGTACTGGACCACGTCCGCGGGGTCGATGGCGGCCCGCGCGATCTCCTGCCAGCCGACGACCTGCTTGCCGCGAGCGCGGACCAGAGCCGCGGCCCGTTCGACGAATGCAGCGTGTTCCTCGTCGGACATCCCCCACGCCTCGTCACCGCCGATGTGCACGAAGGCGGACTGCGGGAACTGCGGAATGATCGCGTCCAGCACGTCCTCCACGAACGCCCAGGTCTCGTCGAGACCGGGCTGCAGCGTGCTCAGTTGCATGCTCGCGCCGTTGCCCAGATCAACGGTCCGGATCTGCGCCGGAGCCAGCTCCGGGTACGCCGTGAAGACGGAGGTGGTGTGCCCCGGCATATCGATCTCCGGCACGACGGTCACGAACCGCTCGGCGGCGTACGCCACCAACTCAGCCAACTCCGACCGCGAGTAGTACCCGCCGGGCCGGTCGTCGATCGCCCCCTTCGCCGCAACATCCGTGAGAGCCGGCCGCGACGGCACCTCAACCCGCCAGCCCTGGTCGTCCGTGAGGTGCAGATGGAGCACGTTCAGCTTGTACAGGCTCAGCATGTCGATAACCCGGCGTACCTCGTCAGGCCCGTGGAACGTCCGCACGACATCAAGCGACAACCCACGCCAGGCGAACCGCGGCCCGTCGACAATCCGCCCAGCAGGCAGCACCGCGACCCCGTCCTGCACATGTGCGGAGATCAACTGGCGGAGCGACGTGAGGCCGCGATGGACTGCCTCCGGCGTCGACCCCCACACTCGAATGCCGTCGTCGGTGATCTGCAGGCCGTGGCGCTCGTCGACCTCATCGCCATCGGCACGCACTCCGGCCGCTGTTGGTACGCCGTCAACGGGCTCGAGCGCGAGCGTGATGCCGGTGTCGCCGGTCAACGTGAGGCCGGTGTCGAGCGCGACGTCCGCGGCGAAGCGCTCGGCAACTCCGGCGAGCTCGGCAGGTGGCGCGGCGATGCCGTGCCCCGCGCCGACAGCGAACGAGCCGTCGGATGTGGACGAGGAGGCGGGTGCGGGAATGACAGGAAGGTTCACGGGGCTCCCCAGGTCAGGTGGTGCCAGCAGCCTACGTCCCGGCGCCGACCGGACAAACGTTCGGCGGAAAGATCGCGCCCGCGAATTTGCCAGAATGGTAGAAAACTGCCTGTAACGGTCCGCATCCGCCCCGCGATGTTACAGACTGTAAAGGGGTGGCTGTGCATTTCCGTAAGCTCTGGGGATCGTCGGAATGCAGTACCACAGGAATCCGATGATCGCGGGGGCGAATGATGGAACCGATCAGTATTGCCGCTGTCACGGCGGTGGCGATGAAGTATGTGATCCCGGCGATCCGGGAATTGGGCGCACAGGTGCTGGAGAAGTCCACCGACACGGCCAGTGATTCGGTGGTCGGGTTCGGGCGGCGGGTCCTGCAGTTGCTGCTCGGCGGGCGGACGCGGGGAGACCAGCCGGTGCTCGAAGCGGCGATCGCAAGCCAGGTCGTCGCGGTCGCTGCGGATCCCGCACAGCCGAAGGCCTCCGAGCAACTGAAGCTTGTGATCGAGGACCTGCTGGACGCGGACCCGGCGCTGCTCAAGACCCTGTCGGAGTTGCTCGATCGTGCTCCGGACAAGAGATCGGTGTACGTCGGTCGAGACAACAGCGGACCGATCGTCAACGGCGACGGCAACACCGTGTTCGGTCGCTGACCGCCATGACCGATCAGGCGGACGGCCACGTAAGCATCGGCAGAGACAACTTCGCGCCGATCATCAACGGCAACAACAACACCTACCACGCAGTCGAACCGCTGCACGTGACCGCGGCGAGACACCGAGCCGCCGGACTGCGGCAGTTACGCCTTGGTTTGCCGTCCGAGGCCGCCGGAGAATTCCGGTCGGCGCGCACCGCCGAACCGGGAAACCCGGACGACTACTATTTCGGTGCGATCGCCGAACTCGGCGGAAAGAAGGCGTTCCTGGCGCCGCTGCGTTGCGTTCGGGCGGCCGATGTTCTGATTCACGGTGCGCTCGACCTCGAAGACCGGCCGGAGTTCCATTACTTTCTCGCCTATCTGCGTTTCGACTACTACGCGCGCAAACATCTGCGGCCGCCGGCGCCGTGGCAGGTGCCGTTCGCCGAGGCGTGGGCCAAAGGTCTGACCCAGAGTCGGATCGACTCGTTGTTCACCTTGTTGTCGGTGGAAGATCCACTGCCGGCCGTCCGGTGATGGGGGGAGCCGGGTCAGCAGATCCGGTCCGTCACCGTCGGCCGATTTCATTCGAGCTCTGCCCTGGGAGGGGACGGCATGGCTGACATCAACTACGCACAGAACGAGAAGTACTTCAAACCGGTGTCCTACAAACCCGGCATCATCAGCATCGTGATCGGCGTGCTGCTGCTGTTCTTCGCCAGCTTCGGTCCGGTGGTGATCGGTCTGCTGCTGATCGGGCTCGGGTGCTACCTGATCTACCGCCAGACGGCGGACCGGCCCACCGATGCCGACTTCGACCACCAGATCAGCATCGCACTGGGCGGCCTGCGGAAGCGCGCGCTCGAGAAGCTCGACCTGGACGAGAGCGAGGTCGAACTGATCAAGCCCGTCATCGTCGGCGGCAAGATCTTCGGTGGCACCAGTGACGTGAAGCGGGGCAAGGACGGGATCTACCGCACCAGCGAGTGCGAGGGGATCGTGATCTTCTTCGCCGAGCAGGAGCTGCACGCCTTCAAGTACCAGGTCTCGCTGGTGAACTCCGCCCGGACCAAGGAATCCACCGACGTGTACTTCTACCGGGACGTCGTCTCGGTCTCGACACGCTCCGACTCGATCCCGGTCCGGGTCGACCAGACGCAGGTGCCGGTACACCTCGACGTGTTTCGGTTGACCACGTCGGGCGGGACGAACATCGAGTGCTCGATGGGCGCGGCCATCACCAGCAGCGACAACGAGATCCGCGCGGCGCGGCAACTGATCCGCGACAAGAAGATCAACGCGTCCTGACGCGACGCCAACTCCGCCAGGGCCCGATCCTGGCGGAGTTGGACGACAGTCATCCCGCGAGCTTGCGGCAGTACAGCGCGTCCGGCGTACCGCTGGAGCCGAGTCGGGTGGTGAAGGCTAGGCCGGCGGCGTATTCGTCGTTGGCGCATTGGCCTTTGTAGTTGCCGGTTGCGAAGTCGCCGCCGGTGCCGCTTCGGTTGTCGCCGCGGTCGAACCAGATGGTGCGGGCGGTTGAGCCGAGGGATTGGGAGGTGGCTGTGCAGAGGGCGGAGGAGACGCGGGCGCCGCGGACGCTGTAGCCGGTCAGGTAGAAGTTCGGCGGGCATTCGTACTTCGTGTAGCCGGAAGCCCAGTCGGACGAGACATGGCTCTCGTCCTTCACGACCTCGTATGCGCTCGACGGGGTCGGTCCGCCGGAGCGGCAGAGGCCGCGGTTGGCGGTGTGGCTGAGGCCGATCAGGCGGAGGCCGTCGGGGCAGGCGGCTTTGCGGGCGCCGTTGTCCCAGTCGCCGGCTGCGCGCATCCGGAGGGATTCCACGAAGTCGCCGTGGTCCGGGCTGAGCATCTTCCAGATCGTTGCCGTGTCGACCGGTCCGGTCTTGCTCGGTGCGTTCATCAGTCGGGTCCAGGCGGACGCGCGCCAGTCGTCGCCGTCGTACAGGCCGATGCGGTGGCCGGTGGAGTCCCACGCCAGCAGGGCCCAGCCGTTGTCCGGGGTGCCCTCGGTGTTGTGCCAGCCGACCAGCGGCCAGTACGCGAAGTCTGCGTCGGTGCGGATCAGTTGATCGACGAAGTGCTCGAACCAGGCGCGCTGCAACGTTCCCGTCCCCTGACGGCCGATGCCGAACTCGCTGATCCAGAGCGGCGCGGTGAAGTGACCCTCTTCGCCGGTGACGAAGAACGCCTGCCGGTTCAGCTCACTGATCAGTTCCTCCGGCGACAGATCGCGGTACCGCGGATCACTCGTCTCACCCGTGCCGGTCGCGCCGCTGTGGCGTGGGCCGGTGTAGTCGTAGAAGTGCGCCGAGTACACGAGCTTGTCGGAGGCAACCAATGTGTGGGACAGGTAGCGCGCCGGGGTCAGTGTCGGCCGGTCGTGCGGGAAGCCGTCGACCGGGATGCCAGTCCAGTTGATGCCTTCGACAACGATCAGCAGGTTCGGGTTTGCCTCGGTGAGGATCCGGTCGCCGAGGTGCTGGGACGCGGCGAACCAGTCGTGGTCGTCGCCGAGGCCCCAGTTCGGGTCGTCGAGGACGTTGCGCCGTACCTCGTTGTAGAGGTCGGCGCCGACGACGCGCGGGTTGGTCTTGTAGCGGTTGACCATGAACAGCCAGTCGTTCTCCCAGGTGTCGGTCGACTGGCTCGCGTTCCAGCGTTCGTTGCCGTCCACCCCGCAACACCAGCGGGTCGTGTTGGTGTGGTTGTTGAGGATGACCGCGAATCCGGCGGCGGTCAGCTGCTGTACGACGACGTCGTACACCTGGAGCGGTGTCTTGCCGGCCAGGCTCGGGTTCGCGGCGACGGCGGCGGCCGGGATCGGTGCGGTGTCGTGGATCATCTCGTTCGAGAACTGGAGGCGGATGCTGTTCAGTCCGAGTTCGGCGAAGCCGGAGATGATGTCGGCGATCGGGGCTCGATCGAGCCCTAGCGGCATCCGGTGGCTGTTCTCACCGGCGTGATGGTTGGCGTTGTCGTTCTG
Organism: Kribbella sp. NPDC058693; assembly: GCF_042715335.1. Lineage (NCBI taxonomy): Bacteria > Bacillati > Actinomycetota > Actinomycetes > Propionibacteriales > Kribbellaceae > Kribbella > Kribbella sp. NPDC058693. Next base: position 1,417,839 of record NZ_JBHXSQ010000003.1, read on the forward strand.
GTCGCCGGAGCCGTTCCAGGTGCCGCTGGCGCCGTGCCAGTTGCCTGACTTGAGGCGGAAACGGTTGCCGTTGGCGTCGACGATGTAGCGACCGCGGGTGCTCAACGGGGGAGTCCAGTCGGCGACGAGCAGAGCGGACGCGCGGGCCGGAACGGAGGCGGTCGCGGGGACTGTCGGGCTGATGACGGCCAGGAGCATGGCGATGACTGCAGACGGGGCGATTCTGCGCATGTTCCGATCGTCCGGGCTCGTGGTGGTCGGCGCCCGTGGGCCCGGCGCGTCGCACCGGGCCGACGGTGGCTACTTCACGCTGCCGATGACCTTGAGTGAGATGACGGACAGGTTCGGGACGGTTGTTTCGCCGCCGAGCTGGGTGTCGTAGGACAGCGAACCCAGGACCTGGATGTTCGCCTGGAAGAGGTCGTCCTCGACCAGGTCGGAGACGTCGGCGGAGAGGTTGGTCAGGACGGTGTTGGTCGGGTAGTCGACGAAGCCGTACTCCACCTTGTGTTTCACGCCGTCGACGTCGGCCCGGAAGGCGTCCTCGCCGGTTGCGGCGTCGAACTGCGTGACGCGGCCGTAGACGACGTAGGCCTCGCCGATGTGGTCGTCGGGGCTCTTGGCGATCTTCGCCCACTGGCGCGCGGTGAGCTTCTTGTAGGTGGTCTTGGTGGTCTTCGGCGCCGTGGTTGGTTTGGTGTCGGTTGGTGGCTTGGCTGGTGGAGCTGTCACGATGACGGTTGTCGGCGGGGCGGTGACCTCTACCGGCTTGCCTGGGATCGTCACGGTGGTTGTCGGTGCGGGCAGGTCCGCCGAAGCGGTCGGCTGCTTGCCGGCGCCCGCGTTGCCGGCCGCGGCGCCGAAGGCGAACAGGATCAGGCCGGACAACACAGCCCACCCGACCTTCGCACCCTGCGAGAGCGGCTTCCTCTTCGACCCCGGTCCCGGCGGCTGCGGCGAGGACGGCGCCTGACGCGGCGGGTACGGCGGCTGAGGTGGCTGCTGTGGTGAGTGGTACTGCGGGAATTGCGGTTGGTTCGGGTCGTGCGGATGCTGCTGAGACATGATGATTCCTTCCCCCCGGTCCCCGAGCCCCCCTCGGGATCCGCCACTACGGTAACGGTGAGTGATCATTTTGCCTAGACCAGAACGCATTGTGTTGGCGGACGACCGGGTCGTCGAGATCTGGGAAGGCGGCGACCCGGCAGGCGAGCCGGTGATCTTTCACCACGGGACGCCGTCCGGGCGGCTGCAGGCATCGCTCGGTGACGGGGCCGCGCGGCGGTGTGGGGTGCGGCTGATCTCGTTCAGTCGGCCGGGGTACGGCGGGTCGACGTACACCTCGCCGAGCTTGGCGTCGGTTGGTCACGACACCTTGCTGGTTGCTGACCAGCTGGGCGTCGGCGAGTTCGCCGTACTCGGTGCTTCGGGTGGTGGGCCGTACGCGATCGCCACCGGGCTTGCGGATCCGCAACGGGTGAAGGCGGTTGGGCTTGCGGGCGGGGTCGGGCCGTGGCGGTTGATCGAGCCAGCGGATCCGGACGACCCGGATCTGCCGCTCCTCGCGTTGGTGGATGCGGGTGATGTCGTCGGTGCGCTGGACGGCTTCCGTGAGCAGGCGGCGCAGGACTTCGACCGGATGCTGAGCCTCGACGACGCGGACGTGGTTGATGCGTTCTTCGAGGGAGTGCCGGGGGAGGAGCTCGGCTGGCTGGACGCGGCGGCGCGTGAAGTCTGGGCGGCCGACATGCGTGAGGCGCTCGCGTCGTACGACGGTTATGCGCGCGACAACGTGGCCTGGGGAGGTCCGTGGGATGTGGATCCCACGGAGCTCACCGTGCCGACGTGGTTGTGGTACGGCGAGACGGACCGAATGGTGCCGCCCTCACACGGCCGTTGGTTCGCCCAACGGATCCCGCACGCCACGCTGATCGTCCGCCCCGGCGAGGGCCACGGCCGGACGATCTTCGGGCACTGGGACGAGCTGTTCAGCGCGCTCGGTGCAGGGCGGCCGGCTGTTTGAGGTACCGCGGCCTCGTTCATCCGGTGGGGATGAGGCGTCGGCCTTGTCGTCGGTCGAGGCTGCAGGTGACGGACAGACCGACCAAGGGAGTGCACGATGGCGACACTGACGGTGTGGAAGTTCGAGAGCCCGACAGCAGCCCAGGACGCGGTCGGAACATTGGAGATGCTGGCCAAACAACAGCTCATCCAGGTGCACGACGCGGCGACGGTGTCCTGGGAGCCGGGCAAGAAGAAGCCCAAGACCCGGCAGTTGCACAGCCTCGCCGGCGCCGGGGCGATGGGCGGCATGTTCTGGGGCATGCTGTTCGGGCTGATCTTCCTTGTTCCGTTCCTCGGTGCGGCCATCGGTGCCGCGACCGGTGCGCTGGCGGGATCGCTGAGCGACGTCGGCATCGACGACAACTTCATCAAGTCTGCCCGCGACAAGATCACCCCCGGAACCTCGGCACTCTTCCTGATGTCGAGCGACGCTGTCGGCGACAAGGTGAAAGCGGCTTTCGACGAGCGCGGGCTGCGGCCCGAGCTGATCGAGTCGAACCTCTCGGCCGAGCAGGAGGCCGAACTGCGCGAGATGATCGCCCAGTAGCGGGCTCCGGAACCGCATAGCGCCCGCCGGCGCGCGTGACGACGCGGCGCCGAGCCGGCGGAACAGGCTCGCCCTGATGCTCACACGATGATCGCAATGAGGCTCTGCGCCAGGGTCATCGCCGGCACCAGGGCGAGCTGCCGGTTCGCCTTCGTAGGAACAGCCGGGATGGGGGAGAGCAGCATGCTGCGCAGGGTGTCGTCAGAGTTCCCGGATCCTGTCCCGCCGACCTGCCAGGGTCTGCCCGGCAGCATCTCCCCGGGCGCACCCACAGCGGATCCGGCCGACGGCACCTTGCCGATCGGACCTACCCGGATCCTGCGCTACCGGCTCGACACGCCGCTCCTCGACGTCATCGGGCTCAGCTGCCTGCTACGGATCAAGCATCCGGCGCCGACGGTCAGTTCCTCGTTGCGGATCCTTCAGCTCGGGGACGCGTTCGACCTGGGACTCGAGCCACTGACGACCCGCCAGGCCCTCATCCGGGTCAAGCTGCAACGGGTCGTTCATGACCTGGGTCAGTTGCCGACACCCAGCACGCGCTTCACGGAGTTGCGCCTCGACTGGCACACCAGCGGCAAGACCTTCCTGCGCGTGGACGGCAGGCTGGTCGGCTATCACGACCGGCTCGGTCGAAATCACCGGCTCAGCATCGAGGAAGTCACCTTCGGCTCGGACACGGGGGCGCCGGCGGCGCAGTACCAGTTGGACGAGTTCTCCGTACGGGTGCTCCTCAGCCGGCCGCGCTGGCCGCGCCGGCACACGACGGTCGTGCGCCGGCCCTGACGCCGAGCGGATCCACGGGCGGCTGCCGCTTACGCCATCGGTGGTACGCGCTCTTCGGTCGCGCTGGGTTGAGTGTTGCCCTGCTGGCCGTCCCAGGCGGCGTCTTCGGAGCGCCGGCCGATCCGGTCGCGCGCCTCACCCCACCCGGAGGTCAGCGCGTACAGCACGGCGATGTCCAGCGCGACCATCAGCAGTGACCACACCGGGTAGGCGCCGAGCGACAGGATCTGCAGTACGGCGTGCAGCCCCACGAGGATGATCGCCGTGATCCTGGCCCACGACTGCGCCGCCAGCACACCGCATCCTGCGGCCAGCAGGAGCAGCCCGGAGATCAGCAGAACCCATCCCCAGCCGGTCAGGTCCACGACGACGAAGTGCTCCGGCGTGATCACCAGACGCTCGTCGTTGAACAGAGCAACAAATCCTTCGAACACGTTGACCAGCCCGGTGATGACGAGCATCACACCCGCGAACACGACCAAACCGGTCATGGCCGCCCCGGCCCGTTTCGCAGCCATTTCGACATCCCCCTTCGTGCGTCATGCACCGCCGGAACCGGCGGCTCCTCCTCTGGATGGTGTCGCCGTCGCCGCACCCGCACCTCACCCCACGCGGATGAATCCGGCCGCCGGGCCGCTGCGGCTGACGGCTCTTGGCGCCATCCACCCCTCAGAGAATGACACCAAGAGCGACGCCGGCGGGTGCGTCCGGATCGATCCTGACGATTCGTCGCACGCTCCACCTATAGGCCCACCGTAGGCGCGGTCGGCCGGACCCGCGTCATCCCCGGCGGACGATCTCGTCCCGTCGGTACCTGTCACTCGGTCGGGCGCCGGGCTCCGTGGATGTAGGGCAACGGGTCACCGGACGCGCGCGCACCCGAGGCGAACCAGGCCGCGAGTCCGCGCGGCGATCGCCGCTCGAGTTCGTCGAGGTACTGCTGCCGCCGCGCGATCAGGGTCAAGCGCTCGTATGCCGACGACGCCGCCTCCAGCTGGACGAAGCTCCGGCGCCACGCCAGGCAGAGCGCCTCGTCGTCGAGGTGACCAAGATCCGACTGCGCCTCCGCTGCCGGCGTTGTCTCCGTCCGCGGTTGCCCCTGTGCGGTCGGCTGCTCCTCGGCGGGCCGGATCGGGACCGCGCCGTCCGGCTGGCGCTGTTGCGACGGATGGCCGCCGGCCGCGAACCATCGGGTTCGGACCCACGTGACGAGCGCCGGCGTCGTACCGATCAGAATCAGCACGATCAACAGGCCGAGAGCGCCGAAGGCTCCGACCAGTCCGGCCACCGCCGGTCCGAGAACAGCGCCGGCAACTGTCGTCAGGGTGATCTTGCGCGTCGCTCCCTGGACGAAGTCGCCCGACCAGATCGATGAGGCGACGACGGCCGCCACCAGCGCGCCGAGCCCCACGAAGACGACTGTCGCCGACACCCCCCATTGGGCGAGCACACAGACTGTTCCGACCCCGGCCACCAGACAGGCACACCACCACCAGACCAGCCGGCCCACGCCTCGTGGTCCGCGGGCGTCGGGTTGTTCGGCACCGGATCGCCGCTGCGCCTCACTCACCCTCAGGAATGTGTCATTTTCAGGCCGGGCCTGCCTCATCCTCGCCGGATGAGGCAAGCGGGGCCGACTGGGCGAAGGCTGGAGCCGAGGATTCCATCGAGGGGAGACGGCCATGTCGCATTCCACGTCGAACTCCACGAAATCGAGCGAAGCAGCTGACGTGGCTGAACCGGGCCGGAGGCACGGTGTCCCGCCCACCATGATGTCGGGCTGGGTGGGCTGGATCGCGTTCGCCGGCGTGATCATGGTGCTGCTCGGGGTCTTCCATGTGCTCCAGGGACTCGTGGCGCTGTTCGAGGACGGCTACTACCAGGTCGAGAAGTCGGGGCTCGCCGTGCAGGTCGACTACACGGTCTGGGGTTGGGTCCACATCGTCGGTGGTGTCGTCATCGCCGCAGCCGGACTGGCCGTGTTCGCCGGCAAGATGTGGGCCCGGATCGTCGGTGTCCTGGTGGCCATGGCGAGTGCGATCGTGAACGTCGGATTCCTGGCCGCCAGTCCGGCCTGGTCGCTCACGATGATCGCGATGAACCTGCTGATCATCTGGGCGCTGACTGCCCACGGGCGCGAGATCGCCGAGTAGCCACCGACGACCTCACGACGTCCCGCGGCCCCCGTGCAGGGCGGCGAGCTCCTTCAGGTACAGGGCGCTCCGTTTGGGCGTTCGGCTCTGGGTTTCGTAGTCGACGCGGACGATGCCGAAACGCTTGACGTAGCCGTAGGCCCATTCGAAGTTGTCCATCAGCGACCAGGCGAGGTAGCCGCGGATGTCGGCGCCCTGCTCGATCGCGTTGGCCACGGCGGTGAGGTGGGAGGTGAAGTACGCCGTACGGTCGATGTCGTCGACGAAGCCCTCGGCGTCGGGGACGTCCTCGAAGGCAGAGCCGTTCTCGGTGACGACCATCGGGAGGCCGGGGTAGTCGCGGGCGATGCTGAGCAGGAGGTCGGTGAACCCTTCGGGGACGATCTCCCAGTCCATCGCGGTGCGCGGCTTGCCGAGCGGTACGTCGCGACTGACGGGCAGGCCGCTTGCGTCGAGAGTGCTGCCATCCTCGGCGTACCCGGTGAACTTCTGGCTGAAGTAGTAGTTGACGCCCAGGACGTCGATCGGCGCCGAGATGATCTCGAGGTCGCCGTCCTCGATCGGCAGCTCGACACCCTCACGGGCGAGATCCGCGACCACATCGGCCGGGTAGTGGCCGTGCACCAGCGGGTCGAGGTAGATCCGTCGGCCCATCCCGTCGGCCCGGCGCGCGGCGTCGACATCCGGCTCTGCGTCCGAGGCGGGGTACGCCGTGGCGACGTTGAGCGTGATGCCGATGTCGAGCTTGCGGGGTGAGGCCGTGCGCATCGCCTCGGTTGCAAGTCCGTGGGCGAGGAGCAGGTGGTGTACGGCGGCGATCGCGGCCGGGTACTCGCGCCGCCCCGGAGCATGTGCGCCGTACGCGTAGCCGAGCATGGCCGAGCACCAGGGCTCATTCAGCGTCGTCCAGGTGTCGACCCGGTCCTTCAACGCGTCGAACACCAGCATCGAGTACTCCGCGAACCGGTACGCCGTATCACGCACCGGCCAGCCGCCCGCATCCTCGAGCTCCTGGGGCAGATCCCAGTGGTACAGCGTCACCCACGGGTCGATGCCCTGGGCAAGCAGCTCGTCGACCAGCCGGTCATAGAACCCGATACCGGCCGGATTCACCGGACCCTTGCCATGCGGCTGCACCCGCGGCCACGCGACCGAGAACCGATAGGTATCCAGGCCGAGATCCTTGATCAGGGCAACATCGGCCGGCATCCGGTGATAGTGGTCGCAGGCAATATCCCCGGTGTCACCGTTGTCGATCGCACCGGGCACCCGGCAGTAGGTGTCCCAGATCGACGGCGTCCGGCCGTCCGCGCTGATCGCGCCCTCGATCTGGTACGCCGACGTCGCGACACCCCAGCGGAATCCGGACGGGAGTCCCGCGACCAGCTCAGAATCGTTGCTCATAATCGCCTTTCTAAGCCGTGCGGCCGGGGAGCCAGCACGCGACGGAACGGGTGGGGTCGTTGCGTGCCGCCGGAATTCCCAGCACGGGAATCTCCGTGGAGCAACGCTCGAAGGCCTGCGGACACCGCGGATGGAAGGAACACCCGGACGGCATGCCCCGAAGGTCCGGTGGGGAGCCGGGAATTCCGGCGAGCTCCCGGCGTTCGCCACGCAACGCCGGGAAGGACTTCAGCAGGCCCTCGCTGTAGGGATGCAGCGAGTCTTTGTACAGGTCGCCGGAGCGCGCCTGCTCGACGATACGGCCGCCGTACATGATCGCGATCCGGTCCGAGAACTCGACCAGCAGCGACAGGTCGTGCGTGATGAAGAGGACCGAGAAGCCGAGGCGTTCCCGCAGTTCCACCAGCTGCGCCAGGATCTGCCGCTGCATCACCACGTCGAGCGCGGTGGTCGGCTCGTCCATGATCACGACCTGCGGCTCGAGGACGAGCGCCATCCCGATCATCACCCGCTGCCGCATGCCGCCGGAGAGCTGATGCGGGTACGCGTCCATCCGGTCGGCCGAGATCCCGACCAGCTTGAGCATCTCCTGCGCTCGTGCGATGCGTGCCGACGGACTCAGCTGCGGCTCGTGTGCCTTGACCACGTCGATCATCTGGGTGGAGATCTTGTGCACCGGGTTCAGCGAGTTCATCGCGCCCTGGAACACGATCGACGTCTCGGCCCAGCGGAACTTCCGCAGCTCCGCATCGGTCAGCGCCATCACGTCGTACGAGTCGCCGGTCGGCGGGTGGTAGATCACCGAGCCGCCGCTGATCACGCCGGGCGGCGGCAGCAGTCGCGTCACGCCGTACGCCAGCGTCGACTTCCCGCTACCGCTCTCGCCGGCCAGGCCGAGTACTTCGCCGCGGTGCAACGTCAGCGTCACATCGCGGACCGCCTGCACCGCCTCGTCGCCGAGGCCGTAGTCGACATGGAAGTTCTTGATCTCGAGTACGGGCGTCTTCACGCGACCTCCTCCTGATGACTGCGAGGTACGACGGGGGTCACCGGCTCGCGCGACGACGAGAGGACCGGGGTGAACCCGACCCGCATCCGGACCGAATGGCCGTCCTTGGTCTTCACCCGGGTGTGACCGCTGGACCGCAACCGCGGGCTGACGAACTCGTCGATGCCGAAGTTGATCAGCGACAGCGCCGTACCGAGAACCGCGATCGCCAGGCCGGCCGGGACGAACCACCACCACGCGCCTTGAGCCAACGCCTGCTGGCTCTGCGCCCAGAACAGGATCGTGCCCCAGTTCCACTCGGAGATCGTCGAGATGCCGATGAACGCCAGCGTGATCTCGGACATCACCGCGAAGATCACCGTACCGACGAAGCCGGACGCGATGATCGCGGTCAGGTTCGGCATGATCTCGAAGGTGATCAGCCGCCAGGTGCTCTCACCCGTCGCTCGCGCCGCCTCGACGTAATCGCGCCGTCGCAAGGACAACGTCTGGGCGCGAAGCACCCGCGCACCCCAGGCCCACGAGGTGAAACCGATGACCAGGGCAACCATCAGGTCGCCGGCCGATGGGATGGTCGAGGCAACGATGATGATCAGCGGCAGCGCCGGGATCACCAGGAAGACGTTCGACAACGCGGACAGGCTGTCGTCCGCGGCGCCGCCGAGGAAGCCCGCGCTGACGCCGATCAGGATCGACAACGTAGTCGCGACCAGGCCGGCCAGCAGGCCGACGAACATCACCCCACGCGTGCCGACGAGAACCTGGCTGAAGATGTCCTGGCCGAGGTGCGTCGTACCGAACCAGTGCTTGCCCGACGGCGGCTGGATCAGGTCACTGCTGCGCGCCGACGGGTCGAACGGCGCGATCCACGGGCCGATGATCGCGATCAGGCAGAAGAACGCGAGTACGACGAGGCCGGTCGCGGCCTTCGGGTTCGCGATGAACCGCAGCCGGCGGCGCTTGGCGGGAACAGCCGCGACTTCCGGCCCTTCCGGGGTGACCGCGGTGATGGTGCTGGTTGGTGCGGACACGTCAGCCCTCCTTCCGGGTACGCGGGTCGAGCAGCAGGTAAGCAACATCGGCCAGCAGGTTGGCGACCAGGACCGACAGCGTGATCACCAGGAAGACGCCCTGCATCAGCGGATAGTCCTTGGCGCCGACGGCCTGGAACAGGTTGTAGCCGATGCCCGGGTACGAGAAGACGATCTCGACCAGCAGCGTGCCGCCGACGATGAAGCCGAGCGACAACGCGAAGCCGGAGACGTTCGGAAGCAGAGCGTTGCGGGCGGCGTAGCTGACCATCACCCGCCGCTCGGAGAGGCCCTTCGCATGCGCGACGGTGATGTAATCCTCCGAAGCGACCGTCACCATCATGTTCCGCATGGTCAGGATCCAGCCGCTGACCGACGAGATCAGGATCGTCAGCGCCGGCAGCAGACTGTGCTGGATCGCGCTGCCGATGAACTCCGCGGTCCAGCCCGGCACCAGACCGGGTTCGTACCCGCCGGACGACGGGAAGAAGCTGTCCGGACCGGCCAGCAGCGTGATCGCGAGCAGACCGAGCCAGAAGTACGGGATCGACGACAGGAAGGTTGTCACCGGCAACAAGCCGTCCATGATCGAGCCGCGCCGCCAGCCGGCGATGACGCCGAGCGACGTACCGATCATGAAGCTGGCGAACGTCGTGATGCCGACCAGCGCGATCGTCCACGGCAGGCTCTGCTTGAGGATGTCCGCGACCGGCGTCGGGAAGAACGTGAACGAGAGCCCGAGGTCGCCGTGGAACACCTGACCCCAGTAGTCGACGTACTGGCTCCAGAGCGACGCGTTCTTGTCCAGGCCGAACAGCACGTACAGCGAGTTGATCGCCTCGGTGCTCATCTGGCCCTGGAACTTGTTGATCAGCGAGGTGACCGGGTCGCCCGGGATCAGTCGCGGGATGAAGAAGTTGATGGTCAGCGCGGCCCACGCGGTGAAGACGTAGAACGCCAGCCGTTGCAGGAGGAACTTCATCGAGTAGCCCCTTCCTCGTAGAGCCAGCACGCGGCCCAGTGACCCTGGGCGGGCAGCTCGAAGCGGGGCGGCAGCTCGGTCGAACACTTCGGCATCGCGTGCACGCAGCGCGGGTGGAACCGGCAGCCGGTCGGCGGTGCGATCAGGCTGGGCGGTTCGCCGCCGGCCTGGTCCTCCGGCGTACTGAGCTCGCCGAGGCGGTCGGGGTCGGGCGCGCTGTCGATCAGCAGTTGCGTGTACGGGTGGGCCGGGTGCTGCGTGACGGTTTCCGATTCGCCGCCCTCGACCAGGCGTCCGGCGTACATCACCAGGGTCTCGTCGGCGAAGTACCGAGCGGACGCGATGTCGTGGGTGATGTAGAGGATGGCGAGGTTGAGCCGTTCCTTCAGGTCACGCAGGAGATTGAGTACGCCGAGGCGGATCGAGACGTCGAGCATCGAGACGGGCTCGTCCGCGAGCAGCGCCTCGGGATCGGCGCCGAGCGCGCGGGCGATCGAAACCCGTTGCCGTTGGCCACCGGACAGCTCGTGCGGGAACTTGTCGAGGTACCGCTCGGGCGGCGTGAGCTGCACGCGCTCCAGCAGGTCGCGGAGGTTCTGCTCGAGTTCGCCGGCGCGACCGTGGATCTTCAACGACCGGGTCAGGTGGTACCGGACGGTGTGCGTCGGGTTCAGCGAGGCGAACGGGTCCTGGAAGATCATCTGCACGCGGCGCGCATACGCGCGGAACTTGCGGCCGCCGCGCACCGTGACCGACTCGCCGTGCAGCCGGATGTCACCGGCCGTCCGCCCGTACAGCTGGGCCATCAGCCGCGCGACCGTCGACTTGCCCGATCCGGACTCGCCGACCAGCGCGGTCACCCGGCCCCGGCGGAGCGTGAGCTTGATGTCGTCGACCGCGTGCACGACCTTGTGCTCGCGGGACAGCAGATCGCGGACGCCCCGTCGTACCGGGAAGTGTTTCGTGAGGCCTTCCGCCTCCAGAACGACCTCGGTCTCGGTGACCGTCATGGGTCTCCAATCGTGGGTCCGCGGCGCCAGGGGGAGACCCTGGCGCCGCGGGGCGCATAACTGGGGGCCGGGGGGGGTGAGGTTGTGGGTGGTAGGCAGAGGGGGAGGCGGGGTAGGCGGCGCCGGCC
>NZ_JBHXSQ010000003.1:1428962-1472582 GCF_042715335.1 Kribbella sp. NPDC058693
GTCTTCCCGGTATGTTTTCCTTGCGGCCTCCCCCCCCCTTACCTCCCCGGGTCGCGGTGCCCGTCTGGGTTCTCAATGGGGGGGCCCGGGGCGCCGGGGGGCCCCCGGGGCCCCGCGGTCCGAATCACTGGCTGCCGGCGGGCTTCAGGTTGAGGATGATCTGCAGAGCGTTCTGCTGGGTCGGCTGCGCCGGCCCGTACTGGTTCTGCTCATCGGGCCAGCCGACCCAGTTCTTCGTGCTGTAGAGACCGCCGACGTTGGACGCCGAGGTGGGGATGATCGGCATCTGCTCGACCATGATCTTCTGCAGCGTGTTCAGCGCCGTCGTGCGGGTCGCGTCGTCCGCGGCGTTGGCGTACTGGTCCAGCGCCTTGGTCGCCTCCGGGCTGTTGAACCGGCCGTAGTTGCCGCTCACGCCGCCCTTGCCGACCGGCTTCAGGATCTTGCCGTCCATGATGTTCTGGTAGATGTCGAACGGCGTCGCGCCGCCGTTGGTCCAGTGCATCGCGGCGTCGAAGTTGCCCTCGTCGATGTTCTTGAACCACGCGTCCTGGTTGGCCTTGTCGACGGTCGCCTTGATGCCGATCGTGGACAGGTTGTCCTTGATGATCTCCAGGTCGGTGATGTAGTCGGACCAGCCGGCCGGGTCGGTCAGCGTGATCGTCACCGGCTTGCCGGTCGGGTCCTTCAGTACGTCGCCCTCGAGCTTGAAGCCCGCGTCGGTGAGCTCCTTCTTCGCGCCGTCGACGTCGACCGCGTGCTTCTTGTCCTTGTACTCCGGGGCGATGAACGAGTCACCGGCCGGGGTCGGGATCCCGGTGACGGACTCGACCTTCGGGTAGAAGTAGCCGGCCTCACCCTGGTTGAAGATGTCGTCGCGGTTGATCACCAGGTTCATCGCCCGGCGCAGGGCCGGGTTGTCGAACGGCTTCTTGGTGGTGTTGATCCACAGACCGTGGATACCGAGGTTCGCCGGGAACCAGAGCTTGTGGTTCTTCGGGTCCTTGTCCTGGTAGACGGCCTTGACGTTCGGGACGAAGACGAAGCTCCACTCCGACGAGCCGTTGGCCAGCGCGGTGGTCTGCGCGTTGTTGTCGTTGTACGACGTGTACCGCAGCTCCTTGACCTTCGGGAGGTCCTGCCAGTACGAGTCCCGCAACGTCAGCGTGGTGGTCTGCGGGGTGAACGACTTGACCGTGTACGGGCCGGTGCCGATCGGGTTCTTCAGCGTGTCCTGGGTCGGGTCCTTGAGCGTGGACCACTGGTGCTTCGGGACCACGAAGACGGTCAGGATCTTGTTCTGGTTGGTGAACTGCGACCGGGTGAAGGTCAGGTCCACCTTGTTGCCGGACGCGGTGATCGTGCCGTACGGGATCGCGTCCTGGTTCAGGCCGTCGTACTTCTTCCGCAGCTCGAACGAGTACGCGACGTCGTCGGCGGTCATCGGCTGGCCGTCGGAGAACTTCACGCCGTCCCGGACGGTCAGCGAGAGCTTGGTGTAGTTGGCGTCCCACTTCCACTCGGTCGCCAGCCACGGCTTGCCCGGCTCGGTCGGCTTGATCCCGTTGATCATCACCAGCGGCTCGAAGATCATCCAGCGGTAGCCCAACGAGGCGCCGGCGGAGGAGCCGAGGAACGGGTTGTGGTTCTCGGTCTGCGGCCCGTTCGGCATGCCGATGTTCAGCACGGTCGCGCCACTGCTCGACCCGCTGCTTTCGGTCTTCCCGTCCCCGTTACTGCAGGCAGCCAGCGTGGCTGCCGCGAGCAAGCCCGTGAGGGCCAGCGCGACGGTACGTCGTGCTCGCATCGGTTCCTCCTGTGCATCTGTTGGCGGATGGCCCACCCTGAGCCGGTGGGCCAGTGCATCGTGGCGTGAGAACGCTCTCATCGGAAGAGCGAACGCCATATCGGTTCGGTGTCGGGAGGTACGCCGGCGGCGGAACAGGGGCAGCTGTCCCGCCGCCGGAGTCTTCTAGCGGGACCGGTGTTTCGGGGCGGGTCTGGTCCGGGAATCGACTTTCGGGGCGGTTGAGCTGCGGACGATCAGCGTCGTCGGCAGCACCTGCGGGGTCTCGGGCAGCGGCGTGCCGCCGAAGTACCCCATCAGCATCCGGGCCGCGGCCTGACCCATCTGGCGCATCGGCTGATGCACCGTGGTCAGCGGCGGCTCGGTGTGTTCGGCGTACGGGATGTCGTCGAACCCGACCACCGACACGTCGTTCGGCACGTTCCGCCCGGTCTCCCGGACGGCCTGGATGGCACCGCCGGCGGACAGGTCGTTGTGCGCGAAGACCGCGTCGAAGTCGAGTCGTTCGTCGAGCGCGTACTGGACGCCGCGGCGTCCGCTCTCATGGGTGAAATCGCCTTCGAACACGAGTCTCCGGTCGAGCTCGATACCGGCCTGCGCGTAGGTGTCGCGGAAGCCGTCCAGGCGTTCGTGGGTACAGCCGAAGCGCTCGACGCCGGTGATCACCAGTGGCCGGCGGCGACCGAGCTCCAGCAGGTGCCGGGCGGCGGACTCGCCGCCGGCGTAGTTCGTGGTGGCGACGGACGGGAACTGCGGGCGCTTGTCGCGGTCGTCGATCAGGACCACCGGCAGACCACGCGCGTGGAGTTGCTCGATGAAGGTGAGCGTGCCTTCCGGCTCGATCACCAGCAGGCCGTCGAACGACTGCGACGAGACCTGGGAGGCGAACTGCTGCATGGATTCCGCACCCCGGTTGAAGGTGAACAGCAGCAGGCCGTACCCCTCGCTCTCGACCACGTCGACCGCGCCCTGCAGCACCTCGCCCATCCAGGGCCAGGTGAGCGACGGGACCAGCATTCCGACGATCCGGGTCCGGCCGCGGGCCAGGCCGACCGCGCGGGCGCTCGGCACGTAGCCGAGCTCCTCGATCACCTGGCGGACGCGCTCGGCGGTGCGGAGGTCCAGCTCGCCCTTGCCGTTGAGGACGCGCGACACGGTGGTCTTGCTGACACCGGCACGGGCCGCGACATCGGCGATGGTGATGGACACGCTGAATCTCCCCTCGGGCGGTCGGGGTGCTGGGCGGATCAACCGGTCGGAACCGGTTTCGGAAGCGGTTCCGTAGATCAAAGCCGAGCCGCAAGTCACCGTCAATCACGGAGCGGTAACGAATCGAGTCTTAGTTCACGACCTGGAAGAAGGGAGCTCTTCCGTGCTGCCGGACGGCATGATGGACTCGGGTTCGAGTGGCCCGCACGGGGCCGGGCAGGGTGAGGTAAGGATGGAAGTACGCCGGACCACGGTGCGTGACATGCGCCGGTCCAACCGCTCGGTGATCCTCACCAGCATCTACCGCGAGGGTCCGCTGAGCCGCCAGGAGCTCACCGTGCGGACGTCGCTCAGCGCCGCGAGCGTGAGCAACCTGGTCGCCGAGCTGATCACCGAGGGCGTGGTCGAGGAGGCCGGCTCGGTCGAGTCCGAGGGCGGCCGCCCGCGCGTGTTGCTACGGGTCGCACCGACGTTCCGGTACGTCGTCGGCGCCGAGGTCGGCGAGACCCGTGTCCGGGTAGAGCTGTTCGACCTCGCGATGAACGTGCTTGCCCGCGCCGATCACCCGATCAGCTCGCCGACGCCCGCAGAGGTCGTGAAGCACGTACTGGAAGGGCTTTCGAGCGTCATCGCGTCGTCCGGCGTCCAATCTTCGCAGGTTCTCGGGCTCGGCGTCGCGGTCGCCGGCGTGGTCGAGGACAACGCGATCGTCGATGCGCAGACCCTCGGCTGGGAAGCCGTTCCGCTGGCCGAGATGCTTGCTGAGGGCACCGATATCCCGGTGCACGTCGACAACGGCGCCAACATGCTCGGACAGGCCGAGATGTACTTCGGTGCGGGCCGCGGCGCGACCGATGCGGTCGTCGCGCTGGTCGGCTCCGGTGTCGGCTCCGCCCTTGTAGCCGGTGGATCCAGCTACCGCGGCACTCGCAGCAGCGCGGGCGAGTGGGGCCACATGACGATCGTGTACGGCGGCCGCCAGTGCCGCTGCGGCGCGCTCGGCTGTCTCGAGGCGTACGTCGGCGCGGAAGGCGTTCTCGATCGGTACCGTGAGGCCGGCGGGCTGGTCGAGGGTGACGAGGAGACCGCCTTCGTCGAGCTGCTGTCGTCGACCTCGGAGCCGGCGGCAACCATCATCGCGGACACTATCGGCTACCTGGCGGCGGGATTCGCCAACCTGGTCAACCTCGTCAACCCCGAGCGCATCGTCCTCGGCGGCTGGGCCGGTCTGCTGCTCGGTGAGAAGCACCTGGACGAGCTGCGCGCCGAGGTGGGCAAGCACGCGCTCCGGCGGCCGTACGCGCAGGTGTCGATCGTGCTGTGCGAGCTGGGCCGCGACGCCGTAGCACTCGGCGCCGCGACCCTTCCGGTGGTGCGGTTGTTGCGCGACGGTGGCGCGCTACCTCGTTAGACGGTCCACTTCTGGTTCGCTCCGCCGGTGCAGGTCCAGACCTGCGTCGGGGTCGAGTTGGCGGAGTTGTTGCCGGTGACATCGAGGCACTTGTTGGCGTGTGGATTCACCAGGTCGTGTCCACCTGTGTAGGTCCATTGCTGGGCCGCGTTGCCGTTGCAGGTCGCCAGTTGCACTCTGGTGCCGTCGGCAACACCGGCGTTCGCGACGTCGAGGCACTTGCCCAGGGCACGGATCGTGCCGTCGCCGGGGCGACTCCACTTCTGGGCGTTCGTACCGTTGCAGTCGTACAGCTGGACCGTCGTACCGTCCGCTGCGTTCGCGCCGGCGACGTCGAGGCACTTGCCGGCCAGGCCGCTGATCTGCGAGCCGCCTCCGCCGGAGCTGCCGAGCGTGGAGACGCGAACGTAGTCGACGGTCATCGTCTGCGGCATCTGCGTCGTACCGTCGGGGTAGCCCGGCCAGTAGCCGCCGACCGCGAGGTTCAGGATCATGAAGAACGGGTGGTTGAAGACCCAGGTGTTCCCGTTCAGATCGGCTGGCGTACGGCGCTCGTACTGCACGCCGTCGACGTACCAGGTGATCGAGTCCGGGGCCCAGTCGACCGCGAACGTGTGGAAGTCGTCGGCGAACGACCAGCCGTTCGGATGGTTGTACGCGGCACCGATCCCGCCGGCGCCGGAGTACCCCGGTCCGTGGATCGTGCCGTGCACGGTCGCGGGCTCGCGGCCGATGTTCTCCATGATGTCGATCTCGCCGTCGTTCGGCCAGTTGCCGCCGCCGAGCATCCAGAACGCGGGCCAGATCCCCTGTCCGCGCGGGATCTTGATCCGCGCCTCGAACCGGCCGTACGTCTGGGTGAAGGTCTGTGCGGTCAGCAGCCGGGCCGACGTGTACTGGCACGGTCCGTAGTGGCACTGGTAGCCGGCGTTCTCCTGCCGGGCCGTGATCACCAGGTTGCCGTTGCCGTCGAGCGCGGAGTTGCGGGTGCTGTTGGTGTAGTACTCGCGTTCGTCGTTGCCCCAGCCGCTGCCGCCGATGTCGTACCGCCACTTGGCGGGGTCGGGGGCCTGGCCGGAGGGGCCGTCGAAGTTGTCCTCCCAGATCGTTGCCGTGGTGGCGGCAGCGGCCTGCTGATGCGCTGTGGCTGCAGGCTGGAGGAGCGCGGTGCCGGCGAGTGCGGCACCGATCGCGAGGAACGCGAGCATGCGGGGACGCTTCATGAGTACCTCATTTCCGGGGGCGTCTGAATGAGGACAGGAATTGGACGGCAGCGTGCCGTGAGAACGCTCTCAGGTCAACCCCGGGACTAAATAAAAGATCTGAAAAAAGTCTCGGTTTCGACGTTGACACCGGTTTGCACGGATGGTTACCTCTTGCTGACCACCAGTTGCGGCGCGGGCAGACGCGGCAACTACACCGCCCCAAACTCCTTTATACAAAGGGAGAACCGCCCCATGAAACGCTTCCTGCCGCTCGTGGTCGCTGCGCTCTGCGCGGCCGCCGCCGGAATCGGCATCGGCACCGCTCCACCGGCGCAGGCCGCCGGCGAGCAGGTCAACATCTGGCTGACCACCACCAACGACAGCGCCGGCCAGAACGTCACCCGCGGCCTGCAGCAGCAGACCCCGGTCGCCTTCGGCCCGGCCGGCGGATCGGCGAACCAGACGATCACGGTCAACGAGAACACGACGTACCAGTCCTTCGAGGGCGGCGGCGCCTCGTTCGCCGACAGCTCCGCCTGGCTGCTGAACAGCAGCAACACGATCTCGGCCGCGACCCGCAACCAGGTGATGAAGGACCTGTTCGACCCGGTCGACGGGATCGGCCTGGCCTTCATCCGCAACCCGATGGGCGCCTCCGACCTGGCCCGGTTCAACTACTCGTTCGACGACACCTGCTGCGACCTGAACGACTTCAGCATCCAGCACGACCTGGCGGACGTCGTACCGCTGACCAAGCAGGCCCGGCAGCTCAACCCGGCGGTCAAGGTGATGGGCTCGCCGTGGAGCGCGCCGGCCTGGATGAAGGACAACAACGACTTCGTCCACCGCGGCTGGCTGAAGGCCGAGTACTACCCGATGTACGCGCAGTACTTCGTCAAGTACCTGCAGCAGAACGAGGCCCAGGGCAACCACATCGACTACGTCTCGGTGCAGAACGAGCCGACCTGTTGCGGTACCGACAGCACCGGCTACGCATCGATGAACTGGAACGGCTCCGGGCTGCTCGAGTTCACCAAGAACAACCTGATGCCGGCGCTGCATGCCGCCGGGCTGACGACCAAGGTGCTGATCCTCGACTACAACTGGGGCAACTACAACGACCTCGGTTCGGTCCCGATCGCGGACGCTGCGCTGCGCAACGATCCGAACTTCGGCGGGATCGCCTGGCACGGGTACGGCGGTGACGTGAACCTGCAGACGCAGATCCACAACCAGTACCCGAACGTGAACGCGTACATGACCGAGCACTCGGGCGGGACCTGGATCGCGAACCAGCAGGTCGAGGACATGAACAACCTGATCGACTACACCCGCAACTGGGACAAGTCGTGGGTCAAGTGGGGTATCGCGCTGGATGAGAACCACCTGCCGTACGTCGGCTCCGGCTGCAACGTCTGCACCGGACTCGTCACCGTGCACCGCAACGACAGCCAGCGCGGTCAGGTCACCAAGACCGTC
The DNA here is from genome assembly GCF_042715335.1 of Kribbella sp. NPDC058693. Classification (NCBI taxonomy): domain Bacteria; kingdom Bacillati; phylum Actinomycetota; class Actinomycetes; order Propionibacteriales; family Kribbellaceae; genus Kribbella; species Kribbella sp. NPDC058693. The sequence continues at coordinate 1,436,074 of NZ_JBHXSQ010000003.1, forward strand.
GAGTACTACACGATGGGCCACCTGACCAAGTTCGTGAAGCCGGGCGCGCTGCGGATCGACTCGACCGCGAACGGCTCGGTGAAGAACGTGGCCTGGAAGAACCCGGACGGTTCGAAGGCGCTGATCGCGTTCAACACCACCGGCAGCTCGCAGTCGGTGCGGGTGAACTGGGGCTCCCAGTCCTTCACCTACACGCTTCCGACCAAGACCTCGGCGACGTTCACCTGGTCCGGGAACCAGAGCGGCGGCGGTGGCGGCGGCGGTCAGATCACCGGCCTCGGCGGCAAGTGCATCGACGTCGCGGGAGCCAACAGCGCGGACGGTACGGCGGTGCAGCTCTACGACTGCAACGGTACGACGGCGCAGCAGTGGGACCGGCCCGGTGACGGGACGATCCGTGCCCTCGGCAAGTGCCTCGACGTCAACGCCGGCTCCGTCGCCAACGGGGCGAAGGTACAGCTGTATTCGTGCAACGGCAGCGCCGCCCAGCAATGGACCTACACGAGCGGGAGAGATCTGGTGAATCCACAGGCGAACAAGTGTCTCGATGTCACGGGCAACAATTCCGCGAACGGTACGCCGCTGCAGCTGTGGAGCTGCACCGGTGCCGCGAACCAGAAGTGGAGCGTGTCATGAAGCGCGTGGCGGCAGTAGTCGGGGCACTGGTGCTCGGCGCCGGTCTGTTGATGACGGCAACTCCGGCGCAGGCGGCGACCGGTGCGATCACCGGGCTGGCCGGGAAATGTGCGGACGTGGCGGCCGCGAACAGCGCGGACGGTACGGCGGTCCAGCTGTACGACTGCAACGGCACGGGTGCACAGCAGTGGAGCCGGTCCAGTGACGGGACATTGCGGGCCCTCGGCAAGTGTCTGGATGTGTCGGGCGGATCCGTGGCCAACGGCGCTCGCGTCCAGCTGTGGACCTGTAACGGCAGCGCCGCGCAGCAGTGGACCTACACTGCCGGACGCGATCTGGTGAACCCGCAGGCGAACAAGTGTCTCGATGTCACCGGCAACAATTCCGCGAACGGTACGCCGCTGCAGCTGTGGAGCTGCACGGGGGCGGCGAACCAGAAGTGGAACGCCCCGGCCTCCGACGACGGTCCGCCGCCGACGGGTGGTGCGCCGATGGCGGCAGCGCCGTACCTGTACGAGGGCTGGGGTGACCCGCCGAACCCGGCGACCGTGATGAACGCGTCCGGGGTGAAGTGGTTCACGATGGCGTTCATCCTGTCCAACGGGTACTGCAACCCTCAGTGGGACGGCGGCCGGCCGCTGACCGGTGGCGCGGACCAGCAGGCGATCAACACGATCCGGTCCAACGGCGGCGACGTCGTGGTGTCGTTCGGCGGCTGGTCCGGGAACAAGCTGGGGCAGAGCTGCGGGTCGGCGAGTGAGCTCGCGGCGGCGTACCAGAAGGTGATCAACGCGCTGTCGCTGAAGGCGATCGACATCGACATCGAGGACCAGGAGGTGGCTCAGCCGGCGGTCCGGCAGAAGGTCATCGACGCGCTGAAGATCATCGAGCAGAACAACGCCGGGATCACGACGTACCTGACGTTCGGTACGACGACGTCCGGGCCGGACGGCAACGGGCAGGACCTGATCCACCGTGGCGCGGCGTCCGGGCTGAACCTGGACGGGTGGGTGATCATGCCGTTCGACTTCGGTGGCGGGTCGAACAACATGGGCACGCTGACGCGGCAGGCGGCCGACGGGCTGAAGAACCAGGTGAAGGCGGCGTACGGGCTGAGCGACGACGCGGCGTACCGGAAGATCGGTATCTCGTCGATGAACGGGAACACCGACAACGCCGGTGAGCGGGTGAACCTGTCCGACTTCGAGTCGATCCTGTCGTACGCGTCCGAGCACCACCTGGCCCGCTTCACGTTCTGGTCGGCCAACCGCGACCGTCCGTGCACAGGCGGCAGCGCCGACAGCTGCTCCGGCATCTCCCAGAACCCCTGGGACTTCTCAAAGGTAATCGGCCGCTACCGCGGTTGATCTGAACCTGTTCGACGACTGCCCACCTGGAGAAACCTCCAGGTGGGCAGTTCGGTTTGACCCTCCGGTTACCGGAGGGTGGAAGCTTGTCGCATGACGGCGACGGTGACGGTGGGGGAGTTCTCCCGCCTGACGCATCTGAGTGTGAAGACTCTGCACCACTACCACGAGATCGGCCTGCTCGCGCCGGCCTCGGTCGACGCCTCGTCCGGCTACCGGCGCTACAGCACCGCGCAGGTCGACACCGCGCAGCTGATCCGCCGGTTACGCGAACTGCGAATGCCGCTCGCCGACGTACAAGCCGTGGTCGACGCCGGCGACGGCGCGGCCCGGGAGGAACGCCTGCGCGCGCACCTCGAGCGGATGGAGCAGGAGCTCCAGCACACCCGCGACGTCGTCGTGTCACTACGCGAGCTGCTCACCCCCGGTCAGCCGGTCCTCGACGTCGAGTACCGGTTCATCCCGTCGTTCCGTGCGTACGGCGTCCGCGGACAGGTGCTGCGGGACGAGATCGGCCCCTGGTGCGGCTACGCCTTCGGGCGGCTCGACGAGGTGGGCCGCGACATCCGCGCGACCGCGGGAGCGACGTACAGCGACGAGTTCTTCACCGACGACAAGGGCGAGGTCGTCGCCTTCCTCCCGGTCGCGCCCGACCAGGCGCCGGCCGACGGGGTGGAGCTCGTCGACCTCCCCGGCGGGTACTTCGCGATCGCCGTCCACGTCGGGCCACTGACCGACTTCGACCGCACGTACGGCGCACTCGGCAGCCACGTCGCGGAGTACTGCGAGGTCGCACCCGGCCCGATCCGTGAGCTCTACCCGATCGGCCCGGGCGACGTGCCCGATCCGGCCGACTACCGAACCGAAGTCTGCTGGCCGATCCGGCAGATCCCTTCCCTGAAAGGCTGAATCGTGTCCATTTCCCTCGAGAACATCGCCTTCGACTGCGCCGACGCGGCGACGCTGGCCGCCTTCTGGGCCGGCGTCCTCTCCACCGAGGTCGATGCTGACGGCAACGAGTTCTTCGCGACCGTGAACCGGGCCGCGGACGGGCCGACGCTGATGTTCCTGCAGGTCCCCGAGCCGCGCAACGGCAAGAACCGGCTGCATGTCGACCTCGCCGCGACCGACTGGGCCGCCGAGGTCGACCGCATCGTCGGGCTCGGCGCCAAGCGTGTCGACGAGCACACCGAGTACGGCACGCACTGGATCACGCTGGCCGACCCGGAAGGCAACGTCTTCGACGTGGCCGAGCACTAATCCATCTGGTCGAGATGCGCTTCGAGCGCGTCGAGGCGGTCGCGCCACAGGTCGCGGTACGGCGCCAGCCAGGCGTCGACCTCGGCCAGCGGCGCCGGGCGGAGGCGGTACCAGCGGCGCTGGGCGTCGTGACGGACCTCCACCAGCCCGGCGTCGCGCAGTACCTTCAGATGTTTCGACACCGCGGGCTGGCTGAGGGACAGCGCGTCGACAAGCTCGCCGACGGGTCGCTCGCCGGCCCGCAACAGATCGAGGATGTCCCGGCGCCGAGGCTCCGCCAACACCTCGAACGTAGTTGCCATACCAGGAATATAACCCGATTCCTCACTTTTCACGCTGTTCAGAGCGTGTGCCCGAAGGTGGCCGCGAAGGCCTCGCGGAAGAGGTTGGGCAGGCTGGGTTCGCCGTTGGCGGCGGCCCAGTGGAGCAGTGCGACGTGGGTTACGCCGAGGCAGGCGCTGGCGGCTGCTTGGGCGGCGTACTCGAGGGTGGGGTCGTCGGCGCAGATTGCTGTGACGAACGCGTTCTGCAGGCGGAACTGGCTGTCCAGGTGGCGGGCTTGCAGGGCCGGGGTCGAGATCATCAGTTGCAGACGGACGAGGAGGAGGTCCGTGCTCGCCTGGTCGAGGGTGGCGAGGACGGCGCGGCCGATGCGGTCGGTGAGGGGGCCGGTCTGCGGGAGGTCCGCGATCGAGGTTGCGGCCAGTTGGTCGAAGTCGTCGTACAGGACGAGGTCTTCCTTGGTGGGGAAGTTCCGGTAGACGGTCATCGCGGAGACGCCGGCCGCGTCGGCGACCTGGTTGACCGTGGTCGCGTCGTACCCCTGGTCACTGAACAGGCGGAGCGCCTGGCGCTGGATGCGTTGCCGGGTGTCGGCGCGCTGGCGGTCCCTCAAGCTCATGTGGTAGATACTAACAATATGATAGTTTCTAACATGAATGACAGGGTTGCGTTGGTGACGGGTGCGTCGCGCGGCATCGGGCGGGCGATCGCGGAGCGGCTGGCTGCGGCGGGGGCCGAGGTGGCCGTGCACTACAACCAGGACAAGGCCGGCGCCGAGGAAACACTCGAGCGGATCGGCGGTCGCGGGTTCGTGATCGGGGCCGAGCTTGGTGTGCCGGGGGATGCCGACGCCGTGGTTGAGCAACTGGCTGCGGGGCTGTCGGGTCGGCGGCTGGACGTGTTGGTGAACAACGCCGCGGCGCCGCCGGCCGGGCCGATCGGTACGGACTCGGTGGAAGCGTTCGATCGGTTGATGGCGGTGAACGTGCGCGCGCCGTACTTCCTGATCCAGCGGCTGCTCCCGGTGCTGGCAGACGGCGGGCGGATCATCTCGGTCTCGTCGGTCGCGACCCGGATGGCGAACCCGACGCAGACCTCGTTCGCGATGACCAAGGGTGCGGTGGAGACGATGACGCGGACGCTGGCGCAAGAGCTTGGTCGTCGGAGCATCACCGTGAATGCGGTGGCGCCGGGCGCGACCCGGACCGAGGCGAACGGGGCGATCTTCGAGACTCCGGGGTTGTCGGAGCTGATCGTCAGTCACACCGCGCTCGGTCGGCTGGGCAGCGGTGAGGATGTCGCCGAGGTGGTCGCGTTCCTGGCCTCGTCCGAAGCGCGCTGGATCACGGGCCAGGTCGTCGATGCCTCGGGCGGTCTACACCTCGGCGTCGGCTGATTCGGTGTCGAGGAAGAGTTGTACGTCGGCGTGGGTGCGCAGCGCCGTACCGGGGTAGTCGGGGCTGATCGGCTGCGTCAGGGTGTCGTGGACGGCCTGTCGCTTGACTGATCCGGGGACCGAGCCGATGAGAGCCTGCGCGTTGAGGAGACGGGGGATCGTCACCGTGACGGCGTGGGTGGGTACGTCGTCCATCGTGGCGAAGTTGCCCTCGTCGACCTGCTGGCGGCGACTGGTCTCGTCCAGCGCGACGATCTTCGCGGCGCGCGGGTCGTCGAAGTCGGCGGGCGGGTCGTTGAAGGCCAAGTGGCCGTTGACGCCGAGGCCGAACAGGACGAGGTCGAACGGCTCGTCGCCCATCAGGTCGGCGTAGCCGTCCGGGCCGGCTTCGGGCGCCATCGAGTGGAAGGTTGCCTGCGGCACCTGATCGAGGAAGCTCCGGTGCAACCAGTTCCGGAACGACTGCGGGGCGTCCGGCGACAGGTCGACGTACTCGTCCATGTGGAAGCACTCGACGCGGGTCCAGTCGATGTCCGGCTCCACGGCGAGGGCCGCGAGCGTCGCAGTCTGGCTCGGCGCGGCGGCCAGCATGATCCGCGCGCGTCCGGTCGTTGCGATCGCCTTGCGGATCTGCTCGGCGGCTGCTGCGGCTGCGGCCCGGCCGAGCTCCTCGCGCGACGGGTGCGTACTGATCCGGGGAGCGTGCTCGACTGTCATCAGAACCCTTTCTATCGGCGGTCAATCCTTTCACAGCGGGGGTTTTCCCCCGGTCGGTACGGTGGGTGGCTCCAGTGTGTGCGGCGCATCCGCGACCTAGCGTCGCACCCATGATGACGACGACGAATCAGGTGATGATGACCGCGCTGCAGGCGACGCAGGAGCCGACCGGTGGAGTGGCCGGGTGGGCGATCGATCTGATGGAGCGAATGGGACCGGCGGGTGCCGGGCTGGCGGTCGCGCTGGAGAATCTCTTCCCGCCGTTGCCGAGTGAGGTGATCCTGCCGCTGGCCGGGTTCGCGGCGGCGCGCGGCGATCTCGGGCTGGTCAGCGCGATCGTGTTCACCACGCTGGGGTCGGTCGTCGGTGCGCTCGCCTTGTACGGCGTGGGCCGGGCGCTCGGGCGGGATCGGACTCGCGCGATCGCCGGCAAGCTGCCGTTGGTGAAGGTCGCTGACGTCGACAAGGCCGAGGAGTGGTTCCTGCGGCACGGTCCCAAGGCGGTGCTGATCGGGCGGCTGGTTCCGGTCGTCCGGAGCCTGATCTCGGTGCCGGCCGGGGTGGAGCGGATGCGGGTCGCGCTGTTCCTGCCGTTGACCGCGCTCGGGAGCCTGGTGTGGAACTCGGTGCTGATCCTGGCCGGTTACCAGCTCGGTGAGCGGTGGCATCTGGTCGAGTCGTCGGTCGGGGTGTTCCAGAAGGTGGTGATCGCCGGCGCGGTCGCAGCCGTGGTCTGGTTCGTGGTCGTGAAGCTGCGCGGGCGTTCAGATCCTGAGAAAGTCAAGTAGCGCGCTCGACTTTGACTACGCTCGAGGTATCACTGCCGATGCCTCAGGAGTTGGGTCAGATGCCCTCAGTCGCGTTCGAGTCGCAGGTCGTGCCCCAGGATGCGCCGGTCTGGCCGCAGTCCGTGGTCACGGTGGTCGGCAATCCACGGGCCGGTTCGCGGACGGCGGCCGCGGCGGCGTCGGTCGCGGAGTTGCTCGCCTCCGAGCTCGGTACGCCGTACCGGATCGACGAGCTGATCGACCTGGTGACGTTCGCACCGGCGATCTTCCAGGGTGATCGCGCCGGCGAGGAGGACCACGCGGCACTGGAGAGCGCGGTCGACCTGGTGTCGTCGGCATCGGTGATCGTGGTCGCCACGCCGGTCTACAAGGGCAGCTACACCGGTCTCCTGAAGAGCTTCCTCGACGTACTGCGTCCTTCGGCGCTGGCCGGATCCGTCGTCGTACCGGTCACCGTCTCCGCTGCCCCGAGCCACAAGCTGCTCGCCGACCAGCACCTCCGCCCGGTCCTCGCCGAACTCGGCGCGAGCGTGCCGGTCCCCGGAGTGATCCTCGAGGAACGAGACCTCGAGGACCTCCAGGTAGTCCTCTCCAGTTGGATCCGCACCAACGCCGCCATCGTCCAGGCCACCACGATCGCCCTCCAGCCGGTGGCCGAACCTACGCCGGCCCGGTAACTAGTCGTTGTAGCTGGGTTGGGTCGGGGCGTGGCGGAGGGTTGTGGTTGCGGGGACGAGGGTTGAGCCGAACGTCAGGATCGTGGCGGCGGCGACGATGACGCCGTAGATCCAGAGGGGGCCGGTGGGGAGTGCGCTGTTGGAGACCTTCGCGGAGAAGGGGAGCAGGCAGGCCAGAGCTACTGCGGTGCCCAGCGTGACTCCGGCGAGGGTGACCAGAGTGCTTTCGGTCCACAGCATGCGGAGGACCTGGAATCGGGTCGAGCCGGTCAGGCGTTGGAGCGCGAACTCGCGGCGGCGGCGCAGGGTCGACGACACGAGCGTGTTCACGACCGAGACGGCGGTGTACGCGATCAGCATTCCGACGAGCATGTAGTTGACCCACGCCTGCGTCTGCAGATCTTCGGCGTTCGCGGCGACCAACGTACTGCGGTCAGCCACCTGGACAGTCGGATGAGCCGCCGCCAGCTTCGCAAGCCCCGGTCGTACGTCGGCATCCGGCGCGGCGCGAACGAGGATCTGCTTCGTCAGACCGTCCGTCGTGTGAGCGGCGACCAGCGAGGCCGGCATCATGATCGTCTCGTACCCGCGTTCCGCCGCGAACGTCGCGACCACCCGCAGCTTCACCGGGGTCCCGTCGCCCATCGTCATCGAGACCTCCGACCCGACTCCACGGCCGGTCTTCGTGGCCATGTAATCCGGGATCGCCACGGTCGAACCGGTCAGCCCCGCGAGCGATCCGCTCGTCAGCCGGACCGGCGCCGTACCGTTCGCGCCCTGGGCGTCCACGCCGATCACCGGCGCACCGTCCTCGTCGAACGGTGACTTGCGCGGGTCGTCGACCGCGCCGATGCTCCGGACGTACGCCGACGCGCTCGCCACGCCAGGCACGCTTCGAACCTGCTGAAGCAGTGCCGGCGACAGACCAGCGTCCGAGACCAGTACTGCGTCTGCGCGCAGATCCCGCGTGAACGCCTCAGAGGACGCGTGAACCTGCGTGGTCTGCATGTACAGGTTGGCGGTCGAGATGCCGACGGCAAGCATGACCGGCATGACAGCAGCCGACATCGCGACGGATCGCGCCGACAGGTTGCGGATCGCGAGGCGACCGTTGACCCGGGTCAGTGCCTGAATCGGCCACCGCCAGAACGCGAGCACGACCTTGGTCCAGAACGGCCCGAGCAACGCGACACCGATCGCCCAGCAGAGGATCGACGGACCCGCGGTCGAGGCCGCGAGCGGTCCCGTCATCACCGTCGCGGTGACGATCAGCAGCGCGAGCCCACCACCGAGGAACAGCAGGCCGAACAGCAGCCGGATCCAGCTGAACCACTTCCGCTGCAGTGACGCTTCCATGAGCGCCTCGACCGGCCGGATCTTCGCGGACTTCCGGGCCGCGATCAGGCCTGCACCGATGGCTGCGAGTACGGCGGCGCCCGCGCCGGCGGCGAACGGGATCAGACCCTGCGAGAACTGGATCACCGGCGACGCGACGCCGTGCGTGCTGAGCTGGTCGAACAGGAACCGTCCCAGGAAGGTGCCTGGGATGACTCCGACCGCAACGGCCGGCAGCGAGACGAGTAATGCTTCGCCGAGGATCATCCGCCGGACCTGGCCGGGCGTCGTGCCGATGCCGCGGAGGAGGGCGAACTCGCGCTCGCGGTGCTGCGCGGCCAAGGCCAGCGTCGAGGCGACGACGAACATCATCGTCATGGTCGCGATGCCGCCGAAGGAGCCGGCAACTGCGATCAGCGCAGTTTTGTGGGACTCGGCGTCCGGGCGCTCGGCCAGGCCGCGGTCGACGCCTTGGCGGACGGTGAGGCTGCCGTCCAGCTTCTCCAGGCTCTTCTTCACGTCGCCGAGGTTGGCGCCGGGGGCAACTTGTACGCCGACGTCGGCGAAGCGGTCCGGGTTGCGGACGAGCTGCGCGGCGTCGTCGTCGGAGAGGAAGGCGTTGGTGCCTGCTGTCGGGGCGATCCCGCTGACGGTGAAGGTCTTGGGGTCGCCGTTGACGATCAGCGTGAGGTGATCGCCCGGCTTGCCGGACGAAACCACTACTTCGCCGGAGCGTGGCGCGTGCCCGCTGGTGAGGTGATACGGAGCTAGCGCGGCGCTGGACCAGTTGTGGCCCTCGGCAACTGATGGGCCGACGGCCGGGAAGGTGTAGTCGCCGACCGCGGACGAAACGCCTTGGGTGGAACGGATCTTGGCGAGGGCATCCACGGGGACGCCGACGCGCTCCGGCAGGGGAGTGGCATCTTCTTCGCCGGGGCGGAGGTGGGACTGCTTGCCGGTGACAACCAGGGAGGTGCCGGCCAGGCGCTGGGGTTCGACGTTGGAGCGGATGCCGGTCTCCATCAGGCCGCCGCAGGCCATCACGATCGCCGTACCGAAGACGACCGCGACGAACGTGGCGATGAATCCGCTCTTGCGGTGCCGCAAGGTACGGATGGCTTGGCGCATCATCCCGCCACCACCTGCAGGTTGGATCGTGCACCGAGGTGGGTCATCCGGTCGGCGACCTGTTCGGCCGTCGGCGCGGAAAGGCTGCCGGCGAGTACGCCGTCGGCCAGGAACACGACCTGGTCGGCGTACGACGCCGCGACCGGATCGTGGGTGACCATGACGACGGTCTGGCCCTGGGTGCGGACCGGCTCACGCAGCAGCTCGAGTACGTCGGCCGCGGTCTGCGTGTCCAGCGCGCCGGTCGGCTCGTCGGCGAAGATGACCGCCGGACGGGCGACGAGTGCGCGAGCGATCGCGACGCGCTGCTGCTGGCCGCCGGACAGCTCGCCCGGGCGACTCCTCTGCTTGTCAGACAAGCCGACGCGCTCCAGGACCTGGCGGACCGCGGCCTTGTTCACGCGGCGGCCGTCGAGCTCCTGCGGCAGGCAGACGTTCTGCCAGACGGTCAACGCAGGCAGCAGGTTGAACGACTGGAACACGAACCCGATCCGCTCGCGGCGGAGCTCGGTCAGCCGGCGCTCGCTCAGCCCGGCCAGCGCCATGCCGTCGATCAGCACGGTGCCCGACGTCGGCCGGTCGAGCCCGGCCGCGCAGTGCAGGAACGTGCTCTTGCCAGAACCCGACGGACCCATCACCGCGGTGAAGGTGCCGGGGGCGAACTTCATCGAGATCCCGTTGAGGGCGGTGACGGTGTTCCCGCCACGGCCGTAGACCCGTCGTACGTCCTGCAGGACGACCGAGTATCCGGTCCCGTCGACTGCTTCCTGCTTCCGCTTTCTCATGCCGTCGACGCTACGGAGCAACGACGTACCGACCCATGGTGCTGGACCACCGTACGGGGTGGGTGAAAGTCCACCCCCTACGAGCGCAAGAGCGCCCGCAGGCCGGCCGTGTAGGTGGCCGGAGTGATGTCGCCGATCAGCAGCCGCTGCAGGACGAATCCCGGGATCATGCTGAACATGACCTGCGCGACGTGCTCGGGATCGACGTCCGGGTCGAGGGTGCCGTCGGCCTGCGCACGACGGGCGATCACCACGAAATGGTTGCGGAGCTGGCAGTACTTGCCCTTCGCGACCTCGCGGATCGAGTCGTTGCGCAGCGCCTCGGCCCAGGCCTGCACCGCGACCCGGGTGACGTCTCCGGGTGGGGTCGTCGCGACCCGCACCACGTGCTCGATCGTGGCTTCGAGCGCGGCCAGCGGGGTGAGCGGCTCATCGGAGGCGAGCAGGTTCTCGAAGAGCTCGTCGACCGTGCCGAGGGCGTCCTCGGCGATCGCCGCGACGATCTCCTCCTTGCTCTTGAAGTAGCCGTACACGGCGCCCGCCGACAGGCCGGACTCGCGGATCACGTCGGCCATCGTCGTCTTGTGGAAACCCTCCGCGTTCATGCAGGCACGCGCCGCGGCGACGATCTGCTCGCGGCGGGCCAGGCGGTGCTCCTCGGTGACCTTCGGCACGCTCGCAACATAAAACGAATGTCCGTTCTTGACAAGTCGCCAGGCCGTCGCGAGTCTATAAAGAACGGTTATTCGGTTTTCTTGTCGAAGGAGTTCCCGCCATGACCACTGAGGCGCACGCGGCCGAACGTCGCCGGCCGCCCCTGATCGCCGTCATCGTGCTGTTGACCGCGGTCCTCACGGTGTTCCTGATCGCCTTCGCCTGGCCGTCCGCGCGGTCCGAGCCGCGGAACGTCCCGATCGCGGTGTCCGGCCCGACGCCTGCGGTCGAGCAGGTCAAGACGCAGCTCGGCCAGGCGATGCCGGGCGGCTTCGAGATCACCGCCGTACCGGATCGGCAGGCTGCCGTGCAGCGGATCGAGGACCGGGACGCGTACGGCGCGATCGTGCTCGACTCGGCGCAACCCGAAGTACTCACGGCGTCCGCGGGCGGACCGGTCGTGGCGCAACTCCTGACCCAGCTGTCCGCGCGGATGGACAGCCGGGCGAAGGTCACGGACATCGTCCCGCTGCCGAAGGACGATCCGCGCGGCGCCGGACTGGCTGCCGGAGCTCTGCCGCTCGTGCTCGGCGGGATCATCGCGGCCGGCGCGTTGACCCAGCTGGTGCGGTCCGGGCCGAAGCGGATGGTCGGCGCGATCGTGTTCTCGATCACGGGCGGGCTCGCGCTGGCCGCCGTACTGCAGTACTGGCTGGGCTCTTTCGAGGGCAGCTACCTCGGCAACGCGGGGGTCATCGCGATGTCGATCGGAGCCATCAGCCTCACCCTGCTCGGGCTCGAGTGGCTGATCGGTACGGCGGGGCTCGCGCTCGGCGGCGCGACGATGATGCTGCTCGGCAACCCGCTCTCCGGGATGACCAGCGCGCCGGAGATGCTGCCGAACGGCTGGAGCACGCTCGGGCAGCTGTTGCCGCCGGGAGCGGCCGGTACGGCGCTACGTTCCGTGAGCTTCTTCGACGGTGCCGGGGCGGCCAGACCACTCGTCGTACTGGCGTGCTGGCTGCTTCTCGGAGTCGTGCTCTGCGGACTCGGCGCGATGCGGAGCAGAGGACGCGCCGTGCAGCCGCGACATGAGGCGTCGGCTGTCGCAGCCTGACAAAGTAGACGTATGACAGCGCGGTGACCGGATCGTTACACCCCGGTCACCGCGTTCCTGCGTACCTGCCGCGACAACGTTGTCTGTCAAGCATTGACTTCGCCTGTTCAGGACTCCTACGGTCGCGAGAAAGCCCGCAGGGTTTGGGCCGTGGTACCGGCATGACAACGATTGCCCGAAGGTGGACCTGATGGTGACAAGGAAACGTTTCATGGCAGCGGCCGCCGCGGGCGCGCTGCTGCTGGGGGTCTCGGCCTGTAGTCAAGGCTCGACGACCAAGCAGCCCGAGGCCGGCGGCTCGCAGAGCTCCGGTCCGGCGCACATCAAGATCGCGTACCAGCAGTGGGGTCCGGGCGTGGTGATGAAGAACTTCCTCACCGGCGTCAAGACCGAGTACGAAGCCGCGCACCCGGGATCCCAGGTCGAGATCGTTCCGGTCGTTGCCAGCGAGAACGACTACTACACCAAGATCCAGTTGATGATGCGCTCGCCCAACACGGCGCCGGACATCGTCTACGAGGACACCTTTCTGATCAACTCCGACATCACCGCGGGGTACCTGAAGCCGCTCGACGACTACATCGGCAAGTGGGACCAGTGGAGTCAGTTCGAGGACACCGCCAAGGGCGCGGCGCGGGGCCAGGACGGCAAGACGTACGGCGTACCGGACGGCACCGACACCCGGGCGCTCTGGTACAACAAGCAGATCTTTGCCAAGGCCGGCCTGCCCGCCGACTGGCAGCCGAAGACGTGGGACGACGTACTCAGCGCGGCGCGCACCATCAAGCAGAAGGTGCCCGGCGTGATCCCGTTCAACATGTACTCGGGCAAGCCGATGGGTGAGGCCTCGGCCATGCAGGGCTTCGAGATGCTGCTCTACGGCACCAAGGACACCCTGTACAACTTCGACCAGAAGAAGTGGGTCGTCGGCAGCCAGGGCTTCAAGGACTCGCTGAACTTCGTCAAGACCGTCTTCTCCGAGGGCCTAGCGCCGTCGCCGAAGGACGCGCTCAGCCCGAACATGGGCAGCAAGGTCGGCACCGAGCTGCTGCCGCAGAGCAAGCTGGCGATCGACCTCGACGGCTCCTGGATCTACGGCAACTGGCTGAAGTCCGGCGCCAAGCCGTGGCCGCAGTGGAGCACGGTGCTCGGTCAGACCGCGATGCCGACGCAGGACGGCGGCGGCAAGGGCAAGGTCAGCCTCTCCGGTGGTTGGACCTGGGCGATCCCGGCCAAGTCGAAGAACCCCGACGCGGCCTGGGACTTCATCAAGACCCTGCAGACGCAGAAGAACGCGGCGAAGTACGCCACCGACGGTGCGCAGATCGCGGTCCGCAAGGACGTTGCCTCCGACGCGGCGTACAAGTCCTCCTCGGCGAGCACGCAGTTCTTCACCGACCTGGTGTCGGTGACGGTCTACCGGCCCGCGCTGCCGGAGTACCCGAAGGTCTCGAACGAGATCATCACCGCGATGGAATCGGTGATGACCGGTCAGTCCCAGCCCGATGGAGCCGCGAAGAACTACGACCAGGCAGTTGAGGGCATCGTCGGCGGCAAGGACAGTACGACGACGCAGAGCACCGGTCAGTAGTCTCCCGGCTCGAAGGGATATCTCCCCTGTGACGACGACTGTCGCCCCCACCTCGGCCACCGCTCCCTCCGGTAAATCCACCGGAGGGGGCGGGAAGCCGAAGGCCGCCAAGCTGGTCCGGATGCTGCCGCTGTCGCCGGCGATCGGACTGATGCTGGTCTTCCTGGCCGGCCCGATCATCTACTGCGTGTACGCCGCGTTCACGAACATGGCGCTCACCGGTACCGGCGCGGCGAACGTGAAGTTCGTCGGGCTGGACAACTTCCGCAAGGCCTTCTCCAGCGGCGCGTTCACGAACTCGATCTGGCTGACGCTGGTCTTCACGCTGATCTCCGCGATCATCGGCCAGAACACGCTCGGCCTCGGGCTCGCGCTGCTGATGCGCCGGTCGACGAAGCCGGTTCGCAACTTCGTCGGTACGGCGGTGATCGGCGCGTGGGTGCTGCCCGAGGTCGTCGCGGCGTACCTGCTGAGCGCGTTCTTCAACGACGACGGCACGCTGAACGTGATGCTGCACGCGGTCGGCCTGCCCGGCCAGGACTGGTTGTACGGGGCACCGATCATCGCGGTGTCGCTGGCCAACATCTGGCGCGGTACGGCGTTCTCGATGCTGGTGTACTCCGCCGCGCTGAGCGAGATTCCCAAGGAGATCGAGGAATCCGCCGAGATGGACGGCGCCGGCGGGTGGCGGCGACTGCTGTTCGTCACGCTGCCGATGATCACCCGTGCGGTGATGACCAACCTGATGCTGATCACGCTGCAGACGCTGAGCGTGTTCGGCCTGATCTACGCGATGACCCGGGGCGGCCCGGGGACCAAGAGTCAGACGTTGCCGCTGTACATGTACGAGCAGGCGTTCAGCTTCTCCCAGATCGGCTACGGTACGGCGATCGCGTTGGTGATGCTGGCGATCGGTGCGGTCTTCTCGCTGATCTACCTGCGTGGACTGAACTCGGAGGCAGCATGATTGCCCGCGACCGGATGAGCAAACTCGCGTCGAACCTGGTGCTGCTGGCCATCGGCGTACTGTTCGTCCTGCCGTTGCTGTGGGTGCTGTTCGCATCGATCAACCGGACGGCGGGGCTGCGGGTCGAGTTCCCGACGCATCCCACCCTCGGGAACTTCAAGGCGGTGCTGAACACCGACACGACGTACCGGCCTGTGCTGAACGGGATCGTGCTGTGTGGCGGGGCGGCGTTGCTGACGATGATCTGCGCGGTACTCGCGGCTTATCCGTTGTCGCGGTTCCGGACCCGGTTCAACCGGCCGTTCCTGTTGACGGTGCTGTTCTGCACGGGGTTGCCGATCACTGCGGTGATGGTGCCGGTGTATGGGCTGTTCGTGCAGCTGAACCTGGTGGACACGCTGGGCGGCACGATCATGTTCATGGCGACGAGTGCCTTGCCCTTTGCGATCTGGCTGACGAAGACGTTCATGGACGGCGTACCGCTGTCGTTGGAGGAAGCGGCTTGGGTCGACGGCGCGGGGAACATGCGCGCGCTGTGGGCGATCGTGCTGCCGCTGATGTGGCCGGGGATCGCGGTCGTGCTGATCTTCACGTTCATCGGCATGTGGGGGAACTTCTTCGTCCCCTTCATGCTGCTGCTGTCGCCTGAGCGGCTGCCGGCGTCGGTCAGCATCTTCACGTTCTTCGGCCAGTACGGCGAACCGAACTACGGCCAGCTGGCGGCGTACTCCCTCATCTACACGATGCCCGTCCTCCTCCTCTACCTCCTCCTCAGCCGCAAACTCGGCGGCGCCTTCGCCCTGGGCGGAGCCATCAAGGGCTGACCTACCAAATACCCAGCCGCCGCGAAACGGACACCGCTTCGCGGCGGCTGTTCTCTTGCCGGCTTCGCCGGGTGCCTGTGTCGAGCTGGACCGTTGTTGGTGTGGCAACTGGCTCGGCGGGCAAAGGACACCGCTTCGCGGCGGCAGTTCTATTGGCCGGCTTCGCCGGTGTGCGTGAGTCGCGGCGGGCTGGTTCGTTGTCTGCGCGGCAGCTGCATCCGTGGGGAACGCGTGGTGCTGCTTCGCCGTAGCAGCTGAGTGCCGACAAGGGTGCCGCTCGGCCAGCCGCCGCGAAACGGACACCGCTTCGCGGCGGCTGTTCTATTGGCCGGCTTCGCCGGCGTGTGTGAGTCGCGGCGAGGTGGTTCGTTGTCTGCGTGCAGCTGCATCCGTGGGGAACTTGCGGTGCTGCTTCGGCGTAGCAGCTGAGTGGCGGGAACGGTGCTGCTTCGGCCAGCTGCCGGCTACCTCATCCTGTTCGTCTCGAGTGGGTGTTCAGTTGGAGTTGTCGACTGCGTTGCTTACCGGGGTCCACTCGTCGAGTTCTGCGATTCGGGCTACCAGGGCGGTGCGGATGTCCTGGACGGCGGTGCTTCCGGTTGCGATGCGGTGTGGCGGGGTGTTTGCCTCGGTGGCGGCGATGATTGCGTCGACGACACCGTCGGCAGTGTTGTACGCGGTCGGCGGTAGGGCGCCGATCGTCTTGAGGACTTCGCGGACCGTCTGGTCGTAGTCGCTGATCGTCTCGGCGTGGTCCAGGTTGGCCAGGAAGGACGTCGCCGTGAGGCCGGGCTCGACGAGTGTGACCTTGATGCCCAGCGGGTCGAGCTCTCCGAACAGGGCTTCGGTCAGACCCTCGACGGCGTACTTGGTTGCCGCGATCATGCCGACGCCCGCGTGCGCCATCTGCCCGAAGTACGAGGAGCCCTGCAGGATGTGGCCCGACTTCTGGGCGCGCAGCGTCGGCAACGTCGCGCGGAGGACGTTCAGGACGCCGTGCACGTTGGTGTCGAAGATCGCGCGGACCTGCGCGTCGGTCGCTTCCTCGACGGCGCCGAAGACGCCGTACCCGGCGTTGTTGGCAACGAAGTCGATGCGACCGAACCGCTCGAGGCCGGCGCTGACGGCGCTCTGCAGCTGACTGAGGCTGGCGACGTCGGCGCCGGCGGCGAGCACCTGGTCGCCGTACTTCTCGGTGAGCTGTGTCAGGCCTTCGGCGCGACGGGCGACGGCGATCACGTTGTCGCCTCGTTCTGCCGCGCGGACGGCGAGGGCGAGGCCGATTCCGGATGAGGCACCGGTGATGAACCAGGTGCGGGTGGTCGGGGTGTCGAATGAGTTCGTCATGGTGAGGACCATAACAGCTTCACCCATAACGTCAAGATGCCTTGTGGAGATTCTGTTATGATCAAAATGCGAGTGGCCACAACCATCTGAGAGGAGCGCAGCGTGAGTACGTCGACGTTGTCCGCGCTTGAGCTGGTGCTGGCGTTCGCGAACACGCATGCAGACGCCGGCGACCGCGTAGAACGGTTCACCGACACTGAAGGACTGACGACCTGGCTGAACGAAGTGGCCTGGGGCGGCGCCGAGCCGGCCAGAACCGTCGCGGACTCAGACGTCGTCGAGGCTCGAGAGCTTCGGGACGCGCTGGTGACGGTGCTGCTCTCGCACTCGAATGACCCGGCTACCTCGGACCCGGCGGTACGGTCTGCTGAGGCAATACTCGAGAGAGCCGGCGACAGATGTCCGGTCGCAGTGCGGCTGAGTGGCGCAGAGGCGCGTCTTGGTCCGGGATGCGGCGGAGTCGCAGGCGCGTTCGCAGGCGTGCTGGCCGCGGCGACCGAGCTTGCGTTGTCAGGTCAATGGGCTCGAATCAAGGCGTGCCGCAACGAGCCTTGTCACTTCGCGTTCTTCGACCGGAGCAAGAACACATCGGCCGGCTACTGCAGCACCCAGTGCTCGAGCCAGGCGTCGATGCGCGCCTACCGTGCCCGGAAGAAGGAAGCGCTCGCAACCGACAACAAGTAGGACTGAAAGATTCAGGGTCCTGTCGTTGGCTACGTGTTCGGGGTGAGGGTGGTGCGGGTCTGCTTCCAGAAGTCGAGTTTCTGGTCGAAAGTCCAGTCCCACTGGGTGTCTGGCGAGGACTTGGCGTAGCGGTCGAGTGCGATCGGCGCCAGCGTGGCTGTTGATTCTGGTGCGCTGTCGGTGACTACGGCCAGGCGGACGACGAAGGTGACCAGGCGGGTCAGCTTCGAATGCTCGTGGGAGGTCTCGAGCTCTTTCAGTTGCGAGCGGAGTTGCTTGATCGTGCGGAGGGCAGCGCGGTGCTCGCCTCGACCGGGTGACGTGAGCTCGTCGGTGGGGATGCCCAGTAGGTCGGCGATGTCGGCGTCAGCCTGCGCGGAGGACTTGCCGAAGAGGCCGGGTTTCTGCGACTGGAGGCGGTCGGCGATCTCGTCGAGCAACTGATCGAGTCCGTGGACCACGTCGGGGAGGACGCGGTCGGCGGTCCTCCGGCGGTTGGTGGCGAGCGCGACGACGCGAGCATGCTCCGCCTCGACGGCCGAACGCAGTGACTCGGGCCAGTCGTCGAGACCCGTCAGTTCTTCCTGCGGTGGCGCCGACGTGTTCAGGTCGCCTGGCTGCAGCGGCTTGGCGCCGGAGCGGGCCGCGTCGATTTCCTGCTCGAGCTTCTTCTGCGGACCCGGAACGATTGAGCTCACCCCTCCACCCTACGCAGGTTCAGATGTCCAGACGACGCAGGTTCCAGACGGAGGGGACGATCAGGGTGAGGACGGTGATCAGCACGAAGAGGGCCGCGCCGTACAGCTCGACGGCTTTCACGCTGACCACGGCAGCGACGTACCCGACGGTGAGCTGACCCGCGGGGCCGGCGATGAACGAGCCGAGCATGTCGTACGACGAGACGCGCGAGAGCTTCTCGATCGGGACGTGCTGGCCGAGCGCGGTCTCCCAGCTGATGCCGAAGATGTCGAAGCCGACGCCGAGGAGGAACGCGGCGATCGCCATCGCCCAGGTGTACGGGAGCAGCGCGAGGCAGAGCATGACCGGGACCGTGAGCAGCATGCCGAGCATGCCGGTGCGCAGCGGGCGGCGGGGTTTGAGCCGGAGCATGATGATGCCGCTGGCAACTAGTCCGGCGCCGAAGCAGGCGCTGACGACACCCCAGCCGGTTCGGCCGAACGTACGATCCGCGATCACCGGGCCGAGCGTCTGGTAGCAGGCAGTGAAGATCAGGTTCAGCAGGCCGAACGCGAGCACGATCACCCAGATCCACTGCCTGGACACGAACTCGCTCCAGCCGTCGCGCAGGTCGGTCAGCATCGAGGTGGCGGCGCGTTCGATCCGCGGGATCGTCAGGCGGGACAGCAGTACGGCGGCGATCAGGAACGTCGCGCCGTCGACCGCGAGCCCGACGCCCGGCCCGGTCAGGCCGACGATCACACCCGCGACCGCGCCGCCGCCGATCATCGCGCTCGACCGCGCGAAGCCGGCGATCGCGTTCGCCTGCGGGAGTTCGCTGCGGTCCACGATCGACGGGAGGATGCCGGTCATCGCCGGCATCACGAACGCGGCCGCGATCCCGTTGACCGCCTCGATCGCGGCGAGCTGCCAGATGGTCGCGTGGCCGGAGAGCACGAGCGCCGCGGCGAGGCCCTGGGTCAGTCCGCTGACTGTGTTGGCGACGACCAGCACGAGATGGCGCGGGAGCCGGTCGGAGATGACGCCGCCGACCAGCAGGAAGATGATGTTCGGGATGCTGCGGGCTGCGAGTACGATGCCGACCGCGCTGGCGGAGTCCGAGACGTCCAGTACTGCGAACACCAGCGCCACGGGCGCGATCGTCGACCCGAGGATCGAGATGAACCGGGCGGAGATGAACACCCGTACGTCGCGATGCCGCAGTACGGCCAGATCCTGCCGGAACCCCACCGCGCCCCCTCCGTCGTGCCGAACCTGGCGATCCTACGGGCTGCGGGTGCCGACGGGCCTGTTGTTTTCGGAGGGCAGAGCGGCCTAGGCGTCGGCCAGGCGGAAGTCGAGCTCGACCATCCATTTGGTCTTGCGCGGCTCGGTCCGGGGGTCGGTGCGGAACGCTTCGTACCGGCACGCGAAGAGGTCGCCCTCGGGGACTTCGCGACGGTCGAGGACGAGCCCTTCGGCGGCCACCCAGTCGAGCAGGGCACGGTTGGCGCGGAGCGAGTGGTTGCGGTAGGTGAGCGTGGCGTACTGCCCTGCGGGGAGCGTGGACGGGCGGACTCGGTCGTCGCCGGGCAGCGGTCCCGGCGTCATCATGCCGACCTCTAGGTCCATTGGCCCGGCCATGTCGATCACGTGCAGGCGAAGGAAGAACATGCCGGAGTCGTCGGTGCCGGTCTCCCGAAGCCAGCCGAAGAGCTCGTCCAGGAGCTCGTTACGCTTGGACAGCATGCCGCGGAACGGCGTGATGGTCCGAATACCGAGGCACTGCTGCTCCGGACGCTCGACGACGCGCGGCGGCTCGAGTAGCTCCATGCCACCTCCCTTCGATCGCTCGACTATAAGCCGGGGCTCCTGGGTTGCTGGTGAGCTCCGTAGGAAGTCCTCTACAGGTCTGTGGTTGGTGTAGAGGTTTTCCTACGGTGGCGACCCGAGCAGCTATCCAGTCAGCCTGCGCCCAGGACCTGGCCGCCCAGCCGGTCCAGGACGAGCACACCCGACCGCGTCCGCCGGTGAAGCGAAGCACGCTGCGCGAATTGCAAGCAGCCAGCGCAGCAGTCCGCTTGACGAAGCGTGTTCGCCCCGCAGTCCGCCGCGACCCAGCTCGGGCAGCTTACGTGGTCGAGCTGCAGCACCGATCGGCTCCTCTTCCCGTCGCGGCTGCCCGATCGGGTGCAGCCCGCGGGGCGGACCCCAGTACCCGGGGCGCGGCCGTCCGATCGAGGTGCGTCGGCTTAGTAGTCACCTGCGAGCGATAGCGAGCAGAGTCCGGCGATAGCCGGAAAGGATGCACGGCGCTGAGCCGGGGGTGGGTGGGTGCGTGTGGAGCGGGTGTGAGGAGCGGAGCGACGAACGGAGCGGCTGCGTAGCACGCGGGGGCTTCCCGTAGTACGCGGGACTTCCCCGTCACGGGTTGTCCTTCGTTGTCACGGGGTGTAGTGGGGGGTTTGCCGTTACCTTGGGGTATTGGTCCTCGATCTGCAGGAGGCTCCGTGAAGATCAACGACGTACTGCGCGGTAAGGGCAATCAGGTCGTCACCATCTCCCCAGAAGCCACTGTCACCGAGCTGCTCGCACTGCTGGCCGAGAAGAACATCGGCGCGGTGGTGGTCAGTGCGGACGGGTCGACGGTGTCGGGCATCGTGTCGGAGCGTGACATCGTGCGGCTCTGGAACGGTACGCCGGACGCGGGCGACGTACGGGTGAGCGCGATCATGACGTCCGAGGTGCGCACCGCGACACCGGACGACCTGATCGACAATCTGATGCGGCTGATGACCGAGCACCGGATCCGGCACGTCCCGGTCGTTGTCGACGGCAACCTCGCCGGGCTGGTCAGCATCGGCGACGTGGTCAAGTCCCGCATCGGCGAACTCGAGTTCGAGAAGGAACAGCTCTCCAACTACATCAGCAGCTGACCCGGCAGCCTCGTTCCCTCAGCCCAACGGAGCTGAGGGAACTAACGCTGCCCGCGTTCAGCTGAGGTCGATCAGGTCGCCGAGGTCGAGGCCCTCGAGTTGCGGGCGGACGTCCTTGGACTCGCCCACGACGACGACCAGCAGGCCGTCGGTTCCGACGTACCGGCGGTAGGCGTCGGTCGCCTCGGCCGCCGTCGTGGCGGCGATCTGAGCGAGGTAGGTGTCGGCGAAGTCGATCGGTACGCCGTTCGCGATGTTGCTGCCGACCTGCTGGGCGACCGAATCGGCCTGCTCGTAGCGCAGGGGAGCGGTGCGGATCAGGCTGTCCTTCGCCTCCTGGACCTCCTGCTCGGTAAGCCCGTCGCGGGCCTCGCGCAGGATCCGCAGCGCGTCACCGATCGCAGCCCCGGTCACCTCGGTGCGTACGGCGCCGCCGAGGCTGAAGGTCCCGCCCTTGCGCGGCGCGGCGAAGCTGGTCCGCGTGCCGTACGTGTACCCCTTCTCCTCGCGCAGCACGGTGTCGACGCGGGAGGTGATCGTCCCGCCGACCACGTGGTTCGCGACCGCGGCCGAGCCCCACAACGGATCGCGGCGATCGGGACCCTTGCACCCGATCAGCAACTGGCTCTGCACCGAACCCGGCCGGTTGACGAGCACGACCCGGTTGCCCGGCAGGTACAACGGCTCCGGCGTTTCGCCCACCGGGCCCGCGCCCGACGTCCAGCCCGCGAAGGCCTCGTCGATGATCGCGGCCGCGTCCACACCGGTCGCGTCGCCGGCGAAGAGGATCTCCGCGCGCTCCGGCCCGATGTTCCGCCGGTAGAAGTCAGCGACCTCGACGTTCGTCAGCGGCCGGATCGTGTCCGGCGTACCCGCGGTCGGCCGGGACCGCCGCGTCGCCGTGTCGAACAGATGCGACGCGAACGCTTCGCGCGCCCGGTACCCGGCGTTGGCCCGCTCCTGGTTGATCTCGCCGAGCCGGATCGTCACGTGCCGGCCGACATCGGCCTGGTTGAACGCGGGTCGCGTGATCGCCTCCGCCAGCAGCGCGACCGCCGGCGCCAGGTGCGACACCGGCACCGAGATCTCGACATGCAGCGCGTCCGAGCTGACATCCACGCCGTACGCCGCTCCGTGCCGCTCCAGCGCGGCCGCGAACTCGTTGGCCGAATGCAGCTCGGTGCCCTCGTCGAGCGTCCGCGACATGATCGTCGCGACGCCTTCGAGTTCACGCGGCTCGGCGATCAGCGGCATCGCGATCGTGACGCGCACGGTGGCGACGTACTGCCCGGGGCGGTCGAAGACGTGCACCGGCGTACCGACGCTGGTCCGCGTCGTCACGGCCTCCGGGAACTTCCACGGACGCGGTGCGCCGACGGCCGGTGGGGTGGTCAGAACCTGGTTCATTCCTGCTCTCCTGCCGTCTCTGCCGCGGACTCCTGACGGCGGTAGGTCACCTGGACCCGCCCTGAAGAACGGATCCATTTCGCCGCGGCCGCCTGCACCTGCTCGACCGTCACGGCCTGCACCTGGTCGATCCGGGTGTTGATCCGCCCAGGGTCTCCGAACAACAAGGCGTGGTGAGAGATCTCGTCCGCGCGCCCCGCGCACGTCGCCAGCTGCTCGAGCCAGTCCCGCTCGGCCTGTGCCTGCACGGTGGCCAGCTCTTCAGCGGTCACACCCTCGGTGGCCAGCTTCTCGATTTCCTCCAGCAGCGCGTCCTCGACCTTCTGCAGCTCAACGCCGTCCGACGCGATCCCGGTCAACGTCCCGAACGAGACCCCGCCGATCAGCGGCAGCGCGCCACCGGACACCGACTGGGCGATCTGCTCGTCACGGACCAGCCGCCGGTTCAGCCGGCCGCTCTGCCCGGCCGCGAGGATGTCGAGCGCGAGCCCGGCCGCGTCGAGCTCCGGCGTGCCGTCCACGGGCAGCCGGAACATCATCGTGATCAGGTCGGACGGTACGTCGGACTCCACGTCGTCCTTCTGTACGTCGGTCATCGGCCCGATCGTCCCGTCCGGCGCGGGCGGCGGCGCGGGGATCGCGGGCAGGTGGCCGAAGTACCGCTTGGCGGCGTCGAAAGCGTCGTCCTCGGACACGTCGCCGACGATCGTCAGTACGGCGTTGTTCGGTCCGTAGTACTTGCGGAAGAACGCGTGCACGTCCTCCAGCGACGCGGCGTCGAGGTCGGCCATCGACCCGATCGTCATATGCGCGTACGGGTGGCCCTCGGGGAACGCGAGCCGGACGAGCCGCTCGTACGAATCGCCGTACGGGCGGTTGTCGTACGACTGCCGCTTCTCCTCCTTGACCACGTCGCGCTGGTTGTCGAGGTTCTCCTGGTTGACCGCGTCGAGCAGGTAGCCCATCCGGTCCGCCTCGAGCCAGAGCGCGAGGTCGAGACCGCCGCTGGGCAGCGACTCGAAGTAGTTGGTGCGATCGAAGAACGTGCTCGCGTTCAGGCTGGCGCCGGCGGTCTCCAGCAGGCTGAAGTGCTGACCGGAGGCGACATTGCGCGACCCCTGGAACATCAGGTGCTCGAAGAGGTGCGCGAACCCGGTCAGACCCGGCGGTTCATGGCGCGATCCGACGTCGTACCAGAGGTTGACGGCGACGATCGGGACGGCGCGGTCCGAGCTGACGACGACCCGCAGGCCGTTGTCGAGCGTCTGCTCGGCGATGGGGTACGTCAAGGGCATACCGGCCACCTTACGTGGTCACGAAATTCTCGGCAGGTGCTGTCGATTTCGTCCCGGGTCGCGCATCGGAGTGGTAGATGCTGGAACCGGGAGTGGACGAGAGAGGTGACCCCGAGTGGGCAAGTACCTGGTGATGATCTACGACGACGAGGCGAAGTGGGCCGCGGACGACGGGTCGGTGATGGAGCAGAACCACAAGAACCATCAGGCCTTCGTCGAGGCCAACGGATCCGCGGTGCGCGGCGGCGGGCAGCTCGACGGGAGTGAGACCGCGACGTCGATCCGTTCCGACGGCAACGGCGGGTACGTCGTCACCGACGGCGTCTTCGCGGAGACCAAGGAAGTGATGGGCGGCTACTACATCATCGAGGCGGCCGACCTGGACGAGGCGCTCGCGATCGCCAAGCAGGTGCCGTCGCCGATGGGTGGTGTCGAGGTCCGCCCGCTGGTCAACGGTGGCTGACCCCATCGTCGAGGCGGTGGCGGAGGCTCACTCGACCGAGTGGGCCTCCGTGCTTGCCGCGACCGCACGGGTCGCCGCGGATCTCGATCTGGCCGAGGACTGCGTGCAGGACGCGTACGCGAAGGCGCTCGTGCACTGGCGGGCCGACGGCGTACCGAAGAAGCCGGGCGCGTGGCTGACGACGGTCGCGACCCGGCGGGCGCTGGAGCATCGGCGGCGGGCGGATGTCGCCCGGCGCAAGCTGCCGCTGCTCGTGCTCGAGGACGACGTGACCGATGAGCTCTTCCCGGACGACCGGTTGCGGTTGGTGTTCACGTGCTGCCACCCGGCGCTCGCCCAGGAGGCGCAGATCGCGCTCACGCTGCGGCTGGTGTGCGGGTTGTCGTCGGCGGAGATCGCGAAGGCGTTCCTGGTCAAGGAAGCGACGATGCAGGCCCGCATCACCCGGGCCAAACAGAAGATCTACCGCTCCGGCATCGCGTACCGAATCCCGCGTACGGCGGACTTCCCGGCGCGGATCGACGCGGTCCTCGACGTGGTGCATCTCGTCTACACAGCCGGGCACAGCCCACGGGGCATCGATCTCGCGCGGATGATTCGTCTGCTGCTACCGGACAGCGCGGAGGCGGCGGGGCTGCTGGCGTTGCTGGTGCTGACGGAGGCGCGGCAGGGCGCCCGGGTGGACGACGCCGGGCGGTTGGTGTTGATGGAGGACCAGGACCGGGCGCTGTGGGACCGGAAGCTGATCGCCGAGGGGTTGGAGTTGGTGCCTGACGCGGTGCGGGCGGCGGGGCGGTTCGGGTTGATGGCGGCGATTGCAGCTGTGCACGCGGAGGCAGAGCGCTGGGAGGACACGGACTGGGCCGAGATCCTGGGGCTGTACGACCTGCTGCTCGAGCGATGGCCGTCGCCGGTGGTTGCGCTCAATCGGGTGGTGGCGCTCAGCTACGTGGACGGTCCTGAGGTTGCATTGCGCCACCTGCCTGATGACCCGGCGCTCTCGACGTACCCGTATCTGTCGTCCACCAGAGGCGAGTTGCTGTGGCGGCTCGGGCGCACCGAAGAGGCAAGCAAGGCGTACGAGGAGGCGTTGGCGTTCACCAGCGATCCGGTGGAGGTGGAGTTCCTCCAGCGGCGGATCACTCGAGGCGTTTGAGTACTTCGTCGTGGAGGCGGCCGTTGGTGGCTACCGCGTTGGGGCCGTTCGGGCCGGGGGCGCCGTCGACCGAGGTGAACTTGCCGCCGGCCTCGTCGACGATGATCGCCAGCGCGGCCATGTCGTAGAGGTTGAGCTCCGGCTCCGCGGCGATGTCGACCGCGCCTTCCGCGACCAGCATGTACGACCAGAAGTCGCCGTACGCGCGGGTCCGCCAGACCGTGTCCATCAACTCGGACCACTGGTTCTTCTTGCCGATCTTCTCCCAGCCCTTGAGCGACGCGTACGACAGCGAGGCGTCCTCGATCTTGCTCACGTCGCTGACCCGGCACGGCTGCGACGAGTGCAGCGCGCGGCCGGTCCACGCGCCGTCGCCGTACGACGCCCACCAGCGCTTGCCGAGTGCCGGCGCGGAGACGACGCCGACGACGACCTGGTCCTCGATCATCAGGCTGATCAGCGTCGCCCAGACCGGGACGCCGCGGATGTAGTTCTTGGTGCCGTCGATCGGGTCGACCACCCAGCGGCGTACGCCCCAGCCGGAGGTGCCGTCCTCTTCGCCCACGAACGCGTCCCGCGGGCGGGCCCGGGAGAGCGTCTTGCGCATCACATCTTCGACCTTCTTGTCCGATTCGCTCACCGGGGTGAGGTCGGGCTTGGTGGCCACGTGCAGGTCGAGCGCCTTGTAGCGGTCCATCGTGGTCGAGTCCGCGTCGTCGGCCAGGATGTGGGCGAGCCGCAGGTCATCCGTGTGCGAAGGCATGCCGGAAGGCTAGCCTGAGCGCCGCCCGGGCGGTTCAGCCGTCCGCGAAGTGTTGCGGATCGGTTGCGACGCCGATTGAACCAAATCGAGTCGTTGAACGTGCCATTAGTGTCTGACCACGCTGTTACGACTGCCATGGAGGCTGTCCATGTTCGAGCGCTTCGGGGACCTGCCGCTGCACGTGCTCGTGATCCACCTGACGGTTGTGCTGCTGCCGGTGGCGGCGCTGACCCTGATCGCCTTCGCAGTGGTGCCGAAATGGCGCCGTATCCTGCGCTGGCCGGCTCTGGTCCTCGGCGTCGGGGCGCTCGTGTGCGCGTTCGTGGCGAAGGAGAGCGGCGAGGCGTTCGTGAACGCGGTGCCGACGCTGTCGAAGGCGGTCGAGCTGCACTCGAAGCGCGGTGACTTGCTGTTCTGGTACTGCCTGATCTTCGCGGTCGTCTCCGTCGCGGCCTTCCTGCTGCTGGCCGGCGTGAGGGGTGACAGCGCCACGAAGATCCGTCCGCTGGAGCTCGTGACCCAGGCGGCGGTGGTCGTGATCGCAGTGCTCGTCATCTGGCAGACGGTCCGTACCGGTGACGCCGGTGCGCGGGCGGTCTGGGAAGGCCAGCTGCCGGCTAAGTAGCCTCTTCCGTCGCGTCCCGGAGCTCGCGGCCTTCGCGGCTGGCCAGCAGGCGGCGGAACGAGTCCACCCGGGCCGCGTCGGCCCGGCCCTCGGCCACGGCCTCGTCCAGCGCGCAGTCGGGGGCGTCGACGGTATGGGTACAGCCGCGCGGGCAGTTCTCGGCGATCTCGGCCAGGTCCGGGAAGGCGTTGATCAGCTGATCCGGCTGGACGTGGGCCAGGCCGAACGAGCGGATGCCCGGGGTGTCGATGATCCAGCCGCCCTCGGGCAGGCGCAGTACGAGCGTGTTCGTCGAGGTATGGCGTCCGCGGCCGGTCACCTCGTTGACGGCGCCGATCGCCCGGTCGGCGCCGGGGATGAGGCCGTTGACCAGCGTGGACTTGCCGACGCCGGAGTGGCCGACGAGAACGCTCGTCCGGTCGTCCAGCTGCTCACGGAGACTGCTGAGGTCGCCGTTCTGGTGCGTCGCCACCGACTCGACGCCGAGCGGGCGGTAGATCGACAGCAGCGGATCGGGGTCGGCCAGGTCGGTCTTGGTCAGGCACAGCAGCGGTCGCATGCCGGCGTCGTACGCCGCGACCAGGAAGCGGTCGATGAGACCGGTCCGGGGCTCTGGGTTGGCTACGGCGACCACGATGACGAGCTGGTCCGCGTTCGCGACCAGGGGCCGCTCGACCGGGTCATCGTCATCGGCGGAGCGGCGCAGCAGCGTCGTACGGGGGAGGACCTCGACGATCCGGGCCAGCGAGCCCTCGTCGCCGGTCGCGTTGCCGTCGAGCTTGACCCGGTCGCCGACGATCACGCCGGTGCGGCCGAGCTGGCGGGCCTTCATCGCGGTCACCTCGCGACCGCCGTCCGAATCCTCGACCCAGCAGGCGTACCGCCCGCGGTCGCGGGTGAACACGAACCCGATCACGGCGTCGTCGTACGAGGGGCGGTCCTTGGTCCGCGGCCGGGTCCGGCGCTTGGGCCGGTCGTACTTGGCCTCCTCGTCGTACCGCGACATCAGCTGGTGAGCCCCGACCACATGTCCGGGAACTCGGGCAGGGTCTTCGCCGTGGTTCCGATGTTCTCGATCTGCAGGCCGTCGACGAGCAGGCCGAGTACGGCGGCGGCGTGCGCCATCCGGTGATCGTCGTACGTGTGGAAGAGACCGCCGTGCAAGGTCTTCGGCCGGATCTCCAGCCCGTCCTCGAGCTGCGTGACATCCCCGCCGAGCGCGTTGAACTCGGTCTCGAGCGCCGCCAGCCGATCGGTCTCGTGGTTGCGCAGGTGCGCGATCCCACGCAGGTACGACGGCCCGTCGGCGAACGCCGCCACTGCCGCGATGACCGGCGACAGCTCGCCGACCTCGCTCAGGTCGATGTCCACGCCCTGCACCCGACCGGTGCCGCGCACAGTCAGGCCACTGTCGGTGAGGGTCGCCGAGGCGCCGAAGCGGGTGAAGATGTCGGGCAGTTGGCCGCCCGGCTGTGTGGTCTGCGACGGCCAGCCGGTGACGGTCACCGACCCGCCGGTGATCACGGCCGCGGCCAGGAACGGCGCCGCGTTCGACAGGTCCGGCTCGATCGCGGTGTCCAGCGCGTGAATGGGGCCCGGGGCAACGACCCAGCGGTTCGGCTCGGCGTCGTCGACCTGGACACCGCGCTCGCGCAGCATCCCGACCGACATGTCCAGGTGCGGCTGGGACGGCACCGGCTTCCCGTCGTGCCGGATGTCGACGCCCTCGTCGTACCGCGCGCCGGCCAGCAGCAGCGCGGACACGAACTGGCTCGACCCGGACGCGTCCAGCGTCACCTTCCCGCCACGCACCGAACCCGTGCCCGAGACCGTGTACGGCATCCGCCCGGTCCCACCGTCGTCGATCTGTACGCCGAGGGTCCGCAGCGCGCCCAGGATCACGCCCATCGGCCGCTCCCGCGCGTACTCATCGCCGTCGAACGCCACCACGCCGTCAGCCAGCGCGGCGACGGGCGGGACGAACCGCATCACGGTGCCGGCCAGACCACAATCGACGCTGGCCGGGCCCTTGAGCGAGCCAGGCGTGACAGTGACCGACGTACTGCCGTCGCTGATACCCACGCCGAGAGAGACGAGGGCGGACCGCATCAGAGCGGTGTCGCGAGCGGCCAGCAGCCCGGTCAGGTGGGACGGGCCGTCGGCGAGCGCGGCGAGGATGAGGGCACGGTTGCTGATCGACTTCGATCCCGGGACCGTCACTGTGCCGCTCACGGCTCCAGTTGCCCGCGGCGCCGGCCAGCCCTGCTGCTCGCTCATCCCACTCCCTCGACTCAGGTGTCTACAGCCCTGAGCCTAGGGCATTCAGCCGAACGGGAGCTCCGCCTTTGCCAGCTTCGCGGCCTGCTTGGCCTCGCGGGCCAGTTGCTTGGCCTCGCGCTTGGCTGCCTTGGCGCCGCGCTTGGTCTCGCGCTTCGCCGCCTTGGCACCGTGCGAGGCGCGCCAGGCGACACCCGGCTTGCCCTCGGTGTCGACTGCTGCGAGCAGCAGTCCGCCCATCAGGCCGAGGTTCTTCATGAAGTTGATGCGCTGCTGGTTGCGGACCGCCTTGTCCTTCTCCAGCCAGAACGGGTGGCCGGCGAGCGTCGTCGGCACCAGCGAAGCCGCCAGCAGCGTCGCCCCGAGCCGACGGCCCTTACCGGTCGCCAGCGCGAGACCGCCGAGCACGTGGACCGCGCCGTTCAGCCGGACCAGGTTGGCGGTCGTGTCAGGGAGCCGGTCGCTCACCTGCGGCGGCGCGACCCGCTTCACCATCGGCACCATCCGGTCGGTGACCGGCTGCGCCTTCGGTACCAGCGGCTCCGGGTTGCGGATCGCGTTCGTGCCCTGCACGACGAAAATGACGGACAGCAACGGCCTGGCCAATGCGCGCACGACAGTCATGCCTCCTTCATACACCACGGTTTGTACGACTTCCGGTACCCACCGCTGATGCGGATGCTCAGATCGGGCAGCCGTCCGGGCCGCACGCGGCGTCACCGTCGGTCGTCGCACCGGGGGCGGTGATGAGCGTCACCGGCTTGCGGTCCGCGTTCGCCCGGCGCAGTGCCTCCTGGAAGACCTCCACCGGCTGCGCGCCGCTCACGCCGTACTTCTCGTCGATGACGAAGAACGGTACGCCGTTGGCGCCGTACGCCAGAGCTTGTGCCTGGTCCGCCGCGACCTCGTCGGTGTACGTCGATGACGCGAGCACCTCACTCACGCGATCGGCGGGCAGACCGACCTCGGTGCCCAGCTCAGTCAGCGTGGTGTGGTCACCGACCGGGAGGCCGTCGGTGAAGTACGCCTTGAGC
Organism: Kribbella sp. NPDC058693; assembly: GCF_042715335.1. Lineage (NCBI taxonomy): Bacteria > Bacillati > Actinomycetota > Actinomycetes > Propionibacteriales > Kribbellaceae > Kribbella > Kribbella sp. NPDC058693. The sequence goes on from NZ_JBHXSQ010000003.1 coordinate 1,466,263, forward strand.
AGCCGCTCCTTGAGCGCGCCCTGCGTACCTGCCGGCACCTCACCGGCGTCCTCGAGGTCGCGGGCGAGGTGGAGCAGCCGGTGCGCGTCGACGGTGTTGGCCGGCTTCGCCTGGTCGAGGTGGTACTCCAGACCGACCTCTGCGGCGATCCCGGTGACGTGGGCGTTGGCCTGCAAGGCCCAGTCGCGGCCGCGGCCGTACTTCTCGCCCAGCCGGGTCGCCAGGTCCCGAGGGTCGTCGTTCGTGGAGGAGGGGTCGAGCTGGAAGCTGTGCCAGACGATCGTGGCGGTGTCACCGCTGGCGGTCAGAGCCTCTTCGAGCCGACGCTTCCCGATGTAGCACCACGGGCAGACGACGTCGGACCACACATCAATGCGCATGACAGTGGGCAACTGACCACTCTGCGGACCTATTCCCAACCACTCGCTGTTGTGACGCGTCTGACGGTCCATGGACGACGAACTCGTGCGGACCCTGCTGAAAGAACAGCACCCGGACCTGGCCGAACTGGAGCTGAAGGAGGTCATCGGCGGCTGGGGCAACCAGATGTGGCGCCTCGGCGAGGACCTGGCCGTCCGGATGCCTCGTGCCCACGGATCGCCCCAACAGCTCCGCAAGGAGCACCACTGGATGCCTGACCTCTCCGCCCGGCTTCCGCTACCGGTCCCGGCCCCGGTCCGCCTCTGTGAGCCATCGGAGCGCTTCCCCAACCCGTGGCTGATCACGAGCTGGGTCCACGGCGTACCTGCGGAGCATGCTCCGATCACGGACCCCGCCGCGGCCGACGTACTGGCCGACTTCCTGCAGGCACTGCACACCGAGGCGCCTGCGGACGCACCGGTCAGCGACCGGACAGCCCTGCCGCCGGGCCTCGGCTTCCCAGAGGTCCAGGAGTACGTCGGCCGCCGCGACGCGCTCCGTGCGGTCTGGGAGGACGCGGCCGCCGCCCCGGCGTGGAGCGGGCCGCCGCTGTGGGTGCACGGTGACCTGCACCCTGCCAACGTGATAGTTGCCGATGGCACACTTACTGGCGTGGTGGACTTCGAGGAGCTGGGCTCAGGGGATCCGGCCACCGATCTCGCGTCCGCCTGGGTCCTGCTCCCGGACGGCGCTGCCGACCGGTTCTTCGAGCGCTACCAGGCGGACGAGGCAACGGTACGGCGAGCCCGCGGGTGGGCTGTGACGCGGGCGCTGTTCCTGATCGCCATGGGTATCAACGGCGAGAAGGGCATCCCGGGCGGCAAGACCCACTGGGGACCGGCCGGCCAGGCTGCACTCGAACGCCTGCTGTAATACGGGGAATTCCGGCGAAAGGTTGAGGGTGCGCGATGAGTTGGCGGGGCAGCTGTCACAGCTGCGCGACCTGACCGGACGGAGCCTGCGCGAGCTCGCACGCGACATCGACGCCAGCAGTTCCTCGCTCTCGCGGTACTTCTCCGGTCAGGCTGTACCGCCCTGGCCGACGGTCGTTGCGCTCTGTAAAGCAGCGGGTCGGGATCCGCGACCACTGCGAGAGATCTGGGAGCGCGCCAAGGAGGGACCACAGACGGCTCCGGCTGCTCCTGTACGCAATGACCTTCCGCACGACGTCACTGCCTTCACGGGACGCCGGGCCGAGCTGGACGCACTTCTCGGTGCTGCCCGGACCACGCAGGTCGTGGCGATCGACGGAATGGGCGGAGTGGGGAAGTCCGCCCTCGCCGTCCACGCTGCGCACCTGCTGACGGCGGAGTTCCCTGACGGGCAGTTCTACCTGGACCTGCACGGGTTCACTCCGGGACGAGAGCGGGTGGAGCCGGCCGAGGCGCTGCGGGTGCTGCTGTCCGCGTTGGGGTTGCCGCTGGGCCGGATTCCCGAAGGACTCGCGGAGCGGGCCGCGCTGTGGCGGTCGGAGCTGGCGACGCGGCGCGCGATCGTACTGCTGGACAACGCCGCAGACGCCGACCACGTACGGGACCTGCTGCCCGGTGCCGGTCAGATCTTCGTCGTCATCACGAGCCGACGCCGCATGGTGGAGCTGGACGGCGTACAGCCGATCTCGTTGGATGTCCTGCCCAGTGAGGATGCCGCACGGCTGTTCGTCGAGTCCGCGGGCGGAGCACGGCCTGGCGACGTCAACGAAGTACTGCGTCGTTGCGGCAACCTGCCGCTGGCCATCCGCGTCGCTGCGGCGCGACTCCGGCACCGGCCCGCGTGGACGCTCGACACTCTGGTGGAGCGGCTACGCGAGGGCGAACTGGCGGTGTCGGACGTCTTCGAGATGTCACTGCGACAGCTGGACCCAGCCCAGCGCCGCATGTTCCGCCTGCTCGGCCTGGTCCCCGGCGAAGACATCGACGCGTACGCCGCGGCCGCACTGGCCGGCATCCCCCTGGCGAACGCGCGCTCGCTGCTGGAAGACCTCGTCGACGTCCATCTGGTCCAGGAGCCGTCGGCCGGCCGCTACCGGATGCACGACCTGCTGCGACAGGCCGCTCGCGCAGACGACCCGACTGCCGATCCGGCTCCGGCGATCACCCGGCTGGCCGATTACTACCTGAGCTGCATGCTCGCTGTGAGGGAGCAGATCCGGATCTTGATCCCGCTCCCGACGACCGTGTCACAACCGCCGCCATCGCTTCCAGACCTGTGCGACCACGACGCGGCCATCAAGTGGCTGGACACCGAGTGGGACAACCTCATGGCGATGTTCGCACTCACGGTGCAGCTGGGTGTCGACACAGCGGCGGTCGGACTTGCACAGCTCGCCACGATGGCTCATGCGCGACGCGGCGGTTCTGAGCTGCTGCGCAAAGGTCTAGAGGTCACCCTGCCCGTCGCAGAACGGCTCGGCGACCGCCGCGTGCTGGCCTCCCACAAGTACCTGCTGGGCAGTCTGCTGCTGCGCATGGGCCGGCTCGACGAGGCGATGTCCGAGCTCGAGGACGGCCGCGTGCTGATGGCTGCGGAAGGCGACGCCGTCGGCGAAGCCATGTGCCTGTTCCAGCAGGGGGAGGTCCAGGGGGAGCTCGCTGACGCCGAAGGCGCCGTGCAGCTCCTGGAGCGTGCGGTCGCCGTGGTGCCGCCGCACGAGGTCGCCGTACGCGCGCGACTGCGGGCCAGCCTCAGTCATGCTCTGCGGAGCCACGGCGACTATGCCGCGGCCCGTGAGATTGCCGCCGACGTACTCGAGACGACTCGGGAGACCGACCGGCAGACCGCCCGCATGTGCCTGGACGTGCTCAGCCAGGCCGCACTCGACCTTGGCGACGCGCAGACCGCGCTCGACCTCGCCGAACAGGCCGTCGACATCAATCGGGAGACCCACCATGCGTTCTTCGAGGCGATCAGCCTCGCCGACGTAGCCGTGGCGCTGCTCCACCTCGGACGCCCGGAGGAGGCCGCGGCCAGGCAGGCCGAGGCGATCGCGATCCTCGAACTGGCAGCCGAGCCGGACCGGCTGGTGCGCGTTCACCTCCCGTACGCGGAGGCATGCCTGGCCACCGGCAACCGGGACACCGCTGCCCGGCACTTCCAGGAGGCACTGGAGATCGCGACCGCTCATGGGCTCGACTACCTGGCGCCTGAGGCCCGCTCCGGCCTGTCCCGTGCGTCCTGAGCTGTCCCGTCCCGTCCCGGGACAGCCGTTCGATCCTGCAAAAGCGCAGGTCAGCCGTCGATTCCGCGTCCCGGCGGGACAGCTGTGGGTGGTCCGGGCCGAGCGCCTCGGCCAGTCTCTCCACCATGCTGCTCAACGAACTGGACGCACTGCCCACGCTGTGGGAGGTGCAGGGCACGGTCGCCGCGCCCGTCGCAGCGGTCGCCGAGCTGCTGCTCGCCGTCACTGCGGGACGGGTCGGCGACGACAACCTGCTGGTCCTGGCCAGGGCTTCGGCAGCACGCCAGGGAGCGATGACCGTCGTAGGTGCCGGGCATACCTTCCGGGCCGAGCTGGCAGGGCACGTCGAGCCGGTGGAGATCCAGGTAGAGGACTCCAGGCTCGCAGTACAGAGCTGGTACGGCGGTGTCCACGCCGTCACTGCCTGCTCGACCGGCACACGAGTCGTCCACCGTGTGCAGCGGGTCCTGCCTGAGCATCCCGGCTTCGCGCCTGGCGTCGCCGAGCTCGGAATGCAGACCCGGATGGCACGTGACCTGCAGCGGGTGCTGGCTGTCATCGCCGACCGCCTGGGCTGCTGACACGTGTCAGGGCCCGTGTCAGGGCTACGGCGGCCCGGTGTCAGGGCGGTCTTCGAAGCTGGTCCCAGTCGAACAAACTCAACGAATCCGAAAGGTACGACAATGTCTACTTTCAACACCCCCGAGCCGATCTCCGCAATCCTCGACATCCCCGCCGGCCGCATCGAGCTCGTCGCCGCCGACCGGGCCGACACCACCGTCGAGGTCCTGCCCGCCGACTCCTCCAAGAGCCGCGACGTGAAGGCGGCCGAAGAGGCCAAGGTCGCGTACGCCGACGGCGTACTGCGGGTCGAGATCACCGCGAAGAAGCAGTACTTCGGCCCGTCCGGCTACGTCGCGGTCAAGGTCGAACTGCCCGCCGGCTCCAAGGTCGACGTGAAGGTCGCCAGCTCCGAACTGCGCTCCACCGGACGTCTCGGCGACGTGGCGATCAACAGCGCGCACGGCTCGATCGACCTCGAGGACGTCGCGAGCGCCAAGCTCACCCTGACCGCCGGTGACGTCTCGGTCGGCCGCCTCAACGGCCCGGCAGAGATCCGCACCAGCAAGGGCGATATCCGGATCGCCGAGGCCGCCGCCGGCGCGCTCGAACTGCGCACCGACGTCGGCGAGATCGAGGTCGGCGCCGCCGCCGGTGTCTCGGCCTCGCTGAACGCCGGCACCACCACCGGCCGGATCGACAACGCGCTCAAGAACGCCGAGGGCGCCGGCGCCCAGCTCACCATCCGCGCGACCACCACTGTCGGCGACATCGTCGCCCGCAGCCTCTGATCTCCAACTACCAATCGAAGGAGCACCCCACGATGTCCACCACCAACGGCTTCACCGAAACGGGTCTGCGCCGGCTGCACGACGTACTCGCCCGGCACGTCGACTCCGGGAAGATCCCCGGCATCGTCGCCCTGGTCAGCCGGGGCGACGGTGAGCCGCACGTCGAGACGCTCGGGACCATGCGCCACGACGGTGGCGCGCCGATGCAGCGTGACACCATCTTCCGGATGGCGTCGTCGTCGAAGCCGGTCGCGATCTCGGCCGCGATGGTGCTGCTCGACGAGTGCCGGCTGCGGCTCGACGACCCGGTCGAGCCCTGGCTGCCCGAGCTCGCGAACCGCCAGGTGCTGAAGCGGATCGACAGCCCGGTGGACGACACCGTGCCGGCGAAGCGGCCGATCACGGTCCGGGACGTGCTCACCTCGACCTTCGGGCTCGGCATGGACATGACGATGATCGGTACGCCGATCATGGGCGCCCTGTTCGAGCAGGGCATCACGCCGAACGGGCCGGTGCCGATGCCCGAGCAGGACGAGTGGATGCGCCGGCTCAGCACGCTTCCGCTGATGTACCAGCCGGGCGAGCGCTGGCAGTACCAGATCAGCAGCGACCTGGTCGGCGTACTCGTCTCCCGGGTCACCGGTCAGTCGTACGACGAGTTCCTGCGCGAGCGGATCTTCGAGCCGCTCGGGATGAAGGACACCGGCTTCTGGGTGCCCGGTGACCAGATCGACCGCCTGCCTCCGCTGTACGCGCCGGACCCGGCGACCGGCGAGTTCCAGGTGTGGGACGAGGCGGAGGGCGGCCGGCACAGCGCTCCGCCGGCGTTCCAGGGCGGTGGCGGCGGACTGAACTCCACCGCCGACGACTACCACGCGTACCTCCGGATGCTGCTGAACCACGGCGTCCACAACGGCGAGCAGATCCTGTCCAAGCCGGCTGTGGAGCTGATGACCAGCAACAGCCTCACACCGGAGGTGCTGGCCGCACGCGAGACGCTGGCCCGGGACAACGTGCACATCTCGTTCGGCCAGGGACAGCAGGGCGGCTGGGGCTACGGGATGGCCGTCCGCACCTACCGGGGCGACTACGCGCCGGTCGGCCAGTTCGGCTGGGACGGTGGCGCCGGTACGTCGACGTACGCCGACCCGACCAACCAGATCGTCGGCATCCTGCTCACCCAGGTCGGCACGACGGTGCCGTCCGCGGTGCAGCTCGCGGGTGACTTCTGGACCACGCTCTACCAGGCCATCTGAGTACCAGCCGGGCGGGCCCCGGAAATCAAGCGGGGCCGCCGCCCGCCGTTTTATCGCGGGGCCGGCGCGCTGAAGCGGGGGGCCGAGGGGCCGTGGGGCAGGGCGGACACGGGC
>NZ_JBHXSQ010000003.1:1472592-1603249 GCF_042715335.1 Kribbella sp. NPDC058693
GGTTTTTTGTTGGGGGGCTGGTTTTTTTTTAAAACCCACCCAACCCGGCCTTTTTCGGCCCCCCCGGGCGGCCCCGTTACTCCCCGGGGCCCGGCCCGACGGCTGTTTCAGCGGGCTGCCTGCTCGATGACGCGGGCGACAGTGCTCGAGTGCGACAGGGCGACCAGGTGCGATGCGCCCGGCACCTCCACGACCGTGGCGTGCGCGCGCTGGGCCATGAAGCGCTCCGCGGCCGGTGCGATCGCGTGGTCAGCGGTGGGGATCACGGCGTACTTCGGGAGTCCGGCCGGCGCGGTCGTCAGGACCTTCTCGTCGAACGCCGCCGCGTTGATCGGACGCTGCGAGGCACCGAGTACTGCGGCCTGTCGCGCGGGCAGGTCGGCGGAGAACACCTGGTGGAACGCCTCCGGCTTCACCAGCAGGTCCACACCGCCCGGGTAGGCGATCGTGCTCGTCGTGTCCGGCCCGAGCTCACTGCCCGGGTACTGCGCGTTCAGCGCTCCGATCGTCTCACCGGCCTGCGGGATGAACGCGGCGACGTACACCAGCGACTTCACGCCACTCGTCCCCGCCAGCTCGCTGACCAGCGCACCGCCGTACGAGTGCCCGACGAGCACCTTCGGGCCGGGGATCGTGTTCAGCACGCCCTGCAGGTACGTCGTGTCCGACGCGATCCCACGCAGCGGTACTGCGGGGGCGACGACGGTGTAGCCGTCCCGCTGGAGCCGGCCGGCCACCTCGGACCAGCTCGCCGCATCGGCGAACGCACCGTGCAGCAGAACGATGGTCGGCTTGGGCTTGTGCTCGGTCTGAGCGCTCGCGGTGGTGATGCCGGTGACGGTGATGACCGCCGCTGCGGCGACTGCGATCAGGTGACGGAGTCTCATGTCGATGTTCCCTTCGTGGTTGCTTGCCACAAAGGAAACCGCTGAACCCCGACCTGCCGGATCGAGCGAACAGGTGAACCTGTCAGCGCCGGATCACGTGTTCGGCGCCGCCGGTGCACCCGAATCTCATGCGTTCGGGGGAGGGCCGAACCGCTCCAGCACCAGACGGGTCAGCTGGACCCGCGACTTGACCCCCAGCTTGCCGAACACGGCCCGCAGATGCGTCCCGACCGTGCTGGCCGACAGGACCAGCTCCTCGGCAGCGGACCGGTTGGTGTGCCCCTCGGCCACGAGCAGTGCGACCCGGCGTTCCATCGGGGTGAGCGCCTCCCACCCCTCCTGCGCTCTCGGCGGTACTGCGGCCCATCGTCGTCGCCGTACTCCGGCCGCCTGCAGCACCGCCTGGATCCGCCCGGCCGGCGCGGTCGCGCCCAGAGCGGTCAGACTGTCCAGCGCCCGCTCCAGCGCCGGGACACCGGTCTGGCGATCGCCGGCCGCCAGAGCAGCTCGGCCCAGGCGTTCCTCGGCCAGGGCGAGCAGCAGGGGTCGGTTCGCAGTACGTACCACTTCAACAGCCTCCAGCAATTCAGTGACATCGTTGCCCGCAGCCACGACCGCGAGTGCCCCGCGGCTTGCTGCGGACGGACTGAGCCGTGCCAGTTCATCGGCGGCATCGGCCTGCAGTAGAAAACTGATCCGGTCGGGGAAGTCCGGCCGCGTGACGGCCAGCCGACCGACGGCCTTCGCATCGCCGTCCGCAATCGCCAGCAAGGTGGTGATGGTCGGATCGCTACCGGCGAGCTTCCTGGCGTGGGTCAGGTGACCGCGGGCCAGTGCGATGAGCGCAAGCACCTGGTCCGCCGCGGGAGCCAGCGTCCGGTCGTGCAACTGGTCCATCCAGCGCAGGCCCGAGGTGGCAGCGCTCTCTGCTTCCTGCAGGTTGCCGGCCGCGTACTCAAGCCGCGCGCGCAACACAGCCAGCTGCGGAGCCGACCAGGAGTCACCTGCGGTCATCAGCTCACGCACTCGCTCCAGGGCGGCCGGCAGCTCATCAGCCTCGGCGCGGCAGTACAGCTCACCGACCTCGACCAGAGCGTCGGGCAAACTCCCCAGCCCGGTCTCCGCTTGCCGCGCAGCGACGTACAGGTCGCGGGCGTCGGCGTACCTGCCCTCAGCGCGGGCCTGCTCGGCCGCAGCCACCTGCAGGATCGCCTGCGCCACAGGGTCGTCCGATGTTCCGGGGACGTCTGCTCCAGCCAGCACACGGTAGGCCGCCAGTCGCGGGTCGCTGGGGCTGAGCTCCTGCACGTCGAGACGTTGATTCCCCCACTGGTACGGCGCCAGATGCAGCCGGACCGTCGTCACCAGCTCAGGCGTGATCGGTCCGAGGTACAGCGCCGTACCGCTGAGCAGGTCGTCGGCGAACGCCTTCGCCCGGTCGTACTGGCGTGCAGTGAGCAGGATGCTCACCACCTCGACCCCGACCTCAGCACGCAGCGGATCGTCCACGCGCGTCAGCTCGAACGCATCCTGGATGATCTCCGCGGCTGTGGTCGCCATAGTGGCCAGCAGGTCACGCGCAGCCTCGCGCAGCGTCTCCACCGCAGCTATGTCACCGGACTGCGCGACCGCGAGCACATGCGGCGCCGCAGCAGCCGCACCGCGTCCCGCGGACATGAGCTGGTTTGCAATCGCGCCATGCAGCGCCCGCTGAGCAGATGGCGGTACGTCGGCCAGCGCGGCAGACCGCAGCAGCTCGTGGCGGAACCGCAGTACCGAACCGGCGTCGGTCAGCAGACCGGCCTGGATCGCCTCCTCCAACGGCGCTGCCAGCCGGGCGACCGGCGCAGCCATCAGTACGGCGACGTCCTCGAGGCGGAACTCGCTGCCGAAGACCGCAGCGGTCCGCACGAGCTCACGACTCGATTCGGACAGACCGTTGGTACGACGGCGTACCCCTTCGACCAGGCCGGTGGGAAGCGGACCGGCGGCGTTCTCGTCGCTCAGGTATAGGCCGGCGACCAGTTGCTCGGCCAGGAATGGGATGCCCTGCACACCGGCGAGCTGGACGGCGAGAGCGGGGTCGACCGGGTGATTCAACCGGTCCGCGGCGAGGTCCTGGATCGCGTCCGCGGTGAGGGGCTCGAGCGAGAGGTGATGGACCGGGATCTGGTCGCCGACCGCATCGATCAGCTGGTCGATCAGGTCGCCGGGGCGGCTGGCGAGGAGCCATAGCAGGTTGGCGGCCGAGAGGCGGGCGATGGCGACCCGCAGTACGAAGGCAGTGAGTGGATCGGACCACTGGGCGTCGTCCAGCACGATCAGCGTCCGGGTGCCGGCCAGGCGGCGGCCTATGAGGTCAGCGAGGCGTTCGGCCAGCCAGAGCGGCTGGGTGTTGAGCGACGCCAGTTCCAGGAAGTCCTGGGTAGCGATCAGCGGCTCCGGTCCAGCGCGCAGAGCGGGTGCGAGAGAGGCGAGCGGGCTGATGTTGTCGTTCTGGTGCGCAGCCGCACTGGTGACCAGGAAGCCCTGCCGCTCGGCCTGCTCGACCGCGGCCGCGAGCAGTGCCGACTTGCCGATCCCCGGTTCACCAGTGACGACGGCGAGCGATGCGCGACCGTTGCCGGCCGAGCGCAGCGCGTCGAGGAGCTCTCCGAGCTCCCGGGACCGTCCCCGCAGCGGCGCCACCGTGGATCAACCGCACCGACGAACGGCGAGGAGGGCGTAGGTACGGGCGGCGTGCAGTACGTCGGCCAGCACCACGTGCTCGTCGGCGGCGTGGGCGTAGCGGACATCGCCAGGTCCGTACTGCAGCGTCGGGATGCCCGCGGCGGCGTACAGCCGGAGATCCGAGCCATAAGGCGCGCCCCGGACCTCTGGAGCCGGCCTGCCGCTGTCGATCACGGTCTGCACGGTATCGGTGAGCAGTGGGTCACCGTCAGGCAGGACCCCCGATGCGAACGCACCGCCCGGCCAGGTCACCTTGACCGGGTGATCGCGCAGCCATTCGTCGTCGATTCCGGCGACGGCGTCCTCGAAAACCTTGCGCGCTTCGTCGAGCGGTTCGCCGAGGCGTACGCCGTACCTGCCCTGGGCGATCAGGTGGTCGGGAACGGTGCTCGCCCAGTCGCCGGCGGAGATCGTGCCGACGGACAACGGGTTGGCGAGGTCGAGGTGGGTGAGTAGCGGATGCGGGTCCTGGTTGCGCTTGGCCTCAAGCTCCTGCAGGGCGTTCTGGACTACGGTGAACTTCTCGATCGCGCTCACGCCACGACTGCGCGTCGAGCCGTGCGTGGCTAGTCCAGGGACCTCCAGCCGGAACGTCAGCGAGCCGGCGTTCGCGGGGATCACGGCCCCGGCGGTGGGCTCCGCGATCAGGCACGCCTCGCCGCGATGACCGCGGCGCAGGGTCGCGAACGCGCCGAGCCCGCCGTCCTCCTCGCCGATCACCGTGTGCACCGCCAGCGGCTTGCGCAAACGGATGCCGGAGGCAACAATCGCCGCCACCGCGCCGAGGATCGCCGCGACGCCGCCTTTCATGTCACAGGTCCCGCGGCCCCACATCACGCCGTCCTCGATCCGCGCGTCGAACGCGTCACCAGGCACGACATCCACGTGCCCGTTGAAGATCAGCCCCGGCGTCCCGTCCCCACCGAGTAAGCCGACACAGCCCCAGGCCTCGTCCCGCTCGACCTCCATGCCCGGGAACTCCGGGTCAGAGGTCAACGCCTCGAGATCCAACCGCCAGTGGTCAACAGACGCCCCGAGCGCGCCCAGCCGCTCAGCACACCACGCCTGTACGACGCTCTCGGACGCGGTCCCGTCGACACTGGGAATCTGCACCAGGTCACGCAGGTCCGCGATGATCCGCTCGTCGTCGATCGCGGCCAGCACGGCCCGCTCGGCCTCACTCGTCATGCGCACATCATGCATCGAGCAGGTCGAGCACCCTTCGAGCGCCGTACTCGATCAGCTCGGCCGACCCGACGCGGTCATGGACGAACTCGGCGATGCTCACGTACGCCGCCCCGGCGCACAACGCGACCGTCGCCCGTCCGCCGGCCCGCAGAGCTGCCTCGACGAACAGCTCATCCACCCCGGGTGCGGCACCGTCCCGCGCCGCCGAGGTCGCCAGCGAGATCAGGTCGTACGCCCGGGAACCGGCGCCCGCCGCCTCGATGTCGACGATCCCGGTCACGCGCCCGTCCTGGACGATGAGGTTGCCGAGATTCAGATCGCCGTGCACGAAGTCGTCGTCGGGCAGCACCGCGTCCCGGTACGGCCGGCACAGGAGTTCGTAGCGCCGGAGCAGGTCCCCGCCGTACTTGCTGACGCGTTCCCACACGCCGTCCCAGCCCTCCAGGACCACGCCGCGCGACCACGCCGACCAGCTGATCCCGGGCTCCGGCACCAGACCGCGCTGCAACTCGCAGATAGCGATCAGCTCCCGGGCGAGCGACTCGTCGACCACTGAGTAGTCGCGCACCGGCGTACCGGACACGAACTCCTGCAGCTGGTACGGCGACCCAGCGGCCGTCGTACCCACGGTCAGCCAGGCAGGTGTCGGATAACCGACCGCACGGGCGCGGCGGACCAGCTCATCCGCCCGCCGTACCCGTGTTGCCCATCCCGGGTCGTCGGTCCACTTGAGGACGACACCGCCGGTGAGCTCGAACGCACCCGACTGGAACCCACCGGTCAGTTGCCGCACGAGCCGATAATCGGTGCCCAGGGCAACGTTCAGCTCGGCGACAACCGACTCGGTGGTGTCCATCAGGGCGTGAGGCGGTGCAGGTCGCGGGGGAACAGCGTGACCTCGCGGATGTTCTCGGCACCCGTCAGCCGCGCGACGAACCGCTCGAGCCCGATCGCGAACCCGCCGTGCGGCGGCATCCCGTGCTTGAACGCCTGCAGATACGAGCTGTACGCCGGTGCCTCCGCCGACTCGCCACGGGCCTCGAGAGCCGCGACGTAGTCGGAGTACCGGTGCAGACGCTGGCCACCCGTGACCAGCTCCATCCCGCGGAACAGCAGGTCGAACGAGTTCGACCACCGCGGGTCCGACGGCTGCGGATGTGTGTAGAACGGCCGCTTCACCATCGGGTAGCCCTCGACCGCGACGAACTCGCTGCCGTGCTCCCGCCGCGCCCACTCGCCGATCGCGCGCTCGTCGGCCGGCGCCAGGTCCGGCTCGTCCGGGTCCGCACCGGCGATCTTCAACGCCTCGCTGAAGTGCAGAACCGGTACCTCGACCGGGATCTCCGGCAGCTCGACCTGGAGCCGCTCCAACGCGCCGCCGGCCCGTTCGCCTACCGCAGCGAGCATTCCGGCAACCGCCGAGCGCAGCATCACCAGCACGTCGCGGTGGTCGGTGATGAAGCCGAACTCCGCGTCCAGCGACACGTACTCCGCCAGGTGCCGGACCGTGTCGTGCGGCTCGGCCCGGAACACCGGACCGACCTCGAAGACCCGCTCGAACACCCCGACCATCTGCTGCTTGTAGAACTGCGGCGACTGCGCCAGGTACGCCGGTCCGCCGAAGTAGTCCAACGCGAAGACGTTCGCCCCGGACTCCGTCGCCGTACCGACGATCTTCGGCGTCTGGATCTCCGTGAAGTCCTGACTGCTCAAGGCCTCGCGGAACCCGTGCATGGCAGCCGCGGCGATCTCCCAACCGGCCCGGACCACCGGGTGCCGGAGAGCGACCGGTGCGTTGTCCAGTACGACGGGAAGCCCCGCGCCGACGGTCGGACGCCACAGCTCGATCGGCGGCGTGGCAGCCGGTTCGGTCAACGGCTCGATCACCGGGTCGACGATCTCCGCGCCGCCGGGAGCCTGCGGGTTGGCGGCGACCGTACCGGTCACCTGAACGACAGTCTCCTCACCCAGCTCGTCCAGCAATTGGGCCTGTGAGCCCTTCACGACGATCTGGGCCAGGCCGGACCGGTCGCGCAGGATCAGGAAACTGACGGCGGCGAGCCGTCGTCTTCGGTGCACCCAGCCGGCCACCGTGACGGTCTGGCCTACTGCTGAGGGGATCTCATGACTGAGAATGCGCATTGCTGTTTCACCTCCAGGTCTGTTCTCGAACCCCGGAGGTGTGGGCGAAGGGGAATCTCGCGGTGCCACCACACCTTCACCGGACCCGACGGGCCCGGCCTCTTGCACAGCAGTCGCTCGGGAGTGTCTTCGCCACCGCTCCACGTATCGCCTTCACAGCTACCGGCGACTCTCTCGAACGTGGTGTACGGCGCTACTCGGTTCCGTCAGCGCGAACAGTTCCAGGATAGGGGACCCGGCAACCCCATTGTGAAACCGGCACCGCTCACCGCCGGCTGGACGTCGGCGGGATCTGGACGCTGTCGGTGTCCTCGCGACCGCCGACCCGGGCGTGGACGGTGAGCGCGTTGTTCGACCCGGTGCCGGGCAGCCACGCGTTCCACTCCGAGTTGAGTGGCTTGGTGTAGTTGTTCGTCCAGCAGGTCGCCCGCCGGATGTCACTGGTCCGGTCGCAGGTCCAGCCCTTGGCCCACGGCGGCAGGAAGACCAGGTTGCGGCCCCAGGAGATGTCCAGGGTCACCTTCCGCCCGCTGGCGCCGTTGACCTGCAGGAACCGGTTGTAGACGAACGGGTTCGGGTCGGTCTGCGGCGTCGGCGTGAGGATCTGCAGCAGCGACTCGTCCTGCTGGACGGCCGGCAGCACTTCGGAATCGGTGTCGCTGACCAGGTCGGCCGTCGCGGCCACCGTGAACGTCCGGGCCGCGTTCGACGAGTCATCCGGTACGTCGAAGTTCGCCGGCAGCGAGGCGGGACGGTCGGGGTTGCTCGCCGTACATGTCTTGGTGGACGACGAGCACTTCCAGCCGGCCGGGTTCGCGGCGATCGGCCACTCGAGCTCGGAGCCGTAGCTGAGCTTGAGCGTCACCTTGGACCGGTCGGTGCGCGGGGCAACGGTGATGATCCGGTGGTGGACGTCCGGGTCGGCCTTGCCGTCGAGGATCTTCAGCAGGTTCTCGTCGGTGCTCGGCTGGGCTGCCACGGTCGCCGAGTCGTCGTCGTACAGCCGGCCGGTCTTGGCCGAGACGGTGAACGTGCGATCCGCGGCCGTGCCGCCGGTCGGGCCGGTGAAGGTCACCGGCAGGGCCGACGGTGCGGCCGGGTTGCTCGCCGTACACGTGCCGGCTGATGCGTTGCAGGTCCAGCCTGGCGGGTTACCGGTCAGCGGCCAGTCCAGCTCGGCGCCGTACTTGAGCCCGATCACCACCGGGTTCGCGTTGGCGGCCGGAGTCTTGATCGTGATCACGAACCGGATCCCGCTGGCGGCGCTTGCGGTTGTCTCCCGGTTGGCCGGGCTACCGCCGCCGCTCGGCATGCTGATCGTCACCAGGGCCTCGTCCAGCACCGGGGTGGTCGGAGTCGGCGTCGTTGGTGTCGGAGTGGGCGTCGTCGGGACCGGAGTGGTCGCGGTCGGGGTCGGCGTGGCACTCGGCTGCGTCGGAGCTGTGGTCGGCGCGGTCGTGGGTGCAGTGGTCGGTGCCGTCGTCGGGTTGGACGCCGATGGCTGGGTCGACGGCGGTTTCACCGAGGGCGGCACGACCGGCGGGACCGTCGGCTTCTGGCCGGGCGGCTGGGTCGGCTGCTGGGTCGGCGGCTTCTCGATCGCTGCCTGTGGCTTGTCGTTGCCGGTCAGCGCCATGGCCGCGAGTACGGCGGCGATCGCGACGACCACGACCGCGCCGGCGCCTACCGCAGTACGCGTGCTGTTCTCGGTGGCCTTCTTCCAACCCGTGACGACGAAGCCGACCAGTCCGACCTTCGCGCCGGACGCGGCGGCCAGGTAGCCGAGGCCCGCGGTGCCCAGCAGGGCTGGGGCGAGCAGCGCCGGCAGAGCGCTGTTGACCTCGACGAGCTCGAGGTACACCGCGGTGCACTTCGCGCAGTCGTCCAGGTGCTCGCGGACGTTCCGGTTCTCGCGCTTGGTCAGACCGCCGCGGACGTAGGCGCCGAGCCGCTCGGTCGTCCAACGGCAACGGTCGCCGGCGACATCGGCGAGGTGCTGCTGCAGGTACGCCTGGCGCAGACCCTCGCGGGCCCGGTAGGCCAGCGCGGACACGCCGTTCGCGGTCAGGCCGAGCAGGGGAGCGATCGCGGCCGGCTTCTCGCCCTCGACCTCGGTGTGCCAGAGCACGGCCTGCCAGCGCTCGGGCAGGCTGGCGAACGCCTTCGCCGCCGCACCGCTCTCGAAGCCGGTGACGGTCGGGTCGTCGAACGTCTCCGGCTCCCGCTCGTACGACGCGATGTCGTCGGTGGACTGCACCTTCTTGCCGGAGCGGATGCGGTCGACGTGCACCCGCCGTACCGTCGTCAGCAGGTAGGCGCGGAAGGAGATGTCCGGGCCGCCGCCGGCCCGGAGCGCGTCCAGCACCTTGGCGAACGCGTCACTGGCCAGGTCGTCGGCGTCGTTGGCCGGCACGAGCTGGCGTGCCATCCGCTCGGCGGCGTGGTGGTGCCGCGCGTAGAGCTCGCCGTACGCCTCGAGGTCACCGTTGCGGACGCGCGCGATCAGTTCGGCGTCGCCGGCAACATCCGGCTGCCCTGGCGGCGTGTCCATCGATCTCCCCGTGGGTCTGACTGTCAGTGCAGCAACGTGACGGTCCGTCACTTAGTTGCCGGAGACAAGGCTCCCACGTGAGACGGATTCGCGCACCCTTCCTGACGCGGAATGGTGCTCCTTCTCTGACGAGATCGCCAGCACAGAAGTTACGCGAAAAAACTTCTGGGAATCCGCGTCATGAACCGCGTCACGGTCTGTCTCTTCGGCGTACGACGCTTCCGGCCGACCGGTCGGGAGACTGACGGGGCTGTTTCGAGGAGGGCCATGTCGCTGTTCGCGGATCTCCGCAGACGGTTCGACCTGCGTCCGGCCAAGTCCCTGAACCTGGCGGGGTCGCCCGCCCGGACCCGGCCGGAAGCGTCGTCCATCACAAGCTCGGGGGAGCAACCGTGCGGTGGGAGGGATCCGCACGGCACAGCTGGTACCGACCACAGCGCCTATCTCGCGATCGCCGAGGCGCTACAGGACGGTGCCGATGTCGTGCCTGCATCCGACGAGGTCGGTCGCCAACTGGCGACCGACGGAGTCTCGCTGGTGGAGGCACTTGATGGGCTGAGTGCGTTGTACCGCTCGATCGCCGGGGGCGAGCCGGCCTTCGAAGCGGTACGCGCACTCAGTTCCAGCTGGGCCGAGGCATCCCTCGTCTACCTGCACTCGCTGTCCTGCGAGGACCCGCTGACCGGGCTGTCCAGCCTGGCGCATCTGCGGTCCCGGCTGGGAGAGCTCTACCGAGAGGCGGAGTTCCGTGGAACTTCCGTACCGCAAACCCATGCACTGGTGGTTGTCGAACCGCTCAATCCCGCGGGTACGTCGCCGTTCGACCGCGAGCTCCGCCTCGTCGACGTCGCGGAATGCCTGCGGATCGTCTTCTGCGGCGGTGACGTACTGGGTCGCGTCGGCTCACGCCGCGCGGCGGCGCTCGTCGGCCGCGAGCCGAACCTGCCGGAGCAGGTCGCGACGGTACGAGCCCTGATCACGCAGTGGCGGCTGGACACCGACGTACCCCAGCTCGCCCGGATCTGGATCGAAGGTCTGCCCGGCACCGACGAGATGGCCGGGAGGTTGCTCGACGAGCTCGCCAGACCGTGAGACCTGCGTCCGGGCGCCAACAGGGGGGCGACCGGGCGCATCAGTCCGACGGTGGATCGCCTAACACGGGGTGGGCGATCCACCGTCGCTCATGCACGTACTAATGCCGCTCTCGGCGTACTGCGGCAGCCCCCGCGTGCTACGCAGCCGCCTCTCGTCGCTGCGCTCCTCGGCGCGACTGCTCCACACGCTCCCACCCACCCCCGGCTCATCGCCGTGCATCCTTTCCGGCTATCGCCGGACCTGCCGGCTATCGCCGGACCTGCCGGCTGCCGCCGGCGGTCTGCTCGCTGTCGCTCGCAGGTGACTACCAGGTGGGCGTGCTCTGTTGCGCGGACTGGTCTGCGGGCTGCTGGGTCCACTCCCGCCAGCTCGTTGCCCTGGGCGACCACTCGGCGGGCTGCCCCGTGTGTGGAGCGGCCCGTCGAGTGGTGTGGGGTTACGCCGAGCGTTGACCCTCGGGCACCGCATTGGCGGGTGTTGGGATGGTGTCTGGTTCGGTGTGGATGTAGCGGGGGCCGCGGAAGACCGAGGCGGCCGCGCCTACCAACGACATGCCGATGGCGACCGCGAACACGATGACCAGACCATGGTGGAACGGGCCTGAGATCAGCTGCGGGAAGAACTGTTTGCTCGTCAGCGTGCCCAGGTCGGCGCCCTTGATGGCTGATTGGGGGACGGCGTTCAGGGCCGTGCCGATCGGGTTGTAGCCGAGGAACGCGGCGAACAGACTGCCTACGGGTGGTTGGTTGCCGATGCCGGCGGCAACGGCTTGAGGCACGCCGTGGGCTCGTAGGCCGTCGGTCAGGACCTGGGGGAGCGTCTGCGCCAGCCCGGCGATCATCATCGTGAAGAAGACGCCGATCGACAGGGACGTACCCGAGTTGAGGAACGTTCCGCTCATACCCGCCGCCGCACCCCGGCGGTTGGCCGGGACGCTGCTCATGATCGCGCTCGTGTTCGGCGCCGAGAACAAACCGGAGCCAACACCGTTCAGGACCAGCAGGCCAGCGAACGCCCAATAGCTGAAGTCCGTCGGCAGGACCATGAAGCCGGCGAAGCTCAACGTGACCAACAGGAGTCCACCGGTCGCGAGGCTACGAGCCCCGAGGCGATCGGAGAAGTAGCCGGACAGCGGCCCCGCGACCAGGAACGCCACAGTCAGCGGCAACAGATAGATGCCGGCCCACAACGGCGTACTCGAGAAGCTGTAGCCGTGCAACGGCAGCCAGATGCCCTGCAGCCAGATGATCAGCATGAACTGCAGGCCGCCGCGGCTGATCGACGACAGCAGGCCGGCGAGGTTCCCGGCGGAGAACGCCTGGATCCGGAACAGCGACATGTCGAACATCGGGTCCGTGATGCGCGACTCGACCACGCCGAACACGACCAGCAGTACGACGCCGCCGATCAGGCCTGACAGCACCCACGGATTGGTCCAGCCCATCGTGTGCCCGCCGTACGGCTGGATCCCGTACGTGATCGCGATCAGCAGCGCCGTCAGCCCGACCCCGAACAGCGCGTTGCCCCACCAGTCGATCCGGGCCGCGGACCTCGTGCTCGTCTCGCGCAAACTCCGGTACGACCAGACCGTGCCGAGCAGCCCGAACGGTACCGACACGAAGAAGACGAGCCGCCAGTCGACCGGCGCGAGCACGCCGCCGACGATCAGCCCGATGAACGAGCCGCCGATCGCGGCCACCTGGTTGATGCCGAGCGCGAAGCCGCGGCGATCGGCCGGGAACGCGTCGGTCAGGATCGCCGCCGAGTTCGCGAACAGCATCGCGGCGCCGACTCCTTGGACGACTCGCCACAGGATCAGCCAGAGCGCGCCGCCGCTCTGCGTCAGTGGATCGAACACCAGCGCCACCGAGCCCACCGTGAACACGGCGAACCCGAGGTTGTAGATCTTCACCCGGCCGTAGATGTCACCGAGCCGGCCCAGCGTCACGACGAGGACGGCGGTGACGACCAGGAAACCCATCAGCATCCAGAGCAGGTAGCTGACGTTGCCCGGCTGGAGCGGGTCGAGCTTGATACCGCGAAAGATGTCCGGCAGCGAGATGATCACGATCGACGAGTTCACTGTCGCCATCAGGACGCCGAGCGTCGTGTTGGACAGCGCCACCCATTTGTAGTGCGGATGGTCACCTTCGACCGCGAAGCGGCGTACGGACTTGTCGCCTGAAACCACGGGTCACTTCCCCACAGAGGTGATTGCTTAGCAATGCTAAGTATATCTCGTACCCGGAGGCGATCCTCCGGTGGGGCCCGTCGGGCTGCGATCAGGGGACGACAACGACGACCGGAGCGTCCTTGCGGCAGGTGAGGCGGTGGCCGAGCGAGCCGGTCAGGCGGTGCCAGCGCTTCGCCGACCGGCCGACCACGATCAGGTGGGCGTCGACCGTGCGGGCGATCTCGGTCAGCGTGCCGATGGCATCGCCGTACTCGCTGACGAAGCTGATCGGTACGCCGGCCTCGCCGGCTCGGCGTACTGCGTCGGCCTTGATCTCGTCGGCGAGCTCCTGGCGGCTGCTCGCGGCTGCTCCGTACGCGTAGGGCGCGGCGAGGATAGCGGTCGGTTCGGCGTACGGCATCACGTAGACCGCGACGAGGTGGCCGTGGGTGCGGACGGCTTCGCCGGCGGCCCAGGCGAACGCGTCCCAACTCGTGGCGGACCCGTCGATCCCGACCACGATGGCCGGCGTACCGGGGGCCTTCTCCTGACGGAGCTGGATGCGCCGTTCTTCGGCGTCGTAGTTCATCTGGTCACCTCTTCGGCAACGGGGTACGGCTGTCCTGACTTTCGCCGGCGAGCTCCATCAGGCGGAGGAGTGCGGGCAGGGCCGCAGTGAGCGTCTCGGTGTCCTGGTCGTCGAGCTTCTCGATCAGCTCGGTCAGCGCCGACGCACCCGCCGTACGCATCGCACGGAGCTGCCGGCTGCCGGCCTCGGTGACCGCGACCAGGACCACGCGGGCATCGCCGGGGTAGCGGCGACGCTCGGCGAGACCGAGGTCCGTCAACTGGGTCACCAGCGCCGTCATCGACGGCTGGGTGACCTCCTCGCTGACGGCCAGATCGGTCAGGCGGCGCGGGCCGGTGCGCTCCAGCGTCGACAACACGGAGACGGCGGTCAGGCTCAGGGTGCGGTCCCGGCGCCTGATCGCCACGGCGGCGAGGCCGAACAGAGCCTCGCCCACGGCGTCGTTGCCTGTGGTCATGCGACAAGTATAGGCACGTCTATATAGATCTGGTGATGAAACGCGGGTTTTTGTCTGCGGGGGTCATTAGGCTGCTGGTATGTGCGGTAGATACGCGTCCGGCCGGGCCCCGTCCGATCTCGTCGAGGAGTTCGAGATCGAGGCGGGCAACGTGCGTGAGTCCGTCGAGGAGCTGGGGGAGAACTACAACGTCGCGCCGACCAACCAGGTGGTCGCGGTGGTCGAGCGGAAGAACCGCGAGGTACCGGACGAGACGATCCGCAAGCTGACCACCGTCAAGTGGGGACTGGTGCCGTCCTGGGCCAAGGACACCTCGATCGGGAACCGGCTGATCAACGCCCGGATGGAGACCGTCGCGGAGAAGCCGGCCTTCAAGAAGGCGTTCCAGACCCGGCGCTGCATCCTGCCGGCCGACGGATACTACGAGTGGTACACGGCCGAGGAGAAGGTCAACGGCAAGCCGGTCAAGCAGCCGTACTTCATCCATCCGCCGGACGGCAGCATCCTCTCGATGGCCGGGCTGTACGAGATCTGGCGCGACAAATCCGTCGAGGACCCGGACTCCGACGACGCCTGGCTGTGGACCTGCACCGTCCTGACGACCTCCGCGACCGACGACCTCGGCCGGATCCACGACCGGATGCCGCTCCTGGTCGAGCGCGAGCGGTACGACGCGTGGCTCGACCCGCTGTCGTCCGATCCCGACGATCTGCTCGACCTGCTGGTCCCGGCGGCGCCCGGTCGACTCGAGGCGTACGCCGTCTCGAAAGCGGTCAGCTCGGTCAAGAACAACGGCCCGCACCTGCTCGATCCCTTGCCGCCGGACGGGGTGGATCCGATCGACAAACCGCCGACTCCTGAGGAGACGACGCTCTTCTGAGTTTCCTGTCCACCGAATCCTGTCGCTGATGACAGGATGGGGCGGGTGACCGACGAACGCATTGTGGGGACGCCGCACGGGGACGCCCGGATCGTCGCGTACCGCGCCCGCCGGCCGGTGGCGACGTTGGCCCTCGGTCATGGTGCCGGGGCCGGGATCGAGTCGGGTGACCTGGCCGCGCTGGCCGGCCGGCTGCCGAAGCAGGACATGAACGTGTTCCTGATCGAGCAGCCCTGGCGTCGCGCCGGCCGCAAACTCGCGCCCGCGCCGAAGGTGCTCGACGAGGCCTGGATCGCGATCATCGGACAGCTGCGGGTGCGTACGCCGCTGGTGATCGGCGGCCGCAGCGCCGGCGCCCGGGTGGCCTGCCGGACTGCGAGCAGCCTGGGGGCTTCCGGCGTACTCGCGATGTCGTTCCCGCTGCACGCGCCGGGGAAGCCGGAGAAGTCGCGGGTCGACGAGCTGGAGCAGGCCGGGTTGCCGACGCTGGTCGTGCAGGGGGAGCGGGATCCGTTCGGTACGCCGGAGGAGTTCCCGCCGATGACCGAGATGGCGGTCGTGCCGGACGCGGATCATTCGTTCAAGGTTCCGAAGCGGGCCGAGCTGGATCAGCAGGAGACGTACGACCTGCTGGTCGAGGCCGTGTTCGAGTGGGTCACCCGCGAGGTGTCCGGATAACGGTCGGCGCTGACGGCGTCCGCAGTACGGGAATGGCCCCGCGACCGGGCGTGTTGTGACGAACATGATGGCGACGAGAGTGGCTCCGGAGCGGAGTACCGGGAAGACACCGGTATTCTCGATCACGATGCCGACTCCCACCACGACCGAGACACCCGAGCAGCGCACCGCGCGGTTCGAACGCGAAGCGCTGCCGTTCCTGGACCAGATGTACGCCGCGGCGATGCGGATGACCCGTAATCCGTCGGACGCCGAGGACCTGGTTCAGGACACCTTCGCGAAGGCGTACAGCTCGTTCCACCAGTTCACGCCGGGGACCAACCTCAAGGCGTGGCTGTACCGGATCCTGACCAATACCTTCATCAACGGTTACCGGAAGCGGCAGCGTCAGCCGACGCAGTCGCCGACCGAGGAGATCGAGGACTGGCAGCTCACCGCTGCCGAGTCGCACACTCCCGGTGGGCTGAAGTCGGCCGAGGCGGTCGCGCTCGAGCACCTGCCCGATTCCGACATCAAGTCGGCCCTGCAGTCGATCCCGGAGGACTTCCGGCTCGCTGTCTACCTGGCCGATGTCGAGGGCTTTGCCTACAAGGAAATCGCCGAGATCATGGGCACGCCGGTCGGCACCGTCATGTCGCGGTTGCACCGCGGCCGGCGCCAGCTGCGTGATCTGCTGGGCGATTACGCGCGGGATCGCGGCCTGATCCCGGCGGACGACGAGAGTACGGACGCTTCCGCCCCGGACGTCAGCACCGACGCGACCGCGTCGGTGTCCAGCACCGGCGGAGATGCGGAGAAGGAGGAGTCGTGAGCTGCGGCGAGCACCACGACGTCGACTGCGGAGAGATCCTGCAGCGGGTCTACGTCTTCATCGACAACGAACTCGAGGACGCCAGTTCCGACGAGATCCGGCAGCACCTCGAAGAGTGCGCCCCCTGCCTGGACGAATACGACCTGGAACGCTGCGTCAAGAAACTGGTCCACCGCTCCTGCGGCTCCGACCACGCCCCCGACGCCCTCCGCCAAAAAATCCTCCTCCGCCTAACCCAAATCCAGGTAGAAACCACCATCACCACCACGGATTGACCTTGTCAGAGGGAATGGGCTGTGAAGGTGTAGGTGTACGGGCCATCGGCTTCCAGCTCCGCCAGAAGGTCTCGGGCATCGGCGGCCTGAACCGCTGAAGTTGCGTTCAGAATCGCAATGGCTTGGTGCAGATCGTCGATTGCCTCCCGCCGCTTGCCACTGGCGGCATCAATTCTGGCGAGTTCCAGGTACAGACGGCCTTCGCGAATTCGGTCTCGGCGGTGTCGTGCCAATTGCAGTCCGGCCCCGACATGAATGCGTGCCTGCTTGTAGTCGCCCAGGGATGCAGTGGCGAGTGCCAGCAGATGGTGTGCCTCTGACTGGGCGATCGGGTCACCGAGCTGACCAGAGATGCGCAGGCTCTCGGTGACGGTCAGTGCGGCGTCGTCGAACCGGCCTACCCGCAGATGAGAGAGCGCTGCGTTGATGTATCGCTTTGAGGCCGACCGGGTGTCGCCGGTCTGTTCGGCCAGCGCGATGGCGTCGGCGAACGCCTGATCCGCGCGGCCGTAGTCGCCACTGCGGTCGTAGAGTCCGCCGACGGCCGTGAGGGACACCCCCTCGAGCGTGGCGTCCTTGATCAATCGACTGAGCCGCAGGGCCTCCTCGCCGTACTCCAACGCTTCGTCGAGGCGGCCGAGCAGGCCGAGCAGGTAGGCGAGCGAGGAGCAGCATCGGGCCTCGCCAACGGAATCGCCGATCTCGCGGAACATCGCCAGCGCCGTGGTGATCTTGTCGACCGCCGTCGCGGCGTCGCCGTTCTCCACTTCAGGGATGGCGCTGTCGTGCTGGAGCCACGCGGTAGCCGCGTCGGGTTGGTGCTGCCGGGCGGCAGCGAGCGCGCCCTCACCGAGCTCGCCCATCTCGTTCCATCGGCGCCGGGCTTCGTGGTAACCGAACATCGCCAACGCAACTTCGGGAATGAGCGCAGATCCGGACAACGACGTTTGCGTCGCCTGTCTGAACCGATCCATCAGGTTGCGCTGCTCGTCGTCCAGCCAGCGCAGCGACTCTTCGCCGTTGCGGAACACCGGAATGTTGCCGTCGTGAATCGTGGCCAACGGCAACCGAGGGCTGCCCTGATGTGTGAATGCATGGCAGGCCCACGCGACCGCGATGTAGAACCGAAGGATCCTGGCGAGGGCTTCGTCGCGCTCGGCGGAGGTCAGCGTCTGCTCGGCGAGCTCGCGGGCGTAGGCCCGGATGAGATCGTGGAACCGGTAGCGCTCGGGTGCGACCGACTCGAGCAGACTGAGGTCGACGAGACGCTCGAGAATGGCGCCAGTACGGCGTTCCGGGAGGGCGAGCAGCCTGGCGGCGACCGCGGTCAACAGGTCGGTGCCGTCCGGAATGCTCAACAACGGAAGGGCTTGTGCGGCCTCACGGTCCAGGTCGCGGTCGCTGGTCTCGAGGAAATGCACAGAGCTGGCGATGCTGGCGCGCACGCCGGACTCGTCCGAGCCGAGACTGTCGAGCCGGCTTTCCTCGTCCTCGAGCAGGTCGACGAAATGCCGGATCGGCCAGGTCGGCCGCGTCGCCAGCCGGCCACCTATCAGCCGGATCGCCAACGGCAGTCGACCTGAGTACTTGGCGAGAGTCTCGGTCGCCTCCGGCTCGGCGGCGACACGGTCCTGGCCGATGACGCCGCTGATGAGCTCCACGGCCTCCGATTCCGACAACGCGTCGAGACGGATCTGCCGTGCACCCGGCAGGTTCACCAATGAGCCGCGGCTGGTGATGATCGCCGCCGCGCCCGCGCTGCCGGGAAGCAGCGGGAGGATCTGTGCGACGTCCGTGGCGTTGTCGAGCAGCAGGAGGACCCGTCGGCCGGCGAGCTGGGAACGCAGCAGTGCGGCGGCTTCGTCGACATCGTCGGGAATCGAATGCACAGCCAGTCCGACCGAACGCAACAGTTGCCGCTGCGCATCGGCTGTTGTCATCGACGCGCCTGGGCCGTAGCCGCGCAGATTGAGATAGAGATTTCCGTCGGGGTAACTGTCGGCCAACTTGTGCGCGGCTTGCACTGCCAGGGTGGTCTTACCGATTCCACCCATACCGGTGACGGTGACGATTCCCACTGCCGGGCCGCCGGCCCCTTCCGGGCTGCGGAGCACCGACAGGATCGCGTCGATCTGGGCTGCCCGGCCGGTGAAGTCCGGAGCCGCCGGGGGTAGTTGCCATGGCGTCGGAACGACTTCGGCCGCCGGGTCGGCGGTGGCCGGCGTCCGGGGAGCACCGCCCTTGCCGCGGGCAACGGCTAGGAACTGGTCTGCTTCGGCCGGTGTGAGGTCAAGCGCTTTGCTGAGTCCGCGGATGGTGTCGATGCGCGGGCGGCTGCGGGTGCCGCGCTCAAGGACGCTGATGGCCTGTTCGCTCAGGCCTGCCCGCTCCGCAAGGGCGGCCTGGGTCAGGCCGGCCCGGGTGCGGAAGGTGCGCAGCAGTTCGCTCAGCGTCGGCATCGCCGGCATGGACAGCGCAGCCACCTCCCTCACTCCTCGGATCCGCGGGGGATACGGTCAGTACCGGAAACCTCCGGAGCCAACTCTAAGCGGATCCGCCGACGGCCGGTCGCCGTTATCCACAGCGGTTCCGACCGCGGCCGGTCGGGGGAGGCCAAATACCCAACGATCGTTTGAAAGATCGCATTCAGTATGCGGGTGGAGACTCTCCGAATACGAGACCTCTTATAAAAGTGGTCTGCTGTAAAGCTGTGACCAAATCGCAAAGACCCCGGATTTCTCCGAGGTCCTCGCTGTCTGTAGCCGCCTGAGTTCAGGCGTTGGGGCGCTTGCCGTGGTTCGCGCCCTTCTTCTTGCGTGCGCGACGCTTGCGGCCGGTCTTACCCATTCCAAAGCCTCCTTGAAACAACTGCAAAGAGTCACAGTCTCTCATACCGCGCTCATCGGCTCCTGTCATGCGGCGAGTCACGGTCTGGCCTACAGTGTTTCGCGGCCTGCCTACTTAGGCAAAATAGTGAAGAGTCAGCGACTTGCTGTCTGCCCCCCTACGTCCCACCGATCACCGGGACGTAAGACCGCGACCCGCTGATCGGAGGTGACGTGTCGTGTTTGGTAGTGACGCCTGGGAGTGGTGAAGGTTAGAGTTCACGGGTGAACAGCCGCTGGCCGCTGCGCATGACGGTGGCGTTCAGCGCCGGTATCGCCGTCGTGGCTCTCGTTGTCGCGCTGTTTCATACCAGGCCTGACGCCGCCACAATAGCTTTGGGTCTGTTGTTGCTGCTGGGTGCCCTGCTGCGATCGAAGGTCGGTCCGGTGCGGGCGTCCTTGGACTACGTAGTAGGCATCGCACTCTTCTTGTTGTCCGGTCCGGCTGCCGCGGTGGTCGTGTCGGTGTTGTTGCCTCTTACCCAAGACCGCCGCCTTCCCCTGATGCGGCGAGTGTTCAACGGCGCGATGGCAGTCCTGTGTGCCAGCGCAGCCGGTCTTGTTTTCCTCCGTGTCGGTGGCGTACGCGGGGATGCCGTTTTGGACGCACCTGGACGTGCCCTGGTTGCGGCCACGGCGGCGATCATCACCTGGCTTGCTGTCAGCGCCTTGCTGATGTGCTTGGTGCTGTGGCTGGATCGCGGTTCGACCTCACCGCTCGACTTCCTCCGCCACGTTGCCGCCCCCACCGTGCTGCCGATGATGGGCTATGGCCTGCTCGGGGTACTGCTCGCGGTGGTATGGCTGGGCGGTCTCGGCATCGTCGCGGTGCTCCTGGTCGTCGTACCGCTGCTGGTCGCGCGCTGGACGCTGAGCCTCTACGAAGCGGAGCGCAACGCGCAGGCAGCGACGATGCGGGCCTTCATCCAGGTCATCGAGACCAAGGATCTCTATACCCGGGGCCACTCCGAGCGGGTCAGCGAGGGAGTCGGCATGCTGGGCCGGCAGCTGCGGCTGAGCGATGACCGTCAGCAGGCGCTGGAACACGCGGGCCTGCTCCACGACGTCGGCAAGGTCGGTGTGCCGACGAGCATCATCCAGAAGCCGGGCCGGCTCGAGGACTTCGAGATGGACGCGATCAGGCTCCACCCCGCGCGGGGTGTCGAGCTGATCGGAAACATCCCGTTCCTCGAGGAGGTCAAGTCCGCCGTACTGCACCATCACGAGAAGTACGACGGCACCGGGTACCCCGCCGGCCTGGCCGGCGTGAACATTCCGTACTTCGCGCGGATCATCGGGATCGTCGACGCGTTCGACTGCCTCACGTCGACCCGCTCGTACCGTCCGGCCCGTGGGGTGGACGAAACCCTGGAGATCCTCCTGCAGGACCGGTACACCCACTTCGATCCGCACCTGGTCGACGCCTTCGTCGAGGTGATCCGGAAGGACGGCTGGAAGGCTGCCGCGACCGAGCAACCGGCGCCGGACGGCAGCGTGGTGGTCGCGATCGACCACGACGATCTCAGTCTCGGCAGCGGTGGCGGCGCCTCGGGCTCGGCGGCAGGTCCGGACGCGTAGATGATCCTGAACGCGCCAGAAGGTACCGAGGTGCGGCGGCTCGGTAGCGGTGTCGTCGTGCTCGTCGCGGGTGCCGTCGTCGGAGTCATCGCGCTGGCCATGACCGTACGCCGGGGCGTCTCCGAATGGCCGTACGCCGTGACGTTCGGACTGCTGATCGCCATTGGCGAGATGGTTCAGTTCCGGGTCGATCGAAGCCGCAACCGGGCCCCGATCGCGACCAGTGCAGCGCTCGGCTACGTGCTGCTCCGTCCGCCGGAGGTCGCGATTCCGCCGGACGTGGCGCAGATCATCGCGGTGACCGGTCTGGCCACGCTGGCAGGAGTTCTGCCCCGGATCACCGCCGGCCTGCGGTGGGACATCGTGGTGTCCTCGCGGCGGGTGCTGTCGGTGGCGGCGGCCGCCGCGGTCTTCTCCGCGGTGGTGCCCGCCGACCTGTACTGGGACGGTTCGTGGATCTCGGCCATCGCGCTGACCGGTGCGATGCTGCTCGCCGTCCTCTCGGCGGTCGTGATCGACGCACTGGTCGGCGCAGGGCAGTCGACGGAGCGATACAACCAACCGTTCCCGGCAGCGTTGCGGGACGAGGCGTTGATCGCCGCGCGCATCGGGATGGCGATGGGCATCAGCGGCATCCTGCTGGCGATCGGCACCTCCTTGCTCGGCCTGTGGGGTCCGCCACTGGTTGTCGTGCCGCTCTTCCTGACGCAGGTCGCGTTCCGGCGGTTCGCATCGGCCCAGCGGACTTATCGGACGACTGTGCGTTCGATGGCTCGCAGTACCGAGATCGCGGGCTTCAGCAGCCCCGGCCAGAACGCGCGGACGGCGCAGCTTGCGGTGGCGCTGGGGCATGATCTGGGGTTGACGCCGGGGCGGATGGAGGCGTTGGAGTATGCGGCGCTGCTGTCGGGGGTGGGGCAGTTGGCGTTGGCGGATCCTAGTCCGGGTGGGGCTTCGTTGTTGCGGACTCGGGAGGAGCGGCAGCGGGCGGCGGAGATCGGGGCTTCGGTGATCGAGCGGTCGGGGGTGCTGGATCATGTGGCGGAGATCGTCAGGCACTCCAACGATCCGTACCGGCAGGGGCGGGCCAACAACGCGGATATCCCGGTGGAGAGCGGGATCGTGAATGTTGCGCTGGCCTACGAACAGTTGGTGGGGGAAGGGTCGGGGCAGTCGCCGGACAAGGCGATGGAGTCGATCGGGTTGGGGATCGGCGCGGAGTACGACCCGGTCGTGGTCGAGTCACTCAGGCGCGTGATCGGTCGCGGCTTCCGCTTCTGAGCAGGCCTCGGGTGACAGCCTGAGGAGCGCGGGAGTCCCGGCGCAGGGTTCCAGTTCGTCCCAGACCGGGGCGGTTGTCGCGGGCACTCGTCCGGAGGCGCCCATCCCGGCGTACAGCAGGAGGCCGGCGCCGGCGGCGATCAGTACGTCGCCCGGGCTGACGGCCTGGCCGAGCCCGGGAAGTGCCACGGGTACGACGTCCCCGAGCCAAGGCAAGCGGGTCGCGGCATCGGACAGCTCGTGCCGCGGATCGCTCACGACCCCGGACCCCACGCCGGCACGAGCGAGCGCTGCGAGCGACACCGGCATCGCTCCGTTCAACGCGACGACGAGCGCGTTGCTGAAGAAACCCAATGCCAGCAGGCCGACGCCGGGATGGCGCACGTTGAGCCGCAGGAAGACCGCGATGCACACCGCGGACCCGATCAGCCCGACCGGGTAGACCGTTCCGCCGAAGGCCGATCCGAGCAGTTGCCCGATCGCGGCCGCGGCCAGCCAATGCACTCCGGTCAACGTGTTGTTGGCCAGCCGTCCGAACCCGCCGCCGGTCGCGAGCGCCGCCCCGGCAGCGAGCACCATGACGAGGAGGACCAGCAGCACGTGTGCGATTCTGCCGAACCCGCGGCCCGAAACCGGGCAAGCTGACCCCGCAGCGTGTCGACTTAGCTGCAAAAGGTAACGGCGGCCCCGAAGGACCGCCGCCACCACATCAAGCTCAGGACTTCGCCGTTGCGGCTCCGCCGTCGTCGAGGATCTCCGGCAGGTCATTCACACCCGGGTCGCCGCGGTCGGCGAGGTAGTCCGTCGGGTGCGTGGTGTCCTGACCGTCCGGCACCTTCAGCGCCCGGAACACGAACGTCAGCACGATCACGATGAGCAGGTTCAGCACGAACGCGGTCAGCGCGATGTACGCCGGGGTGTTGGTGCCCGGGATGTTCGCCAGCGATCCGCCGAAGTGCTTCTTGGTCGCCGGGTTCACCACGTTGTACGCCGAGATCGTGCCGAACACCATCGCGACAGCCCAACCGGTCAGCAACGCGTACCGGTGGAACCAGCGCGTGTACAGACCGACCACGATCGCGGGGAACGTCTGCAGGATCCAGATACCGCCCAGGAGCTGCAGGTTCAGCGCGATCGTCTTGTCCATCGCGAGCACGAACACCAGCGCGCCGACCTTCACCAGCAGCGACGCCAGCTTGGAGACCTTGGCCTCCTCGGCCGGTGACGCCGACGGCTTGATGAACGCGCGGTAGATGTTGCGGGTGAACAGGTTCGCCGCCGCGATCGACATGATCGCCGCCGGCACCAGCGCGCCGACCGCGATCGCCGCGAACGCGATCCCGGCGAACCAGGACGGGAACTCCTGGTCGAACAGCCGCGGGATCGCCAGCTGCGGGTTGGCCAGCCCGTCCAGGCCCTTCACGTTCACGTTCGCCTTGATCGCCATGAAGCCGAGCAGCGCGAGCAGACCCAGCAGCAGCGAGTACGCCGGGAGGATCGCCGCGTTCCGCCGTACGACGTTCCGCGTCTTCGTCGAGAGCACTGCGGTCACGGAGTGCGGGTACATGAACAACGCCATCGCGGAACCCAGACCCAGCGTCCAGTACGACACGTAGCCCGCATTGCCGGGGATGAACGACCCGGTCGGCTTGCCGGTGGCCGGGTTCGTCTTCGCCATCTTCTCCTGGGCCGCACCGAAGATCGAGTCCCAGCCGCCGAGCACATGCGGCAGGTAGAAGATCGCGACCAGGATCACCACGTAGATCAGGAAGTCCTTGACGAACGCGATCATCGCCGGCGCCCGCAGCCCGGACGAGTACGTGTACGCCGCGAGCACGGCGAACGCGATCAGCAGCGGGAGGTCCTTGGCCAGCGTGTTGCTGCCGCCGAGGCCCATCGTCTCGAAGACCGCCTGCATACCGACCAGCTGCAGCGCGATGTACGGCATCAGGGCGAGGATGCCGGTCACCGCGACCGCCAGCGACAGCGCCTTGCTGCCGTACCGGCCGGTGACGAAGTCGGCCGGCGTCACGTACCCGTGCCGATGCGAGACCGACCACAAGCGGGCCATGAAGACGAACACGATCGGGTAGGCGACGATCGTGTACGGAACGGCGAAGAAGCCGCTGATCGCACCTGTCGCATACATCGCGGCGGGCACGGCGATGAACGTGTACGCCGTGTACAGGTCGCCGCCCAGCAGGAACCAGGTGACGAACGTACCGAAGCTCCGGCCGCCCAGACCCCATTCGTCGAGGTTGTCCAGATGGCCGGCGCTACGCCAGCGCGACGCCATGAAGCCCATCACGGTGACACCGCCGAAGATGACGATGACGATGATCAACTGCACCCAGTCGACACTCGTGTTCACTGTCCGGCCTCCTTGGTGTCGGCGTCGGCATCGGGGGCGTCAGGGTCACCAAGTCCCTGCGCGGCCCGGCGCCGGCGTTCCTCGGCACGCAGCAGCCGGTAACTGATGCTGACCAGGATCGCGGACAGGAACACCCACATCAGCTGGTACCAGTAGAAGAACGGGAATCCCCACAGGTGGGGGTCGGCCTTGGCGTACGTCGGCACGAGCAGCGGTACGACGACCGCCACAACCAGAAGCACACCGGAGATCCAGTACGCGGGCCTGACCGCGGACAATCGAGACACTGCAAACCTCCTCGGGACACAGGCGCAACGCAGCACGCTACCGTTCGATGACAGTCGGTACTAGACCTTCAGGTTGGTGCATGGATAACGAAAAGGCATGGTTCGTACGGCGCGTCGTGCTGTCCGTCCTGTTCCTCGTCATCGTTGCCGTGCCGCTGTATCCGGAACTGTTCGGGCTGGACGAGGTCACCCCGTTCACCCAGCTGGCCGCCTTCCGTCCGCAAGGTCTGGTCGTGGTACTACTGCTGGCGCTCCTGATGCTCGTACGACGCGGCTGGCGCATCGCCGCCGTACTCGTCGCCTCGCTCGCACTGATCGGCGGCGCCCTGATCGCACCGCGTCAGTTCTCCGATGCCAGGCCCGCTCCGGCCGGCGCCCGGGTGCTGACGATCATGGTCGCGAACGTGCTCGGCGGTGGCGCCCGCGCTGCGGACGTGGCCCAGGTGATCCGCGACCGCAAGCCGGACCTGGTTTCGTTGCCGGAGGCACAGGTCGACGTCCGCGAGGAGATCCGGGCGCAGCTGCAGGACCAGCAGTACAAGGGCTTCACGGCCCAGCCGAGCAAGGCGCCCGAGAGTGCGACCAGTGTGCTGGTGTCGTCCTCGCTCGGGAACGTGGCGTTCGCGTCCGAGCCCGGGACGACCTTCGGCAACGTCATCGTGACCGGTGGAAAGCTCGGCGCGATCCGGCTGATCGCGTACCACGGCTTCCCGCCGTTGACCGACTCGGTCACGACCTGGAAGAACGACCTCCTGCACGTACGGCGATGGTGCACCGAGGATGCGCCGACGATAGTTGCAGGGGACTTCAACGCGACCGTCGACCACGCGGACTTCCGGCACGCGCTGGGCGGTTACTGTCGCAGTGTCGCACCGACCGTCGGCGCCGGCCTGCAAGGCACCTGGCCGGCCGACCAGCCCGTCGTCCTGCGGACGCAGATCGACCACGTGGTGGTGACGCGGCAGTTCGAGCCGGGTCGGTTCACGACGTACCCGATCGAGGGGACGGACCACCGGGCCGTCGTGGCGACGGCCGGCATTTCTACGACGGGTTAGTGGCCGGACGGTAGATGTAGGGCTGCGAGGCCTGGACGGCTTCGGTCAGCATCAGCAGCAGGTCGGCGCGCGCTTCGATCGGGCGGCCGAAGAGCTCGTCGTCGCCGGGGATCGGGAACCCCTTCACGCCGATCGCCAGCTGGCTGAGCAGAACGTGCAGCACGCCGCGAGCATTGAACACCGCGGGCGTCGGCCACTCCGGCAGGGTCTCGTGCATCAGCGGCTGCTGGCCGGCGGTCGCCGCGATCGGCTTCAGCCAGCGCTCGAGCTCGTCGCTGCTCAGCATGTTCCGGTGCAGGATCGTCATTACCGCGTGCGCGACCCGGTCGTGCTCCTCGTGCACCCAGCGGTACGGCGTGTCCTTGACGATCCGGTCCGCGAGTACGTCGAGCAGCGCCCGCAGTACCCCGGCGTCGCAGTGCCGGGAGCGGGCCAGCGCGCCGATCGCGTCGGCGCCGTGGGCAACGGCATGCGCCCAGCCGCAGTCCTTGACGAATCCGCGCAGGTCGCGTTCGCGCAGCAGCCAGGTCGCCAGCCGGTCGCCCCAGCGCATCACCACCTCGTCGTGCACGAGGAACTCGGCGTTGTCGCGGTGGATCACTTCGGCCAGCGTCAGCGCGGTGAACGAGCGGCGGAACACGCTGTCGGTGCCGTCCTCGCCGAGCCCGTAGTTCAGCCCGGCACAGAGGCCGTCGCCGAACCCGGGCAGCAGGTCGTCGTACACCCCGCGCTCCAGCCAGGTGGCGAGCGTCGGGTAGGCGAGGGCATCACGGACCTGCGGGTTGGTGCTGGCCAGCCCGCGGACAAGCTCCTCGGTGAGCTCGGTCAGCGTACGGTCGTGCGGTACCGCGTAGTCCGCGGCCATCACGTCCTGCCAGTACGTCGACTCCACCCGAGCATCCTTTCATCCGTGCTGAATCAACTAACACCTGTCTACACCAACTTGTCGAGCGGACCACTCCGGCCGGTGGTATAAGACGCTCGGTAGCATCGAACTCGTGCCGTCTCTGACCGACGTGGCCCGAAACCACACCACCCTGGACCAGGCCGACCTGGACCGCCTGCAGCTGCTGATCTCCGACTGGCAGATGCTGGCCGACCTGTCGTTCGCCGACCTCGTGCTCTGGCTGCCGGACACCGAGGGCCTCGGCTTCTGGGCCGGTGCCCAGATGCGGCCGACGACCGGCCCGACGGCGTACCTCGACGACATCGTCGGCAGCTTCATCCCGCGCGGCCGCCGGCACCTGCTCGACCAGGCGTACGACGGCGGCCGGATCTGCCGCGAGGGCGATCCTGAATGGCGCGACGACGTACCCGTCCGGGTCGAGACGATCCCGGTACGACGCGGCACCCGGGTGATCGCGGTGATCGCGCGCAACACCAACCTGCTCGGCGTCCGTACGCCGTCCCGGCTCGAGATCGCCTATCTGCAGAGCGCGACCGACCTGGCCCGGATGATCACCGACGGCATCTTCCCGTACGGCGGGGAGCGGCTGCTCTCCACCACGCCACGCGTCGGTGACGGCTGCATCCGGGTCGATCGGCACGGCATGGTGACGTTCGCGAGCCCGAACGCGTTGTCGGCGTACCGGCGGATGGGTCTTGTCACCGATCTCGTCGGCAGCAGGCTGAAGGACGTCACCGCGGAGCTGCTGCATTCCGGACACAAGGTCGACGACGTGCTCGCGTCGGTGGTCACCGGACGTGCGGCCAAGGAGATCGAGATCGAGAACTCCGACGCGACGCTGTTCCTGCGCGCGATCCCGCTGCGGGCCGACGGTGCGCATGTGGGGGCGCTGATCCTGCTCCGTGACGTCACGGAGCTGCGGAGCCGGGAGCGGGAGCTGGTCACCAAGGAGGCGACCATCCGGGAGATTCATCATCGCGTCAAGAACAACTTGCAGACGGTCGCCGCGTTACTCCGGATGCAGGCCCGAAGAATCGCCGTCCCGGAAGGACAGGCCGCCTTGTCCGAAGCGGTTCGTCGGGTCGGGTCGATCGCGATCGTGCACGAGACGCTGTCGGAGTCGTTCGACGAGCATGTGGACTTCGACGATGTGGCCGACCGGGTCGCCGCGATGGTCGCGGATGTGTCGACGGTCTCGACCGCGGTGGAGACGCGGCGGAGCGGGACGTTCGGCGTACTCGACTCCGAAGTGGCGACTCCGCTGGCGATGGTGCTGACCGAACTGATGCAGAACTCGGTCGAGCACGCCTTCGGAGCCCGCGACGGGGGAGAGGCGCACGGCACGATCGAACTCACCGCCGAACGGTCGGTCGGACGCCTGCACATCGACGTCATCGACGACGGCAAAGGGTTGCCGACGAACTTCGACTCCGAACTGTCCGGCAACCTGGGCCTGTCCATCGTCCGCACCCTCGTCATCGGGGAGCTGGACGGAACCCTTGAATTCGGCAACCGTCACGACGGAAAGCCCGGCACCCAGGTCACCCTGGACATCCCGGTCAAGGACTAGGCCGGGGAAACACAAAGGCCCCGCGGTGTTTTCCGCGGGGCCCCGAGAGGACTTACTCAGGCGGTGCGGATGCGCTGGCGGGCGTTGCGGCGCTTGAGAGCGCGGCGCTCGTCCTCGCTCAGACCGCCCCAGACACCGTGGTCCTGGCCGGCTTCCAGCGCCCATGCCAGGCACTGCTCACGCACGTCGCAACGTCGGCACACCTGCTTGGCTTCCTCGATCTGCATGATCGCGGGGCCGGTGTTACCGATGGGGAAGAACAGTTCCGGGTCCTCGTCGAGGCATACGGCCCGGTGGCGCCAATCCATGGCGGATCCCATCTCTCTCAGTAGTTGACGTAAGCTGACGGGTAGGTCTGTGCCCAGTCAGCGGTGCTGTACTCGTCGGTTCGTCTCGCACTGGGGGGTTTTAGTGCGATGCGTTGTGAACGCATTCACGAACGAGACCATGTTCCCAATCTTGGCGGATCGAAACAAGGGTTATGGAGTTGTCGATCCGATCACAACGCTTCCTTAACACTCGGAACTGGCGCAGGGTCGTACGCTCCATCCGGTTATCGGACGGAGCCGCTCTTCCGCAATCACCCGTTCACTGCAGGTAACCGTTCCAACCTTCTTTTGGTTACGCACAACCCTCAAATCCCTGTAGGGCCTTGGGTCCGCGAGGCCCCCGAGAACATGCGGCACTAAGCTGGCGAAGTGCCGACCGACTCCCCAGCTGCCGCCGTCCCGAGACCGCTCAAGTTAGCTGCGGCAGTGGTCGCTTTGGAAGGCCTTGCGCTGATCGTTCTGGGAATTGGCGAAGCCTTGACGCTTCATGGCGATCGCTTGGTGCTCGGCCTCACCACGGCCGGCTTCTTCCTCGTGTACGGCGTCGCCCTCGGCTTCGTCGCGCGTGGTCTGTCGAAGGCCGTGCGCTGGAGTCGCGGGCCGACGGTATTCACACAATTGATCCAGCTCCTGGTCGCGTACAGCTTCTGGGGCGGATCGACCAAGGTGGTCACGGTCGCGCTCGCCGTCGCTGCCCTCGCAGTACTGATCTGCGTGTTCCAGAAGGCTTCCACCGACGCACTGGCCGGTGGCGAGACCAACGATCACCCGGTGCTCTAGACAGCTATTCCTTCAGCAGGCCGGCGCGGAGCTCGGTCAGCGTCCGGGCCAGCAGCCGGGAGACGTGCATCTGTGAGATGCCGATCTCCTCGGCGATCTGGGACTGCGTCATACCGCGGAAAAAACGCAGTGTCAGGATGCGCTTCTCGCGGGTGTCCAGCTGTGCCAGCAAGGGTTTGAGCGACTCCCGGTACTCGACGCTCTCCAGCGCTTCGTCCTCGCCGCCGAGGCCGTCCAGGACCGTGGTCGCGTCGGTCTCGTTCTGGTCGGGAGCGTCCAGGGACAAGGTGTTGTAGGCGTTCGCGGACTCGAGCCCTTCGATCACCAGATCCGGTGAGAGTCCGAGCCGGTCGGACAACTCGGCCACGGTCGGCGCCCGGCCCAGCTCCTGGGTCAGCTCGGCGGTGGCTGCGGTCAGCGACAACCGCAACTCCTGCAGCCGCCGCGGCACCCGGATGGCCCAGCCCTTGTCGCGGAAGTACCGCTTGATCTCACCCAGGATCGTCGGCGTCGCGTACGTCGAGAACTCGACCCCGCGATCCGAATCGAAACGGTCGATCGCTTTGATCAGGCCGATCGTGGCCACCTGCACGAGGTCGTCGTACGGCTCGCCGCGGTTGCGGAACCGGCGGGCCAGATGCTCCACCAGCGGCATGTGCAGCGCGACCAGACCGTCCCGCGCCGCCGTGTGGGCGGCATCGGAAGGCCCCGAGGCGGCAGCCATCCGCTGGAAGAGGTCTGCCGTTCGGGTACGCAAATCCGTGGACTCCCGAGGCTCGCCCGGGGTTTGCTCGACGGTCACGCGGTCTCCGTCGCGGTGGCCGTGGCCGTCACGGTGATCGTCAGTCTGCCGTCGATGGTCTCGGCGGCAGCCGACTCGACGAGCGCGGTCAGAACTGTCCACCCGAACGAGTCGGTGTCCGGCATCCAGCCGCCCGGCACGATCGCGCTCGCGCGCACGGTGAGCTGCGGCGGCTCGATCTCGAACACGCACTCCAGCACGCCGTCGGCCGCCTCCGGCAGCAGCAGCGCGCAGGCCTCGTCCACCGCGATCCGCAGATCGTCGATCGCGTCCAGGGTGAAGTCGTTGCGGGCAGCGAGATTGCCGACCACAGATCGCGGTACGGCGATGTAGGCACTGTCCGCCGGGATACTCAGGCGGACCTCGGCGGCTCGTCCCGTGCTGCTCACATCGTCTCCCTCGATCGATCCCCAACGCCGTACATCATCCAACCTCACGGACGCTGATGCACGGCGAACGGGGCCGACCGAGGCAAATCCCCTGAAATCAGGGGTGTTCGTGCTCCGAACGCAGCCGCGACAGGAACGCCTGGGTGCGGGAGTGCTGCGGATTGCCGATCACGTCCTTCGGCGGGCCGGCCTCGACGACCACACCGGCGTCCATGAAGACGACCGTGTCCGCGACGTCGCGGGCGAACGACATCTCGTGGGTGACCACGATCATCGTCATCCCGTCGAGCGCGAGCTCCCGCATCACCGCGAGCACCTCGCCGACCAGCTCGGGGTCGAGCGCCGACGTGGGCTCGTCGAACAGCATCAGCTTCGGCTGCATCGCCAGCGCCCGCGCGATCGCCACCCGCTGCTGCTGACCGCCGGACAGCTGCGCCGGGTAGGCGTTGCAGCGGTCCGCCAGCCCGACCCGGTCGAGCAGCTTCATCGCCCGCTCCCGGGCGACCTTCTTGGACTCACGCTTCACCTGCGTGGGCGCCTCGACGATGTTCTCCAGCGTCGTCTTGTGCGGGAACAGGTTGAACCGCTGGAACACCATCCCGATCTCGCGCCGTTGCGCCGCGATCTCCTTGTTCTTCAGCCGGTACAGCTTGCCGTCGCGCTCGTTGTACCCCATCAGTTCGTCGTCGACCCAGATCCGGCCGCCGTCGATCGTCTCGAGCTGGTTGATGCAGCGCAGGAACGTCGTCTTACCCGAACCCGACGGCCCGAGCAGGCACACGACCTGACCGCGATCCACATCGAGGTCGATGCCTTTGAGTACTTCGTTGTGGTGGAAGGACTTCGTCACATTCACCGCGTGGACCAATGGCATCAGGCGCCTCCCGCCCCGGCCGGCCGCGCGGCTCGTGGTGCCTTGGTCCCGAAGCCGCGGCCGAAGTGCCGCTCCAGGAAGTACTGGCCGACCATCAGCACGCTCGTCGCGGCCAGGTAGTACAACGTCGCGGCGACCGCGATCGGGAACGTCTTGTAGTACGTGCTGCCGATCGACTGCAGCTGGTAGAACAGCTCGCCGATCACCGGTACGGCCAGCAGCAGCGAGGTGTCCTTCAGCATCGCGATCGTCTCGTTGCCGGTCGGCGGCACGATCACCCGCATCGCCTGCGGCAGTACGACGCGGCGCATCACCTTGCCGCTGCTCATCCCCAGCGCCTCGGCCGCCTCGGCCTGGCCCTTGTCGACGCTCATGATGCCCGCCCGGGCGATCTCGGCCATGTACGCCGCCTCGGACAGCCCGAGCCCGATCACACCCGCGACGATCCCGGTGAACACCTGGTTCGCGTCGAGGGTGAAGAACCGCCAGTCACCGGACATCCCGAGCCAGTCGATGATCTTCCAGTCGAACGGGATCCCGAACGCGATGCCCTGCGGGAACAGGATCCCCAGTGTGCCCATCGTGAACAGCAGGATGTACCGCGGGATGCTCCGGAAGAACCAGGTGAACACCCACGACACCCCGGCCAGGATCGGGTTGTCCGACAGCCGCATCACGGCCAGCAGCACGCCGCCGCCGACACCGACGATCATCGACAGCACGGTGACCAGCAGCGTGCCCTTGAGGAAGCCGTTGATCACCGGCTGCTGGTTCATCGCCTGGAAGACGAAGCTCCAGTCGAAGGCCTTGTTCGTCACCAGCAGGTGCACCAGCATCGCGGCCAGGATCACGATCACGGCGATCGCGACCCAGCGGCCCGGATGCCGGACCGGTACGGCGTTGATCGCCCCCGGCCGATCGGGGCTTGCGTCCGTCGGCCGGGTCTCCGTTGTGTCGGTGCTCATCGGAGCCTCACGGGTTCACGGCGAAGTCGGTGAGCGCACCCGAGTCGTTGTTCCACTTCTGCAGCGTGCTCTTGTAGGTGCCCTCGGTGTTCAGGGCCTTCAGCGCCTCGGTGATCGACTGCGCGAACGCCGTCTCCGCCTTCGGGATCACATAGCCGTACGGCGCGGCGTCGTAGATGTCACCGAGCTGCTCGAGCGCACCGTTGGTCTGCTTGATCGCGTACAGCACGACGGGGGAGTCGGCCAGCATCGCGTCGGCCTTGCCGCCGACCAGGTCCGCGGTGGCCTGGTCCTGCTTCTCCCGGACGACCAGCTTGATCTCCGGCTTGCCGGCGGCCTTGCACGCGGCCTGCCGCTTCGGCATGTCGTCCTCGAGCTGCGTCGTACCCTTCTGCACCGCGACGGTCTTGCCGCACGCGTCGTCGGCCTTGACGCCCTTCGGGTTGCCCTTCGCGGTCGCCCACAGCGTGCCGGCGTTGAAGTAGCTGACCATGTTGACCTGCTGCTTGCGCTTGTCGTTGATCGTGAACGACGAGACGCCGACGTCGTACTTGCCGCTCTGGACACCGGTGATGATCGTGTCGAAGCCGGCCGGCTGCCAGTCGACCGTGACGCCGTACTTCTGCGCCACCGCGTTGAACAGGTCGACGTCCATGCCGACGACGGTCTTGCCGCCCTGCAGGAACTCGTTCGGCGGGTAGCTGGCGTCCACGCCGACGACGATCTTCCCGGCCGACTTGATCTTCGGCGGCAGCGAACCACTCAGA
Source organism: Kribbella sp. NPDC058693 (assembly GCF_042715335.1). Taxonomy (NCBI): domain Bacteria; kingdom Bacillati; phylum Actinomycetota; class Actinomycetes; order Propionibacteriales; family Kribbellaceae; genus Kribbella; species Kribbella sp. NPDC058693. Next base: position 1,505,889 of record NZ_JBHXSQ010000003.1, read on the forward strand.
TCGGGTCCGCTGCTGGCGGGACCGCTCGAGGGAGCGCTGGAGGGGGCGCTCGACGGAGAGGTGGACGAACCACCTTCGAGAGAGTTCGAACCGCAGCCGGCGGCGGCGAGAACCAGGACACCGGACAACGCCAGTGTCCTACGCAGGACAGACATCTAGGTCCTCCAAACCCGGGCACCGGTCGGCCCCGGTGCCATGTGTCCGCATCTTGACACAAGGACCTGTGGGCAGCGCACGGACCAACCCCTAATGGAGACCGATTCGTAGTCTGCGGCGTTTCACACTGCGGCCCGTCGATCGCCCGGGCACGCAGCGTGACGATCAAACGGTTGGTTCGACGTGGGTCGGGTCGAGGACGCGGCGCAGGAACGTCCGGGTGCGCTCCTCCTTGGGGCTTCCGATCACGTCGGCCGGCGGGCCTTGCTCGACGATCACGCCGCCGTCCATGAACACCACCCGATCGGCCACCTCACGGGCGAACGCCATCTCGTGCGTGACGACGAGCATCGTCATCCCGTCCAGCGCGAGTTTGCGCATGACCGTGAGTACGTCGCCGACGAGCTCGGGGTCGAGCGCGGACGTCGGCTCGTCGAACAGCATCAGCGCCGGGTCCATCGACAACGCGCGCGCGATCGCGACCCGTTGCTGCTGGCCGCCGGACAGCTGGGCCGGGTACGCGTCGATCTTGTCGCTCAGCCCGACCCGCTCCAGGTTGGCGCGGGCGATCCGGTCCGCGTCCTGCTGCCCGCGCTTGAGAACGGTGCGCTGGGCAACAGTGCAGTTGGCCAGCACGGACAGGTGCGGGAACAGGTTGAACTGCTGGAACACCATCCCGATCTGCTGCCGGGCCGCGTCCAGGTGGCAGTCCGGGTCGGTGATGTCCTCACCGCGGACGATCACCTGTCCCTCCTGCGGTTTCTCCAGCAGGTTCACGCACCGCAGCAGCGTCGACTTGCCCGAGCCGGACGGCCCGATCACGCAAACGACCTCGCCCTGCTCGACGGTGAAGTCGATCCCGCGCAGGACGTGGTTGCTTCCGAACGACTTGTGCAGGTTCTTGATCTCTACGAGTGCCATTTACCGGGTCCTCGCCGTTCGGGCCTCGAGCCGGCGGGCCAGGATGCCCAGCGGCAGGGTGATCGCCAGGTAGCAGAAGCCGCAGACCACGATCGGGGTCAGGTTCGAGTCGGTGTTGGCCAGGTCCCGCCCGAAGCCGGTCAGCTCGTACCCGTCGGCCGAGACGCCGATCATGAACACCAGCGAGGAGTCCTTCACCAGCAGGATCAGGTCGTTGGTCAGCGGCGGCAGCACGATCCGGAACGCCTGTGGCAGCACGATCTTCCGCATCGCCAGCCCGGCCGGCATCCCCAGCGAGCGAGCCGCCTCGACCTGCCCCTTCGGCACCGCCTGGATACCGGCCCGGATCACCTCGGCCATGTACGCCGAGGCCACGATCCCGAGCGCCAGCCAGACCACGCCGTACGGGTCCCAGGGGATCGTCATGCCCGGGAACGCGAGCGGCAGCAGGCTGAACGCGATGAACACCACGATCGCCGGCAGCCCGCGGAAGAACTCGATGTACGCCGTCGCGATCCACCGGTACGGCCCGACCTGGCTGAGTTTCATCAACGCCAGCAGCGTGCCGCCGGCCAGACCGATCACGAAGGCGCCGGCCGTGTACTCCAGGGTCTTCACCAGGGCCTGGAGCACGCCGGCCTCGAAGGTCGACTTGATGAACTCCGGCCGGAAGAACACGCTGCCGACCTGGCGCCAGTTCGCGCTGACCGCGGCGACCACGATCAGGAGGACCAGGACGGCGTACTGGATCCAGCGGGAGCGCTGAGCCCGCTGCCGCGGGCTCAGTCCCTTCCGCTCAACGGTTGTCGGGGTCGAGGTACTCACTTCGCCGGCTCAACCCCGAACCACTTCTTGTAGATCTCGTTGTACTTGCCGTCGGACTTGGCCTTGGTCAGCAGCTCGTTGAACTTCGACACCAGCTTCGGGCCGCTGCCGTCCTTGAGCGCGCCGAAGCCGTACTGCTCACCGGTGTTGAACTCGGCGACCACGGCCATGTCCGGGTTGTCCTTGACGAAGTCGTACAGCACGCCGTTGTCGTTGATCGCGGCGGCGACCCGGCCGGACTTGACGTTGTTCTCCTGCAGTGCCAGGTCGTTGAACGGGATCACCGTGTACCCGTTGGCGGCGGCGTTCTCGTCGGCGTACTTCTTGCCGGTGGTGTCGGCCTGCGCGCCGAGCTTCTTGCCGCGCAGGTCCGCCAGCGACGAGATGCCGGAGTCCTTCTTGGCCATCAGCACCTGGGTGGCGTCCATGTACGGGTCGGTGATGCTGATCGCGGCCTGACGCTCCTTGGTGATCGTCATCGCGCCCATGCCCATATCGCATTTCTTCGCCTGGAACGCGGCGCCGGACGTCACCTGGGCCCACTCGATGTTCACCACGTCCTGCTTCAGGCCCAGGTCGTCGGCGACCAGGTTCAGCAGGTCCACGTCGAAGCCGACGACGTCGGTGCCGTCCTTGTACTGGAAGGGCTTGTACGGCAGGTGGGTGCAGACGGTGAGCTTGCCGGGCTTGACCAGCGTGATGCCGGCCGCCTTCGCCTTGTCATCGGAACCGCTGCTGCCCGAGTCGCTGCCACAGGCGGACAGGGACAGTCCGAGTACGGCGGCCACGGCGACAACAGCTCGAGTCTTGCGGAGAGTGGGGACGAAATTCATCGCGAGTTCTCCTCGACAGGGGTTGTGAATGCCGCATCTTGGCACACAGGAGGGCATGTGGGACCCCTCACAGCAGACCAGTTGGGCCTGTGGTTTACTCGGACGCACGGGCGATCCCCTGTACTCGAACGCTTTCTTCCGCTGATTTTCGAAAGGGCTCTCATGGTCGCCCAGCCTCTGGAAACCCCTATTTCCGACCCGTTCGCGGGTGACGCCGTCTTCGAGCTGCACCGCGGCGGCAAGATCGAGGTGTCGTCGTCGATCCACGTCCGTGATGCGGACGATCTCTCGAAGGCCTACACGCCCGGCGTCGCGCGGGTCTGCACCGCGATCGCCGAGGACCCCTCGCTGGTACGCCGCTACACCTGGAAGTCCAACGTGGTCGCAGTCGTTACCGACGGCACCGCCGTACTCGGGCTGGGTGACATCGGCCCGGCCGCGTCCCTGCCGGTGATGGAGGGCAAAGCCCTGCTGTTCAAGGAGTTCGGCGGCGTCGACTCGGTGCCGATCGCGCTGGACTGCACGGATGTCGACGAGTTCGTCGAGACGGTCGCGCGGATGGCGCCGACGTTCGGCGGGATCAACCTCGAGGACATCTCCGCGCCGCGCTGCTTCGAGATCGAGCGCCGGCTGAAGGAGCGGCTCGACATCCCGGTCTTCCACGACGACCAGCACGGTACGGCGGTCGTCGTACTCGCCGCGCTCCGCAACGCGCTGCGGGTCACGGGCAAGAACATCGAGGACATCCGCGTGGTGATCTCCGGCGCCGGTGCGGCCGGGGTGGCCTGTGCGCGGATCCTGCTGCAGGCGGGCGTCGGCGACCTCGCCGTCGTGGACAGCAAGGGCGTGCTGCACGAGGACCGCGCCGACCTCAACCCGGTGAAGCTGTCACTGGCCCGCGACACGAACACGGGCGGCCTGTCCGGCCGATTGGTCGACGCGCTGGTGGGTGCGGACCTCTTCCTCGGCGTCTCCGGCGGGACCGTGCCGGAGGAGGCGATCGCGCAGATGGCCGACAACGCGATGATCTTCGCGCTGGCCAACCCGAATCCCGAAGTACACCCCGATATCGCGCACCGGCACGCCGCGGTGGTCGCGACCGGCCGCTCGGACTTCCCAAACCAGATCAACAACGTGCTGGCGTTCCCGGGCATCTTCCGCGGCGCCTTCGACGCGGACGCCACCCGCATCACCGAAGGCATGAAGCTGGCCGCCGCCGATGCGTTGGCGGGCCTGATCGCGGCCGAGGACCTGCGGCCCGACTACATCATCCCGTCCCCGTTCGACGAGCGCGTCGCGCCGGCTGTCGCGGCAGCGGTAGCCGAGGCCGCGGTGCGGGACGGCGTCGACCGCGGGTGAATTCGGTAACTGACTTGCTGCGGACCACCGCCTAAGGTGGTCCGCATGCTTGCTGCTTATGCCGCCAAGTTCGACGCCGACAACCCCATCGCCGCGCTGGAGGTGGGGGAGCGGCCGGAGCCTGAGGTCCCCGAGGGTTGGGTGACGATCGAGGTGAAGGCGACGGCGCTCAACCATCACGATCTGTGGTCGTTGAAGGGGGTCGGGCTGGCCGAGCAGAACCTGCCGATGATCCTCGGCTGCGACGCGGCCGGCGTGGACCCGGACGGGAACGAGGTCGTCGTGCACGCGGTGGTCTCGGATCCGGCCTGGAAGGGCGACGAGACGCTCGACCCGAAGCGGTCGCTGCTGAGCGAGCGGTACCAGGGCACGCTGGCGCAGAAGGTCGCAGTACCGGCGCGGAACGTCGTACCGAAGCCGGCCGGGTTGACCTTCGAGCAGGCGGCCTGCCTGCCGACGGCGTGGTTGACGGCGTACCGGATGTTGTTCACGCAGTCCGGGCTGAAGCCGGGCGACACCGTGCTCATCCAGGGTGCGGGCGGTGGCGTCGCGACCTCGCTGATCACGCTCGCGCGGGCCGCGGGGATGCGGGTGTGGGCGACCAGCCGGGACGAGGCGAAGCGGGCCAAGGCGGTCGACATCGGCGCGCACGAGGCGTTCGAGTCCGGCGCGCGGCTGCCGGAGCGGGTCGACGCGGTGATGGAGACGGTCGGGCAGGCGACCTGGTCGCACTCGCTCAAGTCGCTCAAGCAGGGCGGCACGCTGGTGATCTCCGGCGCGACCAGCGGCCAGGCGCCGAAGTCCGCCGAGCTGAACCGGATCTTCTTCCTCCAGTTGCGCGTCCAGGGCTCCACGATGGGCACCCGGACCGAGCTGGCCGAGCTCCTGCAGTTCATGGCGACCGCGGGCGTCTCGCCGCACATCGATTCGATCTTCCCGCTCGCCGACGCCCGCGACGGCTTCGCCAAGATGAACGCAGGCGACGTCTTCGGCAAGATCGTCTTTACTGTCTGAGTGCAACCCGAGATCCGCCCCGTCACGGTCGACGACGCCGAGGCCGCGGCCTGGTGTCACCTGCTCTGCTGGCGGGAGGCGTACGCCGGGCTCGTGCCGGCCGATCTGCTGCTGGAGCGAACCTCGAACCTCGAACGCCGGATCGAACGCTGGACCACACCCCTAGGCGACGGCCGGCGACGCTGGATCGCGGTGAACCCGGACCCGGAGGCGCCGGTCCAGGACCGGGTGGCCGGGTTCGTCGGGATCGGCCCGGGCCGGGATGACGACGCGCCGGTGCCGTTCGAGCTGGAGGCGATCTACACCCGGCAGGCGTTCTGGAAGACCGGGCTCGGCACCCGCCTGCTGGATGTTGCCGTCGGCAAACAGCCCGCGTTCCTCTGGGTCTTCGAGGGAAACGAGCAGGCGCTCGGCTTCTACCGGCGGCACGGGTTCGCGCCGGACGGGGTCGGCAAGCACGATCCGTACTTCGATCTGCGTGAGATACGCCTCGTCCGGCACTGACGTTTCATGCCGGAAACATTGGCGTCGCACCGGGGCAACGCGACGGGTTCAGTCTGTTCCTACCGATCCGCCCGATCGATGAGGAGCGATGAGCCCATGAGGCCTACTTTGACGGTGATCGTTGACCCGGCCGACCGCTGGATGACGAAGGCCGCGTGCGTCGGACAAGCGCCGTCGTACGACGAGACCGCGACCCAGTGGGAGCAGCGGAAGGCGCAGGCGATCTGCCTGACCTCCTGCCCGGTGATCGAGGAATGCCGGGAATGGGCCCGCCGGACGAAGTTCACCGGCACCGCCGCCGGCGAGAAGTTCCTCTACGGCCGCCGCCGCGGCCGCCCGGGCCCCCAGGAGCGCCGCAACCGCCCCGCCATCATCGAAGAGCAGCAGGCCAGCTAGACCTCGAGAAGCTCGTCGGCGCGTTCTGCGTCGGCGGGCTTTTCCGTGCGGCGGAACGGTGAGGTGATCGTCCGCAGCACCTGGTCGCGGTTGTGGATCGCCGCGCCGATGGCCAGCAGGAGGTAGACCGCGCTGATCACGTACCGCCCGGTCTGACCCGGTACGGCGAACTGGACCGCGAACAGCCCCAGCAATGTCCACGCCGCCCAGCGCGGGAAGCGCAGGTTGAGCAGGATCGCGATCCCGAGCAGCGTCTGCGTCGCGGTGAGGAGGAACTCCTCGATCTGCCGCCCGTCCAGGTGCAGCGCCGGGCCGCCGCCACCGATGCCGTAGGCGATCGGGAGGCTGCCGATCAGCAGCGTCCACTGGTTCACCTTGGCCGAGATCAGCAGGCCCAGCGCCGCCGCGCCCTTGCCCCGCCAGGCGAACAGGATCGCCACGATGAACTCCGGCGCCTCGGACGCCAGCGGCGCCAGCCACTGGACCAGCAGGAACTGGTCGATCCCCAGCGCGTGCCCGCCCTGCACCAGCGAGTCCGCGAACGGCTCCGCAGCCGCCAGGATGATCCCGGCCGAGACCAGGAACATCGCGGTCACGGTGATCCGTCGCTGCAGCTGAGGCAGCGCGCCGATCGTCGCGGCCGGGCCGATCAGGTCGGGCTCGTCGTCATGCTCCGACGTGGCCGCGCGGTAGAGGTAATAGGCGAAGAACGCCAGCAGCAGGATCCCGAGTACCAGGTGGATCTCGCCGGTCAACGGGATCACGAACGCGACCACACCGGCGACGGCAAGGAACCCCAGCTCCCGGCGGTACCCGGACTCGAGCACCAGCGCCTTGACGGACTGCCCGCTGCGGCGTGAAGCGACGTACAGGCTGATCAGTACGACGCTCGACCAGCCGAGGCCGAGGAGCAGCCGGTTCGATCCGGTCATGTTGGCCGCGGCGAACTGCACGTAGTCCGGATTCGAGCCGGCCGTGTGGGCGAAGTACAGATCCACCGCGTACTCCGGCAGGACCGCGATGACGGCCAGCAAGGCGATCGCCAGACCGCCTGAAATGTCCATCTCCGCCGCCTCGGCGGCCCAGGCCAGCACGAACGATGCGGCGACCACGGCGAGGCCGAAGATGAAGATCGAAGCCAGTGCCGGGGGATGGGTGCCGGTGAGCCGGAGGGCGACCGCGGGGATCGCCACCAGGAACAGCAACAGCACGGGGCGGAGCGCTCGGAACATGGTTCCAGCCTGCCACCGTTTCGATACTTTCGCAATTGCGAAAGTGTGAGACCGTCATCACCACGGCCCGGCGAGCTGTCCGCAGACCGGTCTACCGGTCACAATGACTGCGCGATGACCAACCCTGAACCGACGAAGGCTCAGCTCGATTCCGCCGCGGGCACCTTTGCCATGCTCTCCGCACCCGTCCGGCTGCACCTGGTGTCGCTGGCCGCGCAGGGGGAGTACGACGTCGGCACCCTGGCGGACCGCGTCGGCGTGAGTATCGCCACCGCGAGCCAGCACCTCGGCAAGCTCCGGCTGGCCGGGATCATCACCGCGCGCCGCGAGGGCCGGCGACACATCTACACCGTCGACGACCCGCACGTGCTCAACCTGGTCGACCAGATCTTCGAGCACATCGCCCCCGACGGCTCACTCGCGCCCGACCCACCACGCCGTACGAGACCACCCCACACCGACTAGAGCACGTGCCGCAGATACCGCTCCGGCCCCTCCAGATACGCCTTCCAGTTCCGCACGAGCTCCAGCTCGTCCCACGTCGTACGCCGGATGCCCCACTCGCCGACCTCGAGGATCGCGGCGCCGGGAAGGGCTGAGATGAGGGGCGAGTGGGTCGCGCAGAGAACCTGGGAGCCGGACTCGGCCAAGCGGTTGAGGACGCCGACGACAGCCAGGCTGCTGGAGAACGAGAGCGCCGACTCCGGCTCGTCGAGGCAGTAGAAGCCTTGGCGGGTGAAGCGGCTGCTGATGAGGTTGAGGAAGCTCTCGCCGTGGCTGAGCTCGTGGAAGACCGGGTCGGGTGGGCCGGAGGTCTTCGGGTTCTGTTCGAGGTAGGTGTAGAAGCCGTGCATCGTCTCGGCGCGGAGGAAGTAGCCGGCGCGTTTGCCGCCGACGCCGCGGGTCAGCTGCAGGTCGTCGGCGAGTGAGGACTCGGTGGCCCGGGTTGTCAGCCGGGCGCCGGTCGAACCGCCTTCGGCGGACAGGCCGAAGGCCATCGCGACTGCCTCGACGATGGTGGACTTGCCGGCGCCGTTCTCGCCGACCAGGAACGTGACGCCGGGGTCGAGGTCGAGGCCGTCGGTGAGGAGTTGGTGGACGGCCGGGATCGTGTGCGGCCAGGTCCCGGACGGACGAATGCCCTCCGCCGCGGCAACCCGGCGTACGGGCTGCGAGGCGAAGGGCATTCGCTCAGGCTACTAGTCGTCCTCGTCGTCGAGCCGGGCCAGCCAGGTGGCGAAGCGCTCGATCGGCGTTTCGAACTCGGGGTTCAGATCGACGAACTCGCGCAGCCGCTCGGCCACGAAAGCGAGCGTGACATCCTCCTCGCCACGCCGCTTCTCCAGCTCCTCGATCCCGCGGTCGGTGAAGTACACGTCAGCTGAACGCCTGCTTCAGCAGCGTCGTCTGCTCGGTGCCGTGGACACCGTGCGATCCGACCGCCGGGGCTGCCATCGCCGGCCGGGACACCCGGTAGAACGGCTTGCCGCCCAGGTGCTCGGTCAGGTTCAGCGCCATGAACGGCCACGGGCCTTGGTTCGCGGGCTCGTCCTGGACCCAGCGGATCTCGGTCGCGTGCGGGTACTTCGCCAGCTCGGCCACGATCTCCTCGGCCGGCAGCGGGTACAGCTGCTCGACCCGCAGTACCGCGGTGCTGATCTTGTCCGGCTCGACCTTCTTGCGCTCGGCCAGCAGGTCGTACACGATCCGGCCCGACGCCAGGATGACCCGCTCGACGGTCGCCGGGTTGGCCTCGGCCTCCACGTCGTTGATCACCGGGCGGAAGGTGCCGTGGGTCAGCTCCTCCGGCTGCGACACCGCCTCCTTGCGCCGCAGCAGCTGCTTCGGCGTGAACACGACCATCGGGTTGTGCTCCTCGCCGAGCGTGTGCCGGCGCAGCAGGTGGAAGTACGACGCCGGCGTCGACGGCTGGGCGACGGTCATGGCGTTCTCCGCGCACAGCGCGAGGAACCGCTCGATCCGAGCCGAGGTGTGGTCCGGGCCCTGGCCCTCGTAGCCGTGCGGCAGCAGCAGCACGACACCGGACTTCTGGCCCCACTTCGCCTCACCGGACGAGATGTACTCGTCGATGACCGACTGCGCGCCGTTGACGAAGTCGCCGAACTGCGCCTCCCACAGGGTCAGCGCCTCCGGCCGCGCCACGGAGTACCCGTACTCGAAGCCGAGGGCGGCGTACTCGCTCAGCAGCGAGTCGTAGACGTAGAAGTTCGCCTGACCCTCGTCCAGGTTCTGCAGCGGGACGTAGTCCTGGCCGTTGACCCGGTCGATGACCGCGGCGAACCGCTGCACGAACGTCCCGCGGCGGCTGTCCTGACCAGCGAGCCGGACCGGCCGGCCCTCGAGCAGCAGCGAACCGAAGGCGGTGATCTCCGCGCTGGCCCAGTCGATCGGGCCCTCGGTGATCGCGTGCGCCCGGCGCTGCAGCTGCGGCATCACCTTCGGGTGCACGGTGAAGCCGGCCGGCAGCGTGGTGTGCGCGTCGGCGATCTTCTTCAGCACCTCGGGCGTGGTCGCGGTCGCGTCCGGGCCGTCCGGCTTGTCCGGGTAGACCGGGGCCGTCACGTACGGCGGCGGGGTGTCCGGCTGGTTCTTCGCCTCGCGGACCTCGGCGAACACCCGCTCGAGCCGGTGCTGGAAGTCCATCATCGCCTGCTCGGCCTCTTCGATCGTGATGTCGCCACGACCGATCAGGGCCTCGGTGTACAGCTTGCGGACCGAGCGCTTCTGCTCGATCAGGTCGTACATCAGCGGCTGGGTGAAGCTCGGGTCGTCGCCCTCGTTGTGACCGCGGCGGCGGTAGCAGACCAGGTCGATGACGACGTCCTTGTTGAACGCCTGCCGGTACTCGAAGGCCAGGTCGGCGACCCGGATGCACGCCTCGGGGTCGTCGCCGTTCACGTGGAAGATCGGCGCCTGCACCATCCGCGCGACGTCGGTGGAGTACATCGACGAGCGGGACGAGGCCGGCGAGGTGGTGAAGCCGACCTGGTTGTTCACGATCACGTGGATCGTGCCGCCGGTGCGGTAGCCGCGCAGCTGGGACAGGTTCAGCGTCTCGGCCACCACGCCCTGGCCGGCGAAGGCCGCGTCGCCGTGCACCAGCACGGGCAGCACCGGGAACGCGGCGCCGCGGTCGAGGATGTCCTGCTTGGCCCGGACGATGCCCTCGAGCACCGGGTCGACGGTCTCCAGGTGGGACGGGTTCGCCGCCACCGACACCTTGATCTTGTCGCCGAACTCCGAGACGAACTCGCCCTCGGCGCCCAGGTGGTACTTGACGTCACCGGAGCCCTGCACGGTCCGCGGGTCGATGTTGCCCTCGAACTCGCGGAAGATCTGGCCGTATGACTTGCCGACGATGTTCGCCAGCACGTTCAGCCGGCCGCGGTGGGCCATGCCGATCGCGACCTCTTCCAGCCCGGCGCCGGCCGCCTCCTCGCAGAGCTCGTCGAGCAGCGGGATCGTGGTCTCCCCGCCCTCGAGCGAGAACCGCCGCTGGCCGACGTACTTGGTCTGCAGGAAGGTCTCGAACGCCTCGGCCTCGTTCAGCTTGGCCAGGATCCGCAGCTGCTCCTCGCGCGGCGGCTTGGTGTGCGGCCGCTCGATCCGCTCCTGCAGCCACTTGCGCTGCTCGGGGTCCTGGATGTGCATGTACTCGATACCGGTGGTCCGGCAGTACGAGTCGCGCAGGATGCCGAGGATCTCGCGCAGCTTCATGAACCGCCGGTCGCCGCCGAACGAGCCGGTGGCGAACTCGCGGTCCAGGTCCCACAGCGTCAGGCCGTGGGTGGCGACGTCGAGGTCCGGGTGGCTGCGCTGCTTGTACTCCAGCGGGTCGGTGTCGGCCATGATGTGGCCGCGCACCCGGAACGCGTGGATCAGCTCGAGGATGCGGGCCTGCTTGCTGATGTCCTCCTCGTGGCTGTGCGGGAGGTCGGCGGCCCAGCGGATCGGCTCGTACGGGATCCGCAGCGACTGGAAGATCTCGTCGTAGAAGCCCTCGCCGCCGAGCAGCAGCTGGTGCAGGCGGCGCAGGTACTCACCCGACTGGGCGCCCTGGATGATCCGGTGGTCGTACGTCGAGGTCAGCGTCATCACCTTGCTGACCGCGAGCTTGGCCATCGTCTCGTCGGCCGCACCCTGGTACTCCGGCGGGTACTCCATCGCGCCGACGCCGATGATGCAGCCCTGGCCGGTCATCAGCCGCGGCACCGAGTGCTGGGTCCCGATCGTGCCGGGGTTGGTCAGGCTGATCGTGGTGCCCTGGAAGTCAGGCAGCGCGAGCTTGTTGTCCCGGGCCCGGCGGACGATGTCCTCGTAGGCCATCCAGAAGTCGGCGAACGTCATCGTCTCGGCCGACTTGATCGAGGGCACCAGCAGCTGCCGGGTGCCGTCCGGCTTCTGCATGTCGATGGCCAGGCCGAGGTTGATGTGCGCCGGGTTGACCAGGGTCGGCTTGCCGTCGGTCTCGTCGTACGACGCGTTCATCTCCGGCAGCGTCTTCAGCGCCTTGACCAGCGCCCAGCCGATCAGGTGGGTGAAGGACACCTTGCCGCCGCGGGCGCGCTTGAGGTGGTTGTTGATGACGATGCGGTTGTCGATCAGCAGCTTGACCGGGACCTGGCGGACGCTGGTCGCGGTGGGGACCGTGAGGCTGGTCTCCATGTTCTGCGCCGTCCGGGCCGGAGCCCCGCGGAGGATCTTCCGCTCGGCCTCGCCGGCCGGGGCGGCCGCGGGCTGGGCAGGCTTGGGCTGGGCGCTGGACGGCTGGTTCACCGTACCTCCGGTGGGAGCTGCCTTCTGGGGTGCGGCGGCCTGCGCAGGGGCCGGCGCTGCCGGGGTCTGAGTAGCGGGGGACTGCGTCGCCGCCGCGGCGGCAGGTGCGTTCGAGGCGGGCACGGTCGGCGCGCTGCCGCGGCTCGGCGCCTCGGGCGTCTTGTTGTCGGACACCGCGTCCGGCCGGGGAGCGTCGGCCGGGGGAGTCGTCACCGGCTTCGCGTCACCGTCGGGGTTGTAAGTCTTAAAGAAGTCGAGCCACGCCGGATCCACCGAGTTCGGGTCCTGCTGGTACTTCTCGTACAGCTCGTCGACCAGCCATTCGTTCGCACCGAAGGCTGCTAGGGGGTTGGTGTCTGATGGCTCGGTGGCCACTTGGCAGTTCGCCTCTTCCGATTTCGGGTCCGGTAGCACGGTTAATTCAGATGTTATGGGTGGTGTCCCATGCAAAGGCTAATAGCACGCGGACCACTTCCACAGCCCGGGACCACCGGACCAGTGTGTCGAGTGGTCGGGCTCCGGCGAGTCGGTCGATCGGTGCCTGAAACACTGCTCACAAAGGTGTTTCAGGCCACACGCCCTGCTCTCACCGCCCGTCGGTGCGGAGAGCGACGGCGGTGACTCCGGGACCCCTTGCAGATGTGGCTTTCCGGCGTCCGTTCCGACTGCCCGAGCGGGGGCCGTTGAGCGTAGCTGCCCACTGTATGCAGTTGTCCACTCGCCGCCGGTGATGATCACAACTGCGCAAAAAGTGTGGCCAACGTCACGCTCCAAATCAGTCCACCTGGGAATGATTGGCCTTCATCGGTTGGTCAGCCGCCGGACCAGCTTGAGGCCCGACCAGGTCGTGTCGATCGCGCAGACCTTCACGTCGACGACGCCGAGCGGGAGGGCGAGCTCGCGGATGCCGTTCTCGTCGAGGTCGGTCGCGACCCCGGACGACCGCTTCGGCCAGGCGGCCCAGATCATCCCGGCCGTCACCGTCTTCCCGAGCAGCACGGGCAGCCGCTTCGCGAGCCGGGCCCGGTCCGGGCAGAACATCAGCACGACGTCGTACGGCGACCGGCCGGCCCGGCGCGTCACCGCCGTACCGGCCGGCAGTCCTTCGATCGCGAAACCGTCCGGAGCGTTGTCGAGCAGGACCACGTGCTCGGGCTTGATGCCGAGTTTCACGGCCAGCGGCTTACCCGAGTAACCGGAGGTGGTCATGAAGTGATCGTAGGGCGGCATACTGACGGGATGGCGTTGACGGATGAGGCGATCGTCAAGATCAAAGGGATGATCACCTCGGGGGAACTGGGTCCGGGGGATCGACTGCCGAAAGAGGCGGATCTGGCCGCGCGACTGGGCTTGTCGCGGAACTCGCTGCGCGAGGCGGTCAAGGCGCTCACGCTCGTCAACGTGCTGGACGTCCGGCACGGGGACGGTACCTATGTCAGCAGTCTCGACTCGGCGCATCTGCTGGACGCGCTCAACTTCATGGTCGACCTGCACCAGGACGACTCGGTCCTGCAGTTCTTCGAGGTACGGCGGTTGCTCGAGCCGGGTGTCGCCGCGCTGGCGGCCACCCGGATCAGTCAGGAGCAGGTGATCGAGCTGCGGCTGCTGACCAGTGACCTCACGCCGGACGCGGACGTCGAGGAACTGGTCGCGAACGATCTGCGCTTCCATCGCGCGATCGCCGAGGCGACCGGGAACCAGGTCGTCTGCTCACTGCTCGACGGCATCTCCGGCGCGACCCAGCGGGCCCGGATCTGGCGCGGCGTCACCCAGGCCGGTGCGGTCCAACGGACCCTGGCGGAACACGCCGCGATCCTGGACGCGATCGAGATCGGCGATGCCGAGGCGGCCCGGGCCTGGATGACCGCTCACATCGCCGGCGTCGAAACCTGGCTGCGCAAGGCCCCATGACCGGTGAGCCGCCTCCACCCCGCAGTGCGCTGACGCTGCGGATCGTGTTGTCGGCCTTCGGGGTGGCGCTGTTCGCGGCGGCCACGGTGCTGGCTGTCGGCTACGACCTGCCAGCGGGATGGGTGATCACCTTCGCGGCGCTCGGAGTGGTTGCACTGGTGGACCTGGTGGTTGTTGCCTGGCGCAAGCATTCGGAAAACAGTTGAAGGGTGCTGGGGGCGGGCCGTATCCTGTTGGACGTCCCATTCCCGGCGTCAGGGGTTCGAGTTGTCGAACTGAGGTCTTTCTCCGCAACTGATCGATCGCCACCTGTCTGGTGCGCGGTCTCCGTTCGAGACCTCAGCTGGAGTCGACACTCATGAGTATTTCCCTGTCCTGTACCGACCTCTTCTTCGCCTGGCCTGATGGCGAGGTCCTGTTCGACGGCCTGACCTTCGTCGCCGGGCCGGTCCGCTCCGGCCTGGTCGGCCGCAACGGCGCCGGCAAGTCGACGCTGCTCCGGCTGATCGCCGGCCGGCTCACCCCGCAGCGTGGGGCGATCCGGGTCAGCGGCGAGCTCGGGTACCTGCCGCAGGACCTGACCCTCGACACGTCGCTGCGCGTCGACCAGGCGCTCGGCATCGAGGACGTCCGGAAGGCGATCATCGCGATCGAGTCCGGTGATGCCTCGGAGCAGAACTTCGCGATCGTCGGCGACGACTGGGACGTCGACGAACGCGCCGAGGCGTTGCTCGGCAAGCTCGGTCTCGGCGCGATCAGCCTCGACCGCAGCGTGGGCGAGCTGTCCGGCGGCGAGACGATCCTGCTCGGCCTCGCGGCCGAGCTGCTCCGGCGTCCCGACGTACTGCTGCTCGACGAGCCGACCAACAACCTCGATCTGCGGGCGCGGCGGCATCTGTACGACGCCGTCGACCAGTTCCGAGGTGCGCTGGTGATCGTCAGCCACGACCGGGAGCTGCTCGATCGGGTCGACCAGATCGGCGACCTGCGGAAGGGGGAGGTCACCTGGTACGGCGGCAACCTGACGGCGTACGAGGAGGCGGTCGCGACCGAGCAGGAGGCGGCCGAGCGGATGCTGCGGGCGGCCGAGGCCGATGTCCGGAAGCAGAAGCGCGATCTGGTCGAGGCGCGGATGAAGATGGATCAGCGCCGGGCCCGCGGGCAGCGTGCCTTCGAGGCCGGCGGGATCCCGAAGATCGTCGCCGGGAACCTGAAGCGTGGCGCGCAGGTGTCGGCCGGCAAGCATCTCGGGATGCAGTCGGAGCGGCTCGATTCGGCGCAGGAGGCGTTGGCCGACGCCGAGGAGAAGGTCCACGACGACGACACGATCCGCGTCGACCTGCCGAAGACCGCCGTACCTGCTGGTCGCGTGGTGCTGCGGTTGGAGGACCACGTACTGCGAACCGGTGCGCACGTCGACCTGGAGATCCGCGGGCCGGAGCGGATCGCGTTGACCGGGCCGAACGGCGCCGGGAAGACGACGCTGTTGCAGTCGATCGTGTCGGGGGAGCTGCCGGTGGTGCCGTTCCGGTACCTGCCGCAGCGGCTCGATCTGTTGCGTGACGACCTGTCGATCGTCGACAACCTGGCATTACTTGCCCCAGGCACCGAAAACCAGCAACGGCGGTCGCGGTTGGCCAGGTTCCTGTTCCGGGGGCGGGCGGCGGATCAGCTGGTCAGCACGCTGTCGGGTGGCGAACGATTCCGGGCGACCCTCGCGGCGTTGCTCCTCGCGGAGCCTCCACCTCAGCTGCTCATGCTGGACGAGCCGACGAACAACCTCGACCTGGCGAGCGTGGCGCAGTTGAAGGATGCGTTGGCGTCGTACAACGGTGCACTGATCATTGCGAGCCACGATCTACCGTTCCTGCGGGAGATCGGGATCACTCGCTGGGTAGAGCTGACACCCGAGTCGCTGACCGATATCGATCCGCTGTAGGGGTCTGCAGACAGAGACGAGTCAGGTCTCCAGGCAGACGCGGTACCCATGCCTCCACCCGCACCGTGGAGGCATGAAAACACTCCAGAAACCTCTCCGCGAAGTCGCTGCCTATTTGGCGATCACGTACGTGCTCGCTCTGCTGATCGCGTTCGCCCTGCCGAACGCGCACTTCAACCTGCTGCTCAGCGTCATGGTGCCGACCGTGGCAGTGGGCATCCTGACCTTCACGATCACGCCGCGGGGCAGTCGCCGCCGGCTGTGGCGGGAGATCGGGCTGAACCGGGCCGGTTTCCGGTCCTGGCCGGCCGCGATCTTGGTACCGCTGCTGCTGTGCGGCGGCGCCTACGGAACCGCACTGCTGATCGGCGCCGGGCGGTTGCACCTCGGCGAGATCTCGGCGGCGACCGTGCCGGGCTGGGCGATCAACTTCGCGATCGCTCTGGTGGTCCCGACCGTGATCATCCTCGGTGAGGAGATCGGTTGGCGTGGCTACCTGCTGCCGCGCTTCCAGCAGGTAACCGGTCGTCGGCGGGCGGCGGTGGCCACCGGGTTCGCCCACGGGCTGTTCCACCTGCCGCTGATCCTGATCGCGACGACGTACGACACCGGCGGTGCGCGGTGGATCGTCGCTCCGTCCGCGGTGCTCACGATCACGGCGGCCGGCGTGTTGTACGCGTGGTTGCGGGACCGGTCGAACAGCGTCTGGCCGGTTGCGATCGCTCACAACGCGGCGAACACCGTGTTCGATCTGGGTGCGTCGGCTGTGGTCGCGACCTCCGGGTCGAGCCTTGCGTACGTCGCCGGCGAGACCGGGTTCGCCACCCTCGGGGCCTGTGTTGTGGTGGCTGTGGTGTTGCTGCGGTGGGCGCGGGTGTGGCGTGCTCCGGTTGAGGCTGTTGAGCAGCAGCCCGTGGCGGCCCTGCACGCGTAGTCTCCGGATATGAGGGGGCAGGTTGGGCCGGCCCCGGGTCGGCAGAGCTGGTGGATCGTCGCGTCGCAGCGCTTGTCGCCGTACCTCGACCCGTTGCTCGGGATCGTGGCTGCGGCGGCAGCGCTGACCTCGCTGCTGACGACCGACCCGGCTTCGGTCGACCCGCGGCTGGAGAATCCGGACGTTGTCGCGGCGATCGCGACCGTGGTGGCCGCCGGTGGGTTGGCCTGGCGGCGCAGTCGGCCGGTCGCGTCGTACGCCGCGATGGTGATCGGCGGCGTGGTGGTGAGCCTGTCGGGGCACTACATCGGGTTGTTGTCGGTGCTTATCCTGTTCAGTCTGTACTCGCTCGCCGCCCACGGCCGGCGACGGGACGGGCTGGTCGGGCTGGGCGTTGGAGTGGCGGTGTTCGGGGGATTGGCGCTGCTCGACGTACCCGACCTCCGTACGTCGGACCTGCTGCTGGCCGTCGCGCTGCTGGTGGCTGCGTGGGCGGTCGGCGACGCGATCCGGTCGCGGCGCAGGCAGCAGCAGGACCAGTTGCTGGCCGCGGTCACCGAGGAGCGGCTGCGGATCGCTCGCGAGCTGCACGACGTGGTCGCGCACAGCATGTCGTTGATCGCCGTACAGGCCGGTGTCGGCGCGCATCTGATCCGCAGCGACGCACTTGCCGCCGAGCATTCGCTCGAGGTGATCGCCGAGACCAGTCGCCGGGCGCTCGAGCAGACGCGATCGATGCTGGGCATGTTGCGCGCGGAGAACGAGGACGGAACCCGGCCTCCGACGCGTGGACTCGACGACGTGGCGGAGTTGGTCGAGGACATTCGGGGCGCTGGGCTCGACGTGACGCTGGAACAGTCGGGTACGGCTGAGCTTGACACTGCGATCTCGCTGACGGCGTACCGGATCGTGCAGGAGTCGTTGACCAACGTGATCAAGCACTCCGCCGCCAGGACCGCGACGGTGAGGGTGGCCTGCACCGGCACGACGATCGAGCTAGAGATCGTCGATCCGGGTCCTTCGCGGGCCTCGGCGACGGGATCGGGCCATGGGCTGGTCGGGCTTGACGAACGGGTGCGGCTGGTCGGCGGTCGCGCGGAGTACGGCGCTCAGGGGGCTGGTTTCCGGGTCCGTGCCACGTTGCCGGTCGGAGTACGTCGGTGATCCGGGTCGCGGTTGTCGACGATCAGGACCTGGTTCGGGCCGGGTTCGTGCTGCTGTTGCGGTCGGCCGGGGAGATCGAGGTGGTCGGCGAGGCGCGGGACGGGCTCGAGGCGATCGCGCTGTGTCGGCGTACGGCGCCTGACATCGTGCTGATGGATGTGCGGATGCCTCACCTCGACGGGTTGTCGGCAAGTCGCACGATCCTTGCCGATCCGGCCTGCCAGGGGACGAAGGTCGTCGTGCTGACGACCTTCGACGACGACGATCTCGTGCTGGAGGCGCTGCGGTCGGGGGCCAGTGGGTTCCTGCTGAAAGAGACCCGGCCGGCGCAGCTGCTCGAGGCGATCGAGGTCGTGGCGGCGGGGGAGGCGTTGCTGCATCCGCGGATCACCCGCCGGCTGATCGAACGGTTCGCCGCGCTCCCGGACGCTCGACCGGGGACCGTCGATGACGGGCTGACCGAGCGCGAGCGCGATGTGTTGCGCGCGGTGGCGCAGGGGTTGTCGAACCAGGAGATCGCGGAGCGGCTGCATCTCGGGTACGGGACGGTCAAGACGCATGTGAGTCATCTGCTCACGAAGCTCGGGTGCCGGGATCGGGCTCAGTTGGTGATGTACGCGTACGAATCCGGGGTCGCTGTGCCGGGTGCTTCTTGATTTGGGATACCCCCTAGGGGTATCTTTCCGGGCATGGACGAGCACGGTGGGCAGATGGATCACGGCGGGCATGCTGGGCACGGGGATCACGCTGCGCAGTTCAAAGACCGGTTCTGGATCAGCTTGGGACTGGCCGTGCCGGTGGTGTTCTTCAGTGCGATGTTCGCGGATCTGCTGGGGTACACGCGGCCGGACTTCCCCGGCTCGGGGCTGATCGCGCCGGCGCTGGGGACGGTGATCTTCGTGTACGGCGGGCAGCCGTTCCTGACCGGTGGTTGGAGCGAGTTGAAGTCACGTCGTCCCGGGATGATGTTGCTGATCTCGATGGCGATCACCGTGGCGTTCGTCGCCTCGTGGGTGACTACGCTGAAGATCGGCGGGTTCGACCTGGACTTCTGGTGGGAGCTCGCGCTGCTGATCGTGATCATGCTGCTCGGGCACTGGCTGGAGATGCGGGCGCTCGGTGCGGCGTCGGGTGCGCTCGATGCGCTGGCGGCGCTGCTGCCGGATTCCGCGGAGAAGGTCACCGATGACGGCGTGGTCGAGGTGTCGTTGCACGAGCTCCAGGCGGGGGACGTCGTACTCGTGCGGTCCGGTGGTCGGGTGCCGGCGGACGGGACGGTGGTCGACGGGCAGGCCGAGGTCGACGAGTCGATGATCACCGGGGAATCACGGCCGGTGTCGCGGGCTGTTGGTGACGCCGTGGTGGCCGGAACTGTTGCCACTGACAACGCTTTGCGGGTCGAGATCACGGCGGTGGGTGACGACACTGCGTTGGCTGGGATCCAGCGGTTGGTGGCTGAGGCGCAGGCTTCGTCGTCGCGCGCCCAGGCGTTGGCTGATCGGGCGGCTGCGTTCTTGTTCTACTTCGCCTCGATCGCTGGGGTGATCACGTTCGTGGTGTGGGCGTTGCTGGGGAAGGTCGACGAGGCGGTTACGCGAACGGTGACCGTGTTGGTGATCGCCTGCCCACACGCCCTCGGGCTCGCCATCCCGCTGGTGATCGCGATCTCCACCGAGCGCGCGGCGAAAGCCGGCGTACTCGTGAAGGACCGGCTCGCCCTCGAGCGCATGCGCACGATCGACGCCGTCCTGTTCGACAAAACCGGCACCCTCACCAAGGGCGAACCAGCCGTCACCGGAGTCGCCACCGTAGGAACCCTCACGCACGAGGACCTGCTGGAGCTGGCCGCCGCAGTAGAAGCCGACAGCGAACACCCACTGGCAAAAGCAATCGTCCGGGCCCACGCCGAGCGAGTACCCGTCGGTGGACGAATGATCGCGTCGGACTTCCGGTCGTTGACCGGGCGGGGTGTGCAGGCGGTTGTTGATGGCTCCGAGGTTGCTGTTGGCGGGCCGGCGTACCTGCGGGAACTCGGCTTGACGGAGCCTGGCGAACTGGAGGCGGACGTCGCCGGGTGGAAGGAACGCGGGGCGGCCGTCCTGCATGTTGTGAGGGATGGGCAGGTGGTTGGGGCTGTTGCGCTTGAGGATGAGGTGCGGGAGGAGTCTCGGCAGGCTGTGGATGCGTTGCATCGGCGGGGGGTGAAGGTGGCGATGATTACCGGGGATGCGCATCAGGTTGCGGATGCGGTCGCGAAGGAGTTGGGGATTGATGAGGTGTTCGCGGAGGTGCTGCCTCAGGACAAGGACGCCAAGGTTGCGGAGTTGCAGAGCCGTGGCTTGAAGGTTGCGATGGTGGGGGACGGGGTGAACGACGCACCGGCTCTGGCGCGGGCTGAGGTCGGCATCGCGATCGGGGCGGGGACTGATGTTGCGATCGAGTCGGCCGGGGTTGTGCTTGCCGCGGATGACCCCCGCGCCGTCCTCTCGGTGATCGAACTGTCCAAGGCCAGCTACCGCAAGATGTGGCAGAACCTCATCTGGGCCACCGGCTACAACGTCATCACAGTCCCGCTCGCCGCCGGCGTACTCGCCTTCGCAGGCATCGTCGTCTCGCCCGCCGTCGGCGCGCTGCTGATGTCGATCTCGACGATCGTCGTAGCCCTCAACGCCCAACTACTACGCCGCCTCGACCTCTCACCTTCCCGCCTCGCCGCGTAGCCCCGACAGCACGACCCCCACCAGGCGCCGTACCGCAGCCTTCGACGGTACGGCGCCTGCCGCGCCCAGCGCATGCACGCAGTACGCCGCCAACTCCTTCGCCGGCACGTCATCACGTACGTCGGTCATCAAGCCGGCCAGGAAATCGACGAGCTGCTCCCGCCCCCGAGCCACGTGCTCCGACCGATGCAGCGAAGCGGCCGGGCCCGCCGACGGCGGATGTTCGTGGCAGATGAACGCATACGCCTCCAGCACGGCCTCGAGTCGCCCGGTGTCCGTCCAGATCTCGGTGAGCTGCCGCAGATGATCGCCGACCTGCCGCTCGTGCCACGCCGTCAGGATCGACTCGACGTCGGGGAAGTACTTGTAGAGCGTCGCCCGCCCCACCCCGGCCCGCTGAGCGACCTCGGCCATCGTGACCCCGGTCAGCCCTCGCTCGGCAACCACGGCAGCCGCCGCATCCAGCACCGCCTCCTGCACAGCCTCGCGGTGGCTCGCGATCGTGTCGTTCCACAACTTCGGCATGTCGGGATTCTAGCTGGACAGTCTGCCTATGATCGAGACACAGTGTCTCGAAAAAGGAGATTGACGTGCCTGCACTCGAAGCTCACCTCGACACCCCGCGTGCCGAGCGGTACCTGGCCCAGCTGACCAGCCATCTGGGCCATGGGCCGGGTGGTCTGAAGGTCCTGTCCACGGCAGCGGACGAACTTGTCGTGGATCTCGGCACGGCGACCTGGACCGTCCGGGCGACAGGCGATCAATTGGTACTGCGGGTCGAGGCCGACGATCAGGCCGAGCTCGGGCAGCAGGGCGAGCGCGTGGCTCACCGGATCGAGCAGATTGCCCGGCGTGACGCACTGCGGGTCGACTGGCGCCAGGGCTGAGCACTGGGCTGCTTGCACAGTGAAGCCCGGTCGAGTGTGCACACTGGACGGTGAGACAGCCCGGCCAACAGCCGTACGTTCGGTGAAATCCCAGGGCTGGAGGTTTTCATGGCCGGTACATCTGTTGGTGCGGACGATTACGCGCTCGCCCGCGTCCCGGAGCAAGCGCGGTACTCCTGGTGGTCTGTCGCGACCCAGCGGTTCGGGCAGATCTCGGCGCTGAGTCAGTTCCTGCTCGGCGCGACGCTCGGCTTCGGCATGAGCTTCTGGACCGCGTTCTGGGCGCTCACGCTCGGCGCGGTGATCCTCGAACTCGTGGCGATCCTGATCGGCGTCATCGGCGCCCGCGAGGGTCTGCAGACGTCGGTGATCGCGCGCTGGACCGGGTTCGGCCAGGCCGGCTCGTCGCTGATCGGGCTCGCGATCGGGATCAGCCTGATCGGGTGGTTCGGGATCCAGTCCGCGGTGTCCGCGGCCGGTCTGAGCCAGCTGATCGGCGTACTCCCGACCTGGGGCTGGTCGCTCGTCTTCGGTCTCGCGGTGACGCTCGTCGTACTGCGCGGCTTCCATTCGATGGCCTGGGTCGCGTACGTGACCGTCCCGGCCTTCCTGGTCCTGGTCGGCTGGTCGATCATCAGCGAGCTGTCCGACCACAGCTTCGGCTCGCTGGTGAACGCGGCGCCGCCCGGCCCGCACCTGAGCCTGCTCGAGGGTACGACGCTGGTCGCGGGCGGATTCATCGTCGGCGCGGTGATCACGCCGGACATGACCCGCTTCAACCGCAGCGTCGGCGACGTCGTCAAGCAGACTGTCCTCGGCATCACGCTCGGCGAGTACGTGATCGGCCTGGTCGGCGTACTGCTCGCGCACGCCGTCGGTTCGGCGAACGTGATCACGATCGTCACCTCGTCGGTCGGCTGGGTCGGCACGCTGGTGATCATCCTGGGCACGATCAAGATCAACGACTGGAACCTCTACAGCTCCGGCCTCGGCATCGTGAACTTCATCGGCACGGTCTTCGGCCGGCACGTCAACCGGGCCGTGGTCACGCTGGTCGTCGGCGTACTCGGCAGTGTGCTCGCGGCCGGCGGGATCCTGGACAAGTTCACCGAGTTCCTGACCGTGCTCGGCGTCGCCTTCCCGCCGATCGCCGGAATCATGGTCGCGGAGTACTTCGTGGTGAAGCGCTGGCGCCCCGACCTGGACGCGACCAGAGCCGCGGGCACGCTGCCCGCGACCGCACCGACCTGGGTGCCGGCCACGATCGTGATCTGGATCGGAGCCGCCCTGATCGGCAAGTACGTCGGCTGGGGACTGCCCAGCATCAACTCACTCGTCGTCGGCTTCCTGGCGTACGTCGTGGCGGGCAGGCTCGGCCTGATCCGCGGCGTCGGCACAAGCCGCACCATGGACAGTGCGCCGACCGAGATCGGCGTCGTAGCCCAACCTGGGAGGATCTGAATGCGTATCGGCATCGATGTCGGTGGCACCAACACCGACGCCGTGCTGCTCGATGGCACCGGCGGGGATGTCAGCGTGCTCGCGGCCAACAAGTCCGCGACCAGCGCGGACGTGACCGCGGGCATCATCGACACGCTGGACCGGCTGCAGGCGGAGCGATCCTTCGACCCGGCGCAGGTCCAGGCCGTGATGATCGGCACCACGCACTTCATCAACGCACTGGTCGAGGCGCGGCGGCTGGCTCCGACGGCGGCGCTCCGGCTCGGTCTGCCGGCCACCGCCTCGCTGCCGCCGCTGGTCGACTGGCCCGAGCGGCTGGTCGAGGCGATCAGCGGACGGAGCTACCTGGCGCACGGCGGGCACGAGTTCGACGGCCGGCACATCGCCGAGCTGGACGAGGACGAGCTGCGCCGGCACGCGGGCGACATGGTGAAGCACGGCGTACGGTCGGTGGCGATCTCGTCGGTGTTCTCGCCGGTGAGTAACGAGTTCGAGCTGCGTGCCGCGGAGATCCTGCGGTCCGAGCTCGGCGACGACGTGGCGATCTCGCTGTCGCACGAGATCGGCCGGATCGGCCTGCTGGAGCGGGAGAACGCGACGATCATCAACGCCGCGCTCCGCGAGCTGGCCGCGAGCATCGTCGACGGGCTGTCCGGCGCGGTCGCCGGCCACGGCATCTCCGCGCCGCTGTACCTGAGCCAGAACGACGGCACGCTGATGGACGTCGACTTCGCCCGCCGGTACCCGGTCGCCACGTTCGCGTCCGGCCCGACGAACTCGATGCGCGGTGCGGCATTGCTGTCCGGGCTCGACACCTGCGCGGTCGTCGACGTCGGCGGTACGACGAGCGATGTCGGCGTACTCACGCACGGCTTCCCGCGTGAGGCGACGACCGAGGTCGACGTCGCCGGGGTGCGGACGAACTTCCGGATGCCTGATGTACTCAGCATCGGGATCGGCGGCGGCAGCTTGGTGGCCGAGGGCAACGACCAGGTGACGGTCGGGCCGCGGTCGGTCGGGTATCGGCTGACCGAGGAGGCGTTGGTCTTCGGTGGCCAGACGCTGACCGCGACGGACATCGCTGTCGCGGCCGGTCGTGCTGAGGTTGGCGACGCCGCGGCGGTCGCGGATCTGGATCCGACGCTGGTGAAGTCGGCTCTGGCGCGGGTGGCAGCAGATATCGCGGACGCGGTCGAGCGGATGCGTACGTCGCCTGACCCGCTCCCCGTGGTGGCGGTCGGCGGTGGGTCGATCCTGCTGCCGGACGATCTGCCCGGCAGTCTCGCCGTCCATCGGCCGGATCACTTCGCGGTCGCGAACGCGATCGGCGCGGCGATCGCGCAGGTCGGTGGCGAGGTCGACCGGGTGTACGCGATCGATCCCGGCCGCCGGGACGCGGTGGTGGACGAAGCGCGGCAGGAAGCCGTCGACCGCGCGATCGCAGCCGGCGCCGATCCCGCGGCCGTGCGGATCGTGGACTTCGACGAGGTCCCGATCCCGTACCTGCCGGGCAACGCGACCCGCATCCGCTGCAAGGCCGTCGGCGACCTGCGCCTCGGGGAGGCGTCGTGAGCGCGACCGCGGGGCGAGTGCCTGCCCGCCGGGCGGCCGGGGTGGAGTGGTTGCGATGAAGCTTCGGGCTGAGGATCTGGGGTCCCTTGCTCGCGGTGCCGCCGTGCTGGGCACCGGGGGCGGAGGGGATCCGCACATCGGGAAGCTGCTCGCGCAGCAGGCCGTGCGGGAGCATGGGCCGGTCGAGATCGTTGCCGTCGGCGACCTTCCGGACGACGCCTGCGTGTTGCCGGTGGCAATGATGGGCGCACCAACGGTGATGGTGGAGAAGCTGCCGTCCGCGGACCAGATCTCGGTCGCGGTACAGACGCTGGCGAAGTACGTCGGGAAGACGCCGACCCACCTCGCCTGTATCGAGGCCGGCGGGGTCAACTCGACCGTACCGGTGATCGCCGCCGCGCAGCTCGGGCTGCCGCTGGTGGACGGCGACGGGATGGGCCGCGCGTTCCCCGAGCTGCAGATGGTGCTGCCGACGCTCGCCGGGATCGAGGCGACCCCGATGTCGATCGTCGACGAGAAGGGCAACCGCGGCGTGTTCGACACGGTCACCAACGAATGGGCCGAACGGCTGGCCCGCTCGGCGACCATCGACATGGGCTGTTCGGCGATCGTCTCGCTGTACGCGATGACCGGCGCCGAGATCCGCGGCGCGTTCGTGGCCGGCACGCTCAGCAAGTGCGTCACGATCGGCCGGGCGATCGAGCAGGCGCAGCGTGAGCACACCGACCCGGTTGCGGCCGTGGTCGACGAGCTCGGCGGACGGCTCCTGCACGTCGGCAAGGTCGTCGACGTACAACGCCGTACGACGACCGGCTTCGCGCGCGGTGACGCCACTGTCGACGGGCTGGACGCGTCGCACGGTCACGTGATGGTGCTGCGGTTCCAGAACGAGCACCTGGTCGCGGAGCTGGAGGGTACTGCGGTTGCCACCACGCCGGACCTGATCATCGTGCTCGACACCGAGACCGGCGAACCGATCACCACCGAGGCCTTGCGGTACGGCTACCGGGTCAGCGTGCTCGCCGCACCGGCCGACGAACGCTGGCACTCCCCGGAAGGCATCGCGCTGGTCGGGCCGCGGTACTTCGGCTACGACCTCGACCCGATCCGGGCTTTGGAGACCGTATGAGCTGGCAGTTGGACATCGAGCACCTGCGGGATCTCGCC
Organism: Kribbella sp. NPDC058693; assembly: GCF_042715335.1. Classification (NCBI taxonomy): domain Bacteria; kingdom Bacillati; phylum Actinomycetota; class Actinomycetes; order Propionibacteriales; family Kribbellaceae; genus Kribbella; species Kribbella sp. NPDC058693. The sequence continues at coordinate 1,531,681 of NZ_JBHXSQ010000003.1, forward strand.
CGCGGGGCGGCGATCCTCGGGACCGGTGGTGGCGGGGATCCGCTGATCGGGCGGCTGCTGGTCGAGCAGGCGATCCGCGAGCACGGGCCGGTGACGGTCCTGGACCCGGACGAGTTGGACGACGACGCGTTCGTCATCCCGACCGCGCAGATGGGTGCGCCGACCGTGATCGTGGAGAAGATCCCGCGCGGCAGCGAACCGGTCGGCGCGCTGCGAGCGCTCGAGAAGCACCTCGGCCGGACCGCCGACGCGACGATGCCGATCGAGTGCGGCGGCATCAACTCGATGATCCCGCTGCTCGTTGCCGCCCGCACCGGCCTGCCGGTGGTCGATGCCGACGGCATGGGGCGGGCGTTCCCCGAGCTGCAGATGGAGACGTTCTCGGTCTACGGCGTACCGGGGTCGCCGATGGCGATCGCGGGCGAGCACGACGAGACCGTGGTGATCGACACCGGCACGGACAACAAGCAGATGGAGTGGCTCGCGCGAGGGATCACGATCCGGCTCGGCGGGGTCGCGCATATCGCGGAGTACTCGATGACGGGCGCCGAGGTGAAGCGCACCGCCGTACCGCGGACGCTGTCGCTCGGACTGTCGATCGGGCGTGCCGTCCGGGAGGCGCGGGCGGCGCACAAGGATCCGGTCGAGGCGATCCGGGCCGCGCTGGCGCCGACGCTGTACAGCCACCTGCGGGTGCTGTTCCGCGGGAAGGTGGTCGACGTGGAACGCCGTACGCTCGAGGGCTTCGCGCGGGGGCGGGCACGCTTCACCGGGTACGACGGGACCTCGGAGCTCGAGCTGCGCTTCCAGAACGAGAACCTGGTCGCAGAGGTCGACGGCGAGGTGGTGTGCACGGTGCCGGACCTGATCTGCGTACTGGAGGCGGACACCGCGGAGCCGATCACCACAGAGGGCCTGCGGTACGGCCAGCGAGTCACCGTGGTCGGCATCTCGACGCCTGACCTGATGCGTACGCCGGAGGCCCTGGCCGTCTTCGGACCGTCCTGCTTCGGTCTGGACGTGGAGTTCAACCCGGTCGAACGCCGCGGCGACCTCGTAACCACCCCATGACTCTCGGCCCGCCGTGCTGACCCCTCCGCGGCGGGCCGGGATTCCAACCTGTCGTGCAAGGATCGGCCTATGACGACAGTCGTCAAGGCGCAGGACCTGGAAGCGCTGGTTGTCGGCGTCACCCTGCTGGGGTCGGGTGGCGGCGGCGACACGGGGTCGTTCGGACGCATGTTGCGCCGGCGGCTCGGTGACGGCGAGCTGGTACTGCGGGACGCCGCCGACGTACCGGATGCTCTGGTGAGTCCGATCGGTGTGGTCGGGGCGACCAGTGTGCTGATGGAGAAGCTGCCGAGCGGCGGTGAGTTCGACACGGCGGTGCGGGCGGTCAGCCGGTGGGCCGGTGCGGACGTCACCGGGCTGATGCCGCTGGAGGCCGGAGGGCTCAACGGGCTGACTCCGTTGATTGCTGCGCTGGATCTGGGGCTTCCGGTGATCGACGCGGACCTGATGGGGCGGGCGTTGCCGCGGCTGGATCAGTTCTCCTGGGCGGTGGCGGGGCGTTCACTTACGCCTTGTGCGCTTGGTGAGCCGAGCGGTCAGGTGATCGTTGTCGACAACGTCGATGCGGCCGGGCTGGAGCGAGCGGTGCGGAGCTTTGTCGCGCACACTGGCGGCTGGGCGGTGCTGGCTTTGGCACCTACTCCGGTGGAGGCCGCGGCGGCGGACGCCGTACAGGGGAGTTTGACGCGGGCGCTGGCGCTCGGCCGCGCGCACGCTGCGCTGGAGCCGTGGGCTACGCCGGCTGATATTGCTGACGGTTTGGGTGGGCGGCTGTTGGCGAGTGGTCGGGTTGAGCAGGTCGCTCGGCATCTGATTGCTGATGGTGGCGCTGCGTTCGGTCGCGGCAGTGTGTGCGTGGTCGACTCCGGTAGCCGAGCGGTGATTCGGATCGAGACCGAGAACGAGTACCTGCTCGCGCTGGTCGACGGCACACCTGCGGTGACCACACCGGATCTGCTGTGCCTGCTGGATCGCCGTACCCTCCAACCGATCGCTGTGGACGCCATCCGCACCGGCGACGAGGTCCTGGTACTCGCGTTGCCCGGACCGGCGTGGTGGCGACGCAGCGACCGCATCGCCCACGTCGGACCGCAGGCGTTCGGGCTCGCGTGTGAACCGCAGTTGCTGGAGGCATCATGACGCCGGGACTGTCGCCGACCTTGGCGGCCATGCTCGCGTCTCCTGGGTGGCGGGACGTGGTGGTGCTGGCCGGCGGTGGCGATCCTGGGCCGCGGCTGACCGGGTCCGTGGTGACGCTGGAGGTGTCGGTGCACCCGGAGCCGCTGGACGGGCAGGTGCTCGTGGTGCTGCTGGCGAATGACCACACTGACTGGCGGATCGACGCTCTGATCAGCCGGGCGTCGGCAGCCAGGGCAGGGGCGGTGTTGCTGGCTGGTGTGGAGCCGTTGGGACGTGGGGCTCAGCTGCTGGCTGAGCGGTTGCAGCTGCCCGTGCTGGGATGCCCGGATCCGTTGGCCGCGCACGAGCAGCTGCGGCGGGTCACGGCCGAGCCTGAGGTGGTCCGGTCTGACCTGGTGCTCCGGGCGGTGTCAGCGTTGCGGCGGGCGAACGGTGATCTGGCCTCGGTACTGCGGACCACGGCAAGCGTGCTGGATCGACCTGTCACGTTGGCTGGTGCGGACGGCGGCACACTCGCCGGGGAGCCGCTGGAGCCTGAAGAGCGGGCCGAGCTGGTTGCTGCGTTGCCTCGGGTGCCGGTCGGGTGGGCTGCGCCGTACCGGGTTGATCTGGCCAGTGGTGCGGTGCTGATTGCCGTTGCTGTGTTGGGGGTTGGGCCGGTGTGCTGGTTGGTTGCTCGGCTGCCCGGTGTGGTGCCGGCTGAGGTGGCCGCCGTACCTGAGGTGCTGAGTGTGGTCGCACCGGCCGTGGGGGAGCGGTTGGCGTTGCGGCGGTTGGAGCTGGAGCGGGATGCGCGTCAACGTACGTCGCTGCTCGGTGAGCTGCTGCATGGTGAGCCGTCGGAGGCTACGCGCCGACGGGCGGTGGATCTCGGGTGGCAGCTGGATGGGTGGCACACGGGGATCCGGATCGGTGCGGATGGGCAGGTGGATGTTGCGGGGCGGCGTACTGATGTTGTGGAGGCGTTCGACGCCGAGGGGCTGCAGGCGGTTGTGGTGGAGCAGGGGGATGGGTGGTCGGCGTGGATCACCGCGGTGAGCGAACCGACGGCGACGGAGGTGCAGGAGCAGGCGGCAACGATCCGGCGGGTGCAGCGTCGGCTGGTGAAGACGGTCGACGCGTACGTCGGTGTGGGTCGGGTGCAGGCCGGTCCGAGCGGAATCGCCACCACCCTCGCCGAAGCCGGCGACGCGGCCGGGTTGGCCCGCGGACGCCCGGAAACCGGCCGTTTCCTACACGTAGACCGCCTGGGGCTAGCGCAGTTGCTGCTGGCCTGGACCCGAACCGACACCTTCCAACCCGCCGCCCAAGCCCTCCTAGCCCCCATCAAAGACCAACCCGGCGATCTGGTCACCACACTGTCCGTCTACCTGGACACGGAGTCCTCAGTAGCCGAAACCGCCGCAGTCCTAGGCATCCACCGCAACACAGCAGCAGCCCGCATCCAGAAGATTCAACACCTACTAGGCGTAGACCTAACCAACCCCGACGAACGCTTGGCGCTACACCTGGCGTCCCGCACAACACCTACGGAGTAGGTGCGTCCTCGCGAAGGAGGCCTGCTGACTTCAGGTCTGACCAGAGGGCGGTGGGGATCTCGGCGCGGGTCAGGGCCGCGTTTGTGTGGACTTCTTCTGGGGTGCGGCAGCCGACTGCGATGCCCGCGACGGCGGGGTGGGTGAGCGGGAAGGCTAGGGCTGCGGCGGGGAGGGTTGTGTTGTGGGATTCGCAGAGGTCGGCGAGTTTGTTGGCTTTGTCGAGGAGGGCCTGGGCGGCAGGCTCGTAGTTGAAGGTGGTGCCGGCTGCGGGGCGGGGCTGGGAGAGTAGGCCGGAGTTGAAGATGCCTACGGCAACGACCTGGACGTTGTTTGCCAGGCAGGCGGGGAGTACGTCGTCCAGGCCGTCGGGGTCGATCAGCGTGTAGCGGCCGGCCAGCATGATCACGTCGATGTCGACCTCCTGCACGAACCGGGTCAACATCGCGGTCTGGTTCATCCCGGACCCGATCGCGCCGATGACACCCTGCTCACGGAGCTCGATCAGCGTCGGGAACGCGGTCGCGACCGCCTCCTCGTAGTGATCGTCCGGGTCGTGCACGAACACCACATCGAGCCGATCGGTCCCGATTCGCTGCAGCGAGTCCTCGATGCTCCGCAGTACGCCGTCCCGGCTGAAGTCCCACCGCCTCCGACGCGTGGTGTCGACCGCGAACCCCTCGTCGTCCGTCGCAGCCTCGTCGGCGTGGTAGATGATCCGCCCGACCTTGCTCGACAGCACGTACGAGTCGCGCGGCTTGTCCCGCAGCCCGTCCCCGAGTCGCTCCTCGGCCAGTCCGAGACCGTAGTGCGGCGCGGTGTCGAAGTACCGCCAACCCTCGTCCCACGCTGCACTAACAGTGGCGATGGCTTCGACGTCGCTGACCTCGCCGAGCAGGTTGCCCAGCGGCGCGCCGCCGAGCCCGACGCGCTGGTCGTCCGGGAAGAGCTTCATCAGCGCGCCGCCGGGAGCCGCAGGTTCTGCATGCCGCCGTCGACGGCCAGCGCCGTACCCGTGGTCGAACCCGACAACGGACTCGCCAGGTACGCGATCGCATTTGCGACCTCGTCCGCCGACACCAACCGACCCATCGGCTGCCGAGCCTCGAGCGCGGCCCGCTCGGCCTGCGGGTCGGTTGCGACGTCGAGCAGCCGGCCGACCCAGGGCGTGTCCGCCGTACCGGGGTTCACGCAGTTCACCCGGATCCCCTCCCGGACATGATCCGCGGCCATCGCCATCGTCAGCGCAAGGACAGCGCCCTTGCTCGCGGAGTACAGCGCCCGGTTCGGCAGGCCGGCGGTCGCGGCGATCGAGCAGGTGTTGACGATCGCGGCCGACTCCGACTTGCGTAGGTGCGGCAGCGCGGCTCGGGTCACGCGGGCGATCCCGACCACGTTCACGTCGAACACTCGGTGCCACTCGTCGTCGTCGTTCGCGGCGACCGTGCCCTGCGCGCCGATGCCGGCGTTGTTCACCAATATGTCGATCCCGCCGAGCTGCAGCGCCGCGGCGGCGACCGCGTCCCGGATCGAGCCGTCGTCGGTGACGTCCGCGGCGATCCCGGTCAGCGGCGCGTCGACCTCAGGCTTCAGATCGAACACGACCACCTGGGCACCGCGCGCCGCGAGCAGTTGCGCCGCCGCGAGGCCGATCCCCGAAGCACCACCGGTCACCACGGCCCGAAGGCCGGCGAAATCCGTCACTTCTTCTCCTCTGCCAGGTCAGTCCAGATCTTGCCACTCGGGTACCGGAAGTCGGTCAGCGTCTCAGCGTCCATCTCGGCGCCGAACCCGGGCCGCACCGGTGCCACGTAGTGCCCGTCCCGGATCACGACCGGGTCCAGGAAGTGCTCGTGCAGGTGGTCGACGTACTCGATCACCCGGTCCTGCATCGATCCGCTCACCGCGACGTAGTCGAACATCGACAGGTGCTGGACCAGCTCACACAGTCCTACCCCACCCGCGTGCGGACACACCGGTACGCCGAACTTCGCCGCCAGCAGGAGGTTCGCGATGTTCTCGTTCACGCCCGCGACGCGCGCCGAGTCGAGCTGCAGCACCGACAGCGAACCGGCCTGCAGCAGCTGCTTGAAGATCACCCGGTTCTGCACGTGCTCGCCGGTCGCGACCTTGATCGGCGCGATCGCCCGCGCGATCGTCGCGTGCCCGAGGATGTCGTCCGGGCTGGTCGGTTCCTCGACCCAATAGACGTCGTACGGCGCCAGCGCCCCGACCCAGCTGATCGCGTCCGCGACGTCCCAGCGCTGGTTGGCGTCGACCGCGATCCGGATGTCCGGTCCGACCGCCTCGCGGGCCAGCTGCATCCGGCGGATGTCGTCGTCCAGATTGGCGCCGACCTTGAGCTTGATCTGGGTGAACCCGTCGGCGACGGCCTCGTGGCAGAGCCGGACCAGCTTCGCGTCGTCGTACCCGAGCCAGCCGGGCGTCGTCGTGTACGCCGGGTAACCGCGCTCGCGCAGTACCGCCTCCCGCTCCGCCCGCCCGGGCTTCGCCTTCCGGAGGATCTCCAGCGCGTCGTCCGGCGTCAGCGCGTCGGTCAGGTAGCGGAAGTCGACCAGGTCGACGATCTGCTCCGGGGTCAGGTCGGACAGCAGCTTCCACAGCGGTACGCCGGCGCGCTTGGCGGCCAGGTCCCACACCGCGTTGACGACCGCGCCGATCGCCATGTGCATGACGCCCTTCTCCGGGCCGAGCCAGCGCAGCTGCGAGTCGTGCACGAGCGACTTCCAGAACCCGCCGAGATCGTTCAGCGTCGCGTCCAGGTCGAGCCCGACGACGTGGTCGCGGAGCGCCTCGATCGCCGCGGTCTCGACATCGTTGCCCCGGCCGATCGTGAACGCGAAACCGTGTCCCTCGAGCCCGTCACCGGCGTCGGTCCGCAGGATCACGTACGCCGCGGAGTAGTCCGGATCGGTGTTCATCGCGTCGGAGCCGTCCAGGTCCAGCGACGTGGGGAAGCGGACGTCGTACGTCTCGAACTCGGTGAATCGTGGCATCGAGAACCCGATCTGCAGCGGTGGGCGGGACTGTCGAAGGGAATCCTATAGGATATGTGGCGATCGCGGCACCTGATAGGGCATGTACGCGGCGGCCCCCGTTACAGTCGGTGGCGTGACTGGCGAGCGCGACGGGGTACTCCGGCTGGGCAGCCGGTCGTTCGGGGTGGGTGAGTTCGCGCTGATGGCGATCATCAACCGGACGCCGGACTCGTTCTTCGACCGCGGCGCGACGTTCGCCACCGATGCGGCGTACGAGGCCATCGACAAGGCGGTCGCGGACGGTGCCGACCTGGTCGACATCGGCGGCGTGAAGGCCGGGTACGGCGAACCAGTCAGCGAGGACGAGGAACTCCGCCGGACCGTGGATTTCGTGGCCGGTATCCGGGCCCGCCATCCGTCGCTGGTGATCAGCGTGGACACGTACCGTAGCGGCGTCGCCCGCCGGGTCGCCGAGGCCGGCGCGGACCTGCTCAACGACACCTGGGCGGGTGCCGATCCGGATCTCGTGTACGCCGCCGCGGAGTTCGGGACCGGACTGGTCTGCAGCCACGTCGGCGGTCTCTCGCCGCGCACAGACCCGCACCGGATGGCGTACGACGACGTGGTGGCCGACGTGATCCGTACGACGACTGCGCTTGCGGATCGCGCGGTCGAAGCCGGAGTACGGCCGGACGGGATCCTGATCGACCCGACCCACGATTTCGGCAAGAACACGCTGCAGTCGCTGGAGCTGACCCGCCGCCTCGACGAGCTGGCTGCGACCGGTTGGCCGGTCCTGGTCGCAGTGTCGAACAAGGACTTCATCGGCGAGACGTTGGAGCTGCCGCCGGGTCAGCGCGGGAACGGGACGCTGGCGGCGCTGAGCATCTCCGCCTGGCTCGGTGCGCGGGTCTTCCGGGTGCACGACGTACCCGCGGCTCGTCAGGCGCTCGATTTCATCGCCGTACTGCGGGGCAGTGCGCAGCCCGCCGGAACCCGAAGGAGCCTGGCCTGATGCGTGGACTCGACGAACTGTCCGACGAGGAACTGATCGCGGTCTACGAGGTCGAGGACCGGTCGGCGCCGCATCTGCGGGCGAACTTCGTCAGCAGCCTGGACGGCGCGGTCGAGATCGACGGGAAGTCGAAGGCGCTGTCGAGCGATTCCGACAGCCGGGTGTTCAGCATGGTCCGGCGGTTGGCGGACGTGGTGCTCGTCGGTGCGGGGACGATCCGCGACGAGGGGTACAACCCGCTGCGGCTGTCCAAGGCGGCACGGGAGTGGCGTACGGCGGCAGGGCTGGCGGAGAACCCGACGTTGGCAATCGTGTCGTCGCGGCTCGAGTTGAGCCCGGTGAACCCGGTGTTCCAGTCCGCCGTACGTCCGATCGTCGTCACCCACGAGGCGTCACCGGCGGAGCGGCGGGAGGCGCTGGGGGAGGTCGCGGACCTGGTCGTCCTGGGTGCAGGTGAGGTCGACCTCCAGGCAGTCGTCGAGGAGTTCGCAGCGCGCGGGATGCCACAGGTGCTGTGTGAGGGCGGACCGCACCTGTTGGGCGCACTCACGGCGGCTGACTTGGTAGACGAACTGTGCCTGGCGCTTGCCCCGCTCCTGGCCGGCCCTGGCTCCGGTCGCATCACAGCAGGTCTCCCAACCACCCTCACCCGCCAGATGAAGCTCCAGTCAACCCTGCAAGCCAACGACGACTACCTCTTCTTCCGCTACACCCGGGAGGCCTGACCCGTGTCCGTAGTCGCGGCCGCGGTCTGCCCCCACCCGCCCCTCCTGGTCCCCGAAGTCGCCTCCGGCGCCGCCCCCGACCTGGACGAGCTGCGAGCCGCCTGCCTGGCCGCAATAGACACGCTGTCGGTCGCGTCAGCAGTCGTAGTCATCGGCTCTGCACAAACTTCCTCTACTTATCCCGCCTCCGCAGGTGGCTCGTTTGCTGCGTACGGCGCGCCCGGCGTGCGGTTCGGCTCGGGCGATCCCGTCCTCCCGCTCTCCTTGGCGATGGGCGGCTGGTTGCTCGAGCAGTCCAAGGCGACCGGCCTGCCGCGCACGTATGTCGCCGTGCCGACAACCGCGCCACCAGAGGAATGCATCCGCCTCGGCCGGGAGATTGCTTCAGGCAACGACCGCGTCGGCCTGTTGGTAATGGGCGACGGCTCGGCCCGTCGCAGCGAGCACTCGCCGGTCCACCTCCACCCCCGCGCCGAGATCTTCGACACCACCGTCGCAACCGCCTTGCAGCACAGCGATCTCGACGTACTGAAAGCCCTCGACCCGGACCTGGCGACCGAACTCCACGCGGCAGGCCGAGCCCCCTGGCAAGTCCTCGCCGGCGCCCTCGAAGGCACCTCGCTCACCCCCGACCTGACCTACAACGCCGCGCCGTACGGCGTCGGCTACCTCGTCGCATCATTCACCTAGATACTGACCGGGTGACTGAGGAACGTGCGGGGTATCGACGGTCGGTGAAATCGCCGCGGGGTGAGGCGCGGCGCCGCGAACTGCTGGACAAGGTGGCCGACGAACTAGGCACCAACGGCCTGGTCGACTTCTCGCTCCGCCGCGCCGCACGAGCGGCGGGTACGACCCACAAGGTCCTCCTCTACCACTTCGACGGCGCCGAGGACTTGCTCACCCAAGCCGTCCTCCAGCTCCGCGAACGCCGCATCACCCGCGCACTCGCGGCCGCCACCGAAGGCCCAGATAACCGGAGTCTCGCCGACCGCGTGCGCTCGATGTGGCCGACGCTCATCGGCGAGGAGTCGTGGGTCCTCGACCAGGCGATCGGGCTCGCGATGTACGACGCCGGACGGTACGCCGACCTCGCGCGGACGGCCTCCCGCCAGTACCTGCCCACGCTGCTGTCACTCTGCCCGGAGTCGTGGTCCGAGCAGCGCCGGCAAGAGGTGGCCGAGTTCATCCTCGCCACCCTCCGCGGGTTCCTGATCGAGTGGCGGACGAGCGGTGACGCGGCCGGGATCGACGCCGGGCTGGCGGCGTTGACCCGCGCACTGGAGCGTGAAGAACAGGCGTAGACAGTTTGCGAACCACGTGGTTCACTTTTCTCATGCGCGAGAAAGTGAGCTTCATCAGTGGTGGGGTCGCGTGCGCGGCCTGGCACTACCCGGGGACCAACGGTGGGTGCGTGGTGATGACCGGCGGCTTCGCAGTGACGAAGGAGCCGGGGACGGACCGCTTCGCGGAGCGGTTCAATGCGGCCGGGTTCAGCGTGCTGGCCTTCGACCACCGGAACTTCGGCGAGAGCGCCGGCGAACCGCGCCAGGTCGCCCGGATCCCCGACCAGCTCGACGACTGGCGCGCGGCGATCGCGTGCGCCGCCACGCTCCCGGGCGTGGAGCGCGTGGCCATCTGGGCGTTCTCTCTCCCCGGCGGCTACATCCTCCAACTCGCCTCCGAGGATCTCGGCATCTCCGCCGCCATCGCCCAGTCCGCGAACGTCGACGGCCCGACCGTCACCCGGAATGCGTCCCGCTACCAAACCCCCGGCGCAGCCATCCGCCTGGTCGGGCGCGCCCTCCTCGACAACCTCAGCGCTCTGTTCGGCCGCAAACCCAGACTGGTCGCGCTGGCCGGTCCGCCCGGCACCGTCGCCCTTCTCAACACCCCCGACGCGCAACAGACCGACGAGGCTCTGGACCCCGACAACCGCTACCGCGACTGGCAACAGACCCTCGCCGCCCGCTCCGTCTTCCCGGCCGCTTTCTACCGCCCGATCAAGTACGCCCCGAACGTCCGCTACCCACTCCTGTACGTCGTCTGCGAAGACGACCAATCAGCCCTTGCAGCCCCCACGCTGAAAGCCGCCGCACAAACCCCGAACAGCACCGTCCTCAAAGTCCCCGGCGGCCACTACGCCCCGTTCCTCGCCGCCCACGAACAGACCGTGGAAGCCGAGCTGGCCTTCCTCCGCAAGCACCTGTCTAGGCAGGTTCAACCGGAACAGCCGGCCACCGAGGTGCGGTAGCCGCGAAATCGTCCCGGCCTGCCGCTCGCAACTGCTCGACCAGTTCGTCGCGTGCTGCTTGTACGGCGGTGACTGCGGCCTCGGCTGACTCGTGCGGGCCGGACCAGTTGCATACGGCGTCCCCGGCGTACCAGTCGCCCGAGGCGGCCCGTCGTACATGGGCTGCCGCGAGTCGCGCCGCTGGGAGGTCCACGGCGGCGAGCGCGACAACCGCCTCGACCGCGACCACCTCGGCGTCGAGGTCGACCACCGGGCGGAGCTCGACGGCGTCTGTCAGGACGAACTGATAGCCAGCCGGCGCACGCTCGGCCAGCCAGGCGAGAGCCTGCTGGGCGGTGTCTTGGAGGAGCTGGGCGTTGGACAGGCCGGCCAGCGTGTGTACTCCGACCAGTCGCGTGTGCGTCGGCCGCAGTTCGTTCTGCCACAGCCGGACCTGCAGCTCCTCCCGCCCGGACAACCGCCGGCCGAGGATCCGCGCCAGCCCCACCACGTCGAAGTTCAGCTCGTCCGGCGTCCGCTTCCGCCCGGGCTCGAGCGGCTCGCCAGGACGAGTGCCGCGAGTGGTCCAGGGGCCGACGTGCCACCGAGTCAGAGTCACCCCCAGACCCTAACCAAGGCGGATCGCGGACCTTCCGACGGCGTTTCGCTCAGAGCGAAATGCGCTGTCCTGATCCGGCCAGAAAGTGTCGGTGGCCGCGGGGAACATGGCGGGCATGAGTCGATCCGCTGCCCAGGCGTCACCGATCGGTAAGTTTCTGGTCGGTTGTCCAGCCTCTGACCCGGAGCTAGGTTCGCTGACGTGACCTCGCCCGGTCGTTCTCCGGCGACGACTCCGATCGGCTCCCGGGCCGAGGCGGAGGGGTACGTCGCGATGGTCTGTTTCAAGCATGGTCCACCTCGGCTGTTCGGCGTCGAGCTCGAGTGGACGGTGCATCACGCGGATGATCCGCACCGGCCCCTCGACGCCGGCCGGTTGAGCAAAGCCCTGGGGCTGCACGCCCCCGCGACCCTGGTGAGAGGCAGTCCGCAACTGCCGCTGAGCCGGGGCGCTCTGGTCACCGTTGAGCCCGGTGGCCAGGTAGAGATCTCAGTACCCGCGGCAGAATCGATTCCCCGGTTGATCGACGACACCGCCGCCGACGCCGCCGAGCTCACGGCGCTCCTTCTCGACGCGGACCTGATCCCGGGCGACTACGGCCTGGACGCCTTCCGCGCACCCCGCCGCATCCTCACCGTCCCGCGCTACGCGGCGATGGAACACGCATTCCAGCGGCTCGGACCGCACGGCCCGCGGATGATGTGCAGTACGGCGGGCCTGCAGATCTGCCTCGACGCCGGCGAGACCGATCAGACCGCGCTGCGCTGGCGCGCTCTGCACGATCTCGGTCCCGCCCTCGTCGGCCTCTTCGCCAACTCCCGTCGTCGCGCCGGTTCGGACACCGGGTGGGCCTCGGCCCGGACCGAGGCGACCTTCGGGACCTGTGCCCCGTTCACCGAGCCGCCGCCACTCGACGGCGATCCGGCCGCGGCCTGGGCACGGACGGCGATGGAGGCACCGGTCCTCTGCCTCCGCCGCGGTGACACCTGGGACGCACCGACCGGACTGACCTTCGGTGCCTGGGCAGACGGACAGCTGCCCGGCGACAGACCGACGTACGACGACCTGGACTACCACCTGTCCACGCTGTTCCCGCCGGTCCGGCCGCGCGGGTATCTCGAGGTGCGCTACCTCGACGCGCAGCCGGGGGACGGGTGGATCGCCCCGACCCTGCTGCTCACCGCACTGATGTCCGCTCCGATGGACCAGGTGCTGGCCGCGGCCGAGCCCGCAGCCGGTCGCTGGTTCCCGGCGGCCCGCGAAGGGCTGGAGGACAAGCTGGTCCTGCAGGCCGCGCGAGACGTGGTCGACCTGGGCACCGAGGTGCTCGACCGGACCGGTGCGGATCCCGAACTCATCGCTGCCGTCGCAACCCGGCTGCAGCGCATCGTCGACGACACCCATGGAAGGCGAGCTTCGTGAACCACCAACTATCAGATCTGTCACCGGAAGGCCTGCGCACCTTCGTCGGCGAGCAGCTCGAGCGGTCCCGGTCGCGGACCGTCCAGCTGACCGACGCGGTCGACACCGACGACCTGGTCCGGCAGCACTCCAAGCTGATGTCACCGCTGGTCTGGGACTACGCGCACATCGGCAACCAGGAGGAGCTCTGGCTGGTCCGCGACGTCGGCGGCCGCGAGCCGTTGCGCCAGGACATCGACGAGCTGTACGACGCGTTCCAGCACCCGCGCGCGGAGCGGCCGGCGCTGCCGCTGCTCGGCCCGTCCGAGACCCGCGCGTACGTGACCGAAGTACGCGACAAGGTCATGGACGTGCTGGACCACGTGAAGTTCGACGCCGGACGTGAGCTGGTCGACAACGCGTTCGCGTTCGGCATGATCACGCAGCACGAGCAGCAGCACGACGAGACGATGCTCGCGACACACCAGCTCCGTACCGGTGGTCCGGTGCTCGACGCGCCACCGCCGCCTGCTGGGCGAGAGCTGAGCCGCAAGGAGGTGTTCGTCCCGGGCGGTGTGTTCGAGATGGGTACGTCGATCGAGCCGTGGGCGCTGGACAACGAGCGGCCGGCGCATGCGGTGCACGTGGCGCCGTACGTGATCGACACGGTCCCGGTGACGAACGGGGACTACCTGGCCTTCGTGCTCGGCGGTGGGTATCAGGATCCGCAGTGGTGGTCCGACGCCGGCTGGTCGCATGTGCAGAAGGCTTCGCTGGTCGCGCCGCGGTTCTGGGAGTCCGTGGACGGCGAGTGGTGGCGGCTGCGGTTCGGGCACCGTGAGCGGTTGCCGCTGGACGAGCCGGTGATGCATGTCTGCTTCTACGAGGCCGAGGCGTACGCGAAGTGGGCCGGGAAGCGGCTGCCGACCGAGGAGGAGTGGGAGTTCGCGGCCCGGTTCGACCCGGCCAGCGGCCGGACGCGGCGGTTCCCGTGGGGCGACGAGTCGCCCGGGCCGCAGCACGCGAACCTCGGCCAGCGGCACCTCAGGCCGGCACCGGTCGGCGCGTACCCGGCAGGCGCGTCGCCGTTGGGTGTCGAGCAGCTGATCGGTGACACCTGGGAGTGGACGTCGAGCGACTTCCACGGGTACCCCGGGTTCCGCGCGTGGCCGTACGACGAGTACTCGCTGGTGTTCTTCGGACCGGACTACAAGGTGCTTCGCGGCGGCTCGTTCGGCACTGACGAGATCGTTGCCCGCGGCACCTTCCGGAACTGGGACTACCCGATCCGCCGGCAGATCTTCGCCGGCTTCCGCTGCGCCCGCGACCCGCGCCCCGAGGAGCTGCACAGCTGATGTGCCGCCATCTGGCCTACCTCGGCCCACCGGTCACGCTGGCGTCACTCGTCCTCGACCCCGACCACTCGCTCTACGAACAGAGCTGGGCCCCTGCCGACATGCGCGGCGGCGGCTCGGTCAACGCCGACGGCTTCGGCCTGGGCTGGTACCCCGAGGGTGATGTCGTCGTGTCCGGCGGCCCGGTCCGGTACCGGCGGAACGTGCCGATCTGGACCGACGAGAACCTCCCCGGTCTGGCCGGCTCGATCCGCTCCGGCGCAGTCATCGCCGCCATCCGGAACGGGACGGTCAACATGCCGTACGGGCAAGCGGCGGTCGCGCCGTTCGTGCACGGCAACTGGCTGTTCAGTCACAACGGACGGATCCCCGGCTGGCCCGACTCGACACTGAAGCTGGCCGAGCGGCTCCCGGTCGCGGACCTGCTCCAGCTCGACGCTTCGGTCGACTCGGCGCTGTTGTGGGCGCTCATCACCAACCGCCTGACCGAAGGCGTCCCGCCGGCCGACGCGGTCGCGACCGTCGTCCAGGAAGTCGAGGCGGCCGCGCCCGGCTCTCGCCTGAACGTCCTGCTGACCGACGGCGAGCAACTGATCGCAACCACCTGGACCCACTCCCTGCACGTTCACCGGACCGCCGACTCCGTGACCGTCAGCTCCGAGCACTTCGGTCCCCACCAGTGGACCGAAGTACCCGATCGCTCATTGCTGGTGGCTACCGCCACGACCTTGCACATCACCCCGATGGAAGGACAAGAGTGACCCTCATCGACGTACATCTGACCCCGGACTACGTGTCTCGTGCGCTGCGGGAGGACGTTCGGGCGGGGCTGTCGGCGACGCCGAAGTGGTTGCCGCCGAAGTGGTTCTACGACGCGCGGGGGAGTGAGCTGTTCGAGGAGATCACCCGCCTGCCGGAGTACTACCCGACCCGGGCCGAGCGGGAGATCCTGCGCGCGCGGGCCGGCGAGATCGCGGCGATCACCAAGGCGCACACGCTGGTCGAGCTCGGATCCGGATCGTCGGAGAAGACCCGGCTGCTGTTGGACGGACTGCGCGACCGCGGCACGCTGACCAGTTTCGTACCGCTCGACGTCTCGGAGTCCGCGCTGCGGGAGGCGTCCGATGCCATCAGCGTCGACTACCCGACGCTCGACGTACACGGCGTTGTCGGCGACTTCACCGCGCACCTGGACAAGCTGCCCGGTGAACCGCCGCGGATTGTCGCCTTCCTCGGTGGCACGATCGGCAATCTGATCCCGGCCGAGCGCGAGGCCTTCTACACCTCGATCCGCGACGTGCTCGAGGCCGGCGAATGGCTGCTCCTCGGCACCGATCTCGTGAAGGTTCCCGCCACGCTGGTCGCGGCGTACGACGACTCAGCCGGCGTCACCGCGGAGTTCAACAAGAACGTGCTGCGGGTCATCAACCGGCAACTCGGCGCGGACTTCGACGTCGACGCGTTCGAACACGTCGCGATCTGGGACGCCGACAACGAGTGGATCGAGATGCACCTGCGCGCCACCCGCGCGATGCAGGTGCTGATCCCGGAGATCCACCTCGAGGTCACGTTCGCCGAAGGGGAGGAGCTCAGCACCGAGATCTCCGCCAAGTTCCACCGCTCCGGCGTCGAGGCCGAACTCGACAAAGCAGGCTTCACCCCAGCCGCCTGGTGGACCGACACCAAAGCCCGCTTCGCCCTCTCACTCTGGCAAGCGGTCTAGCTCTCAAGAAAAGAGCAAAGAACAAAGCAGGAAAGACAAGAAAAGAGAAAGAGAATATAGAGGGAGTTAGGTGCCGGGTCGAGTTCGGCTTCCGGTGACCGTCAGAAGAGGCGTAGGCAGACCGCCACCGGACCGGCGGAAGCACTGAGGACCTTCAAGAACAAAGAACATCAGACAGAGAAGAGCAGAGAGGGAGTTGGGTGCCTGGCCGGGTTCGGTCTTCCGCTGATCCCCAGCTACGGTTCGGGCCTGTTACTGCCCCGCGGGCGTCCCGGGCCCACCTGTTGAACGTGGCGACCGTCGGTGGACCGGCGGACGCCACGTGGCAATCAACTCCCATTCTATCTTTCGTCTTTCATTGTTTGTTCTTTAATATTCCTCTCTATCTCTTTTCTTGTTCTTCCTTGCTCCTTTGAAGACTTCTGAATTGCCTTCTTGAGGCTCTAGCCGCCCTGCTTGATCAGGCCGTTGATCTTGTCGATGTAGGCCGGGAGGTCGCTGATCGGCTTCTTGCCGCTGAGGATGGGCTGGTAGTTGGCGGTGGTGAGGTCGCCGACCTGCTGGGCCCATTGGGTGGTGAAGCGGACGCCGACCGTCTTCTCGG
Organism: Kribbella sp. NPDC058693; assembly: GCF_042715335.1. Lineage (NCBI taxonomy): Bacteria > Bacillati > Actinomycetota > Actinomycetes > Propionibacteriales > Kribbellaceae > Kribbella > Kribbella sp. NPDC058693. The sequence goes on from NZ_JBHXSQ010000003.1 coordinate 1,548,101, forward strand.
CGCCGAGGTCAGCCTTCACGGTGTCGGCGACGGTGGTCTGCTGGGCCTTGGTGAGCGCGTCGAAGTAGCTCGCCTGGGCCGGCTTGTACGCCGGCGGCGCCACCGGGGAGGCCGGCAGTACGGCGTCCCAGACCTTGGTGTTGAGGTACTCGAGCACCTTGAACGTCGAGTCCTGGTCCTTCGTGTACTGCGGCGTGCAGATGCCGACCGAGTCGTACAGCGTGGTCGGCGTCTGCACCTGCGGGAACGGCGCGAACCCGTACTTGACCTTCGGCTTGTCGGTCTGGAACCCGGCCGCCAGCCACTGCCCGCCGAACGTCATCGGCACCTTGCCGGCCGCGAACAACGACTGCACGTTCGAGGCGTCGTACCCGGGCGGCGCGACCGATCCGTTCTTGATCGCCGCGACCAGCTTCTCGACGCCTTCCTTGTACTTGTGGTCGGCCTCGGCCTTCGTCGGGTGGTTCACGTTGTCGGTGAACGGCGCACCGCCGGCGGACACGGAGTACATGCTCATCGTGAACGGTCCGTCCCCGGACGTCAGCTGGTCGGCGACCAGGCCGTACTTCGCCCCGTTCTTGTTGGCGAGCTTCGCGGCGTCGGCGTACATCTCGTCCCACGTCCAGCCGGCCTTCGGCAGCGGAAGACCCGCAGCGGTGAACGCGTCGGCGTTGTACCAGACGCCGTACGTGTTCATCAGCGACGGCAACCCGCCCATCTGGCCGTCCGCGGTCTTCCAGTTGTCCATCGCGGACGAGACGAAGTTGTCCGACTTGAAGTCGCCGTTGCCGTTCTTGATCTTGTCGGCCCAGTCGACCAGCAGACCTTGCGACGTGTACTGCTGCTCGGTGTCGTTACCGCACCAGAACAGGTCCGGCAGCTTCTTCGCCTGGGTCAGCGACGCGAGCTTGTCGCCGTACTGACCGCTCGGTGTTTCGAGCAGTTGGACGGTGATGTTGTCGTCCTTGAAATCGGCAAGCGCCTTCTTGATCGCGGCGTTGGTCTCGGCCGACTCCCACGTCATTACCGTGACGGTGACCGGTCCGCTGCTGGAGCCGCCGCCGGAGTCCGAGCCACTGCAGGCGGTTGCCGCCAGCAACCCGGCACAGGCCAGGGCGGTCACACCCAATGTCCTTTTCACAGGAGATCCCCTCTATTTCTGGTTCGTGCTGCCGAGAGCGCCGAGGCCCTGGATGAAGTAGCGCTGCGCGGCGAAGAAGATGATCAGCGGCGGCAGCATGTACAGCAGGTTGGTGGCCATGTAGTAGCTCCAGTCCGGCGTCTTCCCGGCGAACGGGGAGATGAACGACGCCATCCCGACCGATAGCGGCCACTTGCCGGACGAGTACAGGTAGACCAGCGGATTCAGATAGTCGTTCCAGGACGCCTGGAACGCGAGGATCGCCATCGTCAGCCAGGCCGGCCGGGTCAGCGGCAGCATCACGCTGACGAAGATCCGCAGGTGTCCGGCGCCGTCGATCTTGGCCGCTTCATCGATGGAATAGGGGATCGCGAGGAAGTACTGCCGGGCCAGGAAGATGAACAGCGGGTTCCCGCCCAGGAACGCCGGCACGATCAGCGGCAGCCAGGTGTCGTACCAGCCGATGCTCTTGTAGAGCTGGAACAACGGGATCAGCCCGACCACGCCGGGCAGCAACATGCTGCCGGCGAACAGGTAGAACCACAGCTTGCGGCCCGGGAACCGCAACCGGGCCAGCGCGTAGCCGGCCATCATCGCGGTCAGCACGCCACCGAGCACGCTGAGCGTGGTGATGATCACCGAGTTGAGGAACAGCCGCGGGAAGTGGATCGCCTTCGGCCCGTTGATGAAGTTGCTCCAGGTCCACTCGTGCGGCAGCAGCTTCGGCGGGATGTCGAACACCGCGGTACGGCTCTTCAGGCCGATCGTGATCATCCACAGCAACGGGACGATCATCACCGCGCAGATGAAGAACGCGACGACGTACCACGACGTCGTACCGATCAGGCGTGGTTTCTTCGCAGCGGGCGCCCTCGTCGCCGGCTCGGTGCCGGCCGTCAACGCGGTCGCTTCAGCGGCATCAGTCGGAAGTGTCACTGTACGTCCAGAGCGATGAGAACTTCGCGGTCAGGGCGATCACGGCGATGATGATGATGAACAGCACCCACACCTGCGCCGAGGCGTACCCGAGCTGCGGGATCCGGCCCAGGGTCGGGAAGCCGTTGTTGTAGATCGACAGCATCAGCACGTTGGTGCTGAATCCCGGTCCGCCGTTGGTCAGGATCTTCGGCTGGTTGAACGTCTGCAGCGCGGCTGTGGTCTGCAGGATCACCTGCAACAGCACGATCGGGCTGATCATCGGCAGCGTGATCCGGAAGAACACCGACCACGGGCTCGCGCCGTCCACGCGCGCGGCCTCGTACAACTCGGTCGGCACCGACTGCAACGCCGCCAGGAAGATGATCATCGTCCCGCCGACACCCCACAGCATCACCAGGACGACCGACGGCATCGACGTACTCGAGCCCTGCAACCACAGGCTGGTCGGCAGCCCCAGCCGGTCGAGGATCGTGTTCAGCAGCCCGACCTGGGGGTCGAGCATGAACTTCCACAGCGTGATCGTCGCGACCGCAGGCAGCACCACCGGCAGGTACGCGAGCGTCCGGACCACCCGGACCCCGGCGAACCGCTGGTTGCAGAACATCGCCAGCGCCAGCCCGAGGATCAGCGAGAGCGGGACATAGAGGACCACCAGGTACCCCGTTGCCCGCAGCGCCGGCCAGAACGCCGGGTCGGTCGTGAACAGCCGCCGGAAGTTGCCCAGGCCAACGAAGACCGGATCGGTCAGGCCGTTGTACTTCGTCAGCGCGAGGTAGAACGAGCGGATCAGCGGATACCCCACGAAGACCAGGAAGCCGATGATCGCCGGCGCGATGAACAGGTACGCCGCCTTGACGTCGGACCCGGCGTTCCGACTCATCCCACCCCGGGACCTTGCAGGAGAAGAACGATTCATCCGGCCTCCTGGACGGTAACGTTTCCAACGCTTTACTGTTGGGTGACGATGCCGTGTCGCGAAAAGGAAGTCAACCCCGTGTCCGAAACGTTTCCAACCAAGCCGGAGGTACCCCGGCCGACGATGATCGACGTCGCCCGGCGGGCCGGTGTCGGGCTCGGCACGGTGTCCCGGGTGGTGAACGGCGGGCACGGTGTGCGGGACGAGACCGCGCAGCGGGTCCGGGCCGCGATCGACGAGCTCGGGTTCCAGCGCAACGAGGTCGCGCGGGCGCTCCGGCCGGGGAAGAAGTCGACCAGTCTGGCCCTGGTGCTGGGCGACCTGACCAACCCGTTCTACGCGACGATCGCGAAGTCGTCGCTGGAGATCGCGGGGCAGTCCGGGTTCGCCGTCGTACTCGGAAGCGTCGACGAGGATCCGGAGGGCGAGAAACGTGCCATCCAGGAGCTCGTCAGCCGGCAGGTCGCGGGCCTGATGATCGTGCCCGACCAGGGCGATCACGCTTTCCTCGAAGGCGCCGGGGTGCCGGTGGTGTTCGTCGACCGGCCGGCGACCGGGATCGACGCGGACATCGTGATGGTCGACAACGAGGGCGGCGGCCGACTGGCCACGGAGCACTTGCTGGCGCAGGGGCACGAGCGGATCGCGATCCTGCTGGCCCCTTCGTACTACACGATCGGACGCCGGCTGCGTGGTTACCGGCGGGCGCACCGGGCGGCGGGGATCGACGTCGACGAGTCCTTGGTCATCCAGCTGCCCGAGGGCAACGCGGAGGCCGCGGAGAAGGCGACCCACGAGGTAATGCTGCGGCCGGATCCGCCGACCGCGATCTTCGCCTCGACGAACTTCCTCACCGAGGGTGTACTGCGCGCGCTCGGTGAGCTCGGTCGCGAGCCGGCTGTCGTCGGGTTCGACGACTTCCGGCTGGCCGACATGTTGCCGACGCCGGTCACGGTTGTTGCCTCTGACATCGCTGAGCTCGGTCGGAGCGCGGCGCGGTTGTTGCTCGATCGCGCGTCTGGCGCCGACACCCGACCGCCACAGCGGATCGTGCTGCCGTGTGGGCTGATCAAGCGCGGGTCCGGCGAACGCCCACCGGATTCTGCTGCCAAGAGAAAGGCTCGATGACAGGCTTCACCGCTGGCTAGGGTCGGATTGTGTACTACGAGTCTTTCGGTGACGGCCGTCCGATCTTCTTCCTGCCCAGTTGGGGTGGAGACGGCGGCGAGGGTCGCGCCGTCCACGAGCCGGTCTTCGCAGACCGATCGGGCTGGCGGCGGATCTACGTCGACCCGCCGGGCACCGGGAAGTCGCCGGCCGTCCCGGCGATCACCGACCAGGACGGCATGCTCGACGCGATCGCCGCGCTCATCGACGACCTCTCCGGCGGCGAGCCGTTCGCGCTGGCCGGTACGTCGGCCGGCGGGCTGCACGCTCGCGGCATCGTGCGCCGCGACCCGGCCCGGGTCCTCGGGTTGTTGCTGAGGGCACCGGGCATCGTCATCGATCGGGCCCGACGCACGCTTCCGACCGACGAACACCTCATACCGTCACCGGACCGGCAACGCCAGCATCAGTACTACGACGCAGCAGAGGCCGCCGCGGACCTCGCGTTCCTCGGTCACATCCAGGGCGACGTCACGACGTACGCCTTGCGCGAGGATCCAGTGGCCCGCTTCGAGCGCCCGACCCTGATCGTGACCGGCCGCCAGGACACCACCGCCGGGTACGCCGACGCGTGGTCGATCCTCGACGACTACCCGCGCGCGACCTTCGCCGTACTGGACCAGGAGGATCACCTGCTGCCCGGACCGGGGCTGGCGGCGTACCGCGCGCTGGTGGCCGACTGGCTGGACCGGGTCGATGACATGTTCCGGACATGACCGGCTGGTGAGGGGCGTGCGTCCCCTATAACTGTCGGAATGGCGCGCAGATCGACCGTCCCATGGATCGGCGTGCTGCTGGCGATGACGGTCGTGGTGCTCGCTGATCCGCTGATCAAGGCGGATCGGATGCTGATCCCGCTCGCCGTCGTGGTCGCAGGAGTTGCTGCCTTCGCGATCTCCAGCGGAATCAACCGGATCTCCGCGGGGACGCCGCGAAGCGCGGCGTGGACGACGGCCGTCGTGCTGGTGGCGGCGTGCATCGCCGTCGGGATCGCGATGGCCTCGAAGCGCACGTCCTCGGTGCAGTCGCTGGTGCTGGCGTTCGGGCCGTTCGTCCTGTTCCGGCTGGTGGCGAAATCGATGGATCGGTTCATCGACGAGTTCACCCTGCCGCTGGTGGCCGGGATGATCGCGGTGGCGGTGTTCGCCGGCGCGGTTCCACTGATCGCCTACGGGCATCCGGGGCTGCCGATCTGGCCAGCTATCGGCATCGGTGCGGGGCTCGGCTTCGCGGAGGGGCTCGTGTCGGGCGCGCTGTTGTGGCGGATGGTTCCGAAGTTCCTCCGCTGACCGGGTCGAGCACCCGGACGCGTGAGGGGCGGGACGCGCGTCCGGGTGCTCGCGATCAGAAGTTGGGCCAGGCCCAACCGAGGTAGCTGTTGAAGTAGGGCAGTGCGCGGGTGCCGATCGCGCCGCTGACGCTGGTGGCCCAGAAGGTGCCGTCTCCCTTGGCGACTCCGACGTGGCCGTACGGCGCGGCCAGGTCCCAGAACACCAGGGTGCCCTTCGGCGGGTTCAGGTCGCCGCGATGCGCGACGCCGCGGGCCACGGCGTCGTTCCAGTCGGCCTTGGCGGAGGCCCAGATCGCGGTCTTGCCGTACGAGTTCTCGGCGGCCATCTCGCAGTACCCCTGGTATGCGGTCGATCCGCTGCGCGCGGCGTACCAGGCGATGGCGGCGTCGGCGCGCGGGTTGCTGGTGCAGAGCGGCGCGATCAGGCCGCTGCTGCCGGTGTTGACGTAGGAGTCGGTGATGAAGCCCTTGCCGGGGATGTGGTCCCAGACGAGGCTGCGGCCGTACTTGCCGGTGACGGGTTCGCCGTAGATCTGGCAGTCGATCTCGACCGGTCCGTTCGGCTGGGTCCCGACCGAGCCGAAGCTGGTCGCATTGCCGGACCGGATGGCGACGCCTTGGCCGCTGTCGGTGACCACGGTCCCGGTTGCGGCGCTGGCGGTCAGGGTGCCGGTGCCGAGGGCGGCGGCGGTGGCCAGCAGGGTGGTGAGGGTGATGCGCAGGAGGGCGGTACGCATGATGTTGGTCCTTTTCGCTGGGCGACTGGCGAAGTGACACTTATTTACAGAGAACCAGCGCCGCCCGGCGTTGTCGCAGTAGGCAACGACCCCTCATCTGCGCAGGTGGGCGCGCGCGGCGATCTCCTCGGCGTCCAGGTACGTCATCATCGGCACGTCGGGCGCGCACAGCATGAACACGACGAACTTGCTCTCGATGTCCGTGCGCAGGTTGGCAGCCTGGTAGTGGACGACGTCCCCGCCCGGCTCCCAGAAGGCTTCACCCGCCTTGATCGGGTACGGCGCCTCGCCCTCGAGCTCGAACAGGATCTCGCCCTCGAGCACGTACCCGAACACCGGCCCGGAGTGCCGGTGCGGGCCTGATCCCGGATCGCCCGGCGGGACGGTGACGGTCGCGACCATCGCGTGCGATCCGGGCGCGATCGCGGGCGTCTGGGTGAGCAAGCTGTCGAAGGTGTTGGTCTTCGCCGGTCCGATGATTCCCATGCTTCGACGGTAGGTCGCCGAGGGCCGCCGTCCTTGGGCCAGTTCGGGGCGGATTTCCTGGACCAGTTGAGATTCGGAGGGTTACGGTGTAGTCGCGGTACGCAACGATCGGAGTGCGGTGTGAGGCCTGCGCAGCTTCGTGTGGTGATCGGGTCGCGGATGCGTGAGCTCCGGGAAGCCGCCGGCGTACCGCTGAGCCGCGCCGCAGCGGAGTCCGGATGGGACAAGGGGCACCTGTCCCGGGTCGAGCGCGGCCACACCAAGCCCAGCCGCGAGCTCACCGAGTGGTACGACGTCTCGTTCGGCGCCGGCCAGTCGTTGGTGAACCAGTTGATGGAGCTGGACGCCGCCGTACGCGCCGGTCGCGACATCTCCCAGCGCGACCTGCGCCGGCACATCCAACCGGTGCTGCTCGGTGGATCCGTGCCGATCGACCATCACCCCGAGGACCGCGCCGAGCTGGTGGGGGAGACGGTCCCCGACGGAACCCGGGTCTGCCGCGACGAGTCGTTCGAGAAGACGTGGGAGATCCGCAACAGTGGCGAGAGGCCGTGGCGCGACCGCTGGCTGACCCGCCAGGGCGCGGCCGGCACGCCCGGCTGGCTGCGCTCGCCGATCCGCTCGCGAGTCCCCGACGCAGACGCGGGGGAGACCGTGACCGTCGCAATGCAACTGCGGGCGCCGGCGCAGGTCGGCGCGTCAACGGCGTACTTCAAGATCACCGACGAGGCAGGCCGTCTGTACTACCCCGGGCTGGAGTCCCCACCCATCTACTGCACGATCTTCACCGTCTACGAGCTCTAGCCGAGCTCGGCGTCGATCTCCGCGTCCAGCTCGGCCTTGCGTTTGATCCAGCGCTCGCTCAGGCCCTTGACCTCTTCGCCGATGAAGTCGATAAAGCCCAGCGAGATGCGGATGCGGCGGTGGGCGTCCGTGCCGTCGCCGGAGGAGTCGAGGACCTTGCGCAGGGACTCCGACCAGCGCACCAGCGAGGCGTCCTCGCTCATCATCGTCTGGTACCAGGCGTCGTCCTGGACGACGTACACATCGCGGCGGGTGCCGGGCTCGCGCTCGCGGGTGGCGAGGCGCAGCTGCAGCAGGTAGTTGACCGCGCCGGAGACGGCGGCGGGGCTGGCCTGCAGCTGGTCGGACAGCTCGGCGGCGGTCATCCGGCCCGACACGCTGGACAGGATCGCGGCGAACACCCGGGCCGCCATCCGCGGCCAGCCTGTCTCGGCGAGCAGGTTGCCGAACTGCTCGGTGTACCGCTTGACGGCGTCGTCGTCTCGATGTGCACTCACCGCCCCATCATCCCCTCTGAGCTGTCAGGAAGCTGTTAGCAAGATTCACAATCTTCTGAACACAGTGTACGTTATGAATCATGACATCAGCCATCGTGGTCTCTGGACTACACAAGTCGTACGGAAGTACGCACGCCCTCGATGGTCTCGACCTGGAGGTCGCGACCGGTGAGGTGCACGGCTTCCTCGGCCCGAACGGCGCCGGGAAGTCCACCACCATCCGCGTCCTGCTCGGCCTGTTGCGGGGTGACGCCGGCGATGTCTCGCTGCTCGGTGGCGACCCCTGGCACGACGCCGCCACGCTGCACCGGCGGCTCGCCTATGTCCCCGGCGACGTCAACCTCTGGCCGAACCTGACCGGCGGTGAGGTGATCGATCTGCTCGGCCGGCTCCGCGGCGGGCTGGACGAGAAGAAGCGCGACGACCTGCTGCGCCGGTTCGACCTCGACCCGACGAAGAAGGGCCGGACGTACTCGAAGGGCAACCGGCAGAAGGTCGCCCTGGTCGCGGCGCTCGCGTCGAACGTCGAGCTGCTGATCCTGGACGAGCCGACCTCCGGCCTGGACCCGCTGATGGAGGAGGTGTTCCGGCAGGTCATCGAGGAGGACAAGCGCGAGGACCGCACGGTTCTGCTGTCCAGCCACATCCTGTCCGAGGTCGAGGCCCTGTGCGACCGCGTCAGCATCATCCGCCGCGGCAAGGTGGTCGAGACCGGCACGCTGTCCGACCTCCGCCACCTCACGCGTACGTCGATCCACGCCGAGCTGGCCGGATCGCCGAACGGGCTGGCGCAGCTGCCCGGCGTTCACGACCTCGATGTCGAGGACAACCGTGTCCGGTGCGAGGTCGACACGGCACAGCTCGACGCGGTGATGCGGCAGCTGTCCGCGAGCGGGATCAAGAGTCTCGTCGCGCAGCCTCCGACGCTGGAGGAGCTGTTCCTGCGCCACTACGAGGACGACGTACCTGCTGAGGCTGAGGCGGCCGTGCGATGAACGACTTCGTCGGGACCGGGACGCTGGTGCGGCTCGCGCTGCGCCGGGACCGGCTGCTGATCCCGGTCTGGATCGTCGTGTTCGTGATCTCGGCGGCCGGGTCGGCCAAGGCGTCGATCGACCTGTACTCCGACCAGAACGCTCTGGTCGAGGCCGCGCGTACGTCGAACGCCTCGCCGGCGCTGGTGTCGCTGTACGGGCGGATCTTCGACGAGTCCTCGCTCGGGGAGGTCTCGCTGTTCAAGCTGACCGCGTTCGGCGCGCTCCTGGTCGGCTTGCTCGCCGGGATCCTCGTCGTACGGCACACGCGCACCGAGGAGGAGAGCGGCCGACTGGAGCTGCTCAGCGCCGGAGTCCTCGGGCGGTACGCCGCTTTGACCGCAGCGCTGATCGTCTCCGCTGGGACCGTCATCGTGCTCGGTCTGGTCACCGCACTCGCGTTGATGGGGAGCGGGCTGGACACGAAGGGCTCGTTCGCCTTCGGGCTGATGTGGGCCGGGGCCGGGCTGGCCTTCGCTGGTGTGGGCGCCGTGACTGCGCAGGTCACCGAGAGCGCCCGGGCCGCGAACGGACTGACCGCGGTCGTCCTCGGCGTGGCGTACGTGCTGCGGGCGATCGGTGACTCGTCGGCCGACGGCGGTACCCAATGGGTGTCGTGGCTGTCGCCGATCGGGTGGTCGCAGCAGGTCCGCGCGTACGCCGGCGACCGGTTCGTCGTACTGCTGATTCCTGTGGTGTTCTTGGTCGTTCTGATCGCTGCCGCGACCGCACTGATCCGGCGGCGCGACCTCGGCGCCGGACTGGTTCCTCCGCGTCCCGGTCCGCCGCGGGCGGCCGCGTCGCTGCGCTCGCCGCTCGCACTGGCGTGGCGGCTGCACCGGGGCTCGTTCTACGCCTGGGGATTCGCGTTCCTGCTGCTCGGGTTGCTGGTCGGCAACATCGCCAGCAACGTCGACGGGTTCGTCACCAGCGACAGCGCCAAGGAGATGGTGCAGAAGCTGGGCGGCGTGGAGGGCATCACCGACGCGTTCCTGGCGACGGAGATGGGCGTCATGGGTCTGCTTGCGTCAGCGTTCGGCATCCAGGCTGCGCTCCGGCTCCGCTCCGAGGAGACTGCACTCCGCGCCGAGCCGCTGCTGGCGACCGGCGTCACTCGGTCGCGCTGGCTCGGCAGCCACGTGCTGATGGCGCTGCTCGGGACCGGTGCGCTGATCCTGATCGCCGGACTCGGCTCGGGGATCTCGAGTGGTGCGTCGCTCGGCAACATGGGCCGCCAGGTACCGCGGATGCTCGGGGCGGCCGCCGTACAACTGCCTGCGATCTGGCTGGTGACCGCACTGGTCGTCATCCTCTTCGGCTTCGCACCGAAGCTGGTCACCGGCGGTTGGGTCCTGTACGGCGTGTTCCTGCTGATCGGCCAGTTCGGCGAGATCTTCAACCTGCCGCAATGGATGATCAACCTCAGCCCGTACGGCCACACCCCGCGGCTGCCCGGCGGCGACTTCTCCGTCACCCCGGTGCTCTGGCTGACCGCGATCGCCGCCGCGCTCACACTGGCGGGGTTCGCGACCTTCCGCCGCCGCGACATCGGCTAGCTCCAGACCGCGCTGGTCTGAGGGGTCCAGCGCACCACGGCCCGCCCGGCACCGCACCGGGCGGGCCGTCTTGTCTACGATCGCTGGGTGTTGAGTGAGCGGCTGGCTGAGTTCTGGACCGAACGGCATCTGTGTGTGCTGAGTACCGTCCGCGCGGATGGGACTGTGCACGCGACGCCGGTGGGAGCGACGCTGGACGTCGAGGCGGGGCTTGTGCGGGTGATCTGCTCGGGTACGTCGTACAAGGCGCGGGCGATCCGCCGGCTCGGGGAGGCGGCGGTCGCGGTGACGCAGGTGGACGGGCGGCGCTGGAGCACGATCGAGGGGCGGGCCGTGGTGAGCGACGACCCTGAGCGTGTGCGGGAGGCCGAGCGACGGTACGCCAAGCGCTACAAGGAGCCGCGGGTGAACCCGCAGCGCGTGGTCATCGAAATCACCATCACCAAGGTCCTCGGCAATGCCTGACCCCATCACAGTCGTGGGCATCGGCGCCGATGGTTGGCATGGCCTGTCACCCGCGGCCCGCGCCGCCATCGAGTCAGCCGACATCCTGATGGGCAGCGCCAGGCAGCTTGCGCTGGTCCCGGATGCTCCTCGAGTTGCCTGGTCCTCGCCGTTGTCCGAATCGCTCCCTCGTCTCCTGCAGGAACATCGCGGGCAACGGATCTGCGTGCTGGCCAGCGGCGATCCGACCTTCCACGGCATCGGTACGACGCTGGTCCGGATGCTCGGCGCCGACGCCGTACGGGTCATCCCGCATCCGTCGAGCGTGTCGCTGGCCTGTGCGCGGCTCGGCTGGCCGCAGGACCAGGTGCAGGTGGTCAGCCTGGTCAACCAGCCGGTCGAGCGTCTGCACCCGCACCTCCAGCCCGGTCGGCAGCTGCTGATCCTCAGCCGAGGTACGCAGACGCCGGCTGAAGTCGCCCAGCTGCTGGTGGCCCGCGGCTACGGCTCCAGTTCGATGACTGTCCTCGAGCAGCTCGGTGGATCGAACGAGCGTGTACGACGGGCAGCCGCCGCCGACTGGTCTGACGATGTCGATGCCCTCAACGTCATCGCCGTCGAGTGTGAGGGCCCTGTCCTCTCGACCGTGCCCGGCCTGCCCGACGACGCGTACGAGAACGACGGGCAGCTCACCAAGCGCGAAGTACGCGCCGTCACGCTGTCGCGGCTCGCCCCGGTGCCGGGGCAGTTGTTGTGGGACATCGGCGGCGGTGCGGGCAGCATCGCGATCGAGTGGTCCCGGCATCATCCGTCCTGCCGAGCAATCGCCATCGAACGCGACCCCGACCGAGCCAAGCGCCTGGAACGCAACGCTGCCGCGCTCGGCGGGGCAGTCAATGTTGTGGAAGGCGCCGCACCCGCAGCACTCGACGGTCTCGAGTCACCAGACGCGATCTTCATCGGCGGGGGAGCGACGGCGGCCGGCATGTTCGACGTCTGCTGGAACGCGCTCAGACCCGGCGGCCGCTTGGTGACGAACGGCGTCACCCTCGAAACCGAGTCCCTCATCGCCGCCTGGCACAAGACCCACGGCGGCGATCTGGTCCGCCTGTCTGTGCAACGCGCAGCCCCCGTCGGCACCATGACCGGCTGGCGCCCAGCCATGCCAGTCACGATCTGGAGCGTCACGAAATGACGGTGCACTTCATCGGCGCCGGCCCGGGGGCTGCCGATCTGATCACCGTGCGCGGGCGCGATCTGATCGCTTCGTCGCCGGTGTGTCTGTACGCCGGCGCGCTCGTCCCCGTCGAACTGCTCGACCACTGCCCGCCCGGCGCGCGCAAGATCGACACCGCGAATCTGAATCTCGACGAGATCATCGCCGAACTCTCGGCCGCCCACACCGCCGGGCACGACGTCGCCCGCCTGCACTCCGGCGACCCGTCCGTCTTCAGCGCGATGGCCGAACAGATGCGCCGCCTCGACGCCTTAAACATTCCGTACGACGTCACGCCCGGAGTACCCGCCTACGCCGCCGCGGCTGCAACTCTCGCCCGCGAACTGACCGTCCCCGAGGTCGGCCAGACCGTCATCCTGACCCGCATCGCGGGCAGCGCGAGCGCGATGCCCGCCGGCGAAGACCTAGCAGCCCTCGGCGCGTCGGAGGCAACCCTCGTCCTCCATCTCGCCGTCCAGCAGATCGACCGCGTCGTGGACCAACTCGTTCCGAACTACGGCGCCGACTGCCCGGTCGCCGTCGTCGCCCGTGCCTCCCGCGACGACGAGGTGATCGTGCGGGGAACGCTCGCCGATATCGCCGACCAGGTGAAGGCCGCGGGCATCCGTCGTACCGCGGTGATCATCGTCGGAAAGGTGCTCTCGGCAACAACATTCCGAGACAGCCATCTCTATTCAGCCGACCGCAGCCGATGAAGGTTCTGCTGCTCGGAGGGACCGGGGAGGCGCGCGAGCTTGCGCGGGTGCTCGTCGGTGCGGGGGTCGGCGTGATCTCTTCACTCGCGGGACGGACGACGGAGGCCCGTCTGCCTGTCGGGGAGGTGCGGACGGGTGGGTTCGGCGGCGCGGACGGTCTCGCGGACTGGCTTCGTGAGCATCCGGTCGACGCGGTGATCGATGCGACGCATCCGTTCGCCGCGACCATGACCGCGCATGCAGCCGCCGCACGCCGCGAGACCGGCGTACCGCTGCTCGTTCTTCGCCGTCCGGGCTGGACTCAAGGTCCCGACGACAACTGGCACTGGGCCGACTTAGCCACCGCCGCTAACCTGCTCCCGAGTCTAGGGTCGCGGGTCTTTCTCACGATCGGACGACAGGGCCTCGACGCCTTCGCCACCACCGGGCTCTGGACCCTCGCCCGCTGCGTCGACGCTCCCGAACCCCGCCCGGCCTGGTGCACGCTGATCCTCGCCCGCGGCCCGTTCACGCTCGCCGACGAGCTGGCACTTCTCCGCGAACACCGCATCGACGTCCTCGTCACGAAGGACAGCGGCGGCCCAGCCACCTCGGCCAAACTCGACGCCGCCCGCCAACTCCATCTCCCGGTCGTCATCATCCGCCGCCCGGCCCTTCCCGCTGGCCTCGAGACCGTCTCGTCCGTCGACGAGGCCGTTCGCTGGGTGATGCGGCCCACCTAGCGCTGGTCGGGTGACGGCTCGATAGATTGGCGTCATGGGGATTCAGATCGCGCCAAGCATCCTGTCGGCCGACTTCGCTCGGTTGGCCGAGGAGGCTGTGGCGGTGTCCAATGCGGACTGGCTGCACGTCGACGTGATGGACAACCACTTCGTGCCGAACCTGACCCTCGGGATGCCGGTGGTCGAGTCGCTGGCGAAGGCGACCGACAAGCCGCTCGACTGTCACCTGATGATCGAGGACCCGGATCGTTGGGCGCCCGGGTACGTCGAGGCGGGCGCGTCGAGCGTCACGTTCCACATCGAGGCCTGCCGGGCGCCGATCCGGACCGCGCGGGAGATCCGGTCCAAGGGAGCACGGGCGGCGATGGCGCTCAGGCCCGCGACGCCGATCGAGCCGTACGAGGACCTCCTCTCCGAGCTCGACATGATCCTGATCATGACCGTCGAGCCCGGCTTCGGCGGGCAGAAGTTCCTCGACATCTGCGTCCCGAAGATCCGCCGCACCCGCCAACTGCTCGACAAGCACGGCCTCGACCTGTGGATCGAGATCGACGGCGGAGTCTCAGCCGACACCATCGAGCAGTGCGCCGAAGCAGGCGCTGACGTCTTCGTGGCCGGCTCGGCCGTCTACGCCGCCGACGACCCCAACGCCATGGTCGAGAACCTACGCACCCTCGCCGAGCAAGCCACCACCAGCTAACTCCGCCCGCACGGGCGCAACCGACTCCGGCGGCACGCGTAGCAGCAGCACCATCGACAAGCCGGCGAGTACGGCGGCCAGTAGCCACACGTACCGCACCCCGAACCCTTCGATCACCGCACCCGACACGGCCGCCCCGATCGCCGCACCGCCCATGGCAGCGCTGCCCATCCAGCCGAACACCTCGGTCCGCGCCACATCCGGCGTCAACGCACCCAGCCGCTCGTACAGCGCGCCGATCGCCGGCGCCAACGTCAACCCCGACACCATCAACGCGATCCCCAACGACACCGGCGACCACGTAGCAAATACACACAGCAGCATCCCCGCGGACACCAGCGCAGCCCGCCGCCAGAGGTACGACGTACGCCGGCCAGGCAACGCGCCCGCGACGGCACCGCCGACCAGGCTGCCGAACGCCCAGACCGCCTCGAAGATCCCCGCGATCAGCCGCTGACCGTGCTCATCGGCGAACGCGACGATCCCCAGCGAGATCCCGTTGAACGACATCACCCACAGGCCGAACGAAAGGATCAACGGCAACCGGTACCGGTGCCACAGCAACTGCCGCGCGGTCACCCTGATGTGGTGATCGTGCGCGACCGGCTCGGGTTGTCGGAGCGCATACCACCAGATGAAGACGGCCGACATCGCCGCCGCGAGCAGTACGCCGAGCCGCGGACTGGCAACGCTCACAGCAGTTGCCCCAAGCATCGGCCCGACCATGAACAGCAACTCCTGCGCCGTCGCATCCACGGAGTACGCCGTCCGCAGCGCCGGCCCCTGCACCACCCGTGGCCACGCCGCCCGCAACGTCTGCATCACCGGAGGCACCAGCGCACCCGCGATCACCGCCAACGCAGGCAGCAACCGATGCAGCCCAGCCGGCAGCAACGCGATCGCGAGCAGCGCCACACTCCACGCGAGACCCGTCACCAGCAACACGCCCCGCGGCCCACGCCGATCCGCGGCCCGCGACCACACCGGCCCGGCGATCGCCGTACCGATCGAATAAGCGCCGGCCACCACGCCGGCCCAGCGGAACGAGCCACTCGCATCCTTCGCAAGGAACGCGATCGGCACCATCGTCGCGAGCATCGGCAGCCGCGCGAGCAGCGAAGCCACCAGCAGCGACATCACGCCGTGTGCTCGCCACAACTCTCGGTACCCGGACAACTCCATGGCCGCATTCTTGCCGCCTCCACCGACAGTTTCCGTGTTTCTCCGGGGCAGACCACTACGATGAGCCGCGTGAGCGAGCACAAACCGTCGAGAGCTGGCTGACGGACATGGACGGCGTGCTGGTGCACGAGGAGCGCGCGATCCCCGGAGCCGGTGAGTTCATCGCCGCGCTGCAGGCGTCCGGCAAGAAGTTCCTCGTCCTCACCAACAACTCGATCTTCACGCCGCGCGACCTCCGGGCCCGCCTGCTTGCCGCAGGCATCGACATCCCGGAGGAGGCGATCTGGACCAGCGCGCTCGCCACCGCCCAGTTCCTGGACGACCAGCGCCCGGGCGGTACGGCGTACGTGATCGGTGAGGCGGGCCTGACGACGGCGCTGCACGAGATCGGGTATGTGCTGACCGAGCGCAACCCGGACTATGTCGTCCTCGGCGAGACGCGGACGTACTCGTTCGAGGCGATCACCAAGGCGATCCGGCTGATCGCCGACGGCGCGCGGTTCCTCGCCACCAACCCGGACCCGACCGGCCCGTCCCAGGAGGGTCCGCTGCCCGCGACCGGCTCGGTGGCCGCCTTGATCACCCGGGCGACCGGCATCGCGCCGTACTTCGTCGGCAAGCCGAACCCGCTGATGATGCGCAGCGCGCTGAACCGGATCGAGGCGCACTCCGAGACGAGCGTGATGATCGGCGACAGAATGGACACGGACATCATCAGCGGTCTCGAGGCGGGTCTCCGCAGCGTGCTCGTGCTGTCCGGCTCGACCGGTGAGCACGAGGTCGAGCGGTTCCCGTACCGCCCGACCCGGATCGTCGAGTCGATCGCCGACGTCGTACCGCTGGTCAGCGCGCTGTCCTAGCAGGTCAGGGTGCGGAAGCCGTACCCCTGCGCCTTGAGTGTCTTGAGGATGGTCGGCAGCGCTGCGACCGTCTGACTGCGGTTCCCGCCGCCGTCATGCATCAGGATCACCGAACCGCTGTGCACGTTCTTCACCACACGCTGCACGATCGCCGCTGTGCCGGGCTTGGTCCAGTCACGCGAGTCGACGGTCCACACGACCAGGTCCTTGCCCAGCGCCGTGGCCCGTTGCCGGACGGTCGCGCTGACTCCGCCGTACGGCGGCCGCAGGCAGCCCGGCGTACTGCCGATCTGCGCGCGGATCGCCTGGTCGGTCGACATGACCTGTTGCCGGAACGCTGTTGCGCTGAGTTTGCGCAGGTCAGCGTGATTCCAGGTGTGGTTCTCCACGCTGTGGCCGGCGGCGTGGATGCGCTTGGTCAGCTCGGGATGTTTCTGGACGTTCTGGCCGATCTCGAAGAACGTGGCCTTCGCGTCGTACTTCGCCAGGATGTCGAGCACCTGCGGGGTGTACTCGATATCGGGACCGTCGTCGAAGGTCAGTACGACGTACTTGGTAGGTAGCGGGGTCTTGGTCGGTGCGGCCGCTGCCGGCGCCGCTGCGGGTGGTTCGGGCGTGACTGGTTTGGCGGGTGACTTCGCGGCCGCGACCACGACCGTGCCGATCACCGCGCTCACCAGCATCATCATCGCCAGACCGATCATCCGGTTCCCGGCGCGGGTCAAGCGAACATCCATGCGTCCCCCAGGGCGGTGGGTGGCTCACTCCTCTCGTCCACCCTGTGCATGTCGCCGCCGAAAGCCAGCGCCCACGCCGCTGCCGCGTCAACGAGTAACGAATACCGGACGCTCGCTAGTGACACCACAACGGATAGAAGAGGTACCCGCGGGCCTTGAGCGCCTTCAGGATCTTCGGCAGCGCGGCGACGGTCTGGCTGCGGTTGCCGCCGCCGTCGTGCATCAGAACCACGGAGCCGCTCCGTACCTTCGCCAGTACGCGGCGCACGATCACTGACGTACCCGGTCGGCTCCAATCGGCCGGGTCGACGGTCCACAGCGTGAGCTTCTTGCCGAGCATCGTGGCTCGCTTGGCGACGACTCGGTTCGTCGCGCCGTACGGCGGTCGCAGGCAGCGCGGGGTGTAACCGGTCTGTGCCTTGAGGTAGCGGTCCGTGGTGCGGACCTGGTACTTGAACGTGGGCCAACTGACTTTGGTGAGGTTCGGGTGCGACCAGGAATGGTTCTGCACGCTGTGGCCGAGCTGATCGACGCGGCGGGTGATGGCCGGGTACCGCTTGACGTTCTGGCCGACCTCGAAGAACGTCGCCCGGACGTGGTAGGCCTGAAGGATCTTCAGGATCTGTGCGGTGTAGCGCGCGCTCGGCCCGTCGTCGAAGGTGAGATAGACCCACTTCGGCTTCGCCACCTGCTGTTTCACCGTGGCTTGGACGGGTGCAGCCGCGGTGGCGGTGGCTCGTGGCTCGGTGCTCACCGTCAGGCCCAGCGTCGCTGTCAGCCCGACGGCGAGCGCCGTCGAGATCATCAACCGAAGATCTCTCACCACAACCATCCCCCAGCCATGGTCGACCCGGTCCCGGGCCTGTCTCCATAGTGGCCCTCGGCAACCAAATGCGCCAGGGGTGACTTTTACAGCACTTGCGAGAGGAACTGCCGCAGCCGGGGCGAATCCGCGTCCGTGCACCTGCTCCGGTACGCCGGACTCCACCACCACGCCCTGATCCATGAACGCGACCTGATCCGCCACCTCGCGCGCGAACCCCATCTCGTGCGTGACCACGACCATCGTCATCCCCGCCTGCGCGAGGTCCGCCATCAACGCGAGCACACCCTTCACGAGCTCGGGATCGAGCGCGGACGTCGCCTCGTCGAACAGCATCACCTCGGGCTTCATCGCGAGCGCACGCGCGATCGCGACCCGCTGCTGCTGACCGCCGGACAGGTTTCCGGGCCGCGCTCCCGCCTTCTCGGCCAGGCCGACGAGCTCGAGCTGCTCCCGGGCCGCCTGTTGCGCGGCGTCGGTGTCGAGTTTCTTGATCTTGCGAAGCGGGAGCGTGATGTTGTCGAGCACGGTCTTGTGCGGGAACAGGTTGAAGTGCTGGAACACCATGCCGATGCGACGACGCAGTACGTCGGGGTCACCGCGCAGTACCGACTCGCCGCCCAGCCTCACATCACCCGCGTCCGGCTCGAGCAGCCGGTTGATCGCGCGCAGCAATGTCGACTTGCCCGAACCCGACGGGCCGATCACGCAGGCGGTGTGTCCGGCCGATACGGCGAGGTTCACGCCGCGCAGGACCTCGTTGGTACCGAACGCGAGCTCGACGCCCTCGACCTCCAGGCTCGCGGCCTCAATGGTTCGCATGCGCGAGCTCCTCCAGCTTCACATCGTCCTTCTCGGTCGGCCGCCCTTCGCGCAGCCGCTTGTCGAAGTGGTTCACCAGGTGGGTCAGCGGGACGGTGATGATCAGGTAGAAGATGCCCGCGAGCAGCAGCGGAGACAGGTTGCCGTTGGTCGCGGCCGCGTCCTGACCGATCCGGAACAGCTCGCGCTGACTCGCCAGCAGGCCGAGGAAGTAGACCAGGCTGGACTCCTTCACCAGCGCGATGAACTGGTTCACGAGCGCCGGCAGCACCCGCCGTACGCCTTGTGGGATGACGACCAGCCGCATCCCGCTGGTGTAGCTGAACCCGAGCGCGCGGGCGGCCTCGAGTTGGCCCTTCTCTACGCTCTGGATGCCGGAGCGGAAGATCTCGCCGATGTACGCGGCGGCGATCAGCGAGAGCGCGAGGATGCCGAGCGGGTACGGGTTCGGGCCCCACCAGTGCCGGGTGATGGGGGACAGGCCCTGACCGATCAGCAGGATGGTCAGGATCGCGGGCAGCCCGCGGAAGATGTCGGTGTAGATCTTCGCGGGCCAGCGCAGCCAGGGCTTGGTGGACAGGGCGAGGACCGCCACGATCATGCCGAGCACAGTGCCCAGCACGACCGAGGCGGCCGCCAGGATGAGGGTGTTGACCAGTCCCACCTTGAGCATCTCGGGCAGGACCGCCTTCATCGACTCCCAGTCGAGGAAGGTGTCACTGAGCGTGGACCAGATGTCCATGCTCAGGCCTTGGGAGCGGTGAACTTCACAGACCCGCTGCCGGGCTTGAAGTTCGCCGGTACGGCGCGACCCGGGTAGTACTGCTCGACCAGCTTGGTCCAGGTGCCGTCGGCGATGACCTCGTCGAGCGCCTTGTTGACCGCGTCGCGGAGCTTGTCGTTGTTCTTGGCCACTGCGAACGCCATCGGGGCGTCACTGAGCTCCTTGGCTGCCAGGATCACCGTTCCGCCACCCTGCTCCTTGGCCATCTTCTCGCCGATCTCGGCGGGGGAGACCCAGGCGTCCGCAGTACCTGCCTTGAGCTGGCCGAGGGCGGCGTTGTAGTTCGGTACGCGGACCGGGTTGAGGTTCTTGCCGGTCGCGTAGTCGTCCTGGACGGTGCCTTGTACGACGACGACCCGCTTGCCCTGGAGCTGGTCGAACGACGTGATGCCGGAGTTCTTGGTGGTGTTGAGGCCGAGGTAGCCGAAGTCGTATCCGTTGCTGAACGCAACCGTCTTCTTCCGCGCCTCGGTGATCGTGATCGACGAGCTGCCGAGGTCGAACTGGCCGCCGTTCACCTGCGAGAGCAGCGCGGAGAAGTCCGTCCCGACGAACTCCGGCTTCAGGTTCAGCTTGGCCGCCACCGCGGTGATCAGGTCGTTGTCGAACCCGGTGAACTTGCCGTCCTTCACGTAGACGTTCGGCGGCGCGTCAGTCAGCGTCCCGATCCGCAACGTGCCGGCCTTCATCAGCCCGAGATCAGGACCGCTCGCGGCTTTGTCCTGATCGCTGCCGCAGGCAACCATCGACACTGCGAGCGTGACCGCTCCCGCCACCGCAACAACCCGCCGAAAAGCGCCGAACGCGCGCACAAGCCTCTCCTCACAACGTCAACGAACGCAGGGCGATCCGCCCCGCCGAGGCAACCCAACAGCAGAGTCGGCGACGGAATTCCGCGCTGACAAAGGATGAGATCGGGCCGAATGTCTACTCGGCTCGTGCTATATAGAGGGCTCAGCCGTGATGTTGCTCATAGTGGGCGAGGGCGTCGGCGGTCCTGCCGGTCCCGTAGGCCAGCAGCAGTTCGGCGAGGGCCGGCGACTCCGCTTCCAGGGCGGCTGCTGCTTGCTGGATCTCGTCGGCAGACGCGACCTCGCGGAGCAGATCCTGGATCGCCCGTACGACGGCGCGAGCCGTGGCACCGTCATCCACCCGCACACCCACGCCGGCGGGCCAAGCCGTATGGATGCCTGAAGCAACATCCGCCCCGGCTCCACCCGGCACCTGCCCGGCGATCCCCGACGACACCGTCCCCAACCCATCAGGCAGCTGGCCGGACCTCGGCGGGTGGCCGGTTGATCCCGAGGTTGTCAGTCCGCCGGTGGTTTGCCGGATGCGATCGAGCTCGGCCGGGATCTCGTGGTCCCCGATCTCGCTCGTGATCGCCAGATCGGCCAGCTCCGAGGCTGCCCGCAGGCGGGACATCACCGCCGGGTTGCCGATCTTCACCCGCTGCGCGCTGACCAGTTGGGACAACATCGGCGCAGACATGCCGATGAGCTGCGCGAGCCCGCCCTGCGTCAGCCCGAGTGGACCCAGGACGCGCCGTACAGTCTCCCCGAGCGGCTCGCCGTACAGCTCGATCTGCTGCTGGAGGTTGTGCGCTGTCTGGTCCATCGGTCTGCCCCTTCCACCGGCCACCGCGTCGCGATTGCAAATATCTTCGCACCTGCGAACGTATAAATCCAGCCCGAAACCGGCTTGACATTTGCAATCGCAAACTGAAAGTGTTTGCGGCAGCGAATCTCACTGGAGGAAACGATGACGACTCACCAGGGACACCGCCGCCGCCCAGCGGTCTGGGCGCTCCTCGCCATCACACTGACTGCTGTGCTGGCCGGCCTGACCACCGGGAGCGCCGTGGCCGACCCTGCTCCGTCCGGCGGCAAACTCGTCCTGGTGCTCGACTCGTCCGGCTCGATGAAGGAGCCGGCCGGCGACGGGCAGACCAAGATCGCCGCGGCCCGGACCGCCCTGACCCAGGTCGTGACCAAGCTCCCGACGGCCGCAGAGGTCGGCCTGCGGGTGTACGGCGCGACTGTATTCAAGCGCACCCAGCCCGGTGCCTGCACCGACACACAGCTGACCGTCCCGATCGGCACCGACAACCGGCCGCAGTTGCAGGCCGCGATCGCGAAGTACAAGCCGTACGGCGAGACTCCGATCGGCTATGCGCTCCAGCAGGCAGCCAAGGATCTCGGTCCGGTCGGCCAGCGCACGATCGTGCTGGTTTCCGACGGTGAAGCCACCTGCGCGCCCGATCCCTGTGTGGTGGCGCAGTCGATCGCCAAGCAGGGCATCGATCTGAAGATCGACGTTGTCGGGTTCCGCGTCGCCGGGAAGGCGCGCACCCAGCTGCAGTGCGTCGCTCGAGAAGGCCGCGGCGACTACTACGACGCCGACTCGACCATCGACCTCGAGGCCGGCCTGGACCGTCTGTCCACGCGAGCCTTCCGCCCGTTCCGCATCTCCGGTACGCCGGTGCAGGGTGCGGCCCAGCAGGAAGGCGCGCCGGAGCTTGCCCCGGGCCACTACTCCGACACCTTCGGGGTGGACAGCACCTCGAAGCACTACCTGCTCAAGCGGACCATGACCGGCTCGACGCTGCGGGCCGGGGTGAGCTTCCGGCGCCCGTCAGGTGGCAGTTTCGTCATCCAGACTGAGGTGAAGCTCAACACGCTCACCGGTGAGCAGTGTGGATGGAGCTACCCGAGAGGGTTCGACGGAGATCAGGGCCTCGCTACCGGGACCGCCGCAAGCTGGTCGAAGTACAAGAAGAAGAACGACGAGTGCGCCGAGTCCGAGCAGCTGGTGCTGACCGTCAACCCGGGCAAGGACTTCCGGGAGCTCAAGGGCGTGCCGTACGAGCTGCGGATCGACGAGGAGCCGCCGGTGGACTCGACCACCAGCCTCCCGGCGGCGGCCGACGACCCGACGTGGGTTCCGATGCGGGGCTCGACGCCGCGGGCGATCGTTCCTGGTTCGAGTTTCCCGGATGCGCCGCTGTTGCAGCCCGGTAGCTACAAGACGACGCTGATGCCGGGCGAGCTGCAGCTGTACAAGGTCAAGGCCGACTGGGGTCAGCGCATCCAGGCGCAGATCACGGTGCCGGAGATGGCCGGGGCCACCGCCGAAGCCATCGACGGGATCCGGTACCTCGACACCGCACTGATCTCGCCGATCGGTGAGGACGTCTACGCGGTCTTCGCCAAGAAGGTGCCAGGCGGCTCGTACACGAAGGGTGTGCTCACCAAGCGTGGCCTGGTCAAGGCAGTCACCAGCAAGGAGATCCGTTACCTGAACCGTAACGGCGCCAACAACCAGGACACCGGCACCTCGACGCCCGGCGAGTACTACATCGCGGTGTCGCTGACCCGGAAGGACGACGACAAGGCCTTCACGATCCCACTGACGCTGACCGTCGGGGTGGTAGGCACAGCCGGTGCGGGGAAGCCGACGTACGTCGACGGGGCGACGCCCGTCTCGGGCGACTCGATCACGCCGACACCGACCGCGGAGCCGTCAGCTTCGGACACCCCCGGCGATGGCGACAAGACCGAGGCCAGCGGCCCGGTCCAGGGCAGCAACTCTGATTCAGGCGATGGCGACGGCACTCCGGTTGCCCTGATTGCCGGTCTTGGCGGCGGGGGCGTGCTCCTACTGCTGGTCGGGGTGTTCGTGGTACTCCGTCTCCGCGCGAAGCCGGCCACCGCCCAGGCGGCAGGACCTTGGCAGCAATACCCGAACCAGGGCGGTCAGAACCCGCCGCAGCAGCCGCCGTACCAGCCATAGGCCGCGGCCCCATCAGAGTGTCGGTGCGATTGTCACCGTGATCTCTGGTGGGGCAGCGACCGCTGGTGGTCTGCCGGCCTCTGCGCGGACCTCGAGCGGGCCATGCGGTGTCGGTACCGTTGCCTGGGCCCACTCGAGGCCGCCGAGCTGGGGAGTGATCGTGACTGCGGTCATTCCGGGTGCGGTTGGCCGGACGCCGAGCAGCGTCGAGATGTAGTGGTAGAGCGGATGTGCACCCCAGGCGTGACAGTCGCTGCGGGTCGGCTCGGGGTGCTCGATCACGGTCCGCAGGCCCCGGTCCAGCAGGCCGTACCAGAGTCCGAGCCGGTCCAGCAGCACATCGGTCCGGCCGATCCGCTGTAGTGCCTCGAACAGGTAGTGGTCGAAGTACACGGTCGTTCGCGCGAGTGCACCGGCCGGCTCCTGGAGCATCGTCCGGACGGCGGTCTCGCCGTACTTCGCTCCCGCGAGTAGTGCCAGCGACTGCGCGTGTTCGCTGAACGCGCTGTGCGCGAGGTCGTCGGCGTACAGCCCGCGATCGGTGTCGTAGAAGGCCTCGTCGGCGGCTTCGACGAGCTGGTCGGCCAGCTGTGAGTATCCGGCGGCAGTGCCGACCCAGGACTCCAGGTCTGCGGCCTGCCGTGCGACCAGGGCCAGCTGTAGTTGCAGTACCGCGGACACGCCGCGCCCCGGGCCGGGCCAGTCGGGGTGTTGTTCCCCGTCCTGGACGATGCCGGGTGGGGTGCCGGCGTCCCAGCCCGGCACCCAGTCGGTGAAGTTCCAGCCGTGCAGGGCGTGGAAGATGCCGCGGTCGTCGACGGTACGGCGGTGTGCGTCGACGGCTGCGCGGACGCCTGGCATGAGTTCGGTGACGAAGGACAGATCGCCGCGCCACAGGGCGAAGTCGTGCACCATCGCCACCCACCACAGCGTGAACGGCGGGATGGGGGAGGCGTGCCGGGACGGTGTCCGGGACTGGACCAGCCCGTCGTCGCCTTGGCTGCGGCTGAAGGCGCGCAGTGCCTGGCGGGCTAGTGCGTCGTCGCCGGTGGTGGCGTAGGCGACCAAGCACTGGAGGCGGGTGTCGCCGGCGTACTGGAGTTGTTCGTAGTACGGGCAGTCCATTGTTGTTTCGTGGCTGCAGGCTTGCAGGGTGCGGAAGGCGAGTTCGCCGACCTGGGCGAGCCGTGGGTCGCTGGCGGTGAAGGCGGTGCGGTCTTCGTACGGGTAGTGGGTTTCGCGGAACCGTAGGCCGGTGATCGTGAGCGGTTCGGCGGCGGTGGTGACGAGGAGCTCGACGTAGCGGCCGGACTGCCACCACAGGGTGCTGTGGCGCTCGCGGCCGCCGCCGGCGATGAAGAGGTCGCCGATGCCGTCTTCCTCGAGCCCTGGCCGGCCGAACAGCTTGCCCTCGACAACGTCGCGATGTCCTTTACCTGCTTGGGGATCCGTCTCGTAGAGGGACTCCTGCCAGTGCAGTCGTACTTCGGCGCCGCGGCCGCCCTCGAGATCGACGACGGGGTAGGCGCAGACGTACTGGTCGAGGTCGATCAACACCCGCCGACAGGTCCCGGGCGGCAACACCAGCGCCGCACCGCCGAGCAGCCGCTGCCAGTCGCCGGCCTCGTGGTCCAGGTGATCCGCCTGATCCACCACACGATCCCGCGTCGGTCGGCCCACCAGATGCTCCGCAACATGCCGAACCCGAGCCCCGCCAACCCACCGCTGCACCGGCGCAGGCAACCGCGCCGGCACCAACAACCGCCCACCGCCACCAGACCGTCCGCCCGGTCCGCCCGGTCCGCCCGGTCCGCCTGGTCCGGCCGCGTCTGCCGCGCCGCCCCCGCCTGCCGCGTCTGCCGCGCCGTCCGTGCCTGCCGCGTCTGCCGCGTCTGCCGCGCCGTCCGTGCCTGCCGCGCCGCCCGCGTCTGCCGAGGCGTCTGCCGGGCTCAGTCGTGCGCCGTCGCTCGGTCGTCCGGGGGCGCTGGGGTTGGCTGGGGACCAGGTGAGGTTGTCTGTGTTGGTTTGCCAGCCCCATGGGTAGGTGCGGCCGTCGGTGGTGTGTCTGGCTCCGCAGCCGTAGCCGTCGCCGTTGGAGCGGCGGCCGTGGCCGGGGAGTGCGGCCGTTTGCCAGGGGGCCGTGCCGGTGGCGAGTTCAAGCTGTTCGCCGTGGACGGGCTCGGCGGCGAGGAGGAAGGTGGGACCGTCGCCGAGGCTCAGCTGCGCGAGTGGTGCGTCGTCTCCGAGGCTCCACACGCGGGCCGCAAGCCAATGGCCGCCGGCGGGCAGCCGCAGGCGGTAGCTCTCGAACGACCAGTGGCCGACCTCACCTCGCGACGGACCGCGGCCGACGAGATCGCCGTCGAGCCACAGTTCATACCGCTCGTCAGCGGACACGTGAACAACGACCTCAGCCGGCTCCGTGCAGTCGACCCGCAGCCGGAACCCGACCACGTCGCCGCTCTCCGCCGTCCGGATCCACCGCGCCGGCCATTCGGTGACCACGTCACCGCTCTCCGCCGCCCGGATCCAGCGCGCCGGCCAGTCGGCTCGTCCGCCCGGTCGCCGGTCGGTCCCTGATGCGCCGACGAACGGGTCGTCCTCGAGTTGCAACTGCTCAACGTCAACGGTTCCAGGCATCGTCACAGTTGGGCCTCTCGGTGTCGGCGATGGCGGATCAGCCATTACCCAAATCCTGACGGACCACCAGTAGCAGGCGGCGGACTGCGCTGGGTGGACGGTAGTTTCTCCGAGGTGGATGCGTTTGCGGGGCGGTACCGCCTGATCGACCTCGTCGGGACCGGAGGTATGGGCTCGGTCTGGCGGGCGTGGGACCTGCGGCGGTCGGCGTACGTGGCGGCGAAGGTGCTGGGCCAGCATGATGCGGCGACCTTGCTGCGGTTCGTACGCGAGCAGTCCCTGCGGATCGAGCACCCACATGTGGTCGCGCCGCACGGGTGGGCCGCGGACGACGACAAGGTCGTGTTCGCGATGGACCTGGTACGCGGCGGATCGGTTGCCACGCTGCTCGGTGATCATGGTCCGCTGCCGGAGTCGTACGTCGCGGTGCTGGTGGATCAGTTGTTGCACGGGTTGTCCGCGGTGCATGCGGCGGGCGTCGTACACCGTGATGTGAAGCCGGCCAATCTCCTCCTCGACGCGACGGGTACGGCGCGACCGCACCTGCGGCTGTCCGACTTCGGCGTGGCCGGCCTGGTCAACGAACCGCGGATGACCCGTCACAGCACGGTCCTCGGTACGCCGGGCTACCTAGCGCCCGAACAGCTGGCCGGCGCCGACCCGGACCCACGCCAGGACCTGTACGCCGTCGGCGCTGTGGCGGCCGAACTCCTCACCGGCGAGCGCCCCGGCACGGACGGCAGACTGCCTGACCTCGACGGACCTCTGGGCGAGTTCGTTCGCCGCCTGACAGCGAAGAATCCAGCCGACCGGCCCGAGTCCGCCGCCTCCGCCGGGCGCCTGCTGGCCGCGACCGGCGCAGTACCTCCGCCGGGAGCCGAGCCATGGCTACAGGACCCCGACGCCCCCGAGGTGTTCGTCCAGCTCCCACCCCTCCCGCCGAACTGGACCCCTGCGGGCCCCCAACAGCCGCCACCCACTTCCGACCGAGCGCCCGCGGCTGTGGAAGGTCCGAGGCGGTCGCGGGTGCTGTGGGCCGTGGCGGTCGGCTGTTTCGTGGGCGCGGTCGGGTTGTTGGGGAGCGCGACCTGGTTGCTGGTTCGGTGACGGCAAGGACCACGATGTGACCTGGGTCGTGGTGTGGGTTGCGGGGGAGGGCATACTTGAAGCACGAGTGAACCCACTCGCGTGCTCCGGGGTCGGTGTAATTCCGAGCCGGCGGTGACAGTCCGCGACCCGGCCGCTGCAGTTCGGCGGCTGGTTGACCTGGTGGAATTCCGGGACCGACGGTGAAAGTCCGGATGGGAGGCGCACGCGGTCGGCGGGTGTGCTCTGACGTCCGGTCGAGGCGTGCGCGAGGTGGCGGCGTACGGCGAAGCCCGGGTGGCGGAGCGTGGTCGCCGGTCGTCACGAGACCCCGGTGGTGCGTCCGTGACGACGAGGGACCGAAGAGCAGTGAGCAACGCTTCGCCGATTGATGTCGCGTGGATGCGGCGTGCGGTCGAACTGGCCGCGAAAGGTGTCGGCAGCACCCATCCGAACCCGGTGGTCGGTTGTGTCGTCACCGGCCCCGACGGGCATCCCGTCGGCGAGGGCTTCCACGCCGTTGCCGGTGGCCCGCATGCCGAGGTCGAGGCGCTCCGGATGGCCGGAGCCCGGGCGCGCGGCGGTACGGCGTACGTGACGCTGGAGCCTTGCAACCACACCGGCCGGACCGGTCCGTGCGCCGACGCGTTGATCGAGGCCGGGATCGCGCGGGTCGTGTACGCCGTACCGGACCCGAACCGTGCTGCGGCCGGCGGTGCCGAGAAGCTGTCCAGCAAGAACATCGAGGTCGTCGAGGGCGTACTGCGGGACGAGGCCGAGGCGGTCAACTACGTCTGGCTGCACAGCGTCCGGACGGGGCGCCCGTTCGTCACGTGGAAGTTCGCGACCACGCTGGACGGACGCTCCGCGGCGCCGGACGGGACGAGCAAGTGGATCACCGGCCCGATCGCGCGCGCCGACGTACACCGGCACCGGGCGGAGTGCGACGCGATTGCCGTCGGCACCCAGACCGTGCTGGACGACGACCCCGAGCTCACGGTCCGGGACGAGAACGACGTACCGGCGGCGCGGCAGCCGTTGCGGGTCGTCGTCGGCGACCGCGAGATCCCGCCGACCGCGCGGGTCCGCAACGACCGCGCGGAGACGTTGCTGCTGCCGACCCACGATCCCGCCGAGGTGCTCCGGCAGCTGGACGACCGGCAGATCCGGCACCTGTGGCTCGAGGGCGGCCCGACGCTGGCCGCCGCGTTCGTCCGCGCCGGTCTGGTCGACCAGATCATCGCGTACGTCGCCCCGGCCGTGCTCGGTTCCGGGTTCGCCGCGGTCGGCGATCTCGGCGCGGAATCGATCGACCACCTTCGGCGGTTCAAGCTAGCGGACGTCAGCCGCCTCGGTGACGACGTCCGGCTGACCCTGGTTCCTCTGGGAGGAAAGTAGATGTTCACCGGCATCATCGAAGAACTCGGCACGGTCGAGTCCCTCGACCTGCTCGACGGCGACGCCGCGCGGCTGACGATCCGCGGGCCGAAGGTGACCGAGGACGCCGGCCACGGCGACTCGATCTCGGTCAACGGCTGTTGCCTGACGGTGGTCGAGTACGGCGACGGCCTGTTCACCGCGGACGTGATGCGCGAGACGCTGCAGCGCACCAGCCTCGGTGGCCTCGACAAGGGCTCGTCGGTCAACCTGGAGCGCGCCGTCACGGCGCACGCGCGGCTGGGCGGGCACATCGTCCAAGGGCATGTCGACGGCACCGGCACGATCGCCAGCCGTACGCCGGGGGAGCACTGGGAGGACGTCCGGGTCGCGACGACGCCGGAGATCCTCAAGTACATCGCCGAGAAGGGCTCGATCGCAGTCGACGGGGTCTCGCTGACCGTGACCGATGTCGACGACGCGTCCGGGACGTTTGGGATCAGCCTGATCCCGACGACGCTCGAGCTGACGGTTCTCGGCCGCAACAAGGTGGGCGACACGGTCAACCTCGAGGTCGACGTGATCGCGAAGTACGTAGAGAGACTAATTGCTGGAGGCAACAAGTGAACCCGATCGACTGGCTGTTGCACTCCCAGGTGACGATCGCCGGGTCGCCGGTGCTCGTCCGGGAGATCGTCGGCAACGTGTTCGGTCTGGCCAGTGCCCTGTTCGGTATGCGCCGGCTGGTCGCCGCGTGGCCGGTGGGCATCGTCGGCAACGTGCTGCTGTTCACGGTCTTCGTCGGCGGGATCTTCGACACCCCGCAGGACAAGGACCTCTGGGGCCAGGCCGGCCGGCAGGTGTTCTTCGCGCTGATCAGCCTGTACGGGTGGTACCGCTGGTACCAGACCCGGCACCAGGGCGCAGCGAAGGGCGTGCAGCCGCGCTGGGCCACGACCCGCGAGCGGCTCGAGCTGCTCGGGTTCGCGGTGGTGCTGTACGCGATCTCGTACTTCGTACTCCGTGCGCTCGGCTCGTGGGGTCCGCAGTGGGACGCGTGGATTCTGACCGGTTCGATCCTGGCGACGTACGGGATGGCCCGTGGGTTCGTCGAGTTCTGGCTGATCTGGGTCGCGGTGGACGTGGTCGGCGTACCGCTGCTGGTGCAGGCGAAGTTCTACCCGTCGGCGACGATGTACGTCGTCTACGGGCTGTTCTGCGTGATCGGATTCGCGTCGTGGTGGAAGATCCAGAACCGCGAGCGGGTCGAAACTCCGGAACCAGTGGTGGTGGGCTGACATGGGTGCCGTCTTGAAGCTCGACACGATCGAGCATGCGATCGACGAGATCCGCGCCGGGCGACCGGTGATCGTGGTCGACGACGAGGACCGCGAGAACGAGGGCGACCTGGTCTTCGCGGCGTCCAAGGCGACGCCGGAGTTGCTGGCGTTCCTGATCCGGTACAGCTCGGGTGTGGTGTGCGTGCCGATGGAGGGCGCGGAGCTCGACCGGCTCGGGATCCCGCTGATGACGCCGCACAACCGCGAGCGGATGCGGACGGCGTACACGATCTCGGTCGACGCGCGGGACGGGATCAGCACCGGTATCTCGGCGGCCGACCGGGCCCGGACGATCCGGGTGCTGACGGATTCAGCCTCGGAGTCGTACGACGTGGTGCAGCCGGGGCACGTGTTCCCGTTGCGCGGCCGGGAGGGCGGCGTACTCGTGCGGCCAGGGCACACCGAGGCGTCGATCGATCTCGCCCGTCTTGCCGGGTTGACGCCGGCGGCGGTGATCTCCGAGATGGTGAACGACGACGGGACGATGAAGCGTGGTGCGGACCTGCGGACGTTCGCGGACGAGCACGGTCTGGTGCTGGTGTCGATCGACGACCTGATCCGGTACCGGCGTCGTACGGAGTCCCAGATCGAACGGGTCGCGACGACGACGCTGCCGACGCAGTACGGCGATTTTGTTGCCCACGGCTACCGGAACACGGTGGACGGGTCGGAGCAGCTCGCCTTGGTGCGCGGGCCTTTGGGCGATGGGCCGACGTTGGTGCGGTTGCATTCGGAGTGTTTGACCGGCGATGTGTTCGGATCGCTGCGGTGCGACTGCGGGCCGCAGCTGGACGAGGCGATGCGGCAGGTCGCGGCCGAGGGCGGTGTCGTGGTGTACCTGCGCGGTCATGAAGGGCGCGGGATCGGGCTACTGCACAAGCTGCAGGCGTACGAGCTGCAGGATGCGGGGCGGGACACGGTCGATGCGAATCTTGATCTGGGTCTGCCGGCTGATGCTCGTGACTATGGCACTGGGGCGCAGATTTTGGCTGATCTGGGCGTGACTTCTGTGCGTTTGTTGACCAATAACCCTGACAAGCTTGCTGGTGTTCAGGGATATGGCATTGATGTGGTCGAGCGGCGCGGGATCTCGATCGACCCGACGGAGCACAACTTGCGGTATCTGCGGACCAAGCGCGACCGGATGGGTCACCACCTGCCGGGCGGCGTACTCACGGAAGAGAACGGAGCCGGCTGATGTCGGGCAGTGGAGCACCAACCATCGAAGCCCCGCGGGTCGAGGGCGCCCGTGTCGCCATCGTGGCGGCCCAATGGCACCCGAAGGTCACCGACGCCCTGGTCGCCGGAGCCATCCGCGCACTCGACGACTCCGGGGTGACGGACTACACCGTGATCCGCGTGCCTGGTTCTTTTGAACTCCCGGTGGCTTCGTTGCATGCGGCAAAGGCTGGGTACGACGCTGTCGTGGCGTTGGGCGTGGTGATCCGCGGGGATACGCCGCACTTCGAATATGTATGCCAGGCGGCGACTGAGGGTCTTATGCAGGTAGGCGTGTCGACTGGAGTTCCTGTCGGCTTCGGCGTCCTCACCTGCGACAACGACCCCCAGGCACTGGATCGCGCTGGGCTGCCAGACAGCCGCGAGGACAAGGGCTACGAAGCAACCCAAGCCGCCCTCTCCACCCTCGCCGCCGTCCGGCAACTGGGGTAAGCCCCCGCACGCTACGCAGCCGCTACCTTCGTCGCTCCGCTCCTCAACGCGGCCGCTACGCGCGCTACCCACCCGCCCCCCGGCTTATCGCCGGTGCATCCTTTCCGGCTACCGCCGGAGGTGCCGGCTATCGCCGGGGTGCCGGCTGCCGCCGGGGTGGCGGGCTGCCGCCCGCGGTCGACTGCGGCCCCACGCGTGCTGCGCAGCCGCTTCCTTCGTCGCTCCGCTCCTCAGCGCGGCTGCTTCGCGCGCTTCCACCCACCCGCCTGCTGCTCCACCGTCGATTCGAAGGACATCCGGCGCTCAGCGCGGTGACTGCTTGCTGGGCCGTTCTCGGGCAGCGGGCTCTGGCGGCGGCTGCAGCGCTGATGGTCCGAGGCCGGTCCGTCGACGGCGCGCTAGGTGAGCCGCATGCCCGGGCTATCTGCTGGGCTATCGGTCAGCGGGCGGGGCCGGCGTGAGGTGGGCCACCTCGCGCGAGGTGGCCCAGCCTTATCCGGGCCTCGCAGCCGATCCTCGACCAACCACATGCAGCCCGACCACGTGGCGGTCACCCGCGAGCGCCAGCGAGCAAACCGCGGGCGGCAGCCCGCCACCCCGGCGATAAGCCGGCACTCCGGCGATAAGCCGGCAACCGGCGGCAGCCGGCACCTCCCGGCGATAAGCCGGCACTCCGGCGGCAGCCGGCACCCCCCGGCGATAAGCCGGGCACGTCCGGCGATAGCCGGAAAGGATGCACCGCGCTGAGCGGGGGGTGGGTGGGCAGCGTGCGGAGCGGCTGCGCTGAGGAGCGGAGCGACGAAGAGAGCGGCCGCGTAGCACGCGGGGGACTTCCCCTCACCCGATCCGCGTGTGATTCATGTGCCAGTTGGCCGTCCACGTCTTTCCGCCATCAGTCGAGAAGGACTGTTCCCAGGACGCCTTGTCGACGCCGCGGTTCCACAGGAAGCGGACGTCGATCGGTTGCCCGTCCCATTCGTCAGGCCCCTCGAAGGTGCCGACATCCCCGTCGAACGAGCCGATGACCGGTGTCTCCAGATGGCCGCGTTCGCTGTTGATCCAGTGGATTGCCCAGGTGCGTGACTTCGGGTCGTACAGCCGGAACGTCGCACCCCGGAATCCCTCAGTCGGATACCAGCCCTCATCCACGCTGATCGCCCCATCGAAGTACGTCGTACCCTCCAGCTCCGCGTCGAACTCGTGCCACTCGAACGGCTCGCCCAGCACCGGACGACGCCGCAGGTTGTGGAACGACCAGCGGCCGGTCAGGAAGTCGAAGTCGTCAGTCATCTTCGGTACGTCGAGAGCCGGCGGCGGATCAGACCGCCGCGTGAAGTCCATGATCCAGTTGGTTTCCCAGGTCTTGCCGCCGTCGCTGGAGTACGCCTGCTCCCAGTGCGCCGTCTTGTCGGTGATGTCCGACCACTCGTAGCTGCACAGGATCGGGAACCCGTCCAGCGAGTCCTCACCCACCAACCGGCACGATGTGCCGTCCGCGGACCAGCCGCCACGCACCGGCGGGTACAGCGTCATCGTCGTGCTGTTGACCCACCAGATGCTCCACTGCTTGGCCACCGGGTCGAACACCCGCAGCGACAGCCCGTACGACCCCTTCGTCGGGAAGCGCATCTCGTCGATGCTGATCTGGCCGTCGAAGTACGTGTGGGCGGTCGTGGTCCCGTCGTACTCGAGCCACTCGTCGCAGTCGGCGAAGGCCTGTTTCAGCGTGCGGTGGTGGACGTCGAAGTACCCGTTGAGGAAGTCGAAGTCGCCGGTGACCTTGTTCCATGTCGTCATGCAGCAAGCCTCCAGCCAATACCTGACAACCGATGGCAGTGATAAGCACTAACCTGAACAGCATGCGTTCGAGCCGGCTGTTGTCGATCCTGCTGTTGCTGCAGACGCGCCGGCAGCTGACGGCGCGTGAGCTCGCGGACGAACTCGAGGTGTCACTGCGCACGATCTACCGCGACGTCGAAGCGCTGGCAGCGGCCGGGGTTCCCGTGTACGCCGATCAGGGTCGCGCCGGCGGCTATCGACTCGTCGAGGGGTACCGCACCAAGCTCACCGGCCTGACTGAGCAGGAAGCGGCCGCGCTGTTCTTAGTTGGTATGCCGGGCGCAGCCGCCGCGCTCGGCCTCACTGCGGAGACGAGCGCGGCCGAACTCAAACTGCTCGCCGCCCTCGCGCCCGACCAACGCGACCGCGCCGGCCGCCTCAAGAACCGCTTCCACCTCGACCTACCGGCCTGGTACCAGGACGCCGAGGACTCGCCACACCTGTCCGCCGTCGCCGACGCCGTGCTCCACGACCGCCGGATCAAGGTCCTCTATCGCCGCTGGGAAGAACCGCGCGAGGTCGAGCGCCTCCTCGAGCCGCACGGCCTGGTCCTGAAGAACGGCAGCTGGTACGTCGTTGCCGCGACGCCCCGAGGTCTCCGCACGTACCGCGTCTCCAACATCCTCGAGCTGACGCCGACCGAGGACAGCTTCGAGCGGGACCCGGAGTTCAACCTGACCCAGTTCTGGCAGGACCACCTCGAAGGCTTCGACCGCGTCCGGTACACCGACGAGGCCGTCGTACGAGTCTCCGCCGGCCTGGCCGCCAGGATCTACGACGTCTCGTTCCCGAGCCTGGTCAAAGCGGTGGCGGCCGCCGAGCCGGAGCCGGACGGAAGCGTCGTGGTGACGATCCCGATCGAGTCGGTCGGCAACGCGGCCGCCTCACTGAGCAGGTTCGGCGCCGCGGTCGAGGTGCTCGAGCCTCCCGAACTACGGGCCGAGCTGGCGAATCTCGGCCGCGCGCTCCACGACCTCTACTCCTGAGCCAACTCTTCGTTGGCCCGCTGGCCCGCCTCGGTACTGCGACGCAGGAAGTCGGCGATCAGCTTCAACTCCGGCTCGGAGTACTCCGCGAGTACGTCGTCCATCGCGCCGATCATCGGCTGGTACACCCGGAACACGTCCATCCCGCGATCCGGCAGCACGCGGATCGTGACGCTGCGGCGGTCCGCCCGCGCGCGGTCCCGGGCGATCCAGCCGGCCTTCTCGAGCCGGTCGAGGATGCCGGTCAGCGTCGCCGGGTGCAGACCGGCCTGACGAGCGAGTGCGCTCGGCGTGAGCGGTCCGCTGCGGGCGAGCACGTCGAGGCAGTCCAGGTCGACGTCCTTCAGCGCCAGTTTGCCGCCGACCTGGTGGTTCAGCAGGGCGAGCTGGATCCGCAGGTCGCGGAGCGCGGCCTTGATCTCGTTGCCGGTACGCCGGTGGTGGCGTGCGTCACTCGGTTCTGTCTGTTCCATATATTATGATTCCCGTACTATATGAGTTACAGATCAGATTCACAATAGCGCAAGGAGACGCGGGATGAGGATCACGGTGTTCGGCGCGACGGGTGGGATCGGCGGTCACGTCGTACGGCAGGCGCTCGATGCGGGGCACAAGGTGACCGCGGTGGTGCGGAAGTCGTCGTCGTTCGAGGTGGAGCATCCGTCCCTCGAGGTGGTCCGGGTGGCGGGTCTGGACGATCCGGAGCCGCTGCGTGAGGCGCTCGACGGGAGTACGGCGGTCATCTCCGGCGTGGGAGCCCGCGGGCGGAAGGACGGGCCGGTCGCGTCGCGCAGTACGCGATCGATGCTGACGGCAATGGAAGCGGCCGGGGTACGGCGGTTCGTCGCGGTCAGCGCCGCGCCGCTCGGGCCGATCCCGGCGGACGAGAGCTTCCTGAACCGCCGGGTGGTGTATCCGATGATCAACGCGTTCGCGGCCGACGTGTACGCCGACCTGCGGCTGATGGAGGCGGCGATCATGAGCAGCGCCACGGACTGGACGATCGTGCGTCCGCCGAAGCTCAACAACAAGGCGCTCACCGGTCACTACCGCACGGTCGTGGGCGGCACGGTCACCAAGGGGTACTTCATCTCGCGTGCCGACGTCGCGCACTTGATGCTCGCCGTACTCGACGACCCGGCGACGATCGACCAGCCGGTCGGAGTGTCGTACTGATGACGCGGTTCGTACGTTCCGCGAGCTTGTTGTTCAGCGGGGTGTTTGCCGGATTTCTGGTGAGCGTTCTCGTGCTCGAGAACTCCTTGCGTGGGTTCGATGCGTCGGTCTACACGCAGACCCGGTTGGTGGAGCTGGACTCGCTGGACAAGTTGGCCTCGGCAACGTTGATCCCGGCAATGATCACGACCGTGGTGCTGGCCATCCGGGCTCGGGGCAACGATCGGCGGATGGTGCTGGTGGCGGTCGCGTTGCTGGTGATCGTGTTCGCGACCACGTTCGCGATCAACCTGCCGATCAACTCGGACCAGTCCGCATGGTCGGTACAGAACCCGCCGTCCGATTGGGCGAGCGTCCGGGATCGATGGCAGGTCGCCCACGCGATCCGCACTGCAGCGGCGGTCCTCGCCTTCGGTGTGCTCATCGTCGCCAGTCAGGTCAGCACAATGGTCCGAGGTCGCATGCGACGTGTGACCGCCGCCGTTCGGGTGTGACTAGGCCAGCAGGTCGTGGGGTACGGCGTGGGCGGTGCCCCTGCGGCCGGTGGTGGTTCGGGCCATCGTGAGGGAGTTGAGGAGCGCTTCCTCGACTGATTCCGTGACGGCTTGGAACGGGCCGCGGAGATCGTTGTCGGCGTAGCCCGGGGTGCGGTTCGTGGTGAAGGCGATCGCGTAGTCGCCGCTCCCGGGTGCGAAGTCGGAGCCGACCCGGCCCATCGCAAACACCGCCCGCCGCGCAAGCCGGCCCAACTGCCGGGCGTCGAGCGGAAGATCCGTGGCCACGACGATCATGCAACTGTTGCCATCCGCATCAACAGGCGTCGCGGGGACAGGTCGCCCGAGCACCGTCAACAAGCCGGAGAAGTTCGATTGCACAATCGCTCCTACGGTGCCGGACGCCACAAGGCGGGAGGACGTGCCGATGCCGGCTTTGAAGCCGAGAGCGGTGGTCCCGGTGCCGGCTCCGGCGCAGCCTTCGAGGGGGAGGTCCGACGAGGCAGTGTCGAGGGCGGCGTGGACGTGGGCGGGTGTGATCGGGCGGCGGCGGATGTCGGACAGGTAGGCGTCGTTGGTTTCGCCGACGATCGGGTTGAGGCTGGTGGCGCGAGGGTCGCGGTCGAGGAGCCAGGTCAGCAAGGCGTCGGCGACACGGAAGGTGCTCAGGGTGCCGGTCAGCAGGATCGGGGTCTCGATCACGCCGAGCTCGTCGACCTGGGTGGTGCCGATCAGCTTGCCGTACCCGTTGCCGACAGCAACAGCTGCCGGCAGGGTCCCGGCGTACCCGTCGGGGACGATCGCGGTGACCCCGGTGTTCAGTCCGTCGCCGGTGAGCGTGGTCTGGCCGACGCGGACGCCAGGGACGTCGGTGATCGCGTTGAGGGGACCGGTGGGCAGGGTGCCGACGATGACGCCGAGGTCGCGGACTCTCCGGGGATTCTGCATACGGATATCGTCGGCCACATGCTCCAGCACCTCGCCGGCCGGGTCTGGCTCTACCCGCACGACCCGGACCCCGATGCGATCCGCCCGTCGGTCGCCGTCATCGCCGACGACCGCGGCTCGGTCCTCGTCGACGCGGGCAACAGTCCCGAGCACGCCCAAGCCATCCGTACGGCGATCGCCGCAGCCGGACTGCCAGCGCCGAGGTGGCTCGTCTACACCCACCACCACTGGGACCACACCTGGGGCGCCTCCGCCTGGGACGACGTGACCGTCATCGCTCACGAGTCAGCCGTCCCGATCCTCACCGCCGAAGCCCGACGCCCGTGGAGCCACCAATACCTCCACGACGAAGTCGAGGCCAATCCCAAGCTCGGCCCCAGCTTCCGCGCCCGAGCGCTCGCCGTACCCGACTGGACCGGCTTCCGGATCGTCCTCCCCGACGAGACCTTCGACGACACCCTCACCCTCCCGACCGGCGTCGTACTGCGTCACGTCGGCGGCAACCACGCCCCGGACTCGGTCATCGCCGTCGCCGACGGCGTCGCCCTGCTCGGCGACGCGTTCTACCCGCCGCCGTACCACCTGCGCACGCCCGACGACACCATCGACTACGCCATGGTCAAGCAGCTCTTGTCCGAGCACCACGACTGGTACGTCGACGCGCACTCAGCTCCGCGCACCAGATCAGCCGCGCTCGCTGGGTCCTAGCGGAGACCTGTCGCCGACGAACCACAAGTGCCCGAACGGATCCAGGAACGACCCCTGCCGATGCGTCCCCCACGGCACGGCGTGATCGCGGACCGGGTCGAAGCTCCCGTCCGCGCCCGCCTCGACGGCACGCCGTACGAAACCGTCCGGATCGTCCACGAACATCTCGACCCGAACCGTCGGAGCGCCGGTCGCCGCGGGTGTTTTCCAGATGTTGTCCCCCGGTTCGCCGAGGAAGATCGGGGCGCCGTTGACGCTCAGCCCGACCACGCTGCCGAGGTTCCAGAGCTCGACCGCTCCGAGCGCCTCGGCGTACCAGGCCGCGGCCGCCGGCGCGTCCGGCACGGCGAGCATCACAGAGATCTGCGCGAATCCGTCCATGGCTCCAGTAACCCACAGACGAGCCGCGGGGAGGTCCGATCGGCGGACCTGGGGGCGGGGGAAGGTGACCGGACCCCGTAGGCTGGGCGCGCGATGAAGAGTTTTGAGGAGCTGTTTGCCGAGCTGGGTGAGAAGGCGGCGACACGTCCGGAGGGTTCCGGGACCGTGGCGGCGCTGGATGCCGGCGTGCACGCGATCGGCAAGAAGCTGGTCGAAGAGGCCGCCGAGTCGTGGATGGCAGCCGAGTACGAGGGCAAGGAGCGGGCCGCGGAGGAGCTGTCCCAGCTCTTCTACCACGCTCAGGTGATGATGCATGCCCTCGGCCTGGACCTCGAGGACGTGTACCGACATCTGTAGGAGTTACCTCCTCCAGATCACCGGTTCACTTCCCCAGAAAGGGCAGTCGCCATGCTGCGCGTCGCAGTACCGAACAAGGGCTCGCTGAGCGAAGCCGCCACCGAGATGCTCGTCGAGGCCGGCTACAAACAGCGCCGTACCACCAAGGACCTCACACTCACCGACTCGGCCAACGAGGTCGAGTTCTACTACCTCCGCCCGCGGGACATCGCGGTGTACGTCGGGGAGGGCACTCTCGACGTCGGCATCTCCGGCCGTGATCTCGTGCTCGACTCGCACGCCGACGCGGACGTGATCATGGGCCTCGGGTTCGGCTCGTCCACGTTCCGATTCGCCGGGCGGCCCGGGGTCGCGGACTCCATCAAGGACCTGGCCGGCAAGCGCATCGCCACGTCGTACGCCGGCGTACTGCAGGACCACCTGGCCGAGAACGGCGTCGACGCATCCGTGGTCCGCCTTGACGGCGCGGTCGAATCGGCCGTCCAGCTCGGGGTCGCCGACGTGATCGCCGACGTGGTGGAGACCGGTACGACGCTGCGGCAGGCCGGGCTCGAGGTGTTCGGCGAGCCGATCCTGAAGTCCGAGGCCGTGCTGATCAAGCGGCACGGCGTCGAGAACCCGCCGAACGGAATGCACCAGCTGGTACGCCGGCTCGAAGGCGTCCTGATCGCGCGGAACTACGTGATGATGGACTACGACATCCGCGCCGAGAACGTCGACGCGGCCACCTCGGTGGCGCCCGGCCTGGAGTCGCCGACGATCTCCCCGCTGCACAAGCAGGGCTGGGTCGCCGTCCGGGTGATGGTGCAGCGTGCCGAGGCCCAGCGCCTGATGGACCAGCTGTGGGAGGTGGGCGCCCGTGCCATCCTCACCACAGACATCCACGCCTGCCGGATCTGACATGAGCGACAGGCTCTTCACCTTCCATCCGCGGATCCTCGCGCTGATGGCCGGGGTGATGGGCCTGTCGCTGCTGGCGGTGTTCGGGGTGATCTGGGTCCGGTTGCCGGCCGAGTCGCGGGATTCGTTCAGCTGGTTCCAGCGGATCACGTTGCTGGTGTTCTTCGGGGCGATCCTGTGGATCCTGTACCGGATGACGACGCTGCGGGTGACGGCGTACGCCGACGGGCTCCGGGTGCGGAACGTGTTCAAGTCGTACACGCTGACCTGGGCGGAGATCAGCGGACTGCGGTTCCGGCCGGGGGACGCGTGGCTGCAGCTGTTCGATGCCGATGGCAACCGGATCGGCATCCTCGCGGTCCAGGCCGCGGAGGGAGCCCGGGCGAGCCGCGCCGCGAAGGAGCTTGCGGCGGTGGCTCGCGACCACGGCGCCGGAGCTAATCGGCCACCGAAAAGCTAGTCGTGTGCGACTCGCCCGGCTTCAGGACGACCAGGTCCTGACCGGTGATGAACGCGTCCGGCGGACACGTCATCGGCTCGACCGCCAGCGCCGTACGCCCGACTGCCTCGCCGGTGAACAGCTGCATCCAGGGTGTGTCACTGGTGAGCACCGATCGCGCGCCGCTGTCGGGATCCGTCAACGAGACCGACCAGGCGCCGCCGAGTCCGGTGAAGGCGTTGTCGATCGAGGTTGCCGCGATCAGTCGGCCTCCGGTGAAGTCGTACGACGAGCCGGTCACTGGTGTGAGGCCGACGGGCTGCATCCTCTCCGAGGAGACCTCCAGGCGGTCGGATGCGGTGAACTCGAGCACGCATTCGTCGATCGGGCGGCCGACAGAGAGATACGGATGTGCTCCGTAGCCGTAAGGCGCAGCGGATCCGCCAATGTTGGTGGCAGTCGCGGTGACAGTCAGGCGATCGGTGAGGCGGTAGTCGAGGCGGAGGTCCAGCTGGTGGGGGTAGCCGGGCTGGCCGTGCAGGCGATGGCCGACGACCAGGGCGGCCGGGTCTGAGCCGTCGTCCACGCGGAGCCAGTTGGCCCAGCGGGTCAGGCCGTGGATTGCGTTCTGGCGGGCGGGCTCGGTCAGGTACAGCTGCTGGGCGACGCCCTCGAACGTGTACTTCCCGTCGGTGATCCGGTTCGGCCACGGGAACAGGTGCTGCCCGATCCCCGCGTGCGCCGCCTCGTCCTCGCCGTACCCGAGCAGGACCGGGCGACCGTCGTACGTGAGCCCGCGCAGCCCACCGCCGACGCTGACCACGGTCGCCTCGTACCCGCCGCCGCGGAGGACCCACTGCTCACCCGATGGGGAAACATTCATGGTCCAATCCTGACTGACGCTGTCCATCCTGGGCGAACCCGTTCGTGGTGATGCTGTAGACACGGGTGAACAGGAGGTTCTGATGAAATACATGCTGCTGATCAACGCCGGGGAGCTCGACGGGGAGAACGCGCCGGTCGGATGCGAGCCGGAGGACTGGATGCGGTTCGACAAGGAGATCACCGACTCCGGGGTCGTGGTCGCGTCGGAGTCGCTGGCGGATCTGGTGACCGCGACCCGCGTCCAGGTTGCCAACGACGGCAAGCGGACCGTGACGGACGGACCGTTCGCGGAGACGCGCGAGGTGCTCGGCGGGTTCTACGTGATCGACGTACCGGATCTGGATGTCGCGCTGGACTGGGCCGCGAAGTGCCCGGGTTCGCGGGCCGGCGGGTCGGTCGTGGTTCGGCCGGTCGCGGAGTTCTGAGGATGGACCAGGTCGAGGCGGTCTTCCGGGAGGAGCGGGGCCGGCTGCTGGCCGCGCTCGCCCGGCGGTTCGGGGACCTCGACCTGGCCGAGGAGGTCACCTCGGAGGCGATCGAGGCGGCGCTGGTGCGCTGGCCGGTGGACGGCGTACCGCCGAACCCGGGCGGCTGGCTGATGACGACCGCCCGGCGGAAGGCGGTCGACCGGCTCCGGCGCGATCAGGTGTACGCCGCGAAGCTCGCCGTACTGCAGGTCGATATGGACCGGGCCGCGCCGCAAGCGACCGGGGACGAACTGCCGGACGAGCGGTTGCAGCTGTTCTTCACCTGCACGCACCCCGCGCTCGCGGCCGAGGACCGCGGCGCGTTGACGCTGCGCTGCCTGGCTGGTCTGACCACGCCGGAGGTCGCGCGCGCGTTCCTGGTCCCGACCGCGACGATGGCGAGACGGATCGTCCGGGCGAAGCAGAAGATTCGCGATGCGCGGATCCCGTTCCGCGTGCCCGGTCCGGACGAGCTGCCGGAGCGGCTGCCCGGCGTACTGCAGGTCGTCTACTCGGTCTTCACCGAGGGGTACGCCGCGAGCTCGGGACCGTACCTGCAGCGTCTCGATCTCGCCGAGGAGGCGATCCGACTCGCCCGGATCCTGCACCGGCTGCTCCCGGCCGAGCGCGAGGTGACCGGTCTGCTCGCCCTCATGCTGCTCGTCCACGCCCGCCGCGACGCTCGCACTGGGCCCGACGGCTCACTGGTCTTGCTCGAGGATCAGGACCGCACCCGCTGGGACCACGAGCTGATCGCCGAGGGCCGCGACCTGGTCGTCACCGCGCTCACCGGCGGAGCCGGACCGTACGCAGTCCAGGCCGCGATCGCCGCGCTCCACGACGAGGCGGACGACTTCGCCGACACCGATTGGGCGCAGATCGTCGCGCTGTACGACGTACTGCTGGAGATGGATCCGTCGCCCGTGGTCGCGCTCAACCGGGCGGCCGCGATCGCGATGCGCGACGGCGCCGAGGCCGGCCTCGCACTGCTCGACGAGCTGGCCGACGAACCACGGCTGCGCGACTACCACCCGTTCGCCCTCGCCCGCGCCGACTTGCTGCACCGTCTCGGACGCTTGCCCGAGGCAACGGCGGCGTACGAACGCGCCCTCCGACTGGCCGGATCCGAACCGGAACGGGCGCACGCACGTGACCGGCTGGCGTCGATAGAGCAGACTTGACCGCCATGGAGACCGTTTACGAGGCGGCGGGTGGGTCCGAAGGCATGCTCCGGCTGGCGCGAGCCTGGCACGAGCGAGTGATGGCCGACGAGGTCGTCAGCCATGCGTTCCACGGTGACGTCGAGCCTGATCACATCGAGCGGCTGGCGGCGTACTGGGCCGAGGCGCTCGGCGGGCCGGAAGGCTACACCGGTGTGTACGGCGACGAGGCGTACGTCGAGCGGCGACACAGCGGGAACGGCGAGCACGACGAGATGAACCGGCGCGCGATCGAGCGCTTCGACGAGGCGATGACGGATGCCGAGCTGACCGATCCGAAGCTCCGGCAGGTCCTGCACGACTACTTCGCCTGGGCGACGTTCACGACGATGTACCACCACAACACGGCAGACATTGCCGATGATCTGACCGTCCCGCGCTGGTCCTGGGACGGTCTGCAGACGTGACGGACCGCCTCTCGAGGCTCGCCCGCAGCTGGGACGAGGCAGCCGAGGGCTACGAGCAGTACTTCGTGCCGCGCTTCGCGCCGTGGGTGCAGGCTGCTGTCGACGCCTTGCATACCATACCGTTTGGTACGGTCGTCGTACCGTGCTGCGGGACTTTTCCCGAGCTCGAGCTGCTCGCTCCGCGCTTTCCCGATCGGCGGATCGTCGGCATCGACCTGTCCGCCGAGATGGTTCGCCTGGCCGGCCTCCGCGCCGCGGGACGTCCGGGCGTCGAGGTGGTCCAGGGCGATGCGGCTGTGCTTGACCCGGCCTGGTCTGCGGCGGCGGTCGTGTCGGTCTTCGGTCTGCAGCAGTTGCCTGATCCTGCTGCGGCCATCCGGTCCTGGTACGACGTGCTTCGTCCCGGAGGACGGCTCTGTGTCGTCTACTGGCCCGAGTTCGCCGAGGAGACCGGTCCGTTCGCGCTCCTGGACGAGGTGATCGACGGGCGGCGCGACCGCTCGTGGGAGGACGCGCTGATCCCGGCCCTCGACGGTGCCGTGGTCGAGCGGGACGAGCTGGTGTCGTATCCGATGGTGCATCCCGACGCGGCGGCGTACTTCGATGCGGCCGACCGCTCGGGCCCGCTGCGCGCCACGGCGTTGGCACGTGGCGACGAGTACATCGCGGAACTGCGGGCGAGCTACCTGGCGAAGGCACCGGCGGGGGAGTGGGTCCACCATCCGCAGGCGCGGTTGATCTCGGCTACGAAGCCGCCGAGTCGTGCGGAGGCAGTGCCACCGACTTCGTGACGAGTTCCACCGTCGGGTCGAACGGGATGGTCGGGTCGCCGTCGACGATCACGTGGGCGCGCGAGCGGGTGGCCTGCTCGGCGAAATGGTCGCGTTCCCAGCGCATCCACTCGAGCCAGTGGTCGCGGAGGGCCTCGCCGTCGCGTTCGATGCCACGCTCCAGGCGGACCTCGTTCGACGTCTCGACCCACAGCCGCAGCGATTGCCAGTGCGCCGCGTCCCGGTCGCAGGCGGTCACACCTTCGACGATCAGCAGATCCACGGTGTTCGGTACGACGTGCAGCTCGGCGTAGGCGCCGACGTACCAGTCGTAGCGGCGGTAGCGACCCTCGCGGCCGTCGGCGAGCCGTTGCAGCACGTGGTCGCGGAGCAGACCGAATCCACGCTCGGCTCCGGTCCAGCCGTCGTACAGATCGTCCATGTGGATGACGTACGTGTTCAGGTCGCGCAGCTTGGCCCGGGCTTCGAGCGCGGCGGCGA
The DNA here is from genome assembly GCF_042715335.1 of Kribbella sp. NPDC058693. Lineage (NCBI taxonomy): Bacteria > Bacillati > Actinomycetota > Actinomycetes > Propionibacteriales > Kribbellaceae > Kribbella > Kribbella sp. NPDC058693. Next base: position 1,592,059 of record NZ_JBHXSQ010000003.1, read on the forward strand.
CGGTGGTCTTGCCGGATCCGGCGGGTCCGTCGATGCCGATCAGCCGGGTGCTGCCGAGGCCTGCCGGTCCGGCCAGAACGTTGTCGAGCAGCAGGTCGATGGTCAGGGGTGAGCCGTGGTCAGCGGCTGTATCGGAGGCTTTCCCCACCCCACCACCCCGGTCAGGGTCAGTTGATTCCATGGCGCTTCAGAATGTCCTCGATCTCGTCGAACTCCGACGATTCCTGCTGCTTCGCCTTCCCCTTTGACGGCTTGGCAGCTTTGGCGGTGGTGGCCGACGCGGGCGCTGGGCCCGTCGTGGTCAACTCACCCGCGGGCGAGGCGGGCTTCTTCTTCTCGGCCTTCTGGTTCCCTCCACGGCCCCGGGCCACACCTGACACGACGTACAACACCACCGAGACGCCGAACAGCGCGACCCCGGCCCAGACGGTCGGCGAGAAGATCAGGTGCGTGACCCAGCTCACCGTCGAGCGGACCACGTCCCAGACCAGCTCCAGCAGACCGGTCAGGTACAGCGAGACCGGCAGCAGGGACCAGGCCACGCCGCGGGTGCCGGCTGCCACCCCGCGTCGCCGCCAGGCGAACCACGAGCCGATCAGACCGAGCAGCGTGAGGCCTACGCAGAACGGCAGCAGCGTCAAATCGTTGAAGTCAGGCACATACCCAGGCTCGCACAGTCCCGCCCGGAACCAAGAGGGGAAGAGCCCTGACGCACCCCTGAAAGAGACCTCCGGGGACAATATCCGCATGCAACCAGAGCGCCGCTTGGCCTTCACCGGGTTCGACAACGACGACGGTACGGCGGACCCCGCACTTGCGACCGCGCTCGCGGAGGGTGACGAGGGCGCGGTGCTGGCGGCGCTGGCAGGACCGACCGGGGCGCGGCTGCTGGTGCCGGTGGTGGCGATGCTTGGCGAGGTTGAGTACGACGAGAACGGGCTCGCGCACGACAAGACCTCGGACATGGCCGTCGCGCTGCTCCAGGGGCAGGACGGGCGGAACGCGCTGCTCGCGTTCACCGGCACCGAGAGCCTGGCCCGGTGGAGCCCGGACGCGCGGCCGATGCCGGCCCAGGCGCAGCTGGTCGCGACCGCGGCGATCCAGGAAGGCGCGGCCGCGATCGTGCTCGACATCGCCGGCCCGGCCGCGGGCGTGATCGAGACCGACGACGTACGCCGGTTGGCCGCCGGCCTCCAGGTGGTTCGCCTGGAGGACGGCGGCTACGGGTGGATCGAATCAGCCGACGGGTGAGCTGAGCGCGTCCATCGGCTTGGCGCGCATCGCGATGCGACCGGTGATCGCGGTGGTCGGGAGGACCAGCAGGAGGACGACCGCGATCCAGGCGATCAGGACCCATACCGGACCGGACGGGATCGGCCAGCCTCGGGTTGCCATCGCGATCGGGAGGACAGTGAACGCTGCTGTGATCAGACCGGCTACCAGCCCGAGTGCTGCGATGAGGAGACCCTCGAGACCGAGCATTCGCGAGACCTCGCGGCGGGTCGATCCGGTCAGGCGCTGCAGTCCGAATTCGCGGCGGCGGTCGAGTACGGCGACTGCGATCGTGTTGACCGAGGCGATGGCGGTGTAAGCGACTGCGATCGCGGCCAGCAGGTAGCCGATCCACGCGTCTACGCCGAGGCCGGTGTCCAGTCCGTCGGCGAGCAGCTCGCGGCCGCCCATCGTCGTACCGGGCCATTTCGACAGGTCCAGGTGGAGCTTCTCGTCGGTCTTGAGGACCAGCTGGCTTGGTAGGCCGGTTGTGGTGTGGGCGGCGAGGAGTTGTGCGGGGAGCAGGAGGGATTGGTAGCCGGACGGGCCTTCGGCCAGTGCGACCACCTTGACCTTGACCAGTGCGTCGTCTCCCAGGCGCACCCCGATCTCGGAGCCGACGTCGACCTTGAGCTTCTTCGCCGTACCTGGTGGCAAGGCGATGGTGTTGCCGGTCAGGTCGTTGAGCGAGCCCTTGGTCACCTTGTCCTTGTAGATCGGGCCGCTGAGGCCGAGGAGGGGCCAGGCGTCGCTGGTGTGGGAGGTGTCGTACGGCTCCTCGATCCAGCCTTTGCTGCGGACGAGTTCGGACGATGCGGTGACGCCGGGTTGTTCGCTCGCTGCTTTGGTGAGGGAGGCGGGGATGCCGCCGGTGATGACGACGTTGCCGGCCAGGTTGCTGGTGAAGGCTTCTTCGGCTGCCTTCTGTTGGGTGGTCTGGGAGTAGATGTTGCCTACGGCAATCGCTGTGGCGATGGTGATGGGGATCAGGATCGCGCCGAACTGGACTGCGCGGACGCGGAGGTTGATGACCGCTAGGACTCCGCTGGTGCCGCGGTTCTCGACGTACCGGGTGATGCGGGGGATCAGGGCGCGTTGGATCACCAGCGGGGCGAGGATCGCGACGGCGATCGAACCGGTCAGGCCGGCCGGGCCGCCGATCGCGGCAGCGTTGGTCGGACCCATGAACGGGGTCGACAGGGCGATCGCTACGGTGGCGCCGGCGAAGACCAGGCCGATGATGCGGATGCGGCTGAGGGCGACGTTCGGTACGGCGGCCTCGGCGAGGGCCTGGATGGGTCGGATCCGGGCGGCGCGGCCGGCGGCGAATCCGACGGTGATTCGCAGTACTGCGAACGTCAGGATGGCTGCGCCGGCGAACGGGAGCGGGCCTTGGTCGTAGCGGAGCTGAGGCGGCACGATGCCGCCGTCGGCGAGCAGGCCGAAGATCCAGTTGCCCGCGAACCGGCCGGCCAGTAGGCCGATTGCCAGCCCGATGAGGCCGACCAGCATGGTCTCGGCGATCACCATCTTGCCGACCTGCCGCGGGGTCGCACCGCTTGCCCGCAGCAACGCGAGCTCACGACGACGCTGGCGGACGGACAAGCCGATCGTCGCCGACACCACGAGCGCCATCACCACAGCCACCATCCCACCGAAGACGCCGGACATGATGATCAAAGGCAGACTCGTAGCAATCCCTTGGTACTCCGCGACACCGCGGTCGTCACCCGTGTAAGCCTTCACCCCTTGCGGCAGTTCCAGCTGCTCAGCCAACTCCCGAGCCGACGTCCCATCCGCCGGAAACACGCCGATCGCGTCCACCCCAGCCGGCACATCCCCATCCGCAAAGAACACCGCCGGCACATCAACCCGATGCCGAGCCACCGCAACCCCAGCCAACACCAGGTCCCGAGGCTCGCCGGCCACGGTCACCGTCACGTGATCGCCAGGCTTGGAGGTGCCGACCAGCCGCTCGTCGAGCACAACCTGCCCGCCAACGGGAGCTCTCCCGCTCAGCAGCTGGTACGGGGTAAGCGCCGCCGAACTCCACGGGTGCCCCGCAAGCACCTCGGCGGAGCTGCCGGTGACGGCTGCTGGGAATGATCTGTCTGCGATCGCCTTAGCTACGCCCGGCGTACCTGCGAGCTTGGCGACCAGGGCCGCGTCGACCCGGTGGCGTTCTGGGAAGGCGGCGGAGCCGCTGCCGTTGGGGGGATGGTAGGCGGGGTCGCCCGCCACCACGACGGGAGCGGCGGACAGGCGTTGGGGTGGGGCGTTGAGGCGTAGGGCGGTTTCGAGGAGGCCGCCGGCGGCGGCCAGGAGTGCTCCGCCGAGGAGGACTGCGACGAAGATCGCGAGGAAGGCGGCGGTGCGGTAGCGCAGGGTGGTGACGGCGAGGCGGAACATGTCAGTTCTCCATGGGTGAGAAGCGGCCGGCGCTCAGCTGGGCGAGTTCCGCGGCGACGGCCTCGGCGGTGGGACGGGCGGTTTCGGACACGATCCGCCCGTCGACGAGGAAGACCACGCGATCGGCGTACGACGCCGCGACCGGATCATGCGTGACCATCACGATCGTCTGACCGAGCTCGCGGGACTGATCCCGAAGCAGCGTCAACACCTCGAGCGCAGTGGTCGTATCGAGCGCGCCGGTCGGCTCATCCGCGAACGTGATCGCAGTACGCCCGGCCAACGCCCGCGCGATCGCCACGCGCTGCTGCTGACCACCGGACAGCTCGCTCGGCCGGTGCTTCATCCGCGCATCGAGCCCGACCCGCCGGATCACCTCAGTCACCCATGCGTCATCCGGCGACTTCCCCGCCAGCGTCAACGGCAGTACGACGTTCTGCCGCACCGTCAGCGCCGGCATCAAGTTGAACGACTGAAACACGAAGGCAACCGACTCGCGCCGCAGTTCCGTCAGCGCAGTCTCGTCCAGACCGCGGAGAGACCGCCCGGCCAACTCGACCTCCCCAGAGGTCGGCACATCAAGCCCGGCCGCGCAGTGCAACAGCGTGCTCTTGCCAGACCCGGATGGTCCCATCACCGCGGTGAATGTGCCCGCTTCGAAGCCGTAGGTGACACCGGTCAGCGCGTCAACAGCGCCAGGCCCGGTGCCGTACACCTTCCGTACGTCGGTCAGCTGGACGCTCATGGCGCGACCAGTACGTCGGACTTGCGGTGGTAGGACTCGTTCGTCCACCACAGGATCGCGACGACCGCGCCGAGGCCGAGGTCCGACCAGAGCCACCACGGCCCGTCGAAGTGACCGAACATCGCCAGCGCCACCCAGATCACGAACTGCACGACACACGTCACCAGCCACACGCCGGTGAACGCACGCAGAGCCGTGGTCAGCCCGCGAGGCGGAGTCGCGTCCGGAACGCCGGCCATGATCTTGCGCAGCTCACCGCGCGTCTCGGCGGTGAGCAGCTGCAACTGCCGCTCGCTGGCCTGTGAGGGAGCGAGGGCGGCCTGCCGTACGGCGCTGTCGAGCTTGGCGACCGCGGCGCGGCGGTCGGCGTCGGTCAGCTTGATCTGGTCGGGGGTCAGGAGGGGTTCGAGCAGCGTGTACATGATCTGGGTTCCTTTCCGGAGGTTCGATGTGAAAAAGCGTAGGGGTTGAACAGTTTCGGCCGCCCGCTGCTCAGGACCCGTTTCGAGGGTGGTGCTAGCACCCCTGTCACGCCCCTGGCGTCGTGCGTCAGGATGGAGACATGACCGAGGACCGCGGGGAGCTGCCGCCGGGGCTCGCCCTGTCCTGGGGTGTGCTGCCGGTGCAGCGGCGCGGGCCGAAGCCGGCGTTGTCGATCGAGCAGATCGTCGACACCGGCATCGAATTCGGCGACCGGGACGGGTTCGAGGCGATCTCGTTGCAGCGGATCGCGGCGCACCTCGGCGTCACCACGAACGCGATGTACCGCTATGTCCGGTCGAAGGAAGAGCTGATCGTGCTCGTGCACGAGAAGGCGGTCGGCCTGCCGCCCGAGCTACCGCAGGGCTGGCGCCCGGCCGCGATCGCGTGGGTCGACGCGCAGGTGAAGTTGTACGACGATCGCCCGTGGCTGCTCGACGTACCGATCCGTGGCGCGCCCGTCACGCCTAACCTGCTCCGCTGGGTCGAGGCCATGCTGCAGGCGCTCGCCGAGACCGGACTCAGCCAGCACGACAACCTCGGCTGCCTGATGCTGCTCGACGGCTACGCCCGCAACTACGCGAACCTCGCCCGCCAGCTCGGCTCGAGTGACAACACCCCGGTCCAAGCCGAACAGGTGGGCCGTTTCCTGGTCCCGAGGCTGATCGACGGCAACTACCCGATCCTGACCTCGATGTACACGAACCAGGAGTACGAGGACGGCCTCGACGACGACCTGGAGTTCGGGTTGGCGCGGATCCTCGACGGCATCGAAGTACTGATCGCCAAGCAGTAACGCGATCAGGGCAGGACGATGCGGACCGGGCCTGCCGTTCGGGCCTCGACCCAGCGCAGGTGGAATTCGCTGCCGGGGGCAACTTCCGGGCGGCGGGCCGGCTCGGTGCGGAGGTTGGCCGGCGCGGTCAGCGTGGTGGCATCCGGCGTGGACGGTACGCCGTTCGCCTTGACGTCAGCGATCACGTCGGCGAGGGCTTGTGCAGCAGGCTTGCGCTGATGGTCGACGGTGAACAGACCCAGGTCGTACTCGCGGTCCGGGAAGTCGAGCATGCTGCGGTCGATATCGTGCGACGACCACCACGTCACGCCGTACAGTGCCGGGTTCGGAAGCACGATCTCGAGCGTACGGCGGGTGAACTCGGCCTGCAGGTCCGTGGGGATATCCGGCCCGGGTACGCCGATCTCCTGCAGCCAGACGGGTCGCGCAGGGTCGAGCGAGGTGGCGCGGGCCAACTCGACCAGATAGTCGGCGTGGGTGAGGGTGGCCGGCCCGAGGGGACCGTCCACTCGTGAGACCCCGTTGAAAACCCACGAGTGGACAGTGCTCAGGTCACCCAGATCCACGGCGTCAACGGGGTGGAACGGGTGGTCGGCCTTGTACCAGGCGTCGTCGAACACGGAGTGCAGCGCGAGCACGTCCGGCGCCGCCTTCTTCAGCGTGGTCAGCAGATCCTGCGCCCAGGCCGTCGATGCATCCGGCGTGGTCGGGCTGTCGGGCCAGAGGTTGTTGACCTCGTTCCCGAGCGTGATCGCGAAGACGTTCGGCTTCGTCGCGACCGCGCGCGCCACGGTGTCGACGTACGCCGTGAGGCCGTCGCGGACCGTCGGATCCTCGAACAGGCTGCTCTTGTGCCAGGTCAGCACCCACGACGGGAGGAAGTCGAAGCTGGACAGGTGACCCTGGATCAGGTCGACCGCGACGGACAGCCCGTACTCCGCGGCGGCGTCGATCGTGTCGAGCAGATCCGCGACCGCGCGCTCGCGGATGATCGCCCGGTTCGGCTGGATCCATGGCCAGACCGGGAACACGCGGACGTGGTCCAGCCCGATCGCGGCCAGGTCGGCGAAGTCCCGCCGTACTGCGGCGCCGTCGTAGTCCAGCCAGCTGTAGAACCAGCCGCTGGAGGGGACGTAGTTGGCGCCGAACCTGGGAACCGAAGGCATGCCGAGGATGCTAAATCGGTTTAGGCGCGAAGAGCAACATCACGCCGGGGGAGCGGTCGACTCACGGACCGTCAGCACCGGGTCTGCGGTGCGGCGGTTGATGACCGACGTGGGGTCGGCGATGGTCTCGAGCAGCACCTCGGCGGCCTGGCGACCGAAGTCGAAGGTGTCACGGGACAGCGCCGTCAGGGCCGGATGCATGAGCTGGGTGAGGATCGAGTCGTCGAAGGCGACGATCGAGAGGTCGCCGGGGACCGAGACGCCCATCTCCATCGCGACGCCCAGTCCGGCGACCGCCATCACGTCGCTGTCGTAGACGATCGCGGTCGGCCGCACGGACTGCGAGAGCAGTTTGCGCGTGATCGCGGCACCCTCCGCGTCGCTGAAGTCCGTGGTCAAGGACGGCGAATCCACCAGGCCCAGGCGGGGCGCCGCGTCGCGGACGGCGCGGATCCGGCGCTGGGTGTGCTGGAAGTTCGGCGTACCGGCGACGTGGGCGATCCGGCGATGGCCGAGCGCGGCGAGGTACTCCACGATCGAGAGCATCGCGTCGCGGTCGTCCGCCCAGACCGATGCCAGCGCGCCTTTGCCGCCGCGGCCGCCGATCACCACGGCGGGCAGCTCGAGTGCCTTGAGTTCGTCGACCCGCGGGTCCTTGACCGTCAGGTCGACCAGAATCACGCCGTCGACGCGGTGCTCCGAGGCCCACCGCCGGTACACCTCGATCTCGGCCGCGGTGTCCTCGACGATCAGCAGTTGCAGCGAGATCGACTCCGCGGACAGGCCGGACTGTACGCCGGACAGCAGGTGCGCGAAGAACGGCTCGACCCCCAGCGTCCGGGCCGGCCGCGCGATCACCATCCCGACCGAGTCGACCCGCGACGCCCCGAGCGCCCGGGCCGCGCTGTGCGGCCGCCAGCTCATCTGCTCGGCGATCTTCAGGATCCGCTCCCGGGTCGCGTCGCTGACCCCGGGCCGCCCGTTCAGCGCGAACGACACCGCACCCTTGGACACCCCCGCCCTGGTCGCAATATCCGCGATCGTCGGTCTGGCCACGTGATCCTCCCTCACCCTTGACAGCGGATTCTACGATCCCCGATAGTGCAGGAGCTATACCGGTTTATCAAACCCAGGAGATTCCATGCGTAGACGCCGTCTGGCGCCGGTGGCCGCCCTTGCCGCCGCCGCTCTCACTCTGGCAGGTTGCGGCCTCGGATCCGAGGACTCCGGCAGCGGTGGCGCCAAGCCGACCGTCGACGCGAACGCCCAGGTGACCGGTGAGGTCAGCTTCCAGACGTGGGCGCTGAAGCCGAAGTTCACGTCGTACGTCGAGGGCGTGATCAAGGCCTTCGAGGCGAAGTACCCGGGCACGCACGTGACCTGGCTCGACCAGCCCGGCGACGGCTACGACAAGAAGGTGCTGAGCCAGGCGTCGGCCGGCCAGCTGCCCGACGTCACGAACCTGCCGCCGGACTTCGCCCTCAGCCTGGCCAGGCAGAACATGCTGCTCGACGTCGGCGCGGCCGACTCCAAGCTTGCCGACGAGTACGTCGAGGGCGGCGTACAGGCGTACCAGTACCAGGGGATGAACGGCACGTTCGGCTACCCGTGGTACCTGAACACCGACATCGACTACTGGAACGCGACCAAGTTCGCCGCGGCCGGTCTGGATGTGAAGAACCCGCCGAAGACCTTCGACGAGCTGCTCGCGGCCGCGAAGACGATGCATGACAAGACCGGCGGCAAGGAGTACCTGATGTCGCGCCTGCCGGGCATCGGTGACTTCACCAACGCGGGCGTCAAGATCCTGTCCGACGACGGCAAGAAGTTCGTCTTCAACACTCCCGAAGCCGCCGCACTGCTGGACAAGTACCGCGACGCGTACAAGGCCGGCTACATGCCACGCGACATCCTGACCAACGAGTACCTGGGCAACTCCAAGCTCTTCACCCAGGGCAAGGTCGCGTGGACCACCGGCGGCGGCAACGCGATCCAGGACTTCCAGAAGGACAACCCGTCGCTGAAGGGCAAGGTCGTCCCGTCGCCCGCGCTCGACACGCCGCCGCTGTACGTGCAGGGTCTGTCGGTGTCGGCCAAGACCAAGAACCAGGCCGCGGCGATCGCGCTGGCACGGTTCGTCACCAACGCGGAGAGCCAGGCCGCGTTCGCGAAGATCGTCAACATCTTCCCGTCGACGAAGGCCTCTGCTCAGGACCCGTACTTCTCGAAGTCCGACGGTACGCCGGAGAGTGACGCGAAGGTGCTCGCGTTCCAGTCACTGGCCAAGGCCAAGAACCTGCAGCCGCCGGTGATCAGTGGCGCGACCAACGACTTCATCGGTCAGCAGATCTCGCTGGCGATCTCCGGCAAGATCACCTCCCAGGCAGCCCTCGACGCGGCGGTGGCGAAGGCCAACCAGCTTCTCACCCAGTAATGAGGTATCACCGTTGGTTCACCCCGTGGGTGCTGGTGATCCCAGCACTCGCGTGGTTGCTCGTCTTCAACCTCTGGCCGTCGATCAACACCGTCATCCTGTCGTTCACGAACGCCAGGCCGATCGGCGGCGGCCACTTCGTCGGGCTGAAGAACTTCGAGACCCTGCTGCACGACGAGCAGCTGCGGTGGGCGCTGCTGAACAGCGTCATCTACATGGTGGTCTGCCTGCCGTTCCTCACGGTCCTGCCGCTGCTGCTCGCCGTACTCGTCGAGAAGAAGCTGCCGGGGATCACGTTCTTCCGTACTGCGTTCTACACGCCGGTGGTGGCGTCCGCCGTCGTGGTGGCGCTGATCTGGCAGTGGATCCTCGACGACCGCGGTCTGGTCAATGGGATGGCCGAGAAGCTCGGGTTCATCTCCGGGCCGCTGCCGTTCCTGTCCGACCAATGGCTGTTGTTGCTGAGCGCAATCAGTCTGACGATCTGGAAGGGGCTGGGGTACTACATGATCATCTACCTGGCCGCCCTCGGGAACGTCGGACGTGAGCTGCACGAGGCGGCCGCGGTCGACGGCGCCGGGCCGTTCCGGCGGTTCGTGCACATCACGATCCCCGGGGTCCGCGGGACGATGATCCTGATCTCGATCCTGATCTCGGTGTCGGCGCTGCGGGTGTTCTCGGAACTGTTCATCCTCAGCGGCGGCAAGGGCGGTCCGGGTGGGCGCGACAACTCGGTCGTGATGCTGATCCAGCAGTACAGCCAGGGTTTCGAGGGCAACCTCGGGTACGCGTCCGCGTTGTCGATCGTGCTGTTCTTCGTCACCGTCGTACCGATGCTCGTCCTGGCTCGGCTGAACCGCAGAGGAGCTGAAGCATGACGACTGTGACCGATCCGGTGCGCCCGGCCGACGTGTCGGAGACTCCACGTCCTGCCGGTCGTCGACGGGGATCCTTCGGGTTCAACACGGTGTCGCCGCGCGAGAAGGTCGTGCGGTATCTGCTGCTCGTGTTCGTGCTGCTGATCACGATCGGGCCGTTCCTGTGGCAGCTGTCGACGTCGCTGAAGGGATCCGGGGAGGACATCTACACTCGGATCCCGCGGCTGCTGCCGGCCCAGCCGACGTTCTCGCACTACAAAGAGGTCACCGACACGATTCCGGTGCTGGACTACGCGCGGAACTCGCTGGTCGTCGCCGTACTGGTTGTCGGCGGCAACGTGATCGGGGCGTCGCTGGCCGGGTTCGCGATCTCGCGGTTGCAGTTCCGCGGGCGTCGGATCGTGCTCGGGTTGTTCCTCGCGACGCTGGTGCTGCCGGGTGAGGTCACGATCATTTCGCAGTACGTGACCGTGCGGGAGTTCGGCCTGGCGAACACGCTGTTCGGGGTCGCGCTGCCCGGCATGATCGGGGCGTTGAACGTGCTGCTGATGTACAACGCGTTCCGTGCTCTGCCGCTGGAGGTCGACCAGGCCGCGATCGTGGATGGTGCGAACGCGTGGCAACGGTTTGTGTATGTCGGCCTGCCGTCGGTCCGCGGGACGATCAGTGTGATCGCGATCTTCGCCTTCATCGGCGCCTGGGACGACTTCCTCTGGCCGCTGATCGTCCTCACCGACCCGAACAAATACACATTGACCGTCGGCCTCCAGTACCTGTCCGGCACCTTCAGCAACAATCCCCGCCTGATCGCCGCCGGCACGATGATCGCCTTCATCCCGATCGTGATCGTCTTCGCCACCCTCCAACGCTTCTTCTTCAAAGGCGTCGAAGAAGGAGCCGTCAAGGGATAGCCCTCCGTGCCGGCTCCGACCCCCGGGGGGGGGGGGGGCCCGCCCGGGGGGGGGGTGTCCGCCGCCGTTGGGGGTTGGGGATGCGGCGATGGAGCAGGAG
>NZ_JBHXSQ010000003.1:1603259-1643872 GCF_042715335.1 Kribbella sp. NPDC058693
CAACAACCCCGTCAAAAACCCACGCGAAGAACACGCAGCCCTCACGCGAACGCCCGCCGTCCCGGCACCCACCCCGGGTGGGGGTCGGAGCCGGCACGGTTGTTGTCAGCGCACGAGGACGATCGAGTTGATCGGGGTGAAGTCGTGCGGTTCGGCCGGGCCCGTCCAGCGGTAGACCGGACCGCAGCCGGTGCCGTTGGAGCCCGTGCAGATTTGGAAGCCCGCGCCGCCGGTCTGGCTGTTGATCAGCGTCTTGGTGCCGATCACGTTCGACAGGTTGTGCGCGCCGTAGCTGTACCAGATGTTCTTGCTCAGGATGCTGCCGTTCGGCTCCTGCAGACAGACTGCCCCCGACGGGCACGCCGTCGCCGTACCTGCGGTCGCCGCGTCGGCGGTCGGCGCGAGCGCCACGCCCGTACCGATCACAGCGGCGGCGATTCCGGCGGCAGTCATCGCGATCTTGCGCATGCTTTCGTCCCCTCTTGTCCGTACGGTCCCCGGTCGGAGACCGCACTTCGAAGTTAGGAGACTTCCGCCGCGCTGTGGGGCGCTCCGGCCCGGTTTCGGTCTGCTCCGAAACGGGTTGCGATCAGGCGCTGCTACTTCACCAGCACGAACGAATTGATCGTGGTGAGGTCGGACGGTTGGGACTCGCCGACCCAGCGGTTCACCGGGCCGCAGGGTGCGCCGCCGTTGTAGCCCTTGCAGACCTTGAAGCCTGCGTTGTTGGTCTGGTTGTTGACGATCACATGAAAGCCGATGACGCCCGACAGGTTGTGCGGGCCGAAGCTCCAGAAGATGTTCTTGGCCAGGATGTGCCCGTCGGTCTCACGTATGCAGACCGCCCCCCTCGGGCATGGCGTCGCCGCTTGAGCGCTGGGCACCAGCGCCATACCCATCCCGAGCACACCGGCAGCAATCCCCGCGGCAGTTGTCGCGATCTTGCGCATGCTGTTTCCCCTCGTGTCCGAGCCCTCCGATCGAAGGCTTCGGCCGCGAAAGTAGTCCGCGCGGGGTCTGCCACAGAGCCGCTTCGAAAGACTTCGAAGCGACCGTGCTCAGCTCATCCGAGTCTCGGCGAAGTCCAGCCAACGCGCGGTGTCGGCCGGCCCGTGATGCCGAATCGACCAGTCGACCAGACGCAAACTCATATGCGCCCAGTACAACCGCAGCACGCCGGGCTCCAACACACCCTCAAGCAACTCATCGAACCACCCGAGCTCCGCGTCGAGCGGCTCCGAGCCCGCGTCGAACCGAAGCCCTGTCTCGCCGTCGAACCGGGGTCGGGTCTCGCCGTCGAGCTGGAGCGGGGACTCGCCGTCGAACCGCGGCTGCGTCTGGGCGGCGAACTGGGATCGGGGCTCGGCGTCAAGCACGGGTCGCGTCGCCGCGTCGAGCGGCGGTCGCGTGTCGGCATCGGGCTGGAGTTGGATCGCGGCGACGTGCGGCGGTCGCCTCTCGGCGTCGAACCGCAGGCGCGACTCCGCGTCGAACCGTAGGGTGACGAGGCCGAAGCGGCGGTCGCCTCGGCCGATGCCGTCCCAGTCGACGATGCCGGTCAGCTCGCCGGCTTCGTCGACCAGCACGTTGCCGGTGTGGAAGTCGAGGTGGACGAGGTCGTCACCGGTCATCCCGCTCGGCTCGTCGCGACCGACCTCGCGTACCCAGTCGAGCAGCCGTCGCGTGCGACCGTCGTACCGCAGGAGAGACTCGTGCAGGCAGAAGCCCGGTCCGCTCTCGAGCAGATACATCGACGGCACCGGCAGATCAGCGCCCAGCCCCGCGAACCGATCGGTCAACGCGATCATCCCCTCGAGCAGCGCCCGGTCGACCACCTCAGGCGGCCGACCCGGCAGACGCTCCTGGACGACGGCCACCCCGTCGGTCACCTCGGTCAACAGCTGGTACTGCGGCACCGGCAACCCACCCGACCGCGCCGCGTCGAGGACCCTCGCCGTACGCCGCAGGTCGTCAAGCGAACCGAACCCGCGCGTGAGAACCCCATCCCGCCCATCAGGCCACCGCACAAACCCGGCGCCAACCTCACCCGCAGCCGCCCGCCCGACGAAGGTCAGCCCGGCCCCCGACCGCTCATTCACCTCACGAAGCAGTTCCTGAGCGTCGAGCTTGGCAACCGGCGCAGGCATCCCGTCATCAGACACGACCGCCGACCGTACTCGCGGTCGACCCCTGGCACCATCTGAATTGTTTGATGAGGATGTCAGCCCATCGCGGTGCTACGCGCGGCTCCTTCGTCGCCGTGCTGCGCGCCGCCCCGCCCATCCTTTCCGGCTATCGCCGGCGCATCCTTTCCGGCTGTCGCCGGACTTGCGGGCTATCGCCCGCACCCGTGCGGGCGACCGCCTCCGTGGTGCAGCTGGTTCGTATCTGGCGAGGTGGCTGCGGCGCGGGGGCCCGTCGTCCGGCGGGTTTGTATCTGGCGAGGCGGCTGCGGCAGGCCTCGTGGTGCGGCGGGTTCGTGCCTGTCGAGGTGGCTGACGGCGGGCCCACCGCGGTGCCACGCTCAGCTCCTTCGTCGCGGTGGTGCGCGTCGCTCCCACCCATCCAGCGCTCGAGCGTACGAACCTGCCCCTCGGCGCGTGACCGCTACGCCGTGGCGTCGGCTCGTGGTGGCGTCGGCTGGTGGGTGGCGTCGGCTGGTGGGTGGCGTCGGCTGGTGGGTGGCGTCGGCTGGTGGGTGGCGTCGGCTGGTGGGTGGCGTCGGCTGGTGGGTTGGGCTGGTGGTGGGTGCTGTTGGCACGACCTCGCTCCGCCGGGCATGACGAGGTGGGGCCATCCACGATCCGCCTCGACGAGTGCGGACCGGTGTCGCCACGGGTCCTCCCGCAGCCACCTCGCCAGATACGAACCAGCCGCACCGCGGGTGCAGTCGCACGCGCGGCAGCGCGCACGGGTGCGGGCGGCAGCCCGCAAGTCCGGCGACAGCCGGAAGGTCCCGGCGGCAGCCGGAAAGATGCTCCGGGCGATAAGCCCGGGGGTGGGTGGGGCGGCGCGGAGCACGGCGACGAAGGAGCCGCGCGTAGCACCGCGATGGGTCTACTCACACGACGAACTTGTTCGTAACGAACATGTTCGTTAGGCTGGAAGCATGGATGAGCCGAGGAGTCGGCGGGAGCGGCCGGCTAAGGAGGCGTTGACGCGGCGGGGGATTGTCGCGGCTGCTGTCGACGTGATGGGGGCCGAGGGGCTGGGTCGCGTCACGATGCGGCGGTTGGCGAAGGAGCTTGATACCGGGCCTGCTTCGCTCTACGTCTACTTCCGCAACACGGCCCAGTTGCACGCTGCCGTGCTCGACGAGTTGCTCGGCGCCGTGGACCTCTCGCCGGTCGACGCGAAGGGCGACTGGCGGGATCGGCTTCAGGCGGTGTTGGCGTCGTACACGCTGGTGCTTTTCGAGTATCCGAGCCTCGCGCAGTCGGCCGTGAGTGCGCGGCCATCCGGCCAGAACTATCTGAGGCTGGTCGAGTCGATCCTGACGTTGCTCGACGAAGGTGATGTGCCGCCCCGGCAGGCGTCATGGGGTGTCGATCTGCTGCTGCAACTGGCCACCTCGACCGCTGCCGAGCATGCGGGTGGCGACGACCCCGAGGAATGGAACGCGGTGGCCGCCGCCCTTCGAGCGGTCCAACCCGAGACGCATCCGCGGATCGCGGCGCTGGGGGAGGACCTGCTGAGCGGGGCCGGCCCGGACCGGACCTCCTGGGGCGTCCGCGCACTGATCAACGGAGTGCTCGCCACTCCACGCACGGAAGACGGAGTGCTCGGCACTCCACGTACAGAAAACGGAGTGCTCGGCACTCCGCGCACAGAAGGAGAACGAGCATGATCGCGATCATTGGCGCCGGCCTCGGCGGTTTGACGCTGGCCCGCATTCTGCACGTCAACGGCATCGAGGCCGTTGTCTACGAAGCTGAATCGTCACCGACCGTCCGCACGCAGGGCGGCATGCTCGACATCCACGAGGAGTCCGGTCAGGCGGCGCTGAAGGCAGCCGGTCTGTACGACGATTTCCTGCGGATCATCATGCCCGGCGGCGAGTCGATGAAGGTCTACGACCAGCACGCCGTACTGCGGTTGTCGCACGACCACGAGGGCAGCGGCCGGCCGGAGGTGCATCGTCGTGACCTGCGTGACCTGCTGCTCGGGAGCTTGCCGGACGGTATGATCCGCTGGGGCTCGAAGGTCGTCGGCATCTCCAACGATCGCGAGGTTCGGCTGGCCGACGGAAGCACGTTCACCGCCGACCTTCTGATCGGGGCGGACGGTGCGTGGTCGAAGGTACGGCCACTGGTTTCGGACGCGACCCCGGCGTACCTCGGCCTCTCGTTCGCCGAGCTGAATCTGCTCGACCCCGACACGCGCCACCGGGACGCAGCCGAGCTGATCGGCGGCGGCATGATGATGGCCCTCGGTAATGGTCGCGGCTTCCTGGCCCACCGTGAACCCGATCGCCTGCACGTGTACGCCGCAGCGCGAGTCGACGAGCCGTGGACCGCGGTCACGAATGACGACCTGCTGGCCGAGTTCAAGGACTGGGACGACCGCTACCTCCGTCTCGTCCAGGAAGCCGACGGCGAGCTGACCCCGCGCGCGATCCACGCCCTGCCGATCGGGCACCGCTGGAGCCGGGTCCCCGGCGTCACCCTCCTCGGCGACGCCGCCCACCTGATGTCCCCGTTCGCAGGCGAAGGCGCCAACCTGGCCATGCAGGACGCCGCCGACCTGGCCGCCGCCCTCATCGCCAACCCCGAGGACACCGAGGCAGCCCTCACCACCTACGAATCAACCCTCTTCCCCCGAGCCGAAGAAGCCGCCAAGGAATCAGCCGAGAACCTGAACATCTCCTTCGCCCCCGACGCCCCAACAGGCATCCTCAACTTCTTCGCCGGCATGGGCTGAGGCCGGCATGCGCAGGGCCGGTAGCTGCCTAGCCGCGATCGGAGGCGGCGGGGAAGACGGCGCCCGTGTACTTCTCGCCGGGGCCTTGGCCGGGCTCGTCCTGGATTGAGCTGGCTTCGCGGAAGGCTAGTTGGAGGGAGCGGAGGCCGTCCTTGAGCGGTGCGGCGTGGTGGTGGCCGAGGGAGGGGGCGGCTGCGTCGAGGAGGCCGGCCAGGGAATCGATCAGGGAGCGGGCCTCGTCGAGGTCTTTGTGGTCGGGCAGGTCGGCGGCCAGGCCGAGGTTGACGGCGGCGGCGCTCATCAGGTGAAGTGCGGCGGTCGAGATGATCTCGACGGCAGGAACCTCGGCGATGTCACGAGAAGCGGTCGAGAGCGGGTCCGGCTGCACGGCGTCGGGCTGCGAAGTGGCATCTGCGTCGGTCATGCTGTTACTCTTACATGGCGACCGACCCGGTCTGTTGGTGACCCCTGAGTGGAATATTCGAGGGTTACCAGTGGTTCTGGTCTAAGCGGAGGGCCACCTCCCACCCAGTCGA
This sequence comes from Kribbella sp. NPDC058693, assembly GCF_042715335.1. Lineage (NCBI taxonomy): Bacteria > Bacillati > Actinomycetota > Actinomycetes > Propionibacteriales > Kribbellaceae > Kribbella > Kribbella sp. NPDC058693. The sequence goes on from NZ_JBHXSQ010000003.1 coordinate 1,608,716, forward strand.
TGAACAGTCGGCGGGTCCCGGTCAACGCTGAGGAATTCTGGAGGATATCCGGAGCATCACAGCGATCGTACGGCGTACCACCCGGAGGGGTTGGGGCGTCGTCGATCTGGGAATTGGGCCTTCGTGTGATCGCACGAGGGCCCTTTGTGTTTTCCAGGGGGCTCGCGGCGATGACGAGGTGGCACCAGTACTAGTTCAACCCAGGAGGACCCATCACCACTGATTTGCGCGTCAACGAGCGCATCCGCGTTCCCGAGGTGCGACTGGTCGGACCGAACGGTGAGCAGGTTGGCATCGTCCGGATCGAAGACGCACTGCGGCTGGCCCAGGAGGCCGATCTCGACCTGGTCGAGGTCGCGGCAACCGCGCGGCCTCCGGTCTGCAAGCTGATGGATTTCGGCAAGTACAAGTATGAGACCGCGCAGAAGGCGCGCGAGTCCCGCCGGAACCAGACCAACACCATCATCAAAGAGATGAAGCTGCGGCCGAAGATCGACCCGCACGACTACGAGACCAAGAAGGGTCACGTGGTCCGGTTCCTGAAGGCCGGGGACAAGGTCAAGATCACCATCATGTTCCGCGGACGTGAGCAGTCCCGGCCCGAGCTCGGGTTCCGGTTGCTGCAGCGGCTGGCCGAAGACGTGAACGAGCTCGGCTTCGTCGAGTCCTCGCCGCGCCAGGACGGCCGGAACATGATCATGGTGCTCGGACCGCACAAGAAGAAGTCCGAGGCGCGCGTGGACGTGGAAGCCGAGAAGGCGCAGCGCAAGGCCGAGCGGGAGGCCGAGGAGCAGGCGGAGCGCGCGGAACGCGCCGAGCAGGCCCAGGCCCACGAGGCAGAACGCGCCGCCGGCGTCACGAAGAAGCCGAAGGGTCCGGCCGACAACCTCGACCCGGAGTGACGGAACGCTCCGGCCGCCAGGTCAGTCACAGCAGCCGGAGCCGGTCACACCAGAGTTCGAGTCAACGAAGATAATCAGGAGCACAACAGCCATGCCGAAGATGAAGACCCACTCGGGGATGAAGAAGCGCGTCCGGATCACCGGCACGGGCAAGGTTCGCCGCGAGCAGACCGGTGTCCGTCACCTCGCCGAGGCGAAGACGTCGAAGCGTAAGCGGCGCCTGAGCGGCACCGTCGAGGTTGCACCCGCGTTCGCGAAGAAGGCCAAGAAGCTTCTCGGCATCTGAGCAGCACCCATAACCCCCCGAACATCCCCGCCGAGTGGGCCTACCTCTCTCCGGCGCAGAAATACAAGGAGTAACACCTCATGGCACGCGTGAAGCGGGCAGTCAACGCCCACAAGAAGCGTCGTACCGTACTGGAGCAGGCCAGCGGCTACCGCGGCCAGCGCTCGCGGCTGTACCGCAAGGCCAAGGAGCAGGTCACCCACTCGCTCGTCTACGCCTACCGTGACCGCAAGGCGCGCAAGGGCGACTTCCGCAAGCTGTGGATCCAGCGGATCAACGCCGCGGTCCGAGCCGAGGACCTGACCTACAACCGCTTCATCCAGGGCCTGCGGCTGGCCGAGGTCGAGGTCGACCGCAAGATCCTGGCCGACCTGGCTGTCAACGACCCGGCGGCGTTCTCCGCGCTCGTGCAGGTGGCCAAGGCCGCCCTGCCGGCGGACGTGAACGCGCCGAAGACCGACGCCGCGGCCTGAGCAACACCCGTACACCACAGTGGCGAGTCCCGGTCTGCTGACCGCGCAATCAACGCGCATCAAGCAGGCTCGGCGGCTCGCCACTCGTGCGTTCCGGCGCAAAGCCGGCCGCTTCCTCGTCGAAGGCCCGCAGGCGGTCCGGGAAGCTCTCGAGCACCGCGAGCTCGTCGTCGAGGTGTACGCCGAACCCGAGGTCGCGACCCGTCATCGTGACCTGTATGACCTCGCCGCGGCGGCCGGCGTCCCGTGGTTCGAGGTCAACCGTGCCGCTGTCGAGGCATTGAGCGAGACCGTCACCTCGCAGGGCGTCGTCGCCGTCTGCACGCTGGTGACCGTGCCGTTCGCGCCGACCGGCAAGCTGATCGCGGCCGGCGTACAGGTCCGCGACCCCGGCAACGTCGGCACCTTGATCCGTACTGCGGACGCGGCCGGCGCGGATGCCGTCGTACTGTCCGCGGAGTCCGTCGACCCGCACAACCCGAAGGCGGTCCGGGCCAGCGTCGGCAGCATCTTCCACGTGCCCGTCACCGTGGACGTCGACATCGTCACGGCCGTCGAGGCCTGGCGCGAGCAGGGTCTGCAGGTGCTCGCCGCCGACGGGTACGGCGCTACCGATCTCGACACCTGCATCGACGACGGGACGCTCGCCAAGCCGACTGTGTGGCTGTTCGGCAACGAGGCCCACGGCCTGCCTGACGACCTCAACGCCATCGTCGACCACTCCGTGAAGGTCCCGATCTACGGCCGCGCCGAGTCGCTCAACCTCGCAACCGCCGCCGCGATCTGCCTGTACGCCTCCGCCCGCGCCCAACGCCGATGACCTTCGATCAACCGGGCCGGTTCTGGCGCGGAAACCTCCACACCCACACGAACCTGTCCGACGGAGCGCTGTCGCCACGCGAGACCGCGGACGTGTACCGCAACGCCGGGTACGACTTCGTCGCGATCACCGACCACTTCCGGCCCGAGTACGGGTACCCGGTCACCGACACCAGAGACCTGCGGACGGACGGATTCACCACGCTGATCGGCGCCGAGCTCCACGCCCCGCGGACCGAAGCCGGTCAGCAGTGGCACATCATCGCGGCCGGCCTGCCGCTGAACTTCGCGTCCCCGTCCAACTCCGAGACCGGTCCTGAACTCGCCCGCCGAGCCCGGGCCGCCGGCGCCTTCATCGGCATGGCTCACCCGTCAGCGTCACTCCTCACAGCGGCCGACGCCGAGAGCCTCGACGCCGCCCACTCGATCGAGGTCTACAACGCCCTGTCCGACCGCGAGAACCGCGGCGACAGCTGGCACCTCGCCGACGTCCTGCTCAACCGCGGCCACCGCCTCACGACGTACGCCGCCGACGACGCCCACCTCCAACCCCAGGACCCGCCGCCCTGCCAGGCCTGGGTCCACGTCCGCGCCGAAGCCCTCGACCCGGACGCCCTCCTGACCGCGTTGAAGGCCGGTCACTTCTATTCCAGCACCGGCCCCGAGCTGTACGACGTACGCATCGAAGGCGACGTCATCGCCGTCCGCTGCTCACCCGCCACCAAGATCCTCCTCACCGGCGGCCACCCCGGCGCAGAACTTGCCCAAGGCACCGACCTCACCGAGTGCGCGCTTCCCCTCACCCTCTTCCGCAACACCCATTGCCGCATCACGATCGAGGACGCCTCCGGCCACCGCGCCTGGACCAACCCGATCCAGCTGCCACGCTGATTGACGGGGCGGGGCATCGCGTGTCAGCGTTGGGCTAGCGCGCGCCAGGGCGCCTCTTCTCCGCGGCAAGCACTGAGTGCACCTGGATGGTGGGAGTAGTACCTGTATCGACCGGTGAACCCTTCGGGACGGTCTGATTCAGCGGAGCGGGCTGTCTGGAAGGACTGATGATGTCGACTACACCCCTGCCCGCGAAGGCGAGTCTCAGCCAGTTGCGCGCCCGGGCGAAGGAGCTCCGCAAGGCGGTCGTCAAAGGCCGGCCCGATGCCATCGAGCGGGCTCGCGCGCATCACCCGGCGTATGACGAGGCGACCTTCACGTTGCGGGACGCACAGCTGACGATCGCTCGGGAGTACGGCCTGGCCAGCTGGCCGGAGTTGATGGAGAAGGTCGCCACCGAGCTGGTGGAAGGCCGCGAGCTGCACCGGTACTTCGGCGTCGAGCTCAACAACGAGACCTGGGACCTGCTCGAAGAGATCGACGAGACGAGCCCGCTCGAAGACCAGGAGCGGTTGCTGTACGGCGCTTACGCCGCCTGCCTGCACTGGTTGGAGGCGGGCAACGAAGCGAATCACGCGCGCGGCGAACACCTGATCGCACGGGTGGCGCTCCGGATCGGACGCGTCGAGGTCGGGCTGCAACATGCAAAGCGTTGTCTCGAGCTGATCGAGACGTACCCCGAGCAGATGGGCGACTGGGACGAACCGTTCGCCCGCGAGGCACTGGCTCGGGCGCTGGCGGCGACAGGTCAGCCAGCCGCCGCACGCGTCGAGCTGGAGAAAGCTCGTGAGCTGACGAAGCTCGTTGCCAGTGAGGGCGATCGCAAGGTGCTGGACGAGGAGCTCGCCAAGGAGCCGTGGTTCGGCCTTACTTCTTGACGCGGGCCTGCAGACCGTCGAGCAGCGCGTCGAGGCCGAAGACGAAGTTCTCGGTGAGCTCGGAGTCCAGGTTCACCGACGTACGGCGGCGGACCGACTCCTGCATCTGCGGGTAGTCGGTCGCCACCGACTGCGCCTGCTCGAGCAGCTCGCTCACCCAGCTCTCCTCGGAGCGGCCGGACTTCCGGACCATCTCCCGGGTCGCGACCTCGGCGCTGACCGTGCCGAGCACGTACGACATCACGCTCCCCATCGCGAGATCGACCTCGCGCGGCGTGAACCCGGCCGCTCCGAACAGCACCAGACCGCGCTCGCCGAGCGACATCGCGTTCGGCCCGATGCTCGGCCGCGTGTACATCACCTCGGGCAGCCACGGATGCCGCAGTACGGCGGACCGCAGGCTGTGCCCGAACAGCAGCGCCCCGCTCCGCCACCCGGCCAGCTCCGGCTCGGGTACGTCGATCTCCGCCCAGACCTGGTCGATCAGCAGGTCGACGAGGTCGTCCTTCGTCGGCACATGCCAGTACAGGCTGGTCGCGCCGGAGCCGAGCCGGGCGGCGAGCTTGCGCATGCTCAGCCCGCCGACCCCCTCGCTGTCGAGGATCTCCATCGCGGTCTTCACGATCTGCTCCCGGCTGAGCGTCTCGCGCGCCGGTGCAGCTGAGCGTTGCCGGGACCAGATCGTTTCCCTCATGCGCCCATCCTACAAAGCACTCGCACACCGTACGAGTTTGTCGTACAGTGTGCGAGTGACTAGTACACCGTTCGAGTCCTCCGAGACGTCCGCTGACACGCCCGCAGCGACCGGTCACCCGCGTCGCTGGTGGATCCTGCTGATCCTGTGCCTGAGCCTGATGGTTCTGGTCGTCGACAACACCGTGCTGAACCTGGCGATCCCGTCGCTGATGCGCGACCTGGGCGCGACGCCGGCGGACATCCAGTGGGTGATCGACGCCTACATCCTGGCGTTCGCCGGGCTGCTGCTGACCGCGGGAAGCCTGTCCGACCGATTCGGCCGGCGGAAGATGCTGCTCCTCGGCCTGGTGATCTTCGGCGCGGCCTCGCTGCTGGCGACGCTGGCCGACAATCCGTGGCAGCTGATCGCCTGCCGCTTCCTGATGGGCGTCGGCGGATCGCTGCTGATGCCGAGCACGCTGTCGCTGCTGTTCACCGTGTTCCCGCCGGAGGAGCAGCGCAAGGCGATGGCCGGCTGGTCGATGGTCGCGATGCTCGGCGTGGTCGCCGGTCCGACCATCGGCGGCGTGCTGCTGAACCACTTCTGGTGGGGTTCGATCTTCCTGCTGAACGTGCCGATCGCCGCGCTCGCGATCATCGGCACGCTTGCGCTGATCCCCGAGTCGAAGGGTCCGGCGCGCGACGTCGACCCGGTCGGCGCCGTGCTGACGATCGTCGGAATGGCGTCGATCGTCTGGGCGATCGTGTCGATCCCGGCGCACGGCTGGGGATCCGCCCGGGTCCTTGGTGGTCTCGCGGTCGGAGTGGTCGCGTTGACCGCGTTCGCGCTGTGGGAGAAGCGGAGTGAGCACCCGATGGTGCCGCTCGCGCTGTTCCGGGATCGCCGGTTCAGCGGTACGAGTTTCTCGATCGTGCTGCTGTCGTTCACTGCGGGCGGGTTGCTGCTGGCGTTGACGCAGTACCTGCAGTTCGTGCTCGGGTACAGCCCGTTGAAGGCTGGGCTGGCGCTGATTCCGTACGCCGTTGCCGCGGCCGCCTTCAACGGGCTCGGGGCTGCGCTGGGCAAGAAGGTCGCGGACCGGACGCTGATCTCTCTCGGGCTGCTGATCATCGCGGGCAGCTTCGCGATCCTGACGCGGGTGTCCGACTCGAGCGGATACGGGCTGCTGATCATCGGCCTGCTGGTGATGGGCATCGGCGGTGGCCTGGCGGGACCAGCGGCGTACACGCTGTTGATGCAGGCCGTTCCGGCGGAGCATCGCGGTGTGGGTTCGGCGATGAACGACACCGTGCAGCAGACCGGTGCGGCGCTGTCGGTCGCCGTACTGGGCAGTGTGCTCGCGGCGGCGTACTCCTCGGCGCTGCCGGACTCCGTGCCGGAGGCAGCCCGGAAGTCGATCGCGGACACCCTCGCACTCGGGCCGGATTTCTTCGCCTCCGCCAAGCACGCATTCATTGACGCGATGTCGATCTCGATGACCGTCGGAGCCGGCGGTGCGATCGCGGGTGCAGTGGTTGCGTTGGTGCTGCTGCCGCGTGGCGAGGCCAAGGTGCAGGACTCCGCTCAGGCACAGGTGGACGACCCAGTGCACTGACACGATGTGCGCATGCTGCAGGGGAGTGACGCGCAGGGAGTCGTGAATCTGATGCTCTCTTGCACGTTGGTGCTGATCCCGGTCGCTCTCGTGACATTCGCGATCGGCTGGCGGAGATCACACCGGTTCGTTCTCAAATGGGCGCAGGCCGCCGGCGTCGTGTCCACGATGCTGGCTCTCGGGTACGTCGTGACCGCGGCGACCTGCCTCATCCTGGAAGACCGCGCGCCGGGGCCATCGGCGTATCCGATCTTCCTGCTGCCGGTCGGCGTCGGCGCGCTGCTGGCCGCGCTGGCGGTCCTCGGCGCGATCGTCCGGGGCAGATACAAAATGGGCTGATCCACAGGGTTGTGGACAGCCGATTCACGCTCTTGGGGTTCGGGTTTCTAGACTGCAATTCGCAGAAGTTCCGAATTGAGAGCGAGCCATGTCCGGTCCCAACACTGATTACGACCCGGTCGAAGTGACGCCGCTGCATGCCGAAGAGGTGGAGCGGACCCGCGACGAGGCACTGACGGCGTTTACCGAGGCGGCCGATCTGGCCGCCCTGCAGGAAGCCAAGTCCACCCACCTCGGCGACAAATCGCCGATCGTGCTGGCCAACCGGGAGATCGGCGCGCTGCCGCCGCAGGCCCGCAAGGAGGCCGGTCAGCGGATCGGCGCGGCCCGGAAGGCGATCAACGAGGGCTTCGCGTCCCGGCTCGCCGTCCTCGAGGCCGCGCACGAGGAGCAGATGCTGGCCACCGAGCGTGTCGACGTGACGCTGCCGTGGCACACCCCCGAGCTCGGCGCGCGGCACCCGCTCTCGCTGATCTCCGAGCAGGTCGCGGACGTCTTCACCGCGCTCGGCTGGGATGTCGCCGAAGGCCCGGAAGTAGAGGCCGAGTGGCTCAACTTCGACGCGCTGAACTTCCAGCCCGACCACCCGGCGCGGCAGATGCAGGACACGTTCTTCGTCGAGCCGGCCGGCTCCGGCAAGGTGCTGCGGACGCACACGTCGCCGGTGCAGGCGCGGTCGATGCTGAGCCGCAAGCCGCCGATCTACGTGATCTGCCCGGGCCGCGTGTTCCGCACCGACGAGCTCGACGCGACCCATACGCCGGTCTTCTACCAGGTCGAGGGCCTGGTGGTGGACGAGGGCATCACGCTCGCGCACCTGAAGGGCACGCTCGACCACTTCGTCGTCTCGATGTTCGGCGAGGGTCTCGAGGCGCGTCTGAGGCCGAACTTCTTCCCGTTCACCGAGCCGTCGGCCGAGGTCGACCTGAAGTGCTTCGTCTGCCGCGGCGAGTCCGTCGGCAACCCCGACCGCCCGTGCCGCACCTGCGGCAGCGAGGGCTGGATCGAGTGGGGCGGCTGCGGCGTGGTGAACCCGCGGGTCCTGCAGGCCAACGGCATCGACACCGAGCGGTACTCCGGTTTCGCGTTCGGCATGGGTCTGGAGCGGACGCTGATGTTCCGCAACGGGGTCGAGGACATGCGGGACATGGTCGAGGGTGACGTGCGGTTCAGCCGCCAGTTCGGGATGGAGATCTGATGCGGGTCCCACTGTCATGGCTTCGTGAGTACGTCGACCTCCCGGCCGGGGTGACCGGTCGCGACGTCGGGGAGAAGCTGATCCGGGCCGGCCTCGAGGTCGAGACCGTCGAGGAGTCCGACCTGACCGGTCCGCTCGTCGTCGGCAAGGTGCTGACGTTCGAGGACGAGCCGCAGAAGAACGGCAAGACGATCCGCTGGTGCTCGCTCGACATCGGCAAGGACGAGCCGCAGTGGGTCGTCTGCGGCGCGAACAACTTCGCCGTCGGCGATCTCGTGGTCGTCGTGCTGCCGGGTGCGGTGCTGCCCGGTGGGTTCGCGATCTCGGCGCGGAAGACGTACGGGCATATCTCCAACGGGATGATCTGCTCTAGCGCGGAGCTCGGCCTCGGCGATGACGGTACGCACGGCATCGTCGTACTGGAGCCGGGTGAGGCGACGCCGGGCGATGACGCGATCGAGCTGCTGGCGCTGGCCGACGACGTGCTCGATATCGCGGTGACGCCGGATCGCGGGTACTGCCTGTCGATCCGCGGGGTCGCGCGCGAGGCGGCCACGGCGTACGGCGTTGCGTTGAAGGATCCTGCTCAGCTGGCGCTGGATGGGTCGGGTTCCGGTGGGTACCCGGTGCGGGTGGACGATGCCGAGGCGTGCAGCGTGTTCGTCACCCGGACGGTGACCGGGATCGACGCGAAGGCGTTGTCGCCGCGGTGGATGCAGAAGCGGCTGCTCGCGTCCGGGATGCGGCCGATCTCGATCGGGGTCGACGTCACGAACTACGTGATGCTCGAGCTCGGTCAGCCGATCCACGGGTACGACAAGGCCCGGCTGTCCGGCGAGATCGTCGTACGGCGGGCGAATGCCGGCGAGAAGCTGATGACGCTCGACGACCAGACCCGTGAGCTGGACGTCGAGGACCTGCTGATCACCGACGACTCCGGCGCGATCGGTGTCGCCGGAGTGATGGGTGGGGCGTCGACGGAGATCTCCGACGCGACCACGGACGTGGTGATCGAGGCCGCGCACTTCGACCCGATCGTCATCGCGCGCGCGTCCCGCCGGCACAAGCTGTCGTCGGAGGCGTCCCGCCGCTTCGAGCGCGAGGTCGACCCGCTGCTGCCGAGGTACGCCGCCCAGCGGGTCGCCGACCTGCTGGCCGAGTACGCCAACGGCACAATCCTCCCCGACGAAACAGTCGTAGACACCCACCCGTCCCCGGCTCCCGTCAACTTCCGCGCCGACCACGCAGCCCGCGTTGCGGGTGCGCCGATCACCATCGCCGACACGCTGCAGCACCTGCGGTCGGTCGGTTGCACCGTCGACCGCGCCGCCGCGGACGCGGTGCCCGCGCCGCTCGCGGCGGGCGTCCACGCCCCCGCCCTCGTCATCGACGCCCCGGCCCGGCCTGCGGCCGGCCCGGGCGGGGAAGAGGCTGAAGGCGGACCGGCCGCCGTCGGCGGCTCCGCGACGGCCGTCGACCTTGCTGGTGATGATCTGCTGACGGTGACTCCGCCGTCGTGGCGGCCTGATCTGCGGGACCCCAACGACTTTGCCGAAGAGGTTATTCGGTTGTTCGGGTTCGACAACGTGCCGTCGATCCTGCCTGCCGCGCCTGGTGGGCAGGGGCTGACGGTTTCGCAGCGGCGGCGGCGTCGGGTGGCGACGGCGCTGGTCGGTGCGGGGCTGACCGAGGTGGTGTCCTACCCGTTCACGGGTGAGGCGGACTTCGACGCGATGGGCTTCCCCGCCGACGACCCACGCCGTACGACGGTGAAGCTGGTCAACCCGATCTCCGACGAAGAGCCGTCGATGCAGACCACGCTGCTCGCGACCCTGCTCCGGACCGCGGAGCGCAACGTCGGCCGCGGCGCGACCGACCTGGCGATCTTCCAGACCGGCCTCGTCTTCCTCCCGAAGGCCGAGACCAAGCCCGCGCCGCTCCCGTCGGTCGCGCACCGGCCGAGCGACGCCGAGATCCAGTCGCTGTACGACGCCCTGCCGGACCAGCCGCTGCACATCGGCGTAGTTCTGACCGGCTCCCTGACCCCGACCGGTTGGTGGGGCAAGGGCCGACCGGCGGGCTGGGCCGACGCCGTCCAGATCGCCAGGCTGATCTCGTCTGCAGTCGGTGTCGAGCCCGTAGTCACGAACGTCGAGCTCGCGCCCTGGCACCCAGGCCGCTGCGCGCAATTCTCGGTCAACGGCAAGGTGGTCGGCCACGCCGGCGAGCTGCACCCGAAGGTCTGCCAGGCGTTCGGTCTGCCGACCCGCTCGAGTGCCGTCGAGCTCGACCTCGAAGCGTTGATCGCGGCCGGCCCCGAGTCGATCACGGCGCACCCCTTCTCGTCGTACCCGGTGGCCAAGGAGGACGTGGCGTTGATCGTCGCGGCCGACGTGGCAGCGGCCGACGTGCAGGCCGCGCTGGCCGAGGGCGCAGGTCAGCTGCTCGAGTCGGTCCGGCTGTTCGACGTGTACACCGGCGAGCAGATCGGCGAGGGCAAGAAGTCGCTCGCGTTCGCGCTGCGCTTCCGGGCGCCGGACCGGACCCTGAAGGAGAACGAGGTCGCCGATGCCCGGCAGGCCGCCGTCCAGGTCACCGTCGACCGGTTCAACGCCGTCCAACGGGTCGGCTAGTTCCATGACCGAGGAGGCGCGATGAGCGGCCGTCACCCGCGGGTGGCGGTCGCCGCGCCCAACGAGGCGGCCGCGGAGGCCGGCGTGCGGGTTGCCGCCGAGGGTGGCAACGCGGTGGACGCTGCGATCGCGGCCACCCTGGTCACGATGGTGAACGAGATCGGCGTCGTCTCGCCGGCCTCGGGTGGATTCGTCACGTTGCAGGTGGCTGGTGGTGAGGCGATCACCATCGACGGCTGGGTCGAGATGCCCGGCCGTGGCCTGTCGAGCGATCGGTTCGGCCAAGGCGTCTGGGACATCACCACGGACTACGGCGGCGGTACGACGACCACCGTCGGCCACGGCTCCGTCGCGACTCCCGGCGGGATGAAGGCCCTCGATCTCGCCCATCGGCGGGCCGGTAAGGCAGCGTGGCGTGAGGTCGTCCAGCCCGCGATCGAGGTGGCCCGCAACGGCTTCCCGCTCAGCCGCACGTCCGGGTACTACCTCGGCTTCACCCACGAGATCATCTTCGGCTGGCACCAGCCCAGCCACGGCGTCGTCCACAACGAGGACGGCGAGGTGATCAAGGCCGGCAGCACCGTCGTGATCCCCGAGCTCGCCGAAGCCCTGGAGCTGATCGCCCGCGACGGCGCCGAGACCATGTACACCGGCCGGCTCGCGCAGCTCCTGATCCACGACATGGCCGCGAACGACGGCATCCTCACCGCCGAGGACCTCGCGGCGTACGAGGCCGTCGTCCGTCCGGCTCTCGTCGTCAAGCAGAACGGCTGGCGCCTGGCGACCAACCCGCCGCCGGCCGTCGGGGGAGTCGCCGCCGCCGCGATGCTCGCGCTGCTCGACGGCGTACCGGCCGACGGCAGCTGGAACCAGTTCGAGATCGAGCGACTCGTCGACGTGCAGCACGCCGTACTCGGCCGCCGCCTCGCGGAGCTCGACGAAGAAGACGTCCGGCGGCTCGAAGGCCAGAAGCTGCTCGACCTGGCCGCGGCCGGCGACCTGCGCGCGCTGACCTCACCGAGTACGGCGACGGTATCGGTCGTCGACGACGAAGGCGACGCGTGCGCGATCACCGTCTCGTCCGGCTACGGCTCCGGCGTACTCACCCCAGGCACAGGCATCTGGCTGAACAACGCCCTCGGTGAGCAGGAGCTCCTGCACGGCGGCCCGCACAGCCTCGCGCCGGGCACCCGCCTCACCTCGAACATGGCTCCCAGCGTCGCCCGTCGCGAGAGCGACGGCGCCGTACTGGCGATCAGCTCGCCGGGATCTGACCGGATCCCGACCGCGCTCGCCCAGGTCTACGCGCTCTATACCCACGGCGGTCTCTCGCTCCGCGAAGCCGTCGAGCATCCACGCCTGCATGTCCGCGTCCGCGAGGACATCGTCGTCGACTACGAGGACGACCTCCCGGTCTCCGGCTCGACCGCGCTCCCGACCCGCCCGATGCCGCCGCACTCGATGTACTTCGGCGGCGTGGCGGCCGCGTTCTGGGATCCGACCGACGGCCTCCTCGCCGTCGGCGACCCCCGCCGGACCGGCGCGGTGGCCATCTCCCCCTGAGTGCCCTAGTAAGGTCAGCCACCTCAGATCCGAAAGGTGACCCGATGCGGGACCCGCACCCCGAGCTCTCCGTCGTCGTACCGATGTACGACGAGGAGGAGGTGCTGCCGATCTTCTTCGAGCGGATGCACCCGCTGCTCGACGGCCTGGGGATCACCTACGAGCTGCTCGTCGTCGACGACGGCAGCCGGGACAAGACCGCCTCCCTGCTGCTCGCGGCCGCCGAGGACTGGCCGCAGCTCCGGGTGGTCCGGCTGCTCCGCAACAGCGGTCACCAGGCCGCGCAGTCGGCCGGCTTCCGGCGCGCCCGCGGTCAGTACGTCGTCACGATCGACGCCGACCTCCAGGATCCGCCGGAGGTCATCGCCGAGTTCCTCGAAACGGTCAACGAGCAGGACGTCGACGTTGTGTACGGCGTACGCTCCGACCGCTCCAGCGACTCGTGGGCCAAGCGCACCAGCGCCCGGCTCTACTACCGGTTGATGTGCCGCCTGGTCGGCAAGGACATCCCGTTCGACGCGGCCGACTTCCGACTGGTGACGCGACGCGTGGTCGATGCGGTGAACGCGTTGCCGGACGACGGGCGGGTCTTCCGCCTGGTGATCCCGTGGCTCGGCTTCCCGAGCGCCGAGGTGCGGTACGTGCGGGCGGAGCGAGCCGCCGGCACGACGAAGTACAACTTCTCGAAGATGCTGCGGCTCGCGTTCGACAGCGTGACCGCGTTCTCCGCCGCGCCGCTGCGGCTGGCGACCTGGCTGGGGCTGCTCGGTGGCGCGATGTCCGGGTTGTTCGTCGTCGGTGCGCTGGTGATCAAGCTGACCGGCCGGAGCATTCCCGGCTGGACGTCGACCGTGCTCGCGGTCAGCGTGATCGGCGCGATCCAGTTGCTGTGCCTCGGTCTGCTCGGTGAGTACGTCGCGCGCCTGTTCCAGTCGAGTCAGCGCAGACCGCAGTTCCTCGTCGGGTACGACAGCCTCGGCGACCACGGCCATCAGGAACCGCTGCACCACAAGGCCCCGTCTGACAGATGAAAAGGTCGCTTCCGTGGCTGCTGCCGATTCTGGTAGCGGCCGGCGGGTTCGTTTCGCTGGGCGATGTCGGAACGGGTCCGATCGTCAAGTACGCCGCGTACTTCGCGTTGGCGATCGCGCTGCCCGGCACGCTGCTGCTCCGCGCGGCCTGGCGCAGTACCGGTAACTGGGCCGAGGACCTCGGACTCGGCTCGGTCGTCGGCGCGACCTGGCAGCTGATCGGCTGGGCGATCTTCACCGCGCTCGGCTGGCAACGCTGGTTGATCGTCTGGCCGGCGCTGGTCCTGATCGGCTTCGCGATCTTCGGGCGCTCCCATTGGCGCATCGTCGATCCGAGACCGCTGCCGGTTGTCTGGACCTGGGGACTGGCCGTCTCGGCGGCGGTGATGATGGGCGCGGCCACGTTCGGCGTGATGGCGTACCACCCGATGCCACCGCACGGCGAGGCGTACTACCCGGACCTCCTCTACCACCTGTCGATGGTGAACGAGCTGACCCGGACGGTGCCGCCCGAGATCCCACAGGTGGTGGGGGAGCGGCTCGAGTACCACTGGTTCGCGAACGCCGACATGGCCGCCGCAGTCGACACCACCCGCCTCACTCCGATGGTCGTGCTGTTCCGGCTCTGGATACTGCCCTGGCTGGTCGTTTCACTCCTCGTCTGCGCGACACTGGCCCGCACCGTCAGCCGCACGTGGTGGACCGGCGTACTCGCGGCTCTCGCACTGGCCGCGCCGCAACTGTTCCTACTTGTCGACACGAGCGTGAACCTCGCACCGCCGGTCAGCTTGCTCAGTCCGTCGCAGACATTCGGCATGGTCGCCGGCGTGGCAGTCGCGATCTTCCTGATCGAGCTTCTGTTCAAGGGCGGCACCCACCGGCTATGGCTGCTCGCTGTTCCCGTTGCAGTCGTCGGCGGCGGTTCGAAGCCCACAGTGCTCCCTCTGCTGGTCGCAGCAGTCGGCCTGGCCGCGCTGTACCTACTGATCACCACGCGACGTCTGCCGTGGCGTCTGATCGGTACGACGGTCGCACTGCTTCTGGTAGGTGCAGTCACCTTCCTGACGGTGGCCGGCAGCACCAGTGGGTCGCAGCTGCAGTTCCTCGCCGTACTGAAGTCGCTGCCGGTCTACACAGCGGCCACCGGCGACACCACGCAACCAGGTGACGGCGGTCTGATCCTCCCAGCGCTCGCACACGGCCATGTGCTCGGCACACTCAGCCTGCTGCTCGGGCTACTGCTGACTCTGCAAGCGATGTCCTGGGCCGGGTTCGGTGTTGTCGGCCGCAAGGATCCGGTCGCGTGGTTCCTGCTCGGCGCGATGATCGCGGGCTGGGCCGGCTACCTGCTGATCGACCACCCGTCGGTGAGCGAGTCGTACTTCGTCTACATGGCCGCACCGTTCAGCCTGGCCGGAGCCGGATGGTTCGCCGCGACCAGTGCACGCGCCTCGCGTCGACCAATCCCGATAGCGATCGCGGCCTTCGCGCTCTCGATCGTGTACGCCGGCATGCTCGTCTGGGCCCGTGGTGTGCCGGCCGCGTCAACCGGTCGGCAGCTGTGGTTGAGCACGCGGATGTTGCTCGTCGTCCTCGGCATCACGCTGGTCCTGCTCGCGGCGTGGCGGCTGTTCTTCCGGCAAGCAGGCGGCGGCATGTTCGTCGTACTCGTGCTGTTGTCGACGGCACCCATCAGCTCGTTCCTGCAAAGCGCCGTACGCGGTGACACCGAGAAGGCGCCGACCTATCGGGCCGCGCGCTGGTGGGTGTACCCGGACGAGGCCGAGGCAGCGTTGTGGCTCGGTGAGAACTCGGCGCCGACCGACGTCGTCGCGACCAACACCTGGTGCCGCCCGGCCGGTACGACGGCGCCGGGCTGCGATGCGCGCGGGTACCTCGTCAGCGGGATCGCCGGTCGTCGCACCTTGATCGAGGGCTGGGCGTACACGAACCAGGCGATGGCCAAACAGGGCAACGGCGGCCGCCGCTACACCGAGCAGGCGTCGCCATGGCCGGACCGCGTCGCCCTCACCAACCAGGCCCTCACTGCGCCGACCGCCGTGGTACTGCGACGGATGCGCGACAAGTACGGCGTCCGCTGGCTGTATGCCGATGCGCGCAACGGCCCGGTCTCGCCCGCACTCGACCAGCTCGCCGTACGCCGACACAGCATCGGCAAGGTCGTCATCTACGAACTCGGAGAGTGATTCTCCCGTAACATTGGGTCGGCGCGGACCGTTGTGTCTACGCAGGTCCGCCCGCCCGCGGCCGATGCACTTCGGCACCCTGATCGTTCGGGAGGGCGGGACACATGCGGGCTACCCGACCGGGGGCCATTCTTCTTGCCACCGGCCTGTTGAGCCTGGCCACTGTCACCGCGAACGCGTATCAGGTGCCGGCCACTCCGTTCACCGAGCAGGCGACCGCGGTCATGCCGGGTTCGGCGTTGCGGCAGACGATCACGGCGAGCGGGCACACCGAGCTCGGAGACCCGACAACAGCCGGCTTCCGTGGTATCGGCCCGACGACCTACCAGCCCGCGATCGGCAAGGACGTCCCCGCGCAGGACGTCGTGGTCAACACCGGCGACTGCGCGTCGACCGGCGGCTGCGGCGATCGCGGCACGGTGACGATCGCGTTCTCCCAGCCCGTCCGCAACCCGGTCCTGCACCTCGGCGGCATCGGCGGCTCCGTCACCCGGACCGACAGCGGCAAGCCGATCGCGCAGTCCGAGCTGCACTCGATCCTGAAGCTGACCACCGCCGGCCTCAGCCTGACGAAGCTTGGGCAAGGCAACAACCTCGCCGTCACCAGCGACACGATCACCGCCGCCAACCACGACGCCGGCCCGAACTGCGTCAACACCAAATCCCCGTCCGGTCTCGACACCTCCGCGACCGCCGCATGCGGATCGGTCCGGGTGAACGGCATCGTCAACAAGCTCACGTTCGCGATCAGCGCGCAATTCACGAAGCACCCGAAGCTCCCGGCCATCAACAACGCCTCCTCCGGCGACGCGTTCTCGATCGTCGCGTCCACGCCCGAGGACTTCGGTGACGCACCCACGTCGTACGGCGCTGCGTGGTCGGTGCTCAGCGACGTACAGCTCGGGAAGGACGTCACCGAAGACAACGCCGACGTCGCGAACGGCACCACCGGTCCGACCGCAGCGGATCAGGCCGACGACGGTGTCGTCTTCAAGCCGCTTCGCACCAACCAGACGACGTACGCCGCCGACCTGCAGCTCGCGGGTACGTCGAAGGCCGGGCGCGCGTGCGCGTGGATCGACCTCAACGTCAACGGCACGTTCGAGCCGGGCGAGCGAGCCTGCGCCGCATTCGCCGCTAAGCAGACGACCGTCACGTTGCGGTGGTCCGAGCTCGCTCCCAAGGCCGGAGCGTCGTACGCGCGGGTGCGGGTCGGCTACAACGACGTACAGGTCGAGAAGTCGACCGGAGCCGCCGACTCGGGTGAGGTCGAGGACTACCCGTTCGCGATCACGCCGCCGCCACCGCCGGTGCTGACCGACGACACCGCGACGACTGCGTTCAACACCGCGGTCATCGTCCCGGTGCTCGCCAACGACAAGCCCGGCGACCCCTCGGCCCCGCTGGCGCCCGCGACTCTCTGCCTCCTCGACGGCAGCGAATGCGTCGAGATGGTGAACGTGGTCGGCCAGGCTAAGTACGTCGCCAAACCCGACGGCACGATCCGCGTCGAGCCGGTGCCCGGGTTCGTCGGTCCGGCCGAGCCGGTCACGTATCGCGTTGCCGACAGCAATGGCATCACCGCGACCGCCAAGGTGACCGTCACGGTCTCGCTCCCGGACCACCCGGTAGCCATGCCCGACACGGCGACCACTCCGCAGAACGTCAGCGTGTCGGTCAAGCCGTTGGCCAACGACCGCGCCGCGGCCGGTGTCCAACTTGATCCCGCGTCCGTCGTACTGCGCGATCCGGCCGACGCGACCTTCAAGAAGAAGGTGATGATCGCCGGCGAGGGTGAGTACGTCGTGAAGCCCGACGGCGGCGTGGACCTCGTACCGCAGCCGCACTTCACCGGCGTCGGCACGTCGATCGGCTACCGCGTCACCGACACGACCCAGCAGACCGCCGAGTCCACGCTCGCCGTCACGGTCACGCCGGTCACGCCGACGGCCAACGGCGACTCGATCTCGACCGCGTTCGACACCGACGTCGTCGTACCCGTGCTCGACAACGACCTGCCCGGCTCGCCGGACGCACCGCTTGTGCCGACCACGCTGCGGCTCGTCGACCCGGCCACCCGACAGCTCGTCGACAAGGTGACGATCGCGCAGCAGGGCACCTATCTGGTTGCCGCCGGCGAGGTGAGCTTCCAGCCGGTGCACGGGTTCAAAGGCGTCGGTACGCCGCTGACCTACCAGGTCCTCGACAAGAACGGTACGCCGGCACGCGCCGTACTCACCGTCTCCGTCGACGCGCCCGGGCCGCCGGTCGCGAACCCGGACACGATCACCACGCTGCAGGGTCGGTCGGTGGTCATTGCCGTCCTCGACAACGACAAGCCCGGTCCGACCGGTGCCGTACTGAAGCCGGAGACCGTGCGGTTGCTCGCGCTGTCCGACGGGGATCCGTTGACGACTCTGGTGGTCGCCGGTCAAGGCAAGTACACGGTCAAGCCGGACGGCCAGGTGCTGTTCGAGCCATTGCCGACGTTCAGCGGAACCGCGACGCCGATTCATTACCAGGTTGCCGATAGCAACGATGCGATCGGGAAGTCGACGCTGACCGTGCGGGTGACGAAGGTGCAGCCCGACGCGTCCGACGACATTGCGAGTACGGCGTACGACACGAACGCGACCGTGCCGGTGCTGGCGAACGACGACGCGGGTGACCCGTCCGTGCCGCTGGTGCCGAGCAGCGTGCGGCTGACCGACCCGACGACGAAGGAGCCGACAGCAACGGTCGTGATCGCGGGCCAGGCGACGTACACGGCAACGCCGGAGGGCAAGGTCTTGGTCGACCCGATGCCGAAGTTCACCGGCGTCGCGACGCCGGTCACCTACCGCGTCTCGGACGTGAACGGTACGACGACCACGGCAACGCTGACCGTCACCGTCGCGAAGCCGCCCGCGCCGACCGTGGCGCCCGACACCGCCACCGGCAAGCAGAACCTTCCGCTGTTGGTGAAGCCGTTGGACAACGACACCGCCGGGCGCGGATCCGGACTCGATCCGCTCAGCCTCACACTCGTGGACCCGGCAGATGGTTCGCTGAAGAAGCTGGTGAAGATCCCAGGCCAGGCCGACTACCAGGTCAACCCGGACGGCACGGTGAGGGTCGATCCGCTGCCGGGTTTCACCGGTGCTGCGACCAAGGTGACGTACGGGATCTCGGACTGGTTCGGACAGTCCGCGCGGTCGACGATCACAGTCACGATCACCCCGATCACTCCGGATGCGGCCGATGACACGGCACGGACGCCGTACGGGAAGACTGTCACGGTCAACGTGCTTGCGAACGACAAGCCCGGTGACCCGTCGGCGCCGCTGGTGCCGGGCAGTCTGCTCCTCGTCAACCCCGCCGATGGGTTGCCGACGGCATCGGTGCGGATCCCGAACGAGGGTGTGTACACGGCGGCCGGGGGATCGGTCCGGTTCGATCCGGCGGCGACCTCCCGCGGACCTGGTACACCGCTGACCTATCAGGTTGCCGACAGCAACGGGACCAGGACGACGGCTCGCCTGACGGTGACGGTCGGCAAGCCGCCGGTCGCGGTCGCCGACCATGCCTCGACTCTGCAGAACGTGACCGTGACGGTGAACGTGCTGTCGAACGACATCCCGGGTACGGACGCGACCCTCGACCGCGGCTCGATCGGTCTGCTCGACGCGACCGAGTATGGCAAGAAGCTGACGGTCCCCAAGCAGGGCACGTACGCCGTGCTGCCGAGCGGGGCGATCGAGTTCGACCCGCTGCCGGGGTTCCAGGGCAAGGCGCTCCCGATCCGCTATCGGGTCGCGGACTCGGACGGCAACTACGCGGCGACCACGCTGAGCATGACCGTGACGCCGGTCCGGCCGGTGGCGGTCGGGGACTCGGCGATCACGCCGTACGGGCATGCGGTCACGGTGAACGTGCTGGTGAACGACAAGGCGGGTGATCCGTCCGCGCCGCTGGTCCCGTCGAGCCTGGTCGTGAAGGATGCGGCCGGGCATTACGGCAAGGCGATGACGCGGGCCGGCGAGGGGAGTTATCGCGTCGGCGACGGCGGGGCGGTGACGTTCACGCCGGTGAAGGGGTTCGAGGGCGTGACGACGCCGACGGCGTACCGGATCGCCGACGGCAACGGGACGACCGCCGAAGGTCTGCTGGTGCTGACCGTCGGCAAGGGTCCGTCGGCGGTCGCGGACGTTGCGACCACCAAGCAGAACGTGAACGTCACCGTTGATCCGCTCGCGAACGACGAACCGGGGACGGGCGCGCAGCTCGATCGGACCAGCGTGCAGCTGTACGGCGGTTCGTGGACCGGCAAGGTTGCGATCCCGGGCCAGGGCGTGTTCACGGTGGCCAACGGAAAGATCGTCTTCGATCCCGAGCCGGCGTACCGCGGCACCGTCTCCGTCCCGTATCAGGTCACCGACACCACCGGGAACAAGGCGAGCGCGTCGGTCACCGTCACGGTCGCGCCGGTCACGCCGGTGATTGCCGACGATACGGCGACGACGCCGTACGAGACTCCGGTGACGGTCGACGTGCTCGCGAACGACAAGCCGGGTGATGCGAGCGCGCCGTTGGGCAACGTGCAGCTGGTTGATCCGTCGACCGGGGATCCGGTGGCGACGCTGACTGTGCCGGGGGAGGGGACGTTCACGGTGCAGCCGAGCGGGGCGATCCAGGTCGCGCCCGAGGATGGGTTCGCCGGGCTGACGGTTCCGGTCGGATACCAGGTTGCCGACCGCAACGGAACGGTCGGCGACGGCACGTTGACGATCACGGTGCAGGACCGTCCGGTCGCCGTACCGGACGTGACGCGGACCAAGCAGCATGTCGCCGTCACGGTCGACCCCCTCGCGAACGACAAGCCAGGCCCGGACGCGAAGTTCGAAGCTGACTCCCTGCTCCTGGTCGGGCCGGGCGGTGCGCTCGTCAACCAGCTGACGGTTCCCGCGCAGGGTACGTATGTCGTTGCCGCCGGCAAGATCACGTTCAGCCCGGTCGCCGCGTTCACGGGCACCGCACGACCGACGGCGTACGACGTCAAGGACACGAACCAGAACTCGGCCCGCGCCACCATCACCATCACAGTCGCGCCGGTGCGTCCGATCGTCGTCGACGACAACGCCGACACCGCCTTCGGCAGGGCGGTCGTGGTCCCGGTCCTCGACAACGACAAACCCGGCGACCCGTCCGCACCGCTCCGACCGGCCTCCGTCGTACTGCGTGACCCGGCCGACGGCAAGGAGAAGAAGTCCGTCACCGTGCCACGCGAAGGCAGCTACGCGGTCAACGCAGACGGCGCCGTCACGTACACGCCCGCGAAGGGCTTCGTCGGTACGACGCGATCGCTCGCCTACCGCGTCACCGACGCGAACGGCACCTCCGACACCGCGCTCCTCGACGTGACCGTCGCCGGACCACTGCTGATCAAGGCGGTGCCCGACACAGCAACCGGTACGCCGGGCAACCCGGTCGCGGTCAACCCGCTCCTCAACGACAGCGGCGCGATCAGGCCGAGTTCAGTCTGTCTCCGCACGGCCACCGGCACCTGCGCCAAACACGTCACCGACGGCACAGGCACCTGGTCGGTCGCCGGCGACGGCACGGTCACCCTCAAACCGGCCGCCGCCTTCATCGGCACCGCCAAGGCGACCTACCAAGTCGGCGAGTCCACCGCCCCGGTCAAGTTCACCGTCGGCGCCGAGCCCATCGAGAACCCCCGCACAAACACCAGCGCTGATCTCCCACCAACCGGCGGCCCGCCAGCGATCGTGCTCACCCTCGGCACCCTGCTCGCGGCCCTCGGCGCCACCCTCCTGGCCCTGGCCCGAACCCGCCGCTAGAGGTCCTGCACCAGCATGATCTCGTCGCGGTAGTCGTCGGCGCTGAGGCGGATCGCGCGTGGCTGAGTGCCGACGATGCGATAGCCGAGCGGCCCGTAGAACTTCTCCAGGCCGAGCCCGCCGCGGATCGTCAGTTGGAGTTGCTCGAGGCCGAGATCGACCGCCGATCCGCGCAACCCCTCCATCAGTACGCGGCCGGCGCCGTTGCCCTGGTGCTCCGGGTGGACCATCACCCGCAGCACCGTGCGCCAGTGTTCCTGCAGCCAACTCCCGCGACTCACCAGCAGGCCCATCCCGACGTACCGCTCACCGTTGTGGAGCACGCCGAGCAGGTCCAGGCCCGCCGCGACCCGGCCGAGCGAGCCGTCGAGGTCCTCGGCGATCTGCTCGACCGGCGCGGGCGGCGTGTACCCGACCGCGCCGCCCGCGTTCGTCGCCGCGACCCAGGTGTCCAGCAGGTCCGCCCGCAACCCCGGGGCCAGCGCCTCGTCCGAGTCCATAGCCAGGTACTTCACCGCACCTCCATCTGCGACTGAGTTGCAGATAGTCTACGGCTCAGTGGATGTGCTCGAGCTTGTCCGGGTTCCGGATCAGGTACAGCTCGTTGATCAGGCCGTCCTCGGTCTTCAGGAACGCGACCGTGTCCGGCGAGTCCCCGTCGTACGCGATGTAGGCGATCTCGCCGTTGAGCGTTCCCATCCGGACCTCGAAGCCCGGGTTCTCGGCGATCACCGCGAACAGCCAGCGCGCGATCTTGTCCGCACCATGGATCGGCCGCAGCGCCGCCTTCTTCTTCCCGCCGCCGTCGCTGATCAGTACAGCGTCCGGCGCGAGCAGCGCGACCACCTGGTCGAAGTCGCCCGACCCGGCCGCCTGCATGAACCGCATCGTCACCTCGTCGTGGCGCGCCTTGTCGACGTGGTGCCGCGGCTGCCGCGCGGAGACGTGCTCGCGGGCCCGATGAGCGAGCTGCCGTACGGCGGGCTCCGACCGGCCGAGCGTGTCCGCGATCTCGTCGTACGGGAGATCGAACACCTCACGCAGTACGAACGTCGCACGCTCGAGCGGCGACAGCGTCTCGAGTACGACGAGCATCGCCATGCTGACCGAATCCGCCAGCTCGACCGCGGCCTCGGGGTCGTCGTCCGTCGCGAGGGGCTCAGGCAGCCAGGGGCCGACGTACTGCTCCCGTCGGGCCTTCTGCTCCCGCAACCGGTTCAGCGCCAGCCGTGTGGTGATGCGGATCAGATAAGCCCGCGTGTCGCGCACCTCGTCGTGGTCGACCCCGGTCCAGCGCAGCCACGCCTCCTGGACCACGTCCTCGGCGTCGCTCACGCTGCCGACGACGCGGTACGCCGCGCCGACCAGCACGGACCGATGCTCGGCGAACTCGCTCGCCAACTGTTCCTCGGTCATTTGACCGGCCTCAGTTCGCAGGTCTCCTTGAAGCCCTGGCTGGTCAGCCCGAGGGCGGCGTTCGTGCGGGAGCGGTAGTTCTCCAGCGAGATGACCGACGTGAGCTCGACCAGTTGCTCGTCGGTGAGGTCTGCGCGCAACCGCTCGACCTGCTCATCGGTGACCTCCGGCGGGGTCGCCGTCATCGCCTCGGCGTAGTCCATCACCGCGCGCTCCAGATCCGAGTAGACGTCGCTGTCCCGCCACCCTGGCACATCGCGCAGCTTGGCCGGGTCGACACCCTGGTGATGGAACTCCCAGTAGCCGAAGTCCATGCACCAGCTGCACCCGATCCGCGCCGACGTCACCATCACCGCGAGCGCCTTCAGCTCCGGATCGAGCTTGTTCCACCGAGCCGCCGACCCCTCCAGCAGCAGCATCGACGTCAGCACCCGCCGGTTGTGCAGCGCTGCCTGCCCCGGCTCCAGCACCGTCCCGTACTTCCGCCGGCTGCCCCACTCGGCCAGCCGGACAAACCAGCCCCGCTGATGCTCCAACGCGATCCGCGCCATCTCACCCTCCAGAGTTCGTCGTCGACCACTGGACACGCGGCAGCACGCGCCGTGTGACATGACGCGCGTCACAGCACGTGGTTGGCTGGTGGTCTCAGGAGGCGGAACCGGTTGGATATTCATCCGGTTCGTGGCATACTCATTCATATGAGTGTGAAGGTGGCGGTGGCCGGTGCCAGCGGATACGCGGGAGGCGAGCTGCTCCGGTTGCTGAGCAGCCACCCCGAGGTGGAGATCGGCGCCCTGACCGCCGGCGGAAACGCCGGTACGGCGCTCGGCGTGCACCACCCGCACCTCGTGCCGCTGGCCGGGCGCATCCTGGTCGAGACCACGGCGGAGAATCTCGCCGGTCACGACGTGGTGTTCCTGGCCCTGCCGCACGGACAGTCCGCCGGAATCGCCGACCAGCTCGGCGAGGACGTCACCGTGATCGACTGCGGCGCGGACTTCCGGCTGACCGAGGCCGAGGCGTGGGTCGAGTTCTACGGCGGCGAGCACGCCGGCTCGTGGCCGTACGGGCTCCCGGAGCTCCCCGGACAGCGGGACAAGCTCCGCGGGTCGAACCGGGTCGCCGTACCGGGTTGTTACCCCACCGTCTCCACGCTGGCCCTGCTTCCCGCCGTACAGCACGGGCTCGTCGACCCCACCCAGCTGGTGGTGGTCGCAGTCAGCGGTACGTCGGGCGCGGGCAAGGCCCCGAAGGCGCATCTGCTCGGCGCCGAGGTGATGGGTTCCGCGTCGGCGTACGGCGTCGGCGGGGTGCACCGTCATACGCCGGAGATCGAGCAGAACCTCACGCCGTACGCCGATCAGCCGGTCAGCGTCTCGTTCACGCCGGTGCTGGTCCCGATGGCCCGCGGCATCCTCGCCACCTGCAGCGCGCCGATTGCCGATGGCACCGACCTCGCGAAGGTCCGGCAGGCCTATGAAGATGCCTACCGCAACGAGCCGTTCGTGCACGTGCTGCCCGAGGGGCAGTGGCCGCAGACGCAGGCCACCCTCGGCGCGAACACCGTGCAGTTGCAGGTAGCCCTCGACCAGCGCACCGGCCGCGCCGTCGTCGTGGCCGCGATGGACAACCTCACCAAGGGCACCGCCGGCGGAGCCGTGCAGTGCATGAACCTGGCCATCGGGCTCGACGAAGCCCTGGCCCTGCCTCTCGTAGGAGTCGCACCGTGACCGTTACAGTTACCCCAGCCACCCAAGTCGATCGGAGCGCCGGTGTCACCGCGCCGGCCGGCTTCCGCGCGGCCGGGGTGATCGCCGGGATCAAACCAGCCGGTACGCCGGACCTCACCGTCGTCGTGAACGACGGCCCGTCCAACGTCGCCGCCGGCGTCTTCACCACGAACAAGGTGAAGGCCGCGCCGGTGCTCTGGTCCCAGCAGGTCCTGACCGCCGGCGCGTTGAAGGCCGTCGTACTGAACTCCGGCGGCGCGAACGCGTGCACGGGCCCGGAAGGCTTTCAGGACACGCACAAGTCCGCCGAGAAGCTGGCCGAGTTGCTCGATGTCGGCGCGGCGCAGATCGGCGTCTGCTCGACCGGCCTGATCGGCGAACGTCTCCCGATGGACCAGCTGATCCCGGGGATCGAGACCGCGGTCGGTGCCCTCGGCGCCACGACCGGTCACGACCTGTCCGCGGCGACCGCGGTGATGACGACCGACAACGTGCCGAAGCTGGGCGTGCTGCGGCACCCGGACGGCTGGAGCATCGGCGGGTTCGCGAAGGGCGCCGGGATGTGCGCGCCGAACATGGCGACGATGCTCAGCGTGATGACCACCGACGCCGTACTCGACCAGCCGCACCTCGACCACGCGCTGCGGAACGCGGTCGCGAAGACGTTCAACCGGCTCGACGTCGACGGCGGTACGTCGACCAACGACACCGTGCTCCTGCTCAGCTCGGGTGCCTCCGGTGTGACTGTTACTCCCGAGGCGTTCGAGGCGGCGTTGACTGTGCTGGCTGCTGACCTGGTGAAGCAGTTGCAGGCCGACGCCGAGGGCGTCACCAAGCACGTCAGCATCACCGTGCAGGGCGCCGCGACCGAGGCCGAGGCGCTGGCCGCCGCCAAGATCGTTGCCGAGGACAACCTCTGCAAGACCGCGTTCTTCGCCTCCGACCCGAACTGGGGCCGGATCGCGATGGCGGTCGGCAACGCCCCGACCGCGTTCGACCCGTCGCTGCTCGACATCACGCTGAACGGCGCGGCCATCTGCGTCGCCGGCGGCAAGGGCGTCGACCGGTCCGATGCGGACCTCAGCGGCCTGGAGATCGACGTACTGATCGACCTGCACGCCGGTCCCGCCTCGGCGACCGTACTCACCACCGACCTTTCGCACGCTTACGTCGAAGAGAACTCGGCCTACTCCTCGTGAACAGTCATGCAGACGCGGTCGAGAAGGCCGCCGTACTGACCGAAGCCCTGCCCTGGCTGAAGGAGTTCCACGGCAAGACGGTCGTCGTGAAGTACGGCGGGAACGCCATGGTCGACGACAAGCTCAAGCAGGCCTTCGCGTCCGACATCGTCTTCCTCCGGTACGCCGGGGTGCGGGTGGTCGTCGTCCACGGCGGCGGGCCGCAGATCAGCGACATGCTCGGCCGGCTCGGGATCGACAGCGAGTTCCGCGGCGGCCTGCGGGTCACCACGCCGGAGGCGATGGATGTCGTCGGCATGGTCCTCGTCGGCAAGGTCGGCCGCGAGCTGGTCGGTCTGCTGAACGCGCACGGTCCGTTCGCGGTCGGCATGTCCGGTGAGGACGCAGGCCTGTTCACCGCGGAACGCCGTACGGCGCTCGTCGACGGGGAGCACGTCGACATCGGGCTGGTCGGCGACGTGGTCGAGGTACGGCCGGAGGCGGTGGTCGACCTGATCGACGCCGGCCGGATCCCGGTGGTGTCGACGATCGCGCCGGACGAGGACGGTCAGGCGCACAACGTCAACGCCGACACCGCGGCCGCCGCGCTCGCGGTCGCGCTCGGCGCCGAGAAGCTCGTCGTACTGACCGATGTCGCCGGGCTCTACCGGAACTGGCCGGACAGCGACGAGATCATCACGCAGATCGACGCGGCCGAGCTGGCCGAGCTGCTGCCGTCGCTGGCCTCCGGAATGGTGCCGAAGATGGAAGCCTGCCTGCGCGCGGTCCAGTCGGGCGTGTCCCGGGCGACCGTGATCGACGGGCGCGTCCCGCACTCGCTGCTCCTCGAGATCTTCACCGACGCCGGAAGTGGAACCCAGGTGATCCCCTCATGACCGAACTCGTCACTGTCGACGGCTCCCAGGCCGCACTCACCGAGCGGTACTCCGGTGCGCTGATGAACACCTTCGGTGCGCCGAAGCGCGTGCTGGTGCGCGGCGAGGGCGCGTACCTGTGGGATGCCGACGGCAACAAGTACCTCGACCTGCTCGGCGGCCTCGCGGTGAACTGCCTCGGTCACGCGCACCCGTTCGTGGTGTCCGCGGTGACGTCGCAGCTCGCGACGCTCGGCCACGTGTCGAACTTCTTCGCCTCCGCGCCGCAGATCGCGCTGGCCGAGAAACTGCTCGGTCTCTTCGATGCCCCGGGCAAGGTGTTCTTCACCAACTCCGGCACCGAGGCGAACGAGGCAGCCTTCAAGATCACCCGGCGGACCGGCCGGACCAAGATCGTCTCGACGGTCGGTGCGTTCCACGGGCGGTCGATGGGCGCGCTCGCGGTGACCTGGAAACCGGCGTACCGCGAAGCGTTCGCGCCGCTGCCCGGCGACGTGGAGTTCGTTCCGTACGGCGACGCCGAGGCGCTCGCCGCAGCCGTCGACGACCAGACGGCGGCCGTCGTCCTCGAGCCGATCCAGGGCGAGAACGGCGTCGTCGTACCGCCGGCCGGATACCTGCGGGCCGCTCGGAGCATCACCGCCGAGCACGGCGCGCTGCTGTGGATCGACGAGATCCAGACCGGGATCGGCCGGACCGGCACGTGGTTCGCGTTCGAGCCCGAGGGCATCACCCCGGACATCGTGACCGTTGCGAAGGGCCTCGGTGCGGGCATCCCGATCGGCGCATGCATCGGGCTGGGCGCGGCGGCGGACCTGCTGCAGCCGGGCAACCACGGTACGACGTTCGGCGGCAACCCGGTCGCGTCGATCGCCGGCCTCGCGGTGCTGACCGTGATCGAGCGGGACGGGCTGCTTGCCCAGGTGAATGCCGTCGGCAACCACCTCGCGTCGTCGATCATCGCGCTCGACCACCCGATGATCGCGGGCGTCCGCGGGCGCGGGCTGCTGCTCGCGATCGAGCTGACCGCGCCGGTGTCGGACCAGGTGGCGGCGCTCGCCCTGGACGCCGGGTTCGTGATCAACAATCCGATTCCGAACGCGTTGCGGCTGGCGCCGCCGTACATCCTGAGCAAGGCTGATGCGGACAGTTTCGTCGCGGCCCTTCCCGGGTTGCTCGACAAGGTGGAGGTCTGATGGTTCGGCACTTCCTTCGGGACGACGACCTCTCGCCGGTCGAGCAGGACGAGGTACTGACGCTGGCCGCGCAGTTGGCTGGGGACCGGCACGGGCACAAGCCGTTGAGCGGGCCGAAGACGGTCGCGGTGATCTTCGACAAGACGTCGACGCGGACCCGGATCTCGTTCGCGGTCGGGATCTCCGAGCTCGGCGGCGTACCGCTGGTGATCGACGCGCAGACCTCGCAGCTGGGCCGCGGCGAACCGATCGCGGACACGGCCCGTGTGCTGGACCGGCAGGTCGAGGCGATCGTCTGGCGGACGTTCGGTCAGAGCCGGATCGAGGAGATGGCGGCCGCGTCGCGGGTCCCGGTGATCAATGCGCTGACCGACGAGTTCCACCCGTGCCAGATCCTGGCCGACCTGCAGACCGTGCGCCAGCACAAGGGCGCGACCGCCGGGCTGAAGCTGGTCTACCTCGGGGACGGCGCCAACAACATGTCGCACTCGTACCTGTTGGGTGGCGCGACCGCCGGCATGCATGTCGTTGTCGGATCGCCGACGGAGTACCAGCCGGATCCCGCGATCCTGGCGCGTGCTGCTGAGATCGCCGCGTCGACCGGGGGATCGGTGGCGTGGACGGCGGACGCGATCGCGGCGGCCGACGGCGCGGATGTGCTTGCCACCGACACCTGGGTGTCGATGGGGCAGGAGGCCGAGGCGGCTTCGCGTGAGGCGCCGTTCGTGCCGTACGCCGTGACGGAGCAGCTGCTGTCCAAGGCGAAGCCGGACGCGATCGTGCTGCACTGCCTGCCCGCGTACCGTGGCAAGGAGATCGACGCGGCCGTGATCGACGGCCCGCAGTCGGTCGTCTGGGACGAGGCCGAGAACCGGCTGCACGCGCAGAAGGCGCTGCTGTCGTGGCTGTTGGCAAGGAGTTTCGGGGCATGAGTATCGCCGTACCGACGACCAAGACCGCGCGCCAGCAACGGATCGTCGACCTGCTCGGCCGGCAGCCGGTGCGGTCGCAGACCGAGCTGGCTGACCTGCTCGCTGCGTCCGGCCTGGTTGTCGGGCAGGCGACGCTGTCGCGCGACCTGGTCGAGATCGGTGCGGTGAAGGTCCGCGATTCGTCCGGCCAGCTGGTGTACGCCGTACCGGGTGAAGGCGGCGACCGTACGCCGCGAGCCGGCGAGGCAGCTGCTTTCGAGGCGCGCTTGGCCAGAGTGGCGTCCGAGCTGCTGGTGTCGGCGGAGGGCAGTGCCAACCTCGTGATCCTGCGAACCCCGCCGGGTGCGGCCCAGTACTTCGCGTCGGCGATCGACCACGTGGGACTGGACGACGTACTCGGCACCATCGCCGGCGACGACACCGTCATGGTCGTGTCCCGTAACCCGGTCGGCGGCGAAGCCCTCGCCGCCCGCTTCTTGTCCCTGGCCGCACGTGAACCGAAGTAAGGAATTGTTGTGAGTACTGCTGGACTGTGGGGCGGCCGGTTTGCGGGCGGCCCGGCGGATGCGTTGGCGGCGTTGAGCAGGTCGACGGACTTCGACTGGCGGCTGGCGCCGTACGACATCGCCGGTTCGAAGGCGCACGCGAAGGTGCTGCATCGCGCGGGCTTGCTGACCGACGAGGATCTGACGGCGATGCTGGCAGGTCTCGACGGGCTGCTCGAGGACGTTTTGTCGGGGAAGTTCCTGCCGGCTGAAGCTGACGAGGACGTGCACACCGCGCTGGAGAATGGATTGCTCGACAGGCTCGGTGCCGAGCTGGGCGGTCGGCTGCGGGCCGGGCGTTCGCGGAACGACCAGGTCGCGACGCTGTTCAAGAGCTACTTGCGTGAGCACGCCCGGATCATCGCCCGGCTCGTGCTGGAGCAGGTGAACGCGCTGGCCGATCAGGCTGCGCAGCACCTTGGCGTCGCCATGCCGGGCCGGACGCATCTGCAGCACGCGCAGCCGGTGTTGCTGTCCCACCATCTGCTCGCGCACGCATGGCCGCTGATCCGGGACCTGGATCGGCTGGCTGACTGGGATGCTCGAGTTGCGGCGGATTCGCCGTACGGCTCGGGTGCTCTGGCCGGCAGCTCGCTGGGGCTGGACCCGGTGTTCGTCGCCCACGAGCTGGGCTTCACGAACTCGTCGGCGAACTCGATCGACGGGACCTCGTCGCGGGACTTCGTGGCGGAGTTCGCGTTCATCACCGCGCAGATCGGCGTCGACCTGTCCCGGCAGGCCGAAGAGGTGATCATCTGGGCGACGAAGGAGTTCGGTTTCGTCGAGCTGGACGACGCTTTCTCGACCGGGTCGAGCATCATGCCGCAGAAGAAGAACCCGGACATCGCCGAGCTCGCCCGCGGCAAGGCGGGCCGCCTGATCGGGAACCTGAGCGGCCTGCTGGCGACACTCAAGGCGCAGCCGCTCGCGTACAACCGGGACCTGCAGGAGGACAAGGAGCCGGTCTTCGACTCCATCGACACCCTCGAGGTCCTGCTGCCCGCGTTCACCGGGATGATCCGGACGCTGCGCTTCAACACCGCCCGCCTGGAAGAGCTCGCACCCCAGGGCTTCTCGCTGGCAACCGACATCGCCGAGTGGCTGGTCCGCCAGAAGGTCCCGTTCCGGGTAGCCCACGAGTTGGCCGGCGCCTGCGTCCAGGCCTGCGAGAAGCGCGGCATCGAGCTGTGGGACCTGTCCGACGACGACCTCGCCGCGATCTCACCCCACCTCACCCCAGAGGTCCGCTCCGTCCTCACCGTCCAGGGCTCCCTCGCCTCCCGCAACACCCGAGGCGGCACGGCGCAACCCCAGGTCGAGGCCCAGCTGACCGAACTCCGCACCCGCGCGGGAGAGCACAGCACGCGTCTCGCTTAGGGTGCTGCGCATGCGCCGTTCTCTTCTTGCTGGTCCTGTGCTGGAAGTGGCGCCTCAGCTGCTCGGCATGCTGGTGAGCAGCACCACCGACGAGGGCACCGTCGTCGTACGCCTCACCGAGGTTGAGGCGTACGACGGCCCGAATGACCCGGGCTCGCACGCCTACCGTGGCGAAACGCCCCGGAACGCGATCATGTTCGGCCCACCCGGCTTCCTGTACGTGTACTTCACGTACGGCATGCACTTCTGCATGAACGTCGTCGTCGGCCCGCCCGGCAAACCATCGGCCGTCCTCCTCCGCGCCGGCGAGATCATCGAAGGCGTCGAACTCGCCCGCGCCCGCCGCGGCCAACCAGCCGTGGAGAAGGTCGCCTTCAATCAGGTCAGGCAGGGCCCGGTGGTGAAGCGACCGAAGGTCAACCCCGACCGGGACCTCGCTCGCGGCCCGGCCCGTCTGTGTGTTGCCCTCGGCATCAGAGGCGAAGGCAACGGCACCGACCTCTTCGCCAAGGACTCACCGATCCGGCTCTTGTCGGGCCCCGGCTTCGACGGCGAACCATCCACCGGTCCGCGCGTAGGGCTCCGTGAGGCAGCCGACCGCGCGTGGCGTTTCTGGATCCCGGGCGACCCGACGGTTTCGCCGTACCGCCCGCACGTTCCGAAGCGCCGCGCCTAACGCTTGGCCAACTCCAGCACGTAGTCGAGCTGCGGAAGCCCGTGCTCCACTTCCGGATCCGGGAACAGCCCGATGTGATGCACGCCGGCGGCCTCCAGCGCATCGATATGCGCAGCCGCGTCCTCGAGCGTCCCGATCGCGCCGATCTGCGTCCACCAGTCCGTCGGCATCCCCACGAGTCCCTCGACCCCGGAGTCGTCGAACAACTTCTTCATCTCGTCGAAGAACGGCAGCGCAGTCACCCCCGGGTGGTTGTCACCGATCCGCCACCCCAGCCACGGCGCAGTCCACTCGTACGCCGTCTTGCGGTCGTCCCGCACGCACATCGCGGCGAACACCGCGACCACGAACCCATCCGGCGATCCGGCGTACTCCACCGACTGACGCACGTACGCCGGAGTGGCCGGCTCCGCGAGCACGACACCGCCCGCGACCCGACCGGCCAGCGCCATCGACTTCGGACCCATCACGCCGAGCAGGATCGGCGGCGGGGTGACCGGCGGCGCGTCGAGCTTTACGTCCTTCAGGTACACCGCCTTGCCCTCGAAGCTGACCTCCTCGCCGGCGAGCAACCGGGTGACCGTCGTGGTGACTTCCTCGAGAGTTGTCAGCGGCGACTTCGGCCGGACACCCATCTGCTCCATCCACGACTGCACGCCGTGACCGATGCCCGGCAGGAACCGCCCCGGCCCGAGCGCGTCCAGCGTCGCGAACTCCATCGCCGTTACCGCCGCCGTACGAGCCACTGCGGGTGCGATGCCGAGACCGACCGTGAGCCGCTCGGTCGATGTCAGCGCAGCCGATACCAGCGACGGGCCGGCCGTGAAGAAGCAGTCCTCGATGATCCACAGCTCGTCCGCGGCACCGCGGTCGAGCCGCCGCGCCACGTCGGTGACGAGGGCGGCGGGGAAGGTACGCGGGAAGCACATTCCGACACTGGTCATGAGGAGACGGTAGGAGACGCCGCCGACAGTTCGTGAAGTGCGGGTCAAAGCTTGTCGCCGCGCGCGAGTGAGGACGACTAGGGGACCGTGCTCCGGGTAGGTTTCTGGTATGGCCCGTCCGCACTACGCGTCCCGTCTCGAGGACTGGTTCAACGTGGGAGTGCAGGCTGTGTTGCGGCGGCGTGGCTGGCAGGAGCGGATCATCCCGCAGGTCGGTTACGGCAATACGGAGTTCGTCCGGGTGCTGGCCCGCGTCGTACTCGGCCGGGACCCGATCAACCAGCCGCGGTACGAAGAGGACCAGGTGGTGCGCGGCTGGCGGGTCTTCGTCACGGCGCCGGCCACCAAGGTGCTGGTGTCGGTCACCGTCAACGGGCGGACGTACGACGCTGTCACCGACCGCGGCGGGTTCATCGACCTGACTGTGCCGGAGGTGCTGCCGGCGGGCTGGCACGAGATCATGCTCGGCGTCCACGGCGAACGGCAGGCCCGGGCGCGCATCTTCGTACCGGACCCGGACGCGACGTTCGGACTGGTCAGCGACATCGACGACACGGTCATCCTGACGATGCTGCCGCGTCCGTTCATCGCGGCCTGGAACACGTTCGTCCGCGACGAGCAGGCGCGCCGCGTCGTACCAGGAATGGCAGGGCTGTACGACGAGCTGCTGGCGGACCACCCCGGTGCGCCGATGTTCTACCTGTCCACGGGAGCGTGGAACACCGCGCCGACGCTGACCCGCTTCTTCGCGAGGCACGGGTACCCACCGGGGCCGTTGCTGATGACGGACTGGGGGCCGACGAACACGGGCTGGTTCCGCAGCGGCCAGGAGCACAAGCGGACCGCACTGCGCCGGCTGGCGCGCGAGTTCCCCAATGTGCGCTGGGTGCTGATCGGCGACGACGGCCAGCACGACCCCCAGCTGTACGGCGACTTCGCGCAGTCGCACCCGGATCACGTGCTGGCCATCGGCATCCGCCAGCTGACCCCGGCCGAGCAGGTCCTGTCCCACGGTCTCCCCGTACCGAACCCGGACCCGGGCGCTCACGACCCACAACGTCCGACCGCGGTGACCGTGCAGGGGCCGGACGGACATGCGCTCCGTCCGCAGCTCCGCGCCGTACTGACACGTCCGGAACCCACCTGAGCGCTGTCCGGTCGGCGTACAGGACACTAGGGGCGACCGACGTACTCGAGGAGAGACCAAGTGACCGAACGCCGCACCCAGGTACTGGATGACCTGGAGAGCCGTGGCCTGATTGCCCACTCCACCGACCCGGATGCCCTTCGGGCCTCGATGGCGGAGGGACCGATCACCTCTTATGTCGGCTTCGACCCCACCGCACCCAGCCTGCACATGGGGAACCTGCTGCAGCTGCTGACGCTGCGGCGACTTCAGCTGGCCGGCCACAACCCGATCGGGCTTGTCGGCGGCGCCACCGGGTTGATCGGAGATCCCAAGGAGTCGTCGGAGCGGGTGCTGAACCCGAAGGACGTCGTCCAGCAATGGGTCGAGAAGGTCCGCGCCCAGGTGGAGAAGTTCATCGACTTCGACGAGTCGCTGCCGAACCCGGCCCGGATCGTCAACAACTACGACTGGACCAAGGACCTCAACACCCTCGACTTCCTGAGGGACATCGGGAAGCACTTCCCGGTGAACCGGATGCTCGGCCGCGAAGTGGTGAAGGCGCGGCTGGAGCAGGGGATCAGCTACACGGAGTTCAGCTACGTGCTGCTGCAGTCGCTGGACTACCTGGAGCTCTACCGCCGGTACAACTGCACTCTGCAGACAGGCGGCAGTGACCAGTGGGGGAACCTGACCGCCGGCGTGGAGCTGATCCGCCGTAGCGATGGCGGGAGGGCGCATGCGCTGGCCACCCCGCTGGTGACCAAGGCGGACGGCACCAAGTTCGGGAAGACCGAGTCGGGCTCAGTCTGGCTGGACCGGGAGCTGACGTCGCCGTACGCCTTCTACCAGTTCTGGTTCAACAGCGACGACCGAGACGTCATGCAGCTGGTGCGGTACTACACCTTCCGTACGGCGGAGGAGATCGCCGCGCTCGAGCAGGCGACCGCGGAACGTCCACAGGCTCGCGAAGCGCAACGTGTCCTCGCGGAGGACGTGACGACGCTGGTGCATGGCGCCGAGGAGACCCGGCGTGTGCAGGAGGCTTCTAAGGCGCTGTTCGGCCAGGGGGAGTTGGCGTCACTCGACGGCTCCACGCTGGTCGCGGCGCTGCGAGAAGCACCCCACGTGGAGCTGGGCGCCGGCGAGCCAATGCCAACGTACGGCGACCTCCTGGTGAAGTCCGGACTGGTTGCCAGCAAGTCCGCTGCACGGCGAACTGTGGCTGAGGGCGGCGGGTACCTGAACAACGAGAAGGTGAAGGACGCGGAGTACGTGCCTGGCACGGACGACCTGCTGCCCGGCGGCGTGCTCGTGCTGCGGCGCGGGAAGCGTTCATTTGCAGGGGTTCTGGCGTCACCGGTGCAGGGCTGAGGGCTGCGGTGCGGGGGTGGGCTCCACTCCCACACTCGGGTTGCCGAAGGCAAATTACAGGCCTGTGATTCAGCACACCGGGAACCGATTTGACCGGCTACCTGCGAGCCACGTAATGTTCTTCTTGTTGGAGCGAGGCGCGGGACGCGAAAGCGGCCGGTCGCTCCGAACCCCCCAAGGCTAGCTGAGCCGAACCGGGTTGTCTGATCCGGGGCGGTAGCTTGGATGCGGGTGGATGGTCAGAAAATCGGGTCTTGACTCGGTGGATCTGATCCGGTAAGGTAGCGCAGGTTGCCCCGGAAGCCTGGCCGAAAGGTCATGCTGCGGTGTGCGTCCGATTCTTGAGAACTCAACAGCGTGCCGAAAGTCAATGCCGAAATTTAGCATTATCCCCGTTCATGGGCTTCGGATGATTTCTG
>NZ_JBHXSQ010000004.1:0-92359 GCF_042715335.1 Kribbella sp. NPDC058693
CCAGGGACGAGAGAAGACCCCGCCCGGGGTTACAGACGAAGCAGCACCGCTGCCGGTTACTACGCCAAGCGCCGCCTCCGACGACCCGCCCGCGCGGGGAGCCGGCCGGAGGGCCGGCTCACCGTGCGGTTCCCACCAGGCGATCAGGTTTCCGATTCCGTCTGACTCGACGGATAGGCCGCGGGCGGCGCACTGGTTCAGGAACCAGTGCGTCGCCTCGCGTTCGGTGGGGGTCCAGCCGCCTCGGGTGTAACCGCCGGTTTCGGGGTTGCGGCCGATGGCGGACTGGTCGGCCCAAAGGGATTCGAAACTCAAGACCGGCTCACGACAAGGGGTTCTTCGACAGCCAGTCCTTGGCGACCGCGTCCGCGCTCTCCTTGCCGACGTCGATCCGCTTGACCAGGTCGGTCAGCGCGTCCGTGGTCAGCTTGGCGTCGACCGCGTTCAGCGTGGAGACGACGTCGTCGGACTTGTGGTCGGTCCGGATCAACGGAACGATGTTGTTCGGCGGCAGGATGTGCTCCGGGTCGTCCAGCTGGACCCAGCCCTTGTCCTTGATCACGGCCTGGGTGGTGAACAGGTCCGTCACCTGGATCTGGTTCGTCTCCAGCGCCTTGATGCTCAGCGGACCACCCGCGTCGAGCGTCTTGTACTCCTTGAAGTCGACGTCGTACTTCTCCTTCATGCCCTTCAGCCCGGCGGTCCGGACCTTGAACTCGGAGCTACCGCCGGCGACCAGGTTCTTGCCCTTCAGGTCACCGATCGACTTCAGGCTGTACTTGTCCGCGGTCGCCTTGGTCACCACGATGGTGTCCTCGTCGGTCGCCGGCGACATCTCCAGGATCTCCAGACCGGGCGTCAGCGCCTTCTTCAGCGCGTCGTACGCCTTCTGCGGGTCGGTCTCGGTGGAGTTCTTGTCGAAGTACGCCAGCGAGGCGCCGGTGTACTCCGGGACCAGGTCGACGGACCCGTCCTTGATCGCGGCCATGTAGGTCTCGCGGTTGCCGATGTTCGGCTTCTTCTTCACCTCGATGCCCTTGGCGGCCAGCGCCTGGCCGTAGATCTCCGCGATCAACTGGCTCTCGGAGAAGTCGGCGGACCCGACGGTGATGCTGCTCACCTTCGAGGGCGCCGGCGAGCTGCCGGCGTTGTCACTGCCGAGCTGGTCGCCCCCACCCCCACAACCAGCCAGGCCGAGCACCGCCACCCCGGCGATCGCAGTACGGATGAGTGTGGATCTCAACACGAGAGCCTCCAGTGTTCTCGTTCAGCCATCGACCGGTGCCGATGGATGCATCTCAAGTTCAGCAGGTACGACGGACAATTCAGCCGATCTTCAGCCCTTCGGAGACCGTGATCCGCCCGATCAGCGCGAAGACCGCGTCCAGCAGCAGCGCGAGCAACGCCACCAGCAATGCGCCGGTGAACATCTGCGGGAAGTCCCGGAGCTTCAGTCCGTCGACCACATAGCGGCCGAGGCCGCCGAGCGACACCAGGGCGGCGATCGTCGCGGTCGAGACGACCTGCAGGGTGGCGCTCCGGATGCCGGAGATGATCAGCGGCAGCCCGATCGGGATCTCCACCTTGGTCAGGATCTCGCGTCCGGTCATCCCCATCCCCCGCGCCGCGTCGATCGTGGCCGGATCGACACCGGACAGACCGGCGTACGTCGAGGCCAGGATCGGCGGGACACCCAGCGCGACCAGCGCGATCAGCACCGGCAGGAAGCCGATCTGATTGGTCAGCAGTACGGCGATCATCAGCAGACCGAGGCTCGGCAGGGCTCGTGCCGCGTTGCCGAGGTTGATCGCCAGGAACGCCCCGCGCCGGGTGTGCCCGATCCGCAATCCGATCGGTAGCGCGATCAGCACGGAGAGTCCGAGCGCGGCAAACGTGTACCAGAGGTGCTGCAGGATCCGCGCCCAGATCCCCTCGTTGCCGGACCAGTTGTACGAGTCGGTCAGGTACTGCCACATGTCACGCCACCTCCGCCACGGGTGTGGAAATCCGCGCCCAGGGAGTCAGTACCCGCTGCAATGACACCAGGATCAGGTCCGCGACCAGCGCCAGCGCCAGGGAGAGCACGACCCCGACCACGACCGGTGTGAGGAAGTCCTTCTGGAAGCCCAGCGTGAACAGCTCCCCCAGGCCGCCGATCCCGATCACGGCGCCGACGCTCACCATCGAGATGTTCGCGACCGTGACCACGCGCAACCCGGTGAAGATCACCGGTACGGCGATGGGCAGGTCGACCGCGATCAGCCGGTGCATCGACCCGTACCCGACCGCGATCGCCGACTGCCGGACGTCGGGTGGCACGGAGCGCAGTCCGTCGATCACGTTCCGGATCAGCAGCGAGACCGTATAAATGGTCAGCGCGACGATGATGTTGATCGTCGACAGCACCTTCGTGCCGATGATCGCCGGGATCACGATGAACAACGCGATCGACGGTACCGAGTACAGCACGCCGCCGAGCGCGATCAGCGGATTCGCCAGCCAGGAGTACCGGGTGGCGACGTACCCCAACGGCACCGAGATGATCAGCCCGAGGATCACCGGAATGATCGCCAGGTAGATGTGTTCGCGCAGTTGGTCCCAGATCAGCCCGAGGTTGTCACCGATCCACGTCATGACCGCAAGGCCTCTGCAACCGCGGCCTGGTCGATGACGCCGACGGCTTTCCCGTCGTCGTCGACGCAGACGCCACAACCGGTCGGCGACGTCAGTACTGCGTCCAGTGCCGCGCGCAACGAATCGCCGCGCTTGAACACCGCGCCGAGCGGCAACAGCTCACCGGACCCGTTCTTCCAGCCGACGGGTACGCCGTCCTTCAACGCGAGCTCGTCCGGAACCGGCTGCACGGCCATCGACTCGGGATGCACGAACGTAAGAGCCCGGTAACCGCGATCCTGACCGACGAAGCCGCGGACGAAGTCGTCGGCCGGCTCACCGAGCAGCTCGGCCGGCGGTGCGAACTGGGCCAGCTTCCCGCCGACCTGCAGTACTGCGACGTTGTCGCCGAGCTTGATCGCCTCGTCGATGTCGTGGGTGACGAACACGATCGTCTTGCCGATGTCGCGCTGCAGCCGGAGCAGCTCCTCCTGCAACTGGTGCCGCACGATCGGGTCGACCGCGCTGAACGGCTCGTCCATCAGCATGATCGCCGGATCGGCCGCCAGCGCACGGGCGACGCCGACTCGTTGCTGCTGGCCACCGGACAGCTGGGCCGGATACCGCTCGGCCAGCTTGAGGTCCAGGCCGACGCGTTCGAGCAGCTCCATCGCCGTACTGTGTGCTTTGCGCTTGTCCCAGCCGAGCAGCTTCGGGACGGTCGCGACGTTCTCCACAACGGTCTTGTGCGGGAACAGGCCGGCGTTCTGGATCACGTACCCGATGCCCCGGCGCAGGGTGACCGCATCCTTGCCGTTGATGTCCTCGCCATCGATCGAGATCGTCCCGCTGGTCCGCTCGATGGTGCGATTGATCATCCGCAGCGACGTGGTCTTGCCGCACCCGGAGGGCCCGACGAACACCGTGATCTGGTTGCTCGGGATCCGCAGGGACAGTTTGTCGACGGCGACGGTGCCGTCCGGGTACTGCTTGGTGACGTCCTCGAACTCGATCATGGCGCCCCTTCGCGCTGGTCATCGGTCGCCCGAAAGACCCTAGCGGAACGTAAGACCGAAACCACGCGATCGCATGGTTTCTCGCCCCTTGGAAAAGTGCACCGTAGCACTACAGATTGCCACGGTCGCACACAGTTAGCCTTCCCGCATCGGGATGCGCACACCCCGCTGGTCGGCGACCTCGACAGCCTTCTCGTAGCCTGCGTCGACGTGACGGATCACACCCATCGCCGGGTCGTTGCTGAGCACCCGTTCCAGCTTCTGCCGGGCCAGATCGGTGCCATCGGCAACAGATACCTGACCGGCGTGGATGGACCGGCCGATACCGACGCCGCCGCCGTGGTGGATCGACACCCAGGAAGCACCGCTGGCCACGTTCACCATCGCGTTCAGCAACGGCCAGTCCGCGATCGCGTCCGAACCGTCGAGCATGCCTTCGGTCTCCCGGTACGGCGATGCCACGCTGCCGGTGTCCAGGTGGTCGCGACCGATCACGATCGGCGCCTCGAGCTCGCCGGAGGCAACCATCTCGTTGAACCGCACGCCGGCCTTGTCCCGCTCGCCCTGTCCGAGCCAGCAGATCCGCGCCGGCAGACCCTGGAACGCGACCCGCTCACCGGCCAGCTTGATCCACCGGGTCAGATGTTCGTTGTCCGGGAACAGGTCAAGGATCGCCTGGTCCGTCTTCGCGATGTCGGCGGGGTTGCCGGACAGCGCGGCCCACCGGAACGGGCCCTTTCCTTCACAGAACAACGGCCGGATGTACGCCGGCACGAAGCCGGGGAACTCGAACGCGCGGGAGTACCCCGCCTTGCGCGCCTCGTCCCGAATCGAGTTGCCGTAGTCGAACACCTCGGCGCCCGCGTCCTGGAAGCCGACCATCGCGGCGACGTGTCGCGCCATCGACGCCTGCGCGCGCTCGGTGAACCCGGCCGGGTCCTTCTCCCGGGCGGTCGCCCAGTCGTCGAACTCGATACCCACCGGCAGGTACATCAGCGGGTCGTGCGCCGAGGTCTGGTCGGTGACGATGTCGATCGGCGCGCCCAGCTCCAGCAACTCCGGCACGATCACCGCAGCGTTGCCCAGGACACCGATCGACAACGGCCGGCGGGCCTTCTTCGCCTCCTCCGCCAACCGCAGCGCGTCGTCCAGGTCCTTCGCCCGTACGTCGAGGTAGCGGTGCTCGATCCGACGATCGATCCGCGAGGAGTCGACGTCGATGCAGATCGCGACGCCGTCGTTCATCGTGACGGCCAGCGGCTGCGCGCCGCCCATACCGCCGAGACCCGCGGTCAGCGTGATCGTGCCGGCCAGCGTGCCGCCGAAGCGCTTCTCGGCCACCGCGCCGAACGTCTCGTACGTGCCCTGCAGGATGCCCTGGGTGCCGATGTAGATCCACGAGCCGGCCGTCATCTGGCCGTACATCGTCAGCCCCATCGCCTCGAGCTTGCGGAACTCCTCCCAGGTGGCCCAGTCGCCGACCAGGTTCGAGTTCGCGATCAGCACCCGCGGCGCCCACTCGTGCGTCTGCATCACGCCGACCGGCTTGCCGGACTGCACGAGCATGGTCTCGTCGTCCTTGAGCGTGGTCAGGGTACGGACCATCGCGTCGAACGAGTTCCAGTCGCGGGCGGCCTTGCCGGAACCGCCGTACACGACGAGCTCGTCGGGGTGCTCGGCGACCTCGGGGTCGAGGTTGTTCTGCAGCATCCGCAGCGCGGCTTCCTGCTGCCAGCCGCGGGCGGTGAGGGTGGTGCCGCGGGGTGCGCGCACAGGACGGGGTCCGGACATGGGTGATCCAGCCTTTCTCAGTTGAGCGGGCCGGTGACGGCCTCGGTGGCTTCGATGTAGGTGCCGTCGGCAACGAGTTGGACGGAGTGCTCGAGCTCGGGCGCCAGGTGGCGGTCCGTGCCGGGGCCCTCGACGCGCTCCCGCAGTACGGCCTTGGCGGCTTCCGTTGCCGGGGCCGGGGTGAGCGGCGCGCGCAGGTCCAGCGCCCGTGCGGCGGTGAGGATCTCGATCGCCAGCACCCGCTGCAGGCCGTCGACCGACTTGCGCAGCTTGCGTGCGGCGGACCAGCCCATCGAGACGTGGTCCTCCTGCATCGCGCTGCTCGGGATCGAGTCGACGCTGGCGGGTACGGCGAGACGCTTGAGCTCGGACACGATCGCTGCCTGGGTGTACTGCGCGATCATGTGACCGCTATCGACACCGGGATCGTCGGCCAGGAAGGCGTTCAGCCCATGG
Organism: Kribbella sp. NPDC058693; assembly: GCF_042715335.1. Lineage (NCBI taxonomy): Bacteria > Bacillati > Actinomycetota > Actinomycetes > Propionibacteriales > Kribbellaceae > Kribbella > Kribbella sp. NPDC058693. Next base: position 5,877 of record NZ_JBHXSQ010000004.1, read on the forward strand.
TTGCGCGCGACGTCGAGGAAACGGTCGGTACGACGTTCGCTGATGCTGGCGAGGTCCGCGACGGCGATCGCGAGGAAGTCGAGCACGTAACCGACCGGAGCGCCGTGGAAGTTGCCGTTGGACTCGACGCGGCCGTCCTTCAGTACTACGGGGTTATCGATCGCGGCGGCGAGCTCGCGGTCGGCAACACTCGCTGCATGGGCGGCGGTGTCGCGGGCGGCGCCGTGGACCTGTGGGGAGCAGCGGAGCGAGTACGCGTCCTGGACGCGGTTGCAGTCCGGGCCGCGGTGGCTCGCGACGATCGCGCTGTCCTTGAGGATCCTGCGGAGGTTGGCGGCGGACGCGGCTTGGCCGGGGTGCGGGCGGAGAGCCTGCAGGTCTTCGGCGAACACGCGGTCGGTGGCGAGCTGCGCCTCGACGCTCATCGCGGCGGCGAGGTCGGCGGTCTTGAAGAGCCGCTCGAGGTCGGCGAGCGCGAGGACCAGCATGCCGAGCATGCCGTCGGTCCCGTTGATCAGCGCGAGACCCTCCTTCTCCGCGAGCACGATCGGCGTCAGACCGTTCTGCTGCAGGGCTTCGCCGGCGTCGAGAAGGTTGCCGTCGGCATCACGGACCTTGCCCTCGCCGAGGATCGCCAGCGCGACGTGGGACAGCGGTGCGAGATCGCCGGAGCAGCCGAGGCTGCCGTACTCGTGCACGACCGGAGTCAGGTAGGCGTTGAGCAGACCGGCGTACGCCTGGGCCGTCTCGACCTTCACGCCCGTACGGCCCGTCGCGAGGGTCGAGAGGCGGAGCAGGGCAAGCGCCCGTACGACCTCGGTCTCCACCTCCGGGCCGGAGCCGGCGGCGTGCGAGCGGATCAGGCTGCGCTGCAGCTGGGCCCGCAACTCCGGCGCGATGTGCCGCGTCGCGAGTGCGCCGAACCCGGTCGAGACGCCGTAGTGCGGGGTGTCCGCGTGGGCCAGCGCCTCGATCGCGGCGCGTGACTTCGCGATCTCTTCCAGAGCCTGGTCGTCGATCCGTACCTGCGCGCCGTACCGCGCGACCGCGACCACCTCGGCCGGGGTCAGCGGTCCAATGCCGACAATCACCGTGTCTTCCACCCGATCATTGGACCGCGCCGGGATGCTCCTCGACAGCAGCGGCGTACCAGTTTCTGTCTCGAATCTGAGACGTCAGCTGTGGACCCGCGAACACATAGAGTCAAGGCATGGTGTTCGAGATCCGGCCGGCGCGGCCGGCGGACGCGGTCGGCGTCGCCCAGGTCTGGGCTGCCGTGATGCCGCATCTGGTGAAGTCGGCGCGGGCCATCGAGACCGAACTGCGAGGTGGCCGGAGCCGGGTGATCCTGATCGCGGTGGACGGTCCGGACGTTGTCGGGTACTCGAACCTCTACCTGCCCGAGGCAGGCGTGGCCGGGGCGCGGGTGCGGATCACGGTCCAGGTGCCACCGTCGTACCGCGAGCGTGGGATCGGCACTGCGTTGCTGACCGCGATCTCCGCGGAGGCTGTCACGGCCGGGGCCGGTCGGCTGCTGGTCGCTGTGGCTGAGGATTCCAAGGCGTTCGCGGAGAAGCGCGGGTTCGAGCTGGGGCGGCGGATGAGCCATGCCGCCGCCGACCTGCGCGAGGCCCGCGACCCGATCGCGCCGCCGGCCGGGGTACGTCTGGCCACCTACGAGGAGCTGGAGCCGCGGCAGGTGTTCGACGCCGAGATCCAGGTGCGGGACGACGATCCGAGCGGGTTCTCCGGCGGACCGGCGTACGACGAATGGGTGAAGGTGTCGTGGAACAACCCGGACATCCGGCGGGACCTGAGCTTCGCCGTACTGGACGGTGATGGGGTGCTGTCGTTCGTGACCACGACTGCTGATCCGGATCGCGGGGTGATCTGGTCGAACCTGACCGGGACGATCCCGTCGGCACGCGGGCGCGGGCTGGCGAAGGTGGTGAAGTCGCACGCGCTGGCTGCGGCCCGGGACGCCGGGTTCGTGACGGCGTCGACCGGGAACGACGCGGGGAATCTTCCGATGCTCGCGGTGAACAAGTGGCTCGGTTACCGGACGACATCCGGGGCGTGGACCGCGGAGAAGGCTCTGTGAAGCGACTCGTTGTCTCGTTGCTGTTCTTCCTGGTCGTGTCGGTGGTGGTTGGGTTGCTGGTCTCGGGGTCGGAGTTCCTGGACTGGGGTGTCGCGGGCGGGCTGTTCGCGATCGCGGTGGCGGGTGAGGGGCTGAGGTTCTGGCTGCGACGGAGCCGCGCGAAGAAACGCCAATCGTCAGGGATCTAAGGCGGGGCCGGGTTACCCTGCCGTTGTGAGCGGCAACGTTCCCGCCTCGACCCGTACGCTGCGGGTGCTGACGTTCCTGGCCACCCAGCCCGGTCCGGTACCGATGGAGCGCATCGCCTCCGCGGTCGGCCTGCCGCGCTCGTCGACGTACCACTTGCTGCGGGCAATGATCGACGAGGGTTTCGTCGTGCATCTGCCTGAGGAGAAGCGGTACGGGCTCGGGGTTGCTGCGTTCGAGATCGGGTCGGCGTACTTGCGGCACGATCCGTTGGAGCGGCTGGCTCGGCCGTTGCTGGTGCAGCTGGTGCACGAGGTGGGGCAGACGGCGCATCTCGGGGTGTTGCATGGTCGGGAGCTGGTCTACCTGCTGAAGGAGCAGCCGCCGCGGCCGGTGACTTTGGTGACCGATGTCGGGGTGCGCCTACCGGCCACGCTCACCGCATCCGGCCGAGCCCTCCTCGCTGAGCTACCACCTGCGCAGGTGCGGGCATTGTTTCCCACGCCCGAGTCCTTCGTACGCCGGACCGACCACGGCCCGCAGACCCTCACCCAACTCCGTCGCCTACTGGCCGACGAGAAACGCCAAGGCTTCGCTGTCGAAGACTCCTTCATCACCCCCGGCATGGCATCCGTTGCCAGCGCCGCCGTCGACCACGCCGGCCACCCAGCCGCCGCCATCAGCGTCACCTTCCGCACAGACGCCGTCCCCCCACCCGACCGCCCCCACCTAGCCCACCGAATCCGCCAAGCCGCCACCGCCCTAACCCGCCGCCTCCACGGCTAGCCTGACTCGGCTGGGTGTTCGACCTGGCGGTCGCCCCATTGGGTTAGGACGCCGCGGGCTATTTCGAGGTCTTCACGGAGGGAGCGGTCGGCGAGGCTGTCTGGTAGGACGGCCAGGGCGTCGGCGAGCCAGGGGCCGACGGCTGCAGGTGATAGGTCGTCGGGGGTTAGGCCGGCCAGGCGGATGGCGCGTACGGCGGTGACTAGCTCGCTGGCTAGGACTTCGCGGAGGGCGTCCAGGAGTTGGGCGGTTAGGACTGCGGCTTGTGGCGCGAAGCTGGCGTGGAGTTCGGCGCCGCGGGACAAGGTCGCCGTGCCGAGCGTGGCGGGCTGGGCAGCGGAGCGGACCGCGGCGAGGGCGTCATGCGCGACGTACTCGATCATCATCACGCCTGAGCTTGCCTCCGCGCCGCTGGCCAGGAAGCGGCTGAGGCCGGTGTAATCCGGGTCAACCAGATTCGCGACGCGGGTGGTGGACAGGGTCGCGACGCTGTGCAGGCTGAGTCGGAGCGAGTCGAGGGCGAGTGCGATCGGCATCGCGTGCCAGTTGCCGTTGTGGAGCACGGTGTCGCCGGCCACCAGCGGGTTCTCCGCGGCTGCGTTGATGTCGATCCGCACGCTGTTGCCCAAGGCATCGGCATGATCGACGGCAGGACCGAGCACCTGCGCGAAAGCCCTTAATCCGAAGGGATCCTGGACGCGCGCAGGCAGGAGCGGCAGGCCGTCGAGCAGCCCACGCATCCGGCGGGCAACCCGCACCTGCCCCGGCTGCGGACGCGCCTCGTGGACGCGGACGTCGTACACCTCGGCGTTGCCACGCAGCGCCACATGGGAGAGCGCCCCGACCAACGGTACGACGTTGATCAGCGTGCCCGCCTCGACATACGCGAGGCAGCACTCGGCGAGCGTGAGCGCGTTGCTGGACAGCAGCGGGAGGGCGCTGGTCCCATCGATGACATCGCCCAGCGCGAGCCCGAGCTCCGCGAGCGGCCCGAGGTCGCCGGTCCCGATCGCGCCACCCCGATGCAGGTCCGGCAGCTCGTCATCGTTGAGCAGCCCAACGATCGCATCGGCCACCGCCGGGTCGAGCCCGGACCCGCCCGCGGCGAGCTGATTGACCCGGATCAGCAGCCCGAGTCGGACGACATCCTTCGGGTACGACGTCGTACCCGTCGTACTGTGCGACCCGAGCAATCGCGCGCCGTGCTCCGGGTCGGACGTGAGTACGTCGCGGTTCGCCCCGACGCCCGTCGTCCGCCCGTACACCGGCCGCCGTCCCGCGACCTCGGCGACCACCGCGGCCGACTCCTCCATCCGCTTCCGGGCGTCGTCGCTCAGCCGAACCGCAGTACGTCGCTGCCCCAGCGCGACCGCCTCGAGCGGGCTCAGCCCGGCACCCGTCAGCTCAACCGGCTCCATCCCCACAGTGTGGAACCGCCCCGGCCCGCGAGGTAAGCGCCGCGCCCACCCAAACGTCTCGAACCCGAGACGCGCAAAATCGACCCATGACAGTGGAGGAAGAAGTACGCGCGGAGGCGGCCGAGGCGGACGTGGTGCTGATCGGCAACGACGCCGAGCTGATCGCGAACTGCTGGACCGACGACTGGGTCGCCGTCGACGCCACCGGAATCACACCCAAGGCGGACATCATCGGCTGGATCGCGTCGGGCCGGCTGCAGCACCACAGCATGACGACTGTCGGCGGCGAGCGGATCGCCCGGGTCGGCGACACGGTCGTCCTGACTGCCCGGAAGGCGAGTTCCGGCAGCTGGGACGGGACGCCGTACGAGGTCGAGGAATGGATCAGCCAGGTCTACGTGCGCTCCGACGGACGCTGGCTACAGGCGTTCTGCCACAAAGCGACAGCATAGAAACAGCCCGCCGCCAAAGAGGCGACGGGCTGTGGAAAGACCAGGGATTACTTCTGGCCGTAGCGCTTCTTGAACTTCTCCACCCGGCCCTGGGTGTCCATCACGCGCTGCTGGCCCGTGTAGAACGGGTGACTCGCGGACGAGATCTCGACGTCGACGACCGGGTAGGTGTTCCCGTCGTGCCAGACGACCGTCTCGTTGCTCTCGCGGGTCGAACCGGTGAGGAAGCTGAAGTTACCGGACTTGTCCCGGAAGACAACCCGGCGGTAGTCGGGGTGAATGTCTTTCTTCATGCTGCCGTACTTCCTTCCAGATAAGGGGCGAACGGGTCGGTCAGGGGATGGACCGCTTCATCCGCACGCATCACACAACCGTCGAGGCGCTCGGTTAATTCCCGCAGCTCCAGACCGGGCCCGGTGATCGACAGGTACGACGCGCGGTCGCCGTACTCCGGGTGCCACTCGAGGGCGGACCGGGCCTGGTGCTGCTGCCCGACCGCGGGCCAGCGATCCGCCGGGAGGTCGGCCAGCCACGGACCGAGCACGCCGATCGAGATGTTCGTGCCGAAGCTGTCCCAGCTGAGTCGGTTGCGGTGCTGGGTCGCGATCCAGAGCGTGCCGCGGCCGCGGGCCGACCCGGCGACCAGATCCTCCAGGGCGTCGAACAAGCGCTCCGGATGAAACGGTCGATTGGATTGCCAGACCAGCGTCGGCACCTCGCCGTCCGCGGGAGCCGCGATCGAGCCCGGCTCGACGACGTTCCCAGGAGCGTGCAGCCGTACGCCGAGCAGCCCCGCCGGCGTGGACTTGATCAGCAGCCGCGGGTTGATCGCCTGCACCAGCGCCGCCGCATCCAGATCACTCAGCACCGCAGCATCGGCCGACTCCAACTGCCGGACAACAACCTCGGCGATCGCACGCCCGTCTTCCAAAGCGGTCGGGATTCCCCGCTCACGGATCAGCTCGTCACCGGTCAGATCGGCGACCACGCTGGCGGCGTCGACGGTCGTGACGATCGCGTCGATGTGGAGGTCATCGGCTGCCGAGAGCTCGGCCGCGATCGCCTGGGTGTCACCGGCGGCGGGGACGTTCACGATCGCCACGCCGTACCGCTCGATGGCCGCGATGCTGGAGAGCAGCTGGACGAGGGAGCCGCGCATCGCGCAGGAGACGCACGGGCGCTCCATGGTGATCACCTCGCGGTCGATCACGCCGGTCGCAGTACGCGCGATCCGTACGACGGAGCCCGCGCTCAGGCCGCTCACGTCGTACTCCACCAGGACGCCGGTCGGGCCGGCGGCAGCCAGCAGATTCCCCGCGACGGCGCCGCGAAGCTCCTCGTCGAGGCCCGTCAGCAAGGTCACCGGCAGCATCGACTCTCCTGTCTTATTGAAAACGATAACCACTACAAAGTACCCTCTGAGGCGGAATAGCCGCCACCCGGCCGGCGTTCACTGAGGTAAGGGTCACCCGCCAGGTGATCCGGGAAAGGACACCATGGCCAAGCGCAACGACCTCCGCCCCATCATCAAGCTCCGCAGCACCGCCGGCACCGGCTTCACCTATGTAACGCGGAAGAACCGCCGGAACAATCCCGACCGGCTGATCATCCGCAAGTACGACCCGAAGACCCGGTCCCACGTCGACTTCCGCGAAGAGCGGTAAACACGTGAAAGCCCCCCGCCGCAGCGGGGGGCTTCGTTGTGTCTAGAGGCGGTTGTACGCCTTCAGCGTTCGCAGTGCGCCGACGGTCACGATGCCGCGGTATTCGAGCGTGGACGCCGGTCCCGGCGGCTCCCAGGTGAGGGCCCAGCCGCCGTCGTCCTGCTGGTCGGCGATCAGCCGGTCCAGGTGCGCATCGAGTTGCTCGTCGGTGAACAGCTGCTTCCAGAAGCTGTCCGGCGTCGGCGCGAGGTGCAGCGGCGTCACGCCGTACGTCGGATCCGCGGCGTCGGCCCGGAACCACTGCAGCTTGGGCAGCCAGTCGCGGACCCGATCGACGTCGACGTCGTCGGTGTGCTCCATGAACTCCAGCGCCTCGTGCATCCCATGGGCGTCCTCGGGGAACCCCTTCGCCAGCTCGGCCGCACACCAGGCGCCCGCCTTGTCGCGCCACGGGTGCTCGACGCCCAACTGGTAGAGCCGGCCGACCAGACCCGCGGTCGGGTTGATGCCGGGCTGGTACGTCCACTCGGTGATGTGCTCGGCCCGGGGGTAGCCCTCCACCGCCGGACCGCACAGCGGGACCGCGCCATCGTCGTTGGCGAGCTGCGCCAGCCAATCGGCCGCGCGCCGGACCATCTCGTCGTCCCGAGCGCCTGCCGCGATCAGCGTGCTGAACGCGACCTCGACGTCGAGCGGCAGGCTGTCCGGACACCGCTTGTCCGGCTCCAGCCCCCACCCGAAGCCCCCGTCGGCGTTCTGGAACCCACGCAGCGCGTCGATCACGCCTTGTGGATCAGCGCCCTCGAAAACCGTGGCGAAGAGCCGACGCTCGAGCAGCCGAGCATCCCGCCGTACAAAGTCCCGACCTGCCGTGAAGATGTCCATGTGCCTACCCTCCCGCAGATCCGGCCGGAGGTCTTGAACGAAACGGACACCGTCAGGGCTCGAAGCGGTAGCCCATGCCTGGCTCGGTGAGGAGGTGCTTCGGGCGGGCCGGATCGGGCTCCAGTTTGCGGCGGAGCTGGCCCATGTAGAAGCGGAGGTTGCCGCTGGCGGTTTCGTAGCCGGGCCCCCAGACCTCGGTCAGGAGCTGGCGTTGGGACATCAGCTTGCCGGGGTTGCGGACCAGGACCTCGAGCAGGTGCCACTCGGTCGGGGTGAGGCGGATGTCCTCGCCGTTCTCCAGCGTGACGCGCTTGGCCGCCAGGTCGACGACCGAGCCGCCGACGGTCACCACGGGCTGGTCCTGGGCGATGTTGCTGCGTCGGAGTACGGCGCGCATCCGGGCCAGCAGCTCGTCGATGCCGAACGGTTTCGTCACGTAGTCGTCCGCGCCCGCGTCCAGCGCCTCGACCTTGTCGGTCTGGTCGGTCCGCCCGGACAGCACTAGGATCGGCGCGTCGGTCCAGCCGCGGAGCCCGCGGATCACGTCCACGCCGTCGAAGTCCGGCAGCCCGAGGTCGAGGATCACCAGCTCGGGCGGATGCTGCGCGGCGACCTTCAACGCCGACGTACCGGTGCCGGCCAGATGCACCTCGTACCCACGCGCCTTCAGGTTGATCTGCAACGCCCGCACGATCTGCGGCTCGTCGTCGACCACCAATACTCTCGTCACTCCTGCTCCGATCGTTCGCGTGCTCCCGGGACCGGGGCGTCGGTCGGGCGGAGGCTGGCAGTCGGGATCGTGACCACCATGGTCAGGCCGCCGCCGGGGGTGTCCTCGGGCAGCAGCGCGCCGTGCATCGCCTCGGCGAGGCCGCGGGCGAGCGCCAGCCCCAGCCCGACGCCGACCGTGTTGTCGGTGTCGCCGAGGCGCTGGAACGGCGCGAACATCCGGTCCCGGTCCTCGCGCGGGATCCCCGGCCCGCGGTCGATCACCCGGATCTCGACGATTTCGCCCAGAGCACTCCCGGTGATCAGCGGCGGACGTCCGGGCGGCGAGTAGCGGATCGCGTTCGCCAGCAGGTTCGCCACCACGCGCTCCAGCAGCGCCGGATCCGCCTCGACCAGCGGCAGCGTGTGCGGGATGTCGACGGTCACCTGATCGGCTTCGTCACCCAGCTCGGCCAGTACGCCGGGCATGATCTCGTCGAGCGCCATCGGCCGCGTGAACACCGGCAGTACGCCGGCCTGCAGCCGACTCAGGTCGAGCAGGTTGTCCACCAACCGCGACAACCGGTCCAGCGACTCGTCCGCGGTCTCCAGCAGCTCGGCCCGCTCGGACTCGCTCCACTCCACATCATCGCTGCGCAGCGAAGTCACCGACGCCTTCGCCGACGCCAACGGGGAACGCAGGTCGTGGCCGACGGCGCGCAACAACGCCGTACGCAGCTTGTCGGCCTCCGCGAGCGGCTTCGCCTCAGCGGCCGCTTCGCTCAACCGGGCCCGGTCGACCAGCGCCGCGGCGTGGGCCGCGAACGCTCCGACCAGCCGGCGCTCGTCCGCCTCCAGCTGATGACCTTGCAGCACCAGAACGAGGTCGTCCCGCGCCGGGATCTCCGCGTCGGCCTCCTCCGGACGGGTGCAGGTCAGGGAACCGGCCGAGGCCAGCGGTCGCCAGACCTCGGTCAGCTCGTCGTCGTCCACACGTTCCATCAGACACGCCCCGGTCATCCCGAAGGCCTCGCGCACCCGTTCGAGCAGCGCGGGCAGGGCGGTCTCACCTCGCAGTACCGATCCGGCCAAGGTCGCCAACGTCTCCGATTCCGCGGCCGCCCGGGCCGCCTGCCTGGTACGTCGTGCCGCCCGGTCGACGACCGAGCTCACCATCGCGGCGACCAGGATGAAGATCACCAGCGCCAACGCATTGTTCAGCTCGGCGATCGTGAACGTCCGCTTCGGCGGGGTGAAGAACCAGTTGAGTACCAGCGATCCGCCGACCGCGGTCACCATCGCCGGCCACATCCCACCGACCAGCGCCACCACGACCACCGCCAGCAGGAATGCCAGCACGTTGCTGGTCAGGTTGAGCGTGTCGCCACCCAGCCCGAGCACCAGCGCGAGCACCGGCGGCAGCACGATCGACAGGATGAAACCCTGGATCTTCCGGCGCCGGGACAGACTGCCGCGCAACCGCGGCAACCGCCCACGCCCCATCAACGAGTGCGTGACGATGTGTACGTCGATATCGCCCGAATCGCGGATCGTGGTCGCGCCGATCCCCGGTCCGGTGAACAGCGAGCCGATCCGTGACCGGCGGCTGCCGCCGAGCACCAGCTGGGTGGCGTTCTCGGCCTTCGCGAACGTGAGCAGGGCGGACGGGATGTCGTCGCCGACCACCTGGTGATAGGTCCCGCCGAGCTTCTCGACCAGGTTGCGCTGCTCGGCCAGCTTGCTCGGGTTCGCCCCGGTCAGGCCGTCCGAACGCGCGACATGCACGGCGAGCAGATCCCCGCCGGACGACCGCGCGGCGATCCGAGCAGCGCGCCGGATCAGCGTCTCGCCCTCGGGACCACCGGTGAGCGCGACCACGACCCGCTCCCGCGCCTCCCAGGTCGAGTCGATGTCGTGCTCCTGCCGGTACTGCTGCAGCCCCGCGTCCACCCGGTCGGCCAGCCAGAGCAGCGCCAGCTCGCGCAGGGCGGACAGGTTCCCGACCCGGAAGTAGTTGCCCAGGGCAGCGTCGATCTTGTCCGCGGCGTACACGTTGCCGTGGGCCATCCGCCGGCGCAGCGCCTCCGGGGTCATGTCGACCAGCTCGATCTGGTCCGCGGCCCGGACCACCCGGTCCGGGACCGTCTCCTGCTGCGGTACGCCGGTGATCTTCTCGACCACGTCGTTGATCGACTCGAGGTGCTGGATGTTGACCGCCGAGATCACGTCGATCCCGGCGGCCAGCAACTCCTCGATGTCCTGCCAGCGCTTCTCGTTCCGGCTACCCGGGACGTTGGTGTGCGCCAGTTCGTCGACCAGCGCGACCTCCGGGCGCCGCGCCAGTACCGCGTCGATGTCGAGCTCGGTGAAGCTCGCGCCACGGTAGTCGATGATCCGCCGCGGGATCACCTCGAGCCCGGCGAGCATCTCCGCGGTGTGTTCCCGGCCGTGGGTCTCGACGAACCCGACCACCACGTCGGTCCCCCGGGCGAGGCGCCGTTGCCCCTCGCCCAGCATCTTGTACGTCTTCCCGACACCAGGCGCGGCCCCGAGATAGACCCGCAGATGCCCGCGCTTCATACCTTCATACTCTCAGCTGGCAGCCAAGGCGGCGTTCAACGTCACCACATTGACCGTCGGCTCCCCGAGGAACCCGAGCGTGCGGCCCTTCGTGTTGTCCTTCACCAGCTGCTGGACCTTCTCCACCGGCAGTCCCCGCTCGCGAGCGACGCGGTTGACCTGCAGAGCGGCGTACGCCGGGCTGATGGCCGGGTCGAGGCCGCTACCGCTCGCGGTGACCGCGTCCGGCGGAACCTGCGACGGGTCGACGCCCTCGAGCTTGGCGACGTCCTGCCGGCGCTGTTCGATCAGCTTGACCAGGTCGGGGTTGTTCGGCCCGTACTGCGAGGCCGCGCTGCCCATCCCGTCGTAGTCGACCGCGGACGGCCGGGTCTGGAACCACTTCGGGTCCGCGACCATGATCGCGTTGCCGTCGGCATCCTTCTTCCCGGAGTCCATCGTGTACGCCTGGCCGATCAGGTCGGAGGCGACATCCTTGCCGTTGACCTTGACGACCGACCCGTTCGCGTTGCTGTGGAAGACGGCCTGCGCGACCCCGGTCATCACCAGCGGGTAGACGATCCCGAGGATCGCCGTGAACACGAGCAGCGCCCGTAGCGCCACTCCGAACTGCCGGACCGAGCCGGGCAGATTGCTTGCCATGAACAACTAGCCTTTCACCGCAGACCCGGGATCAAGGAGATCACCAGGTCGAGGAGTTTGATTCCGACGAACGGGCTGATCAGACCGCCGATGCCGTAGATCAGCAGGTTGCGGCGCAGCATCGCCGAGGCCGACGACGGCTTGTACCGGACCCCGCGCAGCGCCAGCGGCACCAGGGCCACGATCACCAGCGCGTTGAACACGATCGCGGACACGATCGCCGACTCCGGCGAGTGCAGCCCCATGATGTTCAGCTTGTCCAGCCCCGGGTACGCCGAGGCGAACAGCGCCGGCAGGATCGCGAAGTACTTGGCCACGTCGTTCGCGATCGAGAACGTGGTCAGCGATCCGCGGGTGATCAGCAACTGCTTGCCGATCTCGACGATCTCGATCAGCTTGGTCGGGTTCGAGTCGAGGTCGACCATGTTGCCGGCCTCCTTCGCGGCCGACGTACCGGAGTTCATCGCCACACCGACATCGGCCTGGGCCAGCGCCGGTGCGTCGTTGGTTCCGTCACCGGTCATCGCGACCAGCCGGCCGCCCTCCTGCTCCTTCTTGATCAGCGCCATCTTGTCCTCGGGCGTCGCCTCGGCCAGGAAGTCGTCGACCCCGGCCTCCTCGGCGATCGCCTTCGCGGTCAGCTGGTTGTCACCGGTGATCATCACGGTCCGGATGCCCATCGCGCGCATCTGGTCGAACCGCTCCCGCATGCCTTCCTTGACCACGTCCTTGAGGTGGATGACGCCGAGCGGACGCGCCTTGCCGTTGATGCTCTCGGCAACGACCAGCGGCGTACCGCCGGAGGCCGAGATGCCGTCGACGATCTCGCCGAGCTGTACGTCGATCTGCCCGCCGTGCTGGTTGATCCAGGCGTTGACCGCACCGGCCGCGCCCTTGCGGACCTGCCGGTCGTCCAGGTCGACACCACTCATCCGGGTCTGCGCGGTGAACTCGACGAAGGTTGCGTGCGGCAACTCTCCGGTGTGGCGCTCACGCAGTCCGTACCCGGTCTTCGCCAGTACGACGATCGACCGGCCCTCCGGCGTCTCGTCGGCGAGGCTGGACAGCTGGGCCGCGTCGGCGAGCTCGGTGTCGCTGACACCCTTGACCGGGATGAACTCCGCGGCCTGCCGGTTGCCCAGCGTGATGGTGCCGGTCTTGTCCAGCAGCAGCGTGTTCACGTCGCCCGCGGCCTCGACGGCCCGTCCGGACATCGCCAGTACGTTGCGCTGCACCAGCCGGTCCATGCCGGCGATACCGATCGCGGACAGCAGCGCGCCGATCGTGGTCGGGATCAGGCAGACCAGCAAGGCCACCAGGATCACGATGTTCAGATCGACGTGCGCGTAGTTCGCGAACGTCGGCAGCGTCACGGTCGCGATCAGGAACACGATCGTCAGGCTGGCCAGCAGGATGTTCAGCGCGATCTCGTTCGGCGTCTTCTGCCGCGAGGCGCCCTCGACCAGCGCGATCATCCGGTCGATGAAGCTCTCACCGGGCTTGGTGGTGATCTTCACGACGATCCGGTCCGACAGCACCTTGGTGCCACCGGTGACCGCGCTCCGGTCACCGCCGGACTCGCGGATGACCGGGGCCGACTCGCCGGTGATCGCCGACTCGTCGACGCTCGCGACACCCTCGACGACGTCACCGTCGCCGGGGATGATCTGCCCGGCCTCGACGACCACGAGGTCGCCGAGCTTGAGCTGGGTCGCGGGGACCTCCTCCTCGCGGTCGCCGGTCAGCCGGCGCGCGGTGGTCTCGGTCTTGGCCCGGCGCAGTGTCTCGGCCTGGGCCTTGCCCCGGCCTTCCGCGACGGCCTCGGCCAGGTTGGCGAAGATCACGGTCAGCCAGAGCCAGACCACGATCCACCAGACGAACACGCTCGAGTCGGTGAAGGCGAAGATCGTCGACGCGACCGCGCCCACCTCGACCACGAACATGACCGGGTTCTTCACCATCACCCGCGGGTCGAGCTTGCGGACCGCGTCGGGCAGGGCGGTGAGCAGCATCTTCGGGTCGAACAGACCCGAAGCTGCTCTCTTCGGGGGTACCGCCGGCGTGGACGCGGGCGGTTTTACGAGCGTGGTCACAGTCCCTCCGCGAGGGGTCCAAGAGTCAGTGCAGGGAAGTAGGTCAGGCCGGTCACGATCAGGACGGTGCCGACGAGCAGCGTCACGAACAGGGCCTTGTGGGTGGGCAGCGTGCCCTGGGTCACCGGTACCGGCTGCTGCTGGGCGAGCGAACCCGCCAGCGCGAGCGCGAACACGATCGGGACGAACCGGCCGAGCAACATCACCAGCCCGAGAGCGGTGTTGTAGAACGGGATGTTCGCGCTCAGACCGCCGAACGCGCTGCCGTTGTTGTTACCGGCCGACGTGAACGCGTACAGCACTTCGGAGAACCCGTGCGGGCTGTCGGTGTTGAAGATCGACGCCCGGGCCACCGCGAGCCCCATCGCCAGCGAGGCACCGATCAGTACGACGGTCGGCGTCGCCAGGATGTACAGCGAGACCAGCTTCATCTCGCGCGCGGTGATCTTCTTCTTCAGGTACTCCGGGGTGCGTCCGACCATCAGGCCCGCGACGAACACCGCCAGTACGGCGAGGATCAGCATGCCGTACAGACCCGTTCCAGTACCGCCCGGCGAGACTTCTCCGAGCATCATGTGGAACAGCGTCGTACCGCCGCCGAGTGGGGTGAACGAGTCGTGCGCCGAGTTCACGGCACCGGTCGACGTACCCGTCGTCGAGGTTGCGAACAGCGCCGAGGCCCATTCGCCGAAGCGGGTCTCCTTGCCTTCCATCGCAGCGCCCGCGGCCTGGGTCGCCGTACCGGCGCCCTGGTTCTCGAAGAAGGTCGCGGCGAAGGTGAAGGCCGCCCAGAGCGTGCCCATCACGCCGAGGATCGCGTAGCCCTGCCGCTTGTCCTTGACCATCAGGCCGAAGGTGCGGGTCAGCGCGACCGGGATGACCAGCTCGAGGAAGATCTCGAACAGGTTCGACAGGCCGTTCGGGTTCTCGAACGGGTGCGCGGAGTTGGCGTTGTAGAAGCCGCCGCCGTTGGTGCCGAGCTCCTTGATGACCTCCTGGCTGGCCACCGGGCCGCCGGGGATGGTCTGGCTCTGGCCGACGACCGACGCGACCTCGTGCCCGCCGGAGAAGTTCTGTACGACCCCCATCGCGACCAGCGCGAGGGTACCGAGAACCGCGATCGGCAGCAGGATCCGCAGCGTGGTCCGGGTCAGGTCGACCCAGAAGTTGCCGAGCCGGTCGGTCTTGGCCCGGGCGAACCCGCGGATCAGCGCGACCGCGACCACGATGCCGACGGCCGCTGACAGGAAGTTCTGCACCGCGAGGCCGGCGAACTGGACCAGGTGGCCCATCGTCACCTCTGGCGAGTACGACTGCCAGTTGGTGTTCGCGACGAACGAGGCGGCGGTGTTGAACGCCAGCCCGGACTCGACGTTCGGCAGGCCCAGCGACAGCGGCAGCCAGTGCTGGATCCGCTGCAACAGATAGAGCAGTACGAGGCTCAGGGCCGAGAAGGCGATCAGCGACCGGGCGTAGACGCCCCAGGTCTGGTCGGCCTTCGAGTCGACGCCGAAGAGCTTGTAGGTCACGCGCTCGACGGCCAGGTCCTTGTCGGACGTGAAGACCCGAGCCATGTACCCACCCAGCGGCCGGTAGACGGCCGCCAGGCACAGGAGGAGGAAGCCGACCTGCAACAGGCCGGCCGCGGTGTCTGACATCAGAACCTCTCGGGGAAGATCAGGGCGGCGATCAGGTAGAGGACCAGAGCAGCGGCCACCACCAGGCCGGCAATGTTCTCGGCGCTCACAACTTCTCCACTCCACGCAGCGCGAACCAGATGGCCGCGAACACGACGACGGTGACTGCGATGTAGATGACGTCACCCATGACGGCTCCACCTCGCGACAAATGTGCTCATGGGTTCAACTGCACACCGCTAGCTGCCTGCTCAGGAGGGTTCTCGCAGGCCTCTCACACCCGCTGACAGAGCTCTCACAGGCTTCTCACATACTTACGGCTGGCATGCCCACCGACAGACAGGGAAGATCCCGCACGTGACTGAACTGGACACCCCCGCCCCCGCCGAGCAGTTCTTCTCCGCGGAGACCCGGGCCGCGCTGGCCGAGGCCAGCCAGAAGCTGGCCGAGCGCCTGCTGGCCCACACCGACGCGCTGCTCGCGATGACCGGCGACGAGGACAACGCCGAGCTGTTCGAGCACAACGCCGCCCTCGAGGGTGTGGTCGAGGACTGGAACGAGGCCGTCTTCGAGCACACCGGTACGACGCCGCTGCTGCTGGACGACTCCGACGACGACGAGGACGAGGAAGACGTCGAGCCGGACCAGGTGATCAGCGTGGTGTCCCGGTTCGACCTGCGGGTGGTCGACCTGGACGCGCTGCTGGAGGCCGGCCGGGCCGCGCAGGAGCGGCACCCGGCCGAACTGGACGAGTCCGGCGAGCGGGAGCCGGTCGACTCCGCCGAGCAGGCGATCTACGAGATCAGCCGTGAGGTCGGCGAGGCCTGGTTCGAGCTGCCCGGGATCGAGATGGTCGCCGGCGCGCGGGCGTACGTCGTACCGGAGCCGCCGTTCGAGCCGCTGGACGCCGACGCGGAGGACGTCGTCACCGAACTCATCGCCCCGAACGGCGTGGCGACCCACGCCGAGACCTGGGCCTAGACCAGCAGCTCACCGTCCAGGACCGTGATCGCCTGGCCCTTCAGGTAGACGCGGTCGCCGGATGAGCTGACCTGGACGACCCCGCCTCGGGCGGACGCCTGGTACCCGACCAGTTCGTTCCGTCCGAGGCGTTCGCCCCAGTACGGCGTCAGACTGGTGTGCGCGCTGCCGGTCACCGGGTCCTCCGGGATCCCGCTGCCCGGCGCGAAGAACCGCGAGACGAAGTCGTACTCCGAACCCTGCGCCGTCACGATCACCCCGCGCAGCTTCTCCCGCTCGGTGATCGCCGCGATCGCGTCGTACTGCGGGATCACCGCGTGCACGGTCTCCTCGTCACGGACGACGACCAGGAGATCGCGGAGCTCGCCGGTGACGTAGACCTCGACCGGCTCGACCGGCTCCACCGACAACGCTGCCGCCATCCCGTCCGGGACCGGCACCTCGAACGGCCGGTTGACCGGGAAGTCCAGCGTGATCCCGTCGTCCTCGACAGTCGCGACGAGGATGCCGCTCAGGCTCGCGAACGCGACCTTGCCGGACACCTTTCCGTCCGCGGCCAGCGCATGGGTGATCGCCAGCGTCGCGTGCCCGCAGAGCACGACCTCCTTCGTCGGCGTGAACCAGCGCAGATCCCAGTCCGCGTCGGGCCGCTCCGACGGTCGCGCGAACGCGGTCTCGGCGTGCTTCAGCTCGGCCGCGACGGACCGCATCCAGGCCTCGTCGGGCCATTCCCCGGCTTCGAGGAGACACACCCCGGCGGGATTACCGCTGAACGGACGATCGGCGAACGCGTCGACAACCCTGATCCTCATAGCTCGACGCTAAACAGGACCGCTGTGGGTATCCATAGCCATTCGGCACGAGGTGGACCGCTCAGGCCATTGCGACGGCCTCGATCTCGAGGAGCCAGTTCTCCGCGTAGATGTCGGCGATGACGACCGTGAGCGCCGGGGCGTGATCGCCGAGGACCTCTTCGCGGATCTTCGCGTTCAGCGCGCGGTACTGCCGGTCGGACAGGTACGTCGTCACCTTCACCAGGTTCCGGATCCCCATCCCCGCCTCGGACAGTACGGCGAGCACGTTCCGCCAGACCATCCGGCACTGCGCCTCGAACGTCTCCGGCACCCGCCCGTGCTCGTTGCCCCACGGCACCTGCCCGCTGACGAACACCATCCGCTGCGCGCCGTCGACCTGGACGCCGTGGCTGTACTTACCCGACATCGGCAGGATCGACGGATTCAGCGGCTCGATTGCTAGATCAGACATGGATTCCCCCTTCTACTTCATCAATGCTTCCCCACCCGAGTTCTCCGCCATGTCTACCTTGCGGCGATTGAACCGCCTAGCCCACCCGGTCGTATCGATGGTGTTCCGCATCCCTACCGACAGGAAAGTGACATGTCACTCCGCTCGAAGGGCCGGCCACTCGCGGTTGCCACCGCACTGGTCAGCGGCCTCGCACTTGTCACCCCGGTGACCGCCAGCGCACACGGGTCGCATCACGCGCTCGCCGTACAACAGGTCAACCTGGTCTCGGACCAGGCCGGCAAAGCCGTCCTGACGGACCCGGACCTGGTGAACCCGTGGGGTCTGTCGCTCGGCGCGACCACCCCGCTCTGGGTGTCCAACCAAGGTACGTCGACGTCCACGCTGTACTCGTCCGCGCCCGGCTCGAACACCGTGACCAAGGTGCCGACCGTCCGGGTGACGGTGCCGCTGCCGACCGGGCAGGTGTCCAACCCGGGCACCGGGTTCCTGGTCAGCAACGCGACCGCGTCCGCGCCGGCACGGTTCATCTTCGCCACGCTGACCGGCCAGATCGCGGCCTGGAACCCGACGATCAACCCGTTGATGGGGCCGGCCGACATCAAGGCGACCGTGAAGGGCGCGGCGTACACAGGGCTGGCGATCTCGCCGGCGTCCGACCGGCTGTTCGCGGCGAACTTCGCGCAGGGCAAGGTGGACGTGTTCGACAACGCGTTCATGCCGGTGAAGCTGTCGAAGTGGGCGTTCCGGGACTTCTCGCTGCCGCGCGGGTACGCGCCGTTCAACGTGCAGACGCTGAACGACCACGTCTTCGTGACGTACGCGAAGCCCGACCCGAAGACCGGCCGCAGCCTGGCCGGGCGTGGACTCGGGTACGTCGATGAGTACACCGTGGACGGCAAGTTCGTCACCCGGGTTGCGTCTCGCGGCACGCTGAACGCGCCGTGGGGTCTGACGCTTGCTCCGGCGTCGTGGGGTGAGCCGACCGGTACGGTCCTCGTCGGCAACTTCGGCGACGGCCGGATCAACATCCTGCGGCCGAAGTCGCACGGCAGGTTCGACTTCGCGGGCCAGGTTCGCAACAGCCACGGCAAGACCCTGGTGATCGACGGCCTCTGGGCGCTGCTGCCAGGCACTGCCACCACTGGTGGGCCTGACGCACTGTGGTTCTCCGCCGGTCCGGCCAAGGAGACGCATGGTCTCCTCGGCCAGCTCCGGATGCCGTAGGTATCAGAGAGGTTTCTCGAACCAGTGATGCGCGTAGGGCTCGGTGTTGAACGCCGGCACCTCCTCGAAGCCCGAGGAGCGGTAGAGGGCGATCGCCTCCTTCAGGTTGCGGTTGGTCTCGAGCCGTACGGCGGTGGCGCCATTCGCGGCCGCCGTACGCTCGAGCTCTGCCAGCAGTCGACGGCCCAGCCCGAGCCCGCGCGCATCCGGTGACACCCACATCCGTTTGATCTCGGCCGGCCCGGTGCCGTGCAGTTTGAGCGCACCACACCCGACCGGCTCCGACCGCAACGTTGCCACGAGCAACAACCCGGCGGGGAGCGTCAACTCGGCATGGTCCGCCGAGATACTCCGCGCCGGGTCGAACCCGGTCTCGAACCGCCGGCCGAGCTCCTCGAAGTACAAGTTCAAGCAGTACTGCGCCACCGGCAGCCGCGGGTCGACGATCTCGACCTGCACCATCGACGCCGTCAGCAACCGGGTCACCTCATCCATCGCCGCCGTCAACCGCGCCCGCTGCCGCTCGTCCAGCGGCTCGAGGATCGAACCCGCCAACTCGTCCGACCTCTCATCAAGCACGCGCCGCTCGTCGAGCCCTGTGTTGGTCAGCCGCGCGATCCGCACCCGCGCATCCGCCGCGCTCGGCTCAACCTCCACGAGTCCAGCTTTCGTCAGCGACCGCAGCAGCCGACTCATGTACCCAGAGTCGAGATCAAGCCGCGCACGCAGGGTGCGCACGTCACACCCCTCCACCCCGATCTCCCACAACACCCGGTCCTCCCCCAGCGGACGACCGCGCGCCAAATAGTCCTCCTGCAACGCCCCCACCCGCTGAGTAACCATCCGGTTGAACCGCCGCACCTCCACAACACCCATCCTCTGACTTTAGTCAGAGATCTGCTCGTTGGCCTACTCCGAAGAGCAACGAGCTTGACTGGACCATCTCCGGGAAGGAGTCGGCGAGGCGGGCGCATTCGAGGGCTGTGCGGAGTGGATCCGGCTCTTGGAGGGTGTCGGGGAGGGGGCGGTCGCCGTAGTGGGCGTCGATCATCACGGTGAGCCAGCCGCCGGGGCCGGTCAGGCCGTGGATCATGACGCCGCGGAGGCCGGCGTGGGTGAGCTCGGCTCGTAGCTGCGCGACGGTGTGGTACGTCGTATGCGCCATCCGGTCGTTCCGCGGGCTGTACCCGTCGCGCAGGATGTCCGTCACCACCGCCTGCCGCTGGATCAACGTGTTGGCCAGCGTGGAGCCGATCAGATTCGCCGCCCGGTTGATCGCGACCACCGCGACGAACCCACCGAGCTTCGTCACCCGGATCGCCTCACGCAGCGCGAGCTGCCGCTCGTCCGGCTCCCGCAGGTGATACATCGGCCCGGCCACGAACGCGGCGTCGAACTCCTCGTCCTCCCACGGCAGCTCCCGCGCATCCCCTTGTACTGCGCTGATCCCGGCCTCGGTCGCCTGCCGCACGTGCCGCTCGACCGGATCGAGCAGCTCGACGTCGTACCCGCGATGTTTCAACCACCCCGCATGAACCCCGGGCCCGCCACCGATATCCGCCACCGCCGCGGGAGGCGCCGGCAGGTACCTGTTGAGCAGATCCTGTACCCGCGCCAGCTCCAACCGCCCTTTGACGGTCGACCCCAGCCGGCTCGCTTCGTCGTACCGCTCGCTGTAGTGCTCTTCGAGCTCCAAGTGCATCGTCATGACACCCGAGTCTGAGCACAAAACCCGCCCCCAGGCAGGCCAGATCCCGGGGCAGATCGATCTGCCCCGGGATGCCCCGTTCACCTCAGTCGATCGGGCGGAGTTCGTCGGCGTACGAGACCGAGACCCGGCGCAGCACGCCTTCCTTCACCGAGTACTGGCCCATCCGCCACAGCGGCGGGCTGTACGCGTGGACGGTGACGCTGCCCTTGTCGAGACCGGTCAGGCGGTGGATGTGGTCCGGCCCGAAGCCGTACACGTCGCCGGCCTCGACCTCGGTCTCGATCGACTCGACGCCGATCGCGAGGTTGTGTTCGACGAGCTTGCCGCGAGCAACCGCGACCGCGCCGGACGAGATGTCGTGGTCGTGCCAGCCGGTGTCGTTCACAGGGGTCCAGCAGATCAGCCAGACGTCGACATTCGCGTCACGGTGCAGGGACGCGAAGACGCGCTCCTCGTCGGAGTACGCGACCTGGTCCTCCCACAGGTGCGGCTGCGCCGCGATCGACGCGGCCAGCTCCGACAGCTCGTCGGGGTTGAGATCCCGGCCTGGAAGGTCATCCAGCGACAGACAGTTGTTGAGCTCCACGAGCCGGCTGGCCTGGCGAGCTGGGACGTTCGGTACGTCGATCGGCTGGGCAGTCACTGCACTCCCCTCTCAGGAGTAGTTCCACCGGTGCCGAAGAGCAGCCGGTGTGGGTTGTCGTGGCGGATCACCGCGGTCGCGGCGTCGCCCTGGCGGAGGTCGGTGGTTCCGGCGTACGGCCGGTCGGTGCCGTGCACGACCTGGTCGATGCCGAGGATCCGCGCGACCGCGTCGATCCCCTGCGGGCCGTAGCTCGAGGTGTCGACGTACAGATTGGGATCGATGGTGCCGAGCCGCCCGCCGCGAGCGGCCAGCCGCTCGTGGTGCACCGGCGCGAGACCGGCCGCGGCGGCGAAGCACAACCGCAGACCCGGGTACGTACGCCGTCCGCCGAACGCGTGCCACGCCCACCAGGCCGCCTGCAGCTGAGTGGTGTAGTCGACGACAGGCGCCCACCAGCACAGCGCTTCGTTCGAGCTGGCCGCGCCGGGGTGGACGAGGATCGGCTTGTTCGACCGCTCGAGGGTCTCGAGCAACTCGCCGAGCGCCTCCCAGGACGACGGTGCGCCGAGCACATGCGCAGGGAGCTGCAGTCCGAGAAATCCCTTATTCAGAAGGGATTTCAGCTCTTTAATGTCGGTCTCGAGCAGATCGACGGACGCCCAGGCCCGGAAGGGGCGCGGGAAGAGTGCGGCACCTTCGTGCCAGGCGGCCAGGAGCTCCGCGTCGCCGAGCTCCTCGATACCGAGCGGGCTCGACAGTGAAACGGCGGCGAGCGTCGTACCGGCGTCCTGTTCCAGCGCCACCCGCTTGCCGATCTCGTGCGCCGCGGGATCCACGTCGTACGGCGCCTCGGTCGCGGTGTGCAGCGTCCAGCCGTCGAGGTACGGCGGCTCGCGGCGCGCCCGGAGCCGGTCGACGAACGCTTCCGGCCACAGATGCTGGTGGACGTCGATCATCGGCTCCTCCTCACTGGAGTTTGATCAGATTGAAGCGCTTCAGGATGGTTAGAGTGAAGCGCTTCAATGCCGTCCTTGTCAAGTTTTTGTCCACGGCTGCGGCTAGGGTCGTGGGCATGTCCGGAACCGGCCGGAGGCCAACCCTCAAGGACATTGCCGCCGAGACCGGGCTCTCGATGGCCGCTGTGTCGTACGCGCTGCGCGGTCTGCACGGCACGCCCGAGACCCGGCAGCGGGTCCAGGACGCGGCCGACCGCCTCGGGTACCAGGCTGATCCGGTCGCCCGCGCGCTCGCCTCGGGCCGGAGCGGCTCGATCGGCGTACTCTGCGCATCCCTCGAGGACCTCTGGCAGCAGCGCGTCGCAGCCGCGCTCGGCCGCGAGCTCCTCGCCCCGGACCGGAACGCCTGGATCATCGACTCGGCCGGCGACGCAGACCGGCAGCTCGAGCTCGCCCAGCACCTGGTCGACCACCGCGCCGACGCGATCGTGGTGATCCCGATCGACCCGGCCGCCAAGGCCTGGGCCGAGATCGCCAAGCAGGCGCCGGTGATCGCGATCGGCGACGCCCTGCCCGGCGCGAAGGCGAAGTCCGAGGTGATCTTCGACAACGAAACCGGCGTGAGTACGGCGCTGCGCCGGCTCGCCGATGCGGGTCACCGCAACGTCGCCGTACTGAGCCCGACCCGGCGCTTCGAGGTCGAGCGGCCCGCCGAGGAGATCGCCCAGCGGTTCGCGGCCGACCTCGGGCTGGAGATCCGCCTGCTGCAATGCCCGCACGACCTGGCCGGCGCGACCGACGTCGCCCGCACGCTGCTGACCACCGCAAACCGCCCGACCGGCATCCTCGCACTCGCCGACTCGATGGCCTTCGGCGTGTACGCCGCCAGCCGCGAGCTCGGCCTCCGCATCCCCGACGACCTGTCCCTGCTCGGCTACGACGACCAGCCGCTGTCCCAGCTGCTCACCCCACCACTGTCGACGTTCCACTGGCCCCTCGACGACCTGGTCACCCACGTCGTCACCCGCGTCACGTCCGCTGTCGACACCAACCGCCGAGTCCGCCGCACCACCCTCACGCCAACCCTGATAGAACGCGGCTCGGTAGCCGCCCCGCCGACCACCTAGGCGAGCCGGCCACCGATACGCGACAGGATCCACGCGCTCGAAACTAGACTAACTCACTACACTTACTATCCGTTGTCCACGATCCGGACGAGCGTGATGGTATGTGGGCATCCCCGCACGCTCCGCAGGCGCTTCCTTCGTCGCTGCGCTCCTCAGCGCGCCCACTCCGCGCGCACCCGCCCACCCCCCGCTCAGCGCGGTGCATTCCCTTCCGGCTATCGCCGGGAGTTTCCGGCTACCGCCGGGGTGTTGCCGGCTATCGCCGGATCTCCCGGCTACCGCCGGACCGTGCGCGCTGCCGCGCGAGTGACCACACCGGGGTCAGGCAGGACCGCACCCGTCGCGCGGATCCGGCCCGCGGCCCCACGCGCGGCTCCTCCGCCGCCGTGCCCTAGCTCCTCCGCCGCCGTGCGGCCCTAGCTCCTCCGCCGGCTGGGAGCTCGGCTCGCGCAGGTACGCCAGAGTCCGTCCGTCGGCAAGCTACGTGCCGCTCCCACCCTTGCCCTCGCCACGCTGCTTCGACTGCTTGGCAGGTGGGACGGTCTGCGCCCATTCGGCCCAGTCGGCGAGAGCGGAGTACAGGCGGACCCCGGCTTCGATGGTCACGCGCATCGACTGCGTCTGCTCGCTGTAGCCGAACTCCCCGCGATCCTTCCGGGCGGCATAGTCGCGGTACTGCCCCGCGAGCTCGCGGTAGTAGCTAGCCTCCGCCTCCAGATGCCTCTGCAGTTCGTCGGTCTCCATCATCCAGAAGAACAACGAGCGCAGCAGAGGCTGCAGCCGCATCGTGTGGTCGACGTCGACCTCGGTCAGCCAGCGCTTCACCTCCGCCACGCCCGCATCGGTGATCCGGTACGCCTTCCGCCGCCGCGGCCCCTCGCTCTCGACCTCGACCAGACCCTCGGCCGCGAGCTTGTTCAGCTCGGCGTAGATCTTCGGGTGCTGCGCCGGCCAGATCGAACCGAGCACCTCGGTGAACCGTCCGGCCAGGTCGTACCCACTCGCCGGTCCTTCGGCGAGCAGCCCGAGCAACCCGTGCCGCAGTGACATGTCCACCCTCCTTCGTTGTCCAGCCATCTTGACATGTCCCTACGGACATGTGCATGCTCAGACATGTCCCTAGGGACATGTCCTAGAGAACATCTCCGAGGAGTTCATATGACTGAGGCACGGGCGGTTCTCGTCACCGGATCAACCGGCGGCATCGGTACGGCGACGGTCCGGCTGCTGCAGAGCCGGGGTTTCACCGTGTACGCCGGAGCGCGCGGACCAGCCGAGTTCGAACCGGGTGTGCGGGTGGTGCCGTTGGATGTGGCGGACCCGGAGAGCGTCGCCGCGGCGGCCAAGCGGGTCGCGGGTGAGGTGGACGGTCTGTGGGCGGTGATCAACAACGCCGGCGTGATCGTGCAGGGGCCGCTCGAGCTGGTCCCCGCCGACGAGTGGCGCCGCCAGCTCGAGGTGAACACGCTGGGCCCGGCGTCCGTAGTACGAGAGTTTCTGCCGTTGGTGCGTGCTGGCCATGGGCGGATCGTGAATGTGAGTGCGGCTACAGGACGCGTTGCGATGCCTTTGCTGGGCGCGCTGTCCGCGAGCAAGGCTGGGCTCGAGGCGCTGTCGAACGCGCTGCGGTTGGAACTGGCCGCCTGGAAGATCCCGGTGGTGGTGATCGAGCCGGGCACGACCGGGACCGAGATCTTCGCGCGAGCGGGCGCGGCCGCGGACGCCGCGATGCAGCAGGCCGATCGCGACCGGGTCGGGTTGTATCAGGCGCACTTGGCCGCCTACGAAAAGGCAATGGGCCGCTTCAAACCGGGCCCGGTGGAGAAGGTTGCGGAGGTGATCGTCCGCGCAGTCGAGTCCCGCCGTCCACGCCGCCGATACGCCATCGCCGAAGCCCGCACCCTCGGCGCGATCCTCCCGAAACTCCCACCAGGCCTGAGAGATCGCGTGCTGAGCAGCGCCGTCGGCCTGAACGGCATGAAGCTGTAAACGTACTGAGTTCGGCCTGACCCCGGTGTGGTCACTCGCGCGGCAGCGCGCACGGTCCGGCGGTAGCCGGAAGGGGATGCACCGCGATGAGCGGGGGGGTGGGTGGGGTCGCGCGGAGTGGGTGCGCTGAGGAGCGCAGCGACGAAGGAAGCACCTGCGTAGCGCGCGGGGGCAGGCAAGCGCGCGGGGCAGACAACAGAAAGGCCGGCCGAGCAAGATGCTCGGCCGGCCCTTCGTTCAGCTCTGCAGCGTTACTTCTTGCCGAAGACCTGGATTTCGGTCATGTCGGTGAACTGGCAGCCGCCGAAGGCGCCGGCCGGGCAGTTCGTTTCGAAGTCCGGGACCTGCGGGCTGGTCATCACGAACCGGACGTACTGGATGCCGGTCGCGTTGCCGGTCGGGGCGACCAGGTTGTACTTGCCCCGGTTCGTGGCGTCGAAGGTGCCGGACGCCGCGACTGCCCAGGTGGTGCCGTCGGCCGAGGTCTCCACCCGGTAGCCACCGGTCGAAGAGCTGCCCGGGTCACCACAGGTGTTGGACGGGTCGATGTTGAAGCCGCTGACGTTGACCTTCGCCGGCAGCTTGATGTCGATGTGCTTCTCGACCATCTTGTTGGTCGGCGTGCCGTTGTCGTCGCCGGTCGTGCTGCCCCAGCCGGTGCCCTGGGCGTTGTCGATGGCGAACGCCGGGCCACACTGCGGCGTGAAGTCCGGACCGTTGAAGTCGGTCACCGTGCCACCGCCGGAGGAGGCGGCCCAGTTGCGACGCGGGGTGAAGTTCGCCTTGGCGCCGGCCTTGACCGTGGCCGGCTGGACCAGCAGTTCGTACCCCGGAGCGGACATCACGAGCTTCGGGTACGTACCCGGTGCGACACCGGTGATCGAGTAGTTGCCGTTGGCATCGGTCGTACCGGCGTAGTCACCGGCGTACCCGGAGGAGTGGCCACCGACGTAGACCAGCGCGCCGGCCACCGGAGCACCGGTGTCCTTGTCCTTCACCGTGCCGGTCAGGGTCGTGGTCGCACCCGTCGGCGGCTTGTGGAAGTCCTCGGCCGGGAACGCGTCGCCGCCGTCGACGACACCGGCGTACCAGCCCATGCCGCGGTTGGCGAAGACGGTCCAGATGATGTCGGCGTTCTTGCCGCCGCTGGCGACCAGGTCGGCCTGGACGATCGCGTTGCGCATGTCGAGCATCGTCGGGTCGGCCGGCGACAGCTCCATCGCGCGGGTGATGATGCTCATCGCGTAGCTACGGCCGAAGCGCTCACGCAGGTCCCAGAGGGTCTGCGCCCAGACCTCGCCGGAGGCGTGGACCTCGGGCGAACCGCCGATGGTCGGGAAGTCGGCGTACGTGTAGCCGCCCTTCGAACCGTCGGGCTGGATGCAGTTCGCGCTGACCGCCTTCACGCGGCAGTCGATCGCCTGGGTCCGGAACAGCTCGCCGTGCGAGACGTACCGGCCCTCGAGGACCTCACCCGGAGCGGTGGTGTCCTTCTCCAGGCCGTGCGAGACCAGGTAGTCCATCGCGTAGAAGTCGCTCCACGCCTCACCCATCGAGCCGGCCTGGATGCTGTTCAGCGTCGAGTTGCCGGTGGCGTCGACGACCAGGCGGTTCGACAGACCGTGGGTGTACTCGTGGTACAGGATGCTGGCGTCGTTCGCGCCGCTGGACGGGACGTAGCCCTCCTGCGCGTCCGTCGTACCCGGGAAGTGCCACAGGTACATCTGCATGGTCGGCGACTGGCCGTCCGGCGGGGTGGACATGTTCGCGTTGTCGATGTGGTTGGCGTCCGGGCCGCCGTTCGCGGCGGTGGCGGCGCCGTCCAGCGCGTTCAGCATGACCGGGTCGCCGCCCGCGGCGTCGAACGAACCGGCCGCCGGGGTGAAGCTGATCGGCGGCTTCGCCAGCCAGTCGTGGTAGTTGCTGGCCAGGTAGAACGCGTTGGTGACGTCCTGGTTCATGTTGGTCTTCCAGGAGTCCGGCTTCGCCGGGTCCCAGGTGCAGATGAACGCGGCCGAGCAGAACGACGAGGCGTTCTGGAACGTCGTCAGCTTGTACTCCGAGCCGGTCTTGGTGCCCGGCACCTTGACGGTCTCGCCCGGGTTCGGCGTGTTGTCGTCGTTCACGTCGGCGAAGGCGGCGACCGACGTACCGTCGAGGAGGGTCTTCGCGTTCTTCGGCAGCCACTTGTTGTAGATCAGGTTCTCGGTGCGCTGCGTACCGCCCTTGGCCGCGCCCGGGTAGTAGTCCTGCACCAGCGCGTCGCCGTTGCCCTCGCTGACCAGGTCCTTGCGGTAGAGCGTGGCGCCGGTCTGGGCGTCGACGACGTGGCTGTAGATGTTCTGGCCACCGGAGTTGGTGTAGGTCAGCCAGCCCTTCTGCAGTCCGTCGGCGGTGTGGAACCACACCTGCTTGGCGGTGTCGCCGTTGCTCCACTTGGTGTTCACACCGGACGTGGTCGCGGTCGCGGACTTCGCCGTACCCCCGACGTCCTTGATCGCGGTGGTGCGGGCGTCGGCCGCGGAGACCTTCGGTGCGGCCTCGGCGGAGCGCGCCTGCGCGGCCGCGGTCAGACCGGAGACGGGCGAGCCCATCACGGAGATCAGCTGGCCGTTCTTCGTGACGTTGGCCTTCAGGCCGTTGCCGAAGACCTCGACGCCGTCGACCACCTGGGTCCAGAAGATGTGGTGGGTACCGAGATCGTCGACGTAGTCCTTGCGCAGCTTCAGCGTGCCGAGGTCCGCGTCGGAGAGCTTGAAGATCTCAGGGTGGGCCTTGACGTACCCGAGCGCGACGTCGGTGGCCTTCTTGCCGCTCTTGCCGGTCAGGAAGCCGTTCAGCTTGGTGACCTGGGCCGGGGTGCCGGTGTTCGGGTCGACCTGGACGACGCCCTGGGTGCCGAGCGAGTCGCGGAACTTCTTCGCCGCGGCCGTCTCCTTGCCCTGCACCTTGGCGGAGCGGGCGTAGGTGGTCTTGGCGTTCGGCGTCCGGGCGTCGTAGTTGCCCTTGCGCTCCTTGCCCGACGTCTGCTTGTCGGCCTGGGCAGGCTTCTTGGCGTCGGCGCCGCCCGGCTTCTGCGCGGCGTCCGCGCCACCGGCGGTCATGGCCAGCACGACGGCGGCCGCGGAGACGGCTGAGACTGCCAGGAGCCCCCGCCCTCTGCGTGATGTTGTCACAGCAAATCTCCATGGAGTTCGAATTAGCGGGTCGCCCTCCACGACCCGTCCCGGGGGCTGACCTTAAGCCTGCCGAGGGCTCCGGGGAAGAGAAATCCCCGGAATGTCGTGGAGTTGAGGGTTGTCCTTCGTGCTCGGAACAGTACTAAAAGCGACCGGACAATGGTTGCACGCAGCCATTGTCCGGTCGCCCAGAGTGTTACAACCGCTCAGAAAGCGCCGGCGCCGTTCGGAGTACCGAGGCCGGTCGGGCCGTCCCAACCGGTACGGGCGTTGCACCACTGGGTCGTGGGGCACGAACCGTTGCTGCCGCTGGTCACGTCGAACAGCGAGCCCGGATGGGCGTACGGGAACGAGTTCGCGTAGCCGCTGGTGTTGCCGGACAGCGCGTAGACCGCGGCGATGATCGGAGCCGCCTCACTGGTCCCGCCGAACTGCGCCCAGGTCGACGCGGTCTTGCTCGTCGGGTAGTAGATCGCCATACCGCCCTTGCCCGGGTCGGCCGCGGCGGAGACGTCCGCCATCGCCCGCTTCGAGCAGCCGGTGCTGAACGACGCCGCACCCGGCAGTGCGGTGTTGTACGTCGAGCAGCCCGAACCGGCACCGCTCCACACCGACTCGCTCCAGCCCCGAGAGTTGCTCGCGGCAACCAACGACGTACCGCCGACCGCCGTCGTGTACGACGAGGACGCCGGGTAGCTGCCGCCCTGGTAGCCGTCGTCACCGGTGGAGGCGGTGACTGCGATACCCGGGTGGTTGTAGTACTTGCCATAGGTGGAATCGGAGGCGTCGCCGCCGCCGTAACTGTTCGAGATCGCGACCACACCGGCCTGCTTGGCCGCGGTCTGGACCGCAGTACCGAGGTCGGCGAAGCTGGCCGAGTTGGCCTGTACGACGACGATCTTCGCGTCCGGCGCCGCGGCCGAGACCGCGTCGACGTCGAGCGCCTGCTCGCCGGCCCAGCCCACGTTGAACGTCGGCAGCGACGTACCGCCGGTCTGGTTGATGATCTTCAGGCAGCCGTTCGCCTTGGTGCAGGCGGACAGGCCGAACTGCGAGCGGTAGACGCCGAGGTCGCGCTCCAGGTTCGGGTAGCCGTAGGCGTCGACGATGGCGACCGTGCGGCCGCCGGCGCTGAGGCCGTTGAGCTTGTACGCGTCGCGCAGACCGGTTGGGGTCAGGCCGGTCGACGGCGGCGCGCTGGCTGCCGGCGCGAACCCGTCCGGGTTCACGAGTTTCACCGCGTCGCAGCTTGCGGTGTGCTTCGCCTTGGCGGTCGAGCACACCCGGGCGGCGTGCTTCCCGGCGGTGTAGGGGGTGGCCGCGTCGGCTCCCGATGCGGACAGTGCTTGGACGGTCAGACCTGCGACGGCCAGTGCGCCGACGCCCAGGGCGGACACGAGAATCCGTTGCCTCAACTGGACTCCTCGAGTTGGGCAGGCCTCCGCTCACAAAACCCTGATGGCCGGGGCGGAGGCCAGCATTAATTGGGGGGTATTCGCATCGTCCGTCGGCCGGGCAAGCCGATGCCAGCGATCGGACCGCTGACAAATGTCATGGGTGAACCCATGACACCCGCCCCGATCGGACCGGAAATTCCGCGTAATCGCGGGCTTACGCAGGGTGCGCAAAGCGGTGAAGGTTTCCCCCTGAGTTTCCCGGCGCCCGAGTCTTGACACGGTTTGGACAGCCGGGGCTATGCTGCCGGGAACCTTCGAGAAATCGATTTCCCTGCCTGGAGGTCCGGACATGGATCAGTCCCTGTTGAGTCGGCGAAACTTCCTCCAGGTGACAGGCGGTACGGCGCTTGCCGCCGCGCTGGCCGCCTGTGGTGGCGGCGGCGGAAGTGGCGGCTCGTCGTCCAAGGAGCTGTCGTTCGTCTACATGGGCACGGCCGAGCAACAGGCGACGTGGAACAAGCTGTTCGCGAAGTTCACCGAGCAGCACCCGGAGATCAAGCTCAAGGCCGAGGGCATCCCGCTGTCGAACTGGGGCGACTTCTTCAACAAGCTCTCCACCCGGATCGCCGGCGGCCAGGTCCCGGACGTCATCCAGATCGCGACCGAGGGCCAGCGGCTGTTCGCCTCGAAGGGCCTGCTCGCGCCGCTCGACGACTACATCGCCAAGGACAAGTCGACGATCGACGAGTACTACGGCGACATGGACCCGAACCTGGTCGAGTGGGACAAGAAGTACGCGTCGACCGACGGAAAGACGTACTACCTGCCGGGCGAGTTCAACACGATGTGCATGTGGTACTCGAAGGACCTGTTCGCGAAGGCCGGCGTACCGGAGCCGACGCCGAAGTGGACCTGGGACGACTTCCGGCACGCGTGTGAGCAGATCAAGGCCAAGACCGGCGCGTTCGGGTACGCCGCAGGCCCGGAGTACTTCGCCGCGATCATGCCGTGGCTGCTCACCAACGGGACCAGCAGCTTCAGCGAGGACTGGTCGAGGCCGACGTACAACGACCCTCGCGTGATCGAGGCCGCTGACTTCAACCGCAAACTGGTCGCCGACAAGCTGTCGCCGCCGCCGGGTGGCACGTTCGACGCGACGACCGCGGCCGCGCAGGGCAAGCTGGCGATGTTCGGCGGCGGGCGCTGGCCGATCATCAGCATCCGGAACCTGAAGGCGACCGCGAAGATGGGGATCGTGCCGTGGCCGGTGAAGGCCGGGCAGGGCTCGCCGGTCGGCTGGAACGGGTACCCGATCCTCAAGGCGTCGAAGAAGAAGGACGACGCCTGGACGTTCATCAAGTTCCTGATCTCGAAGGAAGGCTCGTCGTTCTTCGCCCAGCTCGGCGGGACGATCGTGCCGGCCCGCAAGTCGGTCGCGAACAGCCAGTCGTTCCTCGAGGACGCGCCGAAGGGGACGGAGTACCTGTACCAGGCGCTCTCGTACGCGACGCCGATCCCGTCGCCGGACAAGGGCGCCGCCGTACAGAAGGCGATCGAGGACGGCTGGAAGCAAGTGCTGACCGGCAACGCCTCGTCGGCCGATGCGCTCGGTAAGGCGCAGTCCACGCTGGAGGGATTGGTCTGAAACCCCAACGCCGGGACTGGCTGCCGGGCTACCTGTTCATCAGCCCCGCCGTCCTGCTCTTCGTCGTCTTCGTCGCCCTGCCGCTGGTCGCGGCGTTCGGGCTGAGCCTGTTCCACTGGGATCTGCTGAGTACGCCGGAGTTCGCCGGGCTGGACAACTTCAAACAGCTGGTCAGCGACGGCGCGACGATCCGCGCGGTGATCAACACGTTCGTGTTCGCGCTGTCGTCGGTCGTGACGCATATCGGTCTGGGGATGCTGCTCGCGCTCGGCGTGCATCGGACGATGACGCGGGGGACGAAGTACTTCGTGCGGACGGCGTACTTCTTTCCGTTCCTGGTCTCGTGGGCCGCGGTCGCGCTGATCTGGAAGTACGTGCTCGATCCGGCCTTCGGGTTGGCGAACTACTACCTCTCGACGACGACCAACTGGTTGGCATCTCCAACGTGGGCGCTGCCAACGCTGATCATCGTCGACTGGTGGCACACGATCGGGTACACGTTCATCATCCTGCTCGCCGGTCTGCAGACGGTGCCCACGCAGTTGCACGAGGCCGCGCGGGTGGACGGCGCGAACGCGTGGTGGCGGTTCTGGAGCGTGACGTTGCCGGTGATGTCACCGACGATCTTCTTCGCCACCGTGATCACGTTCATCGGCGCGTTCCAGATCTTCGACCCGATGGTGATCATGACGCAGGGCGGTCCGGACGGCGCGACCCGCAGCATCGTGCAGTACACGTACGAGAAGGGCTTCCAGTCCTTCGAGGTCGGGTACGCCGCGGCGCTGTCGCTCGTGTTGTTCGTGGTGATCATGATCGTGACCGGTCTGCAGTTCCGGCTGAGCCGACGGTGGGTGCACCAATGAGGGGCAGACTGCTCGACCTCATCCTGGTGCTCGGCGGGTTGTTGATGATCGCGCCGCTGGTGTGGTTGATCGTGAACGCGTTGTCGGAGCCGATCAACGCGTTCCAGCTGCCGCCGCAGTGGATCCCGCGGCCGCCGACGCTGCAGAACTTCCAGCAGGTGCCGGACCTGATCCCGTTCGCGCAGATGGCGTGGAACAGCCTGCAGATCGCGGTGCTGACGACGGCGGGTGCGCTGCTCACGAGCGCGTTGGCGGCGTACGCGTTCAACCGGATGCGGTTTCCGGGACGCGATCAGATCTTCTCGGTGCTGCTGGCGGCGCTTGTCGTACCTGTGCAGCTGACTGTGGTGCCGATCTTCATCATGATGCGGTGGCTGCATCTGGTCGACACGACCGTCGCGATCTGGCTGCCGGCGTTGGTGAATGTGTTCGGGATCTTCTTCCTGCGGCAGTACATCGCCTCGATCCCGCGTGAGCTCGACGAGGCGGCGATCATGGACGGCGCCGGGCACTTCTGGATCCTGTTCCGGGTGATCCTGCCGCTGGCTCGGCCGGGGCTGACCGCGTTGGGGATCTTCGTCTTCGAGGCGTCGTGGAACAACTTCTTCTGGCCGTACATCTTCCTGTCGTCACCGGAGAAGATGACGCTGCCCGTTGGGCTGGTGTCCCTGCAGGGCGCGATGGGCGGCGGTCCGGCGGTCGTGCTGTTTGCCGCGATCACGCTGGTCGTGCTGCCGATCCTCGTGTTGTTCTTGATCTTCCAGCGCTCGTTCATTGCCTCCATCGCGTCGACGGGTTTGCGCGCATGACCTATCTACCGGCCGCCTTCAAAGCTTTGTGGCATGAGCTCCCGCTCCTCGCGGCCGCGGGCGTGCTGGTCTGCGTTGCCTCGGGCGTGGTCGTCCTCTTCTCCCCTGGCCTGTCCCCGGTCAGCATCCTGCTGGGCGGGGTCGTGGCCGGACCAGCTTGGGCGGCCGTGGTCGCCACGACCGACTCCATCGTCCGTGATGATCGCGGGGGCGTGCTGCTCCTGCTTCGAAACCTCAAACGCCATGCGCTGGACGGCCTCGAGGTCGCCTGTGTGCCGGCCGTGTTGGTTGGGCTGGCGATGCTCAACTGGCAGGTGTACGCCGGCCCCGTCTTCGCGATCCCGCTGGCTGTCAGCGGGTGCGCGAGCGTGCTCGCCATACTCGCCTCCTGCTACGCCTTCAGCCTCCGCGTCACCGCTGGGCTTCGCGGCAAGACGCTCTGGCTAGCTGCATTGCAACTAGTTGCACGTGCACCGCTGGTTCCGCTCGGCGTACTGGCACTAGTTGCTGTGGCACTAGTTCTCGGCACCTCGGTAACCGCCTCACTGCTTCTGCTCGCCCCCGGTCCGGTGGCGTTGTTCGCCTCTGCTGGTACATGGACGGAGAAACATGCACTACACCGGTGACAACCTTCGACACTTCGCTCTGCCGCTCGGCGGGCTCGGCACAGGCACGGTCGCGCTGGCCGGCAACGGTGCGCTGCGCCAGTGGCAACTGCACAACATCGGCAACCACGAGGGCCATGTACCAGGCAGCTTCTTCGTACTGCGTCTCTCGCAGGTCGAGCCGCCGCTGGACGAGATCCGCCTGCTACAAGGTCCACCTCTCGACCCGTCGGACACGCCGCTGGTGACCGACGACGTCGTACCGGCTGGTGAGCGGCAGCTGCACGAGGTGATCCGGCCGATCGGTCCGACGACGGTGACTGCCACATATCCACAGGCACATGTGGACTACGAGACGGATCTGCCTGTCCAGGTGAGTCTGGACGTTTTCAACCCGCTGGTGTCGAGCGATCCAGCGGCCAGCTCGCAGCCGATCGTCGGGTTCACGTTCACGCTGCACAACCCGGGTGAGATCGGACTGCACGGGAAGCTGGGCGGTGCGTTGCAGAACTCGGTCGGCTGGGACGGCGTCACCCCCATCGACGGCACCTCGTGCAGCCTGTACGGCGGCAACACCAACCGCATCCGCCGCACCGCCGACTGGACCCACCTCGTCCTCGAGAACACGACTCTGCCCGTCGACCATCCCGGCTCCGGGCAGCTGGTGCTCTCGACCGACACACCCGATTCGCCCGCCCACCCGCAATGGACCCGCCCCGAAGAGTTCGTTGCCTTCCTCAACGGTCCGGCCACGCCTGTCAGCGGCGCAAGTGCACCAGGTGAGAGCTGGAACGGCGGTCTGGCCGTCCCGTTCAACCTGCAGCCGGGCGAGACCAACCAGGTGCGTTTCTTGATCGCATGGCACTTCCCGAACCGATATGTCGACTTCAACCAGTTCGGCCCGCACCCGGAGTACGGCCACAGCCGCTTCTGGCTCGGCAACGCGTACACCCGTCGTACGCCGGATGCCGTCGCGGCAGCCGAGTCCTTCATCGCGCAGTGGTCCGAGCAGGAGGCGCTGACGACCGCGTGGGCGGAGGCGTTCGAGTCGAGCAGTCTGCCCGGTGAGGCGGGTTCACGGCTCGCTGCGCTGGTGGCCGACGTACGTAGCCCAACGGTGTTCCAGACCGCGGACGGCGACGTA
The DNA here is from genome assembly GCF_042715335.1 of Kribbella sp. NPDC058693. NCBI lineage: Bacteria > Bacillati > Actinomycetota > Actinomycetes > Propionibacteriales > Kribbellaceae > Kribbella > Kribbella sp. NPDC058693. The sequence continues at coordinate 40,514 of NZ_JBHXSQ010000004.1, forward strand.
CTGGGGTTCGAGGGTGTGCTCGGTGCGTCCACGGCGATGTGGGGCGGCCGGTACGGCGGCTCGTGTCCGCTCAACTGCACGCATGTGTGGAACTACGAGCAGACGCTCTCCCGCCTCTTCCCGTCGCTGGAGCGGAACATGCGGGACACGGAGTACGACGTGATGCAGGCACCGGAGGGGTACATCCCGCACCGCGTCCGCGCACCGCTTTATATGAAGCAGTTGTGGGATGTGGTGATCGGCGGGCCGGAGGAGCCCGCGCTGGACGGGATGCTCGGCAGCGTGTTGAAGACGTACCGAGAGGTGCGCCAGGGCGCCGGTCTGGACTGGCTGGGTCGACGCTGGTCCAACGTCGTACGCCTGCTCGACCACATCCACGACAAGTGGCTGCGGGACGGCGTACTGCGTGGCATCCAGCCCAGCACGCACGACATCGACCTGTGCGGCGTCAACTCGTTCATGGGCACGCTCTGGCTGGCAGCGCTGCGTGCTACTGAAGAGATGGCGTTGCTGCTCGGCGAGGACGGCACGCCGTACCGGAAGCTGTTCGAGGCCGGCAGCAAGGCGTACGACGAGCTGCTGTTCACCGGCGAGTACTACCGGCAGATCCTCGAGCCGGACGAGACGAGGGACTTCCAGTGGGGCGACGGCTGCCTCGCGGATCAGCTGATCGGGCAGTGGTGGGCGCATCAGCTGGAGCTCGGGTACATCCTTCCCGCTGACCATGTGCGGACCGCGCTGCGCAACGTCGTACGGCACAACCTGCGGACCGGCTTCCACGACTTCGACCACCCGTACCGCGTCTTTGCCGACGCCGACGACACCGGCCTCCTCATGTGCACCTGGCCCCACGGCGGCCGCCCCGACATACCCACCCGGTACTGCGACGAGGTGTGGACGGGTTCGGAGTACCAGGTAGCCGCCCACTGCCTCTACGAAGGCCTCGCCGACGAGGGAATGTCGATCCTGACCGGCCTCTGGCAACGGTACGACGGCACCCGCCGCAACCCCTTCAACCCCATCGAATGCGGCGACCACTACATCCGCAACGCCGCCGGCTGGTCCGTCCTAGAAGCCCTGACCGGCTACCACCACAACGCCCTCACCAAGACAGTCACCTTCGCCCCGCTGGAAATCGCCCGCACCAACGACACCTGGCAAACACCGTTCGTCACCAACACCGGCTGGGCCACCGCCACCCACACCAACAACACCCTCACCATCACCTGCCAAGGAGGCCACCTGGACCTCCGAGCCATCACCATCGACGGCACCACCCACGCGATCGACGCCCCGGTCCACCCCGGAAACCCGTTGGTGATCTGACCCGAAAAGAAGAGTGCCGGCCGTCCGGCAACGCCGCCGGGCGGTCGGCACTCGTTTCAGAGGAGTCCTAGGGCTGCGGACTCCTGGTCGGTGAAGAGGCGGGAGCGGATCAGGAAGCGGACGCCCTCGGGGGCCTCCACGGAGAAGCCGCTGCCGCGGCCCTTGACCACGTCGACGGTGAGCTGCGTGTGCTTCCAGTACTCGTACTGATTCGCGGACATCCAGAACGCGATCGGTTTGTCCAAACCGTCGACGACGAGATCGCCGAGATGCACGTCCGCCGACCCCGTTCGAAATTCCCCGTCCGGGTAGCACATCGGCGAGCTGCCGTCGCAGCAGCCACCGGACTGGTGGAACATCAGCGGACCATGCATCTCGGTGAGACGGCGGAGCCAGCCCGCCGCCTCGTCCGAGAGCAACACCTTCTCGACCATGATCAGAAGAATCCCGCTGCGTTCGGGCTGTAGCTGACCAGCAGGTTCTTGGTCTGCTGGTAGTGGTCGAGCATCATCTTGTGATTCTCCCGGCCGATGCCGGAGTTCTTGTAGCCGCCGAACGCCGCGTGCGCCGGGTAGGTGTGGTACGAGTTCGTCCAGACCCGGCCGGCCTGGATCTCCCGCCCGGCCCGGTACGCCGTGTTGATGTCCCGCGACCAGACGCCCGCGCCCAGACCGTAGAGCGTGTCGTTGGCGATCTTCATCGCGTCGGCGTAGTCGTCGAACTTGGTCACCGAGACGACCGGGCCGAAGATCTCCTCCTGGAAGATCCGCATCTTGTTGTCGCCCTCGAAGATGGTCGGCTGGATGTAGTAGCCGCCGGACAGATCGCCGTCGAGCTCGGCGCGAGCGCCGCCGGTGAGCACCTTCGCACCCTCGGCCTGACCGATGTCGATGTAGGCCAGGATCTTCTCGTACTGGTCGTTGCTGGCCTGCGCGCCCATCATCGTCTCGGTGTCGAGCGGGTTGCCCATCTTGATCGCGTTGGTCCGCGCGGTCGCGTCGCCGAGGAAGTCGTCGTAGATCGACGACTGGATCAGCGCCCGCGACGGGCAGGTGCAGACCTCGCCCTGGTTCAGCGCGAACATCGTGAAGCCCTCGAGCGCCTTGTCGTAGTAGTCGTCCTTCGAGGACGCGACATCGGCGAAGAACACGTTCGGGCTCTTGCCGCCGAGCTCGAGCGTGACCGGGATGATGTTCTCCGACGCGTACTGCATGATCAGGCGCCCGGTCGTGGTCTCACCAGTGAACGCGACCTTGGCAACTCTGTTGCTTGAGGCAAGCGGTTTGCCGGCCTCGACGCCGAACCCGTTGACGATGTTCAGCACACCGGGCGGCAGCAGGTCGTGGATCAGCTCCATGAACACGTGGATCGACGCCGGTGTCTGTTCGGCCGGCTTCAGGACGACGGTGTTACCGGCCGCCAGCGCGGGCGCCAGCTTCCAGGTCGCCATCAGGATCGGGAAGTTCCACGGGATGATCTGCCCGACCACGCCGAGCGGCTCGTGGAAGTGGTACGCGATCGTGTCGTCGTCGATCACCGACACCGAGCCCTCCTGGGCCCGCAGCGCGCCGGCGAAGTACCGGAAGTGGTCGATCACCAGCGGCATGTCCGCGCCGAGCGTCTCGCGCACGGCCTTGCCGTTGTCCCAGGTCTCGGCGACCGCGAGCAGCTCGAGGTTGGCCTCGACCCGGTCGGCGATCTTGTTCAGGATGTTCGCCCGTTCGGCCGGCGAGGTGCGGCCCCAGGCGGGCGCGGCACCGTGGGCGGCGTCGAGGGCGCGCTCGACGTCGTCCGCCGTACCGCGGGCGATCTCGGTGAAGTTCTCTCCGGTGACCGGAGTCGGGTTCTCGAAGTACTGACCCTTGGCCGGCGGCACCCACTCGCCGCCGATGTAGTGCTCGTAGCGGGATTTGTACGTGACCGGGCTGCCATCCTGCCCGGGAGCTGCGAAGATCGTCATAGGTCCTCCTTGGAAACCTGACGTTGCAGTGGACACTAGGCAGCAGGACGTTGCACGGACGTTGCAGCGTGGAGTGAGGCGGCATGGATCAACGCGAGCAGGCCCGCCGACTGAGCGAGTTGTACGACGAAGTGCTCAGCGGCAACCGGGTGCCTGGCGCGCCGCGCCCTCTCGTCGCCGCGTCATGGGAGCGTTCACTGGCCGCCGCGGTCGACCCGGAGCTCGACCAGCCGCCCGTCGTCGTCAACCACGAGATGGTCGAGACGCTGCGCGAGAACCATCCGCTCCGCGCGGTCCTGCCGGTACTGCGGCAGACGCTGACGACGATCGCCGACGAGGCGTCGCACATCATGATCATCACCGACGCGCAGGGCATGATCCTGTGGCGCGAGGGCTCCGCCGAGGTCAAGCGCCAGGCCGACCGCATCGCTCTCTCCGAGGGTGCGGTGTGGTCCGAGGACCAGATCGGCACCAACGGCATGGGTACGGCGCTCGCGGTCGGCGAGCCGGTCCAGATCCACTCGGCCGAACATCTCGTCCGGCGGATCCACGAGTGGACCTGTGCCGCCGCGCCCGTCCACGATCCCGACACCGGCAAGCTGCTCGGTGCGGTCGACGTCTCCGGACCGCTGCGCACGGTCCATCCCGCAATGGTCGCGCTGGTGACCGCGGCGGCCCAGCTCGCCGAAGGTCAGCTGCGGGTCCGGATGGCCGCGGCCGACGAGATGCTCCGCGCGCGCAACATGCGGCACCTGATGGCGCTCGGCGACGCACCCGGCGCCCTGCTGACCCCGACCGGCCGCGTCCTCGCCGTACAGCCGCTCGAATGGCTGCCCAACCGTCTCGTCGTACCGGACGGTGCCGATCGGATCGATCTCGGCGACGGCCGTGAAGGAGTCGTCGAGCGACTCGACGAGGGCTACCTGCTCCGCATGCCCGGTACGCCGGTACGCCGTTCCCGGCCGTCGCTCCAGCTGAAGCTGCTCGGCTCCGGTCAGCCGACCGCGATCGTCGGCGGCCGCGAGATCGCGCTGACGTTGCGGCGGGCCGAAGTACTTGCACTGTTATTACTGCACCCGTCAGGTCTGACCGCCGAGCAGCTGATGCTTCAGCTGTACGGCGACGAGGGCAACCCGACCACAGTGCGCGCGGAGATGCACCGACTGCGCAACCTGCTCGGCAGCGGCGTGCTCGACACCAAGCCGTACCGGATCATCGCTGACGTCACCGGCGACGTGACCCAGGTCCAGAGCGCGCTCCGCCAGGGCAACCTGGACACAGCCCTCAACCTGTACGTCGGCCCGCTGCTCGCGCGCTCCGACGCTCCTGCCCTCCGCGCGGAACGCGACGAACTCGACGCGACCATCCGGCGCGCGGCCCTCGACGCCCGCAGTCCGGACCTCCTGTGGCAGTTCGCCCAGACGCCCACCGGCGCCGAGGATCTGGAGATCTTCGAGTCGCTGGCCGCCGTACTCCCGACCGACGACCCACGCCACGCCGCGGTCGCCGCGCGCCTGGCCAGACTGGTCGACTGAACCGAACGTGACACGAAACACGCGGGCGTGATGATGACCGCAAGCACATGACTGACGAGTAACCAACCAATAACATCGCTGGTATGCAGATCCTCGCCATCGTCGTCTCGCTCGCGGTGACACTCGTCGCCGTTGCGCTGTTCGGCAAGACGATCGGGCACATCGTGTCCGTCATCAAGCTCGGACAGCCGGCCGGCCGGACCGACAATCCAGGCAAGCGGACCGTCACCCTGGCCAAGGAGACCCTCGGCCACACCCGGATGCTGCAGTGGAGTCACATCGGGGTGATGCACTGGTTCGTCGCGTTCGGGTTCATCGGGTTGTTCCTGACCCTCGTGACGGCGTTCGGCCAGCTGTTCGACCCGCACTGGGCGTTGCCTGTCATCGGGCACTGGTTCGTGTTCGAGTGGGTCAGCGAGGCCCTCACCTGGACCGGCCTGCTGTCGATCATCGGGCTGATCGTCTATCGGCTGATGCATCTGCCGAAGGGCGACAACCCTCGCTCGTCCCGGTTCTACGGGTCGACGGCCTGGCAGGCGTACTACGTCGAGTACACGATCCTCGGCGTACTGGTCTGCATCCTCTTGCTGCGCGGCCTCGAGTACCAGCTCGGCGACGGTGACAAGTTCCACTTCCCGACGACGTTCTTCATCGGGTCCGGACTCTTCGGCGGGCTGAGTGAGCACGGGCTGGAGAACGCGGTCTATCTGGTCGCGATGATCAAGATCCTGATCTCGTTCGCGTGGATGATCACGATCTCGCTGAACGCGACGATGGGCGTGGCCTGGCACCGGTTCACCGCCTGGCCGAACATCTGGTTCAAGCGCAACCCGGGTGGTCCAGGCGGCGGTACGGCGCTGGGCGCGCTGCAGCCGATCATGGTCAACGGCGCCCCGATCGACTTCGAGAACATCGAAGAGCTCGACGAGGACGCGGCGCTGGGCGTCGGCAAGGTCGAGGACTTCACCTGGAAGGGCCTGCTCGACTTCACCACCTGCACGGAGTGCGGCCGCTGCCAGTCGCAGTGCCCGGCGTGGAACACCGACAAGCCGTTGTCGCCGAAGCTCATCATGATGGGCCTGCGCGACCACGCGTACGCCAAAGCGCCGTACCTGCTGGCCAGCGACGACGACACGCGCAAGTCGCTGCCGGAGCTCGTGCTCGCCGAGCAGGACAAGCCGTTGGTCGGTCCCGCGGATGTCGCGGTCATCGACGAGGAGGCGCTGTGGGCGTGTACGTCGTGTGGCGCCTGCGTGCAGCAGTGCCCCGTCGACATCGAGCACGTCGACGCGATCATGGACATGCGCCGGTACCAGGTGCTGATCGAGTCGTCGTTCCCGTCCGAGCTCAACGGGCTGTTCAAGGGCCTGGAGAACAAGGGCAACCCGTGGAACATGAACCCGTCCGGCCGGATGGACTGGGCCAAGGACCTGCCGTTCGAGGTCAAGCAGGTCGGCACGGACGTCGAGTCGCTGGACGAGGTCGACTACCTGTTCTGGGTCGGCTGCGCCGGCGCGTTCGAGGACCGCGCGAAGAAGACCACGCAGGCCGTCGCCGAGCTGCTGAACATCGCGGGCGTGACGTTCGCCGTACTCGGTGACGGCGAGACCTGCACCGGCGACCCAGCCCGGCGCTCCGGCAACGAGTTCGTGTTCCAGCAACTGGCAATGCAGAACGCCGAGGTCTTCAAGGAGACCAAGGTCCGCAAGGTCGTCTCCACCTGCGCGCACTGCTTCAACACCTTGAAGAACGAGTACTCCCAGCTCGGCGTCGAGCTCGACGTCATCCACCACACGCAGCTGCTCAACCGCCTCGTCCGCGACGGCAAGCTGACCCCGGTCGCGCCCGCGGACAGCTCCCTCAACGGCCAGACGATCACGTACCACGACCCGTGCTACCTCGGCCGCCACAACCAGGTGTACGACGCCCCGCGCGAACTGCTCGACATCATCCCGGGCGCGCAGTACGCCGAGATGCCCCGCAACCAGACCAAGTCGTTCTGCTGCGGCGCCGGCGGCGCGCGGATGTGGATGGAAGAGAAACTCGGCACCCGGATCAACCTGAACCGCACCACCGAGGCGGTCGAGACCGGCGCCGACAAGATCGCCACCGGCTGCCCGTTCTGCCGGGTGATGCTGTCCGACGGCCTCACCGCCAAGCAGGCCGACGGCTCGGCCCGCGAGTCCGTCGAGGTGCAGGACGTCGCCCAACTGCTGCTCGCGTCCGTCAAACGTGGCGAGTAGCTGCAACTAGCTGCAAAACCCTTCCTCCCCAGGTGGTCCAGACCATAAGATCCCTCGTCTGCATCATCTGGGGAGGGACATGAAGCTGCACACCGCGGTGGCGACCGTTGCCGCCGTACCACTGGTTCTCGGCCTCGCCGCCTGCGGCAACGGCGACCCGAAGGCCACGGGCTACCGCCCGTCGGTGCCGGCCGAGACGCCGACCGCGATCGTCACCAAGACCGCGGCACCGATCGTGAAGGCCCCGGCCGCGCGGTTGAACCGCGTCACCTTCGTCCCGGCGATGAAGGCCGCGCTGACCAAGCAGAAGTCGTGGCACATCGTCGGCAAGGTGACGGCGAACGGCAGCACGCTGATGACGATGGACGGCTTCCAGACCGCCAAGCCGAACGCGCTGTCGATGGAGATGGCCGGCGCGGCCTTCGAGGGCAAGACCGCCAAGATCGTCGCGATCAACAACGTCGCGTACATGTCGTTCCCCGGGCTGACCCCGGCCGGCAAGTTCGTGAAGTTCACCGGGGCGAAAACCGGTGACGTCGGCGAACTTCTCGAGAGCGGTGACCCGACGAAGATCTTCAACTCGTTCGGCTCCAGCCTGGGCAGCGTGAAGTACGTCGGCGCCGAGACCGTCGACGGTCAGAAGCTCGAGCGCTACGACATCAGCGTCAGCACCGCCAAGGCGCTCGCCCTGCAGGGCAAGAAGCTGCCGGCCGGCGCCCCGAAGACGATGACGTACTCACTCTGGATGGACAGCTCGCACCTGGTCCGGCGGATGTCGTTCGACCTGGTCGGTGTCTCGATGCTGATGACGATGACCGACTACAACAAGCCCGTGCACATCACCGCGCCGCCGGCGAGCAAGATCGTCAAGTAACGACCGGATTCGGTCAGATCCCACCCGATTGTGTGAACTTCTCGTAATCTCCCGTTACGGATGTGATCACCTCTCGATGATCGGGTGGGGCCTGTGCCGATGCGGAGTAGTCGACGAAGCTTTCTGACAGCGACCGGAGCGGCGGCGGCGCTTGCGCTGACCGGCAGCCTCCCGGAGATCAAGAGTGCCGCGGCCGGCTGGACCGGCCGTCCCGACCGGCGCGACCCGTTCACGCTCGGCGTCGCCTCCGGCGATCCGCTTCCGGACGCGGTCGTGATCTGGACCCGGCTCGCGCCGGATCCGCTCGCGCCGTTCGGCGGGATGGATCGCCGGCCGGTCGACGTCGAGTGGCAGGTCGCGGAGGACGAGCACTTCCGTCGCGTCGTCCGCCAAGGTTCGGTGAAGGCGGGTCCGGAGGCGAGCCACTCCGTCCACGTCGACGTACGCGGGCTGCGTCCGTGGCGGCACTACTGGTACCGCTTCCGCGTGAACGGTCACCTCAGCCCGGTCGGTCGTACCAAGACCGCGCCGACCGCCGACACCCAACTGTCGAAGCTTTCGCTGGCGTTCGCGTCCTGCCAGGCGTGGTGGGAGGGCTGGTACACGGCGTACGCCGACATGGCGAAACGCGACCACGACGTGGTGTTCTTCCTCGGCGACTACATCTACGAGTTCGGCATCGACCGCGGGATCCGGCCGCATTCGAACGAGCCGTACATCACCCAGCAGACGGTGACGCTGGACGAGTACCGGCAGCGCTATGCGGCGTACAAGACGGACCCGGATCTGCAGACCGCGCACGCGAACGCGCCGTGGATCGTGACCCTCGACGATCACGAGGTGGTCGACAACTGGGCCGACGAGGCGCATCCGAGCGCGCCGCCCGCGCAGTTCCGGGTACGCCGGGCCAACGCGTTCCGCGCGTACTGGGAACACATGCCGCTGCGGCTCGCTCAGCTGCCGACAGGCCCGGACATGCAGCTGTACCGGCGGATCAACTACGGGCGGCTCGCGGAGTTCAACGTGCTGGACACACGCCAGTACCGGTCCGACCAGGCGTACGGCGACGGCACGAAGGCGCCGGGCCCGGAGACCGCCGACCCGAGCCGCACGATCACGGGGGACGCGCAGGAGAAGTGGCTCCTCGACGGCTGGTCGGCGTCGCGGGCGCGATGGAACGTGATGGCGCACCAGACCGCGATCGCGCGGCTCGACACGAAGGACGGGCCGGAGGTGCTGGTCCCGATGGACACCTGGGACGGGTACGAGGCGTCGCGGAACCGCATCCTCGGCGGCGCCGCGCAACGCAAGGTTCGCAACCTCGTGTCGATCGCCGGCGACCTGCACCGCAGCGTCGCGTCGGACCTGAAGCTCGACTTCACCGATCCGGCATCGGCGACGGTCGGCGCCGAGTTCGTCGGTACCTCGATCACGTCCGGGATCGACGGCGAGGACCTCGACGCGGGCGGCGCCACATTGCTGCGGGAGAACCCGCACATGAAGTTCGGCAACTTCCAGCGCGGCTACGTCAGCTGCACGATCACGCCGCAGCAATGGGTCTCGGACTACCGCGTCGTCGACAAGGTGTCGGTCCAGCACGGCACTGTCAGCACCCGCGCCAAACTCCTCGTCGAGGACGGCCGCCCCGGCATCTCGGAGGTCCAGGAATGAACATCCCCCGGCAGACCGTCATCGCGGCCGGCACGCTGCTGACCGCCGCACTGCTCGGCTCCAGCTCGGTGCCCAAGGCAACTACCTCCGACGTGGCCGTCAGCGTCGCGCCGGAGCAGCTGAGCGTGGTCGGCCTCCCGTGCTTCCCCGGCCTGCTGAACCTGACGATGACCAACACCGGCTCGAAAGACCGGTACGCCGACCTCACGCTCGACCCGACCGGCCCGCTGCAGCTCTCCCGCACTCTGTTCTCGTCCTGGCTGCCCGCACTCGATCCCGACCAGCCCATCTCCGCGCCGGTCGAGGTCCGCGTACCGCGCGACGCCAAGCCCGGCTCGTACAAGATCGGTGTCGAGGTCGACCGGAAGCGCGTGACCGTTCCGGTGACGGTCAACCCGCTGCCGCCGAAGGGTCCCGGCGACAACCTCGCGCTCGGCGAGCAGGCGACGGCATCGTCCACGCACGGCAACTTCACCCTCTGCGGCGCCGTCGACGGCGACAAGGACTCCGAGCACTGGGACACGCTGACCGGCTGGAACGACGGCACCCGCGCCGCCTTCCCCGACACGTACGACGTTGCTCTGTCGACACCGGCAACGATCAACCGGGTCGAGCTGTACACGCTGGACTCGGCGAAGTACCCGGCTCGGGTGAACGGCCTGAAGGACTGGGACGTCCAGGTCAACGTCGGCGGCACCTGGCAGACCGTCGACCAGGTCCGCGGCAACACGGTCGGACACGTCACGTCGACGTTCACTCCCATCCAGGCGGACGCCGTACGGATCCTCTGCCTCGACGGGAACGACCACACGTACTCCCGCATCGTCGAGCTCGAGGTCTACGGAAGCTGACACACCGGCAACGTCAGGCGCAGTAGGGCACCGGTCGGGCGCGGCACGGCTTCGGCCGTGCCGCCATGGGCCTCGGCGACCTGTCGGACGATGGCCAGGCCCAGCCCGGATCCGGGATGCGCGCGGGCAGCGGGTGAACGGTAGAAGCGGTCGAAGACGAACTTGAGGTCGCTGTCGGGGATGCCCGGGCCGGCGTCCCCGACCTCGAGAGCGCCCGCCTCGAGGCTGATCAGGACCCGGCCGCCGGGCGGGCTCCACTTCACGGCGTTGTCGACGAGGTTCGCGACTGCGCGTTCCAGGGCGTCGGGATCGCCGTGGACGAGGGTGGGCGCACAGGCCAGGTCGAATTCGATCTCTGCGGCCCGACGGGAGGCGCGGGCCGCGACGCGCTCCGCTACGAGATCGAGGCGGACGTCTTCGGTGTGGAAAGCGGGTTGACCGTAGCGGGCCAGGTCGACCAGGTCGTTGATCAGTGTCCTGAGTTCGCCGGCCTGGCCGAGCGCTTCGGCAGCCAGGTGTGGGGCCTGCGCGTCGGCCAGGTTCTCCGCCAGCAGTTCGAGATTCACGGTCAGGCTCGTGAGCGGTGTGCGCAGTTCGTGCGAGGCATCGGCGACCAGACGCCGCTGGGCACCGACGGATTCGTCCAGCGTGGCAGTCATCCCGGCGAACGCGGAGCCGAGCCGACCGATCTCGTCCTGGCTGTCGGCGGGGATCGGGATGGCCAGGTCTCCGGTCGTGCGGATCAGTTCGACAGTCTCGGTGAGTCGGCGTACCGGCCGCAGCACGCGGCGCGCGGCCAGACGTGCGGCAAGCGCTGCCAGGAGGCCGGCGGCCACCGTGCTTCCGGCGAGCATCCAAGCGAGTTGGTGCAGCGTGGGCGCCGGATCGGATTGCGGAATAGCTGTACGCACGAGCGTGCTGGGCGATCCTGGGAAGGGGGCGGTGTAGATGCGGTATTCGATGCCGTCGTACACCGCGTTGCGGAAGTAGGGAGCGGCAGTTCCTTTCGCGACCTTGACGTCCCGCTCGGTGACGTCGACGAACTCCGTCGACGGCCCGGCCTGGACCGGGTCCGGCACGATCTGCAGCTGGGTGCTCCCTATCCCCAGCGGAACAGTCGGAAAGGCCGATTCGTTGGGCGTCCCCTTGAACTTCTGCTTGATGGCTTTGGCCACGTCCGGGGCCTTTGCGGCCGCCGCCACCAGGGAGCTGTCGATCTGGCCGCGGAGGTTGGCTTCCACGGCCGGATACAGAACCACCGACACGAGCAGCATTGCGCCCGCGGCAATCGCCCCCGCGGCTATGGTCAACCGGGTGCGCAGGTTCATGGCTCCTCGCGCAGGACGTAGCCCAGGCCGCGCACCGTTTGGATCAGTCTGCTGCCGCCGTCCGCTTCGAGCTTGCGACGCAAGTAGCTGATGTAGACCCACAGCGCGTTCGACTCCGGGCCGAAGTCGTAGCCCCACACGGACTCGAAGATCTGGGTCCGGCTGAGCACTCGCTGGGGATTGCGCAGGAACAGCTCCAGCAGGGACAGCTCGGTCTTGGTCAGCTCCAGCCGCCTACCGGCGCGTTCGACCCGACGGCCACTGAGGTCCAGATCGACGTCGGCGAAATGCAGTACCTCGTCCCTTGCGCCGCTACGCCGCAGCAAGGCTCGAAGCCGGGCCCGCAGCTCCTCCAGAGCGAAGGGCTTCGCCAGGTAGTCGTCGGCCCCCGCGTCCAGCCCGGCGACCCGGTCGGCAACCAGGTCCCGGGCCGTCAGCATCAGGATCGGCGTGTCGTGCCCGCCCGAACGCAGCCTCCGGCATACCTCGAGTCCGTTCGGTTCCGGCATCAGGACGTCGAGCACCACCGCGTCCGGGCGGAACACTCCGTGCTCAGCGAGGGCGGACGCCCCGTCCATCACGGATGCCACGTCGTAGCCGTCCCGGCGCAGCGCATGCTCGAGCGATCGCCGTACCGCCGGGTCGTCGTCGACGACAAGTATCCGCATGGTCGACCATCCTCGCCGTCAATCATGAAGTTCTGATGAGCGGCTGTCAGCCTTTGGCGAGTGACTGCTTCAGCTCGCCCAACGCCACCATCAGGCGGTCGGTGCTGACTCCGAGAGAGGCGGCGATCTGGCGGAAGGACTTGGAGGTCGGAGTGATGCCGCCCGGTGTCGCGACCAACTTGGCAAGGGCGGCCTTGGCCTTGGCCTGTGACACGCCGAGCTTGGAGGCCAGGCTTGCCGCCGCGGCGTTCGACGTGAACGGCGAGTTCTTCCGGTCGTCCGCCCCCTCCTTGCCCTTGTCGTTCTTGTCGCCGGCACGCGGGCGCCCGGGCTTCAGTAGCAGGGGTTCCACGGCTGCTTTGACCCGGGCGACCGGCAGCCCCAGGTCGGCCGCGACCGCTGCGGCGAATGCCTGCGGCGTCACCGTGGTCTTGCCGGTGAACGACCTCTTGGCTGCGACCAGCGCGGCAACAAGCCGGTCGCTCGTCACCCCGAGCTTCGCCGCGATCGCGGCGAACTCGGCATCCGCGGTCGGCTTGGACTTACCGTCCTTGGTCGCGGTACCTGCTTTCGCAGCACCGGATTTCGCGGCACCGGGTTTCGGATCCGGGCCGGACGCCTGCGCCGCCGCCGTACCGGTCGTGGCCAGTGCGGCGAGCACGACCGTGGCCACGATCCGCTGTGAGCGTTTCATCATCGTGAATCCCCTTCGTCCACTGAACGCGCCGGACGGGAACCGGCGCCGTGGCTACAACCCAAACAGCGCGGCCTCAGGTGTGGTTTCAGCCAGCTTTAGAGCTTCCTTAGAAGCACGGGCAGGCGGGTCAAACGAACGCCTGAAGCGTTCGTTTTCCTGGCACGGCAGACAGTTGCGCAGGTCAACGTTCCACCGGAACGACGAAACCCCGGGCCAGAATCCTGGCCCGGGGTCTCGCAATGGAGCGGGTGACGGGAATCGAACCCGCACTGTCAGCTTGGGAAGCTGATGTTCTGCCATTGAACTACACCCGCGCGCTGCCGGTGACCCGGCAGCGGTGAAGAGCATAGCCGATCGGTGGGCTGTCAACCACGCCGGGTCCGCGCGTCGGTTGTTGCGCGGTCAGGGTCTTGTCCCCAGAAGGTGCCGAATGCATCGAAAAGAGGGGTGCGGACGGTTTGCGCCGGGGGTTCTTGGGCAGTTTTCCACAAAGGGCGCGTTCAGGACTGGGCAGGTTCGTCATCTTCTGGCAGATTAGAACGCGTTGCCGGGGGCAACATTCGACGCAACGTGAGGACGCGGTCCTCCGGACCGGACAAGATGGTTGCGGGCAACTGGATGAAGGGGTGAACGGTGGCAACAGACACAAGTGACGCGGTGGACAACCTCGAGAAGGAACTCGTCACGTTGGCACGGCGGCTGCGGGGTCTGCAGCGGACGCTGTCCGACGAGGCGCACCCGGACCTGGAGCCGGCGCAGTACGCGTTGCTGAACCACGTCGAAGAACTGGCGCCGGTGCGGATGGCCGACCTGGTGGCAGCGCTCGAGGTGGACAAGGGTCCGGTCAGCCGGGCCTGCGCGCGACTCGAGGAAGAGGGTCTGCTGAAGCGTGCCGCCGACAAGTCGGACGCGCGGGCGACCCTGCTGACGCTGACCGCGGCCGGCAAGCGCAAGCTGACGGCGGCCCGGAAGAAGCGGCACAAGGTGATCGAGGACCTGCTCAAGGACTGGTCGCCGGCCCAGGTGAAGACCTTCGCCACCCAGGTGTCGAAGTTCAACAAGCTGGCCGACTGAGGTTAGTTGCCTCAGGCCCAGGTTGGTGGTGCGGTCCCACCGGAGAGCTGAGGGCTCCGGACGATTCACCACCAGCCGCTGGGATCGGGTTCTGGGTGCAAGCTGTGCGGATGAGCAGCACGCTGCTAACGTGCGACCGTGCTGCTCTCCGACCGTGACATCTTGGCCGAGCTCGACGCGAAGCGGGTCCAGCTGGATCCGTTCGATGCTGCGATGGTGCAGCCGTCGAGCGTCGACGTACGGCTGGACCGGTTCTTCCGGGTTTTCGAGAACCACCGGTACCCGCACATCGACCCGGCCGAGGAGCAGCCGGATCTGACCCGGCTGGTCGAGCCGGACGGCGAAGAGCCGTTCATCCTGCATCCCGGTGAGTTCGTCCTGGGATCGACGTACGAGCTGATCACGCTTCCCGACGACGTCGCGGCCCGCCTCGAGGGCAAGTCGTCGCTCGGCCGGCTGGGGCTGCTGACGCATTCGACGGCCGGCTTCATCGACCCGGGCTTCTCCGGACACGTGACGCTGGAGCTGTCGAACGTCGCGACACTGCCGATCAAGCTCTGGCCGGGGATGAAGATCGGCCAGCTCTGTTTCTTCCGGCTCTCCTCCCCTGCGGAGCACCCGTACGGCTCGGAGAAGTACGGCTCCCGATACCAGGGTCAGCGCGGCCCGACGCCGTCCCGGTCCTACCGCAACTTCCACCGCACCGACGTCTGAAGACATAAGTAAAGGCCCCGGGACGAGCTCCCGGGGCCTTTACCAATTGTCAGGCGGTCGCCTTGACGAAGATGCAGACCGACTCGAGGTCGGACGAGTCGTTGCCGGTCGGCAACTGCCGGTAGACGCCTCCGAAGGGGGAGACGGCAACGGGCGATTCCTGCTTGCCGTTGTAGAGGCTGAGACCCAGGTCGCCGTTCCCCGGGGAGCTGTTGTCCGACGGGGAGTCGCTCTCGGACGGCGTGTCACCGGTCGACGGGGTATCGCCGGACGAGGGCGTGTCACCGGAGGACGGCGTGTCGCTCGAGCTCGGCGTGCCGGACGGTGCCGCGCTCGGCAGGTCCTGGCCGGTCTTGGCGTCCAGCATCACCGGCTGCGCCTCGGTCTTCGCGTACACGACACCGTGGAACGCCGCGGTCACGCTGGGCACGACGCGCCCGCCGGACTTGCTGGTGAAGCCCCAGGTCTTCTTGCCGGTCGTGTCGTCGATGCCGAGGATCTCGGCGTCGCCGGGGCCGGAGCCGTCGGTGCAGACGATCGAGGTCGTCTGGTCCGCGAAGCAGTCGTAGTCGCCGGCACCGATGCTGTCCGACGGGAGTGCGGAGACCGTCTGCGCCACGGCACCGGTCGACAGGTCGAGCGCGAAGATACCTTCGGTCTTGGTCCCCTGGCCGTAGTCGATGTACCTCATGCCGTAGAAGTACGCGTGCTTGGCCGCGCCGGCGATCGGCTTCAGGTAGGCCTGCTTCAACGGGATCTGCTTGGTGATCTTCCCGCTCGCACCGTCGGCGAGCAGCGCCGTGCCGTCGGAGGCGCTGTCGGCCTGCTGCCCCTTGGCGCCCGCGACCACACCGCTGTGCACGGCGGCCGGGTTCATACCCGGCAGGATCGTGGACTTCTGCGTCTTCGGGTCCGCGAACACGGTCATGTCGATGCGCTTGACGGTGATGCTGCCCGCGGCGACCACGCCGACGGCGATCTGGCCGGTCTCCGGGTCGACCACCGTGTTCGCCAGGCCGGGAGAGCCGATGGCGTCGTCGCCCTCGCCCTGCACCGTGCTCACCGGCGTGGAGACCTCACCGATCTTCTTGCCGGACATCACGTCGATCCACTGGACGACGACCAGGCCCTTGGGCTTCTGGGTGCCGTTGCCCTTGTCGGTCTCGGCGTACGCAACCACTGCGACGTCCTTGCCGTCGACCTTGGCCGCCATCGGCCTGCTCGCGGCGTTGACCGTGGTCGTGTCGGCGGACTTCGACGGGATCATCCACTGGTTGTTCGGGTTGGTGACGTCGTGGCCGTTGAGCCCGGCATAGCCGCCGATCAGCGCGACCTGGCCGGCGATACCCATCTGGGCCTCGTCGAGGGTCGAGCGGCCCTGGTAGTCGGCCGACGGGAACGCGGCCGCGACACTGAGCGCCTTGGGCGGATCGAAGGACGGGACCGTCGGAGCGGACGGGGTGGCGGAGGCGGTCGACTGGCTGCCGTTGTCGGATCCCGAGTCGGATTTCTTGTCGTTGCCGCCGCAGCCTGCCACGAGGATCAGAGCGGCGGTGACGGCTGTAGTTGCCACCATCGGGCGCAACATCGTTGGTTTCTCTCCCCAAGGTCGACCGAGAATGATCGACTGAACGCTAGCAGTGTCCATGGGTCGGCCCGGCAGTTATCCACAGGCTTTGCACCAAGCTGCAGCGTGGGGATCGCTCAGCTGGTCCGGGCGAGCCCCAGACGCTGCAGCAGGTGGTAGAGCGCGGCGGCCGCGCTGTTCAGCGGTACGGCGTTCATCGGACGATCGAGAGTCCGGTCCCGCGGTGGCGGGGCTGCTGGTCGGCCAGGACCCGGGAGGTGGGCTCGGCCAGCCGGCGGGTGGGCTCCAGCTTGTCGGCCAGCCGGCGCAGTGCGCTGGCCAGGCCCTCCCGCGGGCTGGTGCGCTCGGCCTTGCGGTCGTGACGCTGGGCGCGGGCCTCGGCGGCGCGCAGCTGCTCGGCGACTCGGTAGCGGGCGACTTCCTGGTGTTCGGTGATCATGATCGTGTTCCCCTCTGGTGATCCCCGTGGCTGGTTTTTGGCAATGCTTCGCTCAGGTCCCGCCGCCGCCTGGGCGGCGGGACCTCGATCGCTTACATGAACCCAACGAACCCGACTGCGCCGATCCGACGCGTGCGGTGTTGTTTTCGGGTCAGACCTTGTAGACGGTGATGTCGCCGGAGACGGTGCGGGCCCGCAGCATCAGCGCGCGCTCCCCCTCGGCCGGCTTCTCGCCGGGCTCGAGGTCGCACCGGATGTGCCCGGTGACGGTCTTCAGGTCGAGGTACGTCGGGAGCCCTTCCGGGACCCCGATCTGGACGTCGCCGCGGGCCGTCTCGGCCTGGACGCTCGGTCCGTCGGCGATCTCGACCTTGACGTCGCCGGAACCGGAGGTGGCGACCGAGTGGTCGCGGATCCGCTCGATGGTGATGTCACCCGAGCCGACCTTGACGGAGGTAGGACCGTTGGCCTCGCCCACGGTGACGTCACCGGAGCCGGTGCTCAGGCCGAGCGCGTCGCCGGCCTCGTCGATGTCGATCGAGCCGGAGCCGGTGCTGGCCTTGACCGCGCCGGTGACCTCCTCGACCTTGACGTCCCCGCTGCCGGTGTTCACGCCCAGCTCGCCCTCGATCCGGGTCAGCTGTACGTCGCCGGAACCGGTGGACAGCCGGGACGGGCCGAGCGGCACCTCGGAGGTGATGTCTCCGGAGCCGGTCTTCACCCGGGCCTCGAGGATCGTCGAGGTGGCGATCCGGACCAGGATCTCCGGTCCGCGGCGGACGTTGCGCGGGCCCTCGATGATCAGCTCACCGTCGACGACCTCGAAGATCACGCCGTCGTCGTCGCCGTCGATCTCCATGGAGACCGCGGTGCCGGCACCGTCCGGGTTGGCCTTGATCTCGACCAGCCCCGAGCCGATCTCGATGCGGATCCGCTCGATCCGCTTCTCCTCGTCGTCGATGTACTGCGTCGCGCTGTGGTCGCTCATTCGACCCACCCCGTCATCCGTTGTCCCGGTCCGTGTCCGCCCTTGCGGCGTTCCTTGTCCTCGCGACGCCGGTCGCGATCCTCACGCCGGCGGTCGCGGTCGCGGCGGCCGCGGTCCGTACCGAAGACGCCCTCGTCACCGAAGGGTCCGTTCGGACCGAACACGCCGTTCGGACCGAAGACGCCGTCGGAGCCGAGTGGGCCGTTCGGGCCCAGCGGGCCTTCCGGACCGAACACCGGACCGCGCGGCGGGCGCGGCGGCCGGGGCGGACGGCCGCTACGGCCGCTCAGCTCGGTCATCACGGTGCGCATCAGCCACGCGTTCGAGGAGATGCCCTCGGCATTCGCGGCCTCGTCCACCTTGTTCTTGATCGACATCGGCAGCCGGAGCGTGATCCGGGCGGTCGGCTCGTCGGCGTCGAACACGAACTGCTCGTTCGCCTCCGCGTCGGCCTCGTCGTCGATGTCGTCGTCGGTCTCGTCCGGACCGGTCAGCTGGCTCGGCGCCGGCGTGACCACGAACTCAGGACGGCCACCGGCCATCCGGAGCTCGACCGAGCCCGGGGACAGCTCGCGGCTGATCTCCCCGGCGGCGTCGGACAGGGCTGAGATGAGGGCCAGGCGGCCCGCGTCATCCAGCGTCGCCCCGAGGCGCTGGGCCACGGAGCGGGTTTGCTCGTCGGCCAGGGCGGTGGCGTTCTCAACGCTCCGCCGGACCGACTCGAGGTAGTGGTCAAGTTCCATGTGCATCAGCATGACGTCATCGTGACGTCACTGTCAACCCCTTCTGATGTCAGATCATCGTCAGGGTGGCGGCACAGGCAGAATGGCGTGCAGTCAACCGAGGGAGGATCCGTGTCCAGAGGGGTACTCATCACCGGCGCGTCCAGGGGCGTCGGCGCGGCCGCTGCGCGGGCGTTCGCACGGGCCGGCGACCGGGTCGTGCTGCACTGCCGAGGCGCGGTCGACCGCGCCGAGGAGATCCGCGCCGGACTGCCCGGCGACGGTCATGCGGTGATCGCCGCGGACCTCGGCGATTCGGCCGCAATCCCTGCCCTGGTTGAGGAATCGGCCACCACCCTCGGGCGGATCGACGTACTCGTCAACAACGCGGCGATGTTCGTCGACGAGCCGGTCGGTGGATCGCGCCGCGTCGGTCACCCGTTGGCCGAGACGTCGTACGACGAATGGGTCGCGACCTGGCGTCGTACGTTGGCCGTCAACCTCGAGGGAGCGGCCCACGTGACGTGGTGCGTGGCGCGGCAGATGCTCGACAAGGAGCCCGCAGGCGGCGTACGGCGGGGTGCGATCGTCAATGTCGGATCGCGTGGCGCCTACCGCGGCGAGCCGGATGTGCCGGCGTACGGCGCCTCCAAGGCCGGGCTGCACTCGCTCGGGCAGTCGCTGGCGGCATCGCTGGCGCCACATGACATCAGCGTGACGTCAATTGCGCCCGGTTTCATCGCCACCGACATGACCGAGACCTTCCTGGCCGGTCCAGGCGGCGACGCGATCCGGGCGCAGAGCCCGTTCGACCGCGTCGCCACGGCGGAGGAGGTCGGCGACGCGATCTACTGGCTCGCCTCAGCCCAGGCGAACTGGGCCAGCGGCGCGGTCCTCGACTTCAACGGGGCGTCGTACCTGCACTGAGCTCCGTCCGAGCCCTGCCCGTAACAGATTCTTGTTGGCTCAGTTATTCAGTAACAACGGGTGAGCTTCCGGATACCTGGAGAGGGGTCCGGACCGGTGCACCCGCCTGTCCGGTGCACCCGTCCGTCGCCGGGCTCGTCGTACAACGGGAGCCTCTTCATGCGTTTCGCCCGCATCACCCTGGGCCTGCTGGTCACGCTGGCAGGCCTGGTGGCCACCGTGGCCGGAGCCGTCGCCGCCTTCTGGCTGGTCGGTCCGGACAACACGATCTCGACCCCCGGCCGCGAGTTCGCCAGTTCTGGCCTCGCGGTCGTCACCGCGCCCACGCTGCTCGACCGGCACGGCCCGACGCTGCACGTGAGTGCGTCGGGCAACAAGCCGCTGTTCGTCGGTATCGGGCAGGACCTCGACGTTCGCGACTACCTCGCGGGGTCGGCGCAGACCCGGCTGATCCGCTTCGAGCCGCCGGGCACGTTCGGCACCCAGGACCTGCGCGGCCGCAGCGGCAAGCTGACACCGCCGGGCGAGCTCGACTGGTGGGTCGCGCAGTCTGCCCCCGGCTCGCAGTCGGTGAGTTGGCCGATGCAGGACGGTCGGTACGAGGTCGTCGTGATGAACGCGGACGGTACGCCGGCCGTCGGAGCGCAGGTCAGCTTCGGGGTGCAGGTGCACCGCCTCTTCGGGATCTGCCTGCTGGTGCTGGGCGCGGGCGTGCTGGTGCTCGCGCTGGGGCTGGCGCTGATGTTCCGCCGCCGCAAGGTCGCAGACGTTGCCGCCGACAACGCGACCACGACCGGGATCCCGGTGCCGGTCGCGGACCGCATCCCGGCTCTGGCCGCGGTGGCGTCCGCGCCGGCCGCACAAGAGACCAACAGCCCGGCGTATCGGGTGTCGCCGTTCGCACCTGAGCAGGTCAGCCCGTTCGCGCCGATGCAGCAGACGGAGCCGGCGGCGACGCCTGCGCCGGCCAGGCCTGCTGCGGCGAGGCCCGCGGCGGTCAAGCCTGCGCCGACGCCGGTGCCGGCTGCGCCGATGTTCATGTCGCCCGCAGCGGTCGCCCGCGCCAAGTCGCCGGCGCTGATCGGCGCCTCCCAGCGGTACGACGAGCCGCCGACGTACGACGAACCAGCCGACCGCACCGAGTCCGTCGAGCCGACCGTCGAGCGCACCGAGACCGTCGAGCCCGAGACCGTCCCGCTCGCCGCCTCGCCGGAGTTCGAGAAGAGCGACGAGGCGGTCCGCCGTACCGCCGCCCTCCTCGCCAGCGGTGCTTTGTTGCTCACGACAACGAGCTGTGGGCTGATGCCGCCGAAGAACAGCCTGGCCGCGCCGGACAGCCGCCCGGCCGTCACGCTCGCCGACGCGCAGGCGGTCGTCCAGCGGTACAACCAGCTGAACAACCAGGCCAACCAGTCGCGCGACGCCAAGCTCTCCGCGACGATCGAGGGCAACCCGACGCTGGCGCAGACGCAGGCAGGCTTCGTGATCGGGCGGAAGCTCGACGCGGCCGGCAAGGACGTCTCGAAGCCGTTCAGCTACACGAACCCGGAGATCGGCGCTCCGCAGTTCGCGTCGTACCCGATGCGGTTCGTGGTCAGCTCGGGCGTCTCCAACGCACCGGGGGCCCGGCAGCTCGGCGTCTGGCAGCGGGAGAACGCCGGCAGCCCGTGGCTGTTGACGCACTCCGTCTACCCGCCGAAGGCGGCCGATCTGCCGTCGGTCGACGGGATGCGCACCCCGGACGTCAGCGCGCTGAACAAGCTGCGGAGCCAGCCGGCGACAGCCGCGAAGGACCTCGCGGCGTACCTGAGCGGCGGCCCGAACGCCCCGCAGTCGAAGCTGTTCACGCCGTCACCCGCCCTGTCGAGCATGCTCAAGCTGCGCGCGACGACGAAGGCCAACGACACCGCCGAGCCGTACATCGCGAGCGTGACCGACGCGTTCCTGCCGTCGGGCGAGCCGCTGGCCTTCATCACCTCGTCGGGCGACGCCCTGGTGTTCCTCACGCTCACCGAGCAGTACCTGCAGCGGGTCGAGCCGGGCTCGAACGCGTACTGGACCAGCGGCGAGGCGACCGCCTTCAGCAGCATGGTCAAGTACACCCAGAGCCTCCACCAGGACTACCTCCACCAGGTCGCGCTGGTCATCCCGACCAAGAAGTCGGGTGAGGCGATCCGGGTCCTGTCGATCGACCCCCAGCTCATCGGGGCCGGCGGCCAGTAAGCGCTTGCCGGAAGATAGTTCCGACTGATTGACTCCCGGGGTGAGGTTTTTCCCACCGCCCGGGAGTTCCAGTGGAGATCACTCGTCGCCGCCTGCTGTCTTTCGTACCCGCCACCGCCCTGCTGACCGCCGTCAACCCGGCCCCGGCCGCACACGCCACCATGGGTGCGGTGAGTGCTGACCCCGGCCAACTGCTGACCAACGCGATCGCGATCTATGCCGGTACGGCGGAATCCAACGCGCGCACCGAGGTCGCCGCAAAGGTCGCCGCGATCGACAGCACCGCGCGGACCTGGTTGTCCGCGCTCGACCGCGCCGGCGCCGGCGAGCTCTTCGCCGGACTCCCGCTCGGGACCAGCGATCCGAACCTCAGCTCGTCGTACCAGCACCTCTACGAGATCGCGCTCGCCTTCCGCCGGCCCGGACCGGCGTCGGACCTGCAGGGCAACGAGCAGGTGCGCGCCCGGATCGCGGAGAAGCTGCTCTGGCTGCACGAGAACTACTACGGCGACCAGTCGAAGGGGTACTACGGCAACTGGTTCACCTGGGAGATCGGCATCTCGACGTTCGTGTCGAAGACGCTCGCGCTGATCGACGCCCCGACCGACCTGATCACGCAGTACGTCGCCTCGATGGACGCCTACCTGCGCAACGGGAAGGACGGCGACGTCGACCTCGACTCGCGCTTCCACACCGGCGCGAACCTCGTCGACATCACCGCGAACCGCGTGCTCCAGGGCGCCCTGCTGAACGACGACGCGCGGATCCGGAAGGCGCTGCAGGACCAGTTCACGGTCTTCGCGACCATCGACCCGTACAACCTCCAGCACGACGTCACCGACGGGTACTACGCGGACGGCTCGTTCATCCAGCACGCCTCGGTCGCCTACACGGGCTCGTACGGAAAGGGCCTGCTCAGCCGGGTGGTGCAGACCATCAAGGTGCTCGCCGGGACGGAGTACGCGCAGGGTGACGACCTGGTCGGCGTGGTGCAGGGCTGGGTCGAGCACGGGTTCGCGCCGCTGATCTTCGAGGGCTGGATGATGGAGATCGTCAAGGGTCGCGCGGTGTCCCGGACGGCGACCGGGTACGACGATGTCGCGGTCGTCGTGGAGGCGATCGTCGACCTCGCGGACTACGCGAGTGGTGCGGATGCCCAGCGGTTGAAGGCGTTCGCGAAGTTCACCGCACGACCGACGATCAACGTGAACAGCTTCGTGTCACCCGTGAGCATCGGACGGTTCGCGGACCTGAAGAACGACCCGGCGATCGTCCCGGCCGACCTGAATCCGGCGGCGAGTACGACGGCCTTCAACGCGATGGACCGGACCGTGCATCGACGGCCCGGGTACGCGTTCGCGGTGGCGCGGAACTCGGAGCGGATCAGCAAGTACGAGTACATGAGCGGCGAGAACCTGATGCCGTGGTTCCAGGGCGACGGCGCGCACTACCTCTACCTCGCGGGTGAGGACCAGACGAAGGCGTTCGGCATCGACTACTTCACGACGGTCTCGCCGTACGCGCTCGGCGGCGTGACCGCGCCGGTGGAGACACGGAAGTCGGTGCCGGAGCTGTACGGGACGCAGTACTACGACAATCCGCCGACGTTCACCGCGTCGTCGGAGGAGCAGAACACCTACGTCTACTTCCCGACCGGCACCAACGTGCACTCCGGCGGGGCGACCCTCGATGCGTACGGCGCGGTCGGGTGGGTGCAGTCGGATGACTTCGCGTATGCGTCGCGTGCGAGCCTGCCCGACGACTTCGTGGTCTACAAGAACGCATCGGCGACCAAGTCTTGGTTCCTGCTCGACGACGAGATCGTCGTACTCGCGGCCGGCGTCGGCGACGCAACCCGCGCCGTCACAACCACCCTCGACACCCGCATCGCCGGCGCAACTGACCCCGTCACGATCACCGGCGCACACCGCGACGGCAGCGCATGGACCGGTCCGGGAACAGTCACCCCACGCTGGCTCCGCTACGCCAACAGCACCGCGTCGATCGGCTACCACTTCCTCCAGCCGACTCAGCTCTCGGTAGATCTGCAGACAATCACCCGGAGCCGCCGGGTGGTCCGCACCTCGAACCCGGACACGCCGGTCACCAAGCAGGTCTTCGCCCTCACCGCCACCAGCGGATCCCTCGCCTACGCATTGGTGCCCAACGCAACAGAATCCGCACTGAAGGCGTACCAGCACAACCGGATCCTGCCGGTCGCCAACACCGTTAAATTACAGGCGATCCAGCACCTGGGCCTCCGCCTGACGGCCGCCAACACCTTCACGCCCGGTCCGCACAACCTTCCTGGGCTCACCATCGACGGCCCTGCGTCGTTGCTCTTGCGCCGTCAATCGTCAGGCGTCCAGGTTGCCGTCTCCGATCCGACGACCAAGCGCGACACGATCACCGTCAACCTCTGGGCGCAGTACCTCAAGCCCGCGTCGCCCGTGCCAGGCGTTCAGGTGACACGGACGCTCACCGGCACCCGCTTGACCTTCACCACGCGACACACCTACGGGAGCAGCCTGGCGATCACGCTTCTTCCAGCTTGGCGATGATCGCCTGCATCGTGGCGAGCGTCGTACGAAGGTCGTCGAGCTCGACGGTCTTCGCGAGCTGCGAGGTCCACGGGTGCTGGGCGACCGCGATCTGGCGGATCGCCCAGTAGCCGGCCTCGGTGCAGGCGAGCAGCTTGGCGCGACGGTGCGCCGGATTCGGCCGGTACTCCGCGAGGCCGCGCTCGACGAGCAGATCCGCGATGCGCTGCACACCCTGCCGGCTGACGCCCATGATCCGCCCGACGTCGGCGACCGACCGCGGTTCATCGAGTACACCGCCCAGCACCTGCCACCACGCAGCCGTGAGGCCGCCGTGCGCGGCAAGGTCCTGGGCAGCCTCCATCAGCCGCGCGTTCAGCCGGAAGGTGGCGAGGACGACATCCGTCAACACCGCACCACCTTCCGACTGCTTCGTCGGCTTCGGCCACTCTTCCCGGGGTGGAACCGTCATCCCACCAGCGTCGCGTACGCCGCGGGGTCGGCGCGATGGAACACGCCTTCGTACGCGTCCAGCTTCCGCTCGTCCGCCAGCTCGAGCCGCTGCAGCACCGCCCGCGCGAACTGCACCGGCGAGTCCGGACCCGCCGTGATCAGATCCCCACCGACCACCGCGCGCTCGTCGACATAGTTGCCGACACCCTGGTATCCGGTCGCCTGCAGGTACTCCTTCGCCGCACTCGTGTGCTTGCGCTCATCCAGCAGCCCCGCCCTCGCCAGACCCGCAGTCGCGCCACAGATTGCCGCCACCGGCACCGAAGCGTCGAGGAACCGCGCCGCCAATTTCGCGAACGCATCTCCACCGCCGTTGTCCCACTGCCCCGACCCCGCCAGCACCAGCAGATCCCCCGCATCCGGCTCGACGTCGGCAATCGTCACGTCCGGCACGATCCGCATCCCGCCCATGGTCACCACCGGCTCCAGCGACTCCCCCACCGTCACCACGGTCCACGGCACGCCGGTGAACCGACCGGTCCGCAACTCCACCACCAGGTGCCCGATCTCCCAGTCCGCCAACGTCTCGTACACCGCCACATAAGCTGTTCTCATAGACAACATGCTGTCATTTGGACAACATGTTGTCAAGCTCAGGAAATGGGATGTCAGGCCGGGCGGAGGCTGGGAGGGTAGGCGGATGGGTGTGCGTGAGTTGACGGTCGACGACTGGGCCGGTTTGTGGCCGGTGGTGAAGGGCTTCGGGACCGAGTTCTCCGAGCCGGAGTCGCGGGGGTACTTCGAGGAGTTGGTGGAGGATCCGCGATGGGTGGCATTGGGGTACGACGACGGCGGTGAGCTGATCGGTTACGCCGCGGTGCAGGACTACGGCACACACCTTCGCGCCGGGCGCAGGCACCACGGGCGGCTACACGATCTGTATGTGCTGCCGGAGCGGCGGCGTGGCGGGGTTGGGCGGGCGTTGATGGTGGCGGTGGCGGAGTGGGCGTCGACTCGCGTCCGGTATCTCGAGTGGCAGGGCCATCACGAGCGCGCGGCGCCGTTCTACGAGGCGCTGGGGTATCACGGTGAGCCGTGTCCGCAGCCGGACTACCCGACCTTCGAGATCGACTTCGGCAAGTAGTCGCGGAGCAGCAGAAGACCGGCCAGCGCGGTCGCCGCGGCGGCGAGCATCAACGCATGATGTATGCCGAGTGCGGCGAGCAGGTTCGTCGACACGATCAGCGGAACGGTCTGCACCAACGACAGCAACGACTGCAGCCGGGTCAGATGCGATCGCGGCGTACTGCGAACGAACACCGGCGCAAGGTGCGAGGTGAAGAGCCCGACCCCGACGCCCTGCACAACGGTCGCACCGACCGCCGACGCGGCGGACGGGGCCAGCACGAGCCCCAAGATCGCGACCGCAGCAAGCAGACACCCGACACCACCGGCCAATCCCGCACGATCAAAGGTGCCGAAGCGCGCAACGAGGATCGTCACGACCAACCCGCCGCAAACGTTGCCTGCCACAACAAACCCGGCCTGCCCCGCAGCCCAACCATGTGATCGAGCAAGCAGCGGCACACACAGCGACGTGACCGGCAGAACGAAGGCCGCGACCAACGCCACCACAGCCAACACCATCCGCAACACAGGATCCCCCGCGGCAACCCGCAACCCGTCCAACGCCTCACGCACAAGGGAGCGACCAAGGGGCGGCACAGGGCTCACGTCGTACGGCGGTCTGAGCATCAGCAACACGAGGAACTGGACCGCGAAGGTCAGTCCGTCGAGCACGAGCGCCCCGACCAGCCCGACCGCGACCACGAGCAACCCGCTGACCGGTCCGCCCGCGAGCGTGATGAGCTGTGTCGCCGACGTACGCAAAGCCATTGCCTGCGGCAACTGCTCGTCCGGCACGAACAGCCGCGGCAGCACACCCGCGGCCGGCAGCGCAAACGCGTCAACCGTCCCGACCACAACCGCCGTCGTCACCAGCAGACCGGCCGAGACTCCATGGATCCCGACCACCACGGCCAGTAGGAAGCAGCAGGTCCCGACGATCGCGCTGCACGCGAGCAGCAGTCGGCGCGGACCGATCCGGTCGCCGAGCACGCCGCCGAGCAGGAGGAGTACGGCGCGCGGCAGGGTGAACCCGGTCAGCACCAGCGCGGCGACCCGCGGGCCGATGCCCGTCGCCGCCCAGCCCAGCGCGAAGAACAGCGCGGTGTCGCCGAGAACCGAGAGTGTGGAACCTGCCAGCCAGCCGTAGTACGACCGCGTCACCCGTCCAGCCGGACAGGCATGACGAGCGTGGTGAACGTACCCTGGTCGGCCGACCGTACGACGACCGGCCGCGCCGGCTCGCAGATCTCGAGCAGCACGTCCGGCCCGACACTCGCCTCCAACGCAGCGGCGAGCAGACTCGCGGTGAACCCGACCCGCACCGCCCCGGACCCGATCGCGTCGAGCTTCACCTCGTCACCGATCCGCAGGCTCTCGGAGTCGATGTCAAAAGCAACCACATCCCGCCCGACCAGTACGTCGAGCAGCCCCACCCGATCCACCACCACCCGGCAAACCGGCGGCGTCAAGCCGTCCAGGATCTGCTGGTACGCCGGATACTCCGCCTCAACCACGGCCAGCTCGCGAGCCTCATCCCCCCGCACAAGCCTGAGCCCGCCGTCCACCTCCACCCGGACCACATCCCCCGCCGCAGCCCACCGAGCAACCCCAGCCAACTCCTCAGCCTGCACCAGCACCCGCCCGGCCACCCCACCGAACTCCACCGGCCGAACGGTCCGCACTGCCAACCGATACCTATCAGTCGCCACAAACGTGATCTCCTCCGGCGACAACTCGATCAGCACACAGCTCAACACGAGCTCCAGCTCACCCACCCCAACTCCACCCGCCACGGCGGATCCGTCGGCGGGGGGACGAACGTCCCCGGAGCCCGATCCGCCGGGAGAGGCGGCGTGCCCGCCCGAGGGCCCGGCTGCGGCGGGTGCTACCTGGCGGATCGCGCTGGCCAGTTCCGGGCCGCCTATCACCGCGGTTGTTCGGTGGGAGACGAGTTGGGTGAGGAGGCGCTCGGCTGCGGCCCGGGTGGCGGTGGACTTGGCTTCGAGGGTGCGGAGGTGGGAGCGGACCAGGTCCGCGACCTCGGCCGGGTCGGCGTCCAGGGCGATGCGGACCTCGGGGAGCGGCAGGTCGATCTCGCGAAGGTCACGGAGCAGGCGGGCCCGGGGTTGTTGCGAGCGGTCGTAGTACCGGTAGCCGTTGGCCGCGTCCACGAAGGCGGGTGGCAGCAGCCCGCAGTCGTCGTAGAACCGCAGGGCGCTCGGCGCCAGCCCCACCACCCGCGCAAACTCACTGATCGTCAGCCTCATGGCCCCGACCCTGATCCCTGAACCAACTCGAAGGTCAACTCCGGAGCCGACCCCACAGGCTGAGCGTCTTGCCGAACCGCTCACCCCGGATCCAGTCCAGGATGCTCTTCGCCGACCGCTCCGGCGAGACGTCACCGCGCACCGACCGCGGTACGTGCTTGCGGATCTCGGCCGCGTCCGCCAGCGCCTCCTTGATCTCCGCCTCCGGCCAACCACGCCCGGCCAGCCGCTTCCGCCGTACGGCGTCCGGGCAGTCCAGATGCAGCCAGCGGCCTTCCGGCAGCTCGGACGGCAGCAGCGGGGAGAGCAGCAGCACCGGGATCCCGGACCGTCTGATCAGCTCCGTGATCCGCAACCAGAGCGCGTTGTACGCCGGCCAGATCGGCGCCGCGGTCGGGCTCGCGATGTCGATCCCGAGCAGCCGTCCGTTGTCGTCGAGCAGCTCGTCCATGTCCATCACGACCAGGTTCCCCGGGCTGAGCCGCACCAGCTCCGGCACCACTGTCGTCTTCCCCGATCCGGGTGCTCCCGTCACCACGAACATCCTCGTCACAGGACTAGTGTGCGGTCACTGCACCAGAAGCCGCATCGGAGGTCGTGCCTCACCGGTAATCGTGGGCAGTCCGCTGAGCCCAGGTGTGACCGATCCGAGCACGCTGGAATGCCTCGCGCCGGTGCAACTCGGCACCGTCCCGCCGAGACCGTGGACGCTCAGGAACCCGAGTACGGCGAACGCGTACGCCTCCTTCGCCGCGGACGGCATGCCCAGCTCGTCCGTGGTCCGGACCGGAATCTCCAGCTCGTCCGCCAGCAGATGCATCAGCGCCGGGTTCTGGATCCCGCCGCCCGATGCGACCACCTCCGTCCCGCCATAACGCCGTACGGCGTCCGCGACCGTCCGGGCGGTCAGTGTGGTCACGGTGGCGACCAGATCCTCCGCC
The DNA here is from genome assembly GCF_042715335.1 of Kribbella sp. NPDC058693. NCBI lineage: Bacteria > Bacillati > Actinomycetota > Actinomycetes > Propionibacteriales > Kribbellaceae > Kribbella > Kribbella sp. NPDC058693. The sequence goes on from NZ_JBHXSQ010000004.1 coordinate 69,671, forward strand.
GGGATCTCCGGCAGCCCCTCCATTGCCCGCGCGACATAGGCCAGGTTGAACAGCTCCTTCCCGGTCGACTTCGGCGCCGGCCGCGCGTAGTACGGCTCCGCCAGCAGCCGTCCGAGCAGCTCCTCGTGCACCTGACCCCGCGCCGCCATCACCCCGTCCGCGTCGAACGGCCGCCCGGTCAGCTCGGTCACCACGGCGTCGATCAGCGCATTCGCCGGACCGGTGTCGAAGGCAACCGGTTCGCCGTGGACGACGGTGATGTTCGCGATCCCGCCGAGATTCAGAGCCACCGGGACGCCGGGACGCCCGCGCAACCACAGCACGTCGATGATGCTCACCAGCGGCGCACCCTGCCCGCCCGCCGCCACGTCCCGCGCCCGCAGGTCCGACACCACCGGTACGCCGGTCGCCTCCGCGATCCAGGCCGGCTGCCCGAGCTGCAGCGTCCCGCGCACCGTGCCGTCGTCGACCCAGTGGAACACCGTCTGCCCGTGCGACACGATCAGATCGGCGTACCCGCCGCACAGCTGCTCGACCGCCTGCCGGGCCACCGCGGCGAACGCCTGCCCGATCCCGGTGTCCAGCCGGCACACCTGCTCGACCGTCGTCGATGCCGGCGGCAACGAGGCCGCGACCGCCGCCCGCAGCTCGGGCGGGTACGGCTGGCTGAGCATGCCCAGCGGCGTCAGCACCAGCACGTCGCCGTCCAGCCGCAGGTCAGCGGCGGCGGCGTCGATGGCGTCGTACGACGTACCGGACATCAGCCCGATCACTCGCATATCAACTCCCGTCGATGGCGGTCGGAGCGTCCATCTTCATCCACAACGCCGCCACGCCGCGACCCGGGCAATGCAACCTTCCGGTCTGCGCCGGTGTCTATCTGACTACGAGAACGATCACCGAGGAGGGGTGGATGGTCACGCGGGGTGATGATTTCGACGACTTCGTCCGGGGCAGCTCGACCCGGCTGCTGCGGACCGCCGTACTGCTGGTCGGCGACCGGTCGGCGGCCGAGGATCTCGTCCAGGAGATGTACGAGCGGGTGTACGTCGCCTGGCGGCGGATCCACAGCGCACCGGACGCGTACGCCCGCAGGACCCTGGCCAACCTCGCCGCGAACCGCTGGCGCAGCAAGGGCCGTAAACCCGAGGTCGCGCTCGCCGACCACGACCGGCCGACGCCCGACGGGGCCGAGGACCACGCCGTCCGCGACCAGCTGATCACCGCCCTGCAGGAGCTGCCGCCGCGGCAGCGCGCCGTGATCGTGCTCCGGTACTACGAAGACCTCACCGAGGCCCAGACCGCCGACGCGCTCGGGTGCTCACTCGGCACCGTGAAGAGCCAGACGTCCCGCGCACTGGACCGGCTCCGCCTGATCACCGAACCCGCCATCCTGGAAGGACTCCGATGACCGAGACCGAACTCAAGCAGCGGCTGAGCGCCGACGTCGACAGCGTCGAGGCCCCGTCCGACCTGCTCGACCGCGCCCGGGCCGGCGGGGCTCGCCGACTCCGGCGCCGCCGTTTCCTCGCCGCCGGAGCGATCGCACTGACGACTGTTGTCGTCGGCGGGGTCGCGGTCACCGCTCCGGCCGTCCTCGACCACCGGTCCGATCCGCCGGTCGCATCCCGCCCCGGCGAGGGCGACCCGTACGCGTTCCTGATGAGCGGTCCGACCCGGGGCGACCTGGCCGGCGACACGACGTACCTCCGGCAGGTGCTCGAGGTCTGGCGGTCCTCGCACGGCAGGTCGATCAACCACGACCGCGGCATCTTCAACCATCTGCAGGGCGACGCGAAGGTCGCCTGGGCCGGCAACACGCCGGGCGGCCGGGCCGCGATCGTGGTCGAGAACTCCGACCTCCGCAACCATTCCGACGTGCAGCTGTACCACGAGGGCGTCGCGGCGCTGGTCGGGTACGTCGGCGACGGGAAGGACGGCAAGCCGACCGTCCTCGGCGACGACTACCCGGTCCCGGGCGCGTCCCAGCAGACCGCGTTCGTCGTCGAGAAGGACGGCACGAAGGCGCTGGTCGCTCTCCAGATGCCCGGCAAACCGATCGGCCTGTCGCTGGGTCGCACGTACGCCGACGACGGCTCGGTCAAGCGCACGTACAACCAGTTGACGTTCCGCGACCGCGTGGCGATCGTGAAGCTGCCGGCCGGACAGAAGGTCGACGACCTGAAGATCAACCGGATGCCGGGCAACGCCTTCTCGTCCCTCTCGGTCCTGTACACCGGCCCCGCGATGACCAAGACGCCGGAGAACCGCCTCTGGTCGGACTTCGCGCAGGAGAGCGACGGGCTCTGGGCGATGAGCGACGGCGCGAACAAGCTGCGCCCGAAGGCGAACGAGCTGTTCAACGACGCTGTCGGCAAGGTCAGCGACCCGAACGCGAACAGCACCGCGTTCTCGATCTGGACCGGGTACGGCGTCACCGCCAACGGGACCGCGGTGTACCTCGGCGAGCAGGCGCTCGACAACGACCCGACCCACCTGTACGCCGTACTCAAGCCGAAGACCGGCAACCTCAGGATCGTCGGGGGCGGCGTACCCAACGCGGCGAGCGCGCTCCCGGTCGCGATCAAACTCCCCGACAACCAGGGCTGGGCCGTCGCCCGCAAGGACGCGCAACTCTCCTACCGATACGACGGCGGCACGTGGAGCCCGGCGCGCTCGAACGCGCTCCTGGTGCCGGCCGGCAGCCGCGCCGAGGTGAAGGTCGAGGCCGGCGGCACGACGGACGTCGTACCGTTGTCGTGAACCCTTGACACCGGGTTTGGCCCCGATCGATGATCGGTGTCGCTATACCGGTTTATCTCCTGTCGCCGCCTGGGTCTGTTACCCGGCGGCGACGGGTACTTAACCGATATAGCGACACCGCCCACCTTTGACGAGGAGTCGATCGGATGAGCTCACCACTCATGAAACGAAGGACCCTGTTGTCAGCCCTGGCCGCCGGCACCGCCGCGGCCGCCACCGGTGCCGCGCTGCCCGCCGAGGCCGCGCCGAAGTGCCGCCGCGCGCAGAAGACCGGACCGGTCACCGTCGCGTACATCGAGGTCAACGACCACAGCATGCTGAGCGCCGGCAAGTACACGCTGGCGAACGGCGGCGCGCAGGTGATCGACGTCGCGGTGATCTTCGCGGCGAACATCAACTACGACGGCTCGAACGCGTACCTGTTCTTCAACGACCAGGTGACCAACGTCCTGAACAACGTCGCCACCCAGGTCCGCCCGCTGCAGCAGAAGGGCATCAAGGTCCTGCTGTCGATCCTCGGCAACCACCAGGGCGCCGGCTTCGCGAACTTCCCGAACCAGGCCGCCGCCGACGCGTTCGCGCAGCAGCTCGCCGACGCGGTCAACCAGTACGGCCTGGACGGCATCGACTTCGACGACGAGTACGCGGAGTACGGCAACAACGGCACCGGCCAGCCGAACGACTTCTCGTTCGCCTATCTGGTCCAGGCCCTCCGCGCCAAGCTCCCGAACAAGCTGATCACGCTCTACGACATCGGCCCGGCCGCGGATCGCCTGTCGTACAACGGCCAGAGCATCGCGGAAACCTTCAACTACGCCTGGAACCCGTACTACGGCACGTGGGGCGTCCCGGTCGGCCCCAGCGAGAAGTCCCGCCTCTCGCCGGCCGCCATCTCCTACACCGCCACCAGCTCGTCGACCGCCGCGAGCCTCGCCCAGCGAACGGTCAGCGAGGGGTACGGCGTCTTCCTCACCTACGACCTGACCGAGTCGGACACGTCGTCGTACATGACGTCGTTCACGCAGAAGCTGTACGGCAGCGCGACCGTCTACAAGGCGTAGGTCCAGCCGGGCTGCCAGTTGAACGGCCCCATCAGCAATTTCTCCAACGGTTGCCCGCTCCCCAGCAGATGTTCCAACGCCCATCGGTTGGCCGAGTGGGCAACCACCAGGACAGTGCCATCGCCGTACCAGCGCTTGACGTCCTCGAGGAACGCACGCGTCAGCTCGAGGACGTCGGTGTAGCTCTGACCGCCGGGGAACGGAGTCTGGACGCGCTCGGCCCTCGGTTCGAGCGCGTCCACCGGCGCACCGTTCAGCTCGCCGTAGTTGCACTCACGCAAGCGCCAGTCCCGCAGGTGCGGCACCGTCAGTCCGGACAGCTCGACGGTCCGCACCGCGCGATGCAGGTCCGAGCTGAAGACGACGTCGACGTCCGCATGCCGCAGCCCGAGCTCGCGCGACTCCCGCTGCCCGCGCTCGGACAACTGTCCCGGCAGCCATCCGGTCGCGATTCCGCGTTCGTTGTCGACAGTGGTCGAGTGGGTCTCGTATATCAGCCTGGTCACAGGTCACAGCAAACCCCCTTTGCCCTCATTACTGACGGGTATATACTTAAGTTACTCGTGAGTAAGGGAGCTTCTGTGAGTCACTACAAGTCGAACCTGCGGGATATCGAGTTCAACCTGCTCGAGGTCCTGGGCCGCGGCGACGTGCTCGGTCAGGGCCCGTATGCCGACATGGACGTCGACACCGCCCGCGAGGTGCTCGCGGAGATCGACCGGCTGGCCAAGCACGAGCTGGCCGAGTCGTTCGCGGAGGCCGACCGGAATCCGCCGGTCTTCGACCCGGAGGCGCACGAGGTCCGGATGCCCGAGGCGTTCAAGAAGAGCTACCACGCCTACATGGACGCCGAGTGGTTCAAGCTCGAGCTGCCGGCTGAGCTCGGAGGTCAGCCGACCCCGCCGTCGCTGCGCTGGGCCGCCGCCGAGCTGGTGCTCGGCGCCAACCCGCCGGTGCACATGTACGCCGCCGGCCCGAATTTCGCGCACGTGCTCTGGCGCAACGGCGTCGACCGCGACAAGAAGATCGCGCACCACATCATCGAGCGCGGCTGGGGCGCCACCATGGTGCTGACCGAGCCGGACGCCGGCTCCGACGTCGGCGCCGGCCGCACCAAGGCCACGCTGCAGGAGGACGGCAGCTGGCACATCGAGGGCGTCAAGCGGTTCATCACCTCGGGCGAGCACGACCTGACCGAGAACATCGTCCACCTGGTGCTCGCGCGACCGCAGGGCGTCGAGGGCGTCGGCGGTCCGGGTACCAAGGGCCTGAGCCTGTTCGTGGTTCCGAAGTACGACTTCGACCTCGAGACCGGTGAGCTGACGGGTGAGCGCAACGGCGCCTTCGTCACGAACGTCGAGAAGAAGATGGGCATCAAGGTCTCCACGACCTGCGAGATCACCTTCGGCGACGGCGTACCCGCGAAGGGCTGGCTGCTCGGCGAGGTGCACGACGGCATCGCGCAGATGTTCCAGGTGATCGAGTACGCGCGGATGATGGTCGGCACGAAGGCGATCGCCACGCTGTCCACCGGCTACCTGAACGCGCTCGAGTACGCCAAGGAGCGGGTGCAGAGCGCGGACCTGACGCAGCCGGCCAAGGACGCACCGCGGGTCACGATCACCCACCACCCCGACGTACGGCGTTCGCTGATGACGCAGAAGGCGTACGCCGAGGCGCTGCGGGCGCTGGTGCTGTTCACCGCGACGTACCAGGACCGGGCCGAGCAGGCGCGGTACGCCGGTGAGCACGACGACCTCGCCGAGCGGGTCAACGACCTGCTGCTGCCGCTGGTGAAGGGGTACGGCTCGGAGAAGTCGTGGACGCTGCTCGGCACCGAGTCGCTGCAGACGTTCGGCGGGTCCGGCTTCCTGCAGGACTACCCGATCGAGCAGTACGTGCGGGACGCGAAGATCGACACGCTCTACGAGGGCACGACCGCGATCCAGGGTCAGGACCTGTTCTTCCGGAAGATCATCAAGGACCAGGGCAAGGCACTCGGCCATCTGGCCGAGCAGGTGCAGGCATTTGTCGCTTCCGAGGCAGGCAACGGCCGGCTGAAGGAGGAGCGCGGGCTGCTCGCGAAGGGCCTCGAGGACACCCAGAAGATCCTGGGCATCATGGGGCAGGCCCTGATGGCCAGCAACCCGCAGGCGGAGAACGGCGACCCACGCAACGTCTACAAGGTCGGCCTGAACACCTCGCGGCTGCTCTTCGTCCTCGGTGACGTGGTCTGCTCGTGGCTGATGCTCCGCCAGGCCGAGGTCGCGCTGGACCGGCTGGGCGGCGAGCTTTCCCCTGCTGACCAGGACTTTTACGCCGGCAAGGTGGCGGCCGCGCAGTGGTTCGTCCGCAGCACGATGCCGTCGGTCCGGGCCGAGCGGGTCAAGGCCGAGCTCACCGATCTCGACGTGATGGACCTCCCGGAGTCCGCCTTCTGAAGCTCCTCCGGCTCGGGTGCTTGCGCGGTCGAGCCGGAGGGTTCCAACTCGGGGCAGATTGATCTGCCCCGGGATGCCCCGCGATCTGCCCTGTTGTAAAGCGGGGTGTTGTAGCAACGTTTCTGCCCTGCAACACCGTGACCCTGGCTTGGTCTCCCCTGTCCGAGCCAGGGTCGCGTCTACTTCCGGAACCGGCAGGGAGGATTCGGCGTCCGTGTGAGTGTGCCCAGATCCGGTCGTCGTAGGCTGTCGGCGATGTCCGCCGCCCGTCTCCTCGCCGCCCTCCTCGCGACGTTGGCGTTCGTGCCGGCGCTCCCTGCGCAGGCCGAAACCCCCGAACTGCCCGACCGCATCGCCGCGGCCTGGCGGACCGATCACGTCTCCGTGGACGAACGCCTGCGGCCGACGATGCCAGCCTCCGAGCTGGCCCGGATCCGTACGGCGATCCGCTCCGCCGGTCTCCCGGTGTACGTCGCGCTCGTCCCGCAGTCGCCGTACCTGCGGGCGAGTGGGTACGACCTGCCGACGTTGCTGCACGCAAGGATCGGCGAGCCCGGGGTGTACATCGTCGCGGTTGTCTACGACAACTACTGGTCCGACAACGCGGCGCTGTTCCGGCCCGCCGGGCTGCGGGGTCGCGACATCTACAGCGTCCGGGCCGACGACAAGCAGGACTCCGATGTCGTCGACGAGCGGCCGGCGCCGCAGATCGTCCGCACGATCCAGCAGGCGTCGACGGCGTACGACGGCCGTCCGCTGCCGCAGGTCCCGGCCGCTGATCTGGAGCCGCAGCGTAGCGATGGCGGGTTGTCGGTGACCGACAAGGAGGACCGGTCCGCGTACGTCGGCCTCGGCGTTGGCGGGATGGTCGGGTTCTTGTTGGTTCTCTTCCTCGGGCTGCGCCGGCGGCGGCCGGGCAAGCAGACGAACCTGCATCGGAGTGATGATCCGCCGATCGAGGCGTGGGACGTGGAGCTCAAGGCGGACGACAAGATCAAGCAGGCCGAGCGGGCTCTCGCGCGGCTCGACAAGCGGAACAACAAGACAACTCGGCAGCTCGATCAGCGAGACGATGCCTACCGGCGGCTGGATGCGGCACGCACGCTGCGCGCGGATCAGCCCGAGGATCTGCTCGCTGCGGCCGGTGCGCTCGTCCTCGCCCGGCAGGCCGAGCGCGTCGCCTCGGGAGCGGAGCTGCAGCCGCCGTGCTTCTTCGACCCGTTGCACAACCCTGGTACGACGCAGGTCGACTGGGAGGACGAGGTCGAAGTACCCGCGTGCCAGAACTGTGCGAACGTTCTGCGCCGCGGGCGGACACCGATCGGGCTGCGGGTGTGGAGCAAGGCCGGGCTGCTCGGTCATGATCGCAAGAAGGTTCCGTACTGGACGCTCGACCCGGAGGACAGCCCGATGGTTGCGACCGGTTTCGGCGCGCTGTCCGACGACCTGCCCGAACGGATCGCGGTCCGATGAGGCGGCTCATTCTGTTGCTGCTGGCAACCGCCTTCGCGTTGACCGGGACGGCCTGGGCGGCCACGCCTACCGATCCGCGGGTCGCCGCGGCCACGGCTGCCTGGGCGAAGGATGGGTTGTACGTCGACCCCGACTTCAGCTCGATTGCTGATGGCAACGAGATGTTGCGGGTGATCTCGGCGGCGAGGATGCCGGTGTTCGTTGCCGTCGTACCGACCGGCTCGTGGTTCCCGGAGAAGGGGGACGCGACGCTGCTCGCCGGTCGGATGGCAGCCGCGAACGGGAAGCCGGGCGTGTACGTGGTGATGGACGGCGACACGACGTACGGGGTGGCGCATGAGCTCGCGGCGTACGCGCCGGACAGCACCTGGCGGGACAAGGACGAGACGCTGAGCGCACAGCTCTCGAAGTACCTCGACAGTGTCGAGCTGAACGCTCGCTACTCGCCCGAGCCGGCCCGGACCGAACCGGTGCCGACCGAGCCTGAGCCTTCGTACCCGGAGGAGAAGTTCACCGTGGGCAAGGCAATCGGGAACGGTCTCGGCGGTGGCGTGCTCGGGATGATCGGCGGCGGGATCCTCGCCGGATTCGTGTTGATCGTGGCGGCTCTCGCCGCCCGACGTCGGAAGGGAAACGCGTGAAGGGCCTGTTGAGCTGCTTGGCCGCCTTGGTGATGCTGGTCGCGGTCCCGGCCGGGGCCGAGGCGGCGACGGCGACCCGGACGCCGGCGGAGCGGGCTCGGGAGATCGCGACCGCGTTGACCAAGGACCCGGTGTACATCGATCCGGCGTACGCGTCGGCGCTGCCGGAGAAGCTGCGGGCCGACGTACGGACGAAGGCCAAGGCGGTCGGGTATCCGATCTACACGATCATCCTGCCGCTGACGCCGAGCGACGAGTTCCAGGGTGAGGAGAGCACGGTGCTCACCCTGGTGGAGGACGCGCTGCGCAAGCCGGGGTTGTACGTCGTGGTCGACGGCGGGGATCGCTTCCCGTGGTACGAGGCGCGCGACGTACCGCAGGTGAGTGAGGACAAGCTGCAGGCGGCGCGGGAGCGGGCGCTGGATGACGAGGGGTACGACGCTGGGCCGACGGAGGTGCTGGCGCGGATGTACGAGCTGCTGGCGGCGCCGGGGATCCCTGCGACTACGCCTCGGCCGACTTCTTCCACGCCGGCTTCCACCTCCGACGATGAGTCAGGTGGGCATGGTTGGATCGTCGCTCTGTCGATCGTCGGCGGGCTTGTCGTACTGGTTCTGCTGGGTCTGGTGATCGGGTTGCGGCGGCGGGGCTCAGGGCCCCGCCGTGAGAAGGCATTCCGGATCCCGCCGCATGTCGCTGCGACGGTCGCGGCCGAGCGGCGCCGGCGGTTGGAGCGCGACACGACGGCTGGACTGACGACGCTGGGCACGAAGCTCGCCGCGTTGCCGACGACTGGCGGTCCTGGTCTGGCGCATCAACAGGCAGCGCTCGACGATCATGCTGCGGCGGGGAAGGTGCTCGACTCGTCGACGTCCTTGGTGGATCTGGTGGGGGCGATGGTGCTCTTGGACAAGGCGCGTCGTGAGTATGAGGTCGCGGTGACGGGTCGGGCGGACGCCGTACCGGACCTGTGCGCATTCAATCCGCTGCATGGTCGGTCCGTCGGTAAGCCGACGCAGGTCGAGGCTGATGGCACGACCCTCACGCTGCCGCTGTGCGCGGACTGCCGTCGAGCGCTCAAGCGCGGCACCGCGCCGGCATCGCTGCCGGGGGACGACGGGCCGTACTGGTACGACGACACCCTCTGGGCCCGCACGTTCTACGGCACCACCGGCGACGACCTCGCCGCAGCAGTCTCCCGCGGCGAGCTACACCGGTGACCCCTGAGAAGCGTTCAGGGGCAGCTCGGGGGATCTGCCTGATCCTGTGAGCACGCCTCGCCACCTACTGTCGACACGACAACGTGGGTGGGCTCGAGAAGAGGCGGACGATGGCGGAGAACAAGCAGCTCGGCGTGATCCTGCTGGTAGCGGCGGCCGGGCTGGCGTTCTGGCAGTTCGGGGGCAAGGACTCCGACGACACGCACAAGGTCGACGACAAGATCACCACGGTGCAGCTCGCCGCCGAACACTCCGACATCACCATCAACGTGTCCGACGACGACACGACCACGGTGCAGGAGAAGCGCAAGTACTGGTTCTGGAAGCACGGCGACGCGTACTCCGTGAACGACGGCGTACTCAAACTCGACGGCGACTGCGGCTGGCAGTGCAGCGCCGACTTCGAGGTGACGGTCCCGCGGGGTACGAAGATCACCGGCGAGAACGGCAGCGGCGACCTGGAACTGACCGGAGTCGCCGGGGTCGACCTGAAGTCCCGCTCGGGCAAGGCCGAACTCCGCGAGATCAAGGGCGACGTGAACCTGGACGTCACGTCAGGCGACGTCTCGGTCAGCGACCTCACCGGCAAACTGAACGTGACGGCCAACTCAGGCGACATCGAAGCGTCCGACCTGAAGGGCGGCCCGATCGACGTCGAGACCTCGTCCGGAGACATGCAACTCCAACTCTCCGAACCCAACGACGTCCACGCGAAGGGCACGTCCGGCGACATCGAGATCACGGCACCGACAGGCGACTACAAAGTCACCACAGAATCCCGCACCGGCGACGTCGAAAACTCCCTGGGCAACACGTCCGACGCCTCCCACACCCTCACCGCCACAACAACCTCAGGCGACATCGAACTCCAAGCAAGCTAGTCGCCAGCGAACCAAGGAAGTGGGTAAGCCCCGACCGACCGCTTACTCCTTGATGTCGCGGTGGTGTTCCTCGACGACGCGGTACTCCTCCTCGACGGCCGGGTCGATCGCGTCGGTGGTTACGCGGCGGCGGCGGTTGGTGATGTAGAAGGAGAGGAGAATGCCGGCCAGGCCTGCCAGTAGGAGGATGTAGCCGACGATTTGCAGGTTCACGGCGTCCCAGGTGTCGCGGACGGCGAACGCCAGCACCGCGCCGATCACCATCAGAAAGATCCCGACACCGATGCTCATCCGAGCCTCCCAGCTAATCGTCCTACACCGTCAAAGCTACCTCTCTGTACCCACACACCAAACAGTCCGCTGCTAACCGACCGAAGGGCGCCGGGCTGTTCCGCGATGGAGCGCCAGATGCCCGCCGAGGAAGCCCGCGCCGGCCATCACCAGGTTCCCGGCCATGGCAAGCTTCACGCCGAGCCCATGGCGCCCGCGCAGACGCGCAACAAGCGAGCCCGCGAAGAGAAAAGTCGCCGTGTCCGCGCCAAGCGCATGGACCGCACCGATCCTCCGCTCCTCCCCCGACAGCTCCGCCCAGTCGCCCGCACCGGCAAGAGCCGTCGGCAGCGAAGCCAACAGCCCGAACCCGGCGAGGACCGTCGCCCCGCGACGCGACTCCGACCCACCGGCCAGATCAAGAAGCGACGTGCCAAGCCAGCACCCGGTAGTCACGTCGGTCAGCGACGGATGCAACGAATGACCGAGTACGTCGGTATGCAGCGGACTACCCCGCACCCAGTCGATCAACGGCTGGTATGCGAGCTCCTGCGCGTGAGCGAGCCGCTCGGAAAGCGGGCTTTCGCCGACCGCCCGAACTGCGCGCTGCGGCAAGGATCTCAACGCCACGCTCTCAAGGTACGCGCGCCGCCGTCACCCCCGGAAGCGCTCGCTACCGCTATTTGCCCCCGGAGAGAACCAGCTCGACCCGGTCAGGGCCGTCGGGAACGACGCGGATAGGCACGCCCCAGTCCTGCCGATGCATATGACAAGCAGGGAACTCCACCTCAGACGCATCGTCACAAGACGCGGCCTGTACGGCGACATGCAGCACCCCGCTGCCGGCATGCGGATCGATGACCAACCGGCGTACCAGGTCGGTGGAGTCGCCGGCGCCCTCACGCAGAAGCGTGTCCGGAGTGGCGGAGACAAGCAGCCGGGTGGACGGGCCGTAGCGGTCGTCGAGTTTCTGACCGGGCGGCGGCGTGAACACAACCTCAAGCGTGACCTCGCCCGCGGCCACGTCCATCGGCGGCCGCTGGGTCTGCGTACTGAACTCGTCAGCAGTCGCGGACGCTCCCAAGGGCACCCGCGTAAGGCGATGGGCCGCCGACTCGACCACCAGAAGCTCGTTGCCCACGACAACAGCCCCGCTGGGCTCGGCCAGCCCGGTCGCCATCGTCTCGACGACCTCGGTGCGCGGGTCGTACCGACGTACGGCGCCGTTGTACGTGTCCGCGATCGCAATCGAACCGTCAGGCAACACCGTCACCCCGAGCGGATGCTGCAGCAACGCCTCGCTCGCCTTGCCGTCACGCAATCCGAAATCAAAGAGCCCGGTCCCGACCGCCGTGTGCACCGAAGTGTCGATCCACCGCAGCGCAGAGATCTCGGAATCGGCCAGCCAGAGCCGATCGCCGTCCGCCGCGAGCCCGCTGGTCTGCGCGAACCACGCCCCCGCCAGCGACCCGTCCTTCAACCCTTCGTTGGTCGTACCCGCGGCAACCTCCGTCACCCCGGTGAACGGATCGAACGTCCACAGCTGGTGTACGCCGGCCATCGCGATCCACACCTTGTCGCCCCACCACGCCACGTCCCACGGCGAACTGAGTACGTCGGTGCCGTCGCCATCCATCCACTGCTTGCCCGTGCCAACCAACGTCCGCACCTGACCGTCCGCCAGCGAGATCCCCCGCAGCGCATGGTTGACGGTGTCCGCGACAACCACGTCGTACCCGAGCCGATCGGCGACGTCGGTTGGCAGAACCACGAGCCCATTCGGCTCCGAGAACGACGCCTCCTCGGCCGATCCGTCCGCAAAGCCACGCTGACCGGTACCGATCCGGCGTACGACGGTTGTCGCGTCCGCGGCGAGTTCGACGATGCTGTGATTGCCGGCGTCCGCGACGAGCAGCCCGTTGTCCAGAGCAACGACCTTGGCCGGGAAGCGGAGATCGGTGGACTCGGCAACAGGTGCGACGTACGGCGACTTGCCGCGGGTCAAGGTTCCCGCGGCCTCGTGCTCGGCCACCAACTCGGCCAGCAGGGCGTCCAGTGCGTGCGCGTGCCCTTCGCCGGAGTACTGCGCGACGATGTACCCGTTCGGATCGACCAGCACGAGCGTCGGCCAGGCGCGGGCGGTGTAGTTCTGCCAGGTGATCAACTCCGGGTCGTCCAGCACCGGATGCCCCACCTCGTACCGCTCCACAGCAGCCCGAACCGCCGCCTCTTCACCCTCATGCGCGAACTTCGGCGAGTGCACGCCGACGATCACCAGCGCATCGCCGTACTTCTCCTCCAACGGCCGCAACTCGTCCAGCACATGCAGGCAGTTGATACAACAGAACGCCCAGAAATCCAGCAACAGAAAGCGTCCCCGGAAGTCAGCGAGCGACAACTCCTGACCACCGGTGTTCAACCAACCCCGACCCCGCAACTCCGGCGCACGCACATGCATGACCCCATTGTCCGCCGCCGCCCAACCCGATCCGCGCCGGGCCCGGCGGCTGAGATCAGAGCGGGAGGATCAGCGTGTCGGTGAGGAGTTTGGCGGTTTTGCGGAGGGTTGCCGGGGAGGAGGAGAGGTCGGTGGCGAGGGCGTAGGGGGTGAGGGGTTCGCCGGGGCCGACGAGGCGGTGGCGGTGGGCGAGGAGCCAGACGATGGCTCGGGGCCAGGTGGAGAGGCGGGCTTTGGCGAGGAGGTCGGGGGCGTCGCGGACCAGGCGTTCGGCGATGTCGAACGCGTCGGGTGCGTACGCCGTACCGAGGGTTTCGCCGGCCATCAGCCAGGCGTGGGGAGCCAGCACGGAGAGCGTGGCTGCTTGCGAGTTGTCGAGGCCGCGGAGGTCCGGTTGCGGCGGGGAGCCCAGTCCGGCGAGGGCTCGGTAAGCGTCTTCCAGGTCGTTCGTGGTGTCGTCGAGGAAGACTCGCTCGCCCGGTTTCGTGCCGACCGGGTCGACCATCGCGGCGGCTTCGAGCGCGGGCTGCCAGACGTCGACCGCGTCGATCGCCTCGTCGACGGCGTCCAGGGGCAACTGCGTACGGTCGCCCGCGAACTGGAGCCAGGCCTTGACCACAACGGGAACCGCGTCGAAATACGTGCTGTCGGCAAGGACCTTCCGAGGCAACCAATGCGCAAGGAAAAGCTCGACGAGCACGGCACTGACCCGCAACGGACCGCCGACCGTGTGGTCCACGGCGTGGTCGATCCACAGCCGGACGATGTCCGCAGCGTCATCCGGCAAGACCGGCGCGGTCTCGAGGAACTCCTCGACCAACTGGTCGCGCTGACGCGGGGACAGCAAAGGCCGGACAGGTGGGCGGATCGGGCGCTCCGGCAACTGGGTCAGCCGGTTCACCAGCAGGCCGGTGAAGAACTCGAAGTCCTCGCTGACGGGCGGATCGTCGTAGTCGCGGGTCTCTCCCAGCGCCTGCAGGATGATCCCAGCCGCGGTCGACGGCCGCACGGTCCGGATCGTCACCCGGCCGCCGCGCTGGTACGCCTCCAGCACCCGGTCCACCGGCGGGCCGACGAACACGTCCTTGACGATCGCTCCGAGGTTGTTGTCGATGAACACCACCACCGTGTGCGGATGCTGCTCATCGTCGTAGTCCAGTACGACGCTCAGGCCGTCGCCGGTGATGTCCTCGGACACGATCGCGCTGGTCAGCCGGAACCCGGCGATCCTGGTTACCCACTCAGGCACCGCGTCCTGCGTCCGCAACCGCGAGACATGGGCCCGCTGCAACGGCAACCGCCCGGCCGGACCGACCGTGCGGGCCAGACTCGTCAGCAGGACGAACGACTCGAGATCCCGCCGCTCACCGAGCACCCGCGCGGCGTCGGCCCAGAAGAAACGCTCCACCTCGCCGATCTCGTCCGGACGCCCGGCCGGCCACAGTTGATCCGCGAGCATCGAGGCCGACCGAGCCACCGACGCCTCCGCGATCACCGGATGCAGCGCGGCCGGCACCGCGGCCAGGTCGAGGGACAGCGTCTCGAGCAGGGTCTCCAGCACGGCGACGCTCGGCGTGGTGTCGATATCGACACCCGCCGTCGGCCCGTGCGGCTCGCCAGGATCGGGGACGAGCCGCAAATGGCTGCGTCGCCCGTCCCGTCCGCGTGGAGACTTGGTCACCTTCGTGAGATTACCGTCCGGAACCAGTCCACCGCAGTCCCGTGCGCGCGTCCTGTGGATAAGGCGAGGCCCGTGCTCCGGATGGAGCACGGGCCACAGGCGCTCAGCCCTTCAGGGCGCCGGCCATCAGGCCGCCGATGAACCAGCGGCCGAGCAGGATGTAGACGATCAACGTCGGGAACGACGTGATCAGCGCGCCGGCCATGCTGGCCGCGTAGTCGACCTTCTGCCCGCCGGCCAGCGCGGCCAGGCCCAAGGTCACCGGGCCGTTGTTCTGTTGAGTCAGGAACAGTGCGAACAGGAAGTCGTTCCAGACCGAGGTGAACTGCCAGATCAGCGTCACCACGAAGCCGGAGATCGAGATCGGCAGGATGATCCGCAGGTACGTCTGGACCAGCCCGGCCCCGTCCACCCGGGCCGACTCGATGATCTCGTTCGGCACGATCGTGGCGTAGTAGTTGCGGAAGATCAGCGTGCAGATCGGGATGCCGTAGATGCAGTGCGCGATGATCAGCGTCGGCACACCCCGGGTCACGTCCAGCGCGGTGAACGTCGTACGCAGCGGCAGCATCACCGCCTGGTACGGGATGAACATTCCGAACAGGATGAACGCGAACACGATGTTCGCGCCCGGGAACCGCCAGCGGGCCAGCACGAACCCGTTCATCGAGCCGATCAGCGACGAGATGATCGCGGCCGGGATCGCCAGCGACAGCGACCGGATCATGTACGGCTGTAGTACGTCCCAGGCCTTGCGCCAGGGCTCCAGCGTCCAGGTCTTCGGCAGGTTCCACTGCGAGGCAGCGGTGGTGTCACCGGAGGTCTTGAAGCTGGTGATCAGTACGACGTACACCGGGATCAGCACGAACAGCAGGAACAACAGCAGCAGGATGTAGCGGACCGTCCGGCTGCGCCGGGTCGAACCGTCCGAGATCACCCCGCGCTTCTGCGGCTTCCGGCGGATCGCCGCAGCGGCCTGACCGGTCGCGGCGGAGGTATCGACGCTCATTCCTCATTCTCCTGCCGGACGGTGTACGCGATGTACGGGATGACGAGGACGGCGACGACGGCGAGCAGCACGATCGCGATCGCGGCCGCCTTGGCCTGGTCACTGCGGAGCAAGGTGTTCCACATGTAGACCGCGGGCACCTCGGTCCGGAACTGGTTCGGCCCGGTGATCGCGTAGATCAGGTCGAACAGC
This sequence comes from Kribbella sp. NPDC058693, assembly GCF_042715335.1. NCBI lineage: Bacteria > Bacillati > Actinomycetota > Actinomycetes > Propionibacteriales > Kribbellaceae > Kribbella > Kribbella sp. NPDC058693. The sequence goes on from NZ_JBHXSQ010000004.1 coordinate 85,761, forward strand.
TTCAGCGACATGTGCCCGAGGATGATCAGCGCGGACAGCGCGATCGGCGACAGCTGCGGGAACAGCACGTGCCGGTAGAGCTTGAACTCCGACGCCCCGTCGACCCGGGCCGCCTCGCGCAGCTCCGGCGGGATACCCCGGAAACCGGCCAGGAACAGCGCCATGATGTAGCCGGACAGCTGCCAGACCGCCGGCAGCGCGATGGACGCCATCGTCGTCCATCTACTCCCCGCGGTCCACCAGGGATTCTCCAGGAAATGCAGATGGAGGATCTCGAACAACCGGTTGAGCCCCCGCGCGTCCTCGCCCTGGGACGGGTTCAGCAACCAGCCCCAGACCACGCCCGAGGCGATCATCGAGATCGCCATCGGGAACAGGTAGATCGACCGGAAGACCGACTCGCCGGGCACGCCCTTCTCCAGCAGCAGTGCCCAGAGCAGACCGAAGATCAGCGTGCCCACGATGAACGCCACCGTGAGCACGCCGAGGTTCTTCAGCGAGTTTTGGAACCGTTCCTCGCCGAACAGGTTCGTGTAGTTCTCGAACCCGACATAGCTCGCCGGACCCTTGCGGGCGGTGTGCCGGTCGGTCAGCGAGGTGTTGAAGGACCACGCGATCAGCCCGTAGACGAAGTACCCGAGCAGCAGCACGGTCGGCAGCAGCACCAGGGCACCAGGTCCCCAGGTGCGGATTCTTCCGTGCACGCTCAGTCCTCCGTCTCGGATCGGTTCCGCAACTCGACCTGCATCAGCTCGTCTTCATCGCGGTGCCGAGCGCCGACTGCAGCTTGGCGACGTCCGGGCTGCCGCTGAACTGGCTCATCGCGGAGAGGATGTCGTTGTTCTGACCCAGCGTGCACGCGGCACCGTGGGCGCAGGACGGAACGATCGTCTTGCTCTTCCAGTCGGCCATCGCGCCCTGCTGGTACTTCGGGTAGTCGGCCGGGTCGGCGTCGGAGCGGGCCGGGATCGAGCCCTTCTTGGTGTTGAACGCCTTCTGGCCCTCGGCCGAACCGACCGTCTTCAGCCAGCACTTGGCGCCGTCGGGGTCCGCGCCGTTGGTCGGCAGCGTGAACGAGTCCGACAGGAACTGGAAGTCGCCCTCGGTGCCCGGCGACGGCCAGTAGGTGTACGCCGAGTCCGGGATCTTGTCCGCCACCTGCTGCGCGGCCACCCAGTCACCCATCAGCGTGTAGCCGGCCTTGCCGGTGTTCACGTAGCCGAGCGCGTCCGGCCAGTCGATCGCCTCGCGGTCGGTGTTGCTGAAGGTCAGCAGCGTCTTGTACTTGTTCAGCGCCGACGTCACGTCGCCACCGGCCCAGTCGGTCTTGCCGTCCCACAGACCCTTGAACTTGTCCGGACCGAGCTCGGCCAGCAGCACGGCCTCGACCAGCATCTCCTGGGCGAAGCCCTTGGAGATCGCCAGCGGCGCGGTGACGCCGGAGGCCTTCAGCTTGGTCAGGTCGGCGATCCACGCGTCGATGCTGGCCGGAGCCTTGGTGCCGTCGATGCTCGCCTTCTTCAGCACGGTCGGGTTCGCCCAGACGACGTTCGCCCGGTGGACGTTGGCGGGGATCGAGTAGATCTTGCCGTCCACGGTCAGGTTGTCGATCAGGTTCTGCGGGAACGCCTTGTCCAGCCCGAAGTCCTTGTACAGCTGGCTGATGTCGTCGACCTGGCCGGCGTTGATGTAGTCCTTCAGCTCAGCACCGGCGTGCGCCTGGAACGTGGACGGCGGCTTACCCGCCTGCAGGTCGTTGGCCAGCACCTGCTTCGCGTTCGAGCCCGCGCCACCGGCAACGGCCGAGTTGACGAACTTGAAGTCCTTGCAGTCGGTGCCGAACACCGACACCAGGCCGTCCAGACCGGCCTTCTCACCACCGTCGGCCCACCAGGTGAAGACAGTGACGTCCTTGTTCGCGGACGAACCGCTACCGCTGCCGCCGCTGTCGTCGCTGTTTCCGCAGGCGCTCACTGCGAGAAGACCCGCCGCACCCACCAGCGCCAGGGTCTTACTCAGACCACCACGCATGATTCACTCTCCGATCAAATAGATGGAGCCGCCCCATATCACTCTCTTCTTTTCTTCTCTCACCTGAGTTTGGCTCTCGGTGAGGGGGGAAAAGCTAGGGGGTTCTCTTAAGTGACGGTGCAACTCTGGGACTGTAGGCATCGAGTGTCAACGCTCCGCGCAGGCGCGTTGCGCAGCCGTGACCCCGCGCACCTTGACAGTGTGAGAGCGCGCACATTCACGGCCTGATTGGCACACCGCGCAGTCGGACTGCGCAGAATCAGGGGCGCAGCAGCACCTTGATAGCACGCCGCTCATGCATCGCGGCGTACCCCTCGGCCACGTCGGCCAGCGGGAGCTCCGAGTCGAACACCTTGCCCGGGTTGATCTCCCCGGCCAGTACGTCGTTCATCAGGTCCGGCAGGTACGCCCGGCACGGCGCGCCGCCGCCCGAGAGCCCGATGTTCCGCCCGAACATCCTGCCGATCGGCACCTCGACGCCGTGCGGCACACCCACGAAGCCGACCGTCGCACCGGGCCGGGCGACGTCGAACGCGGTCGTCATCGACTGTGCGGTGCCGACACACTCCAGCACCGCGTCGGCTCCAACCCCCTTGGTCAGTTCGAGTACGGCGTCCTTGGCCGCGTCGCCGCGTTCGGAAATGATGTCCGTGGCACCGAATTCCTTCGCCAGCTTCTGCCGGGGCTCATGCCGCGACAAGGCAACGACCCGCGCCGCACCCATCCGGGACGCCGCGAGTACGCCGCAGAGCCCGACCGCACCGTCGCCCACGACAACTACCGTGTCGCCGGCCTTCACCCGCGCACAGCGCGCCGCGTGCCAGCCGGTGCCCATCACGTCGGACAGCGTGAGCAGGGACGGTACGAGCGAGTCGTCGGGCAGCTCAGGCGTCGCGACCAGCGTGCCGTCGGCGTACGGGAGCCGCACGTACTCGCCCTGGCCGCCGTCCGCCTTGCCGCCGCCGTACCCGATCACGTTGTCGCAGGCGGTCTGGTAGCCGGCCAGACAGTGCGGGCAGGTGCCGTCGCTGACCACGAACGGCGCGACGACGAAGTCACCCGCCTTGACCGTGCGGACGTCCGAGCCGACCTCCTGGACGATGCCGACGAACTCGTGCCCGATCGGCCGCGGCTGCTTCACCGGCGGCTCACCGCGGTACGGCCAGAGGTCGGACCCACAGATGCATGAGGCAACAACCTTGACCACCGCATCGCCCGGCCCCTCGATCTTCGGGTCCGGAAGCTCTTCCAGCCGTACGTCGAACGGCGCATGGATCACTGTGGCACGCATGGGGCCAACACTAGATCCTCAGGCCGGACTGAGCGCAGCCTCCACCCGCTTCGAGTTGGACGCCAGCCACACGCAACCGACGGCGAGCAACACACCGTGAACGATCCGCACCGCGGGCGGGGCGAAGAACTGCGGAAGGAAGAGCGCGAAACCCGCGGCCAACACGATCGCCGGCACGGTCTTCAGCCGGACCGCGACCAGGATCGCGGCCGCAGCCATGGTCAGCAGGCCGAGGCCGAACATCGTGATCGAGACCGGGTTGTAGCGCACGGCGTCGGCCAGATCGAGAAGGTTCGGCTGGGCGGCGATCGCATGCAGGCCGAAGTCCTCGGCGCCGTAGTACGGCAGTGTCAGGCCGGCGCCGATCCAGAAGACGATCGCCGCCCGGCGGTCGATCTCCAGCAGGGCGAGCGCGACCAGGATGAACCCGAGCATCGCGCACAGGTGCGCGATGACCCAGGCGGTCGAACCCATCGCGGCCGCGGCCCCCGAGGTGGTCGTCTCGTCGTGCCACGGGCGGAGGACGGGGTAGAGCAGGAACAGCACGCCTGCGACGGACAAGGGGATTCTCATGATTCGTTCCTCAGGCTGGCGAGATACATCTGGATGAGCTGGTCGTAGGTGCCGTCGAGGTCTTCGGGCAGGCCGAAGCCGCCGGCCGACTCGATGGACGCGAAGCCGTGCACGAGCACCCGCAGCCGGCGGGCCGCGTGGACCGCGGCCGGACCCTCCAGGCCGTAACCCCGCAGCGTCGCGAACATGACGTCGACCTGTTTCGCACCGGCCGCCTTCTGGATCGGGTCATGCAGCGGATCCATCGGCATCGCGGAGTACCGCTTCGGGCTGGCGGTGACATAGGCGCGATAGGCATGCATCAGCGCGGTCACCGCCTCGTCGCCGGCACGGCCCAGCACGGCGGCGGTGAACCGGTCCGTCATGTCGTCCAGCACCCGAACCCCGACGAGCGCTTTCAGTTCGCCGAGGCTCGCCACGTGCTTGTACAGCGACGGCGTGGCCACCTCGCAGCGCTGCGCCACGGCGGCGAGCGTGAGGCCTTCCAGCCCGTGCTCGTCCACGATGCCGAGCGCCACATCGACCACGGCAGCGGGCGTCAACGACTTCTTAACAACCATAGCTCAGAGGCTAATGGCGTTAGCCTCGTTCGTCAAAGGGGATTTCAGATCGTGCCGTAGCGTCCGCGCCGGTGGACCAAAGCAGGTACGTCGTCTGCGACGAGCTCGACATGGGCGATCTCCAGCTGGACCTGCAGGCCCCAGCCGACCTCGGGTGGGTTCTGGTCGACCAGCGTGCAGCCGGCCCAGGTGCTGACCCCGACCGGCGCCGGTCCCCAGGCGGTGTCCGTCCAGTCGATCAACCGGAACGGGCCGCCCGGGGCCGGAGCGACGTACCCGAAGGCGTCGGCGAGCTGACGATGCGGCTCGCCGAGCAGGGACACCACCGCGGTCCTTGCCTCGCGCAACGTTTCCCACAGGTCCGAGTCCGGATCGATCAGCCCGATCACGTACCCGGGCTCACCGTCCGCGACCAGCATCGACGAGACCGTGAGCCCGGCCCGCTTCCCGCCGTACGACGTTGTCCACAGGCCGACCGGGGACGGCAGCCGCCCGCGGAACCGCCGTACCGGACTGCGCTCGGACTCGGGCGGGAGGAACGGGTGGTCACCGTGGATGGTCACCGGGCCACGGTAACGCGCTCCGGGAGGCCGAACTTGTCGATCGGGTGCAGGCTCAGGCCGCTCGAGCCGTGGACCAGCTCGACCGCGCCGTTGGCGTCGAACGTGAAGCGGTACGACTCGCCGTACGAGCCGTAGCCGTTACCGCCGGTGACGCGCAGCGTGTCGCCGTCCGCCTCGAGCTCCTGGGGCTCTTCGGCCGGGTTCCCGCCGGTCGGGTCGGTGGCGTACAGGCGGCCGCCGAGCTGGACGAAGTCGGTCAGACCCCAGAGGTTCGCGAACCGGCCGGTGAACCGGGACAGGTCCGCCGCGTCACCGCGCTCCTTCGAGTCGGCCAGGTCGAGCAGCCGGAAGATGCCCTCGGCGAGCTGGGAGGCGGGGCCGTCGATCGCGTTGGTCAGCGCCGAGACGACGATCCGCTTCTCCGGGTCGACGAGGGTCCGGGTGATGTGGCCCGGGTACCCGCCACCGTGTCCGAAGACCTCGCGGTCGCCGACCTTCGTCACCGCGAGGCCGAGGCCGTACCGCGCCTTGTCGTCCGAGCCGGTGATCCACAGCGGGTGCTGCATCTCGCGCTTCGACTTGTCCGTGAGCAACCGGTCGTCGCCGGGCAGGTGCGCGGAGAAGTACGTGACCAGGTCGCGCGCGTTGCCGAAGAACCCGGTCGCGGAGGCCAGCGCGCGGGTGTCGATGTGCTCGATCGGCACGCGCGTATCGGCGTACGCGAGCGAGCTGTACCCGGCGGCGTACTCCGTCAGCCGGGCCGGATCCAGCTCCGGGCCGAGCCCGGCGAGCCCGAGCTTGTCGACGATCGCGGTCTGGACGTAGGTGTTGTACGGCGTACCGGACGCCGCCTCGATGACGAGGCCGAGCAGACCGTAGCCGATGTTCGAGTACTTGAAGCGGTCGTTCTCGGGGATGACGGCCGAGGACTCACGTCGCAGTACTTCGAGCAACTGGTCGCGATCCGGGAAGCTCGTGGCCAGCTGCCACCAGTCCGCGTCGAGGCCGTCCCGGGTGACACCGCCGGCGTGTGCCAGCAGTTCGCGGACGGTCCGCTGGCCGAGCGGCGTACCGACGATCTCGGTGACGTGTTGCTCGACCTTGTCGTCCAGCCGCAGCCGGCCCTGCTCGACCAGCTGCATCACTGCCGTCGCGGTGAACGTCTTCGAGTGCGACGCGATCCGGAACAGGTGCTGCTCGGTCAGCGGTACGCCGTTCTCCACGTCCGCGGACCCGTACGCCGCCGAGAACGCGATCGCGTCCCCGGCGTACACCGCGACCTGGATGCCCGGCACCCGCTGATAACGCTGGTTGAACGCCAGCCAGCTGTCGTAGTAAGCGAGTGCCTCGGTCAAGCTGTCAGTCACGGTCGGTCTCCTGGACGGATCGGCGGATGGAGATGCATCAGTCATACCTTCCGCATCAGGGTCTGCTCAACGACGCTTCGGCAGCAACCTCAGCACCGCGAGTCCGCCAAGATGTGGGTCGTGGGGGGGGGCCCCCCCGGCGGCGGGGGCGGGGGCGGGGGTGGGGGGTGCACCCCCCCCCCCGCGACCACCCCCAAAACCCCCGGCCCCCGCA
>NZ_JBHXSQ010000004.1:92369-143335 GCF_042715335.1 Kribbella sp. NPDC058693
TAACATATCAAATCCACTCCACTATTTTAGCCTCCACCCGGGTCGGACCCCACCACCCCCCCCCCGCGTCCCCACCAGTTGGGGGGGGGGGCGGGCCCCCCCGGGGCGCGCCCGCCGACGGTCCCGTTTTGGGCATGACCGCCCGTCCCCAGTTCCACCCCAAGATCCCCCGTGCTACCTAGTCGTCATGCTCTCAACTAACTGAGAGTGTCTGAGGTAGAGAGTCGGAACGCAAGATGTAGCAATCAGTTAGTTTTTAACGTCAATCTCACCGTGAGTGCATGATCACTGCGGGAAGCGCTCACCCAACGTGGCGGCGCGATTGGATCACGCGGAAGCGGCTCGCGACGTACGCGCCGTCGGTGTAGGTCGCGTTGGCGGCCGGGTTCGCGCCGGTGCCGTGGAAGTCGCTGAACGCGGCCGACTGGTTGACGAAGACTGCGCCGGTGAGGTTCTCGGACAGGGCGACGCCCGCGTCGAGGGCCGCGTCCCGAGCCTCGTCGAGGATCTTGGTGTCGGTCGAGTAGATCCCGGCGGTCATCGCGCCGTCCTCGGTGACCGTCTTGCGGAACAGCTCGATCGACTGGGCGGTGTCCGCGGTCTTGACGAGGAAGGAGACCGGACCGAAGCACTCCCGCCCGTACACGTCGGCGTCCTCGGCGTCGATCGCGACCAGCAGCGGCGTCCGTACGACGGCGTCCGGGAAGGCCGGGTGCTCGATCGCGCGGGACTGCAGCACCACGTCGCCGTACTCCGGAGCGAGCTCGAGGCGGCTGATCACCGCCTGGTTCACGATCCCGCCGAGGATCTCGACCGCGCGAGCGTCGTCGCCGAGCAGCTTGCTGATCGCGCCGGCGATGGCCGCGCCGACCTCGTCGAACGACTTGTGGCCCTCGTCGGTCTCGATCCCGCCGGCGGGGATGAACAGGTTCTGGGTGGTGGTGCACATCTGGCCGGAGTAGAGGCTCAGGGTGAAGGCGAGGTTGTTGGAGAGCGCCTTGAAGGAGTCGGTCGAGTCGATGATGACCGCGTTCACGCCGGCCTTCTCGGTGAAGACCGTCGCCTGGGTCGCGTTCTGCTCGAGCCACTCGCCGAACTCGCTGCCGCCGGTGAAGTCGATGAGCTTCACCTCGGGCCGCTGAGCGAGCGGCTTGGCCAGTCCGTCGCCGGCCCGCTCGGTGGCAAGGGTGACCAGGTTCGGGTCGAAGCCGGCCTCGGCGAGCACCTCGCGGCAGACGTCGACGGTGATCGCCAGCGGCAGGACCGCGAGCGGGTGCGGCTTCACGACGACGGCATTGCCGGTGACGAGGGAGGCGAACAGACCGGGCCAGGAGTTCCAGGTCGGGAACGTGTTGCAGCCGATCACCAGCGCGACGCCACGGCCGGTGACGGTGAACGTCTTCTCCATCCGGATCGGGTCGCCCTTGGCGGGCTTCTCCCAGGTCGCGGTGGCCGGGTAGCGGTTCATCTCCTCGTACGCGTAGGCGACTGCCTCGAGCGCCCGGTCCAGCGCGTGCGCGCCGCCGGCCTGGAACGCCATCACGAACGCCTGACCACTGGTGTGCTGGACCGCGTTGGCCAGCTCGAACACCCGCTTGTGCAGCCGGTCGAGGATCTCCAGCACGACGCCGGTCCGCCCGTCGATCCCGGCCCGGCGCCAGTCCGCGAGACCTTGCTGGGCCGCGGTGAGCAGTTCGTCCAGGCCCTCCTCGACGACGCGTGGGTAGGAGACGTCCATCGGGATCCCGAACGGCGATTGCTCGCTGACGACCGTTCCGCGTGCGCCGGGGATGTCGAGGGCGTACGTCGTACCGAGGTGGGCCTCGAACGCTGCCTTGCCGTCGGCCGCCGCGGTCTCGCCGTACACCCGTGGGCTCGGGGACTCGGGGAACGCGGAGTGGTAGCCGCGGCTGTGGATCGCCGCCAGTGCGCCGTCCAGGCGCTCGCGATGGGTGGAGAGCAGGTCGGTCGTCATGAAGGCGATGTTACAGTCTTTGGCGCAAGCGGTACTAGAGTGTCACAAGCCGTCTTCTCGATTGGGCAAGGCTATGGACTTGGCAGCCAAGGTGGCCGCGGCGATGTGGGCGGAGGACACCGCCAGCGCCGGGCTGGGCATGCGGCTGGTCGCGGTCGGCGAGGGTACGGCGCGGCTCGAGATGACCGTGCGCGACGACATGGTCAACGGGCACGGGATCGCGCATGGTGGATTCGTGTTCTGTCTGGCCGACTCCGCGTTCGCGTTCGCGTGCAACTCGCGCAACCAGGTGACGGTCGCGCAGGCCTGCGACGTGGTGTTCGTCGCCCCGGCCCGCACCGGCGACCTGCTGGTCGCCGAGGCCTCCGAGCGGACCACCTTCGGCCGGAACGCGATCTACGACGTGACTGTCACCCGTGGCGACGAGGTGATCGCCGAGTTCCGCGGCCGCAGCCGCCAACTGTCCGGAACCATTGTTGAGGAGCAGTCATGAGTCGCGAAGCGTTCCTGGTCGACGGCGTCCGGACCCCGATCGGGCGGTACGGCGGGGCGCTGGCCGCCGTACGACCCGACGACCTCGCGGCGAACGTGATCTCGTCCCTCCTGAACCGCACCGCGCTCGACCCGGCGCTGATCGACGACGTGATCCTCGGCTGCGCGAACCAGGCCGGCGAGGACAACCGGAACGTGGCGCGGATGGCCGTGCTGCTTTCAGGTCTGCCGGACTCGGTGCCCGGTACGACGATCAACCGGCTGTGCGGATCGGGGCTGGACGCGGTCGCTTATGCGGCGCGGTCGATCATTGCCGGGGACAACGACATTGTCGTCGCCGGCGGGGTCGAGTCGATGTCGCGGGCACCGTTTGTGATGCCCAAGGCAACGACTGCGTTCTCGCGGCAGGCGGAGATCTTCGACACCACGATCGGCTGGCGGTTCGTCAATCCTGCGCTGAAGGAGCAGTACGGGATCGACTCGATGCCGGAGACGGCAGAGAACGTCGCGGCGGAGTTCTCGATCTCGCGGGAGGACCAGGACCTGTTCGCGTTGCGGTCCCAGCAGCGAGCCGCGAAGGCGCAGGCGAACGGGCGGTTGGCCGAGGAGATCGTTGCCGTTGACGTACCGGGCAAGCGCGGGGCGGTGACCGTGGTCGATACCGACGAGCATCCGCGGGAGACATCGCTCGAGGCTCTTGCCGGTCTGAAGACACCTTTCCGGTCGCCGGGGACGGTCACCGCCGGGAACGCGTCGGGGGTGAATGACGGCGCCGCCGCGCTGCTCGTGATGAGCGGGGAGGCGGTGGAACGCTTCGGTATGAACCCGCTGGCACGGGTCGTGGGGACAGCCGCGGCCGGCGTACCGCCTCGGATCATGGGGATCGGGCCGGCGCCCGCTACGCGGAAGCTGCTTGACCGCACTGGCGTCGCGCTGTCCGACATCGACGTGATCGAGTTGAACGAGGCGTTCGCCTCCCAGTCTCTCGCCGTACTGCGGCAACTCGGCCTTCCCGACGACGCCGAGCATGTCAACCCGAACGGCGGCGCCATCGCCCTCGGCCACCCGCTGGGGATGTCCGGCGCCCGCCTCGCTCTCACCGCGGCCCTGGAGCTTCGCCACCGCGACGCCCGGTACGCGCTGGCCACCATGTGTATCGGTGTCGGGCAGGGCATCGCGACCCTGCTCACTCGTCCTTAGGGGTTTCTTTATGCTCGGTGAGGCTTACCCTTCAGAGTTGCGTGACGCGGGCGAACGGCTGTCCGTCGACGAGCTCCGGGCGCGACAGCTGTCGTTGCTACAGGCAACCGTGCGGCGGGCTTATGAGAATGTGCCGCACTATCGGGCGGCGTTGGACGGAGTCGGTTTCAAGCCTGGGGATCTGCAGTCGCTGGAGGATCTGAGCCGGCTGCCGTTCACGGCGAAGAAGGATCTGCGGGACAACTACCCGTTCGGGATGTTCGCCGTACCGCGGACCGAGGTGGCGCGGGTGCATGCGTCGTCCGGTACGACGGGGCGGCCGACCGTGGTCGGTTACACGAAGCGGGATCTGGACAACTGGGCCGATCTGATGGCGCGGTCGATCCGTGCTGCCGGTGGGCGTGCGGGTGATGTGTGCCATGTTGCCTACGGCTACGGTCTGTTCACCGGCGGGCTCGGCGCGCACTACGGGGCCGAGCGGCTCGGGTGCACCGTCGTACCCGTCTCGGGTGGGATGACGGAGCGCCAGGTGGATCTCATCCGCGACTTCGGTGCGCGGATCATCATGGTCACGCCGTCGTACTTCCTGTCGATCGTCGACGAGATGGCTGCGCGTGGGCTGGATCCGCGTGAGACCTCGCTGCGGATCGGCATCTTCGGGGCCGAGCCGTGGACCGAGGCGATGCGCACCGAGGTCGAGGAGCGTACCGGGATCCACGCGGTCGACATCTACGGTCTGTCGGAGGTGATGGGCCCGGGGGTCGCGCAGGAATGCGTCGAAACCAAGGACGGCCTGCACATCTGGGAAGACCACTTCCTCCCCGAAATCATCGACCCGGTCACCGGCGAGGTCCTCCCCGACGGCTCCGAAGGCGAACTCGTCTTCACCACCCTCACCAAGGAAGCCTTCCCGGTCCTCCGCTACCGCACCCGCGACCTGACCCGCCTACTCCCCGGCACCGCCCGCCCGAGCATGCGCCGCATGCAAAAGATCACCGGCCGCACCGACGACATGATGATCGTCCGCGGAGTAAACGTCTTCCCCACCCAGATCGAAGAACAAATCCTCCTGGTCGAAGGCCTGACTCCCCACTACCTCTGCGTCCTGACCCGCCCCGGCCGCCTGGACGAACTAACCGTCCAGGTAGAAGCCGCCCCCGACCTGGCCGACTACACCCCCGCCGCATCCGCCCTGTCCCGCCGCATCAAGGACCGAGTAGGCGTAACCGCCGCGGTAGAGGTAGTCCCTCCCCACGCCCTGGAACGCTCCCTCGGCAAGGCCAAACGCATCAAAGACAACCGCTGAGGGTTGCTAACCCCTCGGCCAGCTACAAGAGGGAGTCGGGTTGGGTTTGGAGGTGGCGGGGTTTGCGGTGGGCGGGGGGTCGGATGTGGGGGCGGACGAGGGCTTCTACCTCGAAGTCCTCCAGGTTGAATTTGGCGGCGATCTCGCGGTACGACGCCCCGGTGCGGACCTCGTCGATCACGTCCTCCACGAACACGTCGTCGACCATCGGGCGGCCGTACGACCGTGACGGGTCCACGATGACGTCGATGTCGTGGTAGATCACCAGTCGCAACGTCCCGGCATACCCGTCGTCCGCCCATCCGATCGCCGCCGACCCGCGCCGCAGTACGCCGGGGAAGCCGCCCTGGCTGTCGCGGATCCGCTCCCAACCCGCCTCGCGTCCCTCGGCAGCGATCTCGACCAGCAGGTCACGTCCGTCATGAGCAAGCCCGGACCAAGCCAACGGATAGTGCCGCCCCGCCCGCGACCGGAGCGCGACCGCGGCCTCGCCGATCGCTTGCAGCGACAACCCGGTACGGCGCAGGTGCCGCAGCATATGCGTCTCAACCAGCCCGGCGAATGTGATCGTCGGCTCGCCCCGGCCACCGCTCCCCGCCTCCAGCGCCCCCGACCGCAACCAGTCCCCGAGCGTCGTCGCCGGCAGCCCGAGCTGGAGGGCTACATCAGCGCGGGTGTAGAGCGGCAGGTCGAACCGTGGATCCACGTGTCACCTCGATGCGCGGTGCGGGCGCTTGTCACAACTAGAGTGCCAGAAATCAGGTTTCCTCCCCGGCGCCCGATCGGATACGGTCCTCCTGCCGGGGGGTTCGACACCTCCGGCGGCGAGAGGAGGTGAGCGCGATGTCGAGTCCGATTGTCGTGCTGCCCGTTCGCCGTACCTGCGGCTGACCGGGTGGCTCCGTTCCACCAAGGAGTTAGTCGCATGACCGAAGTACAACGTCCGTCCCTGACCGCCGGAGAGCGCGCTCAGTTGATCGGATGGCTCGACCTGCAGCGTTCCTTCGTCCGGATGAAGTGCACCGGGCTCAGCGAGGAAGATGCCCACCGCAAGGTTCTGCCGACGTCACCGTTGATGACCGCCGCCGGTCTCGTCGCCCACCTGCGCTGGGTCGAGTACTCGTGGTTCCAGCTGGGCATCGCCGGTGTCCCCGACACCGGTCAGACGCCGTGGATCGAGGGCGCCCATGTCGACGCCGAGATGTTCGTCGACGACGTACCGCTCAAGCAACTCCTCGACGAGTACGACGAGGAGTGCCGCCGGTCGAACGCGACCATCGCCGAGCTCCCGCTCGAGGTCGTCGAGAAGGGCCAGCCGGCGGAGAAGGCGGCCTCGTTGCGGTACGTCCTGTGCCACATGATCGAGGAGACCGCGCGGCACGTCGGCCACCTCGACATCATCCGCGAGCTGCTCGACGGAGTGACGGGGTACACGAAGCCGAACTGACCAGGAGGTAACCCGGTTACACCTGCGCCGAGCGGTGGATAGGATGTCCGGCATCTGGCACGGGGTAGCGACAAGAGGTGTGATGAGGGAACCCTCCGTACGCCGTTATTCCGGGCGGTCAGTCGAGGAGTGGAAGGCCGCGCGCCGGGAACGGTTGCTGGCCGCTGCGCTCGAACTCTTCGGGACCGAAGGATATCCGGCGACATCCGTGGAACGCCTGTGTACACAGGCGAAAGTGTCCACCCGGCACTTCTACCACGAGTTCCAGAACAAGGAAGCCGTGCTGCTCGCAGTCCATGCGCAGGTGATCGAGCTGGCGGTCCGGAGCACCGGAGACGCGCTCCGCCGGACCGCCGACCGACCGGTCCGGGAGCGGATCACCGCGGCCGTCGACTCGTACCTGCGCACGATCATGGCCGACCTCCGCCGGGCGCGGATCTCGTTCGTCGAGGTGGTCGGCACCAGCCCGGCGGTCGAGGAGCAGCGGATCGCGTTCCGGGAGTTGTTGATCGGTAATGTCCGCGATCTCGGCGATACCGCGGTGGAGCGCGGTGAGATCAAGCGCAAGGACTTCCGGTTCCTCGCGCTGGCGTTCTTCGGCGCGGTGAACACCGTCGTCTACGACTGGATGCTGGCCGAGCCGCGGCCGCCGGAGCAGAAGGTGCAGAAGTCACTGCGAGACCTTGCGGTGCAGCTGATCACCGCTTAGTCCGAGCTGAACCGTTTGCGAAGCTCGGCGATCGCTTCGTCGCGCGTGAGGGCGGCGCCGGCCGCGAAGGCGGCGTCGTACCTTTCGTTGCCCAAGGCATCACGTAGCCGATCGACAGACCGTTGTACGTCGCCGTCCGGGACCGACCGCATTCCCCGCAGTACGGTCGCCATCCCGAGCGTCCGCGCCGCCTGCTCGGTCTCGCCGACCGCCACGTCCACATCGACCGAGGTCTCGACGACGGATGCGACGAGCGGCATGTCCTCGGTGGTGATCGCCAACCGCACGGACTCCCGGTTGCGTTGTTGCGCCAGCTCGATATCGCCCGTGGCCGCGTTCGTCCGGCTGAGCTGCGCGAGCATGCTTGCCTGTCCGTGCGGCGCGACCCGCTCGGCCTCGAGGTCGAGCATCCCGTACGCGCGCTCGGCCAGGTCCCGCGACTCGTCCAACGCGCCGGCCCGGTACGCGATCCGCGCGAGACCCATGTACGCCATCGCCTGACCGCCGCGGGATCCCGTCTCTTCGGACAGCCGCAATGCGCGCTCGAGGTCCGCCCGGGCGCCATCGATGTCGCCCAACTCGATCCGGCTCATCGCGGCCCCACCGAGCAACTGCGCGACGCCTTCCGTCGTACCGAGTTCCTCGATCAGCTGCAGCGCCTCGATCAACGACTCCAGCGCCTGGGCATGATCACCGGTGCTGGCCTGGTAGCTCGCGAGGCCGCGCAGCGCCATCGACGTACCGAAGCGATCGCCGAGCTGGCGGAAACCGTCGAGCGCGACCGTGAGGTTGGCCGCCATCTGATCGACTTCGCCCTCGTTCTCGCGGAACATCGCGCCCATCATCACGCCCATGTTCCGGACCCACGGGTCGTGATGCTCGCCCGCGGCCTCGAGCTCGCGGAAGCAGGTGGCCTTGTCCCGCCGGATCGCCGCCCATACCGCGTTGGTGAACAGCCCGATCCCCGCGTCGATGAGAACCTGGTGCCGCCGGGTCATCCAGCGAACCGTCGCCAGTCCGCGGATCATCTGCTGGAACGACTTGGCCGGATCCTCGCCGCTCGACATCTGTCCGAGCGCGAGCAGGTACAGCGCCTCGGCCTTGTCCAGCGGCGCACTCTTCCCCGGTACGGCGAGGGCCGCCCGCATCCAGTTGACCGCCTCGGCCGGACGACCGCTCATCGTCCAGTACTCGCCCAGCACGGCAACCATCTGTACGGCGATCCGCGCCGAGCCGATGTCGATCGCCGTACGGAGCGCGTCGAGCAGGTTCTCGTTGTCGGCGGTCAGCCGGGCGATCCACTGGATCTGCTCACCGGTCCGCAGCTTCGGTCGCGCCCGACGCAACATCCGGCTGAAGTACGCCGTGTGCTTGCGCCGGAAGTGGTCGTACTCGCCGGAGGCGTTCAGCTGCTCGGCGCCGTACGCCCGGACCGTCTCCAGCATCCGGTACCGCACAGACCGCTCGTCGGCCGCGGCCTCCACGAGGGACTTGTCCACAAGCGACGCGAGGACACCGAGCACGGACTCGGGCGGGATGCGGTCGTCGCTGCAGATCTGCTCGGCAGCATCGAGCGTGGCCCCACCGGAGAACAGTGAGAGCCGTCGGGCGACCGCCTGCTCGTCCGGGTCGAGCAGGTCCCAGCTCCACTCCACGACTGCCCGCAGGGTCTGGTGCCGGGGCAGTGCGGTCCTCGAGCCGCTGGTCAGCAGCCGGAACCTGTCCGTGAGCCGGTCCACGATCTGCGGCGGCGTGAGCGCCCGCAACCGGGCCGCCGCCAGCTCGATCGCCAGCGGCATCCCGTCCAGCCGACGGCAGATCTCTGCGACCGCGTCCCGGTTCTTGTCGATCAGCGCGAAGTCCGGGCGTACGGCGCGGGCACGGTCGACGAACAGCTGCATCGCGGGGTAGTCGTCGTCGGTGGGCTCGTCCTCGGGCGGCATGCCCAGCGGGCCGACCGGATGCAGATGCTCACCCGGGATGCTCAGCGGTTCGCGGCTCGTTGTCAGCACTCGCAGCCGTGGGCAGGAGGCGAGCAGCGAGTCGACGAGTCCCGCGACCTCCAGGATCAGGTGCTCGCAGTTGTCGAGGACGAGAAGGATGCGCCGGTCACCGATGACCTCGACGAGCCGGAGCGTCGCGGCGCGGCTGGTCGGGATGTGCTTGGGCGCAAAGCTCGCCGGCTGCAGGTCGACGTACTCGCTGGCGCCGAGGGTGGACAGGACGGCTGGTGCCACGTCGGCGGCGTCACCGAGCGGTGCGAGCTCTACGAACCAGATGCCGTCGCCGCTCTGCTCCACCAGCGTTCTGCCGGCCTCGGTGGCCAGTCTGGTCTTGCCGGCACCGCCAGGGCCGACCATGGTGACCAGTCGGGTCCCGTTGCTCATCAGACGGGTCAGCTCGGCCACGTCCTCGCGGCGGCCGACGAAGCTGGTCATCGGCGCACGCAGGTTGCTGCGCGGCATAGACGGCGCAGGAGTTGGTACGGACGTTTTGGCAGTCGGGTCGACGTTGTCGCCTCGCAGTACCGAGACGTGGAGGTCGCGGAGCCGCATGCCGGGGTCGGCGCCCAGCTCGTCGGCCAGCGTGGTCCGGACCCGTTCGTACGCCGCGAGGGCCTCCGCCTGGCGACCGTCGGCGTACAGGGCTCGGATGAGGAGCTCGTGCACTCGCTCACGGAGCGGGTGGGTGACGGCGAGCTGTTCCAGGTCGGTGATCAGGTCGCGGGCCTGGCCGCAGGTGACGGCGGCTTCGGCCAGGTCCTCCGCGGCGGCGAGGCGCAGCTCGGCCAGGCGGTCCGCCTCGACTGCGGCGAACGGAAGGTCGCGGAGGTCGGTGAGGGCTTCACCGCGCCATAGCTTGTCGGCCTGGGTCAGGAGGGCGTGGGCCTGCTCCGGCTCGGTGGTCAGTAGGGCGCGGCCGCGGCGTACCAGATCTTCGAACTGGAGGGCGTCCACGCAGTCCGGACCGATGGTCAGGGTGTAGCCGGCCGGGCCGGACTGGACCGAGATGCTCGACTCGGTCGCGGGGAGACCGGCCCGGAGGCGGGACACCAGGGACTGCAGAGCGTTCGCACTCGGGGCCTCGCTGCCCCAGAGTCCGTCGACCAGCGTCTCGACGCTGACCGGTCGCCCGGCGGACAGCGCAAGGCGCGCGAGCAGCCCGCGCAGGCGGACGCCGCGGATGTCGAGCGGGGTCCCGTCAGCCGCCCACATCGCGAGAGGCCCAAGCACCGCTATGCGCACCCCTCAAGCCTCGCACATCGCCCCGACCAAACACCCTGCCTTTTGTCACTTCCCTGCCTTAAGGTCGGAACTCGTGACAGATATCGCCGAGCAGACGCAGAACGCACTCACCCGTATCGTCGCCGAGCGGCAGTCGAAGGGCCGGGTTCCGGGAGTT
Source organism: Kribbella sp. NPDC058693 (assembly GCF_042715335.1). Lineage (NCBI taxonomy): Bacteria > Bacillati > Actinomycetota > Actinomycetes > Propionibacteriales > Kribbellaceae > Kribbella > Kribbella sp. NPDC058693. The sequence goes on from NZ_JBHXSQ010000004.1 coordinate 102,901, forward strand.
GTGGGCGCCGTCGCCCGCGCCGGGAAGCTGGCCTGGTCGACCGGTGCCGGATCGGCCGACCTGGAGAGTCCGGGCGTACCGCCGACCGCGGACTCGCAGTTCCTGATCGCGTCCCAGAGCAAGACGCTGACCGCGGTCACGATCATGGCGTTGCGCGACGAGGGCAAGCTCAACCTGGACGACACGGTCGACAAGCTGATCCCGGGCAGCAAGCACGAAGGCATCACCGTCCGGCAGATGCTCAGCCATGCCAGCGGCATGCAGCGCGAGCCGGTCGGCGACGTGTGGGACCTGATGAAGTTCCCGTCCCGCGACGAGCTGGTCGACGGGTGGAACGACGCGGAACGGATCGGCAAGCCGCACCACCGGTTCCACTACTCGAACCTGGTGTTCGCGCTGCTCGGTGAGATCGTCGCGCGGATCGACGGCCGGTCCTGGTACGAGTCGGTCAAGGCACGGATCCTCGACCCGCTGGAGATGCGCCGTACGACGGTCGGCATGGACGGCGGACCGGCGCAGACCGGGTACTACGTGCCGCCGTGGACCGACGTACCGGTGCGCGAGCCGCTGCTCGACATCGGTGCGATGGACGCCTGCGGCGGGCTCGCGTCGACGGCCGAGGACCTGGCGAAGTGGGCGATGTTCGTCGCGAACCCGGTCGACGAGGTGCTGTCGAAGGACACCATCGACGAGATGTGCCAGGTGCAGATCATGGCCGATGTGGACCGCTGGCAGCTCGCGTTCGGGCTCGGGTTCATGCTGCTGCGCCGCGGCGACCGGCTGTTCGTCGGGCACGACGGCGGGATGCCGGGTCACATCACGTCGACGTTCGTCCACCGCGACTCCGGTACGGCGGGTATCGCGCTCTTCGGCTCCACGTCCTCGCCCGCGCCGAGCGCGCTCGCGACCGACCTGGTCATCAAGGTCCTCGAGGACGACCCGCTCCCGGCCGACCCGTGGGTCCCCGGCGTCGACGTCCCGGCCGAGCTGGCCGGCGTACTCGGCACCTGGTTCACCGAGGGCAGCCCGTTCGACTTCACGGTCAAGAACGGCGTACTCCAGGCCAAGTCCCCCGCGGCCGCCGAGTGGCAGTCCCCCGCCGTCTTCGAGAAGATCGCCGAAGACACCTACCGAACCGTCTCCGGCCGCGAAACCGGCGAACTCCTCCACATCACCCGCACCCCCTCCGGCACCCCCGAAAAGTTGCACTGGGCAACCTACCTCTGCACCCGCCAACCCCTCGCCTTCAGCGAGATCAACCCCGGATGATCCGTGTTGCCCGGAAGAGGATCGTCAGCTAGCCTCTGACTATTCCCCCAGTTGCCTCGGTGGCTGGGTGCGAGGCCCCACTTCGGTGGGGCTTCTGCTTTTTCACCACTCCCCAGGTTTCCTGATCACAGCGCCGGCATCGTCGATCACCCGCTGAGGGAATTGGCTGGCCCCCAGCACTCCTTCCCGGATCTGCCGGGTGAAGGTCGGCTGGCAGGTCAGCAGCCGTTGACTCGGCACCTTCTGTGGGTTGAGCAAGCCGACCACCTTGCCGAGTTCGTGCCGAACGATCCGGATCGGCTCGGTCAGATCCGAGTCGTTGCTCACCACCGCGAAGGCCTCCGCATCGTCCCGGAAGGCGTCGACGAGCAGGTACGTCGCCAGGTTGACGTCCGAGCCCTTCTCCTCGGTCTTGATCACCTCGACCGTCCGTGGACCCACGACCGGAGGAGTGGCGAGCAGCATCCGGGTCGGCTTTGTGAGGAAGCTGCCGAGGTGTACCTCGACGCTCGGCAATGTGCCGAGGGCCCGTAGGTACGCCTGCTGCCGAACCGGGGCATGCAAATTGTCCGGGCGCTCCTTGACCAAGGCTGTGAAGTACCGGATCCGGTTGACTTCGAACCTGCGGAGCAACAGTTCGCACATCTTCTCCAGATTCAGCCACTTGTACGGTCGGCCCTTCAGGCACCCGTAGTAGAGGTTGAAGCCGTCGACGTACACGTTGATCCGCACCACGTCAGGCTAGTGGGCGACGGAGTGGATTCGGGGCGCCCTGAACAGCCTTGTGGACAACGAGATCAATCTGCCCCGGGATGCCCCTGGATACCCCGTCAGACGACGCAGAAGTCGTTGCCTTCGGGGTCCTGCATCCATAGGTGGTCCAGGGTGGTGGAGTTTTCGGCGGGGACTTCGCGGACGAGGGTGGCGCCGGCGGTGATGAGGGTGGTGGCGGTGGCTCGGATGCGTTGTTCGCGGAGGGGCTGGGGCTCGGCGCGGCCGCCGGCTACCTGGAGGTCCAGGTGGAGGCGGTTCTTGGTGGTGCGTGGCTCGGGGACCTTGAGGAAGGAGATGGCGGGGAGTACGCCGTTCGGGTCGGAGATCGAGGCGCCGTCGTTCCACTCGTTCTCGGGGACGTTCATCGCGGTCAGCCAGTCCTCCCAGGTGTCCCAGCCCGCGGGCGGATCCGACTCGGTGTAGCCAAGCGCCGTACACCAGAAGCGCGCGACCACGGCCGGGTCCACGCAGTCGATGGTGAGCGTCCAGTTCGTGGTCATACGACCACTCTGACGCTCACCACCGACAGATTTCAGGTACGGCGGCGGTAGGCGCGGATCGCCAGCGGGGCGAACACCGCGACCAGACCGACCATCCAGGCCAGCGTGATCAGCAACGGCTTCTGCAGCGGACCGCCGCCCATCAGGGCGCGTTCGGTGTCGACCAGGTACGTGATCGGACTGACCTTGGTGAAGGCCTGCAGGAATCCCGGCAGCGTGCTGGTCGGGACGAAGATGTTGCTACCGAAGGTCAGCGGGAACATCACCAGGAAGGCGACGCCCTGCACGCCTTGGGCGGTCTTCATGACCAGCCCGAGCCAGACCCAGATCCAGCACATCGACAGCGCGAACAGCAACACGATCAGCATGCCCAACAGACCGTTGCCGACGCCGTTCTCGAAGCGGAAGCCGAGCACGAACCCGCTCGTCATCAGGATCACGATCGACAGCGAGTACCGGACCGCGTCCCCGAGGACCGCACCGATCAGCGGCGAGATCCGCGCGATCGGCAGGCTGCGGAACCGGTCGAAGACACCCTTCGCGAAGTCGTCGTTCAGACCGACCCCGGTGCCCATCGTCGCGAACACCACGGTCTGCACCAGCAGCCCGGGCAGCAGCGTCGGCAGGTACCCACGCCAGCCGCCGCCCCCGGCGATCGCGCCGCCGAAGACGAACAGGAACAGCGCCAGGAAGATGATCGGCTGGAACGTCACGTCCGCCAGGGCTTCCGGGTTCTGCCGGATCCGGACGATGTTGCGCCAGGCCAGCGTCAGGCTCTGCGGCACCCAGGCGAACGGCCGCGACCGGTGGCCCAGGTGGGCAGCTGGTTCGAGTGTTGCGGTGGTCATCGGCCTACTCCTTCCAGTACGGCGTCGGACTTCTTCTCTTCGGCGGCGTGACCGGTCAGGGCGAGGAAGACCTCGTCCAGGCTGGGCAGTCGCAGCGACAGCTCGGTGACCGCGATCCCGGCCTCGTCCAGCCGCCGTACGACGACCGGCATCGACGACCCGTCGCTCACCGGGACACTGACGAGGGTGTTGACCACATCGACACTGGGACGCGTCCCGGTCGACTCCGCGACGATCGCGGCAACCCGCTCGAGGTGCGCCGGCTCGGCCGGGCGGACGTCCAGCGACTGCTTGCCCGCCTGCGCCTTCAGCTCGGCCGGCCGCCCGGAAGCGACCACGGAGCCCTTGTCGAACACGACGATCGAGTCGGCCAGCGCATCGGCCTCCTCCAGGTACTGCGTGGTGAGCAGGACCGTGGTGCCGTCGAGGACGAGGTTGCGCACCGTCTCCCAGACGCCGTTGCGGGCGTGCGGGTCCAGACCGGTGGTGGGCTCGTCGAGGTACAGGATGCTCGGGTTGCCGACCAGGCTCGCGGCCAGGTCGAGCCGGCGGCGCATACCGCCGGAGTACGTCTTCGCGATCCGCTCACCCGCGTCGGTCAGCTCGAACCGCTCCAGCAGCTGGTCCGCGCGGGCCCGGGACTGCGCTCGCGAGAACCCGAGCAGCCGGCCGATCATGATCAGGTTGCGGCGACCGGACATGTCCTCGTCGACCGAGGCGTACTGTCCGGTCAGCCCGATGATGCTGCGGACCTTGCCGGCGTCGCGTACGACGTCGTACCCGCCGACTGTGGCGTGGCCGGCGTCGGGCCGGAGCAGGGTGCCGAGAATGCGGACCGCGGTCGTCTTGCCGGCGCCGTTCGGGCCGAGGACCCCGAGAACCGTGCCGGTGGGCACGCTCAGATCGACGCCGGCAAGCGCCGTGGTGTTGCCATATTTTTTGACCAGACCGGTTGCCTCGATGGCGACCTGGTTCGTTGTGGTCATCGGTTCCTCCCAGTGAACTTACTTACTGGGACTACCGTGCCCTGCCTCCCTGGCACCGCTCTGGCTTCACCCTGACACCCCGTGCCAGCGTGCTGTCTCAGCCCTTCAGCGGGACGATCTGGTTGGCCAGCAGCGCTTCGTACGCCTCCGGGTTGTAGCGGGCCAGGTGGCCGCGCGCCTTACGCCGGTACTTGAGGATCTGCCGGGTGCCGATCGCCCACAGCACGTACTGGAACGCCAGCGCGAACTTGAAGTCCTCGATCGTCTGCGGCGCCCCGCCGGACGAGGTGTCGAGCAGGATGCCGACCATGCCGATACACAGCAGCGTCGCGATGAACCCACCGGTGTTGACCATCCCGTTGGCAGCACCGAAGCGGGTCGACGGGTTGAACGTCCGCGCGTAGTCCAGTCCGAGCATCGACCCCGGACCACCAGCAGCCTGTACGACGATCAGTAGCAGAAGCACCGGCATCGGCGCCTGACCGGGCCACAGCAGTACGACGGTCCACATCAGCACCGAGCCCGCGATCACCGCCAGCACGATCCAGGACCGGTAGAACGGGAACCTGGCGGCGTACCGCCCGACCAGCGGGCCGTAACAGAGCCCAGCAAGCACAGGGAGGATCAGCATCGCCGCAGCGGTCGTCGGGGCGAGGCCCTGGCCCTGCACGAGGAACGGGTAGCCCCAGAGCAGTCCGAACGTGCTGCCGGAGAAGCTGGTCGTGAAGTGCGTCCACAGGCCCAGCCGCGTGCCCGGCTCCTTCCAGGCGCGACGCAGGTTCTTCTTGACCTCGTGGAGCGGCTGCTTGGCGCGGCGGAGCGGTTCGTCGTACGGCGTGTCCTTGATGAGGAACAGCACCAGTACGCCGGCCACCAGGCTCAGCACGCTCGCGCCGGCGAACGTCGGCGTCCAGCCGAAGGCATGGAACGCAGCAGCCATCGGAACGGTCGACATGATCGCTCCGAGACCACCGAGCATTCCGGTCGCTTGTGACATCACCGGCTGCCGCAGTGCGGGGAACCAGGACATAACCACGCGCAGCACGCTGATGAAGACCAGTGCGTCGCCAACACCCAGTACTGCGCGTGCAGCGAGCGCGGCGGGGTACGAATCGACCAGGCTGAACGCTGACTGCGCTACGAACAGCAGTCCGGACGCAGCGATCAGCAGCCGCTTGGAGCCGTACCGGTCGAGCAAGATACCGACGGGCACCTGCATGGCGGCGTACACAGTGAGCTGTACGACGGTGAAGCTGGCCAGTGCGGATGCGGAGATGTGGAAGCGCTCAGCGGCTTGCAGGCCGGCCACGCTCATCGAACCGCGGTGCAGCACCGTGACGAGGTAGGTCAGGACAGCAGTGGTCCACACCGCCCAGGCTCGCCGACCGCCCAGGGGGAAGAGGAGTTCGGTCACCGAGTGCCCCGCAGATCATTGGCGGCTTCGGCAATGTGCGCGACGACGAGCTCACGGAACCTCTTGACGCTGTTTCCGCCGAGCGCGTCGATCATCTCCTGGTGTGCGGTGATCGACTTGTCCATCCTGGCCGGCTGCACCTCGATACCGGGTACGCCCATCCGGACCTGGCGATCACGCAGGCTGTTGTAGAGCTTGGCGAGGATTTCGTTGCCAGCGGCACCGACAATGGCCTCGTGGAAGGCCCGGTCGGCCTCGAGGAAGCTCTTCGCGTCACCTGCCTTGCGGTGCGCGCGCATCTCGTCGACACGCTGGCTGAGCCGCTCGATCAGTTGCTTGCGCCGCGGCCACACCTTGGCGGCGGCGTGCGTCTCGAGCAGCTCGCGGGCCTCGAGGACGTCCTCGATCTCCTGCGGCAGCACGGGAAGGACAAGCGCGCCCTTCTTCGGGTACAGCTTGACCAGTCCGGATTCCTCGAGGCGGAGCAGGGCTTCGCGGACCGGCGTACGGGAGACTCCGACGGCCGTGGCGAGCTCGCCCTCGGTCAGGAGCTCGCCGCCTGGGTAGGCGCGATCGAGGATCGCGGCCTTCACGTACGCGTAGACGCGCTCGGCCGCGGGGATCTTCTCCACGCCCGGCGCAGCCTCGACCACCACTCGGGCGATCTCTGCGGTCTCGTCTCCCAGGATCAATGCATCACTCGCCGGCTCCGGCGCCCCGCTCACCACTGAACTCCCCAACCCATACGACTGGTATCTCTGTTGTATCTATCTTACACACACAGCTAATCCACTGGCGGCGCCGGTTATTCCCCAGCTTGTCCACGAGTTATCCACAGGCGAATCCACAGCATGTGGGCAACTGAGCGTGAACTGATGGACGCTAAGTAGTGACGAATGCAGGGTTTCCCCTGCGTTGTGGATGAAGAACTCCGCCGGTCCGGAAACCGCTCTAGAGTCTCGGGATACGGCCCGGGCCCGTCCGCCCAGGCCCAGCCATGAGGAGGCAGCGTGTTCCGAACTTCCCGTCCCCGCCGGCTGTCCGCAAGCCTGGCCGCGGCCACGCTGGCGCTGACGTCCCTCAGCGCCGCGACGGCGTACGCCGCACCGGCCGCCGACCCCACGCCCGGTCCCCTGATGAACTACGTGATCAACACGAAGGCATCGCCGGGGCACGTCCGCAAGGTCGAGGACGCGGTCAAGCGCGCCGGCGGGACAGTGCTCTCGTCGTACCGGGACTTCGGGGTCGTCGTCGCCCAGTCGACGAACGCGAACTTCAAGGTGGACGTGCGCGCCGGACGCAACGGCCGCGAGGTGCAGTCCGTTGGTGCGACTCGTACTGCGGCGGTCTCCGAAGGCGCTCAGACCGGGTTGAACTCGGTGGACGAGACCGCGGCGACGCCGGTGCTCGACCCGCGCGAGAGCGAGCAGTGGGACATGGTCCAGATCAAGGCGGACCAGGCCCACAACGTCACCGACGGCTCGCGGCGCGTGCTGGTCGGCATCAACGACAGCGGTGTCGACGACACGCATCCTGACCTCGCGCCGAACTTCGACGCGCGCGACTCCGTCAGCTGCGTGAAGAACGGCGTACCGGACCAGACGCCGGGCATCTGGCGGCCGACGACCAGCCCGCACGGCACGCACGTCGCAGGCACCGTCGCCGCCGCGCGGAACGGGATCGGCATCGTCGGCGTCGCGCCGGGCGTGCGGATCGCGTCGGTCAAGGTCGTGAACGACGACGGCTTCATCTACCCGGAGTACTCGATCTGCGGGATCGTCTGGGCCGCGGAGCACCACATGGACGTGACGAACCACAGCTACTTCATCGACCCGTTCCAGTTCTGGTGCAAGGACAACGGCGACCAGGGCGCGGTGCAGGAAGCGGTACGACGCGCGTACGCGTGGGCCACTGACCGCGGGACGCTGTCCGTCGCCGCGGCCGGCAACTCGAACTACGACCTGTCAAACAAGACCACGGACACCACCAGCCCCAACGACTCGACCCCGGTCAGCCGGACGATCAACAACAACTGCCTCGACATGCCGACCGAGCTCCCCGGCGTGATCACCGTCGCCAGCACCACGCAGGCCCGGGTCAAGAGCAGCTTCTCGAACTTCGGCCTGAACAAGATCGACGTCGCGGCCCCTGGTAGCTCGATCCTGTCGACGCTGCCCGGCGGCGGCTACGGCCTGATGAGCGGTACGTCGATGGCGTCGCCGCACGTCACCGGCATCGCCGCCCTACTCAAGTCCACCCACCCGTGGTGGGGCCCGCGCGACCTCGAGCGAGCCCTCCAGCGCGAGGCCGACGACACCGCCTGCCCTGCAACTCCCGATGCCCGCTGCACCGGCACCACCGCCAACAACGCCTTCTACGGCGAAGGCATCGCCGACGCCCTCGACGCCGTCCACCGCTAAAGCCGAGTGGGGGTCCACCGCCCGGGACCCCCACTCATTCATCAGTTGGGTAAGCCCATCGCGGTGCTACGCGCGACTCCTTCGTCGCCGTGCTACGCGCCGCCCCACCCACCCCCGGCTCATCGCCGTGCACTCCTTTCCGGCTGCCGCCGGGCCCTTCCGGCTGTCGCCGGGCCCTTCCGGCTGTCGCCGGGCCCTTCCGGCTGTCGCCGGGCCCTTCCGGCTGTCGCCGGGCCCTTCCGGCTGTCGCCGGGTTCTGCTCGCTACCGCTCGCAGGTGACTGCTGGGCCGGTGCCGGCGGTGCGGGTGAACTGTCGCCGGCGTGCATGCGAGCTGGGCTCCTGGCCCACTGCTTGCGCCGGAGCAGCTCCTGCTGGTGCCAGATCCGCGCTGGGCATTCAGCCAGCGAGTCCGGCGAGTCTCCTCACCGCTGCCAGACCATCGGGCGTTCCAGGCCAGTGCTTCTCCAGCGCTTCCGGCCCAGCCCGCCGAGTGACCGACCTCAACGCGAGGGCGACGATCACCGCGTCGTCGGCGTACCCGATCACCGGAATGAAGTCCGGCACGAGATCGATCGGCAGCGCCAGGTACGCAAGCAGCAACCACAGCCTCAACCGAACCCCGCCCGAAAGCGTCTTGTCCCCCGCAAGCCGCCGAAGCATACGAACCAGATCAGGCAGCAGCCGCATCGCATCCCTGACAGTCAGCTCGTCCGGCTTCCCGATCCACAACGCCACAATCAGCGCCATCCAAAGCAGCAACACACCACCCGCGACGCCGATCAGCACGGACCACCATGTGAAGCTCACGTCGCCCAGTCTGCTGCACTCACCACGCGGCCAGACAGCGTGGCTTACCGGACGGAGAACGTCCGCAATCAGGGTTAGATTGCCAGCATGTCCAGCTTCACGATCAAAGCGCTGACGTCAGAGACGTTCGACGACTTCGCGGCTCTCGTCGAGCGGAACAAGGGCATGTTCGCAAGCTGCTGGTGCACGAAGTTCCATCCCGACTGCGCGGAGAAGGGCCAGAGCGCCGAGGGAAACCGGGCACTCAAGCAACGCCTGGTGGCGGATGGGATCGCGCACGCGGCACTGGTCTACGACGGCGACCGTGCCGTCGCGTGGGCGGAGTACGGATCATCCGAGGAGCTGCCCGACATCCAGCACCGGAAGGAGTACCTCGCCACCGTCGAGCGCCTGCCCGACTACCGCGTCACCTGCATCCTGGTCGAACGCGCCTTCCGCGGTCAGGGCCTGGCGGCGATCGCCCTCCGCGGAGCCGTCGAACTGATAGCGCAGGCCGGCGGTGGCGTGGTCGAGGGCTACCCGCACGACACCGGCGGGGTCCGGAAGAGGAACTCGTCGTTCCTCTACAACGGCACCCGCACGATGTACGAGCGCGAGGGCTTCACCTACGACCGCCCCAAAGGCCTGGGCAACTGCGTGATGGTGCGCGAGGTGGCACCGAGTACCCGCTAGGGCACGGGGAACTCGCGTGGCGGACCCTCGCCGGTGGCACCGTCGAACGCTTCGCGCAACAAGTCGGCATGGCCGGTGTGGCGCGCGTACTCCTCGATCATGTCGCTGATGAGCCGCCGCAGACTCATCCCGCCTTCGGGAGCGTAATCAAGACCCGACTCGGACAGGATGCCGGCGACCGTGGCGCGAGAACGATGTACCGCCCGCACCCAAAGATCGCGGAGCGCCTCGGGTTCGTCATCCTTGGCCGAGTCCCAAGCCCAGGTCTCCCACGTGGCCTCGTGATCGACGTCCCGGAACTCAGGTAGGACCGGCGCACCGGCCAGATCGCTCTGAAACTTCAACTCCTCGCAGAGCGCCAGGTGCTTGAGAAGCCCACCAAGAGTCACCGCAGACCGCCCCACCTGCAACTGCAGGCCGTCCGAGTCCACATCCCAACATTTCCAGGCGAACGTACGACGATTGCGCTCGAGCGTAATGAGCGCGGTCTGGATCTCATCGCCATGCATGAAAATCTCGACGTCCCACTCGGGAGGTCGCCCAGCCGTGAACCCGGGCGCACTCGTCAGCGGCAACGCCGGAGCAGAGTTCGTATCCATGCTGGCAGCGTAAAACCACAACCGGACGATCTACTTCCGGAACTACGCTCGTCTGCTCAGCCGCCGGTGATCAGCAGGAGTATTCCGGAGATGACGAGACCGGCCTCGACCAGGATGACGAAGACGGAGACGGGTAGCCGGTCGACAACCTTCTTGCCGGCCCAGGCGCCGCCGGCTGCTGCCGGAGCGAGTCCAAGGCCGATCAATCCGGTACGCCAGGTGAGAACGGCGGCGGCGCCGAACACAATCAGCTTCGTGAAATGCATGACAACAGCCGAGGCTGCTTCGGTGCCGATATACGCGCCGCGTACCAAGCCGCGCGCGAGGAAGAACGGCGCCACCATCGGCCCCACACTGCCAACCAGCGCAGAACCGACCCCGGACGCCGCACCGATGGCAGCGAACCCACGATCGCTCACCCGGGCCGTGTGCGGCCGGACGCGACGCCAGATGACTATGGCGAGCAGGAACGCCCCGACGATCCGCGTCAAAGCCGGCAGTGGCGCACTGGTCAACAGCAACGCCCCAGCCACCGCAGCAGGCACCGCACCGATGGCGAAGATCGCGACGAGTCGCCGATCGACCTCATGGCGGTTGAACCAGACCCGACTGCCGTTGCTCGCCAACTGCGCAACAGTCAGCACAGCCACCGCGTCACGCGCACCGAACACCGCAACAAACACCGGCAACAACAACACCCCACCACCGAAGCCCGCGACTGCAGACAACAGCGCGGTCCCGAACGATGCAACAAGCAGAGCCACACCCAGCCACACGTCGTGCGCCATGACGTGAGCCTTCCAGATATCGCCGATCGGGGGCTGACACCCCTTCCCCTGGCGAGCGTCGAGGCATGTTGCGCCGCAGCACGGCGCGTAGCCCGCGATGAGCCGCCCGCAGCCAGCCCAACCGATACGAACCCGCGGCACCACGCGGCGGTCGCACGCGCCATAGCCCGCAGCCACCTCGACGAGTACGACCCGCACCACCGCGGAGCCTGCCCCAGCCACCTCGACGAGTACGAACCCGCCGCACCACCGCGGAGCCTGCAGCGGCCACCTCGACAGATACGAACCAGCCGCACGCGAGGCCGTCACCGCGCGGCAGCGCGCACGAGTCCAGGCGACAGCCCGCAACTCCGGCGCCAGCCGGAAGACCCCGGCGATAGCCGGAAAGGATGCTCCGGGCGATAAGCCCGGGGGTGGGCGGGTGCGGCGCGTAGCACGGCGACGAAGGAGCCGCGCGTAGCCCCGCGATGGGCTGACCGCCGTACGGACTAGGCGAGGGTGATGAGGACGATGCCTGTGACGACTACGGCGGCGGCTGCGGCTCGTTTGGGGCCGAAGCGTTCGTTGAAGAAGAGGGTGCCGATGAGGGCTCCGAAGATGATGCTGGTTTCGCGGAGGGCGGCGATGGCGGCGAGGGTGCCTCGGGTTTGGGCCCAGAGGACGAGACCGTACGCCGCCATCGAAACGACCCCGCCGAACAGGCCCGAGAAGATCGCAGGCTTCGGCAGGTTGAAGGCCTGGGGACCGCGCCACAGCACAACAGCGAGCGGGACCGCGAAGCCCTGCAGCATGAAGACCCAGCCCATGTAGGTAGCGACCGGCATCTTGTGGACGGCGACCCCGTCGACGACCGTGTACGACGCAATCATCAACCCGGTCCCGAACGCAGCAAGCAGCGCCGGCAACTGACGACGACCGGGTCGGCCGATGAACACCAGTCCGATCAGCCCAGCAGAGATCAGCAGTACTCCGGCCAGCTCGATCACAGCAAGGTGCTGGTGCAGTACGACGATCGACACCACCGCCACCACCCACGGCGACGTACCGCGGGCCAGCGGATACATCTGGCTGAACTGACCCAGCTGGTACGACGCCAGCAACCCACCCAGATAGGCAAGGTGCAGCAGCGCCGACGCGACGATGTACCCCCACGTGCCGGCGGGCGGCAGACCCGTCAGCAGGATGGCGACGAGCCCGATCACCCCGGCCGCGAGCTCGAACAATGCCAGCCCGGCAACACGATCCGGGGCACCGTGGGCCATCGCGTTCCACGTCGCATGCAGAACCGCGGCCCCCAGCACCACAAAGATCACCAGCACTGCCCCACCCTCTCACCGCCGATCCGAGAAGGCAGCCGGATTATGCCAGCCGCAGACCGGTGACTGAGTAGGTTCGGCGCATGCGACTTGTGCGGCAGGAGGAGTTCGGCGGACCTGAGGTACTGCGGGTGATCGAGGTGGAGCGCCCAGTACCCGGCCCGACAGAGGTGCTCGTCGAGGTGCACGCCGCGGGAGTCAATCCGGTGGACTGGTACAGCCGCGCGGAGGAGGCGTACCTCGGCTCACCGCCGTACACAGTCGGTTGGGACGTAGCCGGAGTCGTGGTCGAGGCCGGGCTCGGAGCAAGCGGGGTAGCAGTCGGCGACGAGGTACTAGGTATGCCGTGGTTCCCGCGGGAGGCCGCGGCGTACGCCGAGTATGTGACGGCGCCCTCACGCCAGTTCGTACGCAAGCCGACCAGCATGTCGTACGCCGAAGCAGCCGGACTCCCCCTGGCCGGGCTGACCGCGTGGCAAGCGCTCGTCGACGTCGCCGACGTACAGCCCGGACAGCGGGTGCTCATCGACGCAGCAGCCGGCGGAGTCGGCCACCTGGCGGTTCAGATCGCGAAGGCCCGCGGCGCGTACGTCGTCGGCACGTCGAGCGCCGGCAAACACGACTTCCTGCGATCCCTTGGCGTCGACCAGCCGCTCGACTACCGGGACCCGGCCGCCGACCCAGGCACCCTCGACGCGGTCATCGGCCTGGCAGGCGACGACAGCGACCGCCGCTGGCTGGAGTTCATCAACCCCGGCGGCATCCTGGTCGGCGTACTGAGCGGTGTGCCCGACGACTTGGAGCAGGCGGCCAAAGACCGCGGCGTGCGCTCCGGCCGTCTGCTTGTGGAGCCGGATCGAATCGGCCTCCAAGGGCTAACCGACCTCGTCGAGACCGGCAAGCTGCGGGTGCACGTCGAGCAGACGTTCCCACTCGAGCACGCACCCGAAGCCCATCGCCTCGGCGAAACCGGCCGAGTCACCGGAAAGCTGGTGCTCACAGTCCGCTGACCGTCGATGATGATCCCGTGGACTACTCCGTCGAGCAGCGCTTCTACGACGCCGCAGCGCGCCATACGCCCGGCGCGACCGACTTGATCGACGTGGCCACCCGGTTCCTCGCCGAGGGCCTCGACTCCCCGACCCTGCGTGAGTTGGCCGGCGCGCCTCGATCGACCCGTTCCAAGGACCTGCGCACGCTCATGCGGAGCTCGCTTGAGGAGCTCTCGATCCCCCGTCCCGTCCGCGATTCGCCCGGTCAGAAGGTGACTGAGGACGGCACGACCTACGCCCGGCTCCCCACCGACGAGGTGCGCTTCGAGATCGTCCAGGCGCGCGAACTCGAACGGTCCTTCGAGATTCTCGTGTACGTCAACGGCTTCGAGATCACCGAGGCCGGCGCCGGGATGGGCATGCACCCGTTCGACCTGATCGTCCCGACGAATCAGCTCGTCGCGACGGTGGAGCCACGGCGGGTTTTAGTTGCCCGATGCACCTGTGGCGAGCCGGGCTGCGGGTCGACCGAGGCGCTGGTCACCCGCGACGGCGGTGTGGTTCATTGGGATTGGTACGCCGATGTGCCGTTCGATCACGGGGTTTCGTTCGGAGCTGCGGCGTACGACGTCGCGATCGAGCAGCTCGCGGCGGATCAGAGTTGGCAGCGGCCGGTCGACACGGTGTCGCGGCTGGTACTGGAGGGCGTGGATCGCGATTCGCTCAGCCGTGTCGGGCTCGAGCTGAGCTGGGCCGCGGCGGATCATCGGGATCCGGACAAGTTCCTGGTGGCGTTGTTCGCCCCGGCGGAGAAGTTCCAGGTGTTCCTGCGGTTCCCGCTGCGCGGGCGATCACCGGAAGAAGTGGCCGACGAGGTGATGCGTAGGCTTCGGACACCACCACGGAGTTGGTCCGTAACGTTCCATTCGATGGTCGTCGGTCAGCGGGGCCGGCCCTCGATGGCCGGGTGGCGGTGGCGCTCAGAGGACGCCTGGCACTAAGCCGAGCTCGCGGAGGCTTTCGGCGGTTTCGAGGATGGTCGTTTTGAGGTCGCGAGGTTGCCAGGCGAGTTCGATGCGGGCTCGGTCGTTGTGGATAATCGGGCGAGGTAGGTCGGGGCCGGGGGCTTCTTCGGTGGGCGCAGGTGGGCCCAGGAGTTGAGCTATTTCCAGAAAACTGGTGGTCGGATCGTTGGCGACGGCAAGGAAACGTTTGCCTGCGGCATCGGGTGTGGCCATGGTGCGAATGTGGAGGTCGGCGACATCGCGTACGTCGACCACGCCGAAGCGGGCTCGTGGCGCGACCTTCATCGTGCCGTCGAGCATCGACTTGATCAGCTGGGTCGACGAACGGAGGTTGGTGGTGAGGGTCGGGCCGAAGATGCCGGTCGGGTTCACGACCACGAGTTCGGTGTCGGCGTCGCGCATCAGGTCCCAGGCGGCGCGCTCGGCGATCGCCTTCGAGCGTGGGTACGGCGCGAGGCCGGGCGTATCGGGATCCGTCCAGTCGTCCTCGGTGAACTCGGCGGTGGGCTTCGGCGTGTAGCCGACGGCCGCGAACGACGACGTGAGTACGACGCGCCGCGCGCCGGCGTCACGCGCTGCCCGCAGTACCCGCAGCGTGCCTTCGCGTGCCGGGACGATCAGCTCGTCGGGATCCTCCGGCTGGGTGAACGGGATCGGCGAGGCGACGTGATGAACCTCATCGCAGCCCGCGACCGCGGCGGGCCAGCCTTCATCGGACATGAGGTCCGCAACCACGATCTCCAGGCCCGCATCGTCCGCGCCACCTCGGCGTACGGCGGCACGCAGTTCGGCGTTGCGGCTCGTCGAGCGGACCGTCGTACGGACCTGATGGTCGTTGCGGAGGAGAAGAGCGATCAAGTGGGTGGCGAGGTAGCCGGAGCCGCCGGTGACCAGGATCATCGGAGTACCTCCACGACGCCGATCAGGCGCTGGATCGACTCGGCCTCGGCGGTGTCGTCGCCGCGGTCGCGGGCGTCCCAGAGCGCGGCCTTCTCGCGGAGGTACTCGAGCCGCACGCGCTGCGCGGCGATCTCGGCCTCGATCCGCTCGGCGTGGCGCAGGAGCAGGTCGCGTTGTTCGGCCGCGGCCTGGCGACCGCGGGTCCGGTTGGCGAGGTACGTGCGCATATCGCTGATGCCGACGCCGACCGCGCGGAGGCAGGCCAGCGCTTCGAGGGTGTCGACGTCCGCGTCGCGGTAGCGGCGGTGACCGCTCTGCGCGTCGCGGTCGATCGGGCCGATGAGGCCGGCGTCCTCGTAGTACCGCAGCGTCGGCTCGCTCAGGCCGCTCCGTCGGGAGACTTCCTGAATGGTGAAAACCGTCATGCCGCCACGGTCACACACCTCAAGCGCTTGAGGTCAAACAGAAGGGCCCGGGGGTTACCCGGGCCCTTCTTTCGGACTATCAGAACATCAGCGCGCGGGCCGGGTCCTCGAGGATGCCGGCGACGTCGGAGAGGAAGATCGAGCCCTTCTCGCCGTCGATCAGGCGGTGGTCGAAGGACAGCGCGAGCGTGGTGATCCAGCGCGGGACGATCTCGTCGTCCACCACCCACGGCTGCTTGCGGACCGCGCCGAACGCGAGGATGGCGGCCTCGCCCGGGTTGATGATCGGCGTACCGGCATCGACGCCGAACACGCCGACGTTGGTGATCGTGAACGAGCCGCCGGCCTGGTCGGCCGGTTGGGTCTTGCCCTCGCGGGCGGTGGCGACCAGGTCGTTCAGCGCCTTGCACAGGTCGGGCAGGGTGAGCGAGTCGGCGCCCTTGATGTTCGGGACGATCAACCCGCGCGGGGTGGCCGCGGCGATGCCGAGGTTGACCGCACCCTTGTACACGATCTCCTGCGCCTGCTCGTCCCAGGCCGCGTTGATGATCGGCGTACGACGGGCTGCCAGCGTGACTGCCTTCGCGACGATGAGGAGCGGGGAGACGCGGAGGTCGCGGAACGCCTTGTCGGCCTTCAACCGCTCGACGAGCTCCATCGTGGCGCTGACGTCGACGGTGATCCACTCGGTCACATGCGGCGCGGTGAACGCACTGGCAACCATCGCCTGCGCCATCACCTTCTGCACACCCTTCACCGGCACGCGGGTGTCACCCTGCGCACTCACAACCGGCGCGGGCTCGTACTCAACCGCAGCCGGAGCGGCGACGTGCCCTTCGACGTCCGCGCGCGTGATCACACCACCCGGCCCGGTAGCAGTCACCGAAGCCAGATCAATCCCCAGATCCTTCGCCAACTTCCGCACGGGCGGCTTAGCCAGCACATGCACCGCAGCACCGTTGCCCTCAGCAACAACTGGTTCAGGTGTGGGTGCTGGGGTTGCAATCGGCGGTGCAGCAACAGGTGCAGCAACAGGTGCAGCAACAGGTGCAGGACCAGCCGACTTGCGGGCTCGGCGTTTGGCTTCGGTGGTTTTGGGGCCGTAGCCGACCAGGACTGCGGTGCGGCCGCCGGACTCTTCTGGCTCGGGGATCGTTGGTACGAGGTCCTCGGGAGAGCCGTCGGCGGAGTCGGTCTGGACCGAGATGATCGGCGTACCGACGGGAACTGTCTCGCCTTCGGGCACCAACAACTCGCTGATGACCCCGGCGAACGGGACCGGTAGCTCGACCAGCGACTTCGCGGTTTCGATCTCGACGATGGTGTCGTTGAGCTTGACCGTGTCGCCGGGCTTGACCTTCCAGCTGACGATCTCGGCCTCGACCAGCCCCTCACCGACGTCGGGGAGGCGGAACTGCTGGATGCCCATCAGTACTCCATCACCCGGTCGACGCCGTCCAGCACCCGGTCCAGGTCAGGCAGGTAGTCGTCCTCCATCCGCGACGGCGGATAAGGCGTGTCGTACCCGGTCACCCGCAGTACGGGAGCCTCGAGATGATAGAAGCACTCCTCGGTCACCCGCGCCGCGATCTCAGATCCCGTCCCGAGCGACAGCGGCGCCTCGTGCACCACCAGCGCCCGCCGCGTCTTCTTCACCGACGCGAAGATCGTCGCGAGGTCCAGCGGCGCGATCGTCCGCAGGTCCACGACCTCGAGGTTGCGCCCGTCCTCGACCGCGGCCTCGGCCGCCTGCAGGCAGGTCTTCACCATCGGGCCGTAGCAGAAAAGCGTCGCGTCGGTGCCCTCGCGGACCACCTTCGCCTGGTGCAGAGGCTGCACGGGCGGCACGGACTCGTCCAGCTCCGCCTTCTCGTGGTACCGGCGCTTCGGCTCGAAGAACACGACCGGGTCGTCCGACGAGATCGCCTGCTGGATCATCCAGTACGCGTCCACCGGATCGCCACACGAGACCACCTTCAGCCCCGGGACATGCGCGAACAGCGTCTCCGGCGACTCCGAGTGGTGCTCGACGGCGCCGATGCCACCGCCGTACGGGATCCGGATGACAACCGGCATCTTGATCCGGCCCGCGGAGCGGTAGTGCATCTTCGCGACCTGGTTGATGATCTGGTCGTACGCCGGGAACACGAACCCGTCGAACTGGATCTCGCAGACCGGCCGGTACCCGCGCAGCGCCAGGCCGACCGCGGTGCCGATGATGCCGGACTCGGCCAGCGGGGTGTCGATGACGCGGTCCTCGCCGAAGTCCTTCTGCAGGCCCTCGGTGACGCGGAAGACTCCGCCGAGCTTGCCGATGTCCTCGCCCATGACGACGACCTTCGGGTCCTTCTCCATCGCGGCCCGCAGGCCCGCGTTGATGGCCTTGCCGAGAGTGATCTTGGTCATCGCTCAGCCCTCGCCTTCGAACGACGCAGCGTACGCGGCGTACTGGTCACGCTGCTCGGCCAGCTGCGGCGTCTCCTCGACGTACACGTGCTGGAAGAAGTCGGTGAGCACCGGCTCCGGCAGCGCGAGGCAGCCGGCCCGCAGCTCGGCGGCGATCTTGTCCGCCTCGGCCTCGACCTCGTCGAAGAAGTCGTGGTCGATCCCGGCGTGCCGGGCCAGGTACGCGTGCACGCGCTCGATCGGGTCCTTGAGCTTCCAGTGCTCGAGGTCCTCGTTCAGCCGGTACTTCGTCGGGTCGTCGGACGTGGTGTGCGCACCCATCCGGTACGTGTACGCCTCGATCAGCGTCGGCCCGCTGCCTTCGCGGGCCCGCTTCAGTGCCTGCTGCGTGACGGCGTACGTCGCGAGCACGTCGTTGCCGTCGACGCGGACGCCGGGGAAGCCGAAGCCGGCGGCGCGCTGGTACAGCGGGATCCGGGTCTGCCGGTCGATCGGCTCCGAGATCGCCCACTGGTTGTTCTGGCAGAAGAACACCACCGGCGCGTTGAACACCGAGGCCCAGATGAACGCCTCGTTCACGTCGCCCTGGCTGCTGGCGCCGTCACCGAAGTACGCGATCGTCGCCTCGCCGCTCTCGGCGTCGCCGATCGCGTGGTCGCGCTGCTGACCCATCGCGTACCCGGTCGCGTGCAGCGTCTGCGCGCCGATCACGATCGTGTACAGGTGGAAGTTGTTGTCCTTGGGGTCCCAGCCGCCCTGGTCGACGCCGCGGAACAGGCCGAGCAGCCGCAGCGGGTCGACGCCCTGGCACCACGCGACACCGTGCTCGCGGTACGTCGGGAAGACCATGTCCCTGTCGTTCAACGCCCGGCCGGAGCCGATCTGCGCGGCCTCCTGACCGAGCAGGGACGCCCACAGCCCGAGCTCACCCTGGCGCTGCAGGGCGGTCGCCTCGGCGTCGATCCGGCGGACCAGGACCATGTCCCGGTAGAAGCCCTTGATCGCCTCGTCGTCGAGATCGAACGAGTAGTCCGGGTTCTCGACGCGCTCACCTTCGGGCGTCAGCAGCTGGACGAACTCGACCTCTTCGGAGGCCTGGGGCGGACTGACCGGCGCCTCCACGGGCGCGAACACTTCCGGGGGAGTCCCCGGCACCGACTCACTCACATGCACTCCTCGGGTTCGAGCGCGGGATCGCCGCGACCGCAACGTTGCACGGGGCCGGCCCGTTTCGCCGGATGAGGCTTTCGCAGGCTGGTCCGCGTGATTCCAGGGGTTGATGCACTGCTGGTAGTGGACCACCTCACCGGTCTCACTCCCATCTTGCCGGACACCGTACCGACCGGGTGCCTGATCCGCTAACTGTCTGGACGCTCGCGGGTACGGCGGTACCGAAAACGGTCTCAGGATGAGACACCAGTCCATCCACTGGTCCCATCCCAGCGCTCATATTACAGAAATCCGGCACATCAACGACATGTGTCACAAGTTCGTCTCGATCAGGGCAGTTTCTCCAGCCGGACCAGCTTGAAGTTGGTGCCTTCGCGGTCGCCGTCACCCGGGGTGTTATCTCCGTCATGTACGGCGAACAACCCGTGCGGGAACCGCGCTCCGAGCGGCTCGGTGGTCACCGCGGCACCGTCGCTGTGCTGTACGCCGTCCGCCGCCGGGCCGTCGACGACCTCGAATCCGGACCGGTAGACCAACCGGCGCCCGTCCATCCGGTAGCTCGCGAACGTCGAGTCGCCCTGGCTGGACGCGTACAGCGTGCGCCGACCGTGCTCGTACGCGATCGTCAGACCCTCGGCGTCGGCACTGAGGTGCTTGCCGGCATCCGGGCTGACCGGTCCGGCCGCCTCACACTCCTCGGTCTGCTCGTTGTAGACAGCCTTCTGGCCGAACTCGCGGACCTTCTCCAGCAGCTCCGGCATGCCGTGCTGCGGGATCCGCCAGATGCCGACGTCCTCCTGGGCGGCGTACAGGTCGTTGGTGGTGCGGTCGAACACCATGCCCTCGAGCTGCGGCCGATCGCCCGGCTCCTCGCACGGCGACCAGGTGGTGCCGTTCGACAGTTTGAAGCTCGCCGGCAGATCGACATACCAAACCGTTTGGTATGTCGTCTTGCCGCGGCCGTCCGGGACGAGCCGGAGGAACGCGACGCGCGTCTCGCTCCGCCGGGTCACCGCGACGACGGGCTGGCCCTTGATCGAGGTCGCCGCGAGACCGTACGCCGTGTGCTGGTCCTGCACCTCTTCTCTGTTCTTACTGAACACGAGCGGCGCCCGGTCGCTGGTGACGTCGGTGAGCCGGCCGTTCTTGATCGCGTACGTGCGGAGCTGGTCGCGGCCGCGGTCGGTGACGACGGCGAGGTTCCCGACGATGTCGACGTTGTTGAACCGGCCTGGCTCCTGCCCCTCCTCCGGCGCGGGCGGCGTGGCGAACCGCTGCACCTGTTTGCCGGTCAGGTCGAAGACCGTGAGCCCGCCGTTCTTCAGCGTGCCCAGGACAACGCTGCGCCCGGGGTTCTTCTGGTCGACCCAGATCGCCGGGTCGTCCGCGTTAGCATCGCCGCCGGCCTCGTCGTCCCAGTTCGGCGCGGTCTCGGCGGCGGCGGTCACCTCCGTCAGCCCACTCGCGTACGCCGGGTGCACCCCGAGCGTCACGGTCAGCGCAGCAACGACTACACCGGCGATCCGCATCTTCGTTCTCCTCACGACGACGGCAGTAGCCGCACCCTGCCCGGTGCCGATGGCCTGGCGGGAAACAGCGGATTGCTGGCCGGAAACCGCCTTGTGCGGCAGTTCGCCGAGCCATAGCGTAAGGGTCATTAGCGCATGACGCCCCTGACATCGTGAGGAGACTTCGATGGCCGCCTCCGCTCCGGCCGCAGCGGTCGAGACCGGTTCCCGCCCGGCC
Source organism: Kribbella sp. NPDC058693 (assembly GCF_042715335.1). Lineage (NCBI taxonomy): Bacteria > Bacillati > Actinomycetota > Actinomycetes > Propionibacteriales > Kribbellaceae > Kribbella > Kribbella sp. NPDC058693. The sequence continues at coordinate 123,960 of NZ_JBHXSQ010000004.1, forward strand.
TCCGGCGCGATGATCTGGACCGCGCTCACGGTCGTGTACGTCGTCTGGGGTTCGACGTACCTCGCAATCCGGGTGGTCGTTGACGCGGACATCCCGCCGATGCTCGGGATGGCGACGCGCTTCCTCACAGCCGCAGTACTAATGGCGGCCGGCCTGGCTTTGAAGTCCGGCTGGAAGCGGCTGCGGATCACGCGGCAGGAGGCGATCGGCGCGGCGACTGTCGGCGTACTGCTGCTTGCCTTTGGCAACGGTGCGGTGGCGATCGCGGAGCAGACGGTCCCGTCCGGGTTGGCGGCACTGCTCGTCGCGGCGATTCCGTTGTGGCTGATGTTGCTGCGGGTCGGCGGCGGTGAGCGGCCGCGCGCGATGACGTGGGTCGGCGTACTGATCGGGTTCGGCGGGGCGGCGTTGCTCGCGTTGTCGGGTGGCAACACGAGCGCCAAGCCGTTGTCGGTCGCGATCCTTGTCGTCGGCACGATCTGCTGGGCGATCGGTTCGCGGTTCGCTCCTCGGCTCGGACTGCCGCGGGACCCGCTGGTGACGGCGCTCTACGAGATGGTCTTCGGCGGTACGGCGATGGTGTTGCTCGGCGTACTGCGTGGCGAGCCGGCGCGACTGCAGCTGGGTCGGATCGACGGCTCGGGCTGGATCGGGCTGGCGTACCTGGTCGTGTTCGGATCGCTGCTCGCGTACACGGCGTACTCGTATCTGCTCGCGAACGCGCCGATCTCGCTGGTCGGGACGTACGCGTACGTGAACCCGGCGGTGGCTGTGTTCCTGGGGTGGCTGATCCTGAGCGAGAGCCTGACCTGGCAGATCCTGCTTGGCGGCGCGGTGATCATCGTGGGCGTTGCGCTCGTGGTCACGTCGGAGCGGCGGCGCAAGTAGTACAGCCGGCGGGCGCCGTCGCACGGCGCAGTACGGCGTAGACAAGGAAAGACCCGGGCCCACGAGGGACCCGGGTCTCCCACCGCTGCCGATGCGCGCGGCAGCGGGCCTGACGCCGGTCGCGCCCTGCCCCGAAAAAACACGGCGCGAAACTCCGGCAATGGTTCCAACGATATTCCGGCGGATCGTGCTATTGCCAATTCGGCGACCACCGAGCCCACCGAAACAATCTTCCGATTCACCGGGCATCCGTCACCCGCGCTGACTCAACGACGTAACCCGACCTCGGTTACGGGTGCTTCTGTCTCAACTTCCGCTCGCTCTTCCGACCGTGCCGTTGCTGATAAGTTGCCTGGTCAGCACGGGATTGATTGCTTCGTCAGGAAACTCATCACCGGACAACTATGTATGCGCGCGGGGCGAAAAAAGTTGACGAAAAAGTTTGTAACCGGTGCTGCCAGGTGTCGTTAGCACTAAGACGAATCCGTCAAACCCGAAAGGAAACCTGGCATAATGCAGGTAACTCGCAAGATCGTCGCGGCTGCGGCAGTGGCGACCGTCGCCACCCTGGGCCTGGCCACCATGGTGAGCGCCAACGTTCTGGACGACGCGCAGAAGAAGGCTCAGGACACCGGCCTGGCCGACGCGGCGTCGGCGGCCAGCAAGGGCTACGACAACGGCCACGCTCGCTGGTGGGGCATGCACAAGGACGGCTCGCTGGTCGCCCTTGACCGCAACGACCTCGGTGCGGTCCAGGCCTGCCACAACTTCGGTGCCGGTACCGGCATCGGCGGCACCGTGCCGGCTGAGGACATCACCGGCATCGTTGGCTGGGGCAACGACGGCAACAGCGTGACCGCCGTCAAGACCTGCGAGCAGAGCAACGAGCAGAACCGCAAGTGGTACAAGGCTGACGGCAACGGCGTTGTCTCGATCTCCGACAACAAGGTCGGCCCGTGGCAGGTCTGCCACAACGAGGTCGACGCCACGGGCATCGGCGGCACCGTGCCGCTGACGAACCCGACCGGCATCCTCGGCCTGGACAACGACGGCAACTCCGTCGACTCGCTCAAGACCTGCGAGCAGAGCAACGAGCAGAACAACTGACCCTCCCTGGTCAGTGATGCAGGACCCGAACCAGCCACCTCGGTGGGTTGACTGATTCGGAGCAACACCGCAACAACCGCGGCGCCGGGAGCAAGCCTCACTCCTCCCGGCGCCGCTCTTTATGTACGGCGAGTGAGTAGCCCCCGCGTGCTCCGCAGGCGCTTCCCTCGTCGCTCCGCTCCTCAGCGCGCCCGCTCCACACGCACCCACCCACCCCCGGCTACCGCCGGTGCATCCCCTTCCGGCTTATCGCCGGGCTCTTCCGGCTATCGCCGGGCTCTTCCGGCTGCCGCCGGACCTGCCGGCTTATCGCCGGGAGTTGCGGGCTGCCGCCCGCGGGTGAGTACAGCGTGTGCCGCGATCACCGGCGGAACTCCCAGTCCGGGGAACCGGCGATGGTCGCACAGCCTCGCGTGGCCGACGTGGGACCGCAGCCCGCTTGATCGCTCGGGAGGGCATGCCGGTCGCCGGCCACAGTCGCCCGCCACAGCCGCGCGGCAGCACGAGGCCGTTACGGGCGGATCGGCCGGCACCCCCAGCGATGTCTGACAGATCCGGCGGTGGCCGACAGCTCCGGCGGTGGCCGACAGCTCCGGCGGTAGCCAGCAGGTCGAGCGCTCACCCGCAGGAGGTAGGCCGGCTCGGTCGCGCAAGATCACGAGGCGGGCGCAGGTGGGCGGCGAGCTCCCAGGTCGGCCAGTCCGGCGGTGTCCCGGGAGGTGCGGCTGGCTTGATCACCACGGCCACGCCGGACCACGGGGCGGTCGCAGGCGGGCGGCAGCCCGCAACTCCGGCGATAAGCCGGCAGTCCGGCGATAAGCCGGAAGGTCCCGGCGACAGCCGGAAGATGCGGCGATAAGCCGGCAGGTTCGGCAATAGCCGGAAAGGATGCTCCGGGCGATAAGCCCGGGGTGGGCGGGTGCGGCGCGGAGCACGGCGACGGAGGAGGCGCGCGTAGCACCGCGATGGGCTTCCCACACGCTCGTCCGCAGTACCGCGACGGCTGGCCGCAGTGCCTAGAGGTGGCGGAGGTCTACGCAGGAGCCGTTGGGGAGGTTTCGGGTTAGGAGGGACCAGATGCCGGTGGCGGCTGCTTCGGGGGTGGTTAGGGAGCCGGAGTGCTTCAGGTCGTGGAAGCGGGACACCGACGGGAAGTCGGATTCGGGTGTGGCGCGGATTTCGGACTGCATGGCGGTGTCGACCACGCCGGGGGCCACCGCAATGACGTGGGAGTTGGCTGGTTGTTCCTGGCCGACAGTGCGGACCCAGTGCTCTAAGGCTGCCTTGCCGGCGTTGTACGACGACCAGCCGGCGTACGCCGTCTTCGCGGCTCCTGACGAGAGCAGGATCAGGTGGCGTTCGCACGAGAGGTGGGCGGAGGCGCGCAGGAACGCAGCGCCCAACACCTGCGGAGCGGCGGAGTTGAGCAGGACCGCCCGCGTGTAGGCGTCCGGGTCGGCGCCGGCCGCGGGACCGATCGGCGTGATCGTGCCGGCGTTGTGGATGAAGATCGCGTGGTCGCCGTCGTACTGCGCTAGTTCCTTCGTGAGGTGCTCTTCGACGACAGCCCAGTCGGCGGGGTTCGAGAGGTCAGCCCGCAGGTGGTTCGGCGTACCGCCGCGGCGGGAGATGTCAATGACGCGGGCGTCCGGGAACGGCACCGCCGCAGCGAGGGCCGCGCCGATCCCGGCCGATGCGCCGGAGATCCAGACGAGCGCGGTCACTGGCGCCAAGCGCGGGCGACGCCGAGGAAGAGGTCGTTGGCTTCGGTCTCACCGATGGTGACGCGTACGCCGTCACCGGGGAACGGGCGGACCGAGACACCCTCGGCCTGCACGGCTTCGGCGAATCTCACGGTGTCGTCGCCGAGGTCGAGCCACACGAAGTTCGTCTCCGTCTCCGGCACGTCCCAGCCGGCCGACCGCAGCTCGTCGACGACGCGGGTCCGCTCGACAACCAGCGCGTCGACCCGCTCGAGGAGCTCCTCCTCGACGGCCAGGGACGCGATCGCCGCCGACTGCGCGACGTAGCTGACGCCGAACGGCAACGCACATTTGCGGATCGCGGCGACCACCGGCGGATGACCGATCGCGTACCCGACCCGGAAGCCCGCCAGCCCATAAGCCTTCGAGAACGTCCGCATCACGACCACATTCGGCCGGTCGCGGTACACCTCGACCCCGTCAACGACATCGGCATCCCGGACGAACTCGCGGTACGCCTCGTCCAGCACGACCAGCACGTTGGACGGTACGACGTCCAGGAAGGCGAGCAGCTCGTCCCGGCGTACGACGGGGCCGGTCGGGTTGTTCGGCGTACAGACCAGCACGACCTTGGTGCGGTCGGTGATCGCCGCCTCCATCGCCTTGAAGTCGTGGCGGGCGTCGGCGGTCAGCGGCACCTGGACCGATGTGGCGCCGGTCAGCTGGACCGCGATCGGGTACGCCTCGAACGAACGCCAGGCGTAGACGACCTCGTCACCCTCCGAGACCGTCGCCTGCAGCAGGTGGTAGAGCAGTGCGACCGATCCGGTCCCGACCGCGAGGTCGCTGACCGGTACGCCGAACCGCGCGGACAGCGCGTCGAGCAGCTCGACGCAGCCCATGTCCGGGTAGCGGTTCATCTGGGCCGCGGCCTCGGTCGCGGCGGCGAGCACACCCGGCAGCGGCGGGTACGGGTTCTCGTTGCTGGACAACTTGTACGTCGGCCGGCCGTCGGTGCGCGCCGGCGGACGGCCCGGCTTGTAAGCCGCGACGTCGTCCAGGCAGGCGCGAAATCGAACCTCGTTGTCAGGGGTCATGCCCGCAGGTTAGTCCTTACCTCACGCCGGAACCAGCCTCCTTCGAGCGACCTCGCGCACACCGTTTGACTCCGGGTACGTCGAACCTCAAACTGACTGATTGTCGGACAATCAGGAGATCTGACACTGGATCTCATCGGTCATGGGAGGGTGTTCATGGGACAGCCGCTGGAGTGGGGTCGTCGCTATCTGATGGTCCGGCCGGACCACTTCCGGATCGACTACGTGATCAATCCGTACATGTCGACGCAGGACCAGCCGGACCCCGCGCTGACACTCAAGCAGTGGGACTCACTGCAGCAGGCGATCGTGGACGCGGGCGGCGAGGTCGAGGTGCTGGAGCAGCGCCAGGACTCCCCCGACATGGTGTACGCGATGAACCTCGGGCTGGCGGCCGCGGACGGTCGCGCGATGCTCTCCCACATGCGCTTCGAGCCGCGCCGCAAGGAGTCGCTCAGCGCGGCCGAGTGGTTCACCGGCCACGGGTTCCGGCTCGACCGGACCGGCGGCGAGGGGGTCGGGCCGCACTTCGAGTCCGGGGATGCCTTCGTGTACGGCGACAGCCTGGTCGTCGGGTACGGGCCGCGGACCGAGGCCGACGCGCTCAAGCACCTCGCGACCGGGTGGAACATCCGCGTCCGGGGTCTGCGGATCGCGCATGAGGGCATGTACCACCTGGACCTGCCGTTCTGCCCGGTGGACAGTACCCACGCGATGGTCTACCCGCCGGCGTTCGACGCCGCCAGCCAGGCCGAACTCTTCGGCATCGTCCCCGACCCGATCGTCCTCACCGACGAGGAAGCCTTCGCCTTCTCGGCGAACTCGATCGTGGTCAACGAGACGATCATCATGCCGGCCTGTTCCCCCCGCCTCCGCGCGATCTTCACCGACCTGGGCCTGCGGGTGGTCGTGCTGGACCTCTCCGAGTTCCACAAAGGCGGCGGCTCGGCCCGCTGCCTGACCAACCCTCTCGACTTCCCGCTGGACGGCATCACCACCCCCGGCGGAGAGCTCGTCCTACCCGCCTGACCGCGCGTCAGCGGCCGCGAGACCGGCACGCATCGACTCCCGCACCGCCGGCTCCCACGACCCGGTGTTGGCGAGCGGGAGCTCGGTCATGAATCGTCGCTCGGCCTCGGGGATCCGGGCGACGACGAGATCCGGGTCCGAGACGACGGTCGCGTAGAGCTTCGGGCCGTCGGCGGAGAACAGGTCTGCGATGACCAGTCTTCCGTCGGCGGTCCGCATGACGTTGTCGGGGTTGTCGTCCAAGGGTCCGCACCACGGCAGTTCGCTCTGAGCCCGCCCGTGGACGCGACGCACCACGTCCACGAGGTCAGCAACCTCCGGCGCCCGTGCAGCAATCGCGTCGTGGAATGCGGCGGCCTCACCCTCGTCAACCGGCTCGAGTCGCTCCATCAGCTGGAAGTCGCCGCCACCGGTCAACCGTTGGTGGGCGAACAGTTGCGGCACCTGGCGAGTGTGCGACGCCTCGCGGTACACCGCGGCGACGTACGGCCCGGCTGGATCGAACGGGCTGATGCGCGCGACCGCCGTACCGTCCGGGGACAGGAGTGCGATCGCCCAGTCGCCGACGCCGCAGCGGGTCCACCCCGCTGCGAGCAGCTCTTGCTCTACTTGCCTGTGGTCCAGATCAGGTCGAGGGTAGCCGGGTCCCAGCCGTAGCCTTGGATCCATTGGTCGGCCTTCACTTTGCCTTGGGGCCCGAAGACCTCGATGACCACCGAGATCGCCTCGGGGTTGGTGGGGTCGGTCTTCGACTTCGTGTACGTCGCCTCGAAGCCGTCGCCGACGTACGGGAGTTGGCTGAGGATCGGGTACTTCTGCTTGAGCCTGGCCTGCGTCTGGTCGTACCGCTGGCCGGCTTCGGCCTCGAGCTTCAGCTCCTCGCCGGGGTTGTTCTTGGCCCACTCGCGGCCCTCGGCGCTGTTGGCGTAGAGGTACATCTTGACCGCCTGCCGATCGCCCTCGGCGGTGAACGTCATCGAGTAGCTCTGGAAGCCCCGGCGCTCACCGTCGAGCGTGTGCGTGCCGGCCTTGATCTTGACCTCGCCGTTCGCGGGGATCTCGTGGCCGTCGAGCTTCAGGGTCAGGTCGTTCGGGATGGACTCCACGGTGAGGCTGGTCTGGGAGCCGCCCCGGAACAGCAGGATGCCACCGACCAGCACGACGACGACCGCCAGCGCGACCACGCCGATAAACAACGGCCGCCGGTTCTCCTCCAGCATCAGCTGCTCCCGTTCCTTTCCTCAGTCCTTCGGCACCGGTGCGCTCTTCAGCCGGTAGACAGTGAACTGCCCGCCGACGCCGTACAGGTGACCGGCCTCCGGCACGTGGTCGCCGAGCGACCCGGACGCCGAGTTGTACCCGCCGCCGTCCTTGCCCCACGGACCGACGTACAGGTACGTATGGCCGGGGCCGTTCAGGATGTCGCCCGGCTTCATCCCGCCCGGTGGTTCGCCGTGCCACCAGTCGTACTTCCCGGAGGACTCGAGGTACGTGCGCTGCACGTCGGTGCCGACGTTCGGGTACTTCGGGTCGGCGCCGCTCATGTGCATCACCGTCGCGACGAACCGCCCGCAGTCACTGTACGGAGTCTGGCCGCTGGCGCCGTCGTTGTACTTCGCCATCGCCTGAACGAACTCGGGCTTGGCAAGGCTCGCGTCGGTGCCGTCGTGACCGCTCTCGGGCCAGGCCAGGTTCTTCGCGACCTCGGCGATGTTGCCGCTGCCGGCGCCGCACCCGCTGGTGTCGCCGCCCTTGCCGGCGGCCGGAGCCGAACCGCCGAACGTGTTGAGCACGTGTTCGGCGTTCGCCTTGCGCTCGGCGTACCGCGGGTTGTTCGGGTCCTCGTACCCCTGGAACCGCTCGAACTGGCCGCCGAACGCGACCGCTGCCGCGTCGACGCTGGTAGCTGCCTTGACCGCGTCACCGGCGCCCTTCTCCGACAGCGGCGGCTTGCCGAGGAGTTGCTTGTGCAGGAAGTCCAGCTGGTAGGCCAATGAGCCGATGACGTCGTCGCCGACCCCGGCATCGCGGGACGGGTTGATCATCTTGGACGCCGGCGTCCACTGGACGATGCCCCAACCGCCCGAATACCCGAGGACGTCCGCAGGCTTGGTCACCGTCCCCGGCGCCGTGCCCTGCTTGCGGCCCGGCTCGACGCTGGACTCGCTGATCATGTTGCCGACGATGCCGGCGGCCTGCTCCTTGGTGTATCCGTTCTGGACGAAGTAGTTGAAGGCCTTCTGCTGGTTGTTCGCGCCGCTCAGGTCACCGTCCATGCAGGTGCAGCCGCCACCGGAGTCGGAGGTGTCGAGCTCGAACGGGTTCTTGTCCGGCTTCTGGGTCTCCCAGTCGGCGGGATCGTCCTTCTTCTCGGCCTTGTTGACCCACATCTCCCAGTGGATGTGCGGGCCGGTCAGACCCGGAGCAACCTCGTTGCCGGTGCCGGAGGTGCCGATCACGTCGCCGCGCTTCACATCGGCGTTGAGGGCGACACTGATGGTCTTGAGGTACGTCGTCCGCGTCTCGACGTCCTCGCGCCGGATCCGGACCTCGCCGTCGGAGGCCTTGACGACCTTGCCGTCCTGCGAGGCGTAGACCTTGCTGCCCTCGTCGACCTTGAAGTCGTAGCCCTGGTGCGGGGCGACGGCCAGCGGCTCGGTCCACTCGACGTCGATCTTCTGCGAATCGGTCGGGTAGGCGAACAGGCTCTGCTCGGTGGCCTGCTGGGCGCACTGTGCCTCGGCCGAGCTCGAGCCGGCCAGCACGCTGAGCAGCATCACCAGGACGAGCAGCAGCGGGAACAACACGAACAGCCCGATCGCGCCGAGGATCGGCAGCACTCTGCTGTCTCCCACGTTGTGCTCCTCGCTCACTCGAGTGGACTCCCGCGCCGGTCCGCGAAGAGGGGCGGCCACTGAGGGAAATGCTGCCCGAAAACCGGGTCATCATGTCGGAAGTTATCCACAGGCGGGCGGCCGGGGTGGTCCACGAGCCGGGTCGCGCGCGACAACGGGCCGGGTCTGGACGAGAATCACACCATGTACGAACGGCTGCGGGTGGACCGCTCGACCACGGTGGACCGGGTGGTCGACGCGCTGCGTGCCGCGCTGTTCGCCGGCGACCTCGAGCCCGGTACGCCGCTGCGCGAGCAACCGCTCGCCGAGGCGCTGGGGGTCGCCCGGAGCACGATCCGCGAAGCGATGACGATGCTGGTCACCGAGGGCCTCGCGGTCCGCGAGCCGAACAAGGGCGTCAGCGTCGCGATCCTGCACCCCGACGCGGTGGCGGACATCTGCCGGGCCCGGTTCGTGCTGGAATCAGCCGGGATCCGGGCCTGGTTCGACGCCGACGAGGCGGCCCGGGAGCGGGTCCGGGAGGCGATGCGGGTGTTCGCCGCGACCGCCAAGGACGGCGCCGACCCCGAGGCGCTCACCGAGACGCACCTCGCTATCCACCGCAGTCTGGTCGCGCTGACCGGCAGCGAGCGGCTGATAGCCACCGCAGACTCCATCACCGGCGAGGCGCGACTGGCACTCGCCCGCGTGGACGCGTTGCGGCAGGACGCGCGCCAACAGGTCGCATCCCACCGCAAGCTCATCCGGCTGCTCGAGCGCGGCGAGCTCGACGAATGCGTCGACGAGCTCCGCCGTCACCTCGAAGGCGCCCAGGAGTCGCTCCTGGAAGCCATAGCGATGCCACCCAGCTGACTCAGACCAGTCCGTCGGCCGTTACGTCGTACGTCGTCGAACCGACTCGGAGACCGGTCAGCCGGGCGTCGGGGTCCAGGGCACTGACCTGTGGGTTGGCGGTGACTGTTCCGTCCAGGGCGACCTCGATCCCGAAGATGCCCTCCAGGACCAGGCTGACCCAGGCGCCGGACGACGAGCAGGACCAGTCGATCAGGTACGGGAACTGCGGCGGGGACTTGCGTGCTCCGCCGGCCATCGCCGGCTGCGCCTCCTCGACGAAATGCGCCTGCCCACACGGGCCCTGGTTGGCCGTCTTCGCAAGACCTGGTAGCCAGTCGAGCAGTACGTCGCCGCGGCCGAGGGCGAAGAGCGCGCGACCCGCATCCGCCGGCCACGCTGGGTACGCACCGTTCCATTGGTGGTCCGGGCGGACGCTGAACGCAGCGTCGGCGTCGTACGGCGACAGCGCGCGCATCCACGTTGGCGTCTGCAGCTCCTGCTGGAAGAACGACACCATCTCCGCGCACTGCGACTCGGACAGGTCGTCCGGCATCGTCGTACCGATCAGGTTGAAGTCGTAGCAGTGCCGTACCGGTACCAGCGAGCCATCCGGTTGCCGTGCGTGCCAGAAGCCCTTGCCCTCGACGTACAGCTCGTTGACGTGGCCGGCCTGCGCCGAGGCCTCCTTGCGCAGCAACGCGGCACGGTCGGAGTCACCGGAGCGGTCCGCGATCTCAGCGGCGACCCGCATGCACCACACGTTCGCAGCGTTGAAGCTGGCGACCTCGTGCACGTAGCTGCTCACGCACTCAAGCAGGTTGTCGATGCCGCCGTAGTCCGCCAGCGCATGCTCACCACGCAGACCGCGCCAGGCGGTCGCCCAGTCGTGCACGTGCTCGCCCACTGCCTTGGGGCCGACCGTGGCGTCCAGGAACGCCTCGTTACCGGTGAAGCGCACGTAGTCGCGCACCAGGCGGGTCATCGCGAAGTCGTTCACCGAGTACCACTGCCCGACCGGTCCACCGGTCAGCCACTCGGTACCGAAGTGCTCGTGGATGTCGAGGTCGATCCAGTGCTCGATGTGCTTCCGCATCGGCTCCGGGTCCAGCAGCGCATGCGTCAACGACGACAAGCTGTAGTCCCAGATGAACGTCGTCGTCTGCCAGTACCGCGGCATCAACGTGTCGTACGTCCGCCCGAGCACACTCGCCGGGTTGTCCCGCCGGAACCAGATGACCCCGAGCACGCCCCACCAGTACAGCTTCTGCAGCGCCTCGTTGGACGTCTCCAGAACGGGCAGGGACCCACTGAAGCCTTCACTGGAAGGGTCGAACGCGTCAGCCAGCGCCACGTCCCACATGCTCTCGGCGACAGCGAGCACCGCAGGTACGTCGGCCACGCAGACGTCGAAGTGCTCCGTTGCCTCCTCCAACGACCCCGCCAGCACATGCACGTACGACAGCCGCGCCTCACCGGAGGCATCCAGCTCAACAGTCGTCTCGAGCATGGCCCTGTCCACCGTGCTGGGCACATCGAGCCCCTGCACGCTGGCCGCCGAGCCAGAAGCACCTGTGCCTGCGACGCGGCTGTCCACCACAGACAGCGTGTTGGGCTCCGACGGCGGCTCGGGGCGCAGCCAGCCATCCGGCGAGCGCGTCGCAGTGCTCTCCAACGCGAAGCCCAGCCGCACGGACCGCCCCGCAGCGCCAGACACCTCCAGCCGTACGACGACAGCCGGGCGACCCGGAGCGCAGGCAGTGGTGGTGCGGATGTGGAGACCGTCAACGGTGGTGGAGCGTACGACGCAGTCCGGCCGCCACACCACCTCCACCGTCCCGCCGTACGAGCGCGCCAGCCGCCCGTCGACGTACAGCTGCGCGGTGATCGTGTCGCCGTGCGAGTACGGCGGGAAGTTCACGCTGCGGATCGCGACGACGTCGTGGTCGACCTGCGCCGTACCGAGGAAGTTCGTCAGCCCGGGCGGGTTGAACATGTCGTCGTACGTGTGGGTGAGGACGTCGCTGGCCAGGTCGGCGGAGCGAGGGATGGTCATGAAGGGTCGGCCCAATCGGTGTTCGGCAGCAGGGGGTACCAGTCCGGGCGCGCCGGATCGCGGTCGTAGGGATAGGGGCCGAGTTCGCGGAACAGCTCGGCGTACTCGGCCAGCTTGTCGCGGTCCAGCTCGACGCCGAGCCCGGGCGCATCCGGTACGGCGATCGCGCCGTCGACGTACGGAAGCTTGCCGCCGGCAATGATGTCGTCACGCAGGTGGTGATAGTGCGCGTCCGCGGCGAACGACAGGTTCGGTACGACGGCGCCGAGCTGCAGCATCGTTGCCAGCTGGATGCCCAGCTCGCCGGACGAGTGCACGGCCACGCCGAGCTGGAAGGTCTCGCAGACGCCGGCCGCCTTGATGCACGGCCGGATCCCGCCCCAGAACGTGGTGTCGAGCAGGATCACGTCAACCGCCGGATCACGCACATTGGCGGCGAGCTGTTCGAAGTTCACCACGACGGTGTTGGTGGCGAGCGGGATCGGGGTGTTCTCGCGAACGCGCCGCATCCCGTTCATGCCCCAGGTCGGGTCCTCGAGGTAGTCGTTGTCGAGGTCCTCGATCCCGCGTGCGAACCGGATCGCCTCCTCGACGCCGAACGCGCCGTTCGGGTCGAACCGCACGCGATGCCCCGGGAACGCCTCGGCCAGCGCACGAAAGCACTCACGCTCGTAGTCCGGCGGAAACACGCCGCCCTTGAGCTTGTGCACGCTGAACCCGTGCTCGTCGACGAGCTCCCGCGCATGCGCGACCAACTGCTCCGCGGTCCGGATCTCGGCGGTGCCGTCGTCGTTCGGGTGCCGGAAGAACAGGTAGCTCGCGAACGGCACCGTGTCCCGCACCTTACCGCCGAGCAGCTCGTGTACGGGCACGCCGAGCTCGCGACCCTGTAGATCGAGGCAGGCGAATTCGATTGCCGCGAGCAACTGAGTGCGGTTGTTGTACAGGCTCGCGGTCGGGTTGGCCAGCATCCAGCGCAACGCCTCAGTCCGAGCCGGGTCGTGCCCGAGCAAGTACGGCTTCAAACCGGCGACCGCGGCCTCCGCACTCTGCCCGCCGCCGCCCATCTCGCCCAGGCCGATCAGCCCGTTGTCGGCCTCGACCTCCACCACGGTCCGTACGAAGCGTCCCCAGTGCGCCCCGTTGCTGTGCCGTAGGGGTGCCTCGAGCGGCATCGTGACCGTGGTCGCGCGTACGTCGACGATCTTCACTTGGCGTCCTCCGGCAGTACGACGGGCAGCCCGGCGGTCAACCCGCCGTCCACCTTGACGTCCGCACCGGTCATGAACGACGCGGCCGGCGACGACAAGAAATAGATGACCTCGGCAACTTCTTCCGGGGTCGCAACCCGGCCGAGCGGATGCGACCGCCCCCATTCGGCGACCACGTCGTCCGTCGACCGCCCGCCGCCGAACTGCGCCGCGGAGGTCCGCAGCATCGGCGTGTCCACCGACCCGGGACACACCGCGTTCACCCGGATCCCGTCATCGGCGTGGTCCACAGCCATCGCCCGCACCAGGCTGAGCAAAGCGCCCTTCCCCATCGAGTACGCCGCGACGCTCTTCTGCGCCGCATACGCCTGTACGGAGGCCACCACCACAACGCTCCCGCCCCGCGGCAACTTCGGCACGAACGCCTGGCAGGCGAAGAACACACCCCCGACGTTCACGGCCATCACCTCGTCGTAGACGGCGTACGGCGTGTCCACAACGGTCCCGTATCGCTGGACTCCCGCGGCGCAGACCAGCGCATCGACGGGTCCGACCTCGGTGGCGATCGCGGCGAGGGCCGCCCGGTCGGCGACGTCGATGGCACGCCCGGTCACGAGCTCACCGAGCTCCGCCTCGAGGCTGCCCAGCGCAGCGGCATCCCGATCGAGCGCGACCACCCGATCCCCCGCGGCGACGAACCGCTCGACTGCACCCCGTCCGATCCCGGCGGCACCACCGGTGACCACGACTGTGCGGCTACTCATACACGTCCTTTCAGAACTGACCGAGGGCGAGGCCCCGGGAGAAGAAGCGTTGCGCGGCAAGGAACAAGATCACAGTGGGCAGCGAAACCAGCAGACCGCCGGCCAGCACAGTCGGCAACGCGGCACCGCCGTACGTGCTCTGCAGACCGGTCAACGCAGGCATGATCGGCCGGACCGAATCCGACTGGCTCAGCGTCAGGCCGAGCAGCAGGTCGTTCCACACGAAGGTGGCCTGCAGGATGAAGATTGCGGCCAGCGCGGACCCCGCCATCGGCAGGTAGATGCTGCGGAAGATCCGGAACAGCCCGCCACCGTCGACCACCGCGGCCTCGAACACACTCCGCGCGATCCCGGTGAAGAAGTTGCGCATCACGAACGCCGAGAACGGCACGCTGATCGCGGTGTAGACGATGATCATCCCGACGCGCGTGTCGTACAGCCCGGAGTTCGCGTAGCCGGAGAACAGCGGCATCAGGATCATCTGCAGTGGAAAGATCGTCCCGCCGAAGATGAACACGAACCACAGGAACCCACGCTTCAACCGCAGTACGACGATCGCGTACCCGGCGGCCGCGCCGATCAGCACCGCGAGCACCGGCGCGATCACGCTGTACATCGTCGTCGCGACCAGCGTGTCGCCGAGCGCGGCCTTGCTCCACGCGTCCCCGAAGTTCGAGAACAGCGAGAAACCGGCTGGCTTCCAGACCGTCTTCGCGTCGTACCCGTCGACCGACTTCGATGCATTGACGATCAGCAGGTAGACCGGCGCCAGCCAGATCAGGCCCAGCACCATGAGGAACGGCGTCTTAACCCTGCTCACGGGCATCCCCCAACTGGTAGCGCAGGTACAGGATCGATGCCGCGAACGTGACCAGGCTCAGGAACAGCGCGATCGCCGCACCCTGGCCGTAGTCGTTCAGCACGAAGGTCTCCTTGTACATCGACAGCGCGAGCGTCTCGGACGACGTACCCGGACCGCCCTGCGTCATCACCCAGACCACGTCGAACGTCTTCAGGCTGCCGACGATCGACAACCCGATGACCACGGTGGTGATCGGCCGGAGCTGCGGCCAGAGGTGGTGGCGGAAGAGACTGAACGCCTCCGCACCATCCAGCCGCGCAGCCTCGAGCGGCTCGCCCGGGATCGACTGCAGCCCGACCACGAACAGCAACGCGTTCACACCGGCCGCCTGCCAGGTGACCGCCACGATCATCATCAGCGTGTTGCCAGGACCTGCTTGCAGCCATCCGGTGTGAGCACCCGGGAGCCCGAAGAAGCCGAGTGCCTGACCCAGTGCGCCGTCCGGCTGCAGTACGAAGCCCCAGATGACGCCGACAGCCACACCGGAGATCGCATACGGCAGCAGGAACGGCAGCCGCAGCCACGTGCCCCACTTGTGCCCGTAGGTCAGTACTGCGATCAGCAGTCCGAGTACCACCGGCAGAGTCACCATCCCGACGACCCACAGCAGCGTGTTGACGAGCGCCCCGGTCAGATCGGGGTCGCTGAACATCGCCTTGTAGTTCGCGAGCCCGGACCAGACCGGGGACGCCAGTCCGTCGTACTGCGTGAAGCTGACGTACGTCGTCCACAGGAACGGCAGGTACAGGAGCAGTGCGACCACGCCGGCGGCAGGCAGTCCGAACAGGGGCGCCATGCGGGCCCCGGTCCGGTCCGGGCGCTGCGTGCTCG
The DNA here is from genome assembly GCF_042715335.1 of Kribbella sp. NPDC058693. NCBI lineage: Bacteria > Bacillati > Actinomycetota > Actinomycetes > Propionibacteriales > Kribbellaceae > Kribbella > Kribbella sp. NPDC058693. Next base: position 139,194 of record NZ_JBHXSQ010000004.1, read on the forward strand.
CCCGGACCTTCGCCGGTGGCCGTTCGATCGTGGAAGTCACTTCTGCTTGGCCCAGTACGCGTCCGCCTCGGCCTGGATCTTCTGCAGGCCCGGCATCGGGTCGCCCGGCTTGGTCACGAACGCGCCGAACACCTCGAGCGCCTTGTTCGCGACAGGTACGGGCGTCGCCTCGAACCACCGGTTGATCAGCCGGTACCCGTCACCACCGACGTCCTTGTTCAGCTTCGCCAGACCCGGGTCCTTGACCTCGGCCTTCGGGTTGAACGACAGGTCGCCACGGGAGTTCGCCCACGCGGTCTGCGCCTGCGGCGTGACCCACCAGTCGGTCCACTTCTTCACCGTCGAGGCGTGGTCGCTGGCCGCGGCCGAGCAGACCGGTCCGGTCTCGAAGATCATCGAGGTCTTCGGCAGCGACGGATTCACGTTCGGGATCACGAAGAAGTCGTAGTCGGTGCCGGCCTTCATCTTCAGCGTGTTCAGGTTGCCGCTGAACCAGGTGCCGAAGTTGATCATCGCGACGTCGCCGTTCTTCAGCTGCGCCTGCGGCTCGGTCTTCGATCCCGGGTCGCTGAAGTACCCGGCGTCGATCATCTTCTTCCACTCGTTCATCACATCGACCACACCAGGGTCGGTGTACTTCGCCTTACCTGCGGCGAGCTGGTCGTACAGGTCGGGGTCCTTGCCCGCGAGCAGCGTCTCGAACCAGACGAACGAGAACAGGATGTTGGTCTGGTAGAACGGCTTCACGCCGATCGCCTTGACCTTGTCCGCGACCTGGGTCAGCTCGGCCCACGTCGTCGGCGTCTTGGTGATACCGGCCTTCTTGAAGACGGCCTTGTTGTAGTACATCACCCAGTAGCCGGCGTTCAGCGGCACGCAGTACTGCTTGTCGCCGTAGGTGAAGTACTGCTTGAGCTGCTCGGGGATGTTGCCGTCGGCAACCGCCTTGGTCCACTGGTCGGTGGTGTCGGCGACGAGCTTCTGGTCCACCAGATCCTGAAGCTCCTTGCCGGTGTGCCAGGTGAACAGGTCCGCCTTCTCCTTGGTCCGGAACGACGACCGGATGAACGCGGTGTACGTGTTCGAGTCGGAGTACCCGACCGGCTCCATGCCGACCCCGACGTCCTTCTTGCTGGCCGCGCCGACCTGGGTGAAGGCGTCCTTCCAGCCACCCTTGTCGTTGTAGAACTTCAGCGAGTCGACCGGCTTGTCCTCAACTTTCTTCGGGGCAGCCGCCCCGCCGCCTCCACAGGCGGACAGCGCGAGCGCGCCGGCGATCACCAGGGCAGCCAGCGCCTTCCGGTTGGTCTTGCGTTGCATTGGTACGTCCTTCCAGCTCAGGGATGCTGAAGTCTTTGATTGATGACGGCGAGTACGCCGTCCAGGTGTTCGCGGGTGAGGAGTTCGGCGAGGTCCGAGTCGCCGGAGCGGACTGCGTCGTAGATCGCGCGGTGCTCGTCCAGGTCGGCCTGGCGGTCGCCGTGGATGTGCAGGATCTCCAGCTGCTCCCGTGCGTTCACGACGGTCACCGACTCGACCACCTCGGCCAGGGTCGCGTTGCCGGACGCCTGTGCCAGTGAGCGGTGGAAGTCCATGTTCACCTCGGCCAGCCGGGCATGGTCGCCGGATGCGATCAGCTCGGCCGCAGTACTGAGGTCCTGTTCCATCTGCTCGAGTGCCGCGGCGCCACGCGTCGCTGCGGCCAGTGCGGCAACAGGTGGCTCGATCAGGGCACGAGCCTGCAGGAGCTCGACCAACCGGTCCGCACTCGGTGCCAGCGCCAGCGGGTTCGCCAGTACGAGACGGCCGACGTTCGGACCGACGTACACACCGGAGCCGTGGCGAAGCTCCACTGCGCCGGTCGCCTCCAGCCGGCGCAGCGCCTCCCGGACAGTCGGTACGGCGACCTTGAAGCGCTCCGCCAAGGACCGCACCGATTCGAACTGATCGCCGACCGACAGCTTGCGGTCCGCGATCAGTGAGAGCATCGACGTCGCCAGATCGTCCAGCAGACTGCGGCGTACGACGCCACCCGGAGTACTCACTTGGCGGCCACCAGAGTCACGGCCAGGAACCGCGGCCGGTAGATGCTCACGTCGCCGTACAGGTCGTCGCTGACGAGGCTGTTGACGTTGTAGCTGACCAGGAGCTCGTTCCCTCGCCGCAGCTCCGGGTGCTCGTGCGAGTTGTACGTGATGATGTTCCCGCTCGTCTCCGGGGTCTGGTACAGCTCGACCGGATTCACCCACGGACCGGTCGGCGAGCAGGAGAAGTACCCGACGACCCGCTTGCTGAACAGCTCCTTGGTGTCATGCGTGACCAGCAGGTAGCCGTCCTTGAACTGGGTGACGCTGTGCTCGTTGGCCACACCCTCGAGCACGCGGACGGATGCGCTCTCGTCCGAGGACCAGCCGGAGCCGGTCCAGTACTCCCACGGCTTCGCTGTCAGGTCGTCTCCGCGGACGCGGGCAACATGCTGGTACTTCGAGGAGCCCAGGTCCTCCACGCCATAGATGTACGTGTAGCCGCGATCGCGAAGCAGCCAGCCGGACCACTGCACGTTCGCAGCCGACGGCAGCGGGGTGAGCGACTTGAGCTTGAACGTCTTGGTGTCGAACCGGGCCAGGTAGTTGCTGGCCCAGTGCCAGTCCCACTGACCCGTGCCGGTCCTCACGAAGCGCAGCGCGGTCACGTCCAGGTCGCGGCCGGCGTGGCTGGTCTGAGCGGCGCCGACCCAGTACCAGCCGTCTGACGGCGGCGGGATGAGCGCGGTCGGCTTGGTCGCCGTACCGCCGGTGACGGTCTTCAGGCTCTTGCCCTGCTGGATCACGAACGAGTTGTTGATGAACGGCGCGGTCGTCGGGCGGCTGCCGTCCGGGTTGACCGGGCCGAGGAACGTGTCGGAGAAGATCCACGCCGTACGACCGCCGGGGAGCGCGACGGAGTACGTGCTGTCCGCTCCGGTCCACCCCTTCCCGGAGTTGCTGTAGGCGTGCAGCAGGCTCTCCGGCGCAGCGTGCGGCGTCGTCCGGGCGGTCCAGTTCGTGCTCACCGCGCTGCAGCTCGACGGGGTGGCGGAGGCGGCAGGCATACCGAGGCCCGCCGCCGTGAGTGACAGCGCGACAACTGCTACCAGTGGGCGTGACATGAAAATGATCAGATCACTTGGTCATTTTCCGTGTCAAGACCTAGGGTTCGATCAGGGTGTGTACCGGGCTTCGTGCTACCGCGTGGGTGGGAAGATCGGGGCATGAAGAACTTGATCATCAGGCTGCTCGCCAACGCGGTCGCGCTGGCGGTGGCGAGCTGGCTCGTCGCCGGTATCACCCTGCAGGGCGCGACCACCGGCAAGCGCGTGCTCACGCTGCTGATCGTCGCCGCGATCTTCGGCGTCGTGAACGCGATCGTGAAGCCCGTGGTGAAGGTGCTGTCCTTCCCACTGCTGATCCTGACCCTCGGTCTGCTGACCTTCGTGATCAACGCGCTGATGCTGTGGCTGACGTCCTGGATCACCGGCAAGCTCGACGTCCAGTTCCACGTCGACGGCTTCTGGGCCGCGCTCTTCGGCGCGCTGATCATCACCGTCGTCGGCATGATCATCAACCTCGTCCTGCCGGACAAGGCCGAAGTTCACTAGTGCACGTCGAGATCGTCTGCACCGGGAACATCTGCCGGTCGCCGATGGCCGAGGTGGTGCTGCGGGCCAAGCTCGCCGACGCCGGGATCGACGACGTCGAGGTGACCAGCTCAGGCACCGGCGGCTGGCACGTCGGCGACCGGATGGACCCCCGCGCCGCGGCCGCACTACGCCGGCGCGGGTACGACGGCAGCGCACACCGGGCTCGCCAGTTCGAGCGCGCCGCGGACCTCACCCTCGCCATGGACTCGGGACACGTCGCCGAGCTGAGTCGCCGGGGTACGACAGCACAGCTGTTCGCGGCGGACGACGTACCCGATCCGTACTACGGCGAGGACGAGGGCTTCGACGAGGTCCTCGCACAGATCGAGAAGGGGGGGGGCCCCGGGGGGGGGCGCCGGCCCTGCACCCGCGTGTGGGGGCGGGGCCCCCGAAGGCGGGGGGACCACGCCCAGCTCGGGGGGGGGGGCATAAACCCGCCGCGCCCCGGGCGCGCCCACGCGCG
>NZ_JBHXSQ010000004.1:143345-598563 GCF_042715335.1 Kribbella sp. NPDC058693
GGGCGCCGCCCCACCACCCCCACCCTACCACCGGCCCGGACGGGGCATCCGACGCGCCCCCCCCAAACACCTCGACGCCGGCCCCCGGGGGGGCCGCCCGCCGCAAGTCCAGCTAGTTCTGGCCGATCCCCGACTTCAGGCTGACGAACCAGTCGACGGTCGGGTCGAATTCCTTACCGCCGGCGATCCGCGGGAACTCGATCGCGCGCAGCTCGTCGCCGCGCTCCTCGTCGTGGCCGACCACACCGCTCTCACCGCGCAGCGCCGCGTCGACGGCGTAGTCGGTGCATTCCTTGATCAGCGCGAGGTCGCGGTCGTTGGACGCGGCCGAACGGCTGAAGTACCCGCTCTTCTGAACCATCGTCTTCTCGGCGCCGATCCGCTCGGCGAACTGCTTGGCGAACCAGGCGCCGGGGTTGATCGTGTCCAGCTTCACGTGCCCGAACGGGTCCCGCGGGACATCCTCGCCGCGGGCCTCGAGCTCGGCCACGATGGACGGCACGCCGGCACCTTCGGACAGGAAGATGTTGACGCAGTCCTCGGAGTCCATCACCTTGCGCAGCCGCTCGGCCTCGGCGTCCAGGTCGATCGTTGCCTCCGGCACGTATACGGCGTGCACCGACCAGCCGGACTTGTCCAGGCCGATACCCGGGTTCCACTCCTGCTCGTCGACCCATTGCTGGTACTCCTGAGCCGTTGCCGCGGTCAACCATCCGCAGTTCCGGCCCATCACCTCGTGGACGATCAGCATCCGCGGGTTCGAGCTGTGCTCGGCGATGATGTTGCGGGCGAACAACGCGCCCTGCTCGGCCGCGGTCCACGCACCCAGGCTCTGCCGGATCGGGATCACGTCGTTGTCGATGGTCTTCGGCAGGCCGACCACGGTCAGGTCGTAGTCGTGCTCGTGCAGGTACGCCGCGAGGTCGGCGGCCGTGGTGTTGGTGTCGTCACCGCCGATGGTGTGCAGTACGTCGACACCGTCCGCGACCAGCCGCTCGGCCGCGACCTGGAGGGCGTTCTGCCCGTCCTGGATCAGGCCGCGCTTGACCAGGTCGGCGGTGTTGGTCAGCTTCACCCGGCTGTTGCCGATCGGGCTGCCGCCGAACTTGTGCAGCAGCGACGCCTTCGCCCGCACCTCCGGCGTGACGTCGAGGAACCGGCCGCTGAGCAGGCCGTGGTACCCGTTCAGGTAGGCGATGATCTCCACGTCGGGCGCCACCTCGGTGTAGCGCTCGATCAGTCCGCCGACGGCGGACGACAGGCAGGGCGCGAGCCCGCCGGCGGTGAGCAGGGCAACTCTGCGGACAGACTTGTCGGCAGCCATGGGCCAGGGTCCTTCCGGGAACGTCGCTGAAGTCGGCACCAGACTAGTGATGCAGACCACTCCGAGCGCTGGTTGGGGTTCACCCAGCGGACAACGGCACCGACCGTGGCGCGACCGGCGTCGAGACGATGAACGAGCTGGTGGTCTGGCCGTGCACCAGGAACTTGTCCAGAACGTCCTCGAGGGCAGCGATCTCGGCGACCTGGACGCGCATCAGGAAGCAGTCCTCGCCCGAGATCCGGTGGCACTCGACGACTTCCGGCGTACGACCGGCCAGCTCGATGATCCTCGGGATCTGGTTCGGCCCAGGCCGTAGCCGCACCCAGGCGGCGACCGGACGACCGAGTGCCGCCGGGTCGATGTCGACGCGGTACCCGCGGATCACGCCGGACTCCTCCAGCCGCGCGACCCGCTCCCGCACGGTCGGTGTGGAGACGCCCAGCCGGCGAGCCAGCTCGGTGGTCCGCAACCGGGGGTCGGCGATCAGCTCGTCCAGGATCCGAGTATTGAGCTCATCCAGCATCTGGCTTCTCGTTTCGGTAAGCACAACCGCCTCCTAGGCTCCGATCTGCCATGGAAACACGCAGACTCCGTTCTTACTGTAGTGACCGTGACAACCCTCGCAGAAGCCCCGCCCCGGGCCGGTCTCGCCGCCGGCGCCGCTGCCGTGACCGTCGTCCTGTGGGCCTCGTCGTTCGTCGCCATCCGGCATGTCGGCACCGAGATCTCGGCCGGAGCGCTGTCGCTGGCCCGGCTCGGACTCGGCAGCATCTTCCTCGGCGCCCTTCTGTTCACCCGCCGCACGCCCGCCGTACGCCGGTGGCCCACTCGGCGCGACTGGCTGCCGCTGATCGCCTGCGGCGTGCTGTGGTTCGGCGTCTACAACATCTCTCTCAACGAGGCCGAGCGGCGTCTCGACGCCGGTACGTCGGCCATGCTCGTCCACATCGCCCCACTGCTGATCGCCGTACTCGCGGGCCTTGGTCTCGGCGAAGGCTTCCCGCGGCAGCTGGTGATCGGCGGTCTGGTCGCGTTCGCCGGCATCGTCATCATCGGTACGTCGACCTCCAGCGGCCGCGCCGAGACCTGGGGCGTCGTCCTCTGTGTCGTCGCCGCGATCTCGTACGCCGTCGGCGTGGTGACGCAGAAGCCACTGCTGAGCCGACTGCCGGCCGCTGAGGTCACCTGGCTCGCCTGCACGATCGGCGCGATCGTCTGCCTGCCCTTCGCGCCCACGCTGGTCGATGAGCTCGGCACTGCCGACGCATCGACCATCTGGTGGGTCGTGTACCTGGCTGCCTTCCCCACCGCGCTCGGCTTCACCACGTGGGCCTTCGCGCTCCGCCGTACGAGTGCGGGACGGATGGGCGTGACGGTGTACGCCGTACCGGTGGTGGCGATCGTGCTCGGCTGGCTGTTCCTGGGCGAGACCCCCGCCGTACTTGCGCTGGCCGGCGGGGCGCTGTGCCTGACTGGAGTCGCAATCTCTCGGAGGACCGCATGAAGTTCGGAGTGTTCGTACCGCAAGGCTGGCGGATGGATCTGGTCGAGCTGGAGGACCCGGTCGAGCAGTGGGAGGCCATGACCGCCGTGGCCAAAGCAGCGGACGCAGGTCCGTGGGACTCGATCTGGCTCTTCGACCACTTCCACACCGTCCCGGAGCCGGTCCGCGAGTCCGTCTTCGAGATGTGGACCACGACGGCCGCTCTGGCCCGTGACACGTCTCGGGTGAACCTGGGCCAACTGGTCGGCTGCAACGGCTACCGGAACCCCGCCCTGGTCGCGAAGCTGGCCGCGACGGTCGATGTGGCGAGCCACGGGCGCATGTACGCCGGACTGGGCGCCGGCTGGTCCGAGCACGAGTGGAAGGCCTACGGGTACCCGTGGACGAGTCAGAGGGAGCGGATGGGTTCGTTCGTCGAGTCCGTCGAGCTGATCCATCGGCTGTGGACCGAGGACGACGTCGTGTTCGAGGGGCAGTACCACTCGGTCGACAAGCCGTTCGTCGTGCCGCGGCGCAAGCCCAAGCTGTGGATCGGCGGCGGTGGTGAACGCGTTACATTGCGACTAGTTGCAAAGTACGGTGACGCCTGCAACTTCGGCACCGGACGTGTCGACGTGATCAAGCACAAGCTGGCGATCCTCCGGCAGCACTGCGAGGACGTCGGCCGCGACTACGACGAGATCATCAAGTCGACCAGCCTGAACGTGTTCCCGATCGAGTCCGGCGCCGATCCGGTGACCGCGACAGCCAAGGCCCGTCGGCGGTACAGCCTGGAGGAGTTCCGGGAGATCGGTTCCGGCGGGACGTCCCATGTGTTGGCCGACGTGATCACGACGAAGGAGCTCAGCGAGCACGTGGAGCAGCTCGCCGAGGCGGGGATCGACTACGTCATCTCCTACATCCCTGGCGTCGCGTACGACCACGAGCCGATGCAGCGATACGCGGAGGACGTCGTACAGCAGTTCAGCTGAACGCGGTGCGCAGGTGCTGGTGGATGCCGTCGTACGCCGTGACCGGTGGGAGCAGGCGCTTCGGGACCTTGGTGACCACGCTGTAGTTGGCGTCCACCACGTTGGCCAGCGGGACCTCACTGACCTGGCTGAGCAGTTGGTACGCGTCCAACTTGTCGAGGCCGTAGAGCGAGCCGAGCCAGTTGACCATGTCGACCTGGCCGGCTCGCCACGCGTCCTCGAGCGGGCGGGCCGAACCGATGACGGCGAGGTACTCGTCGTTCTCCAGCCGCGGCCAGACCGGTCCGGGCGTCTTGAGCAGGTCGACGATCAGTACGACGTTCATCGCGCCCTCGACCGCCGTACCGCAGGACTCGCCCTCGCCCTGGCGGTAGTGGCCGTCGCCGACCGAGAACAGTGCTCCCTCGACGTTCACGCGCAGGTAGCAGGTCGAGCCGGCACGCATCTCCGGCGTGTCCATGTTGCCGCCGAACATGTCCGGGACCAGCGCTGACCGGACCTCACCGGCGGCGGGCGCGACGCCGACCGTGCCGAGCATCGGCTCGAGCGGCAGGGCGATCTCCAGGTCACTGCCCTGCGCCTGGAACCCGACGGTCTGGTTGACCGTGTCCACCTCGTAGATCCAGGTCCGCTCCGGCAGCGGGTCCTGCAGCGTGGCGGTCCGGTCGGTGCTGGTCAGGCCGCCGAAGAACGGGATGGTCGCCGAGGCGCCCCAGCTCCGGGCCGGCGTCAGCTCGACGAAGTGCAGCGCCAGGGTGTCCCCCGGCTCGGCGCCCTCGACGTAGAACGGTCCGGTCTGCGGGTTGACGAACGGCATGTTCAGCGAGGCGCTGGCCAGATCCGTCGTACTGCGGAGGCTGCCGGCGAATGCGTCCTCGGTCCACAACCGCAGGGCGGTACCGGGCTTGACCCGGCGTACGGGCGGCGCACCGCCGAAGGTCCAGGCGAGTTCGGCGGGCTCAGGGGTGAATTCGAGAAGGTCCACGTCTGGCAACCTAAGGTGTGCTGGAGGTGTTGTGCGAGCGATCAGCGGGTTCTCAGGCGATTCTCAAAGAAGCGACCTACTCTCGGCTGAGCGGAACTTCGAGCGGAGCGGGGCAAGACGATGCGGGTACTGGTGGTGGACGACGACCGGGCGGTCCGGGACTCGCTGCGCCGTTCGCTGGAGTTCAACGACTTCGAGGTGGTGACCGCGTCCGACGGCGCCGAGGCGCTCGCGGTGATCGGCAACGTCGAGCCGGACGTCGTGGTGATGGACGTGATGATGCCGCGGCTGGACGGCCTGGAGACCACCAAGGCCTTGCGGGCCGCGGGCAACAATGTGCCGATCCTGGTGCTGACCGCGCGGGACGCGGTCGCGGACCGGGTCGACGGCCTGGACGCCGGCGGTGACGACTACCTGACCAAACCGTTCGCGCTCGAGGAGCTGCTGGCCCGGCTGCGCGCGCTGCTGCGACGCAGCACGACGCCCGGCGAGGGCGGCCAGCGCGGCGAGGTGCTGCAGTACGCCGACCTCGTGGTCGACGTCGACGCGCACGAGGTGCACCGCGGTGACGTCGCGATGCAGCTCACCCGGACCGAGTTCTCCCTGCTCGAGCTGCTGATCCGCAACCCGCGCCGCGTGCTGGAGCGCGCGGTCATCCTGGACGCGGTCTGGGGCTACGACTTCCCGACCACGGCGAACTCGCTCGAGGTCTACATCGGCTACCTGCGCCGCAAGACCGAGGTCAACGGCCTGCCCCGCCTGATCCACACCGTCCGCGGCATCGGGTACGTGCTGAGGGACACCCCACCGTGAGCCAGCAACACCCCGACGACTTCCCGTCGTACGCCGGACGACCGCAGCAGCCGCAACAACCCGCACAACCTGTTGCCAAGAGCAACGGAAACCGCGTGGCGGCGACTGCCGCCCGGACCCAGAGCTGGTGGAACGAAACCCTCCACAAGCTGAGCCTGCACGCCCGCGTGACACTGCTCGCCGCGGTCGCGGTCGGGTTGGCGGTCGCAATCGTGAGCGTCGCGGCGTACATCACCGTGCGCCAACAGATGTACCAAAACCTCGACAACAGCCTCACCCAGCGCGCCGCCGCGGCCGCGAAGAAAGGCGTTCTGACCGACCTCACGATCCTCCAGGGCGTTCCCTCCGACGCTCTCGGCCTGAGCGACATCCGCGTCGGCGTGATCAGTGCGCAGGGGCAGCAGTTCGGGCCGCCGAACAGCCTTCTGCCGCCGATGGGTCAGGACGAGCTCCAGGTGGCACGGGAGCAGGGCAACGAGGCCAGCCTACGGACGGTCGGCGTACGCAACGGCGGCTCGCACTTCCGCGTGGTCGCCGTCCCGGCGAGCTACTGCCCGCAGGGCCGGAGCCAGGCCTGCCAGGCGGAGCCGGACAACTTCCTTCAGCCCGGGGCGCTGGTTGTCGCACAATCGCTGGGACCCATCGACGAGACCCTCCACAACCTCGGCGTGGTGCTGTGGGCGTTCGGGCTCATCGGCGTGATCGGCGCCGCGCTGGCCGGCAACGCGGTCGCGCGGTCTGGTCTGCGGCCGTTGGCTCGGCTGACCGGTGCGGCGGAACACGTCGCCCGGACCGAGGACCTGAAGCCGATCCCGGTAGGCGGCACGGATGAGATCTCGCGCCTGGCTATGGCGTTCAACGCGATGCTCGGCGCCCTCGCACAGTCGCGCGACCGGCAGCGTCGCCTCGTAGGTGACGCCGGCCACGAGCTCCGGACACCCCTCACCAGCGTGCGCACCAACCTCGACCTGCTCGCCCAGGCGGACAAACGCGGCGGACTCCGCCCCGAGGACCGTCAGCAGCTGCTCGACGACGTACGCGCCCAGATGGACGAGCTGACCACCCTCATCGGTGACCTGACCGAGCTGGCCCGCGACACACCGCAGGTACGCAACGCGGAGCTGATCGAGCTCTCCAACGTCGTCGAGGACGCGGTGATGAAGGTACGCCGCCGCGCGCCCGGACTGGAGTGGGACGTGCAGATCACGCCGTTCCCGGTCTGGGGCGACGAGCGCCTCCTCGGCCGTGCCGTCACCAACCTGCTCGACAACGCCGCGAAGTACAGCACCCCTGAGGGCGCGGAGCAGCGCAGCGACGGGCAACCGATCGGACACGTCACAGTCCGCCTGCTGGACGGCGTACTCACAGTCACGGACTCCGGCCCCGGCATCGCCGAGGCGGACCTGCCCCACGTCTTCGAGCGCTTCTACCGCTCCAGCGAGGCCCGCAGCCGCCCCGGCTCCGGCCTGGGCCTGGCCATCGTCAAACACGCAGCCGAACAACACGGCGGCATGATCTACGCCCGAAACGTCCCCGGCGCCGGCGCCCAGTTCACCCTGTGGCTCCCACACGCGGCCACGCAGACCCGCTGAAGACTTCCTGACAGGTCCTTCAGAGGATCTTCATGGAGTTCTTCGGTCACTCCGAGCGGATCTTCAGGGCCCTCTCAGGTGCGGCGGAGACAGTAATTGCCATGACCGAGAACCAGCCGCCGCAGAACCAGCCCGGCCAGAACCCGCAAGGTCCGCAGGGGCCGGAGCGGACGCAGCAGTTGCCGATGTACGGGCAGCATCAGCAACAGCAGTTCGCGCCGCAGGGTGGTCAGCCGGGTCAGCAGAGGCCGGAATCGGGGCCGCAGGGGCAGCGGCCGGGACAGTACCCCTCAGGTGGGAGTACCTACCCGCAGTTCGGCGCGCCGGGGACGCATCAGGGGACGTCTCCGGGCCCGAACTGGCCCTTCGGACCGCAGCCGGCCACGGCTACGGCCGAGAAGCCGAAGAAGCGGGCCGGTCTGGCCGCGGTGGCGCTGACCGCGCTGCTGGTCGGTCTGGCCGGCGGTGTCGGCGGCGCGGCCGTCTACTCGGCCTCCAACGACCACACCACGAACAGCCCGTCCGTGACCGCACCGCTGAACGGCAACCAGGCCGCACCCGCGGCCGCGCCGGACGGCTCGGTGCAGAGCGCCGCGGCCAAGGTGCTGCCGAGCGTGGTGAAGATCGCGGTCGCGACGTCGCAGGGCGCGGCGACCGGGTCCGGCATCGTGATCAGCAAGGACGGCCTGATCGTCACCAACAACCACGTGGTCGCGGGTGCCGGTCAAGGCGCCACGATCACCGTGATGCTGAACGACGGCCGCACGGTCAACGCCACGGTGAAGGGCACCGACCCGCTCACCGACCTCGCCGTCATCCACGCCAACGCGACCGACCTGACCCCGGCCACGCTGGGGTCGAGCGGCAAGCTCGCGGTCGGGCAGGGCGTGGTCGCGATCGGTTCGCCGTTCGGCCTGGAGGCGACCGTGACCAGCGGTATCGTCTCGGCGCTGAACCGCCCGGTGACATCGGGTGACGAGCAGCAGGACAGCACGACAGTCTTCCCAGCAATCCAGACGGACGCCGCGATCAACCCGGGTAACTCCGGCGGCGCCCTGATCGACCTCGCCGGCCAGGTGGTCGGTATCAACAGCGCGATCAAAACCGCCGGCGGATCGGGACAATCCGAAGGCGGCAACATCGGCCTGGGGTTCGCTATCCCGATCGACCAGGCCAAGCCGATCATCGACGAGCTGGTGGCCAAGGGCAAGGCCACGCATGCGCGGCTCGGTGTGACGGTCGGCGACGCGCAGTCCTCCGACGGGCTCACGAACGGAGCACGCCTGGGCGAGGTCACGTCCGGCGGTGCGGCGGACAAAGCCGGTCTCCAGTCAGGTGATGTGGTGACCGCTGTTGACGGCAAGGCGATCGCGTCAGGGGACGCGTTGGTCGCCGCAGTCCGTTCGCACCGCCCGGGCGATCAGGTCACCCTGACCGTCACCCGCGCCGGCAAGCAGCAACCCATCAAGGCAACCCTCGGCTCCGACAACGGGAACCCCACCGGCTGACCAGCCGTCGTACCAGAACCGGGACTGCGCCGCCCACCGAGCGGCGCAGTCCCTCTCGTTCTCGCGGTGAACACAGCGTTGGCTACGGTCCTCGCATGAATCTCTACGCGGCACGACCGCCTCTGACTGCCGACGAGCGCACGCAGCTGATCGGCTGGCTGGACCTGCAGCGGGTGCTGGTACGCCGGAAGCTCGAAGGCCTGAAGCCCGAGGACGAGCATCGGTCCGTGTTCCCGACGTCGCCGCTGATGACGCCGGCCGGGCTGGTCTCGCACCTGCGGTGGAACGAGCACCTCTGGTTCCACGCCGTGTTCCTGGACGAGCCGGGCGACAACCCGGGCTTCCAGAAGGAGCCGGAGAACGCCGACTGGCGGGTGGACGGCGTACCGCTCGCGCGGCTGCTGGACGAGTTCGACGCGCAGTGGGCCGACTCGAACGAGATCACCGCCGCCCATGCGCTGGACGACGTCGCCAAGGACCCCAGGTTCCAGCCGTCGCTGCGGTGGATCCTGATTCACATGGTCGAGGAGACGGCACGGCACGTCGGGCAGCTCGACACCATGCGCGAACTGCTCGACGGCGAGACGGGGTATTACTAGACCCCATGGAGATCCGGCGGGCGGACGAGCGGTTCCGGACGGTCAGCGAATGGCTGGACTCGCGGCATTCGTTCTCGTTCGGGCCGCATTACGACCCGGCGAACGTCGGGTTCGGGTTCCTGGTCGCGCACAACGACGAGACAGTTGCCCCAGGCACCGGGTTCGAGACGCATCCGCATCAGGACCTGGAGATCGTGACCTGGGTACTGCGGGGCGCGCTGGCGCACCGGGATTCGCAGGGGAACAGCGGGATCGTCTACCCGGGGCTGGCGCAGCGGATGAGTGCGGGCTCGGGGATCCAGCACTCGGAGTGGAACGACGGCGGCGAACCGGTCCATTACGCACAGATGTGGGTACGGCCGGACGCGTTCGATCTGCCCCCGTCCTACGAGCAGGCGGAGCTGGATCTGACGACGGGTGAGCTGATCCCCGTCGCCTCGGGGCTGGCCAAGCACGCCTCGAGTACGGCGATCCGCCTCAACCAGCCTCAGGCCGGGATGTCGGTCGCGCGGCTGGCCCCGGCGCAGGCAGTCGAGTTGCCGGCAGCGCCGTACCTGCATCTGTTCGTGGCGACGGGTACGGCGGAGCTCGAGGGGGCCGGCGAGCTGGGGACCGGGGACGCCGTACGGCAGGCCGACTCGGGCGGGCGTCTCACCGCCGGGCCGGGCGGCGCCGAGGTGCTCGTCTGGGAGATGTACTAGTCGATCTGCTCGCTCATGGTCCACACGTGGCGGAGGGACTGGCCGGCCACGCCTTCCGGATTCTGCGCGAAGCCTTCGACGAACTGGCTCATGTGTTGCTGCCAGCGTTGGTCGGTCGGGTCGGTGCGGAGGTACTCGACCGATGCCTCGAAATCGTCGGCGTCGACCAGGTGGAACAGGTCGCGGCCGCTGCGCCAGATCGACCAGTCGCTGATGCCGGCGGCGTGCATCGAGGCGATCAGCTCCGGCCAGACGCGAGCGTGCTCGATCTCGTAGGCCTCTTCGGTACCGGGAATCAGGCGGCTGTGCAGCGCAAGGCGGGTCACAAAGGAGCAGAATACGCCGCGTGCGCCGAGGCTGGAACGCGGTTCCAGAACCTGGCCGGGCCGATTCACGCAACCACTTGCCCCTGATTCACGCTCACTCTGACGCCAACTCCTGAGCGGTCGGCCGCGTCGTACTTGCGTGGACTGAGTAGTTTCGCCCTCGTGGCGAGATGCCACACGCCGAAGACTGTGCCCGGTGTCCACCCGTCGTCGTGCGAGAGTTGGGAAAGTGAAGCGAACCACTGCGATCGTCTGTCTGAGTAGTCTGCTGATCACGGCCGGTTGTTCCGACAGCAAATCCGGCGGCGGCAAGTCCGGGAACGACGAGCAGAAGGCCTCCGGCGCTGTCATCAAGCAGTTCGCCGACGCATGGGTGAAGGCGTGGGCGCCGGACGGCAAGCCGGACGCTGCCGGAGCGCTCACCGACAACCCGACTGTGTTCGCGAAGCGGCTCGACGACACCGACACCGCGCTGGTCGCCAGCACCGTGACGGTCACCCCGCAGGGCGACCCGAAGTGCAGCGACGCCAACAACTGCACCCAGGAGCTGGCGGTCGAGGCGCAGCTGCGCGGCATCGGCGCCATGAAGTGGACGAGTACGGCGACGGCGGTGAAGACCGCGGACGCGTGGAAGATCAAGGCCTCCGGCGACACCATCTACCCCGGCCTCGGCGACACCAACTACCTCAAGCGTGTCCGTGCCCTGCCCGCGCGTGCCTCGATCCTTGACCGCAACGGTGTCGCGCTGACCGCGAACCGGCCGGTCGTGATCGTCGGCGTCGCATCCGGCGCGGTGGCGACGCCGGCGACGTACGCCGCGTTCACGAAGTACCTGCAGGTCGACGGGACGAAGCTCGCGGCCCGCGCGAAGGCAGCCCCGGCCGGGCAGTTCGTGGATGCGATCACGATCCGCGCCGAGCAGTGGGAAGCGCTGCGGCCGACGATGGGCAAGCTGCCGGGCGTACTGACGATGGGCGGCACGCAGTCGCTGCCGCCGACCGCAACGTTCGCCAAGAACCTGATCGGCACGATGAAGACCGCGACCGCGGACACCCTGAAGAACGCCGGCCCGGCCGCGTCGGCGCAGGACCAGGTCGGTACGACGGGTCTGCAGTACGCGTTCCAGCAGCAGCTCGCGGGTACTCCGGGCGGCACCGTCACGCTGCGGGACGGCAAGACCAAGCTGACGATCAAGACCGTCTTCAGCCAGAAGGGCACTGCCGGCAAGCCGGTGAAGACCACGCTCGACACCGCCATGCAGAAGTCGGCCGAGGCCGCGCTGGCGACGAGCAAGCTGCCGGCGTCGCTGGTCGCTGTACAGGCATCGACCGGGCAGATCCTCGCCGCGGCGAACGGTCCGACGGTGGCGAGCTACAACCGCGCGTTCCAGGGCCAGTACGCGCCGGGTTCGACGTTCAAGATCGTCACCTCGGCCGCGTTGATCGGCAGCGGCGAGACCGGCGCGACCGCGCTGCCGTGCACGAACACGATCAACGTGTTCGGCAAGACGTTCAAGAACTACGACGGTCTCGCGGCGTACGGCGCGGGCACGATGCAGAAGGCGTTCAACGAGTCCTGCAACACCGCGTTCATCTCGCAGCATGCGCGGCTGCCGAAGGACGGGATGACCAAGGCCGCGGCGATGTTCGGCATCGGGCGCGACCTGAACCTGTCGATCAACGCGTACGGCGGTCAGGTACCGCTGCCGAAGGATGACGTGGCCGAGGCCGCGTCGATGATCGGCCAGGGCACGGTCACCGCGAGCCCGCTGGCGATCTCGCTGGTCGCCGCGACGGTCGACCACGGTACGGCGATGAAGCCGGTACTGGTACCGGGTAAGGACGCGGCCGGCGCAGCGGCCTCTCCGTTGCCTGCGGCAACTGTTGCGGCGCTGCGGACGTTCATGCGGACCACGGTCACCGGCGGTACGGCGAAGGTGCTGGCCGGCAACGGCGCGGTCGCGGCGAAGACCGGTACGGCCGAGCTCGTCTCCGGCGGCAAGGTGATCACCAACGCCTGGATGGCCGGCTATCGCGGCGACGTCGCGTTCGCGGTCATCGTCGAGGGCGGCGAGTCCGGCTCGCACACCGCCGGGCCGATCCTGAAGACGTTCCTCTCCAGCTTCAAATGAGGACTTGCTGAGAGTTCGCTGAGAGTAGACCTGTGGGCGGATTTCGTCACTTAGGGTTGCTGGATGGAGAGCTTGAAGTGTCCCAAGTGTCGTGGCCAGATGCGTTCGTACGAGCGCAACAGCGTCACCGTCGACCAGTGCGGAGAGTGCCGCGGGATCTTCCTCGATCGCGGTGAGCTGGAGCGGCTGGTGGACGCCGAGCTGCAGTACAACTCCCCGTCACCGCAGCCTCGCTACGAAGAGAAGCGGTACGAGGAGAAGAGGCGGTACGACGACCGCGCGTACGGGAATCAGCACTCACGCAAGAAGAAGAAGTCGTTCCTCGAGGAGCTCTTCGACTAGCGGGTGATGACCGTGCCCTGGGCGATCGCGCACAGGGTCGGCGTACCGGCGTCGTCGATCGTGGTGAGTTCGCAGGTGCACGTCGCCTGACGCCTGCCCGCGTGGGCGACCTTCGCCTCGGCCCGGAGGATCGCGCCCCGGGCCGGGCGCAGGTAACTGATCGTGAACCCGCCGGTCAGCACGTCCGGGCCGAGCGCCGAGCCACCTGCGAAGGTGATCGCGTTGTCCGCGGCGTACGCGAGAACGCCTCCGTGCAGGAAACCGTTCTGCTGCTGGAGTTCCGTACGGATATCAAGCTCCAGCGTCGCGCCGCCGTCCCCGAACGCGGTCACCCGCGCGCCGACCAACAGGCTGAACGGCTGCGCCGCCAACAGCTTCTGAGCCACTTCGAGCGTCAATTCCGTCACCCGCGCACGATAGCCGGGCTATCGTCAGGGCGTGACCACGCCTGCGGTGCTGCTCCGCCCGATCACCGAATCCGAGTACCCGTCCTGGATGGACCGCGCCGCCACTTCGTTCGCGGCCGGGATCGGCCCGGCCCGTGGGCTGGCTGAGGACGAGGCGCTCAAGTTCGCGTACGACGAGACCAAGAAGCTGCTGCCGGATGGGCCGGCCACCGAGCACCAGCTGATCTGGACCGCGTTCTCAGGCGACGAGCCGGTCGGCAGCTTGTGGATCAGCACGCGCGCACGGGTTCCGTTCATCTACGGCATCGAGGTCGACAGCAACCAGCGCGGCAAGGGGTACGGCCGCGCGATCATGCTCGCCGGCGAGGAGGAGTGCCGGCGCCTCGGCCACAAGCAGCTCGACCTCAACGTCTTCGGTGACAACAAGACCGCGATCGGCCTGTACGACTCGCTCGGCTACGCGGTCATCTCCCAGCAGATGCGCAAAGAGCTCTGATCAGACCGGCGAACTCGCCCGGCTGGTCCAGCGGAATGAGCGTGTAGCTGTCAGGAACCTCGACGAAGGTTGCCTGTGGCAATAGTTCGGCGAGACGCCGGCCGTGCTCTGTCGGCATTACCCGATCGTCCGCAGCCCAGACGACGAGCGCCGGTCGATCGAAGCGGCGCAGGTCGGCCGCGGCTTCGGTCAACAGATCTTGGTCCGCGAAGACGGCGCGGAGCATCCGCACGGTTTCCGCGCGTAGCTCGGGTTGCTCGAGCAACGGCCGGATCCATTGCGCCGTGGTCGCGTCGCCGCGCTTGGTCAACGTCCCGAAGGCGAGCGGCGACCGGCGTACCGCCTTCAGCCGCATCTGCTGCATGAACGCTCCGAACAACCGCGGCGACAACCGTCCGGACAACGCGAGCACCCGTCCCGTCAGCCCGGGCGGCAGGTTGTCGAACGCCTCGCACGACGCCAGCACAGCCTTCGCGACGCGCTTGGGCTCAGCTCCGAGCACCAGCTGCGCCACCGCGCCGCCGGTGTCGTTCCCGACGAGTACGACGTCCTGCAGGTCGAGCCGTTCGAGGAACTCGAGCACCAGGTCGGCGATCCCGCGCAGCGACAGATCGGCGCCGTCGTTCATCCGTCGCCGATGCGCTCCGAACGGAAGCGTCGGTGCGATACATCGATGGTCGGAACGCAGGTCGGAGATCACGCCGTCCCAGAGCGACGCGTCCATCAACAGCCCATGCAGCAGTACGACGACCGGCCCGTCGCCGCTGTCGACGTACTGAAGGACTCCGGCAGACAGCTCGATCTCATTCATACGGAAAGCATATTATATGAAACCCGTAGCAGATAGATATCCGGTGGACGGCGCTTTCCGGCTCGCTCTACGGTGGTTGCGGTAGCCGCATCGAAAGGACCACAGGGAGCGATGTCGTCACCTCGCCTGACTATGGGTTAGCGAACTCCGCGATCGGATCGGGTCGCGTAGCCGGGACGGACCTCGGGGTCCCCCGGCCGAATTCATGTCGGCGAAGTGCGTCCTGCGCTCTGCGCGTTTGCGCGGTGGCGCTACCCG
Organism: Kribbella sp. NPDC058693; assembly: GCF_042715335.1. Classification (NCBI taxonomy): domain Bacteria; kingdom Bacillati; phylum Actinomycetota; class Actinomycetes; order Propionibacteriales; family Kribbellaceae; genus Kribbella; species Kribbella sp. NPDC058693. Next base: position 158,114 of record NZ_JBHXSQ010000004.1, read on the forward strand.
GTCCGTAGTCATCGACTCTTTCGAAAGCGGTGTTCCTTTCGTGACGCCTGCGCACGCCCAGCCGCCTGTTATCGCGGCACATGATCTGACCAAGACCTACACGTTCCACCAGCAGCGCGCCGGACTCGGCGGAGCGCTGAAGAGCCTGGTGAAACGCACCTACGAGACCCGGCTCGCCGTCGACCGGGTCACCTTCGACATCAACCGCGGCGAGGTCGTAGGCCTGCTCGGCCCGAACGGCGCGGGCAAGACGACCACACTGAAGATGCTGTCCGGCCTGCTGTACACGACCTCCGGCGAGCTGGAGGTCCTCGGTCACACGCCGTCCGATCGCAACCACGACTACCTGCGCCGGATCGCGCTCGTCATGGGGCAGAAGACCATGCTCTGGTGGGACGTGCCGGCGATGGAGAGTCTCCTGCTGCACAAGGACATGTACGGCTTGTCCACAGCGGAGTTCGACCACAACGTCGCCGAGCTCGCGGAGCTGCTCGAGGTCGAGCATCTGCTGAACGTCCAGGTCCGCAAGACCTCGCTCGGTGAGCGGATGAAGCTCGAGCTGATGGCCGCGCTGGTCCACGGCCCGGAGATCCTGTTCCTCGACGAGCCGACGATCGGTCTCGACGTCGTTGCGAAGGCTCGCGTTCGATCCTTCCTCGCCGACGTCAACCGGGTGCGCGGTACGACGATCCTGATCACCAGCCACGACATGGACGACATCGAGGCGCTCTGCTCGCGGGTGATGATCATCGACCACGGCCGGCTGCAGTTCGACGGCGGTCTGGATGATCTGGTGCGTACGGCGCAGCCGCGCAAGCTGGTGCGGGCGACGTACGCGACACCTGTCGACGGCGACCGGCTCACCGGGCTGGACGGCGTTACGGCCGTCGAGGTGGACGGTCAGACGGTGAAGCTCGAAGCGGATCGAGAGCGGGCCGGCTTCGTGATGGAGCAGCTCACCCGGCTCGGTCCGCTGGTCGACCTCGACGTCGCGGATGCGGATGTCGAGGACATCATGCGCGACCTGTTCCTCCGCCGGAGCACGCTGGGGTACGCGTCATGAACACAGTCGCGCGCAACCTTCGCGTCGTACGGCGGATGACCGCGGCCGAGATCGCGCAGCAGTCCGTGTACCGCGGGGCGTGGATCATCTTCATGCTGGCCAACATCTGCATGCCGATCATCTCGCTGCTGATCTGGCGGACCGCGCTCTCGAACGGCGCACAACTCCCGGTCGACGAGCGGTACATCACGACGTACTTCGTGCTGCTCGGGTTCGTCACGATGGCGACGTCGTCGTGGATGGCGGCGTTTCTCGCGAACGACATCCGGCTCGGCAAGCTGTCCAGCTGGATGGTGCGGCCGGCGTCGTTGCTGGTCGGATTCGTCGCGAACAACCTGTCCGAGAAGTTCCTGAAGCTGTTCGCGCTGGTGCCGATGATCGGGATCGTCTGGTGGATCTTCCGCGACTCGATGAACATTCCGGCCGGCGTCGGGCGGTGGGCGTTGTTCGCGGTCAGCATCGTGCTCGGCGCGGTGCTGGTGTTCACGATCGACATCCTGATCGCGGCGCTGGCGTTCTGGATGGATGACGTGGGCGCGCTCGTGCAGGCGCGCGTAATCATCGCGAGCGTGCTGTCGGGCGCCGTCGTACCGCTCGCGCTGATGCCTGCGTGGTCGCGCGGCTTCGTCGACCATCAGCCGTTCCGGTACACGGTGTCGTTCCCGGTCGAGATCGTCGCCGGCCAGCTGACCGGCCGCGAGTTGCTTGCCGGGTTGGGGGTCCAGCTCGGGTACGTCGTCGTACTCGGCGCTGGCGCTCGACTCGTGTGGGCGGCGGGGATCCGGGCGTACTCGGCGGTGGGAGCGTGAAGACGTATGCCGAGGAGCGGCGCTCGCTCGACCGGAACCGGTTGCAGATGCAGTGGCGGCATGTCCGGCTGTGGCGGCGGTTCTTCGCTCAGGCGGTTGTCCGCGAGACGCATTACCGCGCGCATTTCCTGACGACGCTGCTGGTGGGCCTTGTGCAGTTGGGGTTGGGGATCGTGCCGACCTTGCTGCTGTTCGGGTTCACGTCCGAGGTGCACGGGTGGTCGCGGGCCGAGGTGATCGCGCTGGTCGGCGTGTTCCAGATCATCACCGGCCTGATCGCGACGTTCGTCGCGCCGAATCTGAACCGGATGACGACGTACCTGACCGAGGGCGAGCTGGACGGGGTGCTGCTGCGGCCGGTGTCGAGCCAGTTCTACCTGACGCTGCGGTGGATCAACGTCGCCGAGCTGACGAACGTTGCCAGCGGCATCGTCGTACTCGTGATCGGGCTGGTGCAGTCGGATCTGCGTCCTGGTTTCGGGCAGGTGGTGCAGGCCGTCGTACTGGCCGGCTGCGGGTTGGTGTTGCTGACGGCGGTGTGGTCGGCGATGTCGTTCCTGGCGTTCTGGTTGCAATCGGTGAACCCGATCGGGGTCGTCTTCCTGAGCATGGTGGAGGCCGGGCGGTACCCGTTGGTGTTCTTCCCGGTCGCGGTCCGGACGTTCCTGACGTTCGCGTTCCCGGTGGCGTTCGCGACGACGTTCCCGGTGCGGGCGCTGGCCGGCGATCTGGGCTGGGGACCGGTCGGGCTCGGGCTCGGACTGGCGGTAGTGGCAATGACACTAGTTCGGTTGGTCTGGCGGCGCGGACTGCTGACGTACTCCAGTGCGTCGAGCTGATGTGGTTATCTGTGCGGTATGAGCTGGTGGGTCCTGCACGTGGACATGGATCAGTTCATCGCGGCCGTGGAGATCCGGCGGCGGCCTGAGCTGCGGGGGCTGCCTGTCGTGGTGGGCGGGTCCGGTGATCCGACCAAACCTCGGCAGGTGGTCGCCACCGCGTCGTACGAGGCGCGCGAGTTCGGCGTACATTCCGGCATGCCGGTGCGGGCGGCGTACAAGAAGTGTCCGCAGGCGGTGTTCCTGCCCTCGGACCCGGCGGCGTACGACGCGGCGTCGGCCGAGGTGATGGACACGCTGCGCTCGTTCCCGGTCGTGGTCGAGGTCTGGGGCTGGGACGAGTGCATCGTCGGCGCCGAGACCGACGATCCGGAGGCGTTGGCCGGCGAGCTGCGCGCGGCCGTGGCCGAGCGGACCGGCTTGACCTGCTCGATCGGCATCGGAGACAACAAGACCCGCGCCAAACTCGCCACCGGCTTCGCGAAGCACGAGCGCTCGCACGCGGTGCCTTTCGAGGGCGCTTCGCTTGCCGACGCAGCCGCCGGTGTCTACCGCCTGACGGCCGCGAACTGGCGTGAGGTGATGGACCATCGCCCGATCCGCGACCTCTGGGGTATCGGCAGCCGGATGGAGAAGAACCTCAACGAACTCGGCATCACCACGGTCGCCGAGCTCGCCGCGGCCGATGTCGACGTACTGAAGAAACGCTTCGGCCCCAACATGGGTGCCTGGTACGCCGCCCTGGGCCGCGGCCTCGGCGACACGCAGGTCACCGACGTCCCGCGCGAACCGGTGTCCCGCAGCCACGAGGAAACCTTCCAGACAGACCTGGTAGAACTCCCCGACATCCAACGCGAGGTCCGCCGCATCGCCGAAGAGGTCACCCGCGAGGTGGTCGCCGACGGCCGCACCATCCAACGCGTCTGGGTCAAGCTCCGCTTCATCAGCTTCTACACCCCGATCAAGAGCCGCAAACTCAAGTCCCCGACCCAGGACCCCGAAGTCATCGCCACCACAGCCCTAGACCTACTGCAGAAGTTCGAGATCCGCCGCCCAATCCGCCTGATCGGCGTCCGCGTCGAGTTCGTCCCTCCCGCCGCCGCTAGCTGAGGATCTTCGCCATCGCTTCGTAGCTCTCCCGGACGGCTTCGGTCTTACCTAGGCGATAGCGCTCCAAGCGGATCGCCGCCAGGTGCCGAGCTTCGTAGATCCGCGCCCGCCACACGGCGTCCGGTGAGCGGTCCAACTCGCCGTACGACTCCCAGAACGCTTCCCGCTCGTCGGCCTTCGCCTGCGCCATCCGGATCGTCCAGTCCGCCGCCGGATCCCCGAACTCGGCCCGATCGAAGTCCAGCACCCCTGAGATCAACGGCTCCGGCGCCTCGGCGTCCAGCATGCAGTTGACGGTCCACAGATCCCCCGCAAGCAGCCGCGGCTCCCGCACCTCATCCAGCGGGCCCTCCGCAGCCATCGCCGCCGCTCTCCGCACGTCCGCGGCATCGAGCCCCACCCGCTCTAGGTCCTCCGCGATCTGCGTGAACGAAGCGATCACTACCTCACTCCAGGACGAATGTGCAGGCCCAGCCGGTCGACCGAAGTACGGCCCGCGTACGTCGTGCACCGAGCGCGCAATCGCACCGAGCTGCCGGAAGAACGTCGTACGCCCCGACCGCGGATACCTCCCCAACCCCTCCGGCGCGGGCACGCCCGGGAGGCACGTCTGGATCATCCAGTCCCGGTCGACGAGGTCGTGCGACCAGTCGACGGCCAGCACCCGAGGCATCAATCCCGCGATCACGCCGAGCCACGGCACAGCGGCGTACTCGTTCCGCATCAGGTGGCGCTCGGAGCCGAACTGCTCGTCCTCCGCCGGCGTCACCCGGAGAATCACCGGCTCGTCCCACCCGGCCAGCTCGACTCGGTAGACGCTGTTGTACGACCCGTATCCGAGCTCAACCGCCTGCGTCAGCTCCGCGCCCAGCGCCCGTCGGCAGATCGCCTCAAGGTCCATTACAGCTTGTAGGTGCGGGTGGCGGTCGTGGTGAAGATTGCGTCGTGTTCGGCGGGGGGTGAGGCTGGAGGTCAGGGTTTCGGCGGTTTCTACTACCTGGTTGTAGGTGGCGGCCAGGAGGCAGACGGGCCAGTCGGAGCCGAACATGACTCGGGCGGGGGTGAAGGCTTCCAGGACTACGTCGGCGTACGGCTGGAGGTCTGTGGGTTTCCAGGTGGTCCAGGGGGCCTCGGTGACCATGCCGGAGAGTTTGCAGGTGACGTTGGGGAGGGCGGCCAGCTCGCGGAGGTGAGTTGCCCAGGGCTCGAGTGGTTCGTCGATGACGGGCTTGGAGATGTGGTCGACGACGAAGGTGAGTTGTGGGAGGTTGCGGGCGGTCTGGATCGCGGCGGGGAGATGCGGGGTCTTGGTGAGGAGGTCGTACGCGAGGCCAGCGTCGGCGATGGCGGCCAGACCGCGTTGTACGTCGGGGCGCAGGAGCCAGTTGTCGTCGGGCTCATCGTGGACCTGGTGGCGGATCGCCTTCAAATAAGCGCCGTCCGGGCGGGACCGCAGCCCGTCGAGCGCCTCGGCGATATCGTCGGCTGTGAGGTCGACCCAACCCACGACACCGGCCACCAGATCGTTGCCAGCGGCAATCTCCAGGAACTCGACGGTCTCCTCGACCAGCCCGACAGTTTGGACCAGCACGGTCGACGTGACGTCGGCCGCGGCGGCGAGCGGCGCGAGGTCCTCGATCGAGAAGTTCCGCCGGATCGGATCCAGCTCCGGCCCGACCATCCACGTCTGCTGACGAACGCTCAGATCCCAGACGTGGTGATGCGCATCGACTCGACTCATGCTGCGGTTGTCCCCTCGGCCTGGATGACGTGTCGGTTCATCATCCGACACGCCGATCGTCGATCGCGTCCTGGTCCCAGTCGATGCCCAGACCGGGTACGTCGGGCGCCACGGCATGCCCCTCGAACACAGCCATCTCCGACCGCGTGATCGCCCGCAGCTGCGGGATGTGCTCGACGTAGCGCCCGTTCGGCACCGCAGCAGTCAGGCTGACGTGCAGCTCCATCAGGAAGTGCGGACAGACCTCCAGGTTGAACGTCTCGGCCAGATGCGCGACCTTCAGCCACGGAGTGATCCCGCCGATCCGCGCCACGTCCACCTGCACGATCCCGGCACCACCTGCCGCGACGTACTCCCGGAACTGCGAGACGGAGTACAGCGACTCCCCCACCGCGATCGGGATCGACGTCGACTCGGCCAGCCGCACATGCCCGGTCAGGTCGTCAGCCGGCAGCGGCTCCTCGAACCACGTCAGGTCGACCGCTTCAAACGCAGCGGCGCGGCGCTTCGCCTCGGCGTACGTCATGGACTGGTTCGCGTCGACCATGATGTCCATCGACGGCCCGACAGCATCCCGTACTGCGCGCAGCCGCTCCACGTCCTCGTGCACGCGCGGCTTGCCGACCTTGAGCTTCACACCGGGCCAGCCGGCCTTCTGCGAGGCCAGCGCGCCCGCGACCAGCTCATCGGTTGTCAGGTGCAACCAACCGCCCTCGGTGTCGTACAGCGGCACCTGTTGCCGATAGCCACCGGCCAGTCGCCATAGCGGCTCACTGGCCCGTAGACACCGCAGGTCCCACAGTGCGGTGTCCACGGCCGCGAGTGCGAGTGACGTGATCGCACCGACCGTGGTGGCGTGCGTAGACCAGAACAGGTCCGACCAGAGCTCTTCGACGTTCCGCGCGTCCTTCCCGACCAATCTGGGCAGCAGGTGGTCCTGCAACAACGCCAGTACTGCGCTGCCGCCCGTGCCGATCGTGTACGAGTACCCGACACCGGTCAGCCCGTCCGTTGTCGACAAGGAGACGAAGATCGTCTCCTGCTTCAGAAAGGCCTGTACGGCGTCGGTGCGGACGGTCTCGACCTCGAGATCGACCAGGTACGCCTCGGCCTTGGTGATCGTGCTCACCGGCAGCTCGAGACGGTTCGACGAAATCTGATCATCACGGGGCGGCTCCAGATCCTATAGGATATTGCGTACCTGATGCTCCCGCTTCACACTGGAGCCGTCAAGTGTGGGGCAGAATGAGCGTTCCGGGAGGAGTGACAGTGACGGATGCGCATGTGGGACTCGCAGGGCAGCTCGCCCGCCTGCCCCAGCGACAGGTGCTGAGCGACGACGTCTACGAGACGGTCAAGGGCCTGATCATGGACAGCGTGGTCGAGCCGGGCACCCGGCTGAACATCGACGCGCTGACCCGCGAGCTGGGCATCTCCCAGACCCCGATCCGGGAGTCGCTGGCCCGGCTGGAGTCCGACGGCCTGGTGATCAAGGAGCCGCTGCGCGGGTACCGGGTGTCGTCCCGGCTGACCCGCGAGGAGTTCGAGGACCTGTTCGAGTACCGGCTGCACATCGAGCCGTGGGCGGCCGGACGGGCGGCCGAGCGGTCCGGGGCCGAGGACCTGGCGCGGCTGAAGGCCGAGATGCTCAGCTACACCGACGTACCGGATCGTCCGTCGTACGAGAGCTACCGGGCGATGGCGGCGCACGACCAGCGGTTCCACGACCTGGTCCTGGAGCTGGCCGGCAACGAGACGGCCCGGCTGTCCTTCCAGCGGACACACTGCCACCTGCACCTGTTCCGGCTGTACTACGGTGGCGGCATCGCGACGAAGGCGTTGCGAGAGCACAAGGTAGTGGTGACCGCGGTCCGCAAGGGCAACCCGGACGAGGCGGCCGCGGCGATGCGGTCGCACATCGAAGCCTCGCGTGCCCGCCTGCGGCCCATCTTTGACCAGGACTGACTCCAGGGAGATTCTGTGGAACTGCTCCGCCTCGGTCCGATCGGCGAGGAGCGCCCGTACGTGCGCGCCGCCGACGGCACCGTCCACGACCTGACCCCGATCACCGCCGATATCGACGCCGCGTTCCTCGGCTCGGACGGGATCGCGCGGACCCGCGCAGCGCTGGACGCCGGGGAGCTGCCGGTCGCGTCCGTCGACGGCCTCCGGATCGGTGCCCCGATCGCCCGCCCGGGCTCAGTGGTCTGCATCGGTATGAACTACGCGGCGCACGCGGCCGAGGGCGGCGCCGAGCCCCCGAAGCAGCCGATCGTCTTCTTCAAGCACCCGAACACGGTCGTCGGCCCGAACGACGACGTACTCGTGCCGCGGAACTCGACCAAGACCGACTGGGAGGTCGAGCTCGCCGTCGTGATCGGCAAGCAGGCGCGGTACGTCGAGACCGACGAGGAGGCGCTCGCCTGCGTCGCGGGGTACGCCGTCTCGAACGACGTGTCGGAGCGGACCTTCCAGATCGAGGTCTCCGGCGGGCAGTGGTCGAAGGGGAAGTGCTGCGAGACGTTCAACCCGCTCGGTCCCTCGCTCGTCCCGGCCGACGAGGTGGACCCGACGAACCTCGTGCTGAGGTCGTGGGTGAACGGTGAGCCGCGGCAGGACTCGAACACGCGGGACATGATCTTCTCGGTGGCGGCGCTGATCCGCGACCTCTCGCAGTACATGGTGCTGAGCCCGGGCGACATCGTGAACACCGGTACGCCGGAGGGCGTGGCGCTGTCCGGCCGGTTCCCGTACCTGTCTCCCGGCGACACGATGGAGATGGAGATCGAGGGACTGGGCCGGCAGAAGCAGGCTCTCGGCAAGGCCTGAAAACTGTCCCCGGCCGGCTCTAGGGTCGGCCGGGTGACAGACTTCCTGGCCGACATCCGCACCTCCTACGACACCGTCGCCACCTCGTACGCCGAGCTCGTGGTGGACGGCGCGGACTGGGAGGACGCCGCCTTCGACCTGCTCGCGAAGCTCGTCGCGGGCAGCGGTCGTCCCGTGCTCGATGTCGGCTGCGGGCCTGGGCGGACGACCGGGCTGCTGGCTGAGCGCGGTCTACCGGTGACCGGTATCGACCTGTCGCCCGGGATGATCGAGGTCGCGCGGCGCGATCATCCGGAGCTGGACTTCCGGGTCGGCTCGATGACCGCGCTGGATGTCGCGGACGGCTCGGTCTCGGGTGTCGTGTCGTGGTGGTCGATCATTCACCTGCCGCGGGACGTCGTACCGCTTGCTTTCGCGGAGTTCTACCGCGTGCTGGCTCCGGGCGGGGTGCTGTTGATGGGTTTCCATGTCGGCTCGGAGACGACTCATAAGACGTCCGGGTACGGCGGGCATCCGATGAACATCTACGTGCATCGGTGGACCGCGCCGGCGCTGACGGAGCTCGCGGTCGCGGCCGGCTTCGCGCCGTACCTGGCGACCGAAATTCCGGACGACCGACTGCTCTTCCAGAAGTAGCCTCTGCGCATGACATCTCGCGTGCGATCCGTGACGTTCGATACCCACAACCCGTACGAGCTGGCCGGCTTCTGGCTGCAGGTCCTCAACGCCCCGCGCCCCGACGACGACCACCCCGGCGACCCGTACGCCGCCGTCGTGACGGACTCGATGACGCTTCTCTTCGAACAGAACGACGACGAGAAGGCAGTCAAGAACCGCGTCCACCTGGACCTCGAGCCCGACATCCCCCGCGACGAGGAAGTCGCCCGCCTCCTGACCCTCGGCGCCACCATAGCCACCGACTTCCGCAACCCCGACGGCACCGGCTGGGTAGTAATGCACGACCCCGAATCCAACGAATTCTGCGTCCTCCGCAGCGCCACCGAACGCGCAGCCACCAGCTGAACTGCCGGTCCACCCCCGCGTGCTACGCAGTCGCGCCGAGGAGCGGAGCGGCGAGAGGCGGCTGCGGAAGCGCGCGATGGGCCGGCGTACCAGGTTCTACAGGTCGTCGACGTTTGGGGTTTGGCCGGTGAAGGTTAGGCGCCAGTCGGTTGTGTGGGCGTCGACGGTGAGGTCGTAGCCCTGGCGGCGGGCGGTCAACTGGTGGTGGTCGTCGGTTACGTCGGAGACGGTGACTTTCCAGCCGCGGGCTTCGAGGGTTTCGGCGGTGAAGCCGATCTGGGCGACCGGGTCGGGGGTGGTGGGATCGCCGGTTTCGACGGTGATCGTGCAGACGGATTCGCGGCCGCGGTCGTCGGAGAGGGCGCCTTGGTCGGCGGGGCCGACGTCCTGGGTGACCGTCGGGGTCTGGTCCGGTACGACGACTGCCGCAACCGCCAGGAGTTCCGAGCGGAGGTAGTTTCGCGCTTCGGTCAACGTCACGGTGTCCGTGATACACCCTGCGGCCAACCCACGCGACACCACGCCGCGTTTTCGTTGTCAGGAAACGAGCGGTGTCTCCCCGGTGAACGTGATCCGCCAGTCCGACGCCCACGCATGTACGGCGACCTCGAACCCGTCACGCGATGCCGCGACCCGGTAGTGCCCGTCCTCCGGCGCCGACACCTCGGCGTTCCATCCTCGAGCGCGCAACGCTTCCGCCGCAGCCGAGACGGCGGCCGCCGGGTCCGGGTCCTTCGGGTTGCCCGTCTCGACCGATACCCGACACACGGTCGCGTCCCCACGCCCGTCGAACAGCACCCCCGGGTTCACAGGCCCAGGATCATGCGTGACCACCGGCTGCTGATCCGGTACGACGACTGCCGCCACCGCCACCAACTCGTTCCGCAGGAACTCCCGCCCGCCCGTCATCGCCGCGGCCCTTCCGCCCGCCGACCCCGCGTAACCCCAGTCGCCCGAGCAGTACCACCCCGCCCACCAGCACCCGACCCGCCGACGCCGGAAGCAGCAGCCCGAGCGGACTCCTGCGACGGATTACTCAGAGCCACAACCCCGTCGTACACCTTCGAGGCCGCACCCGCGACCGCGTTCAACGGCCCACCCCACGAGGTCCCCAGCACCAACTTGGTCTCCGCAGACCGACTCGTGTCAGTCGTCGTGATCGACCCCAGATCCCCACGCACCACCCGTCCGATATTCCGGAGCGCCTCGCTGTTCGGCCGGTAGTACTCGTTGTGCCAGTGCACCGACACCGCTTCGTCGTTGGCGATCGGATCGTTCGTCGCCATCCGGATCGCGTCGGGGAAGGTCGCCGGGTCAGGCCCGTGCCATTCGGAGTACGCGACGTAGTCCCCCGGCGCGCGCTCGACGTACAGCCGGCTCGGCGGCTGGACGAAGTCGGCAGCCTCATCGACGTACTTCGTGATGCCCGGCGACCCCGTCATCACCACTCGCTTCGCCCGTCCGCCGTCCAGCAGCGCCTGCCCGAGTACGTCGGTGCCGTACGAATGCGCGACCGCGGTCACCTCGGCACCGTCAGCCTTCAACTGATCGAGCTCCTGCAGGAACTCCGCCGGCCGCGGCCCGCCCTCCAACGCCGCATCCTTGCTCGCCGCCTGCACCAGCCCCTGAGGCGAGTCGTAGTCGAGCCACACCACCACGGCCGTATCCGACGGACCGGCCTCCTGCCGGATCAGGTCGCCACGATCGGACTGCCCACGAAAGGTGTCCAGGCTGTTCCCCATCCCAGGCACCAACACCGCAACGTTCTTCGCGTGCTCGACGTCCCCCAGTACTTCGACAGCCCGGCCCTGTCCCTCCGGATCGACCTTGAGGAACTGGCGCGGCCGCTGGACCGCGATGACGTTGCCCTCGGCATCCAATGCCGAGATCGTGACCGGCGTGAGCAGTTCCTTGACGGTCTCGAGCCGTCGCCGCTGGGCGTCGTTCGCAGTACCGGCGTCGACCGCGGTCTGCAGACGGATGCGGGCAGCTTCCAGCACCTCGAGATTGGCGCGATACCGCTCAGCCAGCTCGTCCATGGCGTGACTCCCCGTGACAGCCGGTCACCTGGGCGTGAGACCGGACTGACCGCAGTCTGCCAGGCGACGAGGTCCGCCGCATCCCGTCAGGCGATGGCCTGTGGATATCGCTCAGTCGAGCGCGAGTGACCAGGAGCCGACGTGCAAGGAGAGGTTGACCGCCGCCAACGGCCGTACGTCGACGTGCCGGAGCGACTCGGCCGGGGCATCGACGACGTACAGCACGATCGCCCGCGCCACCGCCGGGTGCACGACCGCGATCACCGACTCGCCGTCTTTGTGGCGCTCGGCAACATCTCCCAGCCAGTCGGCGACCCGGGCGATCAGGTCGTTCTCCGTCTCGCCGCCGGGCGCCGCGGTGTGCGGCCGCTCGAGCCACGCGGCCACCTGCGACGGCTCCGCGGCGAGCAGGTCCTCCAGCTCACGCCCGGCCCATTCGCCGTACTCACGGTCCCGCAGCGCCGGCTCCACCGTCGGGTCCAAGCCCAACGCGGAGGCGGTGCGTACGGCGGCCCGCTCGGGCCCGGCGTACACCGCGTCGGCAGACAGCTTCAGCTCCCGCGCCGCCTCGAGACCCGACGCATCAGGATCGCTGTCACCGCCGAGCACGAGTCCGCGCAGCGCGGGCGTCAGGGCATGCGCCACCACAGTCAGAAGCATCCAGAGCAGCGTAGCGGCCAACACCCCCGGAACTGCGGAGGTGGGGCTAGCGTGGCAACACCTGGTCCAGCTGGCTGCGGGAGGCGATCTCCAGCTTCGAGAAGACCTTCCGGAGGTGGTACTGGACGGTCCGGGCGCTGATGAAGAGCCGCGTGGCGATCTCCGGGTTCGAGAGCCCGTCACGAGCCATCCTGGCGATCTGGGCCTCTTGGGCGGTCAGCTCGGTCCTGGTCGGCACAACCCGCTTCCGGGCAGTGCCGCCGGCAGCCTGGAGTTCACGCCGCGCCCGATCGGCGAACCCGGCCAGTCCCATCGCCTCGAAGCCGGAGTGCGCAGTGCGCAGGTATTCGCGGGCATCCGTACGGCGACGCTCCCGTCGCAGCCACTCGCCGTACAGCAACTGGGCCCGGGCGAGCTCCACCTTCAGCGCGGTCTTCTCCAGGTGAGTGATGGCCTCGCGGTACAGCCCCTCGGCCGTCTCGCCGGCAGTGACCATCGCACGGCACCGCGCGGACACTCCGAGCGCCCAGTCCGTGCCGGTCGCGGTGGCCATCTCCTGGAGCGTCTGTGCAGCCCGGTGCGCCGTGTCGATCGCACCGGTCCGAACCGCTGCCTCAACCAGCTCACTGTGCACGAGGATGATCGAGCGGTCCTCGGCGGACCGTTGTGCCGCGTCAAGCGCGTCCTGGTACCGGCCGAGCCCGTTGGCGAGTACTGCGGATGCCCAGTCCGCGAAGGCGACGCCGATGCCTTCACCGCGTCGGCTTCCGTCCCGCTTCGTCGCCTCAGCCAGCGCCAGCGTCTCCGACCGATCCCCACGGAACGCAGCCAGCGCAAGCCGACCGTACGGCGCAAGCTTGCCGCCGGTCACCTCGTTCGCGGCCTCCGCTTCGTCAGTCAGCGACGCGGCCGCCTCCAGGTCACCGGCGAACACCGAGACATAGGCCAGCGAGGTGAGGGCCAACGCGACATCACTGAGTACTCCGGTCTGCCGAACGAGCTGCACGTGCCGCCTGGACAGCTCCGCCCACCGGTCCCCGTCCCACAACCGCAGTGCAGTCGTGGCAGCCATCCACAGCAGCTGCAACTCCTCCTCGACCGACAGACCAGGCCCGAAGCCGGCCAGCGCCTTGTGCAACGTCGGGGCACTTGCGGCGTACCCGTCCCGGTAGTAGAGCGCAGAGCCCTCCAATAGCAGGTCTACCGAGCGTGTGACTGCAGGCTGCGGCGCAGCAGCGGCCTCCTGCGCGACAGCGAGCACATCGCCGTCCGGTGTCGCCAGGTGACCGGCAAAGATCGCCGCCGACAGCGCATCCAGGTAGGTCGTACGCGCCAGCACCACGTCGACCTTCTCGAGCCGTCTGGCCGCCTTCAGCATCAGCTGCGGCGCGTCGTTCCCTCTATTGGTCAGGAACGCAAGCTGTGCGTGCACGAGATCGGCCCGAGCCCGCTGGAGCTCACTAAGCTGCTCCCCCTCGGCCATGGCGAGCAGCTCGGCAGCCGAGTCGAATGCACCGGTCTGCAGCTCGGCCTGTGCCGCCGCGAGCGCCCGACCGGCTCGCTTCACCGGATCAATCGTCAGCGCGGCGGATCGCTGCAGGAACGCAGCCGTCGCCGCAAACCCACTCCGAGCCTGCGCCCGCCCGGCCGACCGCTCCAGCTCCTCTGCGATCTCCTCGTCCGGCCCGGCCGCACCCTGCGCCCGATGCCACGCTCGCCGATCCGGGTCGGCCTCCGCGTCGGTCTCCGCGGCCAGCGCCTGGTGTACCTCACGCTGCTCGGCCGCGGACGCGGAGCAGTACGCCGCCGACCGCACCAGTGGATGCCGGAACCGGATCCGGTTGGCGAACTCCGCCAGCCCCGCATCGGTCGCCGGCGCGGCTGCCTGCGGATCGATCCCGAGCCGTACGGCGGCCCGCCGGACCAACGCGTCGTCACCGGAGGGCTCAGCCGCGGCGAGCAGGAGCAGCCGACGGGTCTCGGCCGGCATTGCGGTCACCCGCTGCACGAAGCTTTCCTCGATCCCGCTCGCGCCGGGTAGCCCGAAGCCGCCGGCCAGTTGCGCCGGAGTCAGCCCGCGCGGCAGTTCCAGCAACGCCAGCGGGTTCCCGTGCGCCTCAGCGACCAGCTGGTCGCGCACCTGCGCATCGATCGGCACCGTCAGTACGGCGTCCAGCAGCGAGCGCGCATCGGCGTCACGCAGGCCGCCGATCTGGTACTCCGGCAGGCCCTGAAGGATCGGTCCGACCTCACGAGTCGCGAAGACCAGGCCGAGCGACTCCGCACCCAGCCGACGAGCCACGAACGACAGGATCTGCGCAGAGCACCGGTCCAGCCACTGCTGGTCGTCGACCAGGCATAGCAGCGGCTGGTCTACCGCAGCCTCAGCCAGCAGACTCAGAACGCCCAGACCGATCAGGAACATGTCCGGCGGCGGCCCGGCGCTGATGCCGAACACCGTACGCAGTGCCTCGGCCTGCGGAGCCGGCAACCGATCGAGCAGACCCAGCGCGGGCGCACAGACCTGGTGGAGGGCAGCGAAGGCCAGCTCCATCTCCGACTGCACACCAGAGACCCGTACTACTTGGCCGCGGTACGCCTGAGCCGCGAGGTGGTCCATCAGCGCCGTCTTGCCGACGCCGGCCTCGCCGGACAGCACCAGCGCGCGGCTCTCCCCGGAGCAGACTGCAGCAACAAGCTGATCCAGCGCGTCGCGTTCCGCGTCACGCCCGGTCAGCTCAAGGGAGCGATGGGGAGGAAGCACAGCCTCAAGGTATCTCCGGCAGGCCAGCTCGCGGAGTGGCTAGCCAGTGGCAGATGCGAACCGGTCCACGCCTGCCGCACCCTCTAGCGGTGCCACGAGCAGCGCTCAGAGCCGTTCGGGTTCCGTAAGCGTTCTGCTGATCTGAACGGAGATGAGTGATGGGACTGGCCTGGCAACAAGGTCCACTGGGGACCGGCGCGATCGGACGGTTCTTGGTCCCGGTCGAGCTGCCGGAGCGGATGCTGTACGCCGAGCCGGCGCGGCGGCGGATGCGGGTACGGTTCGGCGACAACTGGATCGCGGACAGCGAGGACGTCGTACTGCTGCACGAGCCGGCGCGGTATCCGGTGGCGTACTTCCCGGTGGAGGACGTGGTGGCCGACGTACTGAAGTCGGAGGACCGGACCACGCAGCACAAGGACCTCGGGGCGACCGCTTGGTACACGGTGAGTGCTGGTGACGCGAGCAAGCCGCGGTCCGCGTGGCAGCACGTCGAGCTGCCGGACTACGCGAGCGAGCTGAAGGGACGGGTCGCGTTCGCGTGGCGGGCGATGGACGCGTTCTACGAGGAGGACGAGCGGATCGTCGGCCACGCGGCTGACGCGTACCACCGGATCGACATCCGGCAGACCAGCCGGCACCTGATCGTCCGCGACGGCGACCAGGTCGTCGCCGCCTCGTCCCGTGCGCTGGTGCTCTTCGAATCAGGCTTCGCGCCGCGGTGGTACGTACCGCGGGAAGACGTGACCGACGGTGCCCTCACACCGGTCGAGGGCCAGACCTTCTGCCCTTACAAGGGCCTGTGCAGCTACTACGACATCGGTACGGCGCAACGGGCGGCGTGGTCGTACGAGGACGCCTGGACCGAGGTGCGCCGGATCTCGGGGATGGTGTCGTTCGAGCCGGACAAGGTCGAGGTGGAGCTGGACGGGAAGCGGATGCGGCGGGAGCCTGGTCAGGGTGTGATCTCGCATGGAGTCGACCGCGATCTGACCGTGGAGGAACTGTCCTGATGAGCGCAGCCACCGTGTTGTCGGTCAACGTCGGAATGCCGAAGAACGTCGAGTGGAACGGGAAGACCGTCTTCACCGGCGTCTGGAAGCAGCCGGTCGACGGACCGGTGATGGTCCGGCGGTTGAACCTGGACGGCGACGGCCAGGGTGACAAGGGCGGCCACGGTGGCGAGCAGCGGGCGGTGATGGTCTACCAGATCGATTCGTACCGTCACTGGGAGAAGCACTTCGGACGGGACGACCTGGTCTACGGGCAGTTCGGCGAGAACCTGACCATCGACGGGCTGCCGGACGACGAGGTGTGCATCGGCGACCGGTACCGGATCGGTGGCGCCGAACTGGAGGTCACGCAACCGCGGGTGACCTGCTACCGGGTCGGTCTGCGGATGGGCGAGCCCGAGCTGCCCGCCCTTCTCGTGAGCCACCACCGGCCCGGGTTCTACTGCCGCGTGATCACGGAGGGACCGGTACGAGCCGGCGACGCGATCGTGAAGGTGTCGACCGGACCGGGCGCGCTCAGCGTGGCCGACACGGATGCGCTGCTGTACCTGCCACACCGGGATCGGGCCAAGCTGCAGGTCGCCGTGCAGATCCCCGCGTTGAGTCCTGGGTGGCTGGGGTCGTTCCAGGACCTGCTGGCCGCGGAAGACACGCCGAAGCCGGCGTGGGACGGCTTTCGCCAGCTGCGAGTGACCGATGTGGTTCCGGAGAGCACCGACGTGTTCTCGGTTCGCCTCGCGACGCTCGATGGCAGCGACCTGCCGGCTGCTTTGCCGGGGCAGTACCTGACCTTCCGGCTGCCGGACGCGGTGCGCAGCTACTCGCTGTCGTCGACGCCCGACTACCGCGTCAGCGTCAAACGCGAGCCGCATGGAGTTGGCAGCGGCTACATGACTCAGCTGGCTGCGGGAGCAGTCGTCGACGTCGCCGCGCCCCGCGGCGACTTCATATTGCAGGACGGTTCCACGCCCGTCGTACTGCTCTCGGCCGGGATCGGGCTGACACCGGTCCTCGCGATGCTGCACGCACTGGCCGGCAGCTCTCGCGAAGTCTGGTGGATCCACACCGCCCGCGGCCCGTCCGAGCATCCACTCGCCTCCGAGGCGCACGAACTGCTCGCGAAGATCCCCAACGGCCAAGAGCGCATCTACTACAGCTCGGTCGACGGCCGGCTCACCAAGGAGAAGCTGGCCGAGCTGGCGTTGCCGTCCGACGCAACGGCGTACATCTGCGGACCGGCCGCCTTCATGACCGACATGCAGGCCGCACTGACCGCGGTCGGGGTCACGCAGGTCCACACCGAGCTGTTCGGTGCGCTGGCGGCGATCAACCCCGGCCTGGTCGACCAGATCGCCCGTACGCCGCACCAGCCGGAGGGACCGCCCGGCGATGGACCACAGGTGACTTTCGCCCGCAGTGGCATCTCTACCGCGATGCGGGACGGCAGTCTGCTCGACCTGGCGGACGCATGCGATGTTCCGACGCGCTGGAGCTGCCGGACCGGGGTGTGCCAGACCTGCGTCACCCCGTTGCTGTCGGGAGAAGTCAGCTACTCCCCAACCCCACTCGAACCACCGCCGGACGGTCAGACGCTGCTCTGCTGCGCCCGTCCGACGACCGATCTCGTCCTGGACATGTGATGGATTACAGAATCGAAGTTCTCACTCTGCCGGTCAGCGACGTGGACGCGTCGCTCGCCTTCTACCGATCGCTCGGCTTCAACGTCGACGTCGACTACCACCCACGCGACGGGTTCCGCGTCGTCCAGGTGACGCCGCCCGGCTCGGCCTGCTCGATCCAGTTCGGCGAAGGTCTGACGGACGCGGCGCCGGGCTCGGCGCGTACCAACTACCTCGTCGTCGACGACCTCGAGGCCGCACATCGGGAATTGGTTGCCAACGGCATCAAGATCGGCGATATCCAGCACAAGGAACCGATCGACACCTGGGCCGGCGAACTCGCTCCCGGCCTCGATCCCGATCGCCGGCCCTACGCCAGCATGGCCGAGCTCGCCGACCCGGACGGCAACACCTGGACGCTGCAGGAGATCAGCAACAGATGACCCAGCTCGACCCCAGCGGCATGTCGATGACGAGTGCCGCTACCAGTCCGTTGCGCGCGTTTCTGCGCACCGAGGCGGCCAGCGCGGCGGTGCTGGTCGGTGCGATCGTGGTGGCACTGGCCTGGGCCAACATCAGCGGCACCGGGTACGAGAGCTTCTGGACGACCGAACTGCCGATCCGGATCGGCCCGCTGTCCGCGAACCTCGACCTCCGGACCTGGGTGAACAGCGGCCTGATGACGCTGTTCTTCCTGGTCGTCGGGCTCGAGGCACGCCGCGAGTTCGACCTCGGTGAGCTGCGTGAACGCCGCCGGCTGGTCCTGCCACTCGCCGCCGGCCTGGCAGGGATGGTCCTACCTGTGCTGATCTACCTGGCCTTCAACCACTCCGGAGCCGGACTGCACGGCTGGGGCGCTGCGATGTCCACAGACACCGCGCTGGCCCTCGGTGTGCTCGCAGTGGCCGGGAAGCAGGTACCGGACCGGATCCGGACCTTCCTGCTGACCGTGTTCGTCGTCGACGACGTAGTGGCGCTCGTAGTGATCGCAGTCGCCTACACCAGCGAGGTGCACGTAGTCGGGTTGCTGATCGCGATTGCGGCGTACGGCGGTCTGCTGGCGAGCAGGCGGATTCCGTACCGGCAGCGTCGGGTGGTCTTCACCGCGCTCGCTGTGGTGCTGTGGTGCGCGCTGCTGTCCAGCGGGATCGACCCGGTGGTCACGGGTCTGGCGGTCGGGCTGGCCACGTCGGCGTACCTGCCGCGACGGGATGCGCTCGAGCAGGCGACGACGCTGGTCCGGCTGTTCCGTGAGCAGCCGACGCCGGAGCTGGTACGAGAAGCGACGACCGGTCTGACCGGGACGCTGTCGGCCAATGCTCGCCTGCAGCACACGTACCACAGCGCGACGAGCTATGTGATCGTGCCGCTGTTCGCGCTGGCCAACGCGGGCATCTCGCTGCGGCCGAGTCTGCTGTCGGACGCACTGACCGCACCGGTAGCCGTCGGCCTGTTCGTTGCGTTTGTGGTCGGCAAGCCGGTTGCGGTCGCTGGGACGTCGTGGGCGCTCATGAGGACGACGCACGGCTCAGTGCGGCCGTCCGTCGGCTGGGCCGGCGTCGTGGGGAGCGGACTGATCGCCGGGGTGCCGTTCACGGTCTCGCTGCTGATTGCTGACCTGGCTCTCACCGGTAAGGCGCTCGAGGAGGCGAAGATCGGCGTACTCGCGGCCGCTGTGGCCGCTTCCGTCATCACTCTGGTCTTCTACCGCGTGATGGCCGGTCACACCCGGGCTCTACTGGGCACCGGTCCTCAGCTGGTCGATCTGGCGACTCCAGTGGACCCGAACCGCGACCATGTGCGCGGTCCGGCGGACGCCGTGGTCACGGTGGTCGAGTACGGCGACTTCGAGTGCCCGTGGACCCAGATGGCCGCACCGACGGCCCGCGAGCTGATCGCGAAGAACAGCTACATCCGGTACGTCTGGCGGCACCTGCCGCTACACGACGTCCACCCGCACGCTCAACTGGCGGCGGAGGCGGCCGAGTCGGCCGGGCGACAGGGCAAGTTCTGGCCGATGCACGACCTGCTCCTGGCCAACCAGGAGAACCTCGAACTCGAGCACATCCTGAAGTACGCCGCCGACCTGCAACTCGACCTACAGCGCTTCCGCACCGACCTCACCTCCCACGACTTCGCCACCCGGATCGCCCAGGACATCGACTCGGCCGACCGCAGCGGCGTAGCCGGCACCCCCACCTTCTTCATCAACAACCACCGCCACAACGGCCCCCAAGACCTAGGCTCCCTGACCGAGGCAATCCGCCAGTCCTTGGCAACGGCAACCTGACTGTCCCACCCGGCGGATAGTCAGGTGCGGCGCGACGGCGTCGCATTTACTCTGGGGAGATGCCGTCCGCTCATCACTTGCTCGCGTTTGCGATCACCGCGTTCATCATCATCGTGGTTCCGGGGCCCAGCGTGTTGTTCATCGTGGGCCGCGCGCTCGCGGTCGGGCGGCGCGAGGCGGTGCTGACGATGATCGGGAACACGGTCGGGGCTGCCGTCATGCTGGTGCTGATCGCGCTCGGGCTCGGCACGCTGATCGCAGCCAGTGCGATCGCGTTGACCGTGGTGAAGCTCGGCGGAGCGGCGTACCTGATCTATCTCGGGGTGCACGCGTTCCGGTCGCGGAAGTCGCTGGCGGAAGCGCTGGCGAACGGGGTCAAGCCGGGCAGCAGCCGGAAGACCGTCCGCCAAGGGTTCCTCGTCGGCGTGACCAACGCCAAGACCGCGGTGTTCTTCGCGGCCGTGCTCCCGCAGTTCGTGGACAAGGGCGCGAGCAGCCCGGCGTGGGCGCAGATCCTGGTCCTCGGGCTGATCTTCATCGTGATCGCGCTCTGCTCGGACAGCGTCTGGGCGGTCGTGGCCGGAACGGCGCGCGAGTGGTTCGCCCGCTCGCCGCGCCGGCTCGAGCTGGTCGGCGGTACCGGCGGCCTGATGATCATCGGCCTCGGCGCCAGCATCGCGGTGACCGGCTCTAAGGAGTAGTACGCCGACCCGCCAGTACGCCGATCAACGCGAGCAGCGCCGGGAACCCGAACGCCACGACGTACGCCGTGATGTCGGAATGCGGCTCGATTGCCGCGAACAACGATCCGCCGATCGCCAATACCGTTGCCGTTGACAACGAGTCACTGAGCTGCGCCGCGGAGCTGTTCGCACCCTGCTCGTCCCGCTCCGAGTACTCCAGGGTCAGCACCGACAACGTCGGGAACACGGTCCCCATGCCGAGCCCGGTCAGACTCCAACCGAGGATCCCCACGAGTACCGGCACGTGCGGGTTGAGCGTCAGCGTCGCGGTGACGATCCCCAGCACGATCAGTACCATCCCGCCCTGCAGGAACACCGAGTGCGAGAACGGCTGGTTCGGCCGGCCGCGGTACCAGGACGCCGCCGTCCAACTCAGCGCGCTCACTGTCAGCACCAGGCCCGCCAGCGCCGGCGACAGCCCGCGCTCCCGGGTCAGCATGAGCGGAAGGAACACCTCCGCACCGAACCCGGACGCCGCGACCAGACCACGCAGCGCGACCACCGACGGCAGCCCACGCCCGAACACGAACGTACCGGCCGGCAGCAGCCGCGGCCCGAACGCAATCACGCCGGCCAGACCAATCACCAGCAGAGCCACCTGCAGTACGCCGCGCTGCTGTCCGCCGTAGTGCAGCAGACCGACCCCAACGGCGGCCGCAACCGCCCACATCGCCCGCTTGTCCCACAGCTTTCCTTGACGCGCTTCGTGCTCGCCCGCCCGCGCCAGACCGGGCCGCATCACCAGAGCAGCCGGCACCGCAAGCGCCGGTACAGCGAGGAACACGAACCGCCAACTGGTGTGCTCGACGATCAACCCTGCGATCGCGGGACCGACCAATGACGGTACGACCCAGCCGGTCGCGAACGCCGCGAAGATCTTCGGGCGCAGCCGGGCCGGATACAGCTGCCCGACGACGACGTACAGCGCGACCGTGAGCAGACCCGAGCCGTAGCCCTGGATGATCCGGCCGACGACCAGGACCTCGATCGTCGGCGCGAACCCTGCGATGAGCAGACCGCCCAGGAACCACGCCGTACCGTGCCAGAGCGGCCGGGCCGGGCCCTTCAGGTCACTCCAGGTGCCCGAGACAACCATCGCGACCACACCGGACGCGAGCGGTCCACCGAACGCGAGCGCATACAGGGAAAGCCCGTCGAGCGCCTGCGCGACCGTCGGCATCGCGGTCGCGACGGCCAGTGACTCGAACGCGACGAGGGTGATCAAGGCGACCATCCCGACCGTCAACGCGCGGTACTGCGGGGAGAGGACGCCGCCTGTCTCAGTGCTGGCCGTGGGCTCGGCAAGGGTGGTCATGCCGAGAAGGCTCCGCCCTCAAGTGGACTTTAAGTCAAGGCGGCGAGCACCAAGGCAACAATCGGCGGGACGGCCTGGGTCGCCGCAGCACGAAGCATCCGGCGATCGGAGGCGAGGAGTACGACGCCGGCCCCGGCCATGCACGCACATGCGAACAGCGCGATGGCGTGGCCCTTGTCGCCACCCCAGATCAGGCCGCCGAGCGCGCCGATCGCGAGGAACAGGTTGTAGAAGCCCTGGTTGAACGCCCACGGCCGCGCGGCCGCCATCTCGGTGTCGTCCTTGACCAGGAACCGCCGATAGGTGCTCGGCTTGCGGAACAGCAGGCTCTCCATCGCAAACACGAACAGATGGAAGATGCCGGCAATCACCACGAAGACCTGCGCGATCACGCTCATGCCGGGAAGGTACCGCTAGGCCCGCCAATCCGTGGTGAAGGCACGCGCTGGGTTGTTCCGGAACACGGCGTCCGCGACGTCAGCACCGAAGTACCGCGTGATCCGCGGCCGCAGGTGCGTCAACAGGTACGGCATGCCCGGGCCTTCACCGGTGGCCGCCCGCGCGCGAGCGGTCGTCGTATCGCCGCCGAGCAGCAGGCGGTCGGCGTACCCGGCATCGATCAGTGCAGCCAAGCAGTCCATCATCCGCGGGTCGGTGGCGTTGTTGGCCCGCGACGGCCCGTCGAACGCGAGCCACGCACCCCGCTGCGCGAGGTCGAGCTGTACGCGATGATCCGGGAAGCGGTTGAGGTGCCCGAGGATGACGGCGCGCGGATCCACCTCGAGCTTGTCGACCAGCAGATCGAGTACGGCGTCTGCCGCCGAACCCAGCTCGTGGTGGATGGCGATCGGCGCATTCGTCACGTGATGCGCCTCGGCCGCGGCCCGCATCACCAGCTCGGCGTGCGCGTCGAGGACGTGGAAACCGCTGGCCACCTTGATCAGCCCCGCGCGCACCTGGGTGTCGCCGATACCCGCGGTCAGCTCGCGCACGAAGATGTCGGCGAGCTGGTCCTGCACCTTGTCGACGAATCCGTCGGGGTAGTGCTCACGCCGGTGGAGGCCGGTCGCCGCGACGATCGAAACCCCTGTCCTGGTTGAGATTCCAGGCAGCAACTCGGCGCGCCGGGTCAGCCCGTACGGGGTCCATTGCACGATCGATTGGCCACCCGCGTCCGCGAAGGCGCGTACTTCGGCCGCCGCGGCGGCCTCGTCGTCCAGCTCCTGCCCGGGTAGGGCCGCCGAGCGGAAGAACAGGTGGTCGTGCGAGTCGGTAATGCCGAGCGCGTCGGGCCGCAGGTCCCCCAGAACTGTACGAATCACAGATCCAACGTAGCGTCCCGGGGGTGCCTGCGCGGCTATCGTCTCGACGAGCGACCGGTGGTGTCAGCGACCTCGGCGGGAGCTGCCGGCGCGCGATCCCGCGGAGAACGCAGCGGCTCCGGCGGGGCGAGCCGCCGATCCCGGAGTACTCGTGCTGTAGCTCTTCGGGCCGCCCGAACCGGCGCGGGACCTGGAGCGGCCGCCCCGCGAGCCTCCGGTCGACTGGCCGGCACCCGACTGGCTTGAGCGCTTCTGGCCTGACCGCTTGCCGGTTGCCGACTGGGTGGAGCCCGAAGCGCGCCCACGGCGATTGCCTCGGCCCGATCCGTTGCCGCCTGAGCCCGCCGCGCGTTCGGTCTGCACCGGCGTGGCCGCCGGCTCGACGTACGTGCGCTCGCCGGGAGCCAGCTCGGACAGCAGCGGGTCGCCGGTGGTGAGCTTGGTGACCGTCGCGGCGATGCCGGCCTTGCGGGTCAGGTCGCGGACGTCGCGGACCTGGTCGTCGGTCATCAGCGTGACCACGGTCCCCTCGGCACCGGCGCGCGCCGTACGGCCGGAGCGGTGCAGGTACGCCTTGTGCTCGATCGGCGGGTCGGCGTGGATGACCAAGGTCACATTGTCGACATGGATGCCGCGGGCGGCGATGTCAGTCGCGACCAGCGTCTTCGCCGTACCGTCCGAGAACGCCTCGAGGTTCCGCGTGCGGGCACCCTGCGACAGGTTCCCGTGGAGCTCGACGGCGGGCACGCCCTGGGCGATCAGCTTTTTGGTCAGGGACTTGGCGCCGTACTTCGTCCGCGTGAACACCAGCGTGCGCCCAGGCGCTGCGGTCAGATCGACCAGCACCGGGAGCCGGGTGTCCGGCTGAACGTGCAGGACGTGGTGGGTCATCTTGGCGACCGGTGAGCGTGCCGAGTCGACGCTGTGCGTGACCGGGTTGGTCATGAAGCGCCGTACGAGAACGTCGACGCCGGCGTCGAGCGTGGCCGAGAACAGCAGCCGCTGGGCCGTAGCCGGGGTCGCTTCGAGGATCCGGCGTACGGCGGGGAGGAAGCCGAGGTCAGCCATGTGGTCGGCCTCGTCGAGCACGGTGATCTCCACCGCGCCGAGCTTCGCGTGACCGGCCTGGATGTGGTCCTCGAGCCGGCCCGGGCAGGCGACGACGATGTCGGCGCCCTTGCGCAGGCCGTTGATCTGCGGGCCGTGGCCGACACCGCCGAAGATCGTCATCGACCGCAGGCCGAGCGTGTCCGCGAGCGGGGTGATCGAGGCCTGGATCTGGGTGGCGAGCTCGCGGGTCGGCGCGAGAATCAGAGCGCGCGGCTGGTTCGGCCGGCGCTTGCTGCCGCTCGCGGCGAGTCGCGTGAGAACCGGCAGGACGAATGCGTAGGTCTTGCCGGAGCCGGTCCGGCCGCGGCCGAGAACATCCTTGCCGGCAAGGGAATCCGGCAACGTTGCTGCCTGGATCGGGAACGGGTTGGTCACACCGGACGCGTCCAGCGCGGCAACGAGCGGAGCCGGTACGCCGAGCTCGGCGAACGTGCGGTTGTCGGGGGCAACTACTTCGATGTCGTTGCTCTCAGCAACCACGACGTCCTGGACGGGAGCCGGCTGGTTGTTGCGCGCGGCACCTGAACGGCGCCGGCGGCGGGGACGTGCGGATGCCTCCGAGGTTGCGCTCGTGGTGCGGCGCGGGGAGGTGGATTGCGTGGGCGTGGTTGTAGACGTGGGGCGGCGGGCCGCCATAGAAGTACTCCAAAAGTCGGGGGTCGTCCTGCCCGGCGCGGCCTGGTGGGCCGCGGCGCGTGGTGGTCGACTGCTGGCGCAGTGTAGTTGCGCTCACCGGCCCGAGGCAGAACTGGGCGGGCCGTCGTTACTAGTCTACGTCACCGCGGGTCGAGAACCGGCGGATATTCACAGGACCCTCGTCACACGGTTAGGTTCTGCACGTGACGACTGAGTTCCGGGTGGACCCACCCACGGCCGCCGACGAGCGGGTACTGCTGCAGGGATTCCTCGACTTCCACCGCGGCACGCTGCTCTGGAAAGTGTCGGGATTGACCGGCGAACAACTGGTCGAGCGCTCGGTCGATCCGTCCAGCATGTCGTTGATCGGGCTCGTACGGCACCTGAGCGAGGTCGAGAAGTACTGGTTCCACCGCGCCCTCGCCGGCCACGACTCACCCCCGAAGTACTGGACCGCCGAGTATCCGGACGGCGACTTCGACCTGGCCGACCCTGCGCAGGCCGAACAGGACGTCGAAGACTTCCGCGAGATCGTGAAGCTGTCGGACACCCTGGCCGCGGCGTTCGCGCTGGACGACACGTTCAACCGCCCCAACTACGACGAGCCGTACTCCGTCCGCTACCTCTACATCCACATGATCGAGGAATACGCCCGCCACAACGGCCACGCCGACCTCCTCCGCGAACGCGTGGACGGGGCAACCGGGGAATAGCTGGTACTGCGGTCAGCCCCCGCGTGCTTCCGCAGCCGCCTCTCGTCGCTCCGCTCCTCGGCGCGACAGCTCCGCCCGCTACCCACCCACCCCCGGGCTCATCGCCCGGAGCATCCTTTCCGGCTACCGCCGGACTCTTCCGGCTATCGCCGGTGTTGCCGGCTGCCGCCGGTGTTTGCCGGCTGCCGCCGGTGTTTGCCGGCTGCCGCCGGTGTTTGCCGGCTATCGCCGGTGTGCGGGCTGCCGCCCGTGATCCGCTCGCTGGCGCTCGCGAGTGACTGCTCGGCCGGCGTCTACCCGCCGGGCGACCGCGGCCGGTGGGGTCTGTGGACAGCTCCGGAGGGGCTCGGCGCCTCAGGGGTGAGCGGAGGCACGGTCACCATCCAGCGCTATCCGCGCGGTAGTCATCCGCACCCCCAGCCGCACGGCGCTAGCGGCAGACGGACGGTGGACTGGCGATAGCCCGCCTTCGACGACAAGCGAGCGCCGGACAAGCTATCGCTCAGGAGCGCCAGCGAGCAAATCACGGGCGGCAGCCCGCACCCCCGCGGCAGCCGCACCTCGCCGGCGGCAGCCCGCACCCCGGCGGCAGCCGCACCTCGCCGGCGGCAGTCCGCAACTCCGGCGATAAGCCGGAACACCCCGGCGACAGCCGGAAGATCCCGGCGATAGCCGGGAAGGATGCTCCGGGCGATAAGCCCGGGGGTGGGTGGGCAGCGTGCGTAGTGGTCGCGCCGAGGAGCGGAGCGACGAGAGGCGACCACGCAGCACGCGGGGGGCTGATCCCACGCGCAGCACGCGGGGCGATCAACCCGCGGCGTGGATCTCTGCTGAGGCAGGATGCAACCATGACGACCTGGGTCTTCGAAGGAACCGTGCTTCCGGCCGGCGGCGCCGCGCGCGTCACGTTCGGGCCGGGTGAGATCGGCGAGGTGCTGCCGGGGCGGTACGGCGTACCCGGGCTGGTCGACTCGCACTGCCACCTGACCATGGCGCCCGGCCCGAACGGGCCCGTGCTGCAGGGCGCGGACTTCGCGGCCGAGCGGCTCGGTGAGCTGGCCGGCGCGGGCGTGAGTGCGGTCCGCGATGTCGGCGGCAAGCGCGAGGTGACCCTCGAGCTGGCTCGCACGCGGGACGACAGCCGTCCGCTCGTCCTCGCGGCGGGCCGGTTCCTCGCGCCGGAGGGCTGCTACTTCCCGCAGGCGTACGAGCCGGTCGCAGCGGAGGACCTGCTCGCCGCGGTCGAGGCCGAGATCGCTGCCGGAGCGACCTGGCTGAAGCTGGTCGGCGACTTCCCCGAGGTCGGCCCGGACGGTCCGATCCGCGGTAGCAAGGTCAGTCCGACGTACGGCCTGGATGTGGTCGGGGCGATGGTCGAGCTGGCGCACTCCCGCGGCGCCCGGGTCGCGGCGCATGTCAACACCGACCACGTCACCGACCTGATCCGGCTCGGCATCGACTCGGTCGAACACGGTACGGCGCTCACCGAGCAGGACCTCGAAACCCTGGGCGCCCGCGGCGGCGCGTGGACCCCGACGCTCTGCGCCTCGGTCGACCCGAGCCCGAACGAGACCCCGGAGCAGTCGGCCCGCCGCCGAGCCCGCTCCGAACACCTGGCATCGATCCTGCCGCTCACCGACCTGTACGGCGTCCGTGTGCTGACCGGATCCGACGTCGTCGGCACCGTCGCCGGCGAGATCGACCTCCTCGTCCAACACGGGCTCTCCGTCGAGCAGGCCCTGACCGCGGCCTCCACCGGTGCGCAGGAGTTCCTCGGTCTGACCGGCGCCGGCAACCTCGTCACGTACGACGCCGACCCGCGCGAGCACCCCGACGTACTGGCGACGCCAGCTGCCGTCGTACTGAACAACCGCCGGATCTCATGAAGGAGAAGGATCTCGACCGCTGGGTCGACCGGTACCGGAAGGCGTGGGAGAGCAACGATCCCGCGCATATCGCCGCGCTCTGGACCGAGGACGCCGCCTGGTACCGGCGACCGGACGAGCCGCCGGTGCTCGGGCGGGACGCGATCGTGGCGGCCTGGCTCGACGTCGCCGACGGTCCGGGCGAGACCGACTTCGAGTACCAGGTGCTCGGGTTCGGCGACGGGGTCGGATTCGTGCGCGGCTGGACGACGTACCTGACCAATCCTCCGGCCGAGTTCAGCAACCTGTGGGTGATCCGGCTGGACCGGGACCGGGCGCACGAATTCACCGAATGGTGGATGGAGAAGCCGCTGTGAGCTACCCTCGCGGATAGGCACTCAGGGTGCCACCGGTCCGCGGGAAGGGCTCAGCCCACCTGAAATGAGCACGGTTGTGGCAGTTGTTCACCTCCTTTCTCGCCTGACGACGCGGACAGCAGGCTCGTAGAGAGGAGGTCGGTGATGCCGACCCGAAATCTTCCGGACGACCCACACCTCGAACACCTTCGCAAGCAGGCCAAAGGTCTGCTCAAGGGCGTCCGCGCCGGGGACCGCGAGGCGATCGCGCTCGCAGACGAGTTCCATCCGGTGCAGACGCTGGCGGACGCGCAGCTGGTAGTTGCCCGCAGCTACGGATTCCCCAGCTGGCCGCGGATCGTGCGGCACCTGGAGTTGGTGGACAAGTACAGCCGGTCACCCCATCGGCAGTCCGTCGGCGGCCCGCTCGACACTCCGGAGCAGCGTGCCGACGAGTTCCTCCGGCTGGCGACGTTGCACTACGGGGAGGACGATCCGGCGCGCCAACGATCCGCCCGCGATCTGCTCGACCGGTTCCCAGAGATTGCCCAGAGCAACATTTATACGAAGGTCGTGGCCGGCAACCTCGACGCCGTCCGCGCGGACCTGAGCAACGCAGCAAAAGAAGGCGGACCGTACCGCTGGGAACCGTTGCTCTACCTCACCTACAACCGCCTGGACGCGCCCAACCAGGTCGAGATCGCGCGCCTCCTCCTCGAGAACGGCGCCGATCCCAACGCCGGCTACCTCTGGCAGGGACTGCCGTCACCGTTCACCGCGATCACAGGCGTCTTCGGCCGCGGCGAGGGCGACCAACCACCGCACCCCGATCGGGTCGAGCTCGCCCGCGTGCTGCTCGACGCCAGCGCCGATCCGAACGACAGCCAGACCATGTACAACTGCGGTCCCGGTTGTCCCCCGCCGTACGACGATGTGCATCTGGAGCTGCTGCTCGAGTACGGACTCGGCCGCGGCGACGGCGGTCCGTGGCACGAACGGATGACCACCGCGCACCCGACTCCGCAGCAACTCCTCGAGGACGAACTGGTCTTCGCGGCCTGGGCCGGTCTACTGCACCGAGCCGAGCTAGTGCTTGCCCAAGGCACCGAGCCTGAAGGCACCGGCACCAGGCATCCGGTGTACGGCGGTGGTCGCCCGTATGTGCTGGCTGCGGTCCAAGGCCACACGGAGATCGCGGACCTGCTCAAGGCGCGAGGCGCGGCGCCGCTGGATGAGATCGAGGAGGTGTACGCCGCGGCGATGCGCGGCGAGACACCGGACGTCGATGCCGGACTGGCCGCGCGTGCGGTCGCACGTCAACGTCATCTGCCCGTTCGCGCCGCCGAGATCGGCCGTACCGAAGCTCTGGAACCCCTGCAGCGGCTCGGGTTCGATCTGAATCGGATCTCGGGCGGGTCGGCGCCGATCCACCGCGCCGCACTCAACGGCCATCTCGGCACGGTCAAGAAGCTGATCGAGCTCGGCGCCGATCCCGAGGTACGCGATCCGAACTACAACGGGA
The DNA here is from genome assembly GCF_042715335.1 of Kribbella sp. NPDC058693. Lineage (NCBI taxonomy): Bacteria > Bacillati > Actinomycetota > Actinomycetes > Propionibacteriales > Kribbellaceae > Kribbella > Kribbella sp. NPDC058693. The sequence goes on from NZ_JBHXSQ010000004.1 coordinate 187,495, forward strand.
ACGCACTCGGTTGGGCCGAGCACAACCACCAGCAGGCGGTGATCGACTACCTCAAGGGCTTACCGCAAGGAACAGGAACGCGCTGAACACCGCAAGGTGAACGGCTCCCTGGAGCAGCGTGGCGCGCCCGGTCGCGAGCGTGAGCATGGCGGTCACGACCGTCAGCGCGAACAGCACCATCTCCTTGCCGCCGAGCCCGAGGACGAGCGGTCCACTCAGCCAGATGGACGCGATGGCGATCGCGGGGATGGTCAGTCCGATACTGGCGAGCGCTGAGCCGAGCGCCAGGTTGACGCTGGTCTGGAGGCGGTTCCGCAGTGCCGCGCGTACTGCGGCAACCGTCTCCGGCAGCAGCACCAGCAAGGCGATCACGACACCGACCACGGCCACCGGCGCGCCGGCCGACTCGACCGCGGACTCGAGTCTCGGCGAGACAGTCTTGGCCAGACCAACGACCGCGATCAGACAGACGAACAGCAAACCGAGGCTGAGCAGTGCGGTCCTCGTGCTCGGAGCGGCGGCGTGATGCTCCTCATCGTCGACGTCGCTGTTGCCGCCGGAGCGCACCGGCAGGAAGTAATCCCGGTGCCGGATCGTCTGGATGAACACGAAGACGCCGTACAGCAGCAGCGACGTCACGCCCGCGAACGCGAGTTGCGCCGAGCTGAACTGCGGCCCGGGGGCGCTCGTCGTGAACGTCGGCAGCACCAGACTCAGCGTCACCAACGCCGTCATCACCGTGAGTGCGGAGTACGACGCCTGCACGCGGAACTCCTGCACGCGGTGTCGCAGCGAGCCGACAACGAGAGACAACCCGAGGATCCCGTTGCAGGTGATCATCACCGCGGCGAAGACGGTGTCGCGCGCCAGCGACGAAGCCTTCTCTCCACCGGATGCCATCAGCGTGACGATCAGCGCGACCTCGATGATCGTCACCGCGAGCGCGAGGATCAGCGTGCCGAACGGTTCACCGACACGGTGCGCGACAACCTCGGCGTGATGAACGGCGGCGATCACGGCGGCGCCCAGACCGAGGCAGACGAGGATCAGCAGGAACGCGCCCAGGTGGCGATGCCAGGTCACCAGCAAGACAACGAAAGCGAGCGGTGGCACGACCAACGTCCAGCGCGGCAGGCCTTGGATCACGGAGTTTGTCATCCTCAGACAGCCTATCGGGAATCTGCTTGGCATCCGGCCAACATCGGGTGATGCTTCTCCCACAATGACTGTGCAGATCAGGAACGCGACCGCCGCCGACTGGCCGGCCATCTGGCCGTTCTTCCACGAGATCGTGACCGCGCGCGAGACGTACACGTACGACCCGCACCTCACCGAGGAGGAGGCCAGGGCGATGTGGATGTCGCCGCTGGAGCTTCCGCTCGGCCGGACCACGGTCGCGGTCGATGCCGACGGCACCGTTCTCGGCAGCGCGAACATGTACCCGAACCGGCTCGGCCCCGGCGCGCACGTCGCCAGCGCGAGCTTCATGGTCGACGGCAAGGCCCGCGGCCTGGGCGTCGGCCGGCTGCTGTGCGAGGACATGATCGCCTGGGCCGGAGAATCCGGCTTCCGCTCGATCCAGTTCAACGCCGTCGTCGAGACCAACGAACCCGCCGTACACCTCTGGCAGTCCCTCGGCTTCCGCATCGCCGGCACCGTTCCCGAGGCGTTCGACCACCCCACGCTCGGGTACGTCGGCCTACACGTCATGTACCGTCCGCTGCCATGAATCGTGCTCGCGGGATGTGGAAGGCGCTAGAGCCGTATCACGCGATTTCGTACTTCTCGCCGGAGACGCGGAAGGCGACTGATGCGCTGGGGTTGAAGGGCGGCTGGATGAGCTACTTCGGCTGCCGGGCGGCGCCGCTGGGCGCGGTCGGGCCGGGGCTCGTCGCCGCGATGTTCTACAACTTCCACCCGGCGATGGTCGCCCGCTCCCTGCCGGACGCGTGGACCTACGCGACCCCAGAACAGCTGCTCGACGCCCGCCTCACGGCTGTGGACAACGCCGTACGCGGGCTCTTCCCCGACGCGCCGCCATACCAAACCGTATGGTCTGGTGAGCCCGTGAAGCGCGCGGCCGAACTGGCTCGGCGTGCGGCCGAACTCGCACCGGTTGCCGGCCGACCGATCGCGGCTGCCAATGCAGCGCTGGAGTGGCCGGACGAGCCACACCTCGTGCTGTGGCAGGCGACCACGATCCTGCGGGAGTCGCGCGGCGACGGACATGTCGCGGCGCTGGTCGCGGCCGAGTTCAGCCCGTGCCAGGCGCTGGTGACGATCTCCGCGGCGGGTGGGCCGGCCAAGGAGGTCTTCCAGCTCAACCGCCGGTGGAGCGACGAGGAGTGGGCGGCCGCATCGGACGATCTGCGCAGCCGCGGACTGCTCGACGCCGAGGGCGCGCTGACCGACGCCGGACGAGCGCTTCGGCAGCAAGTCGAAGTCACCACGGACTCGCTGGCCGATCAGGGTTGGCGAGCGCTCGGCGATGAGCGCACCCGCGAGTTGCACGACGTCGTACGTCCGATGAGCGCCGTACTGATGTCGGCCGGGCTGATCCCGGCGGACAACCCGATGGCTATGCGCTGGGACTGATCCGGTCCGCCAGCGTGCGGAGCGATTGAGCCAGCTCCTCGCCAGTCGGCGCACTCTGCGGGTCGAACATGCTCTGCGCGACCACCCCGAGCAGCAGCGCCTGCAGGAGTGAGCCGATCGCCTGCACCTGCTCAGGATCCGCATCCGGGTCGACCCCGCCGAACAGCTGCGCCAGCCCTTCCCGCGCCTCACCCTGCATCTTCGTCAGCTCCGCCACGAGCTCAGGCATGGTCGCCCCCAGGCTCAGTACCTCGAACTGCGTCGCCCACAGCGCCTTCAGACGCGGATTCGAGAGACTGTCGATGACCTGACTCCAGGTCGCGACGAACTGCTCGCGCGGTCCGGTCGAGACCGCCGCACGCTCATCACCGGCGCCGGCGACCTCCGTCGCCCATTCCTCGGTCAGCAACCCGCGCAACGCCTCGTTGAGCAGCGTCTCCTTGGAACCGAAGTGGTAACCGATCGCGGCCAGGCTCACCCCAGCGGCGGTCGCGATGTCGCGCGCCGTCGTCCGGCTGTAGCCCTTCTCCAGCAGACACGCCTTCGCGCCCTCGACCAGCGCCTCCCGATTGCCCATGCCCGCACTCTAACACGTCTGTCTCACACAATCGTCTTGCACATTTGTCTAAGACCGTCGTACAGTCGTGGCACACCAACTACTTCTGGAGGGGTTCCGATGACGACAGTTCTGATTTCCGGCGCGAGTGTGGCGGGTCCGGCCCTGGCGTACTGGCTGCAGCGGTACGGCTTCACCCCGACCGTGGTCGAGCGCGCTCCGGCGCCGCGCCCCGGCGGCTACGCGGTCGACTTCCGCGGCGCGTCGATGAAGGTGCTCGAGCGGATGGGCATCCTGGACGCGGTCGAGGCGAAGGCGACCCGGATGGGCGCGATGACGTACGTGAAGGAGTCCGGGAAGGTGGCCGCGACCACCTCGTCCGAGGCGTTCAGCGGCGAGCTCGAGATCCTCCGGGGCGACTTGGTCGACATCCTGTACACGCTGACGAAGGACACCATGGAGTACCTGTTCGACGACTCGATCGTCTCGCTCGACCAGGACGCGGACGGGGTCGACGTCGTGTTCGAGAGCGGGATGCGGCGGCGGTTCGACCTGGTCGTCGGCGCGGACGGGCTGCACTCGAACGTACGGCGGTTGGCGTTCGGCGCGGAGTCGTCGTACATCCATGACCTCGGGTACTACGCATCCGTCTGCACTGTCGAGAACCACCTCGGCCTGGACCACACCGGCCAGATCTTCAACGTGCCCGGCAAGACCGTCGGCACCTACAGCGCACGCGACAACACCGAGGCGAAGGCGCTGTTCTACTTCACCTCCTCGGACCTGAAGTACGACCGGCGGAACGTGCCGTCGCAGAAGGCGATCGTCGAGGAGCAGTTCAAGGATCTCGGCTGGGAGGTGCCGACGCTGCTCGAGGGGATGCGGACCGCGCCGGACTTCTACTTCGACTCGATCAGCCAGATCAAGCTGGACAGCTACTCGCGCGGCCGGATCGCGCTGGTCGGCGACGCCGGGTACTGCGCTTCGCCGTTGTCCGGGATGGGTACGAGCCTGGCTGTCGTCGGTGCGTACGTGCTCGCCGGTGAGTTGCACGCGGCCGGCGGGGATCACGAGCAGGCGTTCGCGGCGTACGACGTACGGATGAAGGACTTCGTCGTGGCGTGTCAGAAGCAGGCGGTCGACGGGGCGATGTGGTTCATCCCGGCGAGCAAGTGGTTCATGAAGCTGCGCAACCTGACCTTCCGGATGATGCCGTACCTGCCGTGGCGGAACATGATCCGGGACATGTCGCTGAAGGTCGGCAACGCGATCGAGCTCACGACGTACGAAGACCTTCCGCTGCGGCCCGCAGCACCGCGTCGGTGAGTGCGTCGAGGACGCCGGACTCGAGCTTCCAGTGCTGCCAGTACAGCGGTACGTCGATGTATTTGCCTGAGGCAACTTCCACCAGGCGGCCGGCGGCGAGCTCGGATCCGGCGATCTGGTCCTCGATCATCCCCCAGCCGAGCCCGATCCGGACCGCCTCGTGGAACGGCGCGGAGGCGGGGATCGCGTGCGACGGAGGATCCAGCTTCCGCCGGGTCACCTTTCGGAGCAGCCTGTGCTGCAGCACGTCCTTCTCGTTGAAGACGACCATCGGGGCCTCGGCGAGTGCCTCCGGCAACGGCTTCCCGGCCAGCCAGCGTTCGGCGTACTCCGGGGTGGCGAGCGGGAGGTACCGCATCTTGCCGAGCGGTACGACGCGACAGCCCTGTACCGGTCGGGGATCGGCGGTCACCGCGGCCAGGACCGTACCGTTGCGGAGGTACTCCGCCGAGTGCTCCTCGTCCTCCTGGTGCACCAGGAACCGGGCGTTGTGGGTCCGGGACAGGTCGAGCATCGCGGGCAGGAACCAGTTGTTGAGCGAGTCCGCGTTCACCGCGAGCGGGATCCGCTGCGCGTCGACCGTACCGCGGACGGCGGCGATCGCCTCGAGCTCGAGCAGGGACACCTGGCGGGCCAGCCGGAGCAGCGCCTCACCCGCCGCGGTCGCCCGGGCCGGCCTGCCGCGCATCACCACGACCTGACCGAGACGGCTCTCCAAGGCCTTGATTCGTTGGCTGATCGCGGACGGCGTGACCCGCAGCCGCCTCGCCGCCGCGTCGAAACTGCCTTCGTCGACGACGGCCACGAACGTCTCGAGCTGCACGGAGTCGAACTGCATGATGAAGCAATCCTAATGCAGCATCAGAATCTTTAGCTGGTTTCAAGCCGCCGAACTGCCTACCGTCGAAGACATGCCCCTCTTCGCCGGATTCGCCACGTCGATTTCCCTGATCGTCGCGATCGGCGCCCAGAACGCTTTCGTACTCCGCCAGGGCCTGCGCCGCGAACACGTCCTCCCGGTGGTGCTGACCTGCGCACTCTCCGACGCACTCCTGATCTCCAGTGGCATCCTCGGCCTCGGCGCCCTCCTCACCCGCAGCCAACTCGCCCTCGACATCGCGAAGTTCGGCGGCGCCGCCTTCCTCTACACGTACGCCGCGTTGGCCGCCAAGCGTGCCTTCAATCCCGGCGCAATCACCCCCGCCGACCACGCCCCCGCCGCCCTCCGCAGCGTCGTACTCACCTGCCTCGGCTTCACATACCTCAACCCCCACGTCTACCTCGACACCGTCGTCCTCCTCGGCTCCCTCGCCAACCAACGAGGCACCAACGGCCGCTGGCTCTACGGCCTAGGAGCAGTAGCCGCCAGCTTCATCTGGTTCTTCGCCCTAGGCTTCTTCTCCAGCAAACTCACAAAAGTCTTCGCCCGCCCCCGAGCCTGGCAATTCCTGGACTCCGCCATAGCCGTAATCATGGCCACCCTGGCCACCTGGATGCTGCTTCCCTGATTTGATGATGGCTGTGGACGTGACGGTGTTGTGTGATGCGGTGGCGGTGTTTCCGGAGGGGGTTTCGGAGGCCTTGGCTGGTTGGGGTTCTGGGCAGGCGGGGTGGACCAGGGACGTTATGCCGGGGAACGTTCGGGGGGAGGGGTGGTTGTTGCATTTTCATAGTTATTTGGTGAGTTCGGGTGATGGCTTGGTGTTGGTGGATGCGGGGGTTGGGCCGGCTGGTGGGGAGGCGGCGGAGTGGTTGGGGGTGGCTGGGCGGTTACCTGGGTTGTTGGGGCGGGTCGGGGTTGAGGTGGCGGATGTGGATGCGGTCGTGTTGACGCATGTGCATCTGGATCATGTGGGGTGGGCTTCGGACGGGGTGCGGCCGTTGTTTCCGCGGGCGGAGTATGTCGTGCAGCGGGACGAGGTGGAGCATGTGCGCGGCGGGGCGACGTACTTGAGCAGGATCCGGCCGATCGAGGAGGCCGGGCAGTTGCGGGTGGTGGATGGGGAGACTGCGCTGCGGGGGATGCGGTTGGTGCCTACGCCGGGGCATACGCCCGGGCATCAGGCGGTGGTGACGGAGCGGGCGATCCTGGGTGGGGACGTTTTGGTGCATCCGGCGCAGGCTCGGTGGCCTGAGCTGACGTATGTGTACGAGCGCGACCCTGCGACCGCCGTGACGTCGCGGCGGGAGGTGCTGGCGATGGCGGCCGCGCTGGGCGTGCCGATCGCGGCCGCACACCCGAGCAACGCCCTGCAACCAGGTGCCCCGCCCGGCGCCGACCGTACGCAGGGCGCGGACGGCAGGCCAGGCGCCGGCGGCACGCAGCTCCTGCCGGTCGACGTCGCGCCGGTTGAGGGACCGGGCACCGGCGGCGACGTCTGCCCGCCGTACAAGCTTTAGCGGTAGCCCGTGGTGTCGGCCGGTTTGCCGGCGCCTTCTACCTCGACGATGTAGCGCCAGGCGTCGGGTTGGCTGCCGTCTAGGTCGGTGAAGCCGTAGAGCTGGGCGAGTTCGCCGCTCGACGTCGACTTGCCGTTCCACCGCCGTACGTCGGGATCCGCTGCGAGCGCCGCCACCGCGCGGCCGACGTACGACGGGCTCTCGGAGATCGCGAAGTGCGGGACCTTCTCGGTCGCGTCCCGCCAGTTCTCCTCGCGTACGCCGAACCCGTCGAGCATCGCCTCCGACCGCAACCACCCCGGCGTGAGCAGTACGGCGGCCGCGTCGTACTGCTTCAACTCGTGCGCCAGCGCGAACGCCATCCGGCTGACCGCGCCCTTCGCGACGTCGTAGAAGAACGAGACGCGATAGTTCGAGGCGTTGTACTCGTTCGTGCCATCCGTCATCTCGACCACGAGCCCGCCGGGTGTCTTGATCAGCAGCGGCAGCGCGAAATGGCTGGTGATCGCGTGCGTGTTCACGCCCAGCTCCAGCAGCCGCAGACCGGGCTCGAGCGAGCTCTCCCACACGGTCTTGTCCCAGTCGGGCTCGCCGTGCTGACCCCAGATGTCGTTCACCAGGATGTGCAGCGCACCCTGCTCGGCCTCGATCCGCTCGACCAACTCACGCACCTGCGAAGGATCGAGATGATCCGTCGGTACGGCGATCCCGCGCCCGCCGGCCTTGTCGACGAGCTCGGCCGTCTCCTCGATCGTCTCCGGCCGAGCCATCTCCGACTGCCGGCTCCGGGTGGTCCGGCCGGTCACGTACACGGTCGCGCCGGCCGCACCGAGCTCGACCGCGATCCCCCGCCCGGCCGCCCGGGTCGCCCCGGCGACCAACGCCACCTTCCCCGCCAACGACTTCATCGGTCCTCCTTATCCATACGTTGTACGATTATGTACCATACGACGTATGGTTAACGTCGGCAAGCGCTCCGGGCGGCCCCGCGCCGGGGAGGAGCGGCTGAGCCGGGAGACGATCCTGACCGCGGCGCTGCGGATCGTCGACGACGAGGGCATCGACGCGCTGACCATGCGGCGGCTGGCGGCGACACTGCAGGTCAACCCGATGTCGCTGTACCACCACCTGCCGAACAAGGCCGCCGTACTGGCCGGCCTCGCGGAGCTCGTGTTCGCCGGGCTGGAGCTACCCGACCCCGGCGACGCCGTCCCCTGGGACGAGCAGCTCAAGGAGGCTGCCCGGGCCTATCGCAACGGCCTCCGCCAGCACCCGAACCTGGCGCTCCAGGTGCTCTCCGACACGTCAGCAGTCTCTGACGTCGTCGTGGTCACGATGGAGCCGTTCTATCGCGCACTCGACCGAGCAGGCTTGAAGCCGCGTCAGATCTTCGAGGCGGCCAACACGCTGATCGATTTCATCCACGGGTTCAGCCTCGGCGAGGCGTCCGTGCGGGCCGAGACGTTCGAGCTGGCTCCTGACCTACTCACCCGCGTACGCGCCCTGCCGGCGGACAAGGCACCAACACTGACGCGGATCGTCGGCGAGCTTGGAGTAGACGGCCTCGCCTACGACTTCGACGACGGGTTCGAGTCCGGGCTCTCCACACTGACCGCGGGCATCGCAGCCACCGCCCGTCGCCGGTAGCGCGAGATCGCGACGCCCACGAGACACAGCGCGCCACCGCCGTACGCGAGCGGCGCCGGGCTCTCACCGAGCAGCAACCAGCCGAGGAAGATCGTGAGCGGCGGGACCAGGTACGTCGTCGCGCCCATCCGGCCGGCCGTCGTACGGGCCAACGCGTAAGCCCAGGTGGTGAAGGCGATCGCGGTCGGGAACGCGCCGAGGAACACGACCCACCAGATCGTCGACGCTCGTGCGTCACCCACTTCGTGAACCAGCGTCGGCCCGAACGGCAGACACGCGACCGCACCGATCACGCACGACAACCACGTCACCTCGAGCGCAGGCAGCCGGGCGAGCAACGGCTTCTGCGAGACGACACCGATCGCGTACGCCGCCGCGGCCACCAGACACAGCACCACACCCCACGTCTCGGCGGTGCCGTTGGACGACGACAGCCCGATCAGGACCACCCCTCCGAACGCGACGACGCTCCCCATCACCAGCTGACGCGGGAAACCCTCGTGGAGAAGAACGCCCGCCAGCAGCGCGATCAGCAACGGGCCGATGTTGACGAGCATCGCCGTCGTACCGGCGTCGAGGTGGTGCTCGGCCTCGTTCAGCGCGAGGTTGTAGACGCCGAACCAGAGCAGACCGCAGGCCAGCAGAAACTTCCAGTCACCGCGAGCCGGCCAACGCCGCGGCCGCGCGAACACGAAGATCCCGAGCAGCACACTGCCGACGAGCAACCTCCCGAGCGCCAGCGCACCGGCCGAGATCTCCTGACCGACGTGGCGGATCGCAACGAACGCCGACGCCCACAGCACCACCGTGACCGCGGCCGCACCGGCGGCCAGCACACCCTGCTTCTTCATACTCTTACAACGCCGTCGACGGTCATGGTGTGAGGCTAGGTGTCGGACGCTTCGGCGGCCACCGAACTGCGCGGCTCCGGCAGCGCGAACGGTACGACGAACGCCGTGACGAGCACCGGGATCGTCAGCCCCGCGACCAGCACCGACATCGTGAACCAGAGCGACCCGAGCGCGAACCCGCCGTACACCGCGATCGCGAAGACCTCGGCGAAGAAACCCGACACCGAGGTCACGGTCGCCCGCGCCCGGCCGGTGATCGCGTCCTGCAGCCGCGACTCCGACACCACGATCACCAGCTGCATCAGCCCGTAGCCGAGCGCGATCGGCAGGAATCCCCACGCCGACCCGCTCAAGGCCCCGGTCGCGATCAGCAGCGCCGTCGCCCCGAGTCCCACCGCAAAGATTGCCGCAGGCAACTTGTACGCCGGTCCCGCGAGCGCGCTGCCGATCGCCTGCGCTGCAACGGTCCCCGCGATCAGCAGCGGGATCACACCCGTCGTCGCACCGGTCTCCCGGGCGAGCAGCGGAAAGTACTCGTCGAATGCCAGGAACCCGCCCAGCAGCGCGACCAACGCCACCGCCCGGCGCACCGACCGGCTGACCAGCACCTCGGTGACACCTGATCGAAGCATGCGGAGGTAATCGGCGAAGGCCGCTCGGGTGCCGGACTCCTCCGCCTCACGAGCGGTCTCGACAGCTCGCGCTTCGGGGAGCGTCCACGCAACGACCGCCTGCAGCAGACCGCTGAGGACGCTGACGATTCCGGCCAGCGTGTAGCCGCCGAGCGCGAACAGCGGCGTGGCGAGAGCGGTCGCCGCGAGGTTCGTGACGAACGACGCGGAGCGGGCGCGACCGAGGACGGTCGCATAGTCGGCGGTCCGGTCGCGCGCGGCAAGTTCGTCGTACACGAACGCCTCGTACGTGCCGGAGATCAGCGCGGACGAGATCCCCCAGAGAACGAAGCCCAGCGCGAAGCCGGCGAAGGTGGGGAGCGTGATCCACGCGGCATACCCAGCCGCGCTGATCAAGGCGCCGAGGATCAGCAGTTTGCGCCGGGAGTACGTGTCCGCCCAGGCGCCCGACGGCACCTCGAGGACGAACGCGGTCGCCGACCAGATGACGAACAGCGTCGAGATCTGGGCAGCCGACAGTCCGTGATCGGCGAACAGCAGCTGGTACAGCGGGTAGAGCGGGATGAAGTCGTGGAACGCCTCGAAGGCAATAACCCGGGCGAACAGACTCTTGTCAGTGCGTCAAAGATGCGGGCTCGGCAGTCTCATGCATCGAAGATACGCGAAAATGGCGCGCGAAACCGCTGGAATATCCGTCAGAGTGGGGCGATGGAACAGGTCAGCGAACGGTTCTGGGCGAAGCTGCCGGAGGGCAGCCGTGATGCGCTCGTGGACGGATTGAGCCAGTCAGAGCTGCAGTCGGTGCTGCTCGACGTGACCCGCGAGCGGGCCGCCAAGGTGACGCCGGCGCGGCTGTTGCAGCGCTGGCAGCAGGACCGCTTCGTGCGCCCGTCGACGATCGATCCGCGCGAGCTGGTGAACACCCAGCAGCGGCTGTGGGCCGCGCTGCCGGACAAGTTCGACGGCGTCCAGCTGTCCCCGGTGACTCCCCTCGGCACGTGCTCCGCGATCGCGACGATCAACCAGCACCAGGTGGTCAGCACGATCCGCGGCACGGAGGTCGCCAGCGATCCCACCAACGAGCTGGCGATCGAGGCCGCCGTACGTCGTCGTGCCGGGCAGGAGCGGGTGCACCTGGCAACCTGCCAGCGAGTGGTACGGGCGCAGCCGTTCGACGGGCCCGGGATGTCGGCGCATTTCGAGCTGTTCGTGCTGGTGTCGAGCGCGCGTGATACCGGCTCGTGCCGGACCGAGGCCGAGCTGCTGATCGATCACTTGAGCTTCTGGCGCGACGTACTCGGTGAGAAGGCCGAGCTCAGCTTCACCGCGTTCAAGGAGTCCGCATTGCGGGACCGGATCGAGGACACGGTCAGACCGGCGCTCGGCGTCGCCTTCACCGAGGACACCGAGCGGACCAAGAGCGAGGCGTACTACGCCGGGACCGCGCTCGGCATCGATCGCGACGGCGAAGGGCTCGGCGACGGCGGCTTCACCACGTGGACCGCGGACCTGCTCGGCGACGCGAAGGAACGTTGCCTGACGTCCTGCATCTCCACCGAACGACTCACCATCATCGGAGCTTGAGCAGCCCCGCATCAGTCGGGCGGAAGCCGCACGCATCCAGGTAGAACGCGCTCAGATGCGGCTCGAAGTCGACATGGAGCCATTCACACCCGGCCTTCCGAGCCTCCTCGGCGGCCGTCAGGACCAACTGCTTGCCGATACCTCGCCGACCATGGTCGGGACGTACGGCGGTGTCCAGCACGAACGCGTGCGCCCCGCCGTCCCAGCACACCTGCACAAACCCGACCAGCCGATCGTTGCTGAAGGCACCGACCCAGGTCAGCGCCCACCGCTCCAACCGCTCACCCCACGCGCTGACCTCGAGCTCGCTCTCGAACGCGGCAGCATGCAGCTCGGACAACTCACGGTCGTCCACCGGGAAGCGCACGACATAGCTCAGGTTGGTGTCCACGCCTCAGTGCTTATCAGCACAACCGTGCTGTCCTCCATCAGATTTAGCCGGTCGCGTGCCGCACGCAGGCCGGCGAGGGTTGCCGCGCCGCTCGGTCCGGAGGAGATGCCGGCCGCGCGAAGGTCGTCCACAGCCTGCAGCGCGGCGTCGTCCTCGACCGTGGCCGAGTAATCCAGGCCTGATCGCAGAACGGGCCACGCCAGCGACGACGGCGTACCGCAGTTGAGGCCGGCCATGACGGTCTTGCTGGTCGGGATCGTGAGCAGCTCGCCCGCGAGAAGGCTGGTGGTGACGCAGGACGCGCTGGCCGGCTCGACGCCGAGCAGGGCGGGAGTCACTGCCCCGCTCCGGTAGTGGGTGACGGCTGCCTGGGCCGCCGAGCCGACGCCCATCGGGACAACCACTAGGTCAGGCTGCACGTCAATCTCGCGAAACAGCGTCGAATACCCGTCCACGATGTACTGCGGAATCACCTCGTACCCGGGCCACGCGGAGTCCTGGATCAACAGCCGATCCTCCCCCGCGTACGACGCAGCCTCCGCGACCGCAGCGTCGTACGAATCCGGTACGACGGTCACCGCCGCGCCCTCCGACCGGATCGCGTCCACGGAGGCGTCGCTCACCACATCCGGGACGAAGACGTGCGCCGCCAGCCCGAGCATCGCGGCCCGACGCGCCACAGCACGACCGTGGTTGCCGTCAGTCGCGGTGACCAACTCAGTCGCGCCCGGGTGTTCCTGCACAGCACGGTGGATCGCCCACCACGCACCCAACGCCTTGAACGCCGGCAGCCCGAGCCGCTGCGACTCGTCCTTCACCAGCACCTGACCGACCCCCAGTTCGGCGGCGAGCGCCGGGACAGGGGTCAGCGGAGTCGGGCGGTACGACGGGAGGCTCTGGTGGAACGACAACACCTCGGCCGGCGCCGGCGACGTACGCCAGGACCGCGCGGCCGGGTTCTCGTACCAGTGCACCAGCTAGGCGACGAGTGCGAACGCCTGGGCCGTTGCGGAGTACGCATGCGGGCCGGACGGGATCCGGTGCGCGGCGCGGTCCTCGACGCGGATCGCGGCGGTCTGCAGCCGGACGGGCAGGGTGGACCGTACGGCGGTAGCCAGGTCGAACTGCACCTCGGCCAGCAGGTCGGACAGCTCCAGCTCGAGCGCCCGGCAGATCGCGGCGAGGATCTCCGAGGACGGCTCCTTGCGGCCGCGCTCGATCTCGGACAGGTACGGCACCGACACCTGGGCCAGCTCGGCGAGCTCGCGCAGGGTGATCCCCCGCTCGCGCCGCAAGCGGCGGAAGACGTTCCCGATCACCTGGCGTAGCAACACGTCTGGTCCTCCTCGCCTCATGTCCTATACCGAGTGTGCCATCTCCAGCAGGTCGGCCGTACGAAGATCTGCCCTGAGCAGATTCTTGCTCACCTGTTGAGCGCCTGCTGGAGGTCGGCAGTCAGGTCCTCGGGGTCCTCCAGGCCGAGGCTCAGGCGCAGCAGGCCGTCCGACGGCTTCGCCTCGGCAGCCACGAGGCGGTGCGTGAGTGCTGCGGGGTGCTGGATGAGCGTGTCCACACCGCCCAGGGACACGGCGTGAGTGATGAGCTGCAAACGGTTGGCCACTCGGGATGCGGCCTCGAATCCGCCGGTCAGGGTGAAGGCGAGGACAGCTCCAGGACCGGATTGCTGACGTCCGATCAAGCCTTGGGGATCGGTGAGGCCCGGGTAGTAGACCTGCTCGACCATCGGCTGCGCCGACAGCCAGTCGGCGACCTTGATGGCGGTCGCCTGCTGCGCCCGTACCCGAACCGGCAACGTCTGCAGTCCCCTGTGCAGTTCGTACGCCGCCAACGGATGCAGCAGCCCACCTGTCACAGCGCGGATCTGCCGAAGCCGGCCGACCCACTCCACGCCGGCCGCGACGACGCCACCCATAACGTCACCATGACCGCCGAGGTACTTGGTTGCCGAGTGCAACACCAGGCTCGCCCCGTGCCGAGCCGGCTGCTGCAGGACCGGCGTCGCGAACGTGTTGTCCACCAGCACGGGTACGTCGCCGGCCGCCGCTGCAACCGCCGCGATGTCCACAAGGGCCACAGTCGGGTTCGCCGGAGTCTCGACGATCACCAGACCGGTGTCGGGGCGGATCGCTCCGGCGACTTCACTCGGCTGTGTGTAAGTCACGGTTGTCCCCAGGAGACCTGTGGATAACAAGTGGTCCGAGCCGCCGTACAGCGGCCGTACGGCGACCACGTGCGGACGGCCGGCAGCGACGCTGGCGAGCAGGCAGGCGGTGAGCGCGGCCATGCCCGAGCCGAACGCGACGGCGCCGTCGGTGTGCTCGAGCTCGGCCAGCGCGTCCTCGAAGCGGGCGACGGTCGGGTTCCACAGGCGCTGGTAGACGAGGCTGCCGCCGTCCGGCCCGCGCCCCTCCGCGAGCGCGTCGTACGACGCTCCGCCCGTGTTCACGTCGGGGAGCGGATAGGTCGTGGACAGGTCGATCGGCGGGACGTGGACGCCGAGAGCGGCCAGGTCGTCGCGACCGGCGTGGACCGAACGGGTGTCGAGCTGGGTCATGGCTGCCTCCTCACCTGTGAGCTTGGAATCTTCTGCGAGATTGCTGCAATAGTTCCGAAGAAAATTCGTCCACAGGGTCATCCACACGCTGTGGATTCTGTGGACGGGCTCTAGAGTGAGGGCATGCCGAAGGAACGTCGGAGCCCTGGACCGGCTCCGCGGCCGGCGCCCGGTGGCCTCGACGAGGTCGATCGGAAGCTGGTGCAACTGCTCACCGCCGACGGGCGGATGGCGAACAACGCGCTCGCCGAGGCGACCGGGATCGCGCCGTCGACGTGTCTCACGCGGGTGCGGTCACTGCGTGAGCGTGGGGTGATCCGCGGCTTCCATGCCGACGTGGATCTGGGCGCGCTGGGTCAGCCGCTGCAGGCGCTGATCGCGATCCGCATCGGCGCGCACTCGCGCGACGAGATCGACCGCTTCCGCGCGAAGGTTCCGAGGCTGCCGGGCGTGCTCTCGCTGTTCCATGTCAGCGGAGCGAACGACTATCTACTGCACGTCAGCGCAGCCACCCCGGATGCACTCCGGGAGTTCGTGCTCGATCACCTCACGGCGGATCCGGCCGTGAGCCACGCCGAGACCAGCCTGATCTTCGAGCACATCCGGGGAAGCTGAGGTCAGCGCGGCTTGAGTCCCCAGGCCTGCGCCAGCAGCTCGAACGAGCGGCGGCGTTCGGCGGGGTCGTGGATGTTTGTGGTGATGATCAGCTCGTCGGCGTCGGCCTTGTTGACTCGGCGGAGCAGGTCGGCGGCCACCTGGTCAGGCGTGCCGACGGACACCAGTCCGGCCCACTCCTCGACCGCAGCCTCTTCCGCTTCGGACCACGGGTAGTCCGCGGCTTCCTCGGGCGAAGGCAGCGGGCCTGGGCGGCCGGAGCGGAGGCGGAGCATCGAGAGTGCGTTCGCGCGGGCCAGGGCCTGGGCGCGTTCCTCGGTCTCCGCGACGATCGCGGCGAGCGCGAGCATCGCCCGCGGCTCACCGTCGTTCTCGAAACGCTGGAAGTTCTCCTTGTACGTCGCGATGACGCCGGCCGGATCGAGCGTGCCGAAATGCCCGGCGTACGCGAACCCGGTGCCGAGCGCGGCCGCCGCCTGACCGCCGTACGTGCTGGATCCGAGGATCCACACCGGCGGGAGCGGTACGTCGTCCGGCTGCGCGCTGATCGGCTCGAACGGGTGGCCGGCCGGGAAGCCTTCGACGTACGCGCGAAGTTCGGCGTACTGCTCGGTGAAGTCGTCCGCACCGAGGGCCTCGCGGCTGCGGCGCAGGGCGAGCGCGGTGCGCTGGTCGGTGCCCGGCGCGCGGCCGATGCCGAGGTCGATGCGGTCCGGGTACAGCCCGCCGAGGACGCGGAACGTCTCGGCAACCTTCAGCGGGGAGTGATTCGGCAGCATGATCCCGCCAGATCCGACGCGGATCGTCGACGTGGCGGCCGCGACCGCCGCGATCATCACCTCGGGGCTCGTGCTCACCACGCTGCGGATGTTGTGATGCTCCGCCAGCCAGTAGCGGTAATAGCCGGCCGCCTCCGCGGTGCGGGCCAGCTCGAGCGTCTCGTGCAGCGCCTCCGACGGCCGCGTGCCTGTCGGCACCGGGGAGAGGTCGAGCACGGACAGGGGCATCGGTTCGGCGCTCACGTCTGTTGCCAACCGGCGCCGCGGGCCGCCTATTCCGGGTACGGCGTGTTTGCCCGCGCGTCGCGGAGTGATCGAGCCCACCACGCGAGCTGCCGGAGCATCGCCGCCGCGGCGTGCGCCGTGGTCGGGTCCGTCGGCTCGCCGTCGTCGAAGTCCTCCTCGCGGAAGCCGAGACTGTCGCGGATCGTCACCGCGTGCAGCTCGCCGAAGACCAGCCTGAGCTGCTCGGCCGCGCGCAGTCCGCCCGACCGCCCGCCGTACACGACGAATCCGACCGGCTTCGCGTACCAAGGCCGCCGTACGGCGTCGATCGCGGTCTTCACGTCACCCGGATACGCGTGGTTGTACTCCGCCGTGACGATCACGACCGCGTCCGCGTCCGCGATCCGCCGCGGCAGCTCCACCGGCGGCACCACGCTCAGATCGATCAGGTCGAGCTTGAACTCGTCCGCCCGCTCGACCGCCCGCGCGAACCAGCGGGTGACCGCCGTACCGAATCGTCCGCTGTCGAGATTGCGCGTCAGCACGACGAGCCGCAGCGGATGAACAGTCACGCGAGGGACGTTAGTACCTCAACAAGACTTGAGGTCAAACCCCGTCTCATCCGCCGTTCGGCGGCGGCGCGGGCGGGGTGGAGGGCTGGAGCTCGGTCTGGGCCGCACTCATGAGTCGGGTCTGGTCGCCGAGGACGCCGACGGTCTGCCAGGCCTTGCTGACGGCGGCGAGCTGCGTGGAGTCGTCGCCGAACAGGTCGCGGGCCGTGGCCTGCGTGGCTTCGGCGAAGTCCCTGAACCTGCTGGATTCGGTCAGGCTGCTGGACGTCAGCGTGCCGTACCAGATCTTGCCGGCGTCGTCGTACGCGTTCCCGCCGAGGTCGGCCGCGACCAGGTAGAACGCGCGGTTCGGGATGCCGGAGTTGATGTGTACGCCGCCGTTGTCGTCCTGGGTGTCGACGTACCCGGACATGTCGGCCGGCTGCGGATCCTTGCCCAGCCGCGGATCGTCGTACGCCGTGCCGGGTGCCTTCATCGAGCGCAGCGCGACGCCCTGGACGCCCGGCAGGAACAGCCCCGCGCCGATCAGCCAGTCCGCATCCGCCGCACTCTGACCCATCGCGTACTGCTTGGCGAGCGAGCCGAACACGTCCGAGATGCTCTCGTTCAGCGCACCTGACTGGCCCTCGTACGCAAGATTCGCCGTGTACTGCGTGACGCCGTGGGTCAGCTCGTGGCCGGTGACATCGATCGAGGACGTGAAGTTCCCGAAGATCTCCCCGTCACCGTCGCCGAACACCATCTGCGCGCCGTCCCAGAACGCGTTCGCGTACCCGCGGTCGTAGTGCACCGTCGAGGTCAGCACCAGCCCGGCGCCGTCGATCGAGTCCCGCCCGAAGCACTCCTGGTACAGCGTCCAGGTCGCGCCGGTGCCGTCGTACGCCTGGTTCACCGCCTGGTCCTGGACCGCGTCGTCGCCCTCGGCGCGCACGAGCGTGCCGGGCAGGTCGGTGCCGTTCTCCGCGTCGTACACCTGGCGCTGCCTGCCGCCGGGTGCTGCGGCCGCGGTGTCACGGCCGGCCGCGGGCCGCGTTCGCAGTACGGCGTCGTGCTGCAGCGACTGCCGGTACCGGGCACGGAGGCTGGGGTCACTCGCGGACCGCTCGAGCTGCTCGAGCAGGTACGGCGGGATGATTGAGTGGAACACCACTACAGGAAAACCCCGGAAAGGGATAAACTCAAGGATTTGTGGCTGCTGCGCGCAGTGTCATTTCCTGAACGACGAAATGCGGCCTGAAAACCAACGGGACGTATTTTAACACAAGGGGTTTGAATTGCCGAATCCGGTCGACGCCGAACAGGCTCAACTGACCACGTTCTACGCCGCGCTCGACAGCGAGCGCGAGCGCACGGACGCCCGGACCGACGACGAGCAACTCGTCAGCACCCGCAACGCGCAGGCACTGCACCAGCGCGACGGACGCATCCGTGACCTCAAACTCCGGCAGGCCCGGCTGAACGCCGCCGAGGAGGGCCTGTACTTCGGCCGCCTCGACACCGCCGCCGGCGAGATCCTGCACATCGGCCGGATCGGCCTGCACGACGCGGACTACGAGCCCTTGCTGGTCGACTGGCGCGCCCCGGCGGCGCGGCCGTTCTACATCGCGACCGCGGTGGCGAACCACGACGTCGTACGCCGCCGGCACATCCAGACCCGGTTGCGCCGGGTGATCGACGTCCAGGACGAGCAGCTTGATCTCGGCCGGGAGGCGGCCGACCCGTCCAAGCCCGGCACCGGCGTGATCGGCGAGGCCGTGCTGATGAAGGCGCTCGAGGCGCGGCGGACCGGCCGGATGGAGTCGATCGTCCAGACCATCCAGGCCGATCAGGACCGGATCATCCGTTCCGAACTGCCCGGAATCCTGGTCGTTCAAGGTGGTCCTGGCACCGGAAAGACCGCGATCGCGCTGCACCGCGCGGCATTTCTTCTGTACACACATCGTGAGCAGCTGGAAAAGCGCGGAATTCTCGTCGTCGGGCCGAATGCGGCGTTCCTGCGGTTCATCGGACAGGTGCTGCCGTCGCTCGGTGAGGACGGCGTCCGGCTGGTCACGATCGCCGAGCTGTACCCGGGCCTGAACGCGACCCGCCCGGAGCCGCCGGAGAGCGCCGAGGTGAAGGGGCGGACGGTGATGGCCGACGTGATCGCGAAGGCGGTCATCGATCGGCAGTGGATCCCGGACGAGCCGGTCCGGGTCACGGTCGAGCGGACCGAGCTCACGCTCGACCCGTCGGTGTGCGCGGAGACGCACGCGCGGGTTCGCAACCGCGGTCTCACCCACAACCAGGCGCGGCCGTTCATCCTCAACGAGTTCACCGACTACCTCACGAACCAGTACGCCGAGCTGATCGGCACCGATCCGCTCGACGGGGAGCAGTTGCTCGACGAGTACGACCTGGCCGAGCTGCGCAAGGAGGTGCTCGCCGAGCCCGCCGTACAGGCTCTGCTGGAGCAGCTGTGGCCGTTGCTCAGTCCGCAGAAGCTGCTCGAGGATCTGTACGGCGACGAGGCCCGGCTGGCGACGGCCGCACCGCAGTTGTCGGAGCTGGATCGTGAACATTTGTTGAGGTACGGCGACGACTGGTCGCCGGCCGACGTACCGCTGCTGGACGAGGCGGCGGAGCTGCTCGGCGACGACGGCACCGAGGCGGCGCGGGAGCGGGCGGCGCGGGCGCGCGCAGTCGCTTATGCACAAGGGGCTTTGGACGTGCTGAGCGGTTCGGGTTCGACCGACTGGGACGAGGACGACGAGGCGGAGATCCTGACCGCGAAGGACCTGTTGGACGCGGAGGCGTTGGCCGAGCGGTACGAGGCGGATGACGACCGGACGCTGGCTGATCGGGCCGCGGCGGATCGGCGGTGGACGTACGGTCATGTCATCGTCGACGAGGCGCAGGAGTTGTCGCCGATGGCGTGGCGGGCGATTGCGCGGCGGTGCCCGTTGCGGTCGATGACCGTGGTTGGTGATGTTGCGCAGACGAGCTCGATCGGTGGCGGGACTTCGTGGGCGAGCGCGCTCGGCGAGACGTTCGACCATCGCTGGCGGCTGGCCGAGCTGACGCTGAACTACCGCACGCCCGCGGAGGTGATGGAGCTGGCCAACGACGTACTGCGGGAGGTCGATCCGTCGGCGCAGGCGCCGCAATCCGTCCGCTCCACCGGGCTGAAGCCGTGGCACGCTGACGTTCCCGCGGCCGAGCAGGCGCTGTACGTCTACAAGATGGCGGCGGAGGAGACGGCGCACGGCGAGGTCGGCGTGATCACATCCCGGAACCGCCTCGAGCTGATCCAGGAAGCTGTCGACGGCCTGGCCGGCGTAACTGTCCTCACCGCCCGCGAAGCAAAAGGCCTCGAGTTCGACTCGGTCCTCGTCGTCGATCCCGACGGCATCGTGATCGAGTCGCCGCGCGGCCTCCGCGACCTGTACGTCGCCCTGACCCGCTGCACCCAACGCCTCGGCGTGATCGGAGACCTGCCGGAGGTGCTCCGCGACTCACTCGCCTGGGGGTGAGCCCTTGCCCCGCCGGCCGAAGAGCCGCGCGAAGTTGAAGCCGAACCCCCACCCGAACGCCTTCGGCGGGAACCACCGCGGGTCGTCCGGATTCCACCAACGAGACTTGACCCGCTCCCCCGTCAGAGGACGCCAGTCGTACGGCACACCAAGAAACTTCCCAGTCTTACCGCCCATACCTCGACGGTACCTCGGTCAGTGATCGGTGCAGCAGTTCTGCTGATGTTGCAGTTCGAACGGGATCAGGACGTCGCCGGGGGCCGGCTGGACCTGGAGGACCAGGCGGCCGTCGCGGCGGACCGGGCGGAGGAAGTCGAGGGTGTCGACCAAGGTGTCGTCCTCGACCGGTACGCCGCCGATGCCCTCGAGCTGATCGATGCCGCAGCGGGTGCAAAGCTCGGCGGCGGGCAGTACGCCGTGCGCCTGCTCGTGACCGGGCCAGCGGACCACGCGTCCCGTCGTACCGAGGGCTGCTTCGACCGCGGCGACGTACGCACCGCGGACCAAGCGGCTCGGGCCCGCGAGCTCGGGCTCGGAGGCACCCGCACGAGTGATGGCCAGGCCAACGTTGCGATCGGCAACTATCTCGCGGATCGGGTCCGCGAGGTCGGCCGCGCTGGTGAGCGACACCGCGACGTGCGGACGGTCGTCGCCCGACACCATATGGGTGAGGGCGACGACCGGCTGGTCCACGGCATCGATCAGCTCGTACAACAGGTGGTCGGCAGCCGCCGTGTCCATGCTGTCGGCATCGATCGCGATGATCACAACTGAATTCCTTACTTGGGCAGCACCCAAATGGGGTTGGTGTAGAACCACAGGTCCACCCACGGGTCCGCGTCGCCGACCACATCCAGCTTGGGCCCGGCCGGATCCACAGCCGCACCCAGATATCCGGGCTGGCTGCGGTTCCCGTCGGTGCCGCGAACGCGGACGTACTGCGCCTCGTCGGCGCGACCCAGCGGATGGACAAGCTCGAACGTACCGCGTTTGCCCGACGTGTCCCACTGCTTGACGACCTTGGTGTTCGGCGCGGTGATCGTGTCCTTGTCACCGACCGGCCCGGTCACCGAGCCCCGGATGACGTCGACGCGGTTGAGCGCCGGCACGAAGTTCGCCCAGTTCGGCAGCGTCTGGGTGGTGATCCGTACGACGAGCTCGATCGCGCGGCCCTTCTTGACGACGAGCGCGCCGCCGAGCGGTTCGCCATACCGCTTGCCGACCTCGCGGACCTCGACCTCGACGCCCTTGACCAGCGCGCCGTGGTCCACCCAGACACGGCCGTTGCGTAGACCGTCCATCACGGACAGGTAGTCACGGCGGGACGCGCCGACGTGGGTGCGGCTGTAGAAGCCCGGCCAGAAGTCGCTCGCCGTGGAGTTGACCGTGTTGCCGTAGACCGGGTCCATGTACCGGCCGTCGCGGTCGAACTGGTCCTGCGACGAGCCGTCCGGACGGCGGGAGGTCTCGTTCCAGTTCACGTGCGAGTCGGAGTTCGCGGTGATCCACCACGGCTTGCCCTCGGCGAGCAGGCTGTCCCAGAGACCGCCGACGGTCGCGGTCATCCAGTCGAATCCGCCCCAGGTGCGGTAGCTCTCGGCCGGGTAGCCCGGGAACGAGTTCGGGTTCGGGGCGTTGCCGTACAGGCCGCGGGCGCCCGCCGTACCGATGCCCTTCGGGAGGCCGCCGGCCTGGTGACCGGGCGCGCCCTCGAAGCCGATCGCGATCCGCGGGTCGGCGTCGCGCCAGTTGCGGATCTCGTGCGGGCTGTCGATGCCGTTGCGGGCCGGGTGGTTCGCAAGGAACAGCGCGTCCGCGACCCGGCGCTTGTCGACCTGCTGACCGAGCCACTGGATGCCGGAGACTGCGAGGGCCTCGTTGGCGGGTGAGTTCGCGCTCGCGTTCTTCACGCTGCCGTCGTAGTTGTTCTCGAACTGCTTGAGTACGTCGACCTCGCGGCTACCCGGGGCAACGAAGACCGTGCCGTGTTCGGCGGCCGGGATGTTCCACTCGAGCCCCTGGAAGATCAGCGTGTCGCGCAACTCCGCGCGGGCCGCCTTGATCTGCGGGTTGACGAGGTCGACGCCGATCCGCGCGTGCGTGGCGCCGCCGTGGTCGGTCATGACCAGCCAGTCGAGTCCGTACGCCGTTGCGTGGCGCGCCTGGTCGATGACGCGGTACATGCCGTCGGAGCTCAGCTGGGTGTGGATGTGGTGGTCGCCGGCCAGCCAGACGTTGGGCCGGTCGCCGTGCTGGAAGATCCAGCCGTCCTTCGCGGGCGAGGTCGCCGCCGCGAACTGCGCGCCGCTGACGGCGAGCGCCGCCGTACCTCCGAGAATCCCCGCCGACCGCAGCAGTCCGCGGCGTGACACCTCGGCCGGCGTCAGATCACTGTCCGGCACCGACTCGTCGAGCGCGGCCAGGGTCGCGAGATCCAGCTCGGAATTCGGATGGTGATGATCATGGCCGTGGCTGTGGTCGTGGTCGTGCCCATGCGAATGCGGGTGATCGTGCGAGTGCCCCATCAACGGTCCTCTCCCAGGCGGATTCGGCGCGATCATCACCCGTTTGCATGACCACCAGGTGTTCCCCCGATGAACACCATTCCGGTCCGACCTGTAGACAACGCAGAGTGACGGAGCTTCAATGGCGTGCGGGGGGAATCATGAATGGAGAACCGTATACACGCACGCATTGTCACCGGCAGGATGAGCGCGGTAACGCGACGCTGGCAGCCCTGGGAGGGGCGGCGGTCGGCGTCATCCTGGTGCTGCTGACCTGGCTCGTGGTGCTGATGACGAAGGACGATCCGGCGCCACGGGCCGCGGATACCGCGCCGTCGGCGGCGGCTTCCGCACCGGTTGCTTCGGCGCCGGTGGTCACGAAGACCGTCGTACCGAAGCCGACGGTGAAGGGGACGTCGAACTCGGCGCCGGCTGTGGGGGATGTCCGGTCGTTGCCGGCCGGGTTGTTCTGCCGGGACCTGAACGCCAAGGGATACAGCTATGTCGCGGCGATCGACTACTGGCGACTGCACGGGCAGCCGAACCAGATGGATGCCGACCGCAACGGAATTCCGTGCGAGACCGTGTACTCGCGCAGCGATGTCGCCGCCTACTGGAACGGTCGCGAGATCAGCGGGGTTGTGTACTGGTCGGCCGGGTTGTACTGCCGGGACCTGGCCGCGCGAGGTGCTTCGTACGCAGTAGCGGTCAGATATTGGTGGTACTACGGCATGCCGGATCGCATGGACGCGGACAAGAACGGGATACCGTGTGAAACCGTGTACTCGTCCGCAGCAGTCAACGCCTTCTGGTATCCGTGACGCGGCGCCTCTGGGCGGTCTTTCTCGCAGCGCTGGTGGTCGTCGCCGGCGGTGGGTTGTTCGCGCTCTCAGCAGCCGGCGTCTTCAACCGCGCCCAACCCACCGCCGACCCATCGCCAACACCGACACCACAACCAAGCAAGCCTGTACAACCAAGTAGTCCAGCTCTTCCACACAGTCCTGCGCCAACGACACGGCCTTCCAACCCAGCGCCTTCGCACCCGACACCGCGGTACGTGTTCCCGGTTGGTGGTTGCCGAGCGGACGCCTCACAAAGCCATCACGACTACCCGGCCTCGGACATCTTCGCAAAGGTCGGTTGTCTGTTCGTGGCGCCGGTGAACGGGCGGGTTGATGAAGTGACTCGCGTAGACACCTGGGACCCGAAGACCAACCGCGGCCCCGACCGCGGCGGCCTCTCGGTGTCGATCGTCGGCGTAGACGGAGTCAGGTACTACGGCTCACACCTGTCAGCCATCGCACCAGGAATCCGCCCCGGCGTGATCGTCCGCGCGGGCCAAACCCTTGCCCACACAGGGAAAACAGGTAGCGCCCGAGTCACCCCACCACACCTGCACTTCGGCATCAGCTGGCCGACGAAACCAAACATGTGGTGGATCCGCCGCGGCGCAGTAGCCCCGCAACAGTTCCTCAACAGCTGGCACCACGGCGGCCAACTCTCCCCCGTCAGCACAGTCGCCAAGACGCACCGCGCGTACGGCGCAGACAACGGCTGCCGCTCGTACTGCTAGCGAGCCCGTCCGTCGCGAAGCATCCCGATCGACTTCTCGATCCGCCGCTCGCGGGTGGTGTCGGTCTTGGCCGAGGTCACCTGCAGCACGTGCCACTGGCGGTTGCTGTAACTCAACGTCTCTCCCAGAACGCCTGAGCCTGACTGTCCCGTGCAAGCGCCTCGGCCAACGGTTCCGGCACCTCGAGCTCCCGCGGAGCCGTGTCCAGCTCGACGTCGACCTCCAGCACCTCGCCGGCCGTCACCCCCGCCTCGGTACGACGCTCCGCGCTGAACCCGAGCAGGTATCGCTCACCCATCCGCGTCGGCGGTGACCTCATCAGCCCATCATCCGCGCCGGGCAGGTCATGTCGAGACAGGCGCCGCGGCTCCGACGTACCGCGTGACAGTCGGTTGAAAGGGAGAGATTGTGGCGAAGCCTGTTCTGAACAGCATGTTGATCGGCAGTACCGACGCCGAGCGGTTGAAGGCATGGTACCGCGACGGCTTCCAGGCGGAGGTCGACGGGTACGGGAACCTCAACCTCGGCGGTTTCGGACTCGTGATCGAGCAGCGCGACGACGTCGCCGCGAAGACGGCCGAGCCGGGCCGGCACATCGTGAACTTCGGGGTCGAGGACATCGAGGCGGCCGCCGCGCACCTGCGCACGCTCGACGTCGAGTGGCTGGTGCACCCCGAGGACCGCGGGGTCGGCTGGTTCGCGACCTTGATCGACCCGGACGGTAATTACGTCCAGCTCATCCAGATGAAGCCGGAGTACTACGCAAACCTTTGAGACAAGCAAGTTCGCACCGGACCTGGGGGATCCGGTGCGAACGATGAGGTTTATTCAGTTGTCTCAGGCGCATTGTGCAGAAGAGCAGTACTTATGAGAGAAGTGGCGGCAAGCGAGGGGCAGATTGCCCTCACTCGCTTGCCGCCCAATCACCGGTGCCTTGTTGATCGAGGTGAGGTGCTCGACCGGGCAAACGTTCCGGGTGGGTTGTCTGGTGAGATACGGAACGAGAAGGCGCCGGATGCTTTTCTCAGCGGGGTGCTACATCCCACATGCGCTCGCCGGGCAGGGGGTCGGGGAGCTTGTCGACGGCAGGCATCGGGTCGTTGGTGACCCGGAGTCCGGCGAACCGACGGCTCATGGCGTCTGCGTACCGCTCGGCCAACGCCGGCTCGGCGTTGTAGTCGGCGATGACGTGCTCACCGAACCAGACACGGACGCGTCGGCGCTCAATCGTCTGGATGGCGGTGGCGGTTGTCACTGGTCCTCCTGGCTGTTACTTCGGGGGCTGTACGGCCTGGAAAACGCGGGCGAGCGCGGTGCCGGTGCGCCGTGTTGTGTTCACCGTCACGTCAGATCCAACGGAGTACGACGAGCCGAGGTCACGCCCGAATTCAGAAATTCCCAGCTTTTTCGGAACCGGCCGGAACCCGTTTCTTCGCCGGTATGTTCGATTACCCGAACGGACCCCGTACCGAGACACCGCCGTCGAGCACGATCTGCTGCCCGGTGATGTACGACGACGCACCCGAAGCCAGGTAGACCACCGCCTGCGCCACCTCCTCGGACCGGCCGAACCGCCCGACCGGGATCTCGTCGACCACCTCGGCGTCGACGTTCGCATTGGCGACCGCGGTGGCGATCGCGCCGGCTGCGGCGACGTTCATCCGGATGCCGTCGCGGGCGTACTCCGCGGCGACCGTCCGCGCCAGGCTGAGGATGCCCGCCTTCATCACGCCGTACGCCGCCTGCTCGGGAGCCGCCATGAAGCCGGTGACCGATCCGACGCTGACGATCGTGCCGCCGGTGCCCTGGTCCAGGAAGACGCGGAGCGCCGCCCGGACCGCGCGAGCGACGTACCGGAGGTTGACCTCGTAGATCGTGTCCCAGTCCTCGTCGGCCATCTCGTGCAGCTTCACCGCCGGTACGAACGCGACCTGCCCGCCGACGACGGTGACGAGTACGTCGAGGCCGCCGAGCCTCTCGACCGCGGTCGCGATCATCGCGTCGATGTCGCCCGCCGAGCGGACGTCACCCGACACCGGGTACGCCGTACCGCCGCTCGCGCGCACCGCCTCCGCTGCCTCCTCGGCACGGGCCGGATCGAGGTCCGCGACCACGACGGCCGCACCTTCGTTGCCGAAGGCCTCAGTCGTCGCGCGACCGATCCCGCCGCCACCGCCACCGATCACCAGGGTTCGTTTCCCGTTCAGCTGCATGGGCGGAGCCTAAGCCTGGAGTGTCACGAGATTCATAGGGTTTCCTCAGGAAAGACACGCCGAAGCTGTCGGAACGGCTCCGTACGCTGGAGGCGTGACCATCGAAGACGCTGGAATCAGGCCACGAGGATCCGACGACGAGCGGGTCGTGGCACATGCCCTGGTAGTGCCGGAGCGGGTCATCGGCGGCGTCGTTCCGTCACCCGTCCGGCCGGGGCCAACGGGGATCGCGTCCGTCCAGACAGAGCACCTGATCGGTGACATCGGCGACGCTCTCCGGCTGCTCGACGCGGTGGAGCGCGTCCGCGGCCACGCCCACCCGCTCATCCTCGGCCTGCAGCAGGCGGTCGGGATGAAGATGCCGGCCGCCCTCGTGCTGAATGCGGTCGCCAACGGCCGCACCACGCCCGACGAGGTCTCCCAGCAGGTCGGCATCACGCCCGGCGAGGCGGAGCTGGCGATCGCCGACCTCGAGGCGCTCGGCATGGTCCGGACCACGCCGGCGCTGGCCGTCACGTCGATGGGTCAGGCCCGGCTCTCGCAGCTCGACGGTCTCACCGTCCGCGTCCTCGATGTCATCACCGGCATCCTCGGCCCGACCGACGCCGCCCACCTGGTCCGCCTTCTCCACACCGTCGCCGACGGCCTCGAGTCCGCCTCGGTCGCCGCCGCCGTCAACGACGCACTCCCGCAGGTCGTCGTCCACAACTAGTGTCGAAATACCCGTTCGGGTCTCGACGTAGCTGATGTCGGACGATCAAGGGAGGACATCAGATGTTGCACGACAGCAAGGCGTTCAGTGGGTTCTCGGTGGACAACATCGAGAAGGCGAAGGCGTTCTATGCCGACACGCTGGGGATCGACGTCGGCGAGGAGAACGGGATGTTGCGGCTGAAGATCGCGGGTAGCACCGCGATCCTGGTGTATCCGAAGCCGAACCACGTGCCCGCGGAGTACACCATGCTCAACTTCCCGGTCCCCGACATCGAGGCGACCGCGCGCGAGCTGACCGGCCGCGGCGTCAGTTTCGAGCACTACAACAACGAACAGGACGAGGTCGGCATCTACCGCGGCCAGGGCCCGTTGATTGCCTGGTTCAAGGATCCGGCCGGCAACGTGCTCTCGATCATTCAGCTGTGAGGCACGGGATCGTCGTACTGACCTAGCCGGCCGGAGTAGCGGGCGCCGTTCCGGTACGGCCAGGCGTACGCCGTACATCCGTGCAGGCCGAGGGTCTGCTGCTGCATGACCGGGGCCGGCTGGCCCGGCCCCGGGCACAGCTCATGACCGTTGCCGAGGCGATGGCCGGTTTCGTGGTTCACCATGTATTGCCGGTACGTCGTCAGCGACGCACCGAAGTTCGGTACGCCGTGCGCCCACCGCGCAACGTTGAGCACGACCGAGTCCCCGATCCGGCAGCTGGTGTACCGGTCCGGTCCCCCGCCGCAGATCACGTCCCGCGTCTGCGGCGTCACGAGCATCAACCTGAAGTCGGGCGTCGCCCCTGGCCCGACCTGCTGGAACCGCCACTTCCCCTGCGACGCCCACCCTTGCGGCGCACCGTATGTCGTCCGCACGAACTGCGCGAACGCCGCCTTGTCGACGCCGGTGATCCCGCCCTCGATCGCGATCTGGAACTTCATCAACCGGCCGCCCCGCCCGATCACCGCAGGAGCTGCGGGCAGTACGGCGTACGACTGCGTCCCCGCGACCGGGTACGCGATCATCTCCGCCGGCTTGACCGGCTTCGTCGTACGGCGTGGTGCGACGGCCGGCGACTCCAAGGCGGGCGCGGTCGTCTGGACCGAGGCCGGTACGACGTGGTCACCGTGACGCGACAACGGGCTGGCGGGCAACTCGTACAGCACTCCGACCGCGACCACCGCCGCAGTCGCGAGTCCGATCGTCCTGACAACAGTCCAGCGGCGCATTCCGGTGAGCTCCTCACACCGCGCCCGGTCGGGCGCGTCCTCACTGTCTTCTTGCCACTGTGCCCAGAAACCCTTCTCAGCTCACGGCCGCGCCTTCGCGGTCCGGAACCTCAGCGACGGGTACTTGGCCTCGATGAAGCCGAGGTCGCGGTAGAGCTCGATGCCGTAGTCGGTCGCGTGCAGCTCGACCTGGCCGACGCCGGTCTCGTTCTCGAACCAGTCCATCAGCGCGACCACGCAGGCGCGGGCCAGACCGCGCCGGCGGAAGGCGGGCTCGGTGCTGACGTTGTACAGGTGGCCGCGAACCGTGGTCAGGTCGTTCGGTCCCGGCGGGTGCTCGAACACGTTGCCCGCGGCCCCTGCAACGACACCGGCATCCGGGTCGTCGACGACGTACGCCGCGAACGTGTCGGGTGATGCCAACTGCCCGGCGAACCACTCGACCGCGCTCGCCTGCCAGGGCCCGTCGATGTCGTTGCCCATCGCAGCCAGCATCAGCCCGCGTAAACGGACCAACGACTCCGCGTCATCCATCCCGGCTCGTCGTACCTGAATGTCGTTCACGACGTCCATCCTGCCAACTTTTTGCCGAGTCAATGAATCGAAGAGGGCATGGCCCCGAGCAGAGCGCAGCGATCGTCGCGCAGCAGCCGAGCACGGAGAGCGAGACCACGGCGACGGTCGGCGTTCGTCGCGCTGGTCATCGCCGTGGTCGGCATCCTGTTGCCCGGTACGGCGTACCTGGTCGCGCGCCGGCCCCGGCTCGGCTCAGTGGTGACCTTCCTGAGCCTCACGCTGTACGGCGCCGCGGCGTACGTCGGGCTCCGTAAGCGGGACGCGGTGATCTCGTGGGCGCTGAACCCGGGCCTGCTGCTGTGGATGATCGCCGGGCTCGGCGCGATCGCCCTGGCGTGGATCATCGTGCTGGTCACGTCGTACAAGATGCTCCGGCCGTTGACCGCGGGACCCGGATCGCGGCTGTTCGGGTCGCTGGTGGTCGGCGTGGTCTGCTTCGCGATGACTGTCGGTACGGCGAGCGGTGCGCAGACCCTGATGGCCCAGCGGAGCCTGGTGAAGAAGGTGTTCGCCGGCGGGGGGTCGAAGAGCCAGACCAGGCCGACGATCGCCGCAACGAAGGACATCTGGACTCAACTGCCCCGGCTGAATGTGCTGCTGCTCGGAGCGGATGACGGCGACGACCGTCAGGGCACGCGGACCGACACCGTGATGGTCGCGAGTATCGACACCAAGACCGGCAACACGTCGCTGATCTCGCTGACCCGGAACTTCATGCGGATGCCGTTCCCCGCCGACTCGCCGCTGCACAAGATCTACCCGACCGGCTTCTGGGATCCGAGCATCGATCCGCGCAAGGAGCAGTCGGAGTTCTACTTGGACGCCATGTACCGGAACATCCCCAAGCTGCACCCCGGCGTCATCGGCCCGTCGGACAACGAGGGCGCGGACATCCTGAAGCTCTCGGTCGGCGAAGCACTCGGGCTGAAGATCCACTACTACGTGCAGATCAACCTGGCCGGGTTCGCGAAGCTGGTCGAGGCCCTCGGCGGGATCACCGTGAACATCAACTACCCGGTGCCGGTCGGCGGCAACGACGACAAGAAGATCCCGCCGAGCCGGTACCTGCAGCCCGGACCGAACCGGAAGCTGAACGGGACCGACGCGCTGTGGTTCGCCCGCGGCCGGTACGGCGTCGCGACCGCCGACCTGGCCCGTCAGGCCCGGCAGCACTGCACGATCCAGGCGCTCGTCGAACGCGCCACCCCGCAGAACGTGCTCGCCAACTACCAGGCGATCGCCGCGGCCGGCGAGCAACTGATCCGCACCGACATCCCGGAGAAGCTGCTCGGACCGTTCGTCACCCTCGGCGGACGGGTCAAGACCGCCAAGATCTCCAACATCGATCTGGACAAGAAGAAGAACTTCCCGAACGGCCGCAACCCGAACTACGCCGCGATGCGCGAGATCGTCGCGAACGCGCTCAACCCGAAGCCGACGACCCCCCGCCGCACCACGACGACCAGGCCCTCGACGGCGACCCAGCCCAAGACGACGCCCAAACCCGACGACGGCGACCTGAGCTCGGCCTGCGCCTACAACCCCGGTCCGCCCGGTTAGGCGTACCGGACTCCCAGGCCGCCGTCGACGGCCCAGTTGGCGCCGGTGACGAACGCGGCCGCTCCGGAGGCGAGGAAGCAGACGACCTCGGCAACGTTCTCCGGCGTACCGATCCGTCCGAGCGGGTGGACGCCGAGCGCCTTCTCGCGTTCGCCGGGGATGGTGTCGAAGAACTCCTCGAGCAGGTCGGTGGAGATGTAGCCGGGGCTGACCGCGTTCACCCGAACGTTGTGCGGGGCAACATCCAGTGCGAGCGAGCGGGTCATGCCGACCAGGCCCGACTTCGCCGCGGCGTACGGGAACATGCCGGCCGTCGTGAGCTTCGAGTGGATCGAGGCGATGTTCACGATCGAGCCGTGCTTGCCGTCGATCATCGCCGGCAGGACCTGGCGCGACATCAGGAACGCGCCCTTCAGGTCGACGTCGAACACGTCGTCCCATTCGGACACCGACATCTTGGCCGGGTCGGCGTACGAGTTCTTGCCTGCGTTGTTGACCAGCACCGTGACGGGTTGGCCGAGGTCGTCGGTCAGCTTTCCGACCGCCTGCCGGACCGACACCTCGTCGGTGATGTCACCGACAGCCGCGGCCACCTTGGCGCCGCTCTCCGCGAGCTCCGCGGTGGTGGCGGTGAGCTGGTCGGCCAGGATGTCGATCAGCCCGACCGCCGCGCCCTCCTCCGCCGCCTTGACCGCAACGGCCCGCCCGATCCCGCGCGCGGCCCCCGTCACCAGCACAACCTCGTTCGCCAACCGTCCAGTCACCAACGTCTCCTCAAACTAGGCGTGCTGAAACCCTAGTCGGAGACGCGGCTGGTTCAGGCGGGCTCTCGCGTACCGGTCAGGATGCAGAACTCGTTGCCGTCCGGGTCGGCCAGCTCGATGCCGTCGGTGTGTGTCTGACCGCCGTCGTGCCGGGTCGCGCCGAGCGTGATCAGCCGCTCGACCTCGGCCTCGGCATCGCCGGACGCGACGAGGTCGAAGTGCAGCCGGTTCTTCGGCGCCTTCGGGTTGACCGGCGGTCCGCCCCAGCTGATCTTCGGCCCGCCCTGCGGCGACTGGATCGCGGTCTCCTCGTCCTGGTCCCAGACCAGCGGCCACTCAAGGGCCTTGCTCCAGAAGTACCCGACGGCCTGCGTGCCGTCGGACGACAGCGCGCCGATGACCCCGGTGCCGGCGAGGAAGTTGTTCCCGGGCTCGATCACACAGAACTCGTTGCCCTCGGGATCCGCCAGTACGACGTGCTCCTCCTCCGGCAACTGCCCGATGTCGAGGTGCCGCCCGCCGAGCTGCAGCGCCCGGTCGACCATCGCCTGTTGCGCTTCCAGCGTCTGGCTGGGCAGGTCGAAGTGGGTCTGGTTCGGCCGTTCCTTGTCGAGCTCGGTCGGCAGGAACCGCAGGACGAACCCGAGCTCGTTGTCCGGCAGCACGGAGGTCCCGTCCGCACCGACTTCCCGGTCGAGCAGACCGGCCCAGAACCGCGCCAGCCCGGCAGGATTCTTTGCGTCGAAGGACAGTGCTTGGATCGTGACGCTCATCGGGACTCCTGTCCGCCGGGAAGTTCCACCGTAGGGCGGACGGAACGGGCGCCGCAAAGAGATTTAGCCGATCGACGCCGCGGCCACTCGCGCATGATGATCGGCTGTCGCGCGACTCATCGGCCGCCGAAGCAGGACGAGTTGGTGGTACAGCGGACCGGTCGCGGTCAGCAGGAGCTGATGTGCGTCTGTGCCGGCCGGGATCTCGCCGCGCTCGACGGCCCGCTGTACGACGATGGCCGTGCGTTCGTAGCGATCCGCCCAGAACTGCGTGAGCGCCTCGGCGGCTTCCGACGTACGGAACGAGGCTGCGATCACCGCCTGGGTCACCGACGGACGGGCGGTCAGCGCGGCATGCACCTCGCGGTTGACGGCGATCAGGTCGCCCTCGAGCGAACCGGTGTCGGCCGGCTCCCAGGAGTCGTCGGCGCCGGCTTGCAGGAGATCGACGAGCAGGCCGGCGACGGTCTTCCAGCGGCGATAGACCGTCGTGCGATGGACTCCCGAGCGGGCAGCGACCGCGTCGATGATGAGCCCGTCGTACCCGTGCTCCGCGAGCTCGGCCTCGACGGCCGCGAGTACTTCGGACCGCACCCGGGCCGTGCGTCCACCTGGCCTGCTTGCGCGATCGGTCGTCAGCATGTCATGATCTTAACGCAACATTCGTCGCATTAGGGAGTAGCCCAGTGATCTTCTGACCCGCCGTTCGCCAACCCCGAACCCCGCGTGAGTCAGGAGGATCCTCATGTCTACCCAGCTGTCCCTGCACGATGTCACCAAGTCCTACGACCACCGCCTGGTGCTCGACCAGATCACCTGCGCGTTCCCGCCCGGCCAGGTCAGCGGCCTGATCGGCGAGAACGGTTCCGGCAAGTCGACGCTGCTGCGAATCCTGGCCGGCCTCGAGCCGCCCACCGACGGTACGGCGACGGCCGCCGGCAGCGTCGGTTTCCTCGCGCAGGACAACCCGCTGCCGCTCGACCTCGACGTGAACGCGCTCGCCGATCATGCCCTGGCCGACCTGCGCCGGATCGAGTCGCGGATGCGTTCACTCGAAGCTTTGCTCGCCGACGGACGCACCGACGTGCTGGAGGAGTACGGCGAGCTCCAGACGGTGTTCGAGATTCGCGAGGGGTACGACGCCGACGCGCGCTTCGCCCGTGCGACGTACGGACTCGGGCTGAGCACGCTGCCCGGTGATCGGCGGTTGTCCGAGCTGTCGGGCGGCGAGTTGGCGCGGTTGCATCTGGCCGCCGTACTCGCGTCGTCGCCGGAGATCCTGCTGCTCGACGAGCCGACCAACCATCTGGATCTGTCGGCCGCGCTGTGGCTGGAGGAGCATCTGCGGTCGCGCCGCGGTACGACGGTTGTCGTGTCGCACGACCGCGCTTTCCTGGAGCGGGTTGCGTCGACGCTGTTCGAGGTGGACGGCGATACGCATCGGGTAACGCGGTACGGCAGCGGCTTCCAGGGCTACCTGACCGAGAAAGCAGCCGAGCGGGCGCGGATCGAGCGGGCCCGGCAGGAGTGGGAGGACGAGGTCGCGGCGACGCAGGTCCTCGTGCGCACGACTGCGCACCGGGTCGCGTACGGGCGGCCGATGACCGACAACAACAAGGTCGCGTACGACCGAAAGACCGGGCGCGTCAACGAGGCGGAGCGCAGCAAGATCCGGAACGCCAAGGAACGCCTGCGCCGATTGGAGGAAGATCCGCCACCGGTGTCGGCGAAGCCGCTGCGCTTCACCGCGTCGATTCGCACGACGGGCGAACCGGCCGGGCTGGATGCGGTCAGCGTCGCGGTCGAGGACCGGTTGTTGCCGATCTTCCTGGAAGTGCAGGCCGGTGCTCGCGTGCTGATCACCGGCCCGAACGGAGTCGGCAAGTCGACGTTCCTGGATGTTCTGGCCGGGGCGCTCGAGCCTTCCTCCGGGTACGTCGAGCGCAGCGGGCGGATCGGCTACCTGCAGCAGGAAGTGACCGAGGCACGACCGGAGGAGACGTTGCGGCAGGCGCTCGCGCGGCATCCGGGTGCGGCGGGTTTGGGGCTCTTCCGTCGGGACCAACTGCAGACCAAGGTCAGTGCATTGTCGACCGGACAACGCCGGCGGCTGGCGTTGGCGCGCTTGCTGACCACGCCGTACGACGTACTGCTGCTGGACGAGCCGACGAACCACCTGTCGCTCGTGCTGGTGGAGGAACTGGAGTCCGCGCTCGACCGGTACGCCGGCGCGCTGGTCGTTGTCAGTCACGACCGGCGCTTCGTCTCGCGCTGGCGCGGCACCGTGATCGAGTTGAAGGAGAACATCTATGTCAGTCAGTGAATATGCGGTTGGCGATGGGCCTTATGGCGTTGCAATTGCGGGCGGCGAGGTGTGGACGACGCTGGTGCATGCGGGTCGAGTGGCGACGACGTCCGGGAGGCAGTTCGACCTCGATGCCCCACAGTCCCGCCCGAGCGTGATCGTCGACGGTCCCGATGACGCGGTGTGGTTCACGCGGAACGGCGACGATCGGATCGGGCGGATCGGGTACGACGGGGGCGTGTCGGCGGTCGAGGTTGCCGGGGCGCCGTACGGGTTGTGTGTCGGACCGGACGACGCGTTGTGGTGCACGTTGATGAGCGCCGACGCTGTTGCGCGCGTGACGGTTGACGGCGAGGTGTCGACGTACCCGATCGGGACGAGTGGGGCGTTTCCGGCGATGATCACGTCGTACGGCGGTGAGCTGTGGTTCACGCTCAACCAGGCGAATGCGATCGGGCGGATGACTCTCGACGGTGAGGTGAGGACCTATCCGCTGCCGACCGAATCTGCTGGTCCGGTGGGGATCAGTGGGGTCTGGTTCGTCGAGATCCTCGCCGATCGCGCCGGCCGGATCACCGCGGACGGGAAGATCGAGGAGTTCGCGCTCCCGTCCGGCTCCAAGCCACATGCGGTGGCGGGCACGGCTGACGGCGGGTGCTGGGTGAGCCTGTGGGGAGCCGGCGCGGTCGCTCGATTGGATGCCGAGGGCAACATCACTGATCGCCACGACCTGGGGGAAGGGTCCGAGCCGCACGGGCTCGTGGTCGACGGTGAGTCGGTGTGGGTCGCGCTGGAGAAGGGTTCCTTGGCTCACATCCAGCCGTGAGGGTGAGGAGGTTCACCCGACGGAGGGAGGACGGCGGGCGCCTGGCGGGTGGACAGTGGTGATGTGAGCACGGTGGTGCAGGTCCGGGAAACGACCGCGCGGGTTCGCGACGTCATCGCGGTGGGGCGGCCGGCGTTCTGGGTGGTGTCGATCGTTCCTTATTACACCGGGATCCTGCTCGCCACCCGCCAGCTGATCCCGCCGGTGGAGCAATGGCCGCGGCTGATCGTCGGCGCGGTGGTGATGGGTCCGCTGGTGTGGCTGGCCGTGCTGGCGGTGAACGACGCGTACGACCTGCCGAGCGACCGGCTCAACCCGCGCAAGGCGAAGTCGCCGCTGCTCGACGGACGCATCACGCTCCGCGCAGCCAAGCGACTCGCCTTCGCGGCCGCCGTCGCCGCAGTCGGGCTGAGCCTGCACGTGGGTGTCGTGTTCGCGCTCGGCGTCCTCCTCGCTGTCCTGCTCGGCTACGCGTACTCCGTCCCGCCGGTCCGACTGAAGACCCGCGCCGGTTTCGACGTCGCCGTCAACGCGCTCGCCCTCGGCGCCTTCGGACCCCTGGCCGGCTGGGCCGCGATCAACCCGGACCTCAGCAACTTCCCTTGGCTGATGGGCCTCCAGGGCACGCTCGCCGCCATCGGCCTCTACCTCCCCACCACGCTCGCCGACCTCGAAGCCGATCGCGCCGCCGGCTACCACACGATCGCGGTCCGCTTCGGCGCGCGGACGACGTACCTGATCGGGTACTCCGCCTGGATCGCCGCCGCCGCGCTCTCCGTCGTACTCGCTGCAACCGCCACGATCATCCCCCGCAGCATGCTGCCGCTCGAGCTCGTGATGGTCCCGGTCCTCGTCGCCGCGTACCGCAAACTCATTGGTCCCGGCCAGTCCTTCAAGGGCATCATCGTGCTCGCGTCCCTGTTCCTCTTTCCCTGCGGGACGTTCGCCCTCACCTACACGGGAGTCCTCTGAGCATGTATCCGGAGATCGAGCCCTACGACCACGGCCTGCTCGACGTCGGCGACGGCAACCGCGTGTACTGGGAGGTCTGCGGCAACCCCGACGGCAAGCCCGCGCTGGCGATCCACGGCGGCCCGGGCTCCGGCGCCGGCGCCTGGTGGCGGAGGTACTTCGATCCCGCCAAGTACAAGGTGGTTCTCGTCGATCAGCGCAACTGCGGGCGGAGTACGCCGGACGCCGCCGAGCCGGACGTGGATCTGAGCACCAACACCACCGCCCACCTGATCTCCGACTTGGAACAACTCCGGCAGCAGCTCGGCATCGCGAAATGGCTTCTGCTGGGAGCGTCCTGGGGCGCGACGCTCGGGCTCGCGTATGCGGAGCAGCACCCGGAGGCGATCTCCGAGATCGTCCTGTTCAGCGTCACGAACACGACCCGGCGTGAGGTCGAGTGGATCACCCGCGACATGGGCCGGATCTTCCCCGAGGAATGGGCCCGCTTCCGCGACGGCGTTCCCGCGAACGAGCGCGACGGCAATCTCCCGCTCGCCTACAGCCGTCTGCTCCACGACCCGGATCCCGCCGTACGAGAGAAGGCTGCACGCGACTGGTGTGACTGGGAGGACACGCACGTCCGCACCCACCCGAACTGGCAGCCCGACTCCCGGTACGACGACCCCGTGCTTCGGCTGCGGCTGGCGCGACTCGTGACGCACTACTGGGGTCACGCGGCCTGGCTGGAGGAAGGCGTACTGGTGCAGGAGGCCGGGAAGCTGGCCGGGATCCCGGGCGTGCTGATCCACGGCCGGCTCGACATCAGCAGTCCGGCGGACATCGCCTGGCGAATGGCGCAGGCCTGGCCGGATGCCGAGCTGCACCTCGTCGAGCAGGAGGGTCACGGTGCCGGAGGTACCGGCACGAAGGAGTTGATCCTGCAGGCGCTGGATCGTTTCGCGTTACGGTCCTGACCGCTTCTCCGTGCACGTGCACGAAGAGCAAAGATTTGATCACTGATCTTTACAGCGATGAAACGTTCCTGAACCCTTGAGTCCCATGACTCTGACCCGCCCCGAGCTCGAGACCGACTACATCCTCAGCCGGTCCGATATCGCGCACTTCGCCGAGCACGGATTCGTGAAGCTGAAGAACGTGCTGAGTCCCGAGACGATCGCGGCGTACGAGCCGGAGATCACCGGCAAGGTGATCGAGCTGAACACGCAACACCTGCCGTTGGACGAACGCGACACCTACGGCAAGGCGTTCCTGCAGGTGACGAACCTCTGGCAGGACAGCGAGCGGGTGCTCGAGTTCGTGTCGTCGCCGCGGTTGGCGCGGATCGCGGCGCAGTTGCTGGGTGTGCAGTCGGTCCGGCTGTACCACGACCAGGCGCTGTACAAGGAGTCCGGCGGCGGAGTCACCCCGTGGCACGCGGACCAGTACTACTGGCCGTTCGCGACCGACCGCTGCGTCACGGTCTGGGTCCCGCTGCAGGAGACCCCGATGGCGATGGGCCCGTTGTCGTTCGCAGCCGGCAGCCATACCTTCGAGCACGGCCGCGACCTGCCGATCAGCGACGAGTCGGAGCGGGTCCTGCAGGAGACGCTGGCCGAGCAGGAGTTCGCGGAGGTCTCCGAGCCGTTCGAGCTCGGCGAGGTGAGCTACCACCTCGGCTGGACCTTCCACCACGCGCTGCCGAACACCACCGGCATCCCGCGCCGGGTGATGACGATCATCTACGTCGACGCCGCGATGGAGATCTCGGAGCCGGTGAACAAGAACCAGGAGGCCGACCTGGCCAGCTGGATGCCCGGCAACCAGCCCGGCGAGACCATCTCCTCCCCGCTCAACCCCGTCCTCTACTGACCCACCGCGCCTCACCCCGGCGCACAAACCCGCGCGACTTCTGTACCTATTGGTATGTACGATGCTGCCATGAACCCAGCAGAGTCCCCGATCAGCCGCGTCGTCGTGCTCGACCAGCACCTGCCGGAGGCGCTCCCGGTGCAGCGCGTCGAGGTACGCCGAATCACCATCGAGCCGCACACCGCGCTCGGCGCCCACGTCCACAACGGCCCTGTGTTCGGCAACATCGTGTCGGGCAAGGCGGTCTACCAGCAGGCCGCCGACGGCGACGTACAGGTCCTCCATCCCGGCGACGTGTTCTACGAGCCGGCGGTCGACCGGATCTCCCGCTTCGACACCGAGGACGAGGGCGTCATGTTCCTCGCGTACTTCCCGCTCACCGCGGGCCAGGACGCGACGCTCGACCTGATCTAGAGCGTCCGCTTCTGCGGGTAGATCGTCTCTCCGCGGGCCAGTTGCTCGACGAACTGCTCGATCTTCCTGGTCCTGGTCTCGGCCTTCTTCACGTTGTTCACCCGGTGCACGATGGCGAACCGGTTGGCGCTGGTCAGGATCTCGAACATCGCCTGAGCCTTGGGATTGGCGGCCAGCGCCTCGGCCAGGTCCTCCGGGATCTCGCGCGCGCTGGCCCCGCCGTACGCCTTGTCCCAACGCCCGTCGGACTTGGCGCGCTCGATCTCGGCGCGGCCGGCCGGACGCATCCGGCCCTCCTTCTCCATCCGCGCGACGAGGTCCACGTTCCGCTTGGACCACATGCTCTGCGCACGCCGCGGGGTGTACCGCTGGATGAACGTCTGCTCGTCACGGCTCTTGCGCTGGCCGTCGATCCAGCCGTGGCACAGTGCCTCTTCGAGCGCTTCGGCGTACGTGAGGCTCGTGGGTTCCGTGACGTTCTTCTTCGCGAGAACGAGCCAGACACCGTCCGAGCTTCCGTGGTGTTCGTGCAGCCAGGACTTCCAGGCGGCGGCGTCCACAATGATCAGTTCCGTACTCATGACGCAGCCTCCTGGTAGCGGGCGGCCAGCTGGGCCGCGGCATCCTTCAATTCCTGTGGGCCGACGAACTCGAGGTCACACTCGAACATCCCGAAGGTCGCGGCCAGCCCGGTCCACGACCACGCACTGAGCACGAGCCGGCAACTCGTCGGCGTGATCTCCTCGACGAACGCGCGTCGCCCGGCCCACTGCGCGATGTCCGACGCCTTCGCCTGCAGGATCGCCTCGCCCTTGCAGGGATTCTGGTCCTGGCCGTGGAACCGACTCGAGATGTACGTCGCGACGTCCGGCGCCGGCAGCTCGCGCTGGCTGAACCGCGGCCCGGTCGGCGTCTTCGGCGTCATCCGGTCGACCCGGAACGTCCGCCAGTCCTTCCGCTCCAGATCCCAGCCGACCAGGTACCAACGCCCGCCCCAGGTCACCAGGTGATGCGGCTCCACCTTGCGCGGCGGCACCCATTCGTCCGGCGCTCCGGGTGACGCGTAGTCGAACCGCAGAACCTCTTGCGCGCGGACCGCCATCCCGATCGCGATCAGCTTCTCCGAGTCCACCGTCGTACGCCGGTTCGCGTACCGATCGACTGTCGTGACCTGCAGCGCGTCGACCCGCTGCCGAAGCCGCGCCGGCATCACCTGCCGAACCGTGGCGAGCGCACGCAACGCACCCTCCTCGATCCCGGTGACCGTGGTCGTCGCGGTCTGCAGGGCGACCGCGACCGCGATCGCCTGGTCGTCGTCGAACAGCAGCGGCGGCAGGTCGGCCCCCGCGTCCAGGCGGTATCCGCCGTCAGGCCCCTTGCTCGCACGCACCGGGTAGCCCAGGTCCCGCAGCCGGTCGACGTCGCGGCGGACCGTCCGCGGGCTGACCTCGAGCCGCTCGGCGAGCAAAGCACCCGGCCAGTCGCGCCGTGCCTGCAGCAGCGACAGCAGCGCGAGGAGTCGAGCAGAGGTTTCGGACATGACTTCAGCTTCCCATGAGTAAGGGACAGAACCTGACCGCTACTGCTGGAAATGTCGTGCTCATCAAGTCCAACCGAAGGAGCCATCCGTGATCAGCACCCGAGCGCTCACCCGGGATTTCGTGGTGAGCCGTACCGAGACCGTGCACGCCGTCCGCGGCATCAGCCTGGACGTCGAACCCGGCGAGCTGGTCGCCGTCCTCGGCCCGAACGGAGCCGGCAAAACCACCACGCTTCGCATGCTCACCACCTTGATCACCCCGACCTCGGGCACCGCGACGGTCGCCGGGTACGACGTGACGACGCAACCAGGCCAGGTCCGGCGCCGGATCGGGTACTCGGCCAGGGCAACGGTGCGGGCCACACCCAGCGGGTCGGCGACGAACTGATCGGGCAAGGAGTGATCTACGGCCTCGATCGCCGGGCCGCGAAGCGGAGGACCGACGAGCTGCTCGACGCGTTGGAGCTGCGGGAGCTGGCACGGCGCAAGGTGTCGGACCTGTCCGGCGGTCAGCGCCGGCGCCTCGACGTCGCGATGGGTCTGGTGCACGCGCCGTCGCTGCTGTTCCTG
The DNA here is from genome assembly GCF_042715335.1 of Kribbella sp. NPDC058693. Lineage (NCBI taxonomy): Bacteria > Bacillati > Actinomycetota > Actinomycetes > Propionibacteriales > Kribbellaceae > Kribbella > Kribbella sp. NPDC058693. Next base: position 228,127 of record NZ_JBHXSQ010000004.1, read on the forward strand.
GACGAGCCGTCGACCGGCCTCGACCCGCAGAACCGGGCGAACCTGTGGGACCACATCCTGCGGATGCGTGAGCAGTACGCGATGACGATCGTGCTGACCACGCACTACCTCGACGAGGCCGACACGATGGCCGAGCGCGTCGTCGTGGTGGATCACGGCGAGGTGATCGCCGACGACACCGCAAGCTCGTTGAAGGCCAAGCTGGCCGGCGACCGGCTCGCCCTGACCGTTGCTCCTGACAACCTTTCGCAACTGACGGTGCTTGCCGAGAAGTTGCCCGGGGCCCGCGAAGTCGTTGCCGTTGGCGACGAGCTCAGCGTCCGGGTCGCGGACGGCCCGGCGGCGCTGCCCGAGCTGATCGCGGCCGCCCAGCACGACGGCGTACCGATCGCGTCGGCGCAGGTGCATCGGCCGACGCTCGACGACGTCTTCCTCAACCTGACCGGCCGGAACCTGCGAGAGGCAGCCTGATGACCACCCTGACCGTTTCAGAACCGTCCCGGAACCTGCTCCGCGACACCCGGATCGTGATGACGCGCGAGTTGAAGCCGGTACTGCGTGACCCGTTCTCGTTGCTGTTCGGGATGATCCAGCCGCTGGTGTTCCTCGCGCTCTTCGGACCGCTGCTGTCGGGTTCGATGGGCGGCACGTTCGGCGACGGTGTCTGGCAATGGTTCGTGCCGTCGATCCTGGTGATGACCACGCTGTTCGGTACGTCGACGACCGGGGCGAATCTGCTGTTCGAGTTCCAGACCGGTGCGCACGAGCGGATGCTGGTCACGCCGTTGTCCCGTTCGTCGCTGCTGGTCGGCCGGGCCCTCAAGGAGATGGTGCCGCTGTTCGGGCAGGCGGTGATCGTGATCGCTGTGATGACGCCGTTCGCGTTCGACCTGCACGTCGGTGGCGCGCTGGTCGGGCTGGTGTTGCTCGCGGTGTTCGGCGTCGGGCTCGGATCGTTCAGCTACGCGCTGGCGATCATGGTGCGCAAACAGGACTGGATGTTCTGGGTCGTACAACAGACGTTCCTGTTCCCGCTGATGATCCTGTCCGGGATGCTGCTGCCGCTGGAGACCGGTCCGGGATGGATGCGGGTGGCATCGAAGTTCAACCCGCTGTCGTACGTCGTCGACGCGGAGCGGGTCCTGTTCTCGGGTGACGTGTGGTCGAGCGCGGTGCTCTGGGGCTGGGTCGCGGCGATCGTGACCGCGGCACTCGGACTGACCGTCGGGATCCGGACGATGCTTCGCTCGGCCGCGTGACCCAATTGGGTCAATGACTCGACTGGGCCGTTCGTGTCGCTGAAATTCACCTACGGTAGCGGGCAGATCACCCACCGCCCCCAAGGAGATCTGATGAGGCCCCGCCCCGCCTTGCTCACTGTCCTGACTTCGCTGGCCGCCGCCGCGCTCGCAACCTCGAGCGCGGTGGCGGCTCCGGCTCCGGCCGTCGACAACGCCCGTACAGTCGTCGCCGCGACAGACACAGATGGCGACTCGTTGCCGGACGCATGGGAAACCAACGGGTACGACGGCAACGGTGACGGCGTCGTCGATGTGGACCTGCCCGCGATGGGCGCGAACCCGAACAAGAAGGACCTGTTCGTCGAGATGGACTACATGTCCGGCCGGCTCGCCAGTACGGCAGCGCTCGACCGGATCGTCCAGGTGTTCGCGAGCGCGCCGGTCAGCAACCCGGACGGCACGACCGGCGTCACGATCCACCTCGACGCCGGCGCCGCCCGCGGTGCGACGTACAACCTGGGCGGTGGCAACGAGGTCACGTACGACGACGACCTCAACCCGTCGGCCACCCAGACCAACGCGATCAAGGCAGCCAACTTCGCGGCGGTCCGCAAGGCCGTCTTCCACTACATGATCTGGGGAGACAGCTACGACGGCGGCTGCAGCAGCGGCCAGGCGTTCAACATCCCGAACGACACGTTCATCGTCACGGTCGGCCCGAAGTGCGGGTGGAACGCGACCGACGACACCAACGTCGGCACGTTCATCCACGAACTCGGGCACAACATCGGCCTGAAGCACGGCGGCGCCGACAACCTGAACTACAAGCCGAACTACCTCAGCGTGATGAACTACTCGTTCCAGCTCGGCGGCGTGCTCAAGGCCGACGGCACGAAGTACTGGGGCTACTCGAACGTCCAGCCGACCTCGATCAATGAGGCCCGGCCGGACGAGACGGTCGGCCTGGGCAGCCTGGGCGCCGGCTACAAGACCAGCTGGAAGTGCCCGAACGGCACGACCCGGGTGACGGCCGGCGCGGCGAACGCGCCGATCGACTGGAACTGCGACGGTGACACCACCGACACGACGACGGCCGCAGACATCAACGGCGACAAGACCACGTCGATCCTGATCGCGCAGAACAACTGGGCGAACATCGTCTTCGGCGGCGGTGCCGTCGGTGGGGGCACGACGCCCCGCACCAAGACGCCGGCGTCGGAGCTGCAGGAGCTCACCCACGACGAGTGGGTCTCGATGCAGCACAAGTAGTGGTCCAAGCGGAAGCCCTCGCACCTTCAGGTGGGCGCGAGGGCTTCGGCTTGTTCAGACTGACCAGACTCCGGTCTTGGCGGTCTCGCGGGCCCAGTCGGTGAAGTCGCGGGCCGGGCGGCCGAGCACCTGCTCGACGCCGTCCGAGACGTATTCCGAGCGGTGGTTGCGGATCACCGCGAACAGGTCGCGGACGGCGTCGGCGTCTTCCTGGATCAGACCCTGCTCGATCAGTTCGGCGACGTGTGCCTCCGGCTCGAGGTCGACGTACCCGATCGGGCGGCCGGTGGCGGCGGTCAACTCGTCGGCGATCTCGGTCATGGTGAGCGTGCGCGGCCCGGAGATCGTGAGGGTCTGGCCAACGTACGACTCGTCGAGAAGGGCCGTGGTCATCACGTCGCCGACGTCGTTGGTGTCGATCCACGCCTCGGCGCCGGTGCCGGCGGACAGCCGGATCTCGCCCGCGAGCACGTGGTACCGGAGGAAGTCCTCGCTGAAACCCTGCGCGAACCAGGCCGGCTGCACGATCGTCCAGTCCAGACCGCTCGCCTTGGCGACGTTCTCCAATTCGAGCTGGCCGTCGTACACGGCGAAGTCGCGGCCCGGGCTGCCGACGCCGCGACCGGACAGCAGGACCAGGCGCCGCAGCCCGTCTGCCTGCTGGATGAACTTGCCGGCCTGCGCGAGTCCGGTCGGTCCGACCGGCGGCGCGAGGTACGCCGTCTCCGCGCCGGCGATCGTCGGCGCCCACGTGCTCTCGTCGTACCAGTCGAAGCGCTGCTCGCTGGAGCGCGAGGCGAGGCGGTACGGGACCTCCCGCGCGTCGAGTTGTGCCGCGACGCGACGACCGGTCTTGCCTTTGCCACTGAGGATCAGTATCGGGTTCATGGCTCTAGTTCACCGGGCTTGAGTGAGACAAACCATGGCCATGCGGCGCAATTTGATGTTCGAGGCGCTCATCATGCCGTACTCTCATCGCATGGACGTGCTCGACGAACTGCTGGCCGGGACCCGCGCCCAGGACGGCGTCTTCAACCTGACCATCCTGGATCTGCCATGGGCGTTGGAGATCCGGGACGAGGCGCCGCTCGCGCTCGCGACCCTCGTCCGCGGCTCGGGCTGGGTGACCCGCGAAGGGACCGCGCCGCAGCGGCTGGAGCGGGGGGACGTCGCGATCTTCACCGGTCCCCAGCCGTACGTCGTGGGCGACAGCGTGCACACCCCACCGCAACTACGGATCCACCCCGGCGGCATCTGCGAACCGTTGCCCGGGGCACCGGCCGACTACTCGGCGCGGCTCGGCGTGCGGACGTACGGCAGCCGCAAGTCCGGCGAGGTAATGGTTGCCAGCGGCACCTATCAGTTGGCGGGTGATGTCAGCCGGCGACTGGTCACCGCGCTGCCGCCGGTCCTCGTCGTACCCGCCTCCGAGGTGGCCGGTTCGGTGATGGAGATGATCACGAGTGAGATCCAGCGGGATGCGGTCGGCCAGCAGACCGTGCTGGACCGATGGCTCGACCTCGCGCTGATCACCACCCTGCGCGCGTGGTTCGACCGGCCGGACTCTCATGCGCCGGGCTGGTACCAGGCCCAGACCGATCCGGTCGCCGGTACTGCGTTGCGCTTGCTGCACGAGGATCCGGCGCACCCATGGAACGTCACCGACCTCGCCGACAAGGTCGGGGTGTCGCGGGCCTCGCTGGCTCGGCGGTTCACGGCCGTGGTGGGCGAGGCACCGATGAGCTACCTGACCGGTTGGCGGATCACGCTCGCCGCCGATCAGCTGCGGTCGACCCGGGACACGGTCGAGACGATCGCCCGGCGGGTCGGGTACGCGAATGCCTTCGCATTGAGCGTTGCGTTCAAACGGGTCCGCGGAATCACGCCTACGGACCACCGCCGGGCGGCGTGAAAGCTTAAATGCGGGGGTTGAACGATACGATTGAGGCTCATGGAGATCGCGTTGAGCCTCGACGAACTGCGGCAGCTCAGCCTCTGGAGCGCGGACTGCGCCGAGCGGGCATTGCCTCTCTATGAAGCCGTCGCTCCCGACGATCGCCGGCCGCGCGAGGCGATCGAGGCCGCCCGCGAATTCGGTGCCGGAGGCAACAGAACGAAGGCGATCCGGACGGCTGCGTGGGGCGCCCTGAAGGCGGCAGGTGAGGTAAGCGATCCGGCCGCGGAGGCTGCGGCGCGAGCAGCCGTTGCGGCAGCGGGTTCGGCGTACCTGCATCCGTTGGCGGCAGCCACTCAGGTGAAGCACATCATCGGAGCGGCGCAGTATGCGGCGTACGCGCACGAACTGGCTGGGCGTGACCCCTCGAGCGTCGTCAGCTGGGCGATCGACCGAGTGCCACCCGTGGTCCGGGATGTACTGCGGCGCTACCCGGACGGCACGCCCGGCCGCAGTCGGCTCGGCGAGCTACACCGCCAACTGGAGACGGCGCTCAGGCAACCGTCGCCTTCATGAACGCCAACGCCTGCGGCCACGCCAACCGGAACGCGTCCGCATTCACATCCTTGTCGTGCCGCGACTTGTCCGAGAACCCATGGTCCGCACCCGGGAAGTACTGCGTGAACGTCGCCCCGGCCGTCCGTGCCTGCAACACCGTCTGCAGCGTCTCGAAGTCAGAATTCGGTACGGCGGTGTCCGCGCTCGGGTAGCTCACCAGCACCGGCGCCGTGATCCCGGCCGCCTCGGCGATCGCGTCGTACGTGTGATGCGGCGGCCGATCGGACGGGACCGTCGGGTGGAAGGCGACGACATTCGTCACCCGCTGATCACGCGCCCCGAGCAGGAACGCGAACCGCCCACCGAGGCACCACCCGATCACACCGACCTTGCTGCACCCGAGCTCGTCGACGAGGTAGTCGAGCAAGGCGCTCTGCTCGGCGAGGGCAGTGTCGTCGTCCATCTGCCGCAGCAAACCACTCAGCTCCTGCCGACTGGTGTTGTCCGTACTGCGCCCCTTGAACGGATCCCACGCCAGCGCGGTGATCCCTTCGCCGGCCAGCTCATCGGCCCAGGCCCGCACCTGCTCACCGATCCCGGTGATCATCGGCAACAACAACATGCCGGCCCGCCCCACCCGCGCGAGATAAGCGTCCTGCTCCCCAACCGTCACAGTCACACCCATGCGCGCATCTTAGACGCCGACGGTCTGGTGCTCCGGCTCGATGACGCCGATGATGCGGGCCTGGTCGCGGCCGTAGGGCTGGCCGAGGTACTTCATTGCGATCTGGTCGACGAGGGCCCAGCCGGCGTCGCCGTCGATCCATTCGGTGACGCGGCCGCGGATGATGACGGGCTCGTACGGGTTGTCGACGGGCGCGAGCGACAGGGCCACGCGCGGGTCGCGGCGGAGGTTGTGGGCCTTCTGGGAGTCGGGGCCGGTCAGGAAGATGATGCGGTTGTCGAGCGTCGTGACCCACAGCGGGATCGAGTGCGGCGACCCGTCCGGGAGAACGGTGGCCAGGTGAGCGATCGAGTTGCTTTCGACGGCACGGCGTACGGCGGGCTTCAACATGGTTCTGCTCCTTCAGCGGACGACTGCGTAGTGGAGGTGGGTGACGCCCGGGGCGGGCACTGCTTCGACGAGGTTGAGCCGGACCTGCTCGGGCAGCTCCTGGAAGAACGGCCGGCCGCCGCCGAGCAGGATCGGCACCTGGTGGAGGACGAGCTCGTCGACGAGGCCGGCCTTGAGCGCGGCCGTCACGACACCGCCGCCCATCAGACCGACGTCCTTGCCGCCGGCGATGTCGCTCGCCGCGACGACTGCGTCCTCGATGGTGTTGGCGAGCGTCTGCTGCTCACTGATCTCCGCGACCGGACCGTGGCTCAGCACGACCAGCGGCGCCTTCGCGTGCGGGCTGCCGCCGCCGAAGTGGCTCGAGTCGTCGTACGTCTTGTGACCGGCGATCACGGCGCCGACCCGGCCGGCGAGCGCATCGAACATCTTGGCGCTCGGGGCGCTGAGCTTGAAGCCGTCGAAGACCTGGCTCGGGGTGTCGCCGTCGAAGTACCAGTCGAACAGCATCGGCGCGTCGCCGAGGCCGCGGTCCGGACCGGAGTCCCGACCGGTGATGTATCCGTCGACCGAGACCGCGAGGGCGCAGAGGATCTTGCTCATCGTTCCGCCTTCCGTTTTGGGTTCCTTGAAGGAACGCTAACATGTCGGGGTTCCCTCAGGGAACCCCAATTGCTAGACTGATTTCATGCAGCGCACAGACTTCAGTGAGATGGCGTGCTCGATCGCGCGCACGCTCGATGTGATGGGCGAGCCGTGGTCACCGTTGATCCTGCGCGACATCTGGGTCGGGATGGCGCGGTTCGAGCAGATCCAGGCGGACCTCGGGATCTCCCGCAAGGTGCTGACCGAGCGGCTGAACCATCTGGTCGACCGCGGCGTGCTCGAGCGGCGCCCGTACGACAAGCGGCCGCGGTACGAGTACGTGTTGACCGGCAAGGGCCTGGAGCTGATGGACGTCCTGATGGTGATGGTTGCCTGGGGCGACAAATGGCTGGCCGGCGAGGCAGGGCCGCCGGTGCTGTACCGGCACCACGCCTGCGGGGAGATCAGCCACGTCGAGCTGAGCTGCTTGCACTGTGGCAAGCCGATGCACGCCAACGACATCGACGTACTCCCCGGCCCGGGCGCGGCCGCTTAGGCGCAGTACGGGCGGAACTCCTCCAGATCGCTGTCGACCCGCGCGATCCGCTCGAAGCCCCACGTGTCCACGCCCGGACGGTCGACGTTGCGCGACACCCGCGCCGACAGATCCCGCAGCCCACGGGCGAGCAGCGCGAACTCGAGATGATCGAGGTCCAGGTCGTCGGCGCCGTACTCGTCGAGGAACTCCGGGATCCGCCGACCGTCGGCCGCGACCCACACGTCGTACTCGCGGGGTCCGATGACGGCGTTCTCCCAGTCGAGGATCGCCGCCACCTCACCGTCATCGCCGATCAGCACGTTCAGCCCGTGGAAGTCCGTGTGGCACAGCACGTCGCGCACCGGCCCGAGCCGCGATCGCACCTCGTCGAACCGCGCCAGCGCTGACGACACCACATCCGCCCGATCCACGATCCACGGGTGCTGCAGCTGGTCTTCGAGAGCGCGGATGTGCGGCTCGCTGGTATCGGCGTGCGGCAACATCACTTGCAGGGGCGCATCGTGGACCTGGCGGAGAGCCCGGGCCGCCACCTTCCAATCGTCCCACGTCGCCGTACGCCCTTGTATGTAAGGGAAAACGGCATAGGCACGATCCCCGTCCATCGCGGACAAGTCACCCTGGATGGTCCGAAGCGGTTCCACGACGGGCAGTCCGAGCGCGTGCAACTCCGCCAGCAGCTCCAGCCCGATCGGCTGCTCGCCCTCTTTCCACACCTTCACGAACCAGGTGCCGTCCGCGACCCACCCGTCGGTCGCGAACCCACCAGGGTGCGGTTCGAGCGAGGACACGCTCAGGCCGTAGTCGCGCTCCAGATCCACGACCTCATCACATCACCTCTGGGCGGCCAACATCCGGAGTACGGCGGCGTTCACCAGGATCAGGATGAGCACGGAGAAGATCAGCAGGGCAACCTGGGCGGGCAGCAGCGCGATGCCAAGGCCGATCAGGAGGACCGGGATGGCGAGGCCGGCGTACGCGATCAGGAAGAGCGCGGCCAGCACCTCTCCGCGGGAACCGGGATCTGCCAGCGACGCGGCGGTCGCGACCGCACCGCGGAAGACCAGCCCGACGCCCGCCCCGGCGACGACGCCGCCGATGACGAACAGGTACAGGTTGGGGATCAGGCCGCCGACCGCCACCCCGACCAGTCCGACCGACATCGCGACCAGGCCCAAGCGGAGCTGAGCCGGACGGCTGAGGCGGACGAAGATCACCTGACTGGCGGCACCGGCGATGAAGACCGCGAACGTGACGACGCCGGCGAGCAGACGCGAGGTGTGATGCAGTACGCCGGCCAGAAACGTCGGCGCCAGCGAGGTGAACAGGCCGAAGATCGCGAACGCCGCGAACGCACCGATCGCCGACGCGAAGAACAACGGCTTGGCCGACGACGGCAGCGCCACCCGCTGCGGCCGGTACGCCGGTCGCTCCTCCAACCGCTCCACGGTCTCCGGCACGAGCGCGATCCCGACCGCGCTGAGCAGCAGCAGCACCAGGAAGATCTCGTACGGACGCTGCAGCGGCGCCGACACGTACTGCGCGAGCAGCCCACCGATCAGCGGACCGAACGCGAGCCCGCCGAGGTTCACCATGCTCGAGATCAACGCCGACCGGCTCGGGTCCTCCCCCGGCCGCGCGATCTGCCGCAGCTCGGACAGGTGCGCGGTAGCGGTCGCGGTCAGGACGCCGACCCCGACGCCACAGATGAAGCGCGCCACCAGCAGACCAGGAACCGACGACCAGATCAGGAAGATCGCCGCAGCCAGCGCCTCCGCGAGTACGGCGAGCAGCGCGACCCGACGGCGACCGAGCCAGTCACTGACATGTCCGGCCAGGTACAGCGACGCCATCACACCGACTGCGTAGCTGGCGAAGATCACCGTGATCACGTACGTCGGGAACCCGTCCCGGTGCTGATAGATCGCGTAGAGCGGAGTCGGGATCGTCGAGAAGGCCATCGTGATGAGGAAGGCCGCCGCGATCACCCAGAACCCGGGAGCATGAGCGAGCCGGATCCGTACGCCGGTCCGCGAAGACGTCATGGTGGACATGTTTCCAGCGTGCCGCGTTGGATCTATCGAGTCCAACGAAAGTTCTTGCACGCTGTTATCGTCAACATCGATAATTGAGCCTGTGGACAGCCGGCAGCTCGAGTACTTCGTCGCCGTCGCCGAGGAACTGAGCTTCACCCGGGCGGCGCAGCGGCTGTTCACGGTGCAGTCCACGGTGTCGGCCGCCGTCCGTGCCCTCGAGACCGATCTGAAGACGACCCTGTTCGACCGCTCGACCCGGCGGGTGGTGCTGTCGACCGCGGGTCAGGCCTTGCTGCCGGAGGCGAAGGCTGCGTTGGAGGCCCTCGACCGCGCGCGGGCCGTCGTCGAAGAGGCATCGGCCGGCCTCCGCGGCAACATCCGGATCGGGACACTCGCGCGCTTGCGCATGGTCAACATGGCCGAGCTTCTCGGCGCATTCCACCGCAAGTACCCGTTGGTCGAGGTCCAGGTCACGACTTCGCCGACCGGCTCCACCGGTCTCGCGGACGACATACGCCATGGTCGGCTGGATGTCGCACTGCTCGGTCTGCCGAAGCCCGAGCTCGCCGGGCTCGAGGTGCGCGACCTCGCGACGGTCCGGTTCGTCGCGTTGCTGCCGTCCGGGCACGGGCTGGCGCGGCAGTCCGCCGTACGGCTGGAGGAGTTGGCCGGTGAGCGGTTCGTCGACATGCCGGCCGGGTTCGGGAACCGGAAGATGGTCGACCGGGCTTTCGACACGATCGGGATGCCGCGGCGGATCCAGATCGAGGTCCCGGAACTGACGACGATTCCCGACTACGTGCGGGTCGGGCTGGGGGTTGCCGTCGTACCCGATCTCGAGCTGGCCGAGGAGCCCGGCGTCGCCAAGGTGCCGATCAAGGGCACCGAGCTGACCTGGACGTTGTCGGTGGCAACGGCGGCCGGACGACGACCGAGCAGGGCAGTGACCGCCCTGCTCGATCTGATCGGGGACAGCACCCGCCCGTACTTCTAGGCGGCCCAGATCGACCAGTCCGGCAGCTCGACGTACCGGCGGAGTGCGGCGACACCGCTGAGCCAGCCGGTCCAGGCGCCGTACGGCGGGTTGGCCTCGTCGAACCCGCTCATCACGAACGTCAGCCGCGTCTTCCCGTCGGACTCGGCGAGCTCCCAGCTGCTGATGCCGGACGGTCCCCAGTCCGTCGCCATCTTGCGGCCCTCGACCAGGTCGACGATCTCCACGCCCGGGCCGGCCTCGAACCCGCCCATCGCGAACCGGCCGCCCTTGCGCAGATCGATCTCGATCGGGAACCCGAACCAGGCCGACGCCTTCTCGGACTCGGTCAGCGCCGAGTACACCTGATCGATCGGCCCGTCGATCAGCACCTCGCCCTCGAAGACCGGCGAGGTGAAGTCCGGCCGCGTCGTCAGCTCGCGACCCTCGACGTGGTCGACGAGGTTGGCCAGCGCGAGTGACCAGAAGGTCTGCAGTACGCCGCGGATGTTGGCGCCGCTGATCGCGTCCGCGTAGTCGAAGTGCGTCTGCGACAGCTTGACCACGGTCGCGTCGTCGCCGTCGGGGGTCAGCGTGATCTCGGTGGTGGTCTCCTCGCCGCCGAGCGTCCAGGCCAGCGTCAGCGTGCTTCCGTCGTACCCGACGACACGTTGATGTGGCGCGTCGCCCTCGGGGATGTAGCGGCCCCAGAACTCGAACGTGCCGGGCAGATCGACGTTCGAGTGCTCGCCGAGCCAGAGGTTGAGGGCCTTCGGGTCGGTCAGCGCCTGCCGGACCTCGTCGATCCCGGCCTTGGCGCGGACTTGCAGAACGAGCGGTTCAGTCATGGTCTTGGTCTCCTTTGGGGTAGCAGGCCACGGCGAGCTTGAAGGCGTCGCCCTCAGTGCCGCCGTAGCGCGAGAAGAGGTCCTGTAGCGTGCCGCGCAGGTCCTCGAAGAACTCCCGCCGTCGGTCCGGTGGGACCCGGATCTCACCGGACACCCCGATGGACGGCAGCTCCGGAGCCGACCGATCCAGCGCGGCGATGTCGGTCTGGACCTCTTCCATCAGGTCCAGCACGTAGCCGAGGCTGAGCTCGTCCCGGGTCCGGCGGAGTCCGCCGATCCGGCCGACGAGCGTCGGCGACAGCCAGTACGAACGGGCCGTCGCCTGGTAGATGCCCTCGTGGATGCCGCGCACCTTGCGCTCGTCCACCTGGGTCACCAGTCCCGCCTCGACGAGGCGCTTGACGTGGTAGTAGACGCGCTGCGGAGTCTGCCCGAGCTGCTCGGCCACCTCGCTGCAGGTGGCCGGCTCGGCCAGCCGCCGCAGTACCTCGATCCGCTGCGGCTTGAACAGCGCCTCGGCCTGTTCGAGCTGCTCCAGGTGCATCACGTCTCTCATCACACAAAGGACTTTGTACGTAAAAATCTCTTTTGTCAATCGATCGGCTTACATCACCGGGGAATGTAAATCGCCCGTTGTTCGTTGTACGGAGTGCTTCGGTGATGCGTCACCGAGCAGACACCCAAGACCTGGGAGCCTTTGCTACGGATCGTCCGGCACGTTCCTGCCGGCGGAGGAAAGGAAGCGCGACATGGCAACTGTCTCGTTCAAGGGAGCCACTCGGATCTACCCGGGCGGCGACGTCCCAGCTGTGGACAACCTTGATCTCGACATCTCTGACGGTGAGTTCATGGTGCTCGTCGGACCGTCGGGCTCGGGTAAGTCGACCGCGCTGCGGATGCTGGCGGGGCTCGAAGAGGTGAACGAGGGCTCGATCTTCATCGGCGACCGCGACGTCACCAACGCACCGCCGAAGGAACGCGACATCGCGATGGTGTTCCAGAACTACGCGCTCTACCCGCACATGTCGGTGGCCGACAACATGGGCTTCGCCCTCAAGATGCAAGGCATCCACAAGGAAGAGCGCGCCAAGCGCGTCATGGAGGCCGCCAAGCTGCTCGGCCTCGAGGAGTACCTCGAACGCAAGCCGAAGGCACTGTCCGGCGGCCAGCGCCAGCGCGTCGCGATGGGCCGCGCGATCGTGCGCAGCCCGAAGGTCTTCCTGATGGACGAGCCGCTGTCGAACCTCGACGCCAAGCTCCGGGTCCAGACCCGCACCCAGATCGCCGAACTGCAGCACCGACTCGGCGTCACCACCGTCTACGTCACCCACGACCAGGTCGAGGCCATGACCATGGGCGACCGCGTGGCCGTACTGAAGGACGGCGTCCTGCAGCAGGTCGACACCCCGCTGAACCTGTACGACCGGCCGAAGAACAAGTTCGTGGCCGGCTTCATCGGATCGCCCGCGATGAACCTGATCACCGCCAAGATCGTCGACGGCGGCGCCAAGATCGGCGACTACGTCGTACCCGTCGCCCGCGAGCTGCTGGCCAAGGCCGGCGACGACAAGACCCTGACACTCGGCATCCGCCCAGAGGCGCTGCACATCGCCGACGCTGGTCTGCCGGTGAAGGTCGCCGTGATCGAGGAGCTCGGCTCGGACGCCTTCCTGTACGGGACCGCGGACCACGCCGAGAACCAGCAGATCATCGCCCGGATCGGCACCCGCCTGCACAACGACAAAGGCACTCTCGTGCACCTGGCCCCCGACCCCGACAGGCTGCACCTCTTCTCCACCTCCACGGAGGAGCGCCTTGTAGCTTGATCTCGTGGGCCATTGGGATCGGGACGCACTTGGTGTGATGGAGCTGCCGTCGGGTCGGCTCGTTCGCGGACGTAGTCTGCGGCGGGGCCCGGCGGCAGCGCCGTTTCCGACGTACGGCGTGTATCTGCTCGGGTCGGAACCGCCCGACGTGCCGTGGGAGACGCGGTGGATCAAGTGGCCGGACTTCCGGCTGCCGGTGGATCGCGCGGCGGCGTTGACGATCTTTCGCGAGGCGCTAGCCCGGGCCGAGACCGGGCGGGTCGAGTTCGCCTGCGGCGGTGGACGAGGACGGACCGGTACGGCGCTCGCCTGCCTCGCCGTACTCGATGGGGTGCCTGCTGATCAGGCCGTGTCTTATGTCCGCGAGCACTTCGAGAAGCACGCGGTGGAGACGCCGTGGCAGAAGCGGTACGTGCAAAATCTGTTGACCCGGGGCTGAGCTCTCGCGTTGGGTTCGAGATGTGAGCATTGAGCGGACCAACCCCAGCGGACTCCACACGACCCCCGGCTACCACCACGTCACCACAGTCAAGACGGACACTCTCGTCTACCTCGCCGGGCAGTGTCCTTTGCAGCCGTCCGGCGACCTGGCCCCGGGCGGTCTGGAAGGGCAGACCGCGCAGGTCATCAGCAACATCCTGACGGCGCTCGAGTCTGCGGGCGCCACTCCGGAGGACGTCGTCCGCACTGTCATTTATGTCGTCAGCCCGGACCGCGAGGACCTCTCCGCCGTGTGGACGCAGCTCAACGCGTCGCCGCTCGGCCCCGCGTTCACAACCGCGAGCACGCTGCTCGGCGTGGCTCAGCTGGGGTTCCCGGGGCAGCTGGTCGAGATCGACGTGACCGCGGCGCTGTGATCGTTCCCGCTGAGGTCGTCGAGTACGACGAGCGCTGGCCGCTCTGGTTCGCCGAGATCTCCGCGGACCTGGAGCCGTACCTCGACGGCCTCCCGCACGTGATCGAGCACGTCGGCAGCACCGCCGTACCCGGTCTGGCCGCGAAGCCCATCATTGATGTGGACGTCGTCGTACCGTCTGCCGGCTTGGTGCCGACGGCGATCTCACGGTTGGTTGCCGCCGGCTACCGTCACGAGGGCGATGCCGGGATACCCGGCCGAGAGGCGTTTGCGCTGCCTGTGGAAGTTGCCCACTACCACCATCTCTATGTGGTTGTTGAAGGCAACAAAGCCCACTTGGACCACGTTCTGCTCCGCGACCATCTGCGTGCCCATGAGGCCGACCGGGAGCGGTACGCCGCCCGCAAACGCGAGCTGGCGCACCTGCTCACCACGGACCGCACCGACTATGTCGAGGGCAAAGGCGCGCTCGTCGAGGAGCTGATCGCTAGAGCTGATGGTTCGCCTGCAGCCGGCGGTCCGGGTCGTACCGCTCCCGGAGCTCCGTCAGCCGGGTGAACGTCGGCTCGTCGTAGACCTCCCGGAGGTCGATGCCGGCGCCGTTGAAGTTGAGCAGCCGGCCGACCGTCAGCTCACGCCACGGCTCCAGTACGGCGTTCTGCAGCTCGCTCTCGTCGTCCGCGCCGGGTGAGATCACGGTGATCGAGTACGCCGCGTCGCGATGGCAGACCGCGTTCGCGACCGCCGGCTCCCGGGTCAGCGCGCCGCCGAGCTGACGGATGGCGATCACGCACCGCGTCGACGCTTCCGGACCGGCCAGCTTCGGCAGCGTCGCCAGCGCGGTCGGGTCGAGGTCGCTGACCAGGACATTGCGCGAGTTGAACCTGTCCGGCCGATCCGGCTCGGCGAAGATCTTCCCCGACTCGACGTACGGCAGCTCGCCGACCGTGTCCATCGCCGGCTCCCCGATCGCCCGCAGCGGCTTGATCAGCTCCTCGCCGTTGTCACCGAGAATCGCGAGCTGCACCTGCGCGATGTACTTCCCGCGCAGCGCCTGCGGGATCGGCAGGATGTCCGGCAGCGGCACGAGCGCCACCGCGGTCGTCACCTCGTCCGGGACGGTCTTGGTCCACTGCTGCCACACCTCCAGCACCTCGGGGTGCTCGGCGAGGTCGAAGTACAGACTCCCGCCGAACAGCGTCGGCACCTCGAACAGGTCGATCTCGATCCCGGTGACTACGCCGAAGTCCCCGCCACCACCTCTCGTCGCCCAGAACAGGTCGTCGTCGGCGTCCCGTCGTACGCCGTCCATGGTCACGAGCTCGATCCGCCGGACGTGGTCCGCGGCGTACCCGAACCGCCTCGCCATCAACCCGAGCCCGCCGCCCAGCGTGTACGAGATCGCCCCGACCCCCGGGAAGCTCCCCGACAGAGGCGCGAGACCGTACGGCGCGGTCGCGTCGAGCACGTCGCGCCAGGTCGCACCGGCCTCGATCCAGGCTGTCTTCCTCTCCGGGTCGACCGTGACGTGGTTGAACGCTTTGGTCGCGATCAGCACGCCGCCATCGATGCCGCTGGTCAGACCGTGGCCGGACGCCTGCACGGCGATCTTCTTGTCGTGGTCGATCGCGTAGCGCACGGCTTCCTCGATCTCGGTCGCGCTGGTGACCGGGAAGATCACCTCGGGCCGATGCGGGTCCCGCCGCTGGTACCCAAGGCGCGCATCGTCGTACTCCGGGCTTGTCGTCGTCAGCATCATGAGACTCACGCTATGGGCCCTTCCGGACAGATCTTGTCCGCAAGGCATCCTGTTGTCATGGATATGCCAGGCCGTCTGCTTCGGCTGCTGTCGCTGCTGCAGAGTCGCCGCGAGTGGTCCGGTCGCGAGCTGGCCGACCGCCTCGGCGTCACCGAGCGGACGGTACGACGTGATGTCGACCGGCTCCGGTCGCTCGACTACCCGGTCACCGGGACGACCGGGACCGCGGGCGGTTACCGGCTCGGATCCGGGACGCATCTGCCGCCGCTCCAACTGGACGACGACGAGGCGATCGCCGTCGCACTCGGTCTGGTCGGCGCGGCCGGCGGCGGGGTGAGCGGGATGGCGGACAGCTCGATGAGCGCGCTGGCCAAGCTCGAGCAGGTGTTGCCGGCGCGACTGCGGCCCCAGCTCGCGGCGGTGAGTTCGTCGGCGGAGGCGATCCCGCGGCCCGGCGTACCGCAGGTTTCACCGGGGGTGCTCGCGGTCCTCGCAAGCTGCTGCCGGAACCACGAGATCGTTGCCTTCGACTACCACGGCCGGGCGCGCGGGGCGACGCGGCGGCGGGTGGAGCCGCATCAGCTGCTGACGTTGGCGTGGCGATGGTACCTGCTCGCGTTCGATCCGGGGCGGGACGACTGGCGGATCTTCCGCGTCGACCGGATCTCCGACGTTGCATCGACGCTGCACCGCTTCACCGCTCGGGAGCTGCCGGCGGCGGACGCGGCGACCTATCTGGTTGAGTCGTTCACGTCGGCGCAGTACCAGCAATCCGTCCACTTAACAGTGCAGGCGCCGGCTCACGCCGTGTCCGCGACCTTCGAAGGGATGGTCCGCGGGATCGTCGAGCCTGTTGATGCGTCGTCCTGTGCGGTCCGGTTCAGTGCGGACACGCCCGCTCTGTTGCTCACACAGGTCGCGGCCATTGCTGCGATCGCCAACTTTGCCGTCGACCACGCCACCCCGGAGACGGCTGCGCTCATCGCTCATGTGGGTGGGCGACTCGCGCAGTCCTTCTCACGCCGCGATCAGGCCGATTCCGAGGGTCAGCACTCCGATGGCGAGTGAGGCCGCGCCGGCCCAGAGCACCCAGAGGAACTGATTCGGTTGGGTGCGGTCCTTGCCGGCGGACGATGCGAAGAAGCCGCCGGACATCAGGATCGCCGCCACCGGGATCGCCAGCCGCGCGACCCAGAGCCAGAATCCGGTCAGGCTGGTCTGGTCGACGTACAAGAGCCCGACCAGGCTGAGGATGACCAGTACGCCGGCGTGGGCGTGGCCGGCCCGCGCGAACGACTTCTGGAAACCGGTCATCGGCACCTGGCCGCGGACGATCTTGGTCATGAAGTAGCCGCCGAACTGGATCGTCACGATGGTCAGCAGGATGACGCCGGCGATGATGCGGGATTGGTCGGTCATACGAGCACGCTCTCTTTGACAGGGGTGGTGGTGTTCGCCGTACGCGCGACCCAGATGGCGACGGCGAGGTACAGGATCTGTTCGGGGATGCGCTGCCAGAGCGGGGTCGCCTCGCCGCCGGCGAACGGTACGTGCGCGACCGCGGCGTGGATGTTGGCCGGCAGGAGCGCGACGAACAGGGCGGCCAGCGCGTAGCCGGCCGGCTTGCGGGTTGCGGTGATGACCAGGCCGGCGGCGCCGAGCAGTTCGAAGACGCCGGTGAGATAGACGAGCGCGTCGGCGTACGGCAGGAACGGCGGCACCATCCGCACCATGTCGGCGTGGTTCGGCATCACCGTGACGCTCGCGGGAACGAAGTGTGCGCTCGCGGTGAACAGCAGCATCACCGCCATCGCGTGGGCCGCGGCGACCGGCCAGGTCGTGAAGCGTCGTACCCCGAGCGCACCCAGCGCCCGGAAGCCGACGGCTCCGAGGATCAGTACGAGCGGGATCATCCGACTCGCCTCCTTATAGATAGTTGCAGTATCCGCTTATGGATACTGATACTATCCATGCCAAGCGAGTGGAAGGCAAGCGAAAATGCGAATCGGGGAACTGAGCAAGGCCACCGACGTCCCGGTGCCGACGATCAAGTACTACCTGCGCGAGGGCCTGCTCCCCGCCGGTGAACTCACCAGCCCGAACCAGGCGTCGTACGACGAGACCCACGTCCGCCGGCTCCGCCTGATCCGTGCGCTGATCGAACTCGCCCAGGTCCCGGTGGCGACCGTGAAGGAGATCCTTGAGTCCCTCGACTCCGACACCGAACCCCTGCACGAACAGATCGGCCGCGCCCACCGAGCCCTCACCCCCACGCGCCGCCTGACCTCGACCGACGAGGCCCGGGCCGCCGCCACCGCCCAGGTCACCGAACTGATCGAGCGCCGCGGTTGGACGGTGGAGCCCGAGGCCCCCGCCCTCGCCACGCTCGTGGACACGATCGCGGCGATGCAGACTCTCGGCCAGGGCCACCTGTCCGAGTACCTGGACACCTACGCCGAAGCTGTCGAGAAGTTCACCGAGCTCGACATCGCGGCCGTGAGCGCCCGCCCCACCCGCGACCAACTGGCCGAATCAGTTGTCATCGGCACCATCCTCGGCGAGACCCTGATCTCGTCCCTGCGTCTCCTCGCCCAGGAGTCCATCTCGGCCAAGCGCTGGGGTCGCGGTTAGCCGTCGGCCAGCCCTGGGATGATCTTCGCCAGCGCCTTGTGCAGCGTGCGCCGCTCGCTCTCGGTCAGCGGGTCGAAGACCAGTTGCCGTACCAGCTCGACATGGCCCGGGGCGGCCTTCACCAGCTCCGCGTAGCCGGCTTCGGTGAGGATCGCGTTCGTGAAGCGACCATCGTCCGGGTCGGGTTCACGGCGTACCACACCGCGGTTCTCCAGCCGGCGGATGAGGTGGGACAGCCGCGACAGCTCGGAGTTGGTGAGAATCGCCAGCTGGCTCAGGCGCATCGTGTGGTCCGGCTGGTCCGACAGGCCGGCCAGGACGTAGTAGTCGAGGAAGCTCAGGCCCGAGTCGCGCTGCAGCTGGGCGCCCAGCACGGTCGGGAGGCTGGCGATCACCAAGTGCAGGGCCTGCCAGGTGTCCAGCTCCTCCGCGGTCAGCCAGCGCGGCTCGACCTTTCGGGCTCTTTCGGCGGCCATGGGGTGCAGCATAGGCCACTCGAGGCTTGACTTGAATCTTCAAGTGACCGGTCGTACCGTGGTCGCTGGCATGAAGATTCAAGTCATCCCCTCGAAGGAGTTGTCGCTGTGAGCGACCTGAAGATCGCGATCATCCTCGGCAGTACCCGTCCGGGCCGCAACGGCAAGGCGGTCGCTGATTGGGTGCTGGACCAGGCCCGGACCCGGACCGGCGCGACGTACGAGCTGATCGATCTGCTCGACTACCCACTGCCGCACCTCGACGAGTCGATCCCGCCTGCGGCCGGTCAGTACGCCGGCGAGCACACGAAGGCATGGGCCGAGAAGATCGCGGAGTACGACGGCTTCGTATTCGTCACGCCGGAGTACAACCACTCGACGTCCGGCGTCCTGAAGAACGCGATCGACTACCTGTACGCCGAGTGGAACAACAAGGCGGCCGGCTTCGTCTCGTACGGCTCGCTCGGCGGAGCCCGCGCGATCGAGCACCTCCGCGGCATCAGCGCCGAACTACAGATCGCAACCGTCCGTCAGCAGCTCTCGTTCTCGATGTTCACCGACTTCGAGAACTTCTCCACCTTCCGCCCCGGCCCGCAGCACGAGGACGCCGCCACCATCCTCTTCGACCAGCTCGAGTCCTGGTCCGGCGCCCTCAAGCGAATCCGCGTAGACGTCCCGATCGCAGCCTGACCCCCACCCCGACCGCCGACGTGGTCAGCCGTCGTGAGCCATATCGACGAACCGCGAGTAATGCCCCTGAAAGGCAACGACCACGTCGGCAGTCGGCCCGTTCCGGTGCTTGGCAACAATAAAGTCCGCCTCACCGGGCCGGGTCGACTCCCGCTCGTAAGCATCTTCACGATGCAGGAGAATTACTACGTCGGCATCTTGCTCCAGGGAATTATGGAGAGCAATTCCATTAGCCACGAAGTTGTGCGTTCCGAGGACGGTCGCATCAAATACCTCTTGCTCGCCAAGGCTCTCGACTTTCACGATCGTGTCCCAAAAGATGTCGTTCGTCGCGAGCAAGTCGAGGTCCGCGATGTCGAGGATATTCGCAACGTCAGAGAGACGCTGACGTGTCGGAGAACCCGCGAAGAGGCGGCCCGAACTGCGCACACCGAGTGCCGCGCCCAAGGCTGCCCTGGTCATACCACGCTCACGCATGGCCTCCTTCACCTGATCCCAGACCTGAACCGGGACGGTGTCGAGCTTTGGTGCCGCCGAAATAGCCTGCAAGTAGCCACGGACTTCCCGGACCTTCTCGCCACGTAAGCCGTGGACGCCGATCTCATCGCAGAAACGTCGCTGATTTTCCACGCCATCAATCTTCAGTTGATAGCAGTCGCGATACCCCGCCTTCCTAGCTATATGAATCCGGCTGAAGATGTTGTGGCGGAGCAGGAGGCGGGCCAGGTCGTCGGTCAGGCGGCGGCTGGTGCTGGCGTAGTAGATCCGCGCCTGGCCGGCCTTCGCGTCCCAGCGGACCGAGCCGTCGGTGGCCCACAGGTGGCGGATGAAGTGAGCGACCTGCTCCTTCGGCAGCGCGAAGACGCCGGCCGGGATGAACTTCTCGTGGCTGCGGAGGCCGAACAGACCGAGGCCGTCGAGCCAGGCGGCGATCGGGTTCCGCTTGCCGCGCGCCAGTCGGTACGGCGCGGGTAGGCGGAGCGTGCTCACCCGGGCGGCGGCGTACTCGTCGCGGATCGCGGTGATGCCGAACCGGCGCTGAGCCGCCTCACCGACCGCAGCCAGGTTGGCCTCGTCGATGCTCGCGTAGCGGATCGGCTGCCGCTTGACGAAGGAGCCGTCGCCGAGCAGGTGAGCAAGGAGCGTGAGCTCGTCCTCGTCCCAGGGCGTTACGTCGAGCGGTGCCGGAACGTGCCGGAGCGATCCCAGTCGCGCTCCGGGCGACAGCTCCCCCAGCGGCTTCCATCCGTCGTACGTCAGGAACGGGTGGTTCGCGGTGGCCTTGATCTCCCGGCCCGACGCGAGCTTCAGCCGGAAGACCTCCTTCACCCCACTCGGGAAGGCATGCGTCAGCGTGCGCGGCACCAGCTTGAGCCGGTCGTCGAGCGACCAGACCGGGATGTCCCGGGCGTCCGTCGCGAGCAGCTCGGCGAGCGAGATCTCCGCACCGTTGTCGGCTCGCATCAGCCGGGTGTCCGCGGTCAGGCAGCCGGACTCGCGGAGGTCGGAGGCCATGGGGCGTTTGTCGGAGCGTTGTTCTGAGCCTCGGTTGAGCTGGCAGATGGCTACTACGGGGAGCTCTAGTTCTTTGGCGAGGAGCTTGATGGAGCGGGAGAACTCGGAGACTTCGAGTTGGCGGGACTCGACCTTCTTGCCCGAGGTCATCAGCTGCAGGTAGTCGATGATGATCAGTTTGAGGTCGTGGCGTTGTTTGAGGCGGCGGGCCTTGGCGCGGATCTCCATCATCGTGAGGTTCGGGGAGTCGTCGATGAAGAGGGGGGCCTCGGAGACCTCGCCCATCTTGCGGGCCAGGCGGGCCCAGTCCTCGTCGGTCATCTTGCCGTTACGCATGTGGTGCAGCGGCACCTTCGCCTCGGCGGAGAGCAGACGCATGGTGATCTCGTTGCGGCTCATCTCCAGCGAGAAGATGCACGAGGTCAGGCCGTGCTTGATCGAGCAGGAGCGGGCGAAGTCCAGGCCCAGCGTGGAGTTGTGGGTCGGGATCATCGTCTTGCCGGCCAGGTACAGATGGTCGGCGTTGTCGACCTCGACGCAACGCACCGGTACGCCGACGACCGGGTCGACCCACTCCACCCGGCGCTCGCCCTCACCGCCGAGCGCGGCCGGGAAGCCGTGCCCGGTGATCTGCCGCGGCGCCGACCCGGGGATCGACGGTGTCAGTCCGGGACTCGCTGACATCGCCGTGTACAGGTCGGCGGTCGTGCAGACCACCGGGCGGCCGCCGTCCTCGACGAGCCACTGGTGCTCGGCGTCGGCGACGATTGCACTGCCGTCGGAGAACGACAGCCGGAAACAGGGCCGGTCGACCATCACCTCGGTCGCCGCGACCACGGTCGTCGGCAGCCCGTTGGCATCGAGCAGCTGGTCGCCGACCGCGACCTCGCCCATCGTGGTCCAGCCGGTCGGCGTCGGCAGCGGGGTGTCGAGGGCGAGCGCCTTCCCCATCGCGGGACGCGCGGCGACGATGATCATCTGGCCGGGGTGCAGCCCGTTGGTCAGCTCGTCGAGATCGGTGAACCCGGTCGGCACGCCGACCATCGCGTCACCACGGGAGTCGATCGCCTCGATCTCGTCGAGGGTGCCCTCCATGATGTCCTTCAGCGGGGCGTAGTCCTCGGCGGTCCGCTTCTCGGTGACCGAGTAGATCTCCGCCTGCGCCTCGTCGACGACATCGTCCACCTCGCCCTCACCGGCATACCCGAGCTGGACGATCTTCGTGCCCGCCTCGACCAGCCGGCGCAGGATCGCCTTCTCGCGGACGATGTGCGAGTAGTACGACGCGTTCGCCGCGAGCGGCACGGACGCGACCAGCGTGTGCACATACGGCGCGCCGCCGATCCGGGCCATGTCGCCGCGCTTGGTCAGCTCGGCGGCGACGGTGATCGCGTCGGCCGGCTCGCCCCGCGCGTACAGGTCGGTGATCGCGTCGAAGACGCTCTCGTGTGCCGGCCGGTAGAAGTCGGTGCCGCGCAGCGTCTCGATCACATCGGCGATCGCGTCCTTGCTCAGCATCATCGCGCCGAGCACGCACTGCTCGGCCGCCAGGTCCTGCGGTGGGGTGCGGTCGAAGCCCATCTCCGGCCGGCGCTCTTCGTGACCGCCGTCCTGACCCCCGCGGAACTCCGCCACGCTCACTTCGCCCGACCTCCTCGTCCGCCGCCGCCCGGCCACTGTGGCCCGGTTCGAACACCTGCTCGAACCGTAGCCCGGCCCGCCGACAGTTTCCGGCAGCAGGCCTCGCGACCGTACGCCGCTCCTGTCACCCAAAGCCACCCAGCCATCCACAGGGGGTGTGGACGAACTGTGGGAAACTCCGTGAGGGGCTGTGCACAGGCTGCGAACAACCCTGTGGATATCTGTGGACGTTTGCCCACAACATCGCCCTGACCTGCGGTTTCTCCAGTGCACAACTGTGGAGAAGAAAAAGTCTGAGACGAATTTCCAGAGTCCCCGCCGGTCGTGGGTAACCTCGCTCCGGTGAGACGCAGACGATGGGTGGGCGAACAGGATCGCGAGATCCTCCGGCTGGCCGTCCCGGCGTTCTTCGCGCTGGTTTCGGAACCGCTGATGCTGCTCGCCGACTCCGCGATCGTCGGCCACCTCGGTACGCCGCAACTCGCCGCGCTCGGCGTCGCCGGCACCATCCTGCAGACCCTCGTCGGCATCTGCGTCTTCCTTGCCTACGGCACCACTTCCGCGGTCGCCCGGCGGATCGGCGCCGGCGACCACAAGGGCGCGCTGGCGCAGGGCATCGACGGACTCTGGCTGGCGTTGCTGCTCGGCGTCGTACTGGCGCTGCTCGGGCTGGCGCTTGCTCCGCAGGCGATCGCGGCGTTCGACCCGTCGCCCGAGGTGGCTGACTACGCAACCACTTACCTGAGGATCTCGTGCTTCGGCATCCCGTCGATGCTGCTGCTGCTCGCCGCGACCGGCGTACTGCGTGGACTGCAGGACACCAAGACCCCGATGGTCGTCGCGATCACCGCCAACCTCGCGAACATCGGTCTCAACGTCCTGCTCGTCTACGGCATCGGCCTGAACATCGCCGGCTCGGCCCTCGGTACGGCGCTCGCGCAGACAGGCGCCGGCGTCGCGCTCGTGGTGGTCGTCGTCCGCGGTGCCCGCCGTGACGGCGCCAAACTGCGACCCGATCGCCCCGGCATCCTCGCGTCCGCGCAGATGGGCGTACCGCTGATCGTCCGGACGTTGACGTTGCGTGCGGCAATCATCCTGCTCACCTTCGTCGCCACCGCGCTGGGTACGACGTCGGTCGCCGCGCACCAGGTCGCGTTCACGCTTTGGTCGTTCCTCGCCCTCGCCCTCGACGCCATCGCGATCGCCGCGCAGGCGCTCACCGGTCGCGCGCTCGGCGCCGGTGACGTGGCGGGTACCCGCACGATCACCCGACGGATGATGTGGTGGGGTCTGTTCTCCGGTCTGATCGGCGGCCTCGCGTTGTGGGGCCTGCGCGGCGTCTACGTCCCGTGGTTCACCAGCGATCCCGACGTACGCCGTACTCTCGCGGCGATCATCATCGTCGCCGCACTGTGGCAACCGGTGAACGGCGTCGTGTTCGTCCTGGACGGTGTGCTCATCGGCGCGGGTGACGGGAAGTACCTGGCCGCGGCGGGGGTCGTCGCGCTCGTGCTGTACGTGCCGCTCGCGCTGGCGGTGCTCTGGCTCGGCGGCGGGATCGTCGCGCTCTGGTGGGCATTCGGCGGGTACATGCTGCTCCGCTTCCTCACCCTGACGCTACGCGAGCGCCGCGACGGCTGGCTGGTCACCGGCGCTACCCGCTGACCCCGCGGTGCGGCATCGTTGAGCGGAAGGAAAGGAGCGGCATGCCCGACACCGACGACCAGTCCGTCGAGCTCGACCCCGTGCAGCGGGAGTCCGGTGACGACGACACCGAGGGCCATCGCGAGCGGCGTGCCGCGCAGGCGCGGGCCGAGGCCGACCGGCGCGTGGTCGCCGATCTGACGGCCGACGAGGACGTGGAGCGGCACACGGAGGAGGTGGAGCAGGCCCGCCTGGACGAAGAGGACGAGGCCGCGCACGCCGAGCGTCTCGAGCTAGCAGCCAAGGACCAGCAGGAGCTGGACGAGCTCCGCGACCGGGAGCAGCTCCTCGACGCCACCGCGGAGACCACGCGGGCCTTCGAGCTCGCGTACGCCGACGAGGCTGCCCGCGACCGGTACCGCGCGTACGCCACGACCGAGACACAGCGGTCCATGGGCGACCTGGCCCACGGCCGGCACGAGCTTGACGAGGCGGCCGCCCATCCCGACGAGCTCGGCTCAGCCGGGCTGGCCGCGGAGGGCCGGCGCTACGAACGCGCCAGTGGTATCGAGGCCCGCCGCGCCGTGTCCGACGACCGGCTCGCCGACAGGTACGACGACTCCGCGCAGGAGCACCGCCGGGAGGCGCGCCAGACGCAGCCCGACGCTGTCGAGGCGGTCCGGAACCCGCCCAAGGAGACGCCTGAGGCTCAGCTCCCCCAGGCCCGCGTGCGTTCCCGCGGTCCGCGGAGCAGGCAGAAGAAGCAGCAGGAGCAACGCCGCGACACCGGCATCGACCTGGACATGTAGTCCTAGCTCGAAGGCTGCAGCTTCTGGACGTGGATGATCGCCAGGTTGGCCGCGACCACCACAACGAACACGACGGCGAGTAGCGGGTGCCCCAGACTCCACAGGGCGGCACCCGCGAGGCCGAACACCAGTACCTTCACGATCCACCGCATCACCGGCGTACCACGGGTGGCGGTGGGTGCCGCGAACAGTCCCCAGATCACCGCCGCCACCACCGGCAGCCCGATGGCGAGCAGCCATCGGGTGAGTGTCGTACTGTCGGTGTCCCAGCCCCACCAGGCAAAGATGCCTAGGGCAACCAACTCGACGAGGAACGCCAGCAGTAGGTTGCCCCACTTCCACATGTCAGATACCGCGGATGTTCGGCTGGCGCTGGTCGAAGAACAGGCCGGCCGGCGGCTCCTGCACCGGCAGCGGCGGGATCGGGTAGTCGGTGTGGACGTTGTTCCGGCAGGCCGCGAACGGGCCGTCCGGGTCGAGCAGCGCCATCATGTGCGGGTCCGCGTGGTCACGCCACCAGACCGACATCCCGGTCGCCGGGTCGAGCCGCAGGTGCTCCCACGCACGCCAGATCGAGTCGAGCCGGCTGAGTGCCTCCGCGTGCCGGTACCACTCGGGGCACCAGACGAACTGCTGCCCGAGCCGCCGGGTGTAGAGGTAGATCAGCCGGTCTTCGACGAACGCCGCGACGTGTGGATAGAAGAGCTCCTGTTCACCATCCACCTCGGTTGTCCCCTTCGTTCTGCTCCCAGACCGGCCGGTCCGGGCCGCGCTGCGGCGGGGGCGCCTGTCCGCCGGTGCCTGCGGACACCCACGGGTTGTTGCTCACCGGAACGTTCGCAGCCGCTCCCGGATCGTACTTCGCCAGCGACGCCTTCACCGCACCGGCGTCCGGCCGGGTGAACCACGGGACGGTCTTCACCAGCGTGGCCGGGATACCCGACGGGAACACGACCGCGCGACCGGGCGGCATCGAGGCGAGGTCGGAGACTTCCATGATGTTGTGCCGCTGGACCTGCGAACTCGTACCGCGCTTGCCCTCGTTGTACGACACCGAGTTCGAGTTGATGTCGTAGTCGCCGATCATCTTGCTCAGGTTCTCGAGGAAGGACGCGTCGGCCGCGCCGCCGCCGTACACCCGGATGTTGGCCGAGCCCCACAGCTTCTGCATGCCGTGGTCGCCCCAGCACTCCTGGCCCTGCGCCCACGACTGCAGGATCGTCATCAGCACGATGCCGCGGGAACCGAAGTGCGAGTACAGGTCGGGGAGGTTCTTCCACCGGCACACGTTCGCGGCCTCGTCCAGTACGCCGACGAGCGGGCTGGGCATGCGTCCCATCGGGCAGCCGCGGGCGAACTGCTCGGCCGCCTCGACGACCGCCACGGTCAGCGCGGTGACGAGCGGGCCCGCCGTACCGGCGCCTTCCTTGGAGAGGCTGTAGAGCGTGCCGCCCTTGCGGACGAACTCGTGCGGGTTGAACTGCGGGCGGTTGTCGTTCGGGCCCTGGGGCACGACCCAGCGGGTGACCTTGCGGTTGACCAGGAACTGCGCGCTCTGCTGCGCCGTACCGTAGACACCCGCGCGCTGCTTGTCCGGCGCGTTGATGACACCGGACAGCGCGTCCGCGGACAGCTGCAGACCCGGGGTGTTGCGCAGGATCCGCTCCGGCTCGTCGTTGCGCTGGTCGGCGAGCCAGCTGTAGACCTGCGTGATCGGGCGCTTCGCCACTGCCGCGGCGAGCAAGAGACCGGCCAGCAGGTCCGTACCGGCGGCGTCGAAGAACGCGTCGGTCTGGGCGCCGACCTGGCGCTGCGAGGCGACGAAATGCTCCGCCAGCTCGCGAGCCTTGGTCTCGTCGGTGATGTAGCTGAGCGGGTTCCACCACCAGGTGTTCGGCTCCTCGCAGACCTCCTGCGGGTCGAACACCCAGACCGGGCCCTTCTCCGAGCGCGGCCCACGGGTGGCGTCGACGATGTCGCGCTTGTTGGACGTGGCGATGACGCATCCGGGCGCGTCCAGGATCGCCGGCACCGCGCGGGACGTGGTCTTACCGGTTCGGGGACCCCAGATGTCGACGTGCATGTCTTCCCAGTTGCCGAAGACCTCGAGGTTGTCCCGGACGGTGCGGCCGATCAGGATGCCCGGACCGGCGTGCCCGGCGCCGAGCTGGTTCGCCTTCTCCTGCGCGCCTTCGCGGGTCAGCTTGTAGATCTCGGACCGCTTCGACATCAGCTGCGCCTGCCGGTCGACGCGGCCGACCGACTTCTCCCGGCTCCGGAAGTACCAGAAGCCGGTGCCGACCAGGCCGAACAGCACGACCAGTTCGATGATCAGTACGCCGGTGGCCGCGCCCGACCAGTCCCGGTGTCCCTTCATCAGATCGACGATCGCGTCGAACGGGTTGCCCACCGGCGGCGAGCCGTTGATCGCCGAGGCGATCTTCAGCGCACCCCAGAGCGAGAACACGACCAGCGCGAACACGCCGACGGCGGCGAAGATCAGGATCGACTCGGGCGACAGCCCGCCCGGTCCGGTGCTTTTCCTGCCCTGGGCCATTACTCCTCAACTCCCGTTCGGGCGACCACTCGCGTGGTGGGGTCGGGCGGCGGCAGCATCGCCGGATCGTCCAGGCTGTACTCGCCGACGACCGCCTCGCTGCCGTCCGGTGCGACCTCCACCTTCAGCGGCTTGCCGTCCTCGCCGGTCCTCCACAGCTTGTTGGTGTCGTTGATCTCGCGCTCGACCGTGGTCAGGCCGACGTGCACCGGGATACCCGGGCGGCCACCGACCTTGACCAGGAAGTTGCCTCGACCAGGAGGTGCGGCCTCCTGACCGGTCGCCGGGTCCCACGCGGGCGGGTCCTGCCAGCCGATGAGCATGTTCTGCTCTTCCTGCGACATCGGCACGACCTCGGTCAGGTTGTCCATCTCGGCCCGCGGCAGACCACCGCAGATGACCATGCCGGAACGTTCGACGAAACCCTTCGCCTTCATCCGGTCCTCGGGCAGCTCCAGTGCCAGCAGGTCGGACATGGTGTGCGAGATCATCGCCATCCCGACACCGCGCTGCCGGTTCAGACGGGTCAGTGCGTCGACCCGGTCGACCAGGCCGCGCCCGGCCCGCAGTACTCGCCAGAGCTCGTCGAGGATGACGAAGTAGTGCCGCCGCGGCTCCAGGCCGGCATCCGCCAGCGCCTGCGAGACCGCGACCGCGCCGAACCCGTACGACCAGCAGGCCAGCAGTACGGCGGCCTGCAGGCTGGTCTCGGAGTCGTCGATGTTCGACACGTCGAACACGACCGGCCGGTCCAGCTGCATCGGGTTGTCGGTCTGCTCGGAGAAGATCTCACCGAGCCGGCCGCCGCCGACCAGACCGATCAGCGAGGCCTCGAGACCTTCGGTGATCTGCCGGTAGCGATCCAGGCTGCCGCGGTCCAGGGCCACGTTGCGGACCCGGTCCGGGGCGTCCTGCACGACCTGGAGCAGGTCGCGGAGCACCGGCGTACCTTGGAAGCGCTCGTCGAGGACCTTGAGCGCCTCGTCGAGGATCGTCTCCTCGCGGTCGTTCGGCGGCTGCGAGCGCATGATCGAGATCAGC
Source organism: Kribbella sp. NPDC058693 (assembly GCF_042715335.1). Classification (NCBI taxonomy): domain Bacteria; kingdom Bacillati; phylum Actinomycetota; class Actinomycetes; order Propionibacteriales; family Kribbellaceae; genus Kribbella; species Kribbella sp. NPDC058693. Next base: position 256,607 of record NZ_JBHXSQ010000004.1, read on the forward strand.
GCCGAGACCATCGTCTGCCGGCGGCCGTGCGCGTCGGCCTGGATCGCCTCGCGGGCCTTGCCGGTCAGCCGGAGCGCGGCCTCGCGGGACTCGCCCGGGTCGAGCACGTTCAGGTGCCCGCGGCCGCGGCCGAGCTGGATGACCTGGCCGCCGAGCGCCTCGATCAGGTCCTTGTAGTCGGGCTTGAGGTCGCCCAGCACGAGCGGCATCACGCCGTACCCGGCCAGGCCGAGCGCCATCCGCCGGGTGATCGTCGACTTGCCCAGACCCGGCTTGCCGAGCACGAACATCGACGGGTTCGAGATCAGCTTGGCCCGCATGAACCAGCTGATCGGGTCGCAGCACATGGTCGCGCCGGAGAGGATGTTCCGCCCGATCGGCACACCGACCATCGGGCTGCCGGTGCCGGCCGCGAACGGCCACATGCCGCAGACCTGCACCGTCGTCCCGCGCCACTCGGGCGCTGCCTGCAGGTACGTCGAGTAGCCGCCGCCGGGGCCGGGCCAACCGCGCGGCATCGGCCGCTTGCCCCGCTTGCTCGGATCGACCGGCTTCTTCTGCTTCTGACTCACTGTGACTCCCCAGAGGCCACCGAGCTTTGTCCAATCATAGAGACTCCCGCAGACCGGCCGGGACCGCCAGGTGATTCTGCAGTACGACGCCCAGCGGCAACGCGGCCACGAACGCGGAGTCCTGCGAGCCGTACGCCGGCCGCAGCAGCACACGCGCGGTAGCGCCGAGGTTGTCGATGGCGGCGATCATGTCCGGGATCTGCTCGACCGTCATCACGGTGCCGGTGACGATCATGCCGAAGTTGACCAGACCCGCACCGCGCGCTTCCTCCTGCGCGGACCGGTCGGCGGCGCGTGCCTCGGCCAGGCTGCGCGCCGACGGGCGGCTCGACGTACTGGCGCGGAAGGACGCGTTGCGCTTGTCGGCCTCGACCATGCGGGCCGACGTACCGGCGTCCAGCGGGCGGTAGAGCAGGGTGACGCGCTTGCGGTCGATGTCGGCGTGCGGCGCGACCAGCTGCGACAGCACCGACGAGAACACCTCACCACGCGGCGCCTGCGACATCTGCCAGGTCACCGACCAGGCCGAGTCGTGCCGGTACTTGTCCCAGAACGACTGCGCGCCGGACGGGCCGACGTCGGTCCACTGCAGCTCGGGCGGCATGCCCTGGCCGCGAGCCTCGTCGATGAGGATGGCGGACGCCGGGTCGTACGCGATCCGGATCGCCTCGCACAGCTCCTGCGCGTTGACCGGCCGGGCCGCGCCCGCACCGGTCGCGTTCAGGCTCTGGGTCAGTGCGGGCAGCCGGGCGGCGAGCTCGCGGCCCATGTCGTCTTCCTTGCGCCGCTTGCCGCTGCGGTCGGTGCCCTTGAAGGTCAGGGCGACCCGGGCCGAGACGAGCGCCGAGCCCTCCGGGTAGGTCTGCACGACCTCGGTCAGCATCGCGCGGGCGATGGCCGGCGTACCGTCCATCATGTTGTTGCCGACCTCACGGCGCAGCCGGATGCCGGTGTCGGGCGCGCTCTCGACGGTGACCGAGGCGGCGACGATACCCGGCTCGTGGCCGAGCGACGCCAGCCACTGACCCCAGTGCGCGACCCACACGTCCACCTGGTCCTCGTCGACCAGCGACGCGCCGTCCGGCTCCGCGTTGATGACGACCGTGAAGTGCCGGGTGCTCGGGTAGTACAGCAGGGCGAACGGGCGCCCGTACGAGTCCTGGTACTCGCTCAGCTGCGAGGAGGCGGCCAGGCCGGGGAGCTGGAACTTGCCCCACGCCGTACGGCCGAGAGGACCGGATCGGTAGATGTTGTGCTTTGCCATCTTTGCTCGCTGCCATCCAATTCGGGTCGAGATCCGTTGCAGCGTGGACTGCCCATGCTTGTCCTTGGTCATCAGCAGCAGCAGTACGACGCCGACGACCAGCAGCGTGATCATCGCTGCGGGCAGACCGCCGGACATCGTCGCGATGACGACCATCAGCAGGCCACCCATCAGGATGGCCGTGCCGAGCATGCCCAAGCCGCCGATACCCGCCGAGGCGGGCTGGCGCCAGTTGCCGTAGGTGCGAGGTGCGCGTCGTACGTTCTCAGCCGCTGCCACTTGGGCCTTCCGGTGTCGGTGTGTCGTCGCCTCCGCCGCTGCCACTCGGGCCTGGCGGTGGAGGTGGAGGCTGGTTACCTCCGCCGCTTTGCTGTGGTTGGCCGCCGCCCCGGTTCGGGTCGCCGGTGCCGCTGCTGCCGCTCGGGCCGCTGCTCTGGGACGAGGACTGCGCTGCCGCGTCGCCCTGGTCGGTGGTCTCGGCCGCCAGCGTCTTGCCGGTGTCCGAGATGCCCTTGGCGATCGCGACACCCACGATGACCGGAGCAGCCACAGCCGCTACCGGCGCGGCGGCCGCAGCTCCGGCACCTGCACCTGCACCTGCGCCCGCACCAGCCCCGGCTCCAGCACCGGCGCCCGCTCCGGCCGCTGCACCTTCGCCACCGGCCGCGGCACCCTCGCCGGCACCGCTCGCGGCACCTTCACCGCCGCCACTCGGTGCCTGCTGCTGCGCTCTGCCGACGTTCTGGGCGCCGGTCGGGCCGTCGCCTCCACCGCCGCCCCCGCCGTCGTCGGCACCCTGGCTGGTCTGCTTGTTCGCCATGTCGCCCAGCTTGTCCATGCCGGGCATCATCCGGGCCGCGATCATGCCGGCGCCGGCCGCGCCCGCGGTCGCGGAGACCATCGGCACGATGAACCGCATCAGGGCCGGCAGCGCGAACAGCGCGAGCACCAGCATCGTGAGGCCGGTGACCACGTTCATCACCAGGCTGCCGACGTCGTTCGCGTTGGTGCCGTCGAAGTGCAGTGGGGCGCCGTTGTTCGAGACCAGGCGGATCGCTGTCGCATAGACGATCGCCGCCACCGGTTTGTAGAGGATGAAGGCGAGCAACCACGCGATTATTCGTTTGAACCAACTTCGGCCCATCTCGGTGTTCGTCGCGGCGGCCGAGATCGGCAGTACGCCGAGGAGCAGGATCAGCATCGCGCTGCGGACGACCATCAGCACGATCTGGATCACGCCGGCGATCACACACAAGATGCCGACGGCAATCATGATCCCGATCAGCAACGGCGAACCGGCCAGCGCAGCGACGGCCGCGAAGCCCAGCACCACGGACATGCTGGTGCCGAACGCCTTCGCGTCGCCGGAGCCTATCTTGTCGCAGTTCTTCACCCAGAAGTCGCCGCTGGTACTCAGCGCGGAGCTGACGATGCACTGGGAGAACTTGTCGCCGGCCGTGATCAGCGCCTGCGCGACGGCGATCGAGAAGGCCGCGGCGACGGCGAGGGTGATCAGCGAACGCAGCAGATCGCGCGCGGTCTCGCCGCGCTGCGTCCAGGCCATCTGGATGGCGCCGACGATCAGCCCGATCGCCGCGATGAACAGCGTGATGAACTGCGTGTGCGACCAGATCCAGCTGACCGAGTTGTTGGCCGGCTGACCGGGAGCGCCCTCCACCGACGGCGTCGGCACGTAGATCCAGAACGTCGCGATCGTGGACATCAACGTCCCGACCGCACCGGAGATTGCGTCGAGGATGGGCTGGAACACGAACTTCATCACCGCTTCCATGGCGGGGGCAAGGACCGCCGAGACGGCTTCTTTCAGCAGATCCGTGGCCCAGTTGAGCGGAATCATGTCAAGACGTCCTCGGGGAGACGAACCGAAGAATGGCGGGCAGCGCGACGACTGCGAGGATCATCATCGTGACGCCCATGACGATCTTGAGGGTCTGCGGCGTACCGTCCGGCGCGCCTTCCACGCTCGGCGTCGACATCAGGTAGATCGCGGTGGCGTAGATCAGCGCGGCGACCGGTTTGTAGATGATGAAGCCGGCCAGCCAGGCGAGTGACCGCTTGAACCACATCATCCCCATCTCGGTGTTGGTCGCCGCCGCGGTCAACGGGAGCACACCGACCAGCAGCACGAGCATGCCGTAGCGGATGATCATCAGCGCGAGCTGGATGATGGAGGTGATCACCATCAGGATGCCGACGAAGATCACCAGCAGCCAGCCGAACGCCTCGCCGGGACTCTTCAGCGGATCGGTCATCGTGTCCGCGATCGCCTTGGCGAAGCTGTGGTCGTTGGTCTTCAGCGCCTGATCGATGATCCAGCTCGAGAACCCGTCCGCGGCCGCGATCAGCGTGCCGGCGAACGCGGTCGCGGAAGCGGTCACCACGACCAGCGTGATCAGCGACCGGAGGATCTCCTTGGCCGGCTCACCGCGGTGCGAGATCGCCATCTGGATCGCGCCGACGATGACCGCGATCGTGGCGATGAACACCATGATGAAGTTCGTGTGCTGCTGCACCCACAGGGCCGGGGTGTTCTCGGCGATGTCCGGGGTCTTGATGTAGACCCAGAGCAGGCCGACCGCCTTCATGACGGCCTCGACCGCCTTCACGACGACGTCGGCGATGGCCTGGAAGATGAAGTCGAAGAACTTGCCGAAGGCCCATTGGATCGCGGTCTGCAGGCCTTCCCTGATGCAGTCGTCCCAGTCCCAGGGCCACTTCGAGCATCCGAGGGCGATCATGACGCACCACTGAACCTAACGTAGCCGTTGAGACTGGACAGGATGTCCGGCTCGACCGAGCCGTTGAACGTGCCGTCGTCCTGCAGCACCGCGTACCAGTCGCCGTGCGACCACTGCATGGTGATCGGCAGCGCGCCGTACGCCTTGTTGTTCAGGTTCGCGACGACCTGGACGATCGCCTGAGTGGTGGTGTAGTAGAGCACCTTGAAGCCGGAGAACTGGACGTCGCCGGCCTCGGTCGGCGGGGTCTGGAGTTCGTTCCTGGCCGCGGCGATCGCAGCGGTCCGGCCCGGACCGGCGAGCACCCGGGTCTTCAGCGCGGCGACGCTGACCTGCGGATTCTGGACCTGGCCCAGCAGGACCATGGCGGCGAACACCGCACCGGTCGGCGAATGCGCGAAGCAGGACCGTACGCCGTTCGTGCCGGTGGACGCCGGGCCGGCCGCTGCCTGGATCGGCACCAGCATCTCGCCCTCGAACTGCCACGTCACCGCAACCGGCGCGGCCAGCCGCGGGATCGCCTGCTCCGGGTTGCTGTCGTGGCAGCCACCGGTGTGACTGTTCGGTGGCGGCGGCGCCGTCTGCGTAGCGGTCGGCTGCTCGGTCGGCGTGGCGGGCGGACCGGTCGACTCCGTGGGCTGTTCAGTAGGAGCGATGGTGCTCGGTGTCTGGCTGGGGTTGGCGGCCGGAGTGTCCGAGCCGTTACTGGCAACAGCCCAGACCACCAGGCAAATGAGCACCGCTCCGATGACGATCGCCGACGCGACGAAGCCACGCTCCTCGAGGAAGCTGGTCTTTTCGCCGTCGGAATCGCCATCGGAGTCCGGATCCTTGCTGAACAGTCCCACCTGCGATCAGCCTCCGAGCAGGTCGCCGCTGACCGCGATCACTTCAGGGCGTCGACGAGTGCCGTCGCCGCACCGATCACGATGCAGGCCGCCAGGACCCAACCGAGGCGGGCGGCGTGCTCGCCACCTTCACCGCGGCGCTGACCGACGGCCATCATGCCGCCGGCGATCAGGATGCCGAGCGTGCAGACGGAGTACGCGATCCACTTGACCCAGCCGAGCACCTTGTCCAGGCCGGGCTGTACGCCGGGAGGCGCGTCGAGCGGGAGGGTCATGGTGTTGAGCTCCATGACCACGTGGTGTACCAACATCATGGTTGTGAATACCTTTCAGTACGGGGCGGGGTAGTCCGCTGGGTTTGACGCGCGAAGAGCGTAGATGGATTCAAGGACTTCGAAGACCTCGTCCGGGGTGTTGTCAGGCGTGGGAGCCTCCCCTCTGCGCCACTCCTCGATCCAGGGGATGTCCCAGACTCTCGGAACACCTCCGCCGACGATGTCGGCGAAGTCGTCGAGCACGCGGGGCAGTCGGCCCGGAGCGTCCGCGATCAGCACCAGGCCGAGCACGGCAACTCCCTGGACGACACCCGAGGCCCACTCGATCGCGGCTCGTTGCGCGGCACGCAGCCCGGACCCGTGGGTCCGCGCGACCAGGATCACCGGGGTCGGCACCGGCGGCGGCGGGATCGGCCAACGGTGGTTGGCCGCCCGGGTGCCCGGCAGCAGCAGAGACATCGTGGACTCGCCGGCGCCGCCGTGCACGCCGACCCACCACAACGTGTCCGCGACCGGGATCGCGAACTTGGGCAGGCGCTGATCCTCCGCGGGCGCCGGCACCCCGTGCTGCGGGGCGGACGGCCCCCGAGGGGTGATGTCCGGCTGAGTCTGGGCCGGCGACGGCTGCTGCGGACCCGGAGACTGCTCTCGTGTCCACGGGTTCTGCGTCATGGCCCCTCCTCTCGCGGTGCGTCACAGGCTGTCGCCCACAGTATTCTCTCGCTTTCCGGGTGTACGTTCGTGACCCATCCACAGGCGAGGATGTTTCTACCCCCTTGTCGGGGTCAGTCGAGCCGGCGGGCTCGTGTGGTTTCTGCCTGCCCGGAATCCCTGGCATGCCTCGTGCGGGGGACATGCTAGAACGAGGACGTCGTAGTCGGATGAGCGAGGGAGATCTGTGGCGGGAATGAGAGGTCATCGTGGCTGACAAGATCCCGTCCTGGCCGAAAGTAACGATCCGGCTTTACGACGACCACAACGCCGAGGTGAAGATCGCCGGGCGCAGCCACCCGGTCAATCATCACGACCCGCGGCAGGCCGCGATCCAGCTCGTCAGCGAGCGGGCCGCACAGCTCGGCCGTGCGGTGAAGGCGACCGCGGTGGAGTCCGACGGTGCCTCCTGGCCGCTGATCATCCACCCCGACGGACAGGTCGAGGCGATCGAGGCCGACTCCGGTCGCGGCCGCAACGGCGGGCAGAAGCCGATCTGGCCGATCATCGTGGCGATGGTGGTGGGCTGCGTCCTGGTCATCGGCACGATCGTGTTCGTGGCGGTGATCAAACCCAACCTGCACAAGAAGCCGACCGTCACCGCGTCACCGCTGCTGCCGTCCCTGCCCGGTCCGTCGGTCCGTTCGGACGAGTTCTCGCCGGGCAACGTGCCGCCTGGCTTCACCACGCACGCCGGCTGGACGGTCAACATCGCCGCGGGCACGTCGCCCGCGATCAAACCCGACGGCACCGAGGTCGCGATCCTGACGACGGACGACAAGATCGCCGTCTTCGATGCCAACGGCAAGGTGTTGTGGCAGGACCAGGTGCCGAAGGACGCGGAGAGCCCTGTCTACACGACGATCGACGGCAAGCTGGTGGTCGCGATCGCAACGCAGGACACCTTGTTCTACTGGGCCGGCGGCGGTGCCGAGGCGAAGAAGGTCGGGCTCCCCGACGGCGCCAAGGTGCAGTTCTTCGGCAAGTCGCCGCTGATCACGCTGAGCGGCACCGGCGGAGCGATGGTGATGTCGGGCGGCGAGCTCAAGGCCGTACCGAACCAGCCGCGCCTGTCGACGATCCTGCTCGCCGAAGGCGATCGCGCGCTGATCTCGCAGTTCAAGGGGCCGTTCTTCTGGAGCGCGCCGGACAAGCCGTTGCAGACGATCGTCCCGCAGAAGCCGGGTGGCGCGATCGCCGACAAGCCCCAGCAGGTGCTGGCTGCCAGCCCGGACTACGCGCTGGCGATCTGGCCGACCAAGGATCCCGAGAAGGTGATCCCGACCGTGCACTCGACCGCGAGCGGCAAGGTCGTCGCGGTCTGCCAGCCTTCGTCGTCATCCGACGTCCAGTCCTGGGACTGGGTGCCGGATCCGAACCGCAAGATGGCGGCCTGGGGTGAGTGCCTGATCAACCTGGCCAAGCCGCGGATCGTCATGCTGCAGGACTTCCACCCGCTGTCGATCACCGGCACGCTGATCTACGGCACGATGGGCAGCAAGATGTACGCCGTCACCCCGGGCCGGCCGCAGCACCCGCTGGACCCGGCGCCGACCCGCCCGTGGGGCATCGCCGGTAACCACGCGATCGTCGTCTTCGACTCGGTCCTCTACGCGCTGAACCCGGCCCCACGATGAGTCGGTTACTGCGTCGGTCCGTGCTGACGCTGATGGCGGTCGGCGTACTGCTGCTGCCGTCCGCCCAAGTGTTTGCCGATGACAACGAACCGGCGCCGACCGAGTGGCCGACGGTGGCGCTGCCCGACGACAACGACGGCGAGGCGGCGCAGCCCGCGCCGGCCGAGTGGCCCGCGGTGGCCAAGCCGGACGACACGAGCGACAGCTCGTCGGAGCCCGGCCCGGTCGAGTGGCCGACCGTCCAGGACCTACCCGGCTGAAACACAGCCGTCTACTGAAACAGAAGGCCCGCGCTCCCTTCCGGGAACGCGGGCCTTCGTGGTGGTGCTGTGGTCAGTTAGCGGCAACCTCGAGGCGGACCGTGGCGGCCACCTCCGGGTGCAGCTGAACCGCGACCTGGTGCTTGCCGGTGGTCTTGATCGGCGACGCGATCGCGATCGCGCGCTTCTCGACCAGCGGGCCGCCGGCGGACTTGATCGCCGTGGCGATGTCTGCCGGGGTGACCGAACCGAACAGGCGGCCGGTGTCGCCGGCCTTGACGGCCAGGGTCACGTTGAGCTGCTCGAGCTGGTTCTTGACCTCGCTCGCGTGCTCCTTGCCCTGGATCGCCCGGGCGTCACGCGCCCGCTTGATCGTCTGGATCTGCTTCTCGGCGCCGCGGGTCCAGCCGATGGCCAGGCCGCGCGGAACCAGGTAGTTACGGCCGTAGCCGTCCTTCACCTCGACGATGTCGCCGGGAGCCCCGAGGCCCTCGACCTCCTGAGACAGGATGAGCTTCATGGTCCGCGCCTCCCTCAGCGAGCGGTGCTCGTGTACGGCAGCAGGGCCACCTCACGAGCGTTCTTGATAGCGGTCGCGACATCGCGCTGGTGCTGCACGCAGTTCCCGGTCACCCGGCGGGCGCGGATCTTGCCGCGGTCCGAGATGAACTTGCGCAGCAGCGCGGTGTCCTTGTAATCGACGTACGTCGCCTTGTCCTTGCAGAAGCCGCAGACCTTCTTCTTCGGCTTCCGAATGATCTTGGCCATTGTGGTGCTCTCTTCCTATTTCCAGAGCCCGGCACGAGTGCCGGAATGGTCCCTAACGGGTTTGCGGGCCGATCAGAACGGGGGCTCCTCCATCGAGCCGCCGCCCTGGCTGGCCCAGGGGTCGTTCTGCGGGGCGGACTGACCGCCACCGCCTTGCGGGGTTGCCCAGGGGTCGTTCTGCTGGCCACCCTGACCGCCGCCGTAGCCGCCGCCCTGGTTGCCACCTCCCTGGTTGCCGCCGCCACCGAACTGCTGGCCGCCACCACCGCCACCACCGAAACCGCCGCCACCGCCGTCGGAACGCGAGGTCTTGGAGATCTTCAGCGTCGCGTAGCGCATGCTCGCGCCGATCTCTTCGACATCACACTCGAAGACGGTGCGCTTGTTCCCGTCGCGGTCGTCGTAGCTGCGCGCCTTGAGGCGGCCGGTGACGACGACCCGGGAACCCCGGGTCAGGGACTCGGCAACATTCTCGGCAACCTGACGCCACACCGCGCACGAGATGAAGAGGGTTTCCCCGTCCTTCCACTCGTTCGATTGCCGGTCCAGCGTCCGCGGAGTGCACGCGACGGTGAAATTGGCTACCGCAGCGCCCGAGGGCGTGAAGCGCAGTTCCGGATCACCCGTGAGGTTACCGATCAGGGTGATAGGTGGTTCGCCTGCCATTGCCGTTCCTCCTGCTATCGGGTGTGGCTGTGTCTACAGCTATGTCTACAGCTATTGGTACCGGCCCGTGCCGACAGTACCGAGGCTGCTGACGACCCTAGGCTCAGTGCTGGTCCGGCCGGATGACCTTGGTGCGCAGGATCGACTCGTTCAGCGTGAGCTGACGGTCGAGCTCCTTCACCACCGCCGGCTCGGCGGTCAGGTCGACGACGGCATAGATGCCTTCGGACTTCTTCTTCACGTCATAGGCAAGCTTGCGACGACCCCAGATGTCGAGCTTCTCGACCGTGCCACCTTCCTTGCGGACGATGTTCAGGTACTGGTCGATGGACGGCTCCACGGTGCGCTCATCGAGCTCCGGGTCGAGGATCACCATGACTTCATAACGACGCATGCGCGAACTCCACCTCCTTCGGACTTGGCGGCCACGGTCTCTCCGTGGCAGGAGGGCGATGCGATTGTGCTCACCGCCGGCAATTGCCGCCGACGCCAAGCAATGAGCCCGGTCGAGGACCGGGCCACATCCAAAAGAATACCAGCGTCCGGATGGCCTATTGACCATATCCACAGGCCTGTTGTGATGACTCTGAGTCACCGCGGTACGACGATGCGCTCACCGCGACGGAGCACCAGCACGAGCAACGGTACGGCGAGAATCACCGAGATCATCGCCAGCACGGGGAACCCGCCGAGCGTGAACAGCCACGGCGACGCCGCGGTGGCGAGCGCGGAAACGGTCCAGATCGACGACTCCACGCGGCTCTCCAGCTCGGCCGAACCCAACTGGGCGCTGCCGCCGAGGTAGCAGAGGTTCCACGCGTAGCCGAGCAGGAACAACGCCGGTGTGAAAACCAGTCCGGTCCGAGTGACGAGTACTGCGGCCGCCAGCAACCCGACCAGTCCGGCCAGGCTGACTACGCGAGGCCCGAAGCGGTCGATGCACCAACCGGTCAGCGGGGACAAGGCGAACATCCCCAGGGTGTGGATAGACAGCATGACTCCCAGCAGCCCGAGTCCGTCGTGGTGCAGGTGGGTGTGGACGGGGACTGCTGTCATCACGGACACCATCACCACCTGGCCGACCACCATGACGCCAGCCGCCAGTAGTACTGAGTGACCGCCGGCCACTCGACGGACCTGAGGCGCGTCGGTCGACCTGGTACGCCGGATGTACGTCGACGCGACCAGTGCCGAGAAGACTGCAGCGAGGGCAAGGAGGAACGGACCTGCGATCGCCGGGAGACCGAAGCCCGATGCGAACGACTGGGACGGCGCCATCAGGAACGGTCCGCCCGCGGCACCGATCGTGCTGGCCCAGATGACTGTGCTCATGGCCTGGGAGCGTCGATCAGGTGGTGCGGCGTCGGCGGCGGCGTAGCGGGACAGGAGACTCGCTGCGTTCCCGACGCCCAGCAGGAACATGCCTACGAAGAGCAGCGCGACCGGTCCGCCGACGGCCGCGAGGACGGTCGACGCTCCCCCGGCGACGCCCACGCCGTACCCGGTGCGGAGGGCCTGGGCTCGTCCGAGTCTGGCTGTCCAGCGGCCGACTGCCATGGCGCCGGCGGCTGTGCCGAGGACACCAGCGGTGTTGGGGAGGCCGGCCAGGGCCGGACCGAGGTCGTCGGCGATCAGGATGGCGCTGACCGCACTGGCAGCGACCATGGCGGCGTTCATCAGGGCGGCAGCAACAACGACCGGGATCAGCATGCCTACAACGGTAGAAAGGCCGCGCGCCGCGCTGAATGCTCGAAGAAAGGCGTCTGCCCTTGTGGAGGACCGACATCGAAGGTGTTCTGGGGAGATGACCTTTCAGGAGCGCGAACTCGACTCCACCGACTGGCAGATCCTGGCCGCACTGCAGTCCGACGGCCGCCTGTCCTTCAACCAGCTCGGCAAGCGGGTCAACCTCTCCCCACCTGCCGTCGCGGATCGGGTACGCCGCCTGGAAGAGGCCGGCGTGATCAAGGGCTACCGCGCCGAGGTCGACCCGGGCCGGGCCGGACAGCCGTTGTCGGCGTTCGTCCAGATGCGCTGCACGACCGGTCGGTGTCTGCTGAAGACCACCCGCGCCGAGGACTTCCCCGAAGTACTGGAGGTCCACAAGCTCAGCGGCAACTCCTGCTCGATGCTGCGCGTCCGCGTCACCTCTATGCAGCACCTCGAGGGGCTCTTCGAACGCCTCGGCGAACACGGCGAGATGAACACCCACATCGTCCTGTCCACGGAGTTCGAAGGCCGCCCGGTCCAGCCGCCGAGCGACGCCGGGCGGACCGTGACCCGGTCGGCAGGATGGGGTTCCTGAACTGTCCGTGGAGAGTTCTAGGGTGGGGTCATGACTGTGAAGCTCGGTGCACATGTGGAGCAGGAAGACCCGTTGGCGGAGGCTGCCGATCGGGGTGCCGACCTGGTGCAGTTCTTCCTGGGGAACCCGCAGGACTACAAGGCGCCGAAGCTCGCGTACGCCGATGGCGAGGAGGCGCTGAAGACCCGCGCCGCCGCCGCAGGCGTGGACCTGTACGTGCACGCGCCGTACCGGTTGAACGTCGCGAACACGAACAACCGGATCCGGATCCCGAGCCGGAAGCTGTTGCAGCAGACGCTGGACAAGGCGGCCGAGATCGACGTCAAGGGCGTGATCGTGCACGGCGGGCACGTCGGCGACGAGGACGACCCGGAGGCCGGGTTCGACAACTGGCGCAAGTGCATCGAGCGGGCCGAGCTGCCGGTGCCGCTGCTGATCGAGAACACGGCCGGCGGGGAGAACGCGATGGCCCGGCAGCTGGACCGGATCGCGCGGCTCTGGGAGGCGGTGCAGGCCTCGGGCAACGACCGGCTGGAGAACGTCGGGTTCTGCCTGGACACCTGCCACTTCCACGCGGCCGGTGAGGAGCTGCCGACGATCGTCGAGAAGGTGAAGGCGATCACCGGGCGGATCGACCTGGTGCACGCGAACGGATCACGCGACGAGTTCGGCTCGGGCGCGGACCGGCACAGCAACTTCGAGGAGGGTCATATCGACCCGGCCGACATCGTCGCGGTCGTGCAGGCAGCCGGCGCGCCGGTCGTCGTCGAGACCCCGAACGCGAACAACGGGCAGAAGGCCGACCTGGACTACCTGCGGGCACACCTCAAGTAGTGGGCGTCTTCGTCCGGTCCAGGCCGTACATCCAGTAGGTCAGGGCCCACGGGAGCAGCAGCGCCAGCGCGGCGGTGTTGCTCGACGGGATGAGAAGGCCGCAGATCACGGCAACGACCATGACCAGGGTGCTCAGCTGGAACAGGTCGAAGGGGCCGAGCAGGCGGGTCCGCAGGGTGAGCTTGCCGCGGGCGCAGGCGACGTACGCCGCGATCAGCGCGACCAGGCACAGGACGGCGACGACTGCGCCGAGCCAGGAGAGCGCGCTGTAGGTCTTGTAGGTCTGGAGCACCCCGGAGAGCAGGAACACACCGGTCAACACAGTCAGCCAGGAACAGGACCACAGGAAGCGGATGATCGTCCGCTGCTGCTTCTCCTCAGGACTCTCCTCGACCTTCGCCTCTGCCTCAGCCTCCGCATCGGCCTCAGCTGCCGCGGCAGGCTCGGTGTCGGGGCCCGGGGTGGACTCGGGCTCGGGGTCGGGGTGCGCCATGCGTGCGACGGTAGCGCAGAATGAGGCTATGCAGGCCTGGGCAGAGGAGTTCCCCGAACTGTTCGCACCCGGTTACTGGGAGTGGGGCGACCTCGATGTCCGGTTCACCGTCGACGAACCGCCCGACGAACTGATCAGCAACGTCCACGTCGTCTGCCGGACCACCGGCGGAATCGTTGTCTGCGGCAACGACATCGGCTGGCGGTTCCTGCCCGGCGGCACCCGCGAGCCCGACGAGACGATCGAGCAGCTCGTCGAGCGCGAGTTGCTCGAGGAAGCCGGCGCGCGGTTGACCGGCCCGCTGACCTGGCTCGGCGCCCACCGCGCCGACCACCGCCGGCCCGCGCCGTACCGTCCGCATCTGCCGCATCCGGTGTCGTACTGGGCGAACTTCGTCGCCGACGTCGTCATTGAGCAGGAGCCGACGAACCCCGAGGACGGCGAGCAGGTCACCGAGGTGCTGGTGCTGCCGCCGGACGAGGCCGCCGACTACCTCGACGGCCAGCCCGGCGGCGTGATGGGCCCGATCGTCAGGCTGGCTCAGGCACGACAGCTGGTTTAGCCGAGCGCCACGGCAGCAGTAGGGCGCTCAGCGTGCAACTGATCCCCGCGACCCACAGCGCGCCCCGCATCCCGATCGCCGTCGCGAGCACACCGCCCAGCGCGATGAACACCGGCTGCACGCAGCGCGAGCTGATCGACCACGACCCCACCACGCGCGACATGAACCCGTCCTCGGTCTGCTCCATCCGGTACGTCGCGAACGACGGGTTGAACGCACCCGCGCCAACGAGCAGGGCCGTCTCCGCCACGGTCAGCACCACGAACCCGCCCATCCCGTGCGGCGCCAGCGGGAACAGCAGCAGCCACGGCGCCCGCAGTACGCCGAAGACCAGCAGCATCCAGTGCAGCCCGTACCGCCGGGTCAGCCTCGGCGCCATCCGCGCGCCGATCACCCCGCCGATGCAGGAGACGCCCAGCATCACCCCGTAGCTCCACGCCGCCAGCCCGAGGTCCCGCAGCATGAAGACAGCCAGCAACGGCGCCGTCATCATCACCGGTCCGCCGAAGAGCTGCGAGTTCCAGAACAAGGCTCGCAGTCCGCGATGCTGCAGGATGTATCGCCAGCCGGCGGTGATGTCCACCTTGCCCTCGCGCTTGACCGGCTCCGGCTCGGGCTGCTGGATCCGCCGGATCCCGATCGCGGAACCGAGGAACGACACCGCGTCGACCGCGAGCGTGATGGTCGCCCCGACCAGGCTGACGAGCCCGCCGCCGATCACCGGGCCGACACTCAACGAGAGCCAGTTCGTCTGCTCGAACCGGCTGTTCGCCTCGGCCCGGCCGGCCGCCGGGACCAACGCCTTCAGATGCGCGCCACTGGCAGCCTGGAACGCGATCGTCCCGGCCGCCTGCAACACCCCCGCGACACACAGCTGCGCAAACGTCAGTACGCCGAACGCCGCCGCGACCGGCACCGAGACAAGCGCCGCGAACCGCGCCAGGTCCGCCGCGATCATCACCGGCCGCTTCCGCCGCTGCTCGATGAAATCCCCCATCGGCAAGGCGATCGCGGCACCTGCCAACGCCGACAACGCCGCGAGCATCGAGACCTGGAGCGTGCTCGAGTCCAGCACGATGACCGCGACCAACGGCAGCGCGCCGAGGCCCACCGCCGATCCGAATGCGCTGACCGTGAACGCAACCCATAACCGACGGAAGTCCCGACCCAAAGACATCCCGCGATCGTAGAAGCAGCCGCCGACAGAATCAGCGCAGGTTCAGGCCGCCGTCGAGCAGGATGACTTCACCGGTCAGGTAGCCGTTGTGGATAACTGCGGAGATCAGGTCCGCTACGTCCGCGGGCTGCGCTGCGCGACGCATCGGGCTCGCGGTTTTCCACAGCTCCTGTGCATCGGTCCACGACTCGGTAAGCGGTGTGTCGACGAGACCAGGCGCGACTGCATTGACGCGAACATCTGGTCCCAGCGCCGCCGCCAGCAGCTTGGTCACATGATTCAGCGCAGCCTTCGAGGCGGCGTACGCGATCGAGCTGCCCTTCGGACGGACGCCGGCGTGGCTGGTCACGTTGACGATCGATCCGCCGGATTCGCGCAGCGCCGGGAGGGCCGCCGTACACAACAACCACGGCGCGATCAGGTTGACGTCGAGCAGTCGTCGCCAGTCGTCTGCAGTGAGGCCGTCGAGTGATGCGTGCGGGACGGGCCAGCTGATGCCGGCGTTGTTCACGAGTACGTCGAGACGCCCGTGCTCACTCACGACTTCCGGCACCAACGCTTGCGCAGCTGCATCGTCGGACAGGTCAGCCTGGTGGTACGAGCCACCCAGCTCGGCAGCCAGCGCCTTACCGGCCTGGTAGCTGGATCGCGAGTGCACCGCGACGGTCATCCCGTCCGCAGCCAGCCGCCGTACCGTGGCCGCGCCGATGCCGGACGCCGACCCGGTGACCAGCGCCACCTTGCGGGTCACGCGCCGTACCGCATGCCGTCGATGAGCAGGTTGAGGAGCCGATCCGCCTGCTCGCGGCGGTCGGCCGCGGCCAGCCCCACTCCACTGAGGCTGATCAGTACGTCGTCAGCGGTGATATCGGAGCGCAGATCGCCGGCGGCGGCACCGGCCTCGAGGATCGGCGTGATCGCGCCGACGAGCAGGTCGCGGCTCTGCGCGTACGGATCCGCTCCGGACGCGATCACCGCTCGCAAGGCATCGGCCATCCCCATCTTGCGAGACATGTAGTCGATGAAGCGATCCATCCACGCCCGCAGCGCTTCGGCGGGCGGGAGCTTCGCGAGCAGCTCCGACGCGGCATCGCAGACCGCGGCGAGCTCACTGCGGTACGCCGCCTCGATCAACGCCTCCCGGGTCGGGAAGTGCCGGTACAAGGTGCCGATGCCGACGCCGGCGTCCTTCGCGATGCCCTCGAGCGTCGCCTCCAGCCCGCATTTCGAGAACGAACGCGCCGCGGCGTCGAGGATCTGACCGCGATTGCGCAGGGCGTCCGCACGCAGCGGGCGCTCACCGGTAGCACTCATGTCCCCTCCCCTCGGGCGTCAAACTTAGCGGACCTTGATAACCGGAGGCACCTCCGCTTAACTGGAGTTACCGGAGGCTCCTCCGGTTAAGCCTAGCTCGCAGAACAGGACTGGCACTGATGAGCAGATTCACCACTCCCTTCGGATATGAGTCGACCGCGGCCGAGGTGATCTCCGGCGTCGACCTCAGCGGCCGCCGCGCGGTCGTCACCGGTGGCGCGTCCGGGATCGGCGTCGAGACCGTCCGTGCCCTCGCCGGAGCGGGCGCCGAGGTGACGCTCGCCGTACGGAACACCGCGGCCGGCGAACGCGTCGCCGCGGAGATCATCGAGAGCACCGGCAACAACCATGTGTTCGTCGCTCCGATCGAGCTCGCCGACCCGGCGTCGGTAGGCGCCTTCGTCGACAGCTGGACCGGCCCGCTGCACATCCTGGTCAACAACGCCGGCGTGATGGCCGAGCCGTTGAACCGCACGCCGCAAGGCTGGGAGCACCAGTTCGCTACCAACCACCTCGGCCACTTCGGCCTCTCCCTCGGCCTGCACGACGCACTCGTCGCGGCCGGCGATGCCCGGGTCGTCTCGGTCAGCTCGAGCGCGCACCTGCAGTCGGATGTGCACCTGGACGACCTCCACTTCGAGCACCGTACGTACGAGCCGTGGGCGGCGTACGGGCAGTCGAAGACCGCCAACATCCTGTTCGCAGTCGAGGCCGCCAAGCGCTGGGCCGCCGACGGGATCGTCACCAACGCGCTGATGCCCGGCGGGATCCGGACCGCTCTCCAGCGGCACGTCCCGGAGGAGATGCAGGCGGGGTGGGCGCAGTACCGCTGGAAGACGGTGGAGCAGGGTGCGGCGACGTCCGTCCTGCTGGCCGCCTCCCCTCTCATCCAGGGCGTGACAGGCAGGTACTTCGAGGACAACCAGGAGGCGCTCCCCAACGTCGCGGGCGAGCGGGACGGGGTCGCGCCGTACGCACTGGATCCGGAGTCGGCCACTCGGTTGTGGGACGTCTCCGAGAAGCTGCTCACACAGGTTTGATCAGAAACCGGCTCAGCTGGGGTTGCAGCAGCTGGGCCGGTACTCTGACCCCCCGTGAGTGACTTCAGCATTCGGACCATCTCGGCCGACGAGCATGCCGCGTACATCGCGGCGCAGCCGGCGGCGAGCTTTCTGCAGACCCCGGGGTGGGCGGCGGTGAAGAGTGAGTGGAAGGCGGAGTCACTCGGTTGGTTCGACCCGGCCAACCCGGCGGAGCTCGTCGGCGTCGGGCTGGTGCTCTACCGGCAGATGCCGAAGGTGAAGCGGTACCTCGCCTATCTGCCCGAAGGCCCGGTGATCGACTGGGACGCGATCGACCTCGGCAGCTACCTGCGTCCGCTGGCCGCGCACCTGCAGGAGCGCGGCGCGTTCGGCATCCGGATGGGTCCGCCGATCGCGACCCGGCGCTGGACCGCGAAGACGATCAAGGACGCCATCGCCGGCGGTCAGCAGCCGAAGCTCGGCGACGTCCGCCCGGACGTGATCGAGCCGTCCGGCGCGACCGTCACCGAGCAGCTGCGCAAACTGGGCTGGAAGGCGCCGCGGGTCGCGGAGGGTTTCGCGGCCGGGCAACCGCAGTACGTCTTCCAGGTGCCGCTGGGCGGCCGCAGCCAGGACGACCTGCTGAAGGGTATGAACCAGCTGTGGCGGCGCAACATCAAGAAGGCGGACAAGGCCGGCGTCGAGGTGACGCAGGGCGGCCCGGAGGACATCAAGGCGTTCCACGGGCTGTACGTCGAGACCGCGCAGCGCGACCACTTCACCCCGCGGCCGCTGCCGTACTTCGAGAAGATGTACGCCGCGATGGCGAACCAGCCGTCCGGCTGCTGTGACTTCCGGATCTACAACGCCCATCACGAGGGCGACCTGGTCGCATCGACGATCTGGGTCCGGGTCGGCGGACATTCCTGGTACTCCTACGGTGCCAGCTCGACCGCCAAGCGAGACGTGCGTGGATCGAACGCGGTCCAGTGGCGCATGATGACGGACGCGCTCGCGGCGGGCGCGTCCGTGTACGACCTACGGGGCATCACCGACACCTTGGACCCGAACGACCCGCACGTCGGGTTGATCCAGTTCAAGACCGGGACCGGCGGCGAGGCCGTCGAGTACGTCGGTGAGTGGGATCTGCCGTTGAACAAGGCGCTCTACACCGCATTCGACCTCTACATGAGACGGCGTTGACACCATGCCCCTAGTCCTGCACGTCGATTCCGATCGATGGCGTGAACACCTGCGTTCCACGTGGAACCCCGACATCGTTCCGGTCGCCAAGGGCAACGGGTACGGGTTCGGGAACCACCGGCTGCTGGCCGAGGCCCGTGCGCTCGGCGCGCGGACGGTCGCGGTCGGGACGTACTTCGAGGTCCCGTCGGACCCGCGCGAGGACGTCGTCGTACTGTCGCCGTGGCGGCCGTTCCTCGAGGTGCCGCAGAGCAGGAACGTGATCCACACCGTCAGCCGGCTGGCCGACCTGGTCTCGATCCCGGCCGGTAGCCGGGTGCTGATCGAGGTGATGACCTCGATGCGCCGCCACGGCATCGGGGCCCGCGAGCTGCGGCACACGATGCTGCTGAACGCGCTCGACCGGATCCGCTTCGAGGGCTGGTCGCTGCACTTCCCGATGGGCGCCGGCGGTACGTCGGCCAACCTGCGGGAGGCCCAGCAGCTGGCGAAGGCGGCGCTCGACGTACGCAAGGGCACGCTGTGGGTGTCGCACGTGCCGGCGCAGAAGCTGGCCGACATCGGTCCGGACGTGAAGCTCCGGATGGGCACCGGGCTGTGGCTCGGTGACCGGGGCGCGCTGACGGTCCGGGCGACGGTTCTCGACGTACATTCGGTCCGCCGCGGTGAGCGGGTCGGGTACCGGCAGCGCCGGGTCAGCGGCGACGGTCACATCCTGATCGTCTCCGGCGGTACGGCGCACGGCGTCGGGCTGGAGGCGCCGACCGCGGCGGCGAGCGTCCGGCAGCGCGCGATCGCGATGGCGAAGGGCAGCCTGGACGCGGCCGGGATGGCGTTGTCGCCGTTCAGCATCGAGGGCAAGCAGCGCTGGTTCGCCGAGCCGCCGCACATGCAGGCCAGCATGCTGTTCCTGCCGTCGTCGGTAGCACCGCCGGCGGTCGGCGACGAGGTCGACCTCGACGTCCGCTACACCACGACCACGTTCGACAAGGTGTCGATGGACTGACACTGTTGACTTCAGGTGGACCTGAAGTTGCAGCGTAAGGTCATGAGCTTTCTGGAGCGGATCGAGGAACGGCCCGGTGCGGCCGAGCTGCGCGCGGCGTCGTACCGGCTGCTGGGGCTGAAGCGGGGCGGGACCTGTGTCGATGTCGCCTGCGGCGCGGGGCATGCGGTGGCGGAGCTGACCCGGAAGGGCCTGAAGGTGACCGGGATCGACGCCGATCCGGACGCGGTCGAGGCCGCGCGGGACCGGGTGCCCGGGGCAATGTTTCACGTGGCACATTCGGACGACCTGCCGCTGGAGACCGGGTCGATGGACGGGTACCGCGCGATGCGGCTGTTCCACCTGCTCGAGGACCCGGCCCCGACCATCGCCGAGGCCCATCGGGTTCTGCGTCCCGGGGGCCGGATCGTGGTCGGCGGGCAGGACTACGGCTTCGTGATGATCACCAGCTCCGACCAGGACCTGACCGACGTCATCCGCCTCGGCCTCGAGTCGCACACGGTGTCGCCGCGCGCGGTCCGAGACCTCCGCGACGCCCTCCTCGACGCCAAGTTCCACGACGTCGAGGTCGCCGTACACACGGAGGTCATCACCGACCACAAACAGATGGCGCCACAACTGAAAGCAGCCGCCACCGCCGCCGTCGACCAGTCCCTGATCACCAAGCAAGACGCCGACACCTGGCTCACCGAACAATCCACCCGCTCCCGCCGAGACCGCTTCTTGGCCGCGATCCCCACGCTGCTTGTCGGTGCCCGCCGCTAGCGTGCCGGGTATGAACGAGACGATTCCGTTGAAGGGCGTCGTGCTGGACGCGCCGGATCCCCGGGAGCTGGCTCGGTTCTACTGCCGGTTGCTGGGCTGGCAGCTAGGCACCGATGAGGAGGGCTGGGCCGTCGCGATCGGCCCTGACGGCTCGACGCAGTTGTCGTTCCAGGGCGAGCCGGAGTACCGGACCCCGACCTGGCCGAGCTCCGCCGATCAGCAGCAGATGCAGGTGCATCTCGACTTCCTGGTGAGCGACCTGGAGTCGGCGCATGAGCGTGCCGTGGCCGCCGGGGCGCGGCTGATGGAGTTTCAGCCGCAGCCCGACGTGCGGGTGTACGCCGATCCGGTCGGCCACATCTTCTGCTTCTTCGTAGCTACTGCTTGAGGTGGCCCTGCCAGCGGACTGTTGGGAGCAGGGCGGCTGGGTCGACGCGGTCTTTGTTGGCGGAGACGATGTCGAACATGGACTCGATCAGGGTTTCCGAGAGCAGGTGGGGCTGGAGGCCGAGGCCGACCAGGCCGGTGTGCTTCACGTTGTAGTAGTGCTCGGCCTGCTCGACGCGCGGGTTCTCCAGGTGCTCGACCTGGACCGGGCCGGGGAAGCACTCGGCGACCAGATCGGCGAGCTGCGAGACCGAGTAGCTCTCGGTCATCTGGTTGAAGACCCGGAACTCGCCGGCGTCGGCCGGGTTCTCCACCGCGAGCCGGATGCACTCGACGGTGTCCCGGATGTCGAGGAAGCCTCGCGTCTGACCGCCTGACCCGTAGACGGTCAGCGGCTCACCGAGCACCGCCTGGATGCAGAACCGATTGAGCACGGTGCCGAACACGGCGTCGTAGTCGAACCGGGTCGCCAGCCGCGCGTCCTGCACGGTCTGGTCGGTCTGCTGCCCGTACACCACGCCCTGGTTGAGGTCGGTGACGCGCATCCCCCAGATCCGGCAGCCGAACTCGAGGTTGTGCGAGTCGTGCACCTTGGACAGGTGGTAGAACGAGCCGGGCTTCTTCGGGTAGAGCATCCGGTCCTTGCGCCCGTTGTGCTCGACCTCCAGCCAGCCTTCCTCGATGTCGATGTTCGGCGTGCCGTACTCGCCCATCGTGCCGAGCTTGACCAGGTGGATGTCCGGGTTGGTCTCGGCGATCGCGTACATCAGGTTCAGCGTGCCGACCACGTTGTTGTGCTGCGTGTACACAGCGTGTTCGCGGTCGATCATCGAGTACGGCGCGGCCCGCTGCTCGGCGAAGTGCACGATCGCGTCCGGCTCGAACTCGGTCAGCACCCGGTAGACGAACTCGGCGTCGAGCAGATCACCGACGTACGTCGGCATCCGCTTGCCGGAGACCTCTTCCCAGGCTGCCGCCCGGGTCTCGAGGTCCTCGATCGGGACCAGGCTCTGGACGCCCAGCTCGCGGTCGTACCCGCGGCGGGCCATGTTGTCGAGAACGGCCGTGTCGTGGCCGCGGTCGGAGAGGTGCAGTGCCGTCGGCCACCCCAGGTAGCCGTCACCGCCCAGGACGAGTACGCGCACGGCTCGGCCGCCTTCCGTCGGGGAACGTCGTCACAGTCCTTCCTATCCCGAGTACCCGCTCCAGTAACGTGACGGGGGTCATCTATTCGCTGGCAATCGGCTGAGAATTCCCGCCGGAGTGCTCTCGGGCGCTGCGCGGGTGCAGAATAGGCCCCGATGCGCGCTATCACCAAGACCGGACTCTCCCGCGGCCGTTTGTTGCTGTGGGCGAGATACTCGGCATCCTCCGTGGTCGCAACCGTGGTCAGCCAGTTGGCGTTCGCTCTGTGTTACTGGTTCGGTACTGCGGCGATCGTCGCGACCGTCGTCGCCTGGTTCGCCGGCGCCGTCCCGAACTACGTGCTGAACCGCCGCTACACCTGGGGCCGCAGCGGGCAGAAGTTGCCGTACACAATCATCGTGATCGGCTCCGCGGTCACCGCCGCGGTGGTCACCTCGGTCACCGACCATCTGGTCCAGCCGATCGAATCACACGCCTGGAAGACGCTGCTGGTCTCCGGCTCCTACCTCGCGACGTACGCGATCCTGTTCATCGTGAAGTTCGTGCTGTTCGACCGGCTGGTGTTCGCCAAGCCTGCGCCCGCCGCCGAGAGCGTCGAAGCACGTACTCCCGTAACCACGTAGTCGTCATCACCCGCCCGTAGTTGGCGCCGTACACGAGGCCCGGGCCCTTCTTGCTGCTCCCGTCGCCCCGCCGGCGCATCGTCATCGGCAGCTCGACCACGCGGGCGCCGATGGCCAGCGCACCGAGCAGCAACTCCGACGACTGGTACTGCGGTTCGCGCAGCGTCACAGCCGTCGCCAACTCGGCCCGCATCGCGCGGAACCCGAACGATGTGTCGGTCAGCTTGCGCCGGGTCAGAATCGACGCGAGTACGGCGAACACCCGTACGCCGACCCAGCGCAGCCGGCTGTCCGCGTCCTCCGCTCCGAGCCGGCGCGAACCGGTGACGAAGTCGGCCCGGTCGGTCAGGATCGGCTCCAGCAGTACCTCGAGCTCGCTGTTGTCGTACTGACCGTCCGCATCGGTCGTGACGACGTACTCCGCTCCGCCTTCGGCTGCGAGGTTGTACCCGAGCCGTAGCGCGGCGCCCTGACCACGGTTGCTCGGGGCAACACACACGAAAGCCCCATGCTCACGGGCGATCTCGGCGGTGTTGTCGGTGGAGCCGTCCACCACGACGAGTACGTCGACGGGCAGGCCGGCGCAGGTACGCGGCATGTTGGTGAGCACCTGGCCGATCCCGCCGGCCTCGTTGTACGCCGCGATGACCACGACGACCGGTGCGAATTCCTGCTTGCCGAAGTCCTTTACTGCAAGGGAATCGACGGTGTCCGGGTAGTCCGCCATCGCCGGGCGGGCCTGGTCCTTGCCGAGGATCGCACGCAGTCCGATGGCGCCTGCGAGCGGGAAGAAGATCAGTCCGGGCAGCTGGTAACGCCAGGAGAACTCAAACGCCGCTGACCCGAGCAAGAGGATCACACCAGCTGCCACCGGCAGCAGTGCGGCTGAGCGGAGACCTGATGTCTTCGCTCGTCCCAGGCCGGCTACTGCAGCCAGGGCGATCAGCGCATAGAGGGCTAGGAGCGTGCCGGACGTGTAGCCGCCGTGCAGTTGGTACGCGCGCAGAATGACCGCAGGTACGTGGCTGACGTGTGGCTCCGACCCGCCCCATTTCACCGCTGCCTTCGCGGTGTTGGGGTCACTGAGGTTCGGATAGGTCAGCTGGAACTGCCAGCGGTTCAGCGGTACATCGTTCGGCGAGCTGGTCCGTGTCGGCGCGAAACCCTTCGCGAAGTCCTTCAGCGCGGCCCACGTCACGTCGAGCGGCTGATGCCTGATGACCAGATGCGCGAACTCGGTGGCCAGCTGGCGCTTCGTCGTACCGGGTGGAAGGGGTCCGGGCCAGTTCGGGTCGCCGTAATGGTTGTGGGCGTATTTGTCCACGCCGAGGCGCTCCCCCAGCGGCTCCTTGGGGCAGAAGAGCCGCGTGCCCTCATTGAGCGGGAGCTTGGCGCAGTTGGCGACCGTTGCGGTCCGCCCGTACAGGATCTGGTTCTCGGCGCCGGTGAAACCCCAGCGGCCGGTGTCGGCGCGGTAGTAGCCGACGTACGCGGCGAAGACGATGGCGAATCCGGCTATAGCTGCCGCAGTACGGCGTACGACGTCCATGCGGCGCTTGCGCCAGCCGTTGCCGACCACGACCAGGTAGAGCACCACTGCGATCAGCAGGACCATGCCGATCGCGCGGACCGTGAAGGCGGCGCCGATGAGTACGCCGACGACGGCGGCGCGCTTCCAGCCGGGCACACGGCCGAGGAGCAGCCAGAGGATCGCTACCAGGATCACGTCGAACGTGGTCTCGGCCATGATGTTCTGCTCGATCTGCACCTGGTAGGCGTCGAGCAGGATGGGTGCGGCGGCCACCGCCGCCAGCCAGCGGTAGACGGTGAGCCTGCGGGCCAGTGCGTAGATCGCTACGCCCAGGAGCAGTCCGACGAGGTGCTGCACGATCACTACGAAGGTCAGCCCGCCGATCCAGACCAGCGGGCCGAGCACGAAGTCGTAGCCGATGGGGTTGAGCTGGTCAGGGCTCAGCTTCCCCATGTTGGTCAGGTACTGCACGGAGTCGGTGTAGACGATCGCCGGCCGGTAGGCGATGACCGCGAGCACCCGCAGTACGACACCGAAGAACAGGAAGATGGCCAGTAGCCAGTGCTTCCTCACTGCAGTTTGAAGTATTCCCACGTCCGCGCCAGGCCCTCTTCCAGCGTGACCGTCGGCTTGTAGCCAAGGTCGTTGGCGATGTCTACAACTACCGCGGGCATCTCGCCCGCCGGCGCGTCGATGTGTTCCGCGGGCACCGGGCGGCCGGTGACCTCGCGGACGGTCTCGATCATCTCCAGCACCGACACCGACCGTCCGGAGCCGATGATCGCGCGCCCGTCGTACCTGCTCTCCAGCGCGAGCAGTACGCCGCTCACCACGTCGTCGATGAACACCAGGTCCCGCCGCTGCTGCCCGTCGCCGTACACCTTCACGCCGGTCCCACTGAGCGCAGCACGCATCATCCGCGGCACGAAGCTGTCCTTGTGCGACATGCCGGGCCCGTAGACGTTCGTGAACCGCAGCGCGGCGGTCGACATCCCGTAGCTGCCGGAGTACGCCGACAGCAGCATCTCCCCCGCGGCCTTGGTCGCGCCGTACGGCGTGAGCGGCCGCAGCGGGAGGTCCGCGGTGATGGTCGACGTACCCACGTCGCCGACCACTGCGTTCGTCGACGCGAGTACGAACCGATCCACACCACTGCCCCGGGCCAGCTCGAGCAGGACCTGAGTGATGGTGACGTTCTGCGCGAAGGTCTGCATCGGAGCGTCGACCGAGCGCAGCACCGAGGTCAGCGCGGCCAGGTGCACCACAGCGGTCGGTCTGGTCTCGAAGGCCGCGATACAGGTCTCCTGCTCGGCCAGATCACCCGTTACCACCTGCACGCCCGCGTCCCAGGACGCATCCGGCGGCTCACGGTCCACAGCGGTCACCGCGACCCCACGCTCCCGCAGGGCGGCGACCACAGCCCGCCCGATGAACCCGGCCGCCCCGGTGACCAGCACACGTTCGTCCATGGGCCTCAACCTACCGCTCACAGACCAACTGCAGGACACGGGCGAACGGTGTGCGACGAACCCTTGACCACGGGTGATCATGATGGGCAGGATCACCCCGGGCGCGGGCTGACAACCTTGTCATCGGGGCCGCGTACTCATACCGGTGGGCGGGGGCGTCCCGTCGTGCCGGCCGGCTGTGCAAGGAGCGTGTATGGATCTCCGCCGCCCACTGGGGCTCGTCGCGTCTCTAGGGCTCGTTGTGACAATGTCTACTTCCATGACGTCAGCTGCCGTCCCTCCGACCGCCGTGGCTGATCAGCCTGTGGTGAGCGGGTCCTCGTTCTTCACCTCCTTCGAGCCGGGCCAGCCGCAGCCGGGGTACACCGACGCCGTCGAGACCGGACCGGACGGGAAGCCCCGTACCGACGGAGTGCGCGGCCCGACGCCGACGGGAATCGGCGGCAGTGAGATGGACAAGGTCACCAACGTGACCGCGAACGGCGAGAACACCGGTGGCGGTGAGATCGCCACGAACGCGGCCGACGGTGACAAGTTCACCAAGTGGCTGGTGTTCGAGCCGACCGGCTGGCTGGTCTACGAGACCTCGGCCCCGGTGGTGATCCGCAAGTACGCGCTGACCTCGGCGAACGACGCCGACGGCCGCGACCCGCAGAACTGGACGGTCTCCGGCTCGAACGATGGGACCACCTGGACCACGCTGGACACGCAGACCGGTCAGAGCTTCGAGAACAGGTTCCAGACGAAGGAGTACAGCTTCTCGAACGAGACGGCGTACAAGTTCTTCAAGCTTGACGTCACGCTCAACCACGGCGAGGACATCGTCCAGCTCGCCGACTGGTACCTCTCCAACGGCGCACCGCTGCCGCCACCCGGACCAGTGGCCGAGTCGCAGCTGGACTCCGGCCCGACCAGTGCCTACAACGCCCGCGCCCGCGTCGGCTTCACCGGAGTCAAGTCCTTCCGGTACGCCGGACACCAGGAGAGCACCGGCCGCGGCTACACGTGGAACAAGATCTCCGACGTCGACCTGAAGGTCGGCAAGGACACCCGCCTGTCGTACAAGATCTTCCCGGAGCACGTCGAAGGTGACCTCAGCTACCCGAGCACGTACGCCGCGCTCGACCTCGCGTTCGACGACGGCACGTACCTGAGCGACCTCAAGGCCAAGGATCACCACGGTTTCGCGCTCAGCCCGCGCGGTCAGGGCGACTCGAAGGCGCTCTACACGAACCAGTGGAACAACGTCGAGGCCGACCTCGGCAAGGTGGCCGCGGGTAAGACGATCAAGCGGATCCTGGTCGGGTACGACAAGCCGTCCGGCCCGGCCGACTTCCGCGGCTGGCTCGACGACATCCGGATCGCCGCCGCGATCAACCCGGACCGCGCGGCGCAGAAGACCGCGGCCAAGCACCCGTCGGATCTCGCGCTGACCACCCGCGGCACGAACGCGACCGGCGGTTTCTCGCGGGGCAACAACTTCCCGGCGACCGCCGTACCGCACGGCTTCAACTTCTGGACGCCGGTGACGAACGCCGGCTCGACGTCCTGGCTGTACGACTATGCCAAGGGCAACAACGAGGACAACAAGCCGACCATGCAGGCGTTGTCGATCAGCCACGAGCCCAGCCCGTGGATGGGTGACCGGCAGACCTTCCAGGTGATGCCGTCGACCGCCGACACCCCGACCGCGGACCGCAAGGCGCGGGCGTGGGCGTTCAGTCACGACAACGAGGTTGCGCGGCCGTACTACTACGGCGTCACGTTCGACAACGGCAACGCGGCCGAGATCGCGCCGACCGACCACGCGGCGATGCTGCGGTTCAGCTTCCCGGCCGGCAAGGCGTCGCTGATCTTCGACAACGTCAACAACAGCGGCGGGCTGACCCTCGACCCGGCGACCGGCGTGGTCACCGGGTACACCGACATCAAGAGCGGCCTGTCCACCGGCGCCGGCCGGCTGTTCGTGTACGGCGTCGTCGACCAGAAGGTCCTTGCCTCCGGCAAGCTTGCGAACGGCGGCGGTGCGGACGTCGGCGGGTACTTCATGTTCGACGCCAAGACCACCCAGGTGCAGTTGCGGATCGCGACCTCGCTGATCGGCACCGCCCAGGCCCGGAAGAACCTCGAGCTCGAGCTGCCGGCCGGATCGAAGTTCAACAAGGTCAAGGACGCCGCGCAGGCTGCCTGGGATGCCAAGTTGAGCACGATCGAGGTCGAGGGTGCGACGGCCGACCAGCTGACCTCGCTCTACTCGAACCTGTACCGGTTGTTCCTCTACCCGAACAACGGCTCCGAGAACACCGGCACCGCATCGAAGCCGGTCATCACGTACGCGTCGCCGACGTCGCCGAAGGTGGGTACCGACACTCCGACGACGACCGGCTCGAAGATCGTCGCCGGGCAGACGTACGTGAACAACGGCTTCTGGGACACGTACCGGACGGTGTGGCCGGCGTACTCGCTGTTCGCGCCCGAGGCCGCGGATCTCGTCAACGGATTCGTCCAGCAGTACAAGGACGGCGGCTGGATCTCCCGCTGGTCGTCACCGGGCTACGCGAACCTGATGGTCGGTACGTCGTCCGACGTCGCCTTCGCGGACGCGTACCTGAAGGGCGTCAAGGGGATCGACGTCCAGGCGGCGTACGACGCTGCCGTCAAGAACGCGTCCGTCGTACCGCCGTCGCAGAACGTCGGCCGCAAGGGCATGGACCTGTCCACGTTCAACGGCTACACGGCCAACACCACCGGTGAAGGCTTCAGCTGGTCGATGGACGGCTACATCAACGACTTCGGCATCGCGAACCTGTCGAAGGCCCTGTACGACAAGGCGAAGAAGAACGACCCGCGCAAGCAGGAGTACCTGGACAACTACAAGTACTTCCTGAACCGGGCCCGCAACTACGTCACGCTGTTCGACCCGACCGTCGGCTTCTTCCAGGGCAAGGGACCGGACGGTGTCTGGGGCAACTCGCCCAGCACGTTCGACCCGCAGGACTGGGGCCACGACTACACCGAGACGAACGCGTGGAACATGGCGTTCTCGACGCCGCAGGACGGGGCCGGCCTGGCCGCGATCTACGGCGGCCGCGACGGGCTGGCGAAGAAGCTGGACGAGTTCTTCAGCACACCCGAGGACGCGCTGCACACCGGCGGGTACGGCGGCACGATCCACGAGATGCTCGAGGCCCGCGACGTACGGATGGGTCAGTACGGGCACAGCAATCAGCCGTCGCACCACATCGCCTACATGTACGACGTGGCGGGACAGCCGTGGAAGACGCAGGAGAAGGTGCGCGAGGTGCTGTCGCGGTTGTACACCGGCTCGGAGATCGGGCAGGGGTACCCGGGTGACGAGGACAACGGCGAGATGTCGTCGTGGTACCTGTTCAGCGCGCTCGGCTTCTACCCGTTGCAGGTCGGCTCGCCGACGTACGCGATCGGTTCGCCGTTGTTCACCAAGGCGACGGTCCGGCTGACCAGCGGGAAGAAGCTGGTGATCAGCGCGCCGAAGAACTCGTCGAAGAACATCTACGTCAAGAGCGTTCGCGTGAACGGGAAGGCGTGGACGTCGACCGCGTTGCCGCACGACCTGATCGCGAACGGCGGCAAGATCGAGTTCGAGATGACCGACCAGCCGACCAAGTGGGGCACCGGCCGGAACGACGCACCGCCGTCGATCACCAAGCCCGGCGAGGACCCGACGACCTGGCGCGACTCGACGTCCGACACCGGTGCGGTGATCGGTGCGGGTGGCGCTGATGTCTCCGCGTTGATCGACAACGACTCGAAGACGCAGGTCACGCTGACCGGCGCTCAGCCCACCGTCACGGTCGCCCTGCCGCAGGGCCGTCCGGTCGGCATGTACACGCTGACCAGCGGCGCGACCGGCACGGCGCCGTCCGCCTGGACGCTGGAGGGTTCGAACGACGGTACGACGTGGTCCACGGTGGATCGCCGTACTGGCGAGACGTTCGCGTGGGCGTCGTACACGAGGTCCTTCAGCATCGCGTCCCCGAAGGCGTACACGCAGTACCGCCTGGTGCTGACCCCGGCAGCGGGCGCAGAAGGCATCACGCTCGCCGAGGTCGAGCTCCTCGGGACGCTGAAGGGCGTCGAGACCGGCACGCACCCGACCGACAAACGCGTCGCCGAGACGAAGCCGAGCCCGACCCCGTCCCAGTCCATCGACCGCAACTGGGGCTGATCCCGGTCGCCGGCTCCCGTCACTTCTTGTAGTGACAGGAGCCGGCGAACCTCAGCAGGGTCTTCTCGTCCCAGGCCAGGTTGTAGGCGTCGTTGGCGACCGCGACAAGCCGTGTGGTCCGGCCCATCCGGACGTGGACCTCACGGCGTCCGTCCCGGGGGCTGCCGAGGCTGATGACTGCCTCGTTCATCCCCGCGCGGACCTTCGGCAGCTTGGTCCAGGGCTCGGTGTACTTGTCCGCGGTCAGGCCTTCGCCGTTGTCCGTCATGTCGACCTGCCGGACGATCAGGGTGTAGCTGACGTCGTGGTACTGCTTCGGGTTGGCCAGCTTCGGGTCGTAGAGCTCCTGCTGCTCCCACCCGCCGCCCTGCGCCGCGGTGGCCCTTAGCCGGGCCGCCCAGCCCTGCGGGATCAGGTCGCAGGTGATCACGCCGGGGAACGGCGTGGTGTTCGCCACCAGCGCGACGGGGGTGACCGGGATCGGTGGTGCGGGGCGGTGGTCGTTCCGGTCCCCGCCGGGGATGTAGCCAGGGCCGGGGCGGGTCGAGGGCGCAGCCGGAGTCGGGGCCGGGGTGGTCCGGGCAGCCGGTGCCGGTGTCCCGTTGGACGTCGTGCCGGAGGGCAGGACCGACCAGCCGACTCCGATCACGAGAGCTGTCGCGACCGCGCCGGTGGCGATGCCGGTGATGCGGCGGCGGCGCAGGGCGCGCTGCCCGCGGGTCAGGTCGGCGGACAGGTCGGTGTCGGTGACGGTGGGCTCGGGGCCTGCGGCCTCGTCGAGCAGTTCCTTCAGGTCGGTCATCGCAGGCTCTCCATGGTTTCGAGGGAATCGTGCAGGAGATCGCGCATCGTCGAGAGCGCCCGCGACGTCTGGGACTTCACGGTGCCTTCCGAGCAGCCCATCAGCTCGGCGGTGGTGTGGACATCGAAGTCGCGGAAGTACCGCAGTACGACGACGGCGTGCTGGCGGCGCGGGAGCTTCGCCAGGGCACCGAGCACAGTCAGCCGCTCGGCCGGGTCCTGGCCGGTCGGCGTCGCGGCGTCGTACAGCTGCTCGGTGGCCGACCCGGCGGCGCCACATCCGCCGGCGTTCGTCGAGGAAGGCGTTCACCAGGATCCGGTCGGCGTACCGCGCCGCGCCGTCCTCCTTGCGGACCTTCGACCAGTGCACGTAGAGCCTGGTCAGCGCGACCTGGACGAGGTCCTCGGCCCAGTGCGTGTCCCCCGCGGTGAGCAGCCGGGCCGTACGCAGCATCCGGCCCCGATGCGCGGTCACGTACTCGAGGTACTCCGCGTCGCGATCGCTCACGATCGGCCCTCCCTTGTCGGTGATCTCACCCTGGAACTACTGGGTGAGCCCGCGCGGAGGTTGCATCATGACGCGAGGGCGACGGCAGCTGCCATCGCCCTCGGTGTGGACTGCCCGGCGGAGCCTGCCCCTGAAAGGTTCCGCCGGAGATTCGGTTGTGACGAAGTGTGATGAGGGGTGGCGGTCCCCGCCCGGACTGCCACCCCTTCATCCCTAACGACGCTCGAACTCTCCCGAGGGTTGCCTCACCGCAAAACAGTCCACATGTCGGACATCGTCAGGAACCAGACCGCGTTCACGGCCACGATCCCGGCCGTGGCGACGACCGCGAATCCCCAGCCGAGCCCGGCCCGGAGCGCCAGCACCGGCAGCGCCAGCGCAGTCGCCACACCCCCGAGCTGTACTGCGAACAGCGCGCCCCCGGTCTCCGCCGCGCAGCTCACCGCTGTCGGCGGGCAGAGCGGGGCACCGAACTGCCGCATCGTCGCGTACGCGACACCTGCCACCACACCGACGAAGGCCGCCTGCACCGTGACCCTGCCGATCGTCCGGCCATCCATAGGTTCACGCTAAGGACGCTAAGGACGCTGCGGCCGGATTGCCTGAGCAGAACTACTCAGCCGGACCAGCGGCCGGTGAAGAAGCCGGCCGCCCAGATGGCAGCTAGCGGTATCGCCACGGCCAGGTAGAGCCGACCGATCCACGGTCTCCGCCGGGCGAGGACGGCGAGGCCGATCCACAGCGGCCACATGAGCAGGGTCGCGCGGGTGAGCGAGTAGATCCAGAACGACGTACAGAATGCGCCGACTGTTGCGGCGACCCAGGCGGCCTCGCCCCAGGACCGGCGCCAGAACAGCCAGACCAGGAGCAGCAGAAGGACGAACAGGGCGACCAGCTCGGCGCGGAACATCCACGTCCAGTCGCTGCGGTCGGGCGAGAAGTGGCCCTTGCTGGCGGCCTGGAACGTGTGCTCGAGCGAGATCCACGGCCAGGTGAACTCACGCGCCCAGCCCTTCTCCTGCGCCTGCTGCCAGGCGAACCACGAGCCATGGATCTGCTTCAGGTACGCCATGAAGCCCAGCACCGGTACGGCGGGCAACGCCAGCCACGGGAGCGACAACCAGTCCCGCTTCTTCGAGGTGACGAACTCGACGAGCAACGCGAAGATCAGGAAGATCCCGGACACCCGCACTGTCGATGCCAGCGCGACGAACACGGCGGCCCGCGCCCAGCGCCCCTGCCGCGCGGCCAGCCAGGCGGGGAAGGCCAACGCGCAGAACAGCGCCTCGGTGTACCCGGCGGCGAGGAAGACGCCGACCGGAGCGCCGTACCAGATCATTGCCGCGTTCGGGCCGATGCCCTTGAGCTCCGGGAACTCGTACTGCGCCAGCCGCGCCAGGTAGATGCCCGCGAACGCGCTGGCCACCGCGGACACGACGATGCCCGCGGCGACGTACCCGATGCCGGTGTAGCTGACCAGCCGGACCAGCAACGGGAAACCGGGGAAGAACGCGGCCAGTGGCGCTCCGGACGGCTCACCGTGGTTGTAGCCGAACTCGGCGACCGCCTTCAGGTGCCAGACGTCCCACTGCAGCCAGGCGTGCCAGACGTTCGGGTAGTCGTTGCCCCGGTTGAACAGCAGTGGTGCCGAGACCGACAGCACGAACAGCGCCACCCGGCTGACCAGCCACCACCCGAGCACCTCACGGCCCTGGGCCGTCGGCATCCACCGCTGCCAGCCGACCACGTCGGCCCGGGCCCGCCGAGCCCGCCCCGGCTTGGGGTCACCGTCGGCCGTGCGCTCAAACACGCCCGCACCACCGCATGCCAAAGTCCGCCCGAGTCACGCCACCATCGTGCCTTATCTCCGGACCTGGCAACCAAACGACGACGGCACCCCGGGTGGGGTGCCGTCGTCTTGAGCTATTGACCGCCGCCGGGTTTCTGCGGGGTCTTCGTCGGTTCGCTCGTCGTCCCGCCGGTCGGCAACGACGGCCAGCCCGGTGTGTTCGTCGGCTTGGTCGGCTTCGTCTTCGTCGGCGTGTTCGTCGGGGTGTTCGGCGGCGGCGTCGACGGAGGCGGCGTGTTCGGCGGCGGAGTACTGGGCGGTGGCGTGTTCGTGGGTGTGTTCGTCGGCGTACTCGGCGGCGGCGTGTACGTCGGCGTGGTGGTGTCCTTGACCTGGTCCGCGTCCGGCGCGACGAAGTCGGCCGACGGCACGCCGTCCAGGGCTGCCTTCATGAACGCGAGCCAGGTCTTCAGCGGCCAGTTGCCACCGAAGAACGCCGGGTCGTCGCTGTAGGGGTCGAGGTCGGACTCGCCGTCCTTGCCGGCCCGGTACAGCACCGAGGTCGACAGCTGCGGCGTGTAGGCGCTCCACCACGAGGTCAGCGTCGCCGAGCCGTCCTTACAGCCGCCGCACTTCTTGTTCTCGGCCCGGTCCTCCACCGCGACACCACCCGCGGTGCCGGTCTTGCCGGCAACCGGACGGTCCAGGTCCTTGGCGCCCGTTCCGGTGCCGTCCTTGACGACCTGCTGCAGAACGTAGTTCACCATGTTGGCGACCTCCGGCGGGAACGCCTGCTTCTGCTGCTTCAGCACGCTCGCGTCCGACCACAGCACCTTGCCGTCAGGACCACGAACTTCCTTGATCACGTGCAGCGGCGTGTACTTGCCTTCGGCAGCGAACGTCGCGTACGCGTTCGCCATGTCGACCGGCGAGGCGTACGCGTCCGGGCCGAGCACCGTGGACGGGTTGCCCTTGTCGTCCTCGAGGGTCTTCGAGGCCGGGATGCCGGCCGCCTCGGCCGCGGCTGTGACCTTCTCCGGCCCGTTGTCCATCTTGTTGTCGACCAGGTCGTAGAAGGCGGTGTTGACCGACTCCTCGGTCGCCTTCAGCAACGTGACGTCGCCGTAGTCGGTGCTGAGTTCGTTGCCGAACTTCTGGCCCTGGATCGTGATCGGGCTGTCGCCCTGGAAGATGTCGTAGATCGACTTCCCGTCCTGGAGCGCCGCGGCCAGCGCGAACGGCTTGAACGACGAACCCGGCCGGGCCTTGGTCGTCGCCCAGTTCAGCTGACTCTTGAGGTAGTCGGGCCCGGCGTACATCGCCAGCAGTTGACCGGTGCCGGGCTGAACCGAGGCCATCCCGATGTGCAGGCCGTTGCTCTTCTTCGGCTTCTCTTCCTTCGCGGCGAGCAGGATCTTGTTCTGCTGCGTGTAGTTGAAGGTGGTCGTGACCTTCAAGCCGCCGCCGGTGATCGCGTCCTCGTCGAAACCGAGCTTCCCCAGCTCCTTGCGGGCCATGTCCAGGAGGAAGCCGTTCGGGCCACCGTAGCGGCTGCTCTTCGGCCTCATGTCGAGCTTCGGCAGCGCGTTGGCGTACTGCCTCTCCTGGGCCGTGCTGATCGTGCCCATCTGCTGCATGCCGTCGAGGACGTAGTGATACCGGTCGATGATCCGCTTCTTGGTCCGCGGGTCGGGATCGGTGACGTCGAACAGCGTCGGGTTGTTCAGAACGGTGGCAAGAAGCGCTGACTCCGGGACAGTCAGTGTGTTCGGGTCGGGCTTCCTGAAGTAGGCGTCGCCCGCGGCGGAGATGCCGTACGCGCCCTCGCCGAAGTAGACCGTGTTCAGGTAGCCCTCGAGCGTCTTGCTCTTGTCCTGCTGCCGGCCCAGCTTGGTCGCGATGAACAGTTCCTTGAGCTTGCGTCCGACCGTCCGCTCCTGGGTCAGGTACATGACCTTGACGTACTGCTGCGTGATGGTCGAACCACCCTGCAGTTGCTCACCGCGGGCGATGTTCACCGCGGCCCGGACCATGCCGGACGGCGAGATGCCGGGGTTGGTCCAGAAGGTCCGGTCCTCGGCCGCGATCACCGAGTCCTGGACGCGTTTCGGGATCTGCGACATCGGCACCGAATGCCGGTTCTGCTCGTAGAACGTGCCTAGGGGATTCCGCTGGTCGGCGTACGTCACCGTGGTCGTGTTGGTGGCGAACTCCTTGTTTGGGTCCGGGATCTTCGTCGTCTGGTACACGATGAAGAAGGTCGCGACCGAGCCGATGATTCCGAGGAAGATCAGCGCGGCCAGCCAGCCGAGAACGCGGACCGCCCAGTGCCTCTTCTGCCGACGGCGGGCCGGGGCGGCCTTCCTACGAGCTTCACTCACGCTGCAATCCTCGACGATCTGGCTGGAGTCATTGCCCCACAGACTACGGTGGGTGTGGTAACGCGCCCGAATCCGCTCCGGATGCTAGCAACCACGGGGCGTCCAAGTGAAAACGGTCCACCGGGACTCTTCCGCTGACGCCTTACAACGTTGCAAGGTTGGCATCCAGGGAGGCGCTGTGATGCGACTCTCATGAGGTGACGTGGGGTGCCAGCAGCATCACGGCGATCAGTGCGGCCGGGAAGCAGGCCAGGAACATCGTGAACGTGTAGCCCATGATGTCGCGCGCCTTCAGGCCGAGGATGGCGAGCGTCGGCAACATCCAGAACGGCTGCAGCAGGTTGGCGCTCGCCTCGCCGAGGTCGTACACGACGACCATCCAGCCGGCGTCGACCTTCAGCTCGTTCGCGGCCTGCAATACGTACGGCGCCTCGAT
This sequence comes from Kribbella sp. NPDC058693, assembly GCF_042715335.1. Lineage (NCBI taxonomy): Bacteria > Bacillati > Actinomycetota > Actinomycetes > Propionibacteriales > Kribbellaceae > Kribbella > Kribbella sp. NPDC058693. The sequence continues at coordinate 292,326 of NZ_JBHXSQ010000004.1, forward strand.
CACCCACTTGCTGCCACCGCTCGGTACGAAGATGCCGAGGACGCAGGAGTAGATAGCAACCAACGGCGGGAACAGGAACTGGTTGCTCGCATGCACCAACCACCCGGCCAGCCGCCCGGAGATCCCCGTGTACGCGATCATGCCGAAAATCCCGCCGTACAAGGGGAACTGGAGCAGTACGCCGGCCGCCGCCGGTGCACCATCGCGGACGGCGCGAGCCATCCGCCACGGCCGCCACTGCAGCAGCAGCGCGAGCAGGAACAGGATCAGGTTGATCGTGTTCAGGTCGAGCGCGTTGAAGAAGCTCTTCCCGCTGAAGTAGCGGACCAGGTAAACCACACCGAGCAACACGATCAGCAGGCTGAACAGCGGCGAATGCTCCAGCCAGTCACCAGGCCGACGTGTCTCCAGACGCTGACCGTTGTACGGCGATCCGCGGCCGACGAGCGGTTTGAGTTCGATGCCGAGATGCTCCGCGGTCCGCGAGTTGCCTTCGCCCGGCGCGATGAACCACGCCATCCCGACGCCGACGACGTACACGATCAGCGTCGCGACGATCGCCTGCCAGGTGAAGATCGTGTCGCTGAGCGGGATCAGCCCGCTCGCGTGCCCACTGGCCTTGATGACTTCCTGCACCGGCGGCGGACTGCTGCTCGCGCTCGCCACCTGTAGCGCGGCCGAGCCGGACAGCCCCTGCGCCCACACGGTGCCGAGACCGAGGAACGCCATCGCCCCGAGCGCGCGGTAGTCCGCCTTCGGCACGTTCCGCGCCACCTCGCGCGCCAGGATCGCCGCGAAGATCAGACTGAACGCCCAGTTCAGGTACGACGCCAGCATCGCGACCGCGGCGACGAACGCGACCGCGGTCCGCGGGTTCTTCGGGATCCGCGCGAGCCGGGTGATCAATCGCGCGACCGGTCCGCTGGTCGCGACGGCGTACCCACCGATGATGATCATCACCATCTGCAGGGTGAAGGTGATCAGCGACCAGAACCCGATGCCCCAGGCATCGACCAGTCCGTAGCCCTTGGTCGCGGCCGGGTCGTCCGGGCGCTTCAGCAGCGGCTCGCCGGTGACGAGCCCGAACAGCAGCACCACGAACGTTCCGACCAGGACGAAACCGAACGCGTCCGGCAGCCACTTCTCGGTGAACGCCGTGAACCGCAGCGCCAGCCGCGCGAGCGCACCGTCGGCTTCAGCTTCGACCTCGGACCTGGCGTGCTTCCCATGGCTGTCGGCCATGACCCTCCGCTCTGAGACGGCGACTCTGCGTGTCATTCGATTAACGCGGATCGGCCTCTGACGTAACAGGTTTCCCGCGAGAGGTGACAAAGGCCGCGTTTGTCAAGAGTTGTCCACAGGGTGCAGGTCTGCTTACAGTGGCGGAGCGATGTATCGAACCGATACATCAGGTCATGACAAACTAGACCGAGGGAGGTGGCTCATGGGAAACCGCAGTGGGGTCCTGGAGCTCGCCGTACTCGGTCTGCTGCACGAAGCGCCGATGCACGGTTACGAGCTCCGCAAGCGCGTCAACGCCCAGTTCGGCTGGGGACGCGTGCTGTCGTTCGGTTCGTTGTACCCGTGTCTGAAGGCGATGCTCCGCAACGGCCTGATCACGGCCGACCCCGGGACACCGGAGTCGGGCCGCAGGCCGAAGATCGTCTACACGATCACCGCCGACGGCAAGGACTACTTCGCACACGCGATGCACGAGGCCGGTCCGTCGGCCTGGGAGGACGACACGTTCGGCGTCCGCTTCTCGTTCTTCGGCCGGACCGATCCGGCCACCCGGTTGCGCATCCTCGAGGGCCGCAGGGCCCGGATGGAGGAGCGGCTGGCCAACTTCCGGGCGGCGATGAGCCGGACGGCGGAGCGGGTCGATACCTACACCCTCGAGCTGCAACGGCACGGCCTGGAGTCGGCCGAGCGCGAGGTCCGCTGGCTGAACGAGCTGATCGACGGCGAGCGGCGGCAACAGCGGCCCCCTGAACAGCACCAACCGCCTACCCAAGGAGATTCCAGATGACCTCGATCCGCGTAGCGATCGTCGGTGTCGGCAACTGCGCCAGCTCGCTCGTCCAGGGCGTGCACTACTACCGTGACGCGAAGCCCGAGGAGCGCGTCCCCGGTCTGATGCACGTCCAGTTCGGCGACTACCACGTCCGCGACGTGGAGTTCGTCGCCGCCTTCGACGTCGACGGCAAGAAGGTCGGCCTGGACCTCGCCGACGCGATCGGCGCCAGCGAGAACAACACGATCAAGATCTGCGACGTACCGCCGACCGGCGTCACCGTCCAGCGCGGTCACACCCTCGACGGCCTCGGCAAGTACTACCGCGAGACCATCACCGAGTCCGACGCCGACCCGGTCGACGTGGTCGCGGCGCTGCGCGAGGCCAAGGTCGACGTACTCGTCTGCTACCTGCCGGTCGGTTCGGAGCAGGCCGCGAAGTTCTACGCCCAGTGCGCGATCGACGCGAAGGTCGCGTTCGTCAACGCGCTGCCCGTGTTCATCGCCGGCACCAAGGAGTGGGCGGACAAGTTCACCGCGGCCGGTGTGCCGATCGTCGGCGACGACATCAAGTCGCAGATCGGCGCGACCATCACGCACCGCGTGCTGACCAAGCTGTTCGAGGACCGCGGTGTCACCGTGGACCGGACGTACCAGCTGAACGTCGGCGGCAACATGGACTTCAAGAACATGCTCGAGCGCGAGCGGCTGGAGTCCAAGAAGATCAGCAAGACCCAGTCCGTCACCTCGCAGCTGCGCGACGAGATCGACCCGCGCAACGTGCACATCGGCCCGTCCGATTACGTGGCCTGGCTGGACGACCGCAAGTGGGCCTTCATCCGGCTCGAGGGCCGCAACTTCGGCGACGTACCGCTGTCGCTGGAGTACAAGCTCGAGGTCTGGGACTCGCCGAACTCGGCCGGCATCATCATCGACGCGATCCGCGCGGTGAAGATCGCCAAGGACCGCGGCATCGGCGGCCCGATCCTGTCGGCTTCGTCGTACTTCATGAAGTCGCCGCCGGAGCAGTACGCCGACGACGTCTGCCGCGACCTGGTCGAGAAGTTCATCCGCGGCGAGGTCGACCGCTGACCTCGTTGCTCTGACCGCCGCCCGGCAACCCTCTGGAAGGGTGCCGGGCGGCGTGCCATCATGGCGCCGGATGACCGAGATCCGCGACTACCGCGACGCCGACGCCGCTAGTTGGCTCCAGTGCCGCCTGCTCAGCTTCTTCGGCACCGAGTACTACGACGACGTCGTGGTCGACCGTCCGGTGTTCTCGAACCCGGCGCACCGCGTCGTCGCCGTCGAGAACGATGCTGTGGTCGGCCTCATGGATGTCGAGGTCTTCCCGGACCGCGCAACGATCGACGTCCTCGCAGTACATCCCGATCACCAACGACGCGGGTTGGCCACGCAACTGCTCGATGCGGTGCTTCCTCGGCTGCGAGGCGGCGTACTGGATGCGTGGACGCGCGGGGATGCGTCGGCGAACTCCTGGTACCAGCGGTCAGGGTTCACGGAGAACTTCCGGTATCTCCATGTCTACAAGTCGTGGCAGGACGCCGCCGACGGCTTCGAGACGCCGGAGGGTTTGGGCCAGCCGGTGACCGCGTTCATGCATGCGCCGATCGAGCTCGAGGGTTCTCTGCGCTCGCGTTTCGCTCGTGTCCACGTGTGTCGGCAGTATGTGCGGTCGCTATGAGGCTGCATGTCGGTTGTGCGCAGTGGACGCATCCTGACTGGCCGCAACCTTCTCGCGAGAAGCTGCGGTCGTATGCCTCCTGGGTCAATGCGGTCGAGAGCAATACGACGTTCTACGCGACACCTTCTCCGTCGACAGTCGCATCGTGGGCCGCGCAGACCCCGTCGGACTTCCGTTTCGTCGTGAAGCTTCCGCAGGTGATCACGCACGAGCGCCGGCTCACGAACGTCGACGCCGAGCTACGTGCGTTCCTCGCCGCGATCGAGCCGCTCGGCCCGCGCAACCACGCTGTCTGGATCCAGCTGCCGGCCGCGTTCTCCCCCACCGACCTCGGTGCTCTCGCCGCGTTCCTGCACCAGGCGCCCCGCGACTACCGGTACGCCGTGGAGGTCCGCCACCGCTCGTTCTTCGATGAACCGGATGCCGCCGGCAACCTCGAGCGGGTGCTCGCGCGCGTTGACGCCGAGTGGATCCCGTTCGACACCGGGACGCTCTTCTCCCGCCGGCCGACCAGCTTCGCCGAGCGGGACGCCTGGATGAAGAAGCCGCGCGTGGCCCGTCGTACCCGCGCCCTCACCGCGTTCCCGATCGTCCGCTACATCGGTCGCGACTCCGTGGCCGAGACCGTCGACGGGTGGGGATATCTCGTCGACCTGGTCGTCCACTGGCTCTCCGAGGGCCGCTCGCCGACGATCTTCCTGCACACCCCGGACAACGCCGAGGCGCTCAACCTCGCCCGCCACTTCTACGCGACCGTCGCCGCTGCCGTCCCCGCGCTCGCGCCGCTCCCGGAGCCGGTCGCGACTGAACCCCCGACGCTCTTCTAGTTATCCACAGCTCCGAAACTCGCCGCTGATTTCACGGCCGATCTCCGTATGTTCTCCGCCGACTTCACACCTCGGGAGGACATCTCATGGAGCACCCATCCGGTACGACGCTCGGCCCAACCACCACCGTTGCCGAGCGACAAGCGCGGGCCGACTGGCTCATCACCGAGTTTGGCCGGCTCGCAGCGCAGGCCGAGGACCCGCGTGACAAGGCCCGCTTCCGCCGGACGGCCGACTCCCTCGTCCGCCTAGCGATCGCGTTCCGCTCATGACCATCGGCTCACTCGACGAACTGCTGGCCGCGAGTGGGGAGACTGCGCGCGTTCTCGCCTCCGCCGACCAGTCCGCGTGGAACGGGCAGGTCGTCGAGTCCACCGGCGCCATCCTCGGCCTTGCCCACTGGGACGGCACTCTCTACCTCGACGACGAGACGATTCTCGATCCGCTGCGCCAGATGTATGAACATGCTGGTGAGAAGCAACCAACAGCGACCCTCATCCAGTACCGCGAATCCCTGGCCACGCTCCTCCACGAGCAAGCCCATTTCCTCGGCCCGTCCGGATCGACCCCGGAAGCCGCGCGCGAGGCTTTCACCGAACCCGGCAGCCGCGAACTGGAGGAAGGCGTCACCGAAGCCTGGGCGCAGGATCACCTGGACGACTACATCCACCGACTCGACGTCGACAAAGTTGCCCCCGGCATCGAGTCTGTCGAGGCCGGCGGGTACTACGCCGCGTTCGTGCCCGCCGTCCGCAAGCTCACCAGCGACCTGGAGTCCCGCAACAACCTCCGTGCTGGCGAGGTCCTCGATCTCCTCAACCGCCATACCGCGGCCGACCAACTCCCCTTGCTGGTCACGCTCGTCTACAACTCCACCCGCCTCCCCGACCTGGAGCCAACTGGCGCCGACACCCGCTCCCGCCTCGAGTCGATCCTCCGCACAGGCCTCAACCACCTGGACGCCTACGAACTAACCGCCCCCGGCTTCGCCGCCGCCAAGTCCCTCTCCACCGCCAACGAACTCCTCGACCGCCTCCACCAAGAAGTCCAATCCGCCGAATCCGCCTACACCTTCAGCCCCATCCAGCCCGCCATCGGCCCAGCCCACGCCATCGCCCCACCCGATGCCATCGCCTCACCTCACGCCGCGGCTCCGCCGCACGCCAACGCCTGCACCCTCCCGGCGCCAGTCCCCACTCCCCACGCCCCGTCACCCCACGCCGCCGCGCCCCACGGCGGCGGACCCCACGTCCCCGCCCCCGACGTGGCCTCGGCCCACGTCCCGCCGTCCCGCACCGGGCCTTCGGTCCACCACGCCGCGCTATCCGGGCTCATGCCTGCGGCAACGATCACCTCACAGACCGACACCCATTCGTCCGCCGCTCGCACCAACTACCCAGCCGGCTTGAGAGGAGTCCTGACCCGCACCGCCTGAGAGGTTCGCTGCGAGGGTTCGCCTGAGAGGGCACGACCGGCGCGGTTCGCCCGGCAGACCGGGATACTGAGCCCATGGATTACGCAGCGTACGACGAACTGGAGCAGCGGCTTGTCGATGCGGTGATGGCCAAGGAGATCGACCAGGAGAGCATGCGACTCGAGCTCGAGCGGCTGCACAGCCTCGTCCCGACGGTCGAGCCCGCGGCGGACCGGGAGCGTGCCGAGCGGAGCTTCGCCTCGCTGCAGTCCGCGCTCAACTACAAGGTCCCACCGATGTCGGACGAGCTGGCAGCCGCGGTCCAGATCCAGTCGCGGGCTCTCCTCAGCGACGCCACGTCGACAGAACGCGTCGAACTCCTCGAGACCGCGATCGCGGAGATCGGCCGGATCGCCGCGACGGTGTCAGGAGCCGAAGCAAGCCGCATCCGCCACCTCAGCGAACCACTCGCGATGGACCTCGAAGCCATCCGCAACACCAGCGACCCCAACCACCACGGAGGTACTCCAGGAAGCACTGACTAACAAGGACTGCGCAGATGGTCTCCAGCTTCGATGAACTGATGCAGGTGCAGGCCGCCATCACCGTGGCTGTCCTGCAGGCGCACCACTCGTCCTGGAACAAGCAGTACGTAGTGCTCCCGCACGACACCCAGGAAGTATCCGGCGTGTCGTGGGACGGCTCGATCAAGTACCACCCACTCGATGTCGTCGAACCGCTGCAGGAGATGTTCGATCGCGCGGGTCAGCAGCACGACAGCGAGACGCTGGACAGGTACCGCGAAGCTCTGCGCACCGTCTTCCACGAGAACATCCACCTGCTGGCCGGCCCGGGTACGTCGCTGGCTTTCCCGCTCGATGCGTATGAGGGCAAAGCTCACAGAACCTTCGAGGAGGCCGTCACCGAGCGCGCGACGCAGAACGAACTCAACAACTTCATCACCAGGCTCGGTCTCGAGCAGATCGCTCCCCGTATCAGTGGGGCACAGGCGGGGGCCTACGGGGCTTACGTTCCTGCGGTCGACTCGTTCAGTGCGGCTGTCGGCGCGGATGTCGGGCTGGACGCCGACGAGGTCATCCGCCGGATGGCCGTGGTGAACTCGGCGCAGAAGTTCCCGGTCGCCGCGGAGCTCCTGTACTCGAAGCATTTGAGCGAGCTCGTTCCGGAGACTGCGAAGGCGGACGCCATCAGGCGGATCGCCGAGGCGATGCATGCGCCGCTCGCCGCCGTCCACGACTACAACTCGAAAGACCCCTCCGACGTTGCCATATCCGCTCTGGCGGGACGGAGCGCGTTCCGGCAGGCGAGCGCGGAGGTCGAGAAGATCGCCGCCGAGTGGTCCGGAAACCAGGACCTGCGCCGAACACTCGACGCCGGCCTCGGCGCCACAACCCCACTCCACAAGCCACGCGACAACCGCGCCGCAGCAGGCCCGCACACCAACGGCGAAGACTCGCCTCACCCCCCAAGCTGGAACGCCAAACCCACCGACCGCCGCCCCCCAACGCCCGGCCCATCCAGATCGCCAGGCGACTGACGCCACGTGCCCGGCAGATGAACAGCGGCAGTTGACCGATGGCTGGGCGGTGGGGTGAGCACCGGCTGCGCGGCCCCTGGGCTGGCGGCGGCTGGCCCCTGGCTGGCGGCGGCAGGTGACCGACGGCTGGGCGATTGGGGTGAGCACCGGCTGCGCGGCCCCTGGTTGGCGGTGGCTCGCGGCGGCTGCGGGTGGGTGGGCTCGCGGTGGGTACGGTGGCGGGGGTCGGGTTTGTTGGGTGGTGAGTGGAGGCGTTGGTGGAGTTTGTTGGTGAGGGTGCGGGGATTGCGGCTGGTTTGGTGGAGTTGCGGCGGGGTTTGCATCGGGTGCCTGAGGTGGGGTTGCAGCTGCCGGGGACTCAGGCGTTGGTGCTGGACGCCATCGGTGGGTTGCCGTTGGAGGTGACGGTCGGCAAGGAGCTGACCTCTGTGGTGGCGGTACTGCGGGGTGGTGCGCCGGGGCCGACGGTGTTGTTGCGCGGGGACATGGACGCGTTGCCGGTGGTCGAGGAGACCGGGCTGGAGTACGCGGCGGAGAACGGGAACATGCATGCCTGCGGCCACGACCTCCACACCGCAGGCCTGGTCGGAGCGGCCCAGTTGCTCAGCGCTCATCGCGAGGAGCTGCGGGGCAACGTGATCTTCATGTTCCAGCCGGGCGAGGAAGGCCTCGGTGGAGCGGGCTACATGCTGCGGGAAGGACTGCTGCAGGCGACAGGCGACAAGCCGATCGCGGCGTACGCGCTGCACGTCTGGGCGCAGGCCGGGAAGGGCGTCTTCCAGATGCGGCCGGGCACGATGATGGCCAGCTCGAACCAACTGCATATCACGGTGCGCGGCAAGGGCGGCCACGGATCGATGCCCGACCGGACGGTCGACCCGGTGCCGGTGGTGGCGGAGTTGGTGCTCGCGTTGCAGACCTACGCAACCCGCCGGGTCAACGTGTTCGATCCCGTGGTCATCACCGTGACGCAACTCGAGGCCGGCGTCGCGATCAACGTCATCCCGAACACCGCCCGCCTCGGCGCGACCGTACGGACGTTGTCCGACGCAACACTCGCCCAGCTGACCCGTGAACTACCCGCGCTGGCCGAGCGGATCGCGGCCGCGCACGGCTGCACGGTCGACGCGCGACTCAATCCGCAGTACCCGGTCACGCTGAACGATGCCGCTCGCACCACCGAGACGTCCCAGGTCCTCACCGACCTGTTCGGCGCCGACCGAGTCCAGGACTTGGCGAACCCGTTGATGGGAGCCGAGGATTTCTCGATGGTGCTGAAGGAGGTGCCCGGCACGTTCGTGATGGTCGGCGCGCGGCCGGACGACGTCTCCGCGGAAGAGGCGCCGTCGAACCATTCGAGCATCGTGCGGTTCGACGACGCCGTTCTCGCGGATCAGGCGGCGGCGCTGGCGCAGCTCGCCGTACATCATCTGGTGCCGGCGTAAGCCCTGGCCTGGGGCTGGTCAGTCCGCCAGAGGCCGACCAGCCCCAGGGTTCAGGAGGGCGAAACGTTCAGGGTGTAGGCACCGCGGCTGCCGTACGTCGAGTAGCCGGTGTTCAGCGGGTCGCCGTAGCCGACGTTGTCGATCCGCAGGTAATACGTACCCGGCTGGAGGGCGCCGCTAACACTCGCGCCGAGGCCCGTCGGCGTACCGGCGTCGCTCTGTCCTGAGGCCGGATCGTTCGACGCGACGACCGCGCCTGAGCCGTCGAGCAGGTCCAGCTTGATGTCGAGGTTGCCCCCGGTCGGAGCCGGGCTCGCCGACGCCGTGTAGTTGCCCGCGGCACTCACGTCGACGCGGTACACGTCGGTGTCGTCCTCGGCCGCGATGATCCCGGACACCGGCGTACCGACGGTCAGTGCAGCGGCGTCGCCAGTCGTGCCGCCGGCCTCGTCGGCGCGGAGAGCCAGACCGTGCGTGCCGACGACCGCGTAGTCGTCTTCCTTGTTGTTCGCGTCGGCGTACTCGCCCTTGCTCCACTGGCTGATACCGCGGTAGTAGCCAACGCCCATGATCGGCGCCCACGCGCCATGACCCTGGTAGTAGCCGACCGTCGACGTGCCGTCATGTGAAAGCCCGACGTTGTGACCGGCCTCGTGCGACGCCGCCTCGGCGAGGTTCTTCGCGCCGGTACCGACGCCCTTCGTGAACACCAGCGCCGGCTGGTAGTAGTCGTGCTGGCTCGTGCTGTCGTACACCCCGACGTACGCGACGCCGCCACACCCGCAGCCCGACTGGTACCAGGTGTCCGGGTCGATCAGCACACGCGTGCCGTACTGCTCGTCCGACGCACCGGACCGGTCGATCGCCGACTGCGGTGGCTCCTGCGTCGTCACGTCCAGGTCGAAGGTCGAGTAGTCCTCGGCGACCCGAGCCCACACCTCGTGGACCACGTCCTGCTCGGCGGTGCTGTAGTTCGCCGGGTCACCATCGGTGTCGTACGCCGACACATTCACCGGGTCGATGCCCTTCGACGCGTTCCACGCCGTACCGGTGATGGCGTGGCCGTCGAAGTCCAGGTAGAGCACACGGTTGGAGCCAGGCTTGCTGTGCAGCTCGAACGCCGGACCGGTCGCACCCGCGACGGCGGTGCTCGCCCAGCGGGGCGACGCCTCGGGAGCCTTCTGCGCACTGGTCAGACCAGGCTCGCGGAAGAACAGTTTGCTGTCGGCATCGAGCCACGCGGTCTTGTCGGTGGCAAGGATCTGCCGCAACTTGTCCACAGGCATCCGGTTGTGGTCGGCAACATCGGCGAGTCTCGACTGGACCTTGCCGAGCGCGGCGCCACCCACCAAGGGTCGCGACAACAGCTGATCGACAGGCGTCTGCTGCGCATCGGCCTGGGTGCCGGCGGCGATGGCCAGACCTCCAAGTACGACGGCACCGGCGCACGCGAGCGCGCCGGTACGGCGGAATCTACTCACTCGGAATCCTCCTCACAGGATTCCCCCCGGTTTTGGGCGGTTCCCCCCAGAACCCGGGGCCGTCGATCTCGGTGGGATCGACGGCCCCGGGTGGTTCGGGTGTCAGCCCGCGGTAACGCGGACCGAGTAGGCGCCGCGACTGCCGTACGTCGAGTAGCCGGTGTTCAGCGGGCTGCCGTACCCGGTGTTCTCGATCCGCAGGTAGTAGCGACCCGCGGTGACCTGGCGGCTGATACTCGCGCCCAGACCGGTCGGCGTGGCCGCGTTGGACTGCCCGGACGCCGGGTCAGCGGTTGCGACGACCGCGCCGGACGAGTTGAGCAGCTGGAGCTTGATGTCGAGGTCCGCGCCCGAGGCGGCCGCAGCAGCAGCGAAGGTGAACGTGCCGGCCGCGAGGTCGATCCGGAAGGTGTCGACGTCCGAGTCGTTCGCGTAGATGCCCTTCACGCTGGTCCCGAGCGTCAGAGCAGTGGCGTCCGAGGTGCCGTTGCCGTGGTCGTCGGCCCGCAGCGCCAGCCCGTTCTGGCCGATCACCGCGAAGTCGTCTTCCTTGTTGTTGGCGCCGGTGTACTCGCCCTTGCTCCACTGGCTGATCGCCTTGGAGTAGCCGACGCCCATGATCGGCGCCCAGGCGCCGTGCCCCGCGTAGTACCCGACGGACGCCGTGCCGTCGTGCGAGAGCCCGACGTTGTGGCCGGCTTCGTGCGCCGCGGCCTCGGCGATGTTCTTCGCACCGGTGCCGACGCCCTTCGTGAACACGAGCGCCGGCTGGTAGGACGAGTGCTGGCTCGTGCTGTCGTACACCCCGACGTACGCGACGCCGCCGCACCCGCAGCCGGACTGGTACCAGGTGGTCGGGTCGATCAGCACGCGCGTGCCGTACTGCTGGTCGGAGGAGCCGGTCCGGTCGATCGCCGCAGCAGTCGGCTGCTGCGTGGTCACGTCCACGTCGAACGGCGCGTAGTCGTCGGCGACCCGGGCCCAGACATCGCGTACGACGTCCTGCTCGGCGGTGCTCCAGTTGTTCGGATTCCCGTCGGTGTCGTACGGCGTGACGTTGACCGTGGCCGGCTTGCCGCCGGTGTTCCACGCCGTACCGGTGATCGTCTGGCCGTCGAAGTCCAGGTAGATGACCCGGTTCGAGCCCGGCTTGCTGTGTAGCTCGAAGGCCGGTCCGGTCGCGGCGGTGACCGCTGCACGAGCCCAGCGCGGGGACGGGGCCGCGGCGGACTTCCGCTCGGCCGCGGTCGCGACGGGCTCGCGGTAGAACAGCTTGCCGCCGTGGTCGAGCCAGGCGGTCTTGTCGGTGGCGAGAATTCGCTCGAGCTGAGTCGCGGGGACTCCATTGCGCGAGGCAACCTCGGTGAGCCGGGACTGGACCCGGCCGAGCGCGGCCTTGCCCTGGAGTTCCTGGCCGAGCAACTGGTCGATGGGGAGTGGAGCGGGCTGCTGGGCGTCGGCCTGGTTGCTGACGACGACTGCGACGGCTCCGAAGACAACTGCACCGGCTACGGCGAGGGCGCCGATCCGGCGGGGGCGGGTGTGCATGCTTGGGGTCCTCCTCAGGGACTCCGGGGCGGCCTCACATCTCGTGCGTGGGCACGCACTGTGCGTAGCCTGCCCGAAGGTCCCCTTCCCGGTCTAGATTCGTCTCGGTATTTAACGCCGACTTGGGAGGGGCCTCAGATGCGCTACATGATGATCTTCAAGGCGAGCGAGGAGTCCGAAGCGGGTGGGCTGCCGAGCGAGGAGAGCCTGACCGCGATGGGTCTGGTGATGGCGGAGATGGCCGAGAAGGGCATCCTGCTCGCTGGGGACGGACTGCTGCCGAGTTCGATGGGTTTCCGGCTCGGGTTCGACGACGAGAAGCAGCGCCGGGTGATCGACGGCCCGTTCGCCGAGACCAAGGAGCTGATCGCCGGGTTCTGCCTGATCGAGGTGGCGTCCCGCGAGGAGGCGATCGAGTGGGGCTGGCGCTGTGTGGCGGCCGACGGCCGCACCGACGGCGAGCTGGAGATCCGCCCTGTCCCGACCGCGGAATTCTTCGGTGACAACTACACCAGCGAAGCGCGCGACCGCAACGAAGAGACGTTCCAGAAGGCCGCCGAGAACCTTCAGAACAGCAACACCTGACGGATCGACGTACCTGCGGCCAGGTCGTCGAAGGCCTGGTTCAGATCGTCGAGCCCGACGGTCGCGGTCAGCAGCCGGTCGACCGGGAGCCGGCCGGCTTGGTACAGGGCGACGTACCGCGGGATGTCGCGTGACGGCACCGACGAGCCGAGGTACGAGCCCTTCACCGTGCGCTCCTCCGCGACCAGGCTGACCGCGGGCACGCTGAACGACTGCGACGGGTGCGGCAGCCCGACCGTGACGGTGGTCCCGCCGCGGCGGGTGGCGGCGTACGCCTGCTCGAGCACCTTCGCGCTGCCGACCGTCTCGAAGGCGTAGTCCGCGCCGCCCGCTGTCGCTTCGCGCACCTGATCCACCGCATCGCGGGCGTCGACAGCAACTGTCGCGCCGAGTTGCAGCGCCAACTCCAACTTCGCGGGTACGACGTCCACCGCGACGATCGGATGTGCTCCGACCAGGACGGCGCCGAGCAACGCTGACAGTCCGACACCGCCGAGGCCGAAGACGACTGCGCTGCGGCCGGCGCGGACCTGCGCTGTGTTCACTACCGCGCCTACGCCGGTCATGACGGCGCAACCGAAGAGCGCGGCGATCTCAGGCGGGAGGGTCGGTTCGATCTTCACGGCCGAATGCGCCGAGATCACCGCATGATCCGCAAAGCCGGAGACACCCAGATGATGGTGTACGTCGGTCAGGCGGCGGGCGCCGCTCAGCAGGGTGCCTGCGGTGTTTGCGGCAGCCCCGGGTTCGCAGAGGGCGGCTCGGCCCTCCGCGCACGGTCCGCAAGCGCCGCATGCGGGGACGAAGGCGCACGCCACGACGTCGCCAGGCGCGAAACCGGCAGCCGCCGACTCGAGCACGACGCCGGTGGCTTCGTGGCCGAGGAGCATCGGCATGACGCGGGGACGGGAGCCGTCGATGACCGAGAGGTCCGAGTGGCACAGGCCGGCTGCGCGGATCCGGACCAGCAACTCCCCCGGTCCGGGCGGTGCCAGCTCCACCTCTTCGATCCGCAGCGGACGCGACGCGGCGTACGGCGCCGGCAGGCCCATCTCCCGCAGTACGGCGCCGCGCACGATCATCCCGTGATCCCTTCGAGAGCCTCGCGGATGTGGTCCGGGACCGGCACCGGGCGGCGATCCGCGCGCGTGACGAAGACGTGTACGAACCGCCCGGTCGCGGCCGGTTCGTCCGATCCCTCGCGGAACAGGGCGATCTCGTACCGCACGCTGGAGTTGCCGAGCTGACCGCACCGCAACGCCGCATCCACGACGCCCGGGAACTCGAGCGGTTGCTTGAACGTGCACTGCGAGTCCACGCACAGCCCGATCACGTCACCGCCGTGAATGTCGAGACCGCCGAACCGGATCAGAAAGTCGTTGATCACGGTGTCGAAGAAGCTGTAGTACTCGACGTTGTTGACGTGGCCGTAGACGTCGTTGTCCTTCCACCGCAGCGTGATCGCGAGGTGGTGCGGATACGCGCTGCGGTCCATGCGGACAGCCTAGGACTACGGCTTGCGGCCGACTCCGACCCAGAGGCTGCACATGATGTCGGTGAACTCGCCCTTGTCGACCAGGCGCTGGGTCTCGTCGTCCGGGTACCACCGGAACGGCGACACGACGCCGGGCTCGATCAGCTGGGTGCCCTCGAAGAAGCGGGTGACCTCTTCCTTCGAGCGGACCTGCGCGTCACCGCCGTCGGCCTTGTAGACCACCATCGCCCGCTCCCACAGCTCAGGCGCGAAGTCCGGGGTGCAGTGCGAGAAGATCAGCAGCGATCCGGGCGCGAGCGGCTCGACGAGCTGGCGGACCAGGTCGTACGGCTTCAGCGCGTCGGGCAGGTAGTGGAAGACACCGACGATGCTGAGCGCGACCGGCTTGTCGAAGTCGATCAGCTCCTTGACCTCGTCGGACGCCAGGATCGCCTGCGGGTCGGTGACGTCGGCCTCGAGGTACGCCGTCCTGCCCTCCGGCTTGCTGACCAGCAGCGCGCGGGAGTGCGCGAGCACGATCGGGTCGTTGTCCGCGTACACCACGTGCGCCGCGGGAGTGATCTCCTGGACGACCTCGTGCAGGTTCGGGCTGGTCGGGATACCGGTACCGACGTCGAGGAACTGGGTGATGCCCTGCTCGGCGGCGAACTTGGCCGCGCGGTGCATCCACATCCGGTTCGAGAGGGCGGCGGTGCGGAAGCCCGGGAACGCCTGGAGCAAGTGCTCGGCGGCCTGCCGGTCGATCGCGAAGTTGTCCTTCCCGCCCAGGAAGTAGTCGTACACCCGAGCGCCGTGCGGCCGGTCGAGCTTCAGCTGCTCGTACATCCGCGGGTCGACGTCGGCATCCTGCGATTCAGCCATGAAATTCCCATCCGCGCAGCGCTCAGAACTGAAGAGCCATCGTAACCGGTGCACGACGGACCGTGACACCCGGCAGAACGACACTATCGCTCCGGAGTGCTCTTGCCATCAGCTCCGGCGCGTCCGCCGATGGCCTTTACAGAGGATTGAATTGAGACTGTCTTCCAAAGGGTGAGGGGTGGCGGCATGGGTGACGTGATCGAGGGGCGGCAGACGGCGGCGTACGACGGGGAGGTGGTCGTCTTCCTGATCGGGATGCGGGTCAATTCGGTGTTCAAGGTGCGCGAGTGGCTGCCGGTGGCGAAGGCGATGGGGCCGATGCTGACCGAGTTGATGAAGGACAAGGAAAGCGGCCTGCTCGGGTTCCGGACGCTGCCGACGTGGCGCGGAATCACGCTGATCCAGTACTGGGAGTCGGTCGAGAAACTCCAGGCATTCGCCGGCGACACGAACCGGACGCACCGGCCGGCGTGGGTCGAGTACTTCCGCAAATCGTTCAAGGGCGGCGCGGTCGGCATCTGGCACGAGACGTACGTCGTACCAGCCGGCAACACCGAAACCATCTACGGAAACATGCCCCTGTTCGGCCTGGGCCGCGTCAAGGGCGTCCAGCCGGTCAGCCAACGCACCGACACCGCAGCCCAACGCTTGCATCAAACCGACTAGTCCGGGCGACATGTAGTGCGGTTACAGTGCAGGCGTGCGGTTTCTCCGGGATTTGTGGACGTTGCTGCAGCGTCGCGATTTCCGGCGGCTGTTTGCGGTGCGGCTCACGTCGCAGTTCGGCGACGGGGTGTTCCAGGTGGCGCTGGCGTCGTACGTATTGTTCTCGCCGGAGCGGGCGCCTGACGCGGCAGCGATCGCCGGGCTGTTCGCGGTCGCGCTGCTGCCGTACTCGATCCTCGGCCCGTTCACCGGCGTACTCCTCGATCGATGGTCGCGACGGCAGATCCTCTTCGCCGCGAACCTGACCCGCGCCGTCCTCGTCATCGGCGTCGGCGCGATCGTCGCGGCCGACAACGCCGGCGTGCTGTTCTACATCGCCGTACTGCTCACGCTCGGCGTCAACCGCTTCCTGCTGTCCGGCTTGTCCGCCGGCCTCCCGCACGTCGTCGAGCGCGACGAGCTGGTGATGGCCAACGCAGTCACCCCGACCAGCGGTACGGCGTTCTTCCTCATCGGCGGCGGTGTCGGCGCCGGGGTGAAGCTGCTCGTCGACTCCGACCTGACCGTCCTCACGCTGACCGTCGTCATCTACACGGCCGCCGCATTTCTCGCCCTCCGGCTGCGGCGCGACCAACTCGGCCCGGACCTGAACGGCGACGAGCCCAGCATCGGCGAAGCGCTCCGCACCATCGCAGCCGGCCTGATCGACGGCGCCCGGCACCTCAAGTCACGCCCGCAACCAGCGCTCGGACTAGCCGCGATCGGCTCGCTCCGGTTCTTCTTCGGGCTGATGACGGTCTCGATGATCCTGCTGTACCGCAACTACTTCTACGGCCCCAGTCAGCTGGATCAAGCGTTCGGTGCACTGGCGATCGCGACCGGCGCGGTCGGGGCCGGGCTGTTCGTCGCCGCGCTCGTCACGCCCTGGGGTACGCGCGTGATGTCGCTGCGGCAGTGGATCACCTGGCTGTTCGTCGCCGCGGCAGTCGTGAGCGCCGTACCGATCGGGTTCTACACCAAGCCCGCGCTGGTGCTCGGCGGATTCCTCACCGGGTTCTGCGCGCAGGGCGTCAAGATCAGCGTCGATACCCTCGTACAGACAGGTATCGACGACGTGTACCGCGGACGGGTGTTCTCGCTCTACGACATGATCTTCAACGTCGGGCAGGTCTCCGCGGCCGCACTCGGCGCGGCGATCCTGCCCGACAGCGGGAAGTCCTACGCTGTGCTCGCTCTGATCGTGGTCGGGTTCGCGGTCACCGCGCTGCTCTACTCACGTGCCTCGAAGCGCAGTGATGGGCTGGATGGCGGAGGCCTTCCAGGCGGGATACGTGCCGGCGACCAGACCGATGAACGCACCCAGCAGGGGTGAACCGAACGCCAGCCGGTTGTCGAGGATCGGTGTCCAGTCCCTGATCCACGACACGCTCACGGTGAGGATCACGCCGACCGCCGTACCGAGCAATCCGCCGAGGAACCCGACGATCACGCTCTCGACCAGGAACTGAACCGCGATATGTCTTCGCGCCGCGCCCAAGGCTCTTCGCAGGCCGATCTCCGAGATGCGTTCCAGGACTGACAGCAGGGTGACGTTGGCGATGCCCAGACCGCCGACGAGGAGTGCGACGGCGCCTAGCAGCAGGAAGAGCGCGTTGAGGTCGGACTCGACACCTTTGCGTACGGCGCCTTGTTTGGGCGGAGCGTCGACGCGCACCGTGCTCGGGTTGTTGGGCTCGATCGCGATCGGTGCTTGTTCCGCGATCAGTTGCGCGGCGCCCACCGCCGTACGGATCTCGACTGCGTCCGGGGACTCGAGGTTGTAGGCGTTGCGGGCGGCGCCGTTCGGCATGATCACGGCGTCGTTGAGCTCGGCGCGGCCGCTGACGGAGTCGAGGATGCCGATCACCGTGTACGGCTCGTCGCCGATGAAGACCGCGGGTTGGGAGTCGACGCGGTTGATTCCCAGCCGCTCGGCCGCATGCTTGCCAAGGACAACCACTTTGTCGGCGCGCTGGTCGTGGCCGGCGTCGAAGAACCGGCCTGTTTGGAGAGTCGCGCGTACGGCGTCCCAGAGGCCGGCTGATCCGGCCATGACCTGCAGGGCTTTGCCGGCGCCGTTGTCGAGGCCGGTCACGTTCTGGACGAGGTCGTCGCCGATCTCCAGGTTGCTGACGGTGCCGACTGCTTCTACTCCGTTGAGTCGCTTGATGCGGTCGGGTGCGTCCCATGGGAGTTGGGTTGCTGCTTCGCCTTCCTGGCCGCCTTTGTCGTCCGGTTGGACGACGACGCGGGTTGCCGCAGCCAGGTCGAACCGCTGCGTGATCTGCCCGGCGGCTGTTTGCCCTAGGCCCACAGTTCCAACCAACGCGGCAACGCCGAGCACAGTCCCCAGCGTGGTGAGAACCAGCCGGGTGGGCCGAGCGGCGACACCCGCCAATGCTTCGTCCAGCAGGTCCCGCACGGCGGGACGAGATCTTCGCCGCGGCCGTGGTGGGTGAGGCGGGGTGTGGTGGGTGCGGGAGGGGCGCCCGATGAGCCGCGCGAGCGCGACGCGCGGACGCGCGCGGCGGCGGCCCGGCGGCACCCCGGCGCCGGGGTGGATGGAGGGCCCGGCGCCGGGTGGGGTGGACGGCCCGCCGGCGGGATCCGGGGGGCCTGCTTGGGTTACCACTGGAGGGTTCCGTCGACGATGCGGACCTGGCGTTGGGCGCGGCGGCTGACCTGGGCGTCGTGGGTGATGACGGCCAGCGTCATACCTTCGGAATGCAGTTCGTCGAACACTTGCAGGATCGCCTCCGCGTTGGCGCTGTCTAAATTGCCGGTCGGTTCGTCCGCCAGCAGCAGGCTCGGTTCCGCGACCAGCGCCCGCGCGATCGCAACCCGCTGCCGCTCACCACCCGAGAGCGTCGTCGGCGCGAACTCCATCCGATGCGCCAATCCCACCCGCTCCAACGCGACGCGCGCGCGGGCCAATCGCTCCCGGCGCGGCACCCCGACGTACACCATCGACAGCGCCACGTTCTCCAGCACAGTCCGGTGATCGAGCAGGTGGAACGACTGGAACACGAACCCGATCCGCTCCCCCCGCAGTACGGCGCGACGCCGCTCGCGCAGGCTCATCGTGTCCACGCCGTCGAGCCGATAGACCCCGCCCGTCGGGTTGTCGAGCAGCCCGAGCAGATGCAGCAACGTCGACTTCCCCGACCCGGACGGCCCGACGATCGACAGGTACTCCCCCTGCCCGATGGTCAGATCGACCCCGTTGATCGCCCGTACCTCGGGCGGCCCCTCGAAGAACCGCCGTACGCCGATCATCTCGACCACCGGCGCGGGCAGGGCCACCGCGGTCGCGCTCATTTCCCGACCACCACCTGGTCGCCGTCGGACAACTTCGCGTCGCCCTTCGGCGTGACCTGCGCGAACCCGTCCGCGGACAGCCCGACCGTGACCGGCACCAGCTCCACCTGCCCGTTCCGCAGTACTTCGACCCGCGAGCTGCCGTCCGACCCGGACGACAACGCGGCCAGCGGTACGGCGAGAACCTTGCCGCTCGTGCTCTTCACCGGGATCGTCACCCGCACGTTCGCGTCCCGCAGCAGCGCCAGCTGGCTCGCGGTCAGCGTGTTCGGCGCGACCACGACGTCGTACGTCGTGCCGTTCTTCGCGACCCGGCGGACCTTCGCCGCGATCGCCGTACCGTCGAGGTCGAGCGACGCGACCATGCCGGCCTTCAACCGCTGCGCCGTCTCCGCGTCGACCTTCAACGTCACGACCAGGGACGATCCGCTGGCCGACATCACCACGCCGTTCACCGTCCCGCCGCGCTCGACCTTCACGTCGTCGACCCGGCGCGGCAGCGTCTTCACGTAGACCACCTCGGCGACCGGCAGCGGCGTACCGGCCTTGAACTCGGCCTCGCTCCGCGCGTCCTGGGCGTCGGCGAGGTTCGCCTCGGCGTCGTCGACGGCGCCCTGCTGCACCGACGTGTCCTTCGCCTTCGCGTCCTTGGCGGCCTTGAGCTGAGCCTGCGCCTGCCGCAGCTGCTTCTTCGCGGCGTCGACCTGCTTCTTCGCGGCGTCCACTTCCTGGGTCAGCTGCTTGTCCGGCTCAGGTGCGTCGTACCCGGCCTCCTCGTACAGCCGCTCCACGGCGGCGGACGTGTCGAGGTCGTACTCGTCGTCGACGGTCCCCGGGTCGAGCCCGAGCCGGTCAAGAGTCTGCTCCAGTTGCAGCACGTCCGGTCCCTTGCTCCCGGGCGAGAGCGACCGATACATCGGCAGTACGCCGGCCAGCCCGATCACCGGCCGGCCGGTGATCTCGAGCAGCGCCTTGCCCTCCGTGATCGTCGACCCGACCGCGGGTACCTTCCCGGTCACGATCGCCGGCGTACTGAGCCCGCTCGTCTCGACCCGGATGTTCACCGCGCCGTCGAACGAGGCGTCACCGCGGCCGACCACCTTGCTCGACAGCGCCTTCTTCGCCACCGGCACGGTGATCTGGGAGGCCTTCGGCGGCGCGGTCTTCGCGGCCGCGTCCTCCGGCGAGCTGATCCGGCTGCCCGCGACCACACCAACACCGAGCGAGGCCACGGCTATCCCGGCCACGCTGACGAGGACCCGGCGACGGGACTTGGGCGAAGCGGTCACCGGTTCGCCATCTCGTCACGGTACGACTCGAGCTCGGCCTTGTGCTGGTCGACGAACTCCTTCTCGGCGTCGTACTGCACCTTCTTGTACGCGTCGTCGTACCCCTTGGCCTTGCACTTCTGGTCGGCCACCGCGAGGTCGATCTCGAACTTGCGCAGCTCGGACAGCTTGGCCGAGTCGACCTTGTCGAACGACGGCGGTCCGGTGATGGTCTTGCCCGGGCCGCCCTTGGGCGGCGGCGTGCTCCCGGTCAGCGCGTCCAGCTTCTGCTGGACCTTGGTGCGCGGGTCGTCGACCTTGGTGAATCCGGCATGCCCCGCGTCGGCCATGCAGTCGGACCACGCGCTGGTCGCGTCGACGACCCGCTGGTCGGAGTCGATCCGCTTCTGCAACGCCTGGATGTCCTTGAACAGGCTGTCGAACTTCTTGAAGTCCGCGGCCCGGTCCTGGCCCTTGCCGTAGACCTGCTCGACCGCCTGGCCCCGGCAGCCGAGATCCTGCTTGCCGCTGTTGGTCCGGCTGTCGCCACCGCCCTGGATCACCACAGCGCCGCTGCCATTCGCGTTCGGTCCGTTCAGCGCCTTGTCGTACGCCTTCTGCGCGGCCGGCGAGAGCGCGTTGCGGATCTTGGTGTTCGGGTTCGTGTCGTCGTCGCCGGCCTTGGACCAGTCGATCGTGCTGATGCCGTACCCGTACTGCTGGGCGAACTTGTCCGGCGGCAGGTTGAACGCGTCGGTGAACTTGCTCTTCGCGTTCTGCTCCGGCGGTACGGCGACGTACTCGAAGCCGGCCGTCTTCATACACGACGCGGTGGCGTCCTCGACCTTGCGCTGCTTGGCCAGCTCCTCCTCGCTCGGCTGCTGCCCGCCACCGGCCCGCAGCGCGACCTTGAACCCGCCACCGCCGGACGAACTGACGAACCCTTCGCCCATGTACTCCGCCAGCGGGCTCTTGTCGCCGTTCTGGTCGCCGGACGCGACCGGTGCCTTGTCGTTCCCGCAGCCGGCCACCGCGAGGACGGCCAGGATCGCTAACGCGGATGCAGTTCGTGAGGTCTTCATGGCGGTCGAGCGTGCCGCCGCGGCAGTGAAGAACCTGTGAAGGACCGGTTTGCACTCGATGCTCTCAGCCGATCTTCATCGGATTCTCATCAACTTCGGGGACATTGAGGGCTATGCCAGCGCGGATCCTGGTCGCGGAAGACGACCTGAAGCAGGCGGAGCTGATCCGGCGGTATCTCGAGCGGGAGGGGCACCTGACCGTCGTCGTCCACGACGGCCGGGCCGCGATCGACGAGGCCCGCCGGCGCAGCCCGGACCTGCTGGTGCTCGACGTGATGATGCCGAAGGTCGACGGCCTGGACGTCTGCCGGGTACTGCGTGCCGACGGGGAGGTGCCGATCATCATGCTGACCGCCCGCTCCACCGAGGACGACCTGCTGCTCGGACTCGACCTGGGCGCGGACGACTACCTGACCAAGCCGTACAACCCGCGCGAGCTCGTCGCCCGGGTGCGGACGGTACTGCGGCGGACCCGCGTTCGCGCCGAGGGCGAGGTGTACCGCGTCGGCGAACTGGAGATCGACCCGAGCCGGCACGAGGTCCGGCTGGCCGGGGAGCTGATCGACCTGACGCCGGCTGAGTTCAAGATCCTTGCCTGTCTCGCCGCATCGCCGGGGCGTGCGTTCTCGCGGCAGCAGTTGCTCGAGCACGCGTTCGGGTTCGACCACTACGTGTTCGACCGCACCGTCGACGTTCACGTGATGAATCTGCGCAAGAAGATCGAGCCCTCGACGGTTCCGACGTACCTCAAGACTGTGTACGGCGTGGGCTACAAGCTGGCCGACAAGGTGGCCAGCCATGCGTCGTAGCGTGCTCGTCCGGTTCCTCGGACTGTCGCTGGCGGTCGCGCTCGGCGCGGTGATAGCGACCGCGTTGATCGCGACGTACAGCACGTCGGAGAAGCTGCAGGGCGAGATCGACGCGAACACCGGGCAGCTCCAGGTCGACGGCGAGATCTACGGGCAGCTGTCGAAGTACGCCGCGGACCACCCGACCTGGTCGGGTGTGGACAAACTCGTGCACGAGCTGGGCGACAAGCTCGGCCGACGGGTCGCGGTCACCGCCGCCGACGGCTCGGTGATCGCCGACTCGGCCCGGATGCTCGGCGCCGCGCCGGCACTCCCATCGGTGCCTGCAGCAACCATCGACGCACGCGGCGGGGGTGTCTCGAAGCTGGCCGCGCTGTCGGACGCGACGGTCTACACCGCCCGTAAGACTTTCGCCGCCGGGACGACGGGCGGCTTCGTGGCGACGACGGCAAGTCCGCCGTTCGTCGCCGCCCCCGACTGGGGCATGACCGACGAGGAGCAACGGCAACGCGAACAGCTGGCCCAGAAGGCGGTCGCGTGCTGGGCGACGAAAGGCAGGTCCGCGACCGTCGCGAAGGCCGGCAGCGTTCCACAGGTGATGATCGAGTCCACCCAGTCGGTCGCCGGGATCCGCGTGATGGAGAAGCCGGGCCTCGCGGCGAACGACGACGCGTGCACGCCGCCTGGGCTGTACGCGCCGAGCGCCAAGGCGAAGGTGGTGAACGACGACGAGATCCGCCGGGCGACCGCCTGCCTCGATGCCGCGGGCATCAAGTACCTGGTCAACGACTTCGAGGGCCTGAAGTCGGTCGAGCCGAAGGCCAAGGGTGACGTCACCGACAAGTTCCTCGACTGCACCACGCAGGCGCGGGTGCAGGCGTTGACGCCGTACGTCGCTCCGCCGGCGAAGCTGTATCTCGGCGCGAAGAGCACGTTCAACGTGTTCTCCGGCGAGGGCTTGCTGCGTACGGCGGCGACCGCGCTCGGCGTACTGCTGATCGCCGCGCTGGTGATGATCTTCGCGGGTCGTCGGCTGGTCCGTCCGATCGTGGCGCTGACCGGTGCCGCGCAGCGGATGCGGAACGGGGATCACGCGGCGCGCGTACCGGTGAGTGGGAAGGACGAGGTCGCGCGGCTCGGGCACGCGTTCAACGACATGGCCGAGTCGATTCAGCGACACGACTTCCAGCGGAAGGCGATGGTGAGCGACGTCGCGCACGAACTGCGTACGCCGCTGGCCAACATCAAGGGGTATCTGGTCGCGTCCGAGGACGGCGTGGTTCCGCTCGACAGCGAGCTCGTCACATCGTTGCTGGAAGAGACTGAGCTGCTCGAGCACCTGGTCGCCGACCTCCAGGACCTGGCGCTCGCCGATGCCGGCATGCTCCGCCTCCACCCCGCTCCCCGCGACCTCACCGAACTCGCCCAGCAAGTCGTCGCCGCCCACCGCCCCACCGCGGAAGAGGCCTCTGTCACCCTTTCGTCCACAGCTTCTGGGTCTACTCCGGCAGTCATCGACAGCGCACGCATTCGGCAGGCGCTGGGCAACCTCGTCGCCAACGCGATCCGGTACACACCACCGGGCGGTCAGGTGCAGGTCGGCGTACGGCGGGTCGGCGACGGCTACAACCTGAGCGTCACCGACAACGGGACGGGGATCGCCGAGGAGCACCTGCCGTATGTGTTCGACCGCTTCTACCGGGCCGAGCACTCCCGCAGTCGCAGTACCGGCGGAAGCGGGCTCGGGTTGGCGATCACCAAGCACCTGGCCGAGGCGCACGGCGGGAAGATCACAGTCGCCAGCCGGCTGGGCTCCGGCTCCACCTTCACGATCTGGCTCCCTGCGGCTGCCACACTGTCCGGGTGACACAGCCTCCGTACTCGTCCGGCCCGCAGAACAGTGGCTCGCAGCAACAGCCCCCGGGCGGACCGGCCTGGGACGGGCGGGGATACGCACCCGGCTTCGCGCCGCGTCGCAAGAGTCCGCGGACCACGCTGTACGTCGTGATCGCGGCTGCCGGCATCATCGTGTTCCTCGGCGTCGTGGCGCTGCTCCTGCCCGGCCTCATGGGTGGTGACGACCCGGGCGGTCCGACCGCGCCGTCCCCCGCGGCTGCCCGGCCGACGGCGCCAGCGCAGCCGTCTGCTCAACCGTCCGAGACCCCGGGCGGCCCGCGCCTCACCGAGGCCACGACGCTCGCCACCAGGTTCCTCGCGTACCTCAACGCGAACGACCAGAAGCACGCGACCACGCTCGCCTGCGCGGACAGCAAGAACCTGCTGGCCGGCCAGCTCATCGTCATGATCGACCCGCCGACCAGGCTGGCGGTCAGCGGACCCGCCGCCTCGGTGAGCAGCTACTACCCGCGGATCTCGGTCCCGTTCTCCGGCACCACGAAGGGCGGCGTACCGCTGGCGGGTACCGTCGACATCATGGACCAGCCGACCCGTCCGCTCTGCGTTCGCCTGACCTCGCTCGCGCACTAACTGGTTGCGAATGGCACCGAAGAAGGCCCGCGTGGCCGACGTACACGAGATCGCATCGGGGATGCCGCACGTCACCAAGTGGGAACGCGACGACGGCACCGATCGCCCGGTCTACCAGGTCGGCGGGAAGTCGTTCGTCTTCTTCCGTACGCCGCGACCGGACGCCGTCGATCCGGACACCGGCGAGAAGTACGACGACGTGATCATGATCTGGGTCGAATCCGAGGACGAGAAGCTGGCCCTGGTCTCGGACGAGTCGACCCCGTTCTTCACCACACCCCACTTCGACGGCCATCCGTCCGTCCTCGTCCGCGGCAGCCAACTGCCCGAGATCTCGAAGCAGGAACTCACCGAGATCATCCAGGACGCCTGGCTCTCGAGAGCCTCCAACCGCCGCGCAACGACGTGGCTCAAAGAACACCGCTTGAGCTGACCGCGCTGCCACACTATTCCCGTGAGCTCAACGCCGCCCGGCCCGAACTACAGCTGGCAACCCCAACCCAGCAACTTCAAGTCAGCCCCGCCATACGGCCAACCACCTCGCAAGAGCCGAGCCGGCCTGATCATCGCGCTGATCGTCCTCCTGATCTTCGTTGCCATCGGCGCCGTCGGCATACTCGCCTACCGCCTGGTCGCCAACCACCAGGACTCCAAGTCGAACCCCGCCCCAAGTAAGTCGGTCGCACCCCCGCCCGCGACGACGACTCATCCCACGGCCTCCAAGCCCACAAAGCCGAGCACCCCCGCGACCAAGCCCACTTCGACACCTCCGGCAACCTCTGTCGCCGACCTAGGCCGCCGCTTCGTAGCCCAACTGAACGCGAACAACTCCAAGGGCGCCGCAGCGTACGCGTGCAGGGAATCGCAACAGGTGATCCCCCTCCTGATGCAAACCCTCGTAGGCCCACCCACCAAACTCACCCCCGGCACCCCCACCGGTCACGCCCCCATCTTCACCATCCCCCTGTCCGGCACCTCCAAAGGCGCAACAGTCACCGGCTTCCTGGTAGTCAGCCAAATCTCCCCGGACCCGATCTGCATCCGAGCCTTCACCATCACCACCAAATCAACCACCACCAACTAACCGCGGACCCACCCGCTCCGTTCGCGCACATCACCAGCTCCCCCAAGACGCCGCGCCCGCCGCCGGAGGCGGCCAGCAAACAGCCGCCGCGGAGCGTGTCCTTTAGTTGGGGGCGAGGGCTCGGGCTGTGTCCAGCAAGTTGGTGCCGGTGGGGAGGGCGGCGATTATGGGGGTGTCCAGGCCGTTTTCTACATAGCGGTTGATGTGGGTGCGGCATTGTTCCGGTGTGCCGTGGACGATCAGGTCGTCTAGGACCTCGACGGGTACGGCGGCCATCGCGGCGTTGCGGTCTCCCGCGGCCCACGCGTCGCGCATGGGTTTCATCGCCGTACCGCGGCCCAACCAGTCGTGGAAAGCGGCGTACCCAGGCACCGTCAAGTACGTCGCGATCAAGAACCGCCCGATGTTCCGCGCCATCTCCGCATCCTCCGTGACACACACGAAGATCCGCGCAGCCAGCTCCTTGTCAGCCCCCAGCTCAGCCCGCACCTGGCGCACATCGTCCGCCGACAGCCAGTTCGTGATCGCCCCATCGGCCTCCCGCGCCGCCAACCGCAGCATCTGCGGCCGGAGCGCGGCGAGCATCAGCGCCGGCGGCACCTCCGGCGCCTTCTCCAACCGGAAGCGGTTGATCGTGAAGCTGTCGAACGACCCGTCCACCTTCTCCCCCGCGAACGCCTGCCGCAGAAACCGCAGTACGTCGCGGGTCCGCGCGAACGGCGGGTCATAAGCGATCCCGTTCCACCCGGTCACGATCGTCTCCGACGACGCCCCGATCCCGAGCACGAACCGCCCCGGCGCCAGATCCGCCAACGCCGCCGCGCTCATCGCCAGCGCAGCCGGCCCCCTCGTATGCACCGGTACGACGGCCGTCCCGAGCCGCAACCGCTGATCCCACTCCGACGCCAGCACGAGCGGCGTGAACGCATCCGCCCCAGCCACCTCCGCCGACCACAGATCCGTATACCCCAGCTCGAACAACGAGGAGATCAGCGCGCGATGATCCCGCAGCGGCACCCCGGTCAGCGGAACAGTCAGACCCCAACGCTTCTGAGCATCAGCAGGCATGCGGTCCATCATCCTCTCCGGCAGCGCCGGACGCGGGGAGCGAGGCGCGAGATGTTCCTCGCGAGTTCAATTGCCGGCAGACGACGCGCGCCTACGCTTCTGACGTCAAGGGGAGGACCGACCGGGTGGGGAGTCGCATGACCGGGATCAACACGACCGAGCAGGCCGACATTCGCGAGATGCTCGTCGTCCATCGCGTGTTCCGCCGCGAGTTCGCCGTACTGCCGGACTACGTGCGCGGCGTACCGGAGGACGACCACGAGCGGCGGAAGATCGTCGCCGACCATGCCCGACTGGTCCTCGACGGGCTGCATTTCCACCACGAGGGTGAGGACGCGGAGTTGTGGCCGCTGCTCGCAACTCGGGTCGAGTCCAGCGCTGAGCTGACCAAGCGGATGGAGGCCCAGCACACCGAACTCGCGTCCCTGGTCGCCGATGCAGAGCGGATTCTCCCGACCTGGGACCCGTCCACAGCCGAAGAGTTGGCACAGGTCCTCGACGCCATCAACGCCGCCGTACTCACGCACCTCGCGGAGGAAGAGGCCGAGATCCTCCCACTGGTCGCCGAGCACATCACCCCCGCGGAGTGGGCCCGGCTCGGCGAACACGCCCGGCGCGCGATGCGGCCGAACCAGCTCCCGTTGATGTTCGGCGCGGTTCTCGAGGACTGCGACGCCGACGAGCGCATCCTGATGCTCGCCGGCCTGCCGCTGCCTCTGCGCCTGCTGGTCAAGCCGGTGATCGAGCCCAGGTACCGCCGCTACATCTCGAAGGTCAGAGCCCGGTGACGCGTCACAGCATCCTCTTCAGTACGGCGAGTGGCGCGAACCGCATCACCTGAGCCAGCGGCGCCCACGGCCACGGCGGCACGTACGCCTTCGACTTCTCGGACTCGATCGCGGCGACGATCGCCCGTACGCCGGGTTCGGTGTCCACGATCAGCGGGGTGTTCGCGACATGCTCGTTCATCTCGGAGCGGATGTAGCCGGGATAGATCGTGCTGACCTTGATCGGCTTCCCGAGCAGCTCCATCCGCAGGCCCTCGGCGAGTGAGGCGATCCCGGCCTTGGTCGCGGCGTACGTCGTCACCGTCTTCGGCAGCCCGCGCAGCCCGGAGATCGACGAGATGAAGACCAGGTGCCCGGCGTTCCGGGAACGGAAGAGCTCCATGGCCGCCTCCGCCTGAGCGAGGGCACCGACGAAGTTCGTCAGCGCCGTCTGACGGTTCGCGTCGAAGCGGCCGGTGCCGAGCGGAGCGCCCTTACCGAGGCCGGCGTTGACGACGATCCGGTCCAGCGGCAGCTCGGCGTCGATCTTGCGGAACACCTCGAACACCTGGTCGTGATCGTTCACATCCAGGCTGTGGATAACTGCCTGGACCTGTGGATAACGCGAGACCAGCTCAGCCTGCAGCGCCTCCAACCGCTCCGTACGGCGTGCAGTCAGCGCCAGATTGTGCCCCTTCGCGGCGAACTGCCGCGCCATCTCCGCACCGAGCCCCGAACTGGCACCCGTGATCAGGATGTTCCGTCGCATCGCGATCCTTACCTATAGGAGAGCATCTCAGCGCCGACGTGGACATGCTCGTTGTAGCTCACCACAGTCAGCCCGCCCCGCCCGGACACGACCTTGGTGATCGCGGTGTTGATCGTCACCGGGTTCAGCTTCGCCCACAGCCCGTCCCCGCCGGACAGCAGCCGGCTCACCACGGCCGCGATCGGCCCGCCCGACGTGAACACCAGCGCCGTTCCGCCCTTGCCGAGTCGCTCGGCAGTACGCCGTACCGCCGACTCGGACCGCTCGCAGAACCCCGCAAAGCTCTCGGTGTACCCGTCGCCGCCGTCGATCCACCGCTGCGTGGCCGCTGTGAACATGTCCTGGAACGCCCGCTGCGGGTTCCCGGTCCGCGCCAGATCCGCAAGCATCACCGGCCGCACGCGGTACGCCGGTTTGTGCGCGATGATCACCTGCTCGTGGTCGAACTCGTCGTACCCGTTGTCGACCTCAGGCGTGAATCCGGCGAGCGTCGCCGTCTGCTCATGCCTGCGCATCGAACCTGCAACCACAAGATCCGGCTTCACGTCCGACAGCGTCTCGCCCAGCCGTGCAGCCTGCTGCTCACCCAGCGATGACAGCTTGTCGTAGTCGCGGGCGCCGAATGACGCCTGCGCGTGCCGGATCAGGTAGATGACCGCCATCTACGCCTGCCGGATGATGCGACGGCAGCGCCGCTCGAGCAGGTTGACCGGGAGCCAGAAGTTCTTGAACCGCGGGTTCCGGGTCTGCTTGTGGTGGTAGCGGTAGTAGATCTGCTGCGCGATCACCGCCAGCCGGAACAGCCCGAACACCTCGTAGAACGCCCAGTTGTCCGCCACGATCCCCGACCGCTTCGCGTAGTACTCGACGATCTCGTCCCGGGTCAGCATCCCGGGTACGTCGGACGGCTGGAGCCGGAACCGGCGGAACGCCCAGTCGTCGTCGGCCTGCACCCAGTACGCGAGCGCGCTGCCGAGATCCATCAGCGGATCGCCGAGCGTCGCCAGCTCCCAGTCGAGTACGCCGACCACGTGCAGCGGATCGTCCGGCGCGAGTACGACGTTGTCGAGGCGGAAGTCGTTGTGGATAACGCACGTCCGTACGTCGGCCGGCTGGTTCGCCGCGAGCCACGCCATCACGCGTTCGTAGCTGGGCACGTTCCAGGTCTTCGCCTTGCGGTACCGGTCGGACCAGCCGGTGACCTGGCGCTCGACGTACCCCGCGCCGCGACCGAGATCGGAAAGCCCGGCCGCGGCAGGGTCGACCGCATGCAGCTCGGCGAGCGTGTCGATCAACGTGAAGCCGAGCTGCCTCGTCTGCTCGGAAGTCAGGTCGACGCCGAGCTTGTGGTGTCCCGGGATCGTGCCCGCGACCCGCTCCATCACGTAGAACTCGGAACCGATCACCGCATCGTCGTTGCAATGGGCAACCATCTCCGGGACGTACCGGAACACCGGCTTGAGGCCCGCCTGGATCCGGTACTCGCGGCCCATGTCGTGCGCACTCTTCGCCTTCGTCCCGGCCGGCGGCCGGCGCAGGATCAGGTCGCGACCTGGATAGCCCAACAGGTAGGTCAGGTTGGACGCGCCACTGGTGAACTGCTTCACCTCGGGCAGAGCGTCGGGCAGCTTCGTCCGCTCCCGCAGCCACGCGTCGACGGCGCGTACGTCGAACGCATCCTCGTCCCGGACCGCCCGCGCGGCATCACCCATTCGACGTCTCGGCCCGCTGCCGTGCACGCTCCGCGATCTTGCGCATCTGCCGGTTGTACAACGGCCGCGCGAACCTCTTCGTACGCCAGGCCATCGCGGCCGGCCGGTCCGGGATGATCAGGAACTGCTTCTTCTTGATCCCGGCGAGCACAGCGGTCGCGATGTCGTCCGCCGACCGTGGGGACTTCTCGATCAGCTGCCGCGCGGTCGCGCCCATCGCACTGTCGGCGCCGCGGATCGAGTCGGCGAGGTTGGTCCGGAAGAACGACGGGCAGACGACGGACACGGTCACGCCGTACGGATAGAGCTCGTGCGACAACGTCTCCGACAGCGCGACCACGCCGGCCTTGACCGTGTTGTACGAGCTCATCATCGGCGGGTGGACCAGCCCGGCCGCGGACGCGGTGTTCACGATGTGGCCCGAGCGCTGCCGCTTGAACAGCGGCGCGAACGCGCGGCAGCCGCGCACCACACCCATCAGGTTGATGTCGACGACCCGGTCCCACTCGTCCAGCGTCTCGACGTCGATCCGCCCGCCGGTCGCGATTCCGGCGTTGTTCACCAGGATGTCGAGGCCGCCCCAGTTCTGCTCGCACCACGCGACCGCGGCATCCCAGTCCTCCGGCCGGCGGACGTCGAGCTTGAGGTACGCCGTACCCTCGCCGTCCTCGCCGACGTCGGTGGTCAGGACTTGGTGGCCCTCAGCAACAAACTGGGAAACCAGCGCGGCGCCCAGACCACTCGCGCCGCCGGTGACGAGGACTCGGCTCACTTGCCCTCCTGAACAGCAGACAGGTACGACGCGAGCTCGATCCTCGCGATCACCCCACGATGCACCTCGTCGGGCCCGTCGGCCAGTCGCAACGCGCGCGCACTCGTCCACGCGGCCGCGAGCGGGAAGTCGTCGGACAGCCCGCCGCCGCCGTGCAGCTGGATCGCCATGTCGATGACGTCCTGCGCCATCCGCGGTACGGCGACCTTGATCTGGCTCACCTCGCTCAACGCACCCGCGAGCCCTTCGGTGTCGAGCAGGTACGCCGTTTGCAGCACGAGCAAGCGTGCCTGGTTGATCGCGATCCGCGCGTCGGCGATCCGCTCGCGGTTGCCGCCGAGGTTCACGAGCGGCTTGCCGAACGCAGTACGGCTGGTTCCTCGTTGCAGAGCGAGCTCGAGCGCCTTCTCCGCCAGGCCGATCAGCCGCATGCAGTGATGGACGCGGCCCGGACCGAGACGACCTTGTGCGATCTCGAAGGCGCGGCCCGGTCCCATGAGGATGTTCGACGCCGGGACGCGGACCTCGGTGAACGAGACCTCGCCGTGGCCGTGCGGTTCGTCGTACCTGTGCATCGCCGGCAGCAGGCGCTCGACCTTCACGCCGGGGGTGTCGCGCGGGACGAGGACCATCGTGTGGCGCGCGTACCGGTGGGCATCGGGATCGGTCAGGCCCATGAAGATGAGGAGTTGGCAGTCCGGGTGGCCGACGCCCGTGCTCCACCACTTGCGGCCGTTGATCACGACCTCGTCGCCGTCAACGACCGCGGTTGCCTCCATGTTCGTGGCGTCGGAGGACGCGACGTCCGGCTCGGTCATGCAGAACGCGGACCGGATCGTGCCGTCGAGCAACGGCTCCAGCCACTGCTTCTTCTGCTCGTCGGTGCCGTAGCGGAGCAGGACCTCCATGTTGCCGGTGTCCGGCGCGTTGCAGTTGAAGATGTACGGCGCGATGAACGACCGGCCGGTGAGCTCGGCGATCGGGGCGTAGTCGAGGTTGCTGAGGCCTTCGCCGTACTGCTCGTTGCCCGGCTCGGCGGGTGGCAGGAACAGGTTCCACAAGCCGGCGTCGCGCGCCTTCGCCTGCAGGTCCTTGATCATCGGTTGCGGCTGCCACGGGTCACCGGCGGTACGGATCGCGGTCTGCAGCTCCGCCTCGACCGGCTCGATCTCGGTCCGCAGGAAGGCGTCCACCCGCGCGACCAGATCCTGAGCCCGGGCCGAAGGTTCGAACCCCATCAAGACTCCTCTCCTCGCCTTGACCGTAGCTCAGCTTCTAAGCAATGCTCAATAGCATGGATCACCGGCTGTCGGCGGACGACCGCAAGAAGCAACTGGTCAAGATCGGCCTGATGATGCTGCGGACCCAACCGATCCACGAGCTGTCGATCGATGCCATCGCCGGCCAGGCCGGGATCTCGCGCGGTCTGTTGTTCCATTACTTTCCGAGCAAACGCGACTACTACGTCGCCGTCATCTCCGCGGCCGGGCGGCGGCTCCTCCGGGTCACCAAGCCTGACGAGTCCCTTCCACCGGAGGAACAGCTCCGGGAGATGCTGACGCAGTTCGTCGCGTTCATCGAGCGGCGACGTACGGCGTACATCTCGTTCGTGCGGGGTGCTGCTGGTGGGGACGATTTCGCGGTCGAGGTGTACGACGAGACTCGTGCTGGGCTTACGAAGCGGGTGCTGACGTACATCGGCACCCCCGAGGTCGCCGACGAGCCGACGTCGCTGGATTACCTGCGGATTCATGCCTGGCTCTCGTACGCCGAGGACCTCGCGATCGAGTGGTCCGGGCCGCCCGAGGCCGACCGCCCGTACGACGCGAACTACTTGATCAACCACGCCATCGACGCGCTCCACACCTTGCGCAAGCTCTAGCCGCGGGAGTCCCCCGCGGGCTCCGCGGACGCTTCCTTCGTCGCTCCGCTCCTCAGCGCGCCCACTACGCGCGCACCCGCCCACCCCCGGCTCATCGCCGTGCATCCCCTTCCGGCTATCGCCGGGGCATCCGGCTCCCGCCGGACCTGCCGGCTGCCGCCGGCGCCTAGCGGGCTGCCGCCCGCGGTCGACTACGGGCTTATCGCCACGCGCGACCACGCTCGGTGGAACGAACGCCCCGCGACGAACCCGCTGCTGGGACCGCAGCCGCAGCTGGGTAAGCGATGCGGCTTGGTCCGGAGGTCCGGCCGATGTCCTCGGCGGGGCGTCGGCGGAAGGCTGCTGTCGACGGACCCGGCTGGCAGTCGTCGGCCGCAGCTGAGCAGGCGATGCGGCTTGATCGGGAGAGCCGGCCGACGCAGCCGGCAGAGAGTCGCCGACGGGCCGGACGAGTCAACGGGTCGGACCCCCCCCACCCGCGGCACGCACGAACACCGGTCGCCTGTTCGACACGAGTCGACGGCAGCACATGGCAGTCACCGCGCGGCAGCGCGCACAGTCCGGCGGCAGCCGGAAGCACCGGCGACAAGCCGAAACCCCCGGCGGCAGCCGGCAGGTCCGGCGATAGCCGGAAGGGGATGCACGGCGCTGAGCCGGGGGTGGGCGGGGTGCGGGCGTAGCAGGTGCGGGTGAGGAACGGAGTGACGAGCGGAGCGCCCGCGTAGCCCGCGGGGGTCAGCTGTTGGGGAGGAGTTCGGGGGTGAGGTCTGGGGTGGACATGTCTGGGTCGAAGGGGAACAGAGGGCGGAGTACACCGTGGTGGCCGAGGCGGAGGAGGTCCTGGTCTACGCCGCCGGGGGTCAGGGCCAGCAGCCAATCAGCCGCGAGGTTGTAGAGCTCGGGCTCGAGGTAGCCGATCTTCACGATGACCAGATCCGTTGCCGAGGGGTCGAGGCCTAGCAACGTGAAGTCGGCGATGTGGTGGTACGGCTTGCGGCGGGTGGTGAGGATCGAGTGGAGGCCGCCGACCTTCACCACCGCGACTGTGCCGCCGACCGGGTCCTCCGAGATGGAGAAGACTGTGCCGGACATGGGGACCGGGCCAGCCGGAATGTTGTCGACCTTGCCTCCTGCGGTTACCTCAACGGAATTGCCGACGCCGGCCGCGACGCAAGCCGCAACAGCTGCGGGGTCGGTGATGCTGGCGTGGATCGCCGTCGCCTTGCCTGAGGTCAACTCCTCGATCGCGAGCAGCTGGCCGAGCGTCCACGAGGTGTCGCCTGCGCCGCCGGCGGTCGGGTTGTCGCCGGAGTCGCTGATCAGGAACGGGCGGGCGGTGCTGGCAAGACCCGCGGACACGCACTCCTGCAAGGCCCCCGTCGGCGCAACGAATTCGAACCCGTCGCGCGCATCCCAGTACGCAGCAGCCAGCTCAGCAGCGCGCGCAGTGATCAGAGCAGAATCATCACCAGTCACAACAACAGCAGCCCGGCACCGCGGCTCATCGGCCCACGCGTACCCGACCCACACCGCCGCATCCAGCACCCCGGGCTCGTCCGCGATCTCGCCGACCCGGCGATAGATCGACTTCGCCGGCTCGAGGCGCGTCGACGTCTTCTCGCCGGGCAGTAGCACCGGCACCTGGATCCACGCCTTCCCCGGCTTCCCGAGCCCGGAACGCAGCCGCTCCACCAGGTTCCGCAACGCCCGCTCGCGGCTCTCCATCGCGTCCTCGTGCGGCGCCATCCGGTAGCAGGTGATCAGATCCACCGCCGTACCGAGCTCGCGGGACACGTTCCCGTGCAGGTCCATCGACGCCGACATCAGTACGTCGGGACCGATCACGGCCCGGATCCGCGTGGCGAGATCGGCCTCCGCGTCCTGCCGCCCGACCACGCTCATCGCGCCGTGGATGTCGAAGAAGAACCCGTCCAGCTCACCGGCCCCTTCGGTGCGCGTGATGATCTCCGCCGACAGGTCGTCGTACACCTCCGGCAGTACGGCGCCGCCCGGCAGCGACCGGGCGTGCAGCAGCGGGACCCACTCGATTCCCTGCGCCCAGTCCTTCCCGAGGAACTCGTACCGCTCCATCAGGTGGTCCCCACGCCGTACGTCGAAATCGGCCGGCCCGGCCCGATGCGGCGAGAACGTACTGGACTCGATGGCGATCCCGGCAATGCCGATCCGAAGGTTCATGTCTAAAACCTGCCACAACCGAGCCGTTTCGCGCACTGCCTGTTGGCCGGATTTGAACATCCCGAACCTGTCGAAAGCCGCTGCCCGGCTTCGAGGTAGCAGCATGACCAACGACATGAGCAACGACACGACCAACGAACTGCAGCGCCTCGGCCGCCTCGTCGGCACCTGGGACGTCAGCGGCGGCGCGACCGGTACGACGACCTTCGAGTGGATGGACGGCGGCCACTTCCTGGTGCAGCGCGGCCGCCTCGATCACGACGGCCACGAAGGACGGATGACCGAGATCATCGGCTACGAGCACCCGTTCGGCGGGGAGCGGGGGACGGAGGTGAAGTCGCGCGTGTACGACGCCGACGGCAACACGCTGGACTACGTCTACGAGCTGGCCGGCGACGAGCTCACGATCTGGGGCGGCTTCAAGGGGTCGCCCGGCCACTTCAAGGGCGTCTTCACCGACAACGGCAACCGCCTCACCGGAGACTGGGTGTATCCGGGCGGCGGCTATCACGCCACCATGGTCCGGACCGCTGCCTCAAGGAGTGACCGATGAAGTACCTGCTTCTCGCGTACGGCGACCAGACCGCCTGGGACACCGTCGACGTGAACAGCCCGGAGTTCCTCGCGGCCTGCAAGTTCTACGAGGACCTCGCGGCGGAGCTGACCGCGACCGGCGAGCTGCTCGGCACCGAGGGCCTGGCGCATCCGGCGCTGAGCCGCACGGTACGACGTACCGCGGCCGGACCGGTCGCCAGTGACGGACCGTTCGCGGAGTCCAAGGAGGTCCTGGCGAGCTTCGCGATCGTGGACTGTGACAGCCACGACCGGGTGATGGCGATCGCGGCCCGGATCGTCGACGCTGTCGGCGAGACGGTCGAAGTACGGCCGATCATGGCCGGACCGGAAGACGTCCGCCCGGACAGCTGACGATGGAGGAGCTGTGGCGCGGCCTCGCCCCGCAGGTGCTCGGCGCACTGGTCCGACGGTACGGCCATTTCGAGACGTGTGAGGACGCGGTCCAGGAGGCGCTCCTGGTCGCCGCGCAACGGTGGCCCGAGCAGGGCGTCCCGGATGAGCCACGGACCTGGCTGATCCGGGTCGCCTCCCGGCGACTGATCGACCTGTTGCGCAACGAGGAGTCCCGCCGGCACCGCGAGGACGCCGTTCGTACGCCGGATGTCGCTCCGGAACCGGTCAGCGCAACCGACGACTCGCTGACCGTTCTGTTCCTCTGCTGCCACCCGGCGCTGCCGGCTGCGTCCCAGATCCCCCTGACGCTTCGAGCGGTCGGCGGCCTGACCACGAGCGAGATCGCCGCCGCTCTGCTCACTCCCGAAGCGACGATCGGGCAGCGGATCAGCCGCGCGAAGCAGAAGCTGCGGGGACAACCGTTCCGGCGGCCCGACGACTACGAGGAGCGGCTGGCCGCCGTACTGCAGGTTCTCTATCTGATCTTCAACGAGGGCTACACGAGTACAGCCGGCGACGAGCTCGCGCGGGCCGACCTGTCCCGGGAGGCGATCCGGCTCGGCCGGATGCTGCACGGTCTGCTGCCCGATGACGGTGAGGCGGCCGGACTCCTGGCCCTGATGCTGCTGACCGACGCTCGCCGATCCGCGCGTACGGCGGCCGACGGTGCGCTCGTCCCGCTCGACGAGCAGGACCGGTCGCGCTGGGATCACGCGGCGATCCGCGAGGGCACCGAGCTGATCACCCGGGCGATGCGTACGACGGCACTCGGGCCGTACCAGTTGCAGGCCGCGATCGCCGCCCTCCACAGTGAGGCGACGACGGCGCGGGACACCGACTGGCGGCAGATCCTTGCCCTGTACAACTTGCTCGAACCGTTGCTGGACGGTCCGGTCGTCCGGATGAACCGGGCCGTCGCGACCGCGATGGTGCACGGCCCCGAGGCCGGCATCCGGCTCCTCGACACGCTGGCGACCGACGAGCGCGCGCTCCGCGGCCACCGCTTCCATGCCGTCCGGGCGCATCTCCTCGAGCTGCGGGGCGATCACCGCGAAGCGGCCGACACCTACCTGTCAGCGGCAAAACTCACCACGAATACCCCCGAGCAGCGCTACCTCCGCAACCGCGCGGCACGTCTCCGCGAGCGCTAGCGGGGTGAGCCCGTGCTGCCGCGGACGATCAGCTCGGTCGCGAGCTCGACATGCAGCGCTTCGACTTCGTGGCGGTCCAGGAGGCGGGTCAGGAGGCTGACGGCCATCCGGCCCATCTCCTGCAACGGCTGGCGGACCGTCGTGAGTTGAGGCGTCGTCGCGCGGCTGAGGTCGAGGTCGTCGAAGCCGGCGATGGAGAGATCACCCGGGACGGAGAGGCCGCGCTCGGTCGCGGCTTGGAGGGCGCCGATCGCGGTCTTGTCGTTGAACGCGACCAGCGCGGTCGGGCGCGGGTCGAGCTCGAGCAAGGAGAGCGCGGCGCGGTAACCGTGCAGCGTGGTCGGTTGGTCGTGACGGACCAGCGATGGGTCGGGGAGGATGCCGGCGTCGGCGAGCGCGGCGGCGTGACCGCTCAGGCGAGCGTCGGCGGCCAGCCATTCGCGCGGGCCTGCGATGACACCGATGCGGGTGTGGCCGAGTGCGGTCAGATGGGCGGTCAGTTGGCGGGCGCCCGAGTGGTGAGCCGCGGAAACCGACGGGATGTCGCGTGGCAGCGCGGTCCGTGGATCAACGACGACGAACGGGAAACGACGCGAACTCAGCCGGACCAGGTCCTCGCTCGGCTCAGGCGGAAGGATGAGGACGGCGCCGCCGACGCCGCGGCGAGACGCCAGGTGCGGCAGGACCGGATCGTGCTGCGCGGCCTCGCCGGCGTTGAGGATCACCTGCCGGCCGTGCCGGTCCAGCGTCTCCGCGATCGACGAGACGATCAGGCCGAAGTAGTCGGTCAGCACGTACGGGCAGCGCACGTAGACGGCGCCCTCGACCGGCTTCGGCATACCACCCCGAGGCACGGGCGCGGGCAGCCCGAGGTCCTCGATCGCCTGCTCGACCAGCCGGCGAGTCTCCGGCGCGATGCCGCCGACCTGGTTGACCACACGGGACACGGTTGCGAGCGACACCCCGGCCGCGGCCGCGACGTCGCGCATGGTCGCTCTAGCGCGCGGCATTTGTTACATCGCTTTGTTTCACGCTCAGCACTCTAGACCTACGCTCCCAGACCTTGACATTGGTCGACAGCGGGCGTGTCCTGAGGCCGTTTGTTTCATCCCTGAGGAGCGCGATGAGAACACCCGCCTTCGGCGTCGCCCTTGCTCTCACGGTGGCGTCACTCACCGGACCTGCCCAGGCCCATCCCCCGACGACCCAGGTCAATGTCTGGGTCACCACGCCGGACCGCGCCGAGCTGCTGCACCAGCGTGCGCCCGTCACGTTCCACGACGGAGCGAGCGACCGGACAACGATCACGGTCGACCCGCGGACGTCGTACCAGACCATGGACGGCTTCGGCGCCTCGATCACCGACTCGTCCGCGAGCGTGCTGTACAAGCTCAGCCCGGCCGATCGCGAGCAGACCATGCGCAAGCTCTTCGACCCCCGCCAAGGGATCGGCGTCAGCTTCCTGCGCCAGCCGGTCGGCTCGTCCGACTTCACCGCCGCGGCCGAGCACTACACGTACGACGACGTGCCGGCCGGCCAGACCGACTTCGGCCTGAAGCACTTCACGATCGCGCACGACCAGCAGCAGGTGCTGCCGTTGCTGCGGCGGGCCAAGCAGCTCAACCCGCAGCTCAAGGTGATGGCGACGCCGTGGAGTCCGCCCGCGTGGATGAAGACCGGCGACACGCTCGTCGGCACTCGGCTCAAGGACGACCCCAAGGTCTACGACGCCTATGCGCGCTACCTGGTGAAGTTCGTCCAGGCGTACGCGAAGGCCGGCGTACCGGTCGACTTCCTCTCGATCCAGAACGAGCCGCAGAACCGCAAGCCGAGCGCGTACCCGGGCACGGACATGCCGGTGCGGCAGGAAGCAGCGGTCATCACCGCCCTGGGACCGCTGCTCAAGAAGGCCAGCCCGCGGACCAAGATCCTCGGCTACGACCACAACTGGACCACGCATCCCGGTGACATCGCCTCCACCCCTCCTGGTGAGGACCCGGAGACCGACTACCCGTACAAGCTGCTCCAGACCTCGGCCGCCAAGTGGATCGCGGGTACTGCGTACCACTGCTACTCGGGCGATCCGTCCAAGCAAACCGATCTGCACAACGCGTTCCCGTCGAAGGGGATCTGGTTCACCGAATGCTCCGGCTCGCACGGGCCGACCGACACCCCGCCGCAGATCTTCCGCGGCACGCTCACCTGGCACGCCCGCACGTTGATGCTCGGTACGACGCGCAACTGGGCCAAGTCCGTCGTGAACTGGAACATCGCCCTCGACTCCACCGGCGGCCCGCACCTCGGCGGCTGTGACACCTGCACCGGCCTGGTCACGCTGCAGCCGGACGGGACGGTCACGACCGATGCGGAGTACTACACGATCGGCCACCTGTCGAAGTTCGTGAAGCCGGGCGCGGTGCGGATCGGGAGTACGTCGTACGGGACGACCGGATGGAACGGCCAGCTGATGTCGGCCGCGTTCCGCAACCCGGACGGTACGACGGCGCTCCTGGTGCACAACGAGAACGACGACCCGCGGAGCTTCACGGTCGCGGTGGGCGACAAGACGTTCGACTACGAGCTGCCTGGCGGCGCGATCGCGACGTACACCTGGGGTCGGGTGGCGGCCGACGTACCCCAGCAGCTGGCTGTTGCAGGTGCGACGGCGAGTGTGAACGCGACGGATGCTGGGCTGTTGACCGATCAGGACGGGTCGACGGTGTGGCAGAGCAAGGAGGCGCAGGCGCCCGGGCAGTGGGTGCAGGTGGATCTGGGCAAGACGCAGACGATCCGTCAGGTTGCGCTCGACAGTGGCGGGAACGCCGGCGACTACGCGCGCGGCTACGAGGTTGCTGTCAGCAAGGATGGTGTGAGCTGGCAGACCGTCGCGTCCGGTGCTTCCACCGGCCAGCTCACAACGGTCGAGCTACGGCCGACGCATGCGCGCTATGTGCGCGTGACGTCGACGGGTTCAGCGGCTAACTGGTGGAGCCTGGCTGACCTTCGAATCTATCGCTGAGCCAGCACGCGACCGCGGCGGCCTTCTCGTTGCTTGCAGCAATAATCTGCAAGCCGACGGGGAGGCCGTCGGTCGGTGCCGGGATGCTGACCGCGGCGTGCCGGGTGAGGTTGGCCAGGCGGGTGTTGTTCAGCAACTGCTTGCGTACTTCGAGCCCGCCGTCGAGCGTCGCCGCTTCGGAGATGAGCGGTGCAGTCGTCAGCACGGTCGGAGTCAGCACCGCGTCCACCTGCTGCAGCACGGCGTCCAACTCTCGCCTGATCACCACCGCGTCTTCCTGCGCCCGCGCATAGTCCGCCGGCTGCACAGCCGAAGCCTCACGCAACCGCTGCTGGACGTCGGGCTGATACCGGTCCTGGGAACGCGCTGAATGATTCGCCACCGCTTCAGGGCCTTGGAGGTTGGCGGCTGTGGTGAAGCTGTGGGACCAGTCCGGCAGCTGTACGTCGACCAACTCGAATGCGTCCGACCACGGGCCGAGAGCGCCGTATTCGGGGTTGGCGGCCACACCGAGGCGAGGCGTGGCCAGGTCCACGGTGCGCACGTCGGCGAGAGCGGACAGGGCGTACGCAGCGCCGTTGGCGGTGCGGGTCAGCACGCCTACGTGATCGAGCGACTGCGACAGCGGGAACACGCCGTCAGTCGGAATGGTGTTGTAGGACGGTTTGAAGCCGACAACCCCGCACAACGCGGCAGGGATCCGCACCGACCCCGCAGTGTCGGTCCCGATCGCCAGCGGCACCACGCCGGCCGCCACTGCAGCAGCTGACCCGGAGCTCGAGCCACCTGTCATCCGCAACGGATCGTGCGGGTTCCGGCAGGGTCCGACGCGGTTCGACGTACCTGTGCAGCCGTACGCGAACTCGTGTGTGTGCGACAGCCCGACGATGATCGCCCCGGCCGCGCGCAACCGCCGTACGACCTCTGCGTCTGTCCGAGCCACCTCGTCCATCGACGCGGAACCACAGCGGTACGGAAGCCCCTCGACCTCGACGATCTCCTTCACCAGCACCGGAACACCTGCCAGCGCACCGGTCCGGTCATGCGCGGCGGCCGCCTTGCGCGCACCCTCCACATCGAGGTGCACAACAGCGTTCAGCTCGGCCGCGTCGGCAGCGCGCGCCAACGCGTCCTCAACCAGCTCCACCGGGTCCAGCGTCCCGTCACGTACCCCAGTGGCGATCTCGACCAGTGACCTCACCCGGTCATCAGATCACAGAGAGGAAATGGAAACAGCAGCGTCACGCCATCTTGCTACCGTCCGATTCATGCTGATCGAGGGAGTGGAACTGCAGGCAGCACCCGCGACGGACCCCGCCGTCCGGGCGTTGGTCACCGCTCAACAGGCCGAGCTCGCCGCGATGTACGGCGAGGACCAGCCGCTCGTCGCCCTCCACCCCGACATCGCCTTCACGCTGCTGACCCTCGACGGAACCCCGGTCGGCTGCGTCGGCCTCCAGCCCGTCGCCCCGAACCTCGGCGAGATCAAGCGCATGTACGTCGTCCCTACCGCCCGCGGCTGGGGCCTGTCCCGCATCCTCCTGGACGCCGTCGAATCGCAGGCCCGCTCCACCGGCCTGACCCGCCTGCGTCTGGAGACCGGCACCAAACAGGCCGAGGCGATCGCCCTCTACACGAACCACGGCTACCAGCCGACCCCGCCGTACCCGCCCTTCGAGCACGAGCCGGTCTCGCTCTGCTTCGCGAAGGATCTCTAGAGGTTCAGCACCACGTGCTCGCCCTCGCGGCGGAAGCCGAGGTTCTTCAGGTACGGCGTGGAGTCGAGCATCCGCGGTGGGGCGAGGACCTGCCGGAAGCCGTGGTCGGTGAAGACGTCGCTGCGGCGGTAGACGAACTCGCCGGGCGTGAAGTCGCGGTACTTCGGGACCACGTAGTCGAGGTCGATCTGCGCGCGGCCGGTGCCGGCGTCGTGGGCGAGGACCACGCCTACGGTGCGGTCGTCGTGCTGGACCAGGAACGCGTACTCGCTCGCCCCGGGCGTGAACCCCGGGTTGAACCGGGTGATGTCCTTCGCGTGCCGATCCAGGACGTAGCCGAGGTACGCGTCGGTCTTGTCGACCTCGAGCACCTGGTACGCCGCCTCGTCGTGCCGGTGCCGGAGCAGCCGCCACAGATGTACGACGTTGATGACGGCCAGCACCGCGTTCATCCCGACCATCGGCCAGACGCCGACCGCGGCGTTGAAGCCGACCAGGATCACACAGCCGACCAGGTTCAGGATCCGCAACCTCAGGATCCGTGTCTGCAGCAACGACCACACGACGAGCGCGGATCCGCCCCACCCGATGATGCTCCATACGTCCACACCGCGAGACTAGAGTGCGTGACCGATTTCTTGCTGCTGGACGGGGCCTTGTTGCGCGCGGTCGACCCGGTGTTGCTGCGCGCAACCACCTTCGGCCACTTCACCTCAATGCAGGTCCGCGACGGCCGCGTCGACGGCCTCGACCTGCATTTCGACCGGCTGGACCGCAGCACCCACGAGGTCTTCGGCGAACCGATGCCCGCCGACCGCGTCCGCACCGACCTCCGCGCCGCCGTCGACGAGGCCGGCTCCGGCGACCTCTCGATCCGCGTCAACGTCTTCGCCACCACGCGCCTCCACCTACTGGTGCGCGTCGGCCCTCCCGTTGCACCGACCACAGATCCCGTTCGCCTCGTCACCTACGAGCACGAACGAGCGGTCCCGCACCTCAAACACACCGGCACCTTCGACCTCACCTACTACGCCCACAAAGCAAAGGACGAGGGGTACGACGACGCCCTCTTCCACACCCGGACCGGCGAGATCTCCGAAGCCTCCATCTGGAACATCTGCTTCGCGCGCGGCACCGACATCGTCTTCCCGTCCGCCCCGGTCCTCCACGGCATCCGCCAGCAGATCCTCCAACGCGGCCTGCCCGCCTACACGACAGCACCGGTGACAGCCCTCGAGCTGTACGACGCGGCATACCTGACCAACTCGATCGACCCCGCGCTGCCGGTCGCGTCGATCAACAACACGACCTACAAACCGCACCCAGAATCAGCCGAGCTCATCGCCCGGGCATACGCAACCCAACTCCCACAGGCGATCTAGCCCGCAGTGTGGCTTCCGCCTTCACTCGGATCCTGCTCGGCCGCGAACACCGCAAGCGCGTGCTCGTCAGTGGAGAAGTAGGCCTGCCCGTAAGCACCCGTGTCCGCCTCCCAGTACGGGACCTGCACCCCGTCGTAGTCGACCGTGCGGACGAACGGCTCCGCCCCGGCGCTGATCCGCTCCGCGTCGCCCGTGCAGGCCGGCAGCCTCCGCCGCCCACCGCCCGGCTCTGTCCACAGCACGTCGGCGGTCGACGGACCATGCCGCGGATCGAAGAAGCAAGGCACCCGCTCTTCCGGCAACTCCCGGCCGTCACGACCGGCCCGCACGCAGGCGACCTCGTAGTTCCCCTCCGCGACCGCCTCGGCCACAGTCTCGATCTCCTGCGACTGCGCGAGCGCGGCCCGAGCTGACTTGTAGGCCCGTTGTGCCTGCACGTAATGCGGATCTGCCGTGACGCCGTCCAGAGTGTCGAGTTCGGCGCCGAGCTGCTCTACGTCCTCGGTCACGAGGTCGCGCATTCGCTTCATCGCGCCCGCTGCCGCTCGCGCCGGCGCACCCCGAGCCCGGAGGTAACCGCCGACGACGATCAGAACCCCCGCGCCCACGGTGAGATATAGCCACACCATTGCCCGACCGTACTGCCCGGGACCGTCGCGCCACGAGGGCTCAGGAGCGCGCCGACCACCAGCGCAGGAGCTCCTCGCGGGCGCGGTCCTCGCCGAGTGGCCCCTCGTCCAGGCGGAGCTCCATCAGGAACTTGTACGCCTCGCCGACTTCGCG
The DNA here is from genome assembly GCF_042715335.1 of Kribbella sp. NPDC058693. Lineage (NCBI taxonomy): Bacteria > Bacillati > Actinomycetota > Actinomycetes > Propionibacteriales > Kribbellaceae > Kribbella > Kribbella sp. NPDC058693. The sequence continues at coordinate 336,199 of NZ_JBHXSQ010000004.1, forward strand.
GCCGGGCGGGATGCCCAGGATCTCCATGATCTGGTTGCCGTCGAGATCGGGGCGCAGGGCATCGAGCTCCTCCTGCTCCTGCAGCCGGGCGATCCGCGCCTCGAGGTCGTCGTACGCGGCCCGGAGCATCTCGACCTTGCGCTTGTTCCGGGTCGTGGAATCGGCCCGGGTCAGCACATGCAGCCGCTCGAGCTGGTCGCCGGCGTCGCGGACATACCGCCGTACGGCGGAATCCGTCCACTCACCGTCGCCGTACCCGTGGAAGCGCAGGTGCAGCTCGATCAGCTTGCTGACCTGCTCGATCTGCTCGTTGCTGAACCGCAGCGCCTTCATCCGCTTCCGGGCCAGCTTCGCCCCGACCACGTCGTGGTGGTGGAACGTCACCTTCCCGCCGTCCTCGAACTTCCGCGTCTTCGGTTTCCCGATGTCGTGGATGAGCGCGGCGAACCGAACGACGAAATCGGGCGTCGGAACAGACAGGCGGGATTCCAGGTCGATGGCTTGATCGAGGACGGTGAGCGAGTGCTGGTACACATCCTTGTGCCGGTGGTGCTCGTCCCGCTCCAGTTTGAGCGCCGGCAGCTCCGGCAGCACGTACTTCGCCAGCCCGGTCGACACCAGCAGATCGAGCCCGATCCGCGGCTGGTCGGCGCAGATGAGCTTCTCCAGCTCGTCGCGGACCCGTTCCGCGGACACGATCGTGATCCGGTCGGCCATCGCGGTCATCGCAGCCACCACCGCCGGGTCGGGCGTGAACCCGAGCTGCGCGGCGAACCGGGCCGCGCGCATCATCCGCAGCGGATCGTCGGAGAACGAGTCCTCCGGCGTGCCCGGCGTACGGATGACCTTGTTCGCGACGTCGGTGATCCCGCCGTACGGGTCGACGAACTGCCGCGACGGCAGCCGGACCGCCATCGCGTTCATCGCGAAGTCCCGGCGGGCCAGATCGCCCTCCAGGCTGTCGCCGTACGCGACCTCGGGCTTGCGCGAGGTGGGATCGTAGGTTTCCGACCTGTAGGTCGTGATCTCCAGGACCCACTCGCCCTGACGACAACCGATGGTGCCGAACGCCTTGCCGATGTCCCACACATGGTCCGCCCACCCGGACAGCAACCGCTCGATCACATCGGGGTGTGCTGACGTGGTGAAGTCCAGATCCTTGCTCCCCCGGCCGAGGAGAATGTCCCGGACAGGACCGCCGACCAGGGCGATCTCATGGCCGGCGGCATCGAACCGGGAGCCCAGTTCGTCGACCACCGGAGCGAGTTGCAGCAAGGCCTGGACGGCTCGTCGCTGCACTGCGGGCAACGATCCGGCAGAGCCTGACTGGTCGGCAAATGGTGACACGGGGAACTAGGTTACGGTGACGGCGTGTTCAGACGGCGACTGAGGCTCTCTGCGGTGGCGGGAGCCTGCCTGCTGGTTGCTGCTTCGGCAGCGACTCTCGGCGCTCCGGCCGACGCCGCTCCGGCCGACGATCCGACCGTCCAGGTCACGATCGACTCGTTCGGCCCGGTCGCTCCCAGGCCCGGCCAGCCGGTGGTGATCAAGGGCCGGGTGACGAACACCAGCTCGGTGACGTTCAACGATCCGCAGGCGCTGGCCTGTATCGACCGCACCCGGCTCGCGAGCACGGCCGCCGTCGACGCGATCCCGACCGAGCAGAACACCCCGATGAACGACCGGGACAGCTGCAGCAACCTGACCAACGACCCGCAGACGTTCAAGCCGTTCGACCAGCCGCTGGCGCCGAAGCAGACCGTCGAGTTCACGCTGACGGTGCCGTGGAAGGAATGGCGGATCAACGACCAGACCGGCGTGTACGTCGTCGGCGTCACGTTCCGCGGCGAACCGCCGAACAGCGCCCGGATCATGGCCGGCCGCGCCCGCACGCTGATGCCGGTGGCCGGTACGACGCCGCTGACCCGCACCGTCGACACCGCCCTCGTCATCCCGCTGCGGCACCGCCCGACCCAGCTCGGCGGCAAGAACTTCGCCAACGACTCCCTGGCCCAGTCGCTCGCGCCGACCGGCTCGCTCGGCCGCCTGCTCGCGCTGGGCAAGGCGCACAAGGTCACCTGGCTGCTCGACCCCGCGATGCTCGACGAGATCCGGCAGATGACCAAGGGCTACGTCATCGTCGGTCAGAACGGTCAGACCACCCAGGGCGCCGGAGTGACCGTCGCGACGACGTGGCTCAAGGAGCTCGACGCCACCCGGGCCGCGGGCAACCAGGTCGTCCTCCTGCCGTACGGCGACCCCGATGTGGCCGGCCTGCTCGATTCGGGCGAGCCGCTGAAGAAGCTCGTCGCCGATGCCCGCAAGGCGACCCAGGGCTACGCGTTGCCCGCCACCTCGGTGAACGTGCCGCCGTCCTTCACCAACGGCCTGTGGCTCGAGGGCGGCGCCGCTGCCGGCCGCTACCTCGGCGCTGCCTCGGGTGGCTTCGCCGGCGCCAGCTCCAGCGACCTGAACCTGGTCAGCAGCGCCTCGTGGTCCGCCGCGACCCGGCCCGTGCTCACCACGACCCCGGTGTACGACGTGACCACGCCTGGTCCGGACACCTCCGTCCGTACCGTCATCGCGAACTCCGCCCTCACCGACGGCGGCCCCGACCCGGAGACCGCCTCCAGCCCGCTGCAGGTCCGCCAGCGGTTCGCGGCCGAGACCGCGCTGATCGCCGCGAGCGGCAAGGGCACCTCGTCGGTCGTCGTCCTGCCACCCCGCGGCTGGGACACCGACGGCGCTGCCACCGCGCAACTGGCCGCCAGTCTGTCGCTGCCCTGGATCAAGGCCACCGACGTCAGCACGGTCGTGGCGAGCAATCCCCGTCCACAGGCCGTCAGAGCTCCGAAGGCGGGCCAGAACAACGGCGTACTGACGGAGTCGCACCTGAGCAGCATCCGCGACCTCGACGCCGCGACCAGCACGATGCAGGCCCTGCTCGTCGACGAGAACGCGCTGCCGGAGGTGATGACGCACGCACTGCTGCGGTCCACGTCGTCCGGCTGGAACGGCTATCCGGAAGAGGCCCGGCACTTCACCGCGATCGAGCTCGGATCGGCGAACCAGCAGCTCGGCAAGGTGCACCTGGTCAACGCCAGCGTCGACCGCGGGCTGCGCAAGGAGATCAAGGTCAACCTGGCCGGCAGCAAGGGCACGTTCCCGCTGACCATCACCAACGACACCGAGTGGTCGGTCCGGGTCGGCATCCAGGTCACCGCGGCCAACCGGTCCGACCTGAAGATCACGCCGCCGCAGAGCGCCGTCCTCGGCCCGCGGCAGAAGTGGACCCCGCGGATCACCGCGAGCGCCGAGCAGAACGGTCTGATCCGGGCCAACGCCCAGGTGGTCACCGCGGGCGGCCAGTCGGTCGGCAAGTCCCAGGAGCTGCTGATCCAGGCCAGCCAGTACGGCAGCGTCGGCTGGGTCCTGGTCGGCGCCGCCTGCGCCCTCCTGTTCGGTACGTCGTTCGTCCGCATCTACCGCCGGATCCGGACCGAGCGCCGCAACCCGACTCCCGCCGCCGAGGCCGCTGAGGCCAGTGAGGTCGCCGAGTCCACTGACACCGCTGATCCCGCCCACGATCGCCCCGCGGCGAACGGCGTACCCGAAGCTGCGGCTCCGGATGCGTCCTTGAAAGAAGGAGTCGGTTCGAAGGATGGCTGACCGCACCCTGCGATCCGCGGCGGTGATGGCAGCCGGAACGGTGCTGTCCCGCCTGCTCGGATTCATCCGGATCGCCCTGCTTGCCGCCGCCATCGGCACCGCGCTGCGCGGCGACATCTTCACCGCCGCGAACACGATTCCGAACAGCCTGTACATCCTGCTCGCCGGCGGGGTGTTCAACACCGTCCTGGTCCCGCAGCTGGTCCGCGCGATCAAGAACCACGACGACGGCGGTCAGGACTTCACCAACCGGGTGCTGACGTTCGGCTTCGTCGTACTCGCCGTCGTCACCGTCGGGTGCGTGCTGCTGGCGCCGGCGATCGCCGAGCTGTACCTGCCGAAGGAGCTGCACGATCCGTCCCGGATGACCGAGAAGGCGAACATGGTGATGTTCGTCCGGCTCTGTCTGCCGCAGATCTTCTTCTACGGCGCGTTCGTGCTGGTCGGTCAGGTGCTGAACGCGCGGCGCCGGTTCGGTCCGATGATGTGGGCGCCGATCGCGAACAACATCGTCGCGTGCGCCTCGATCGTCATCTTCCTGTTCGTCTACCGGGTCGGCGACACGCCTCCGACGTACAGCCGCGGCGAGGAGCTGCTGCTCGGGCTCGGGCACACCATCGGCATCGCCGTCCAGCTGCTGGTGCTGCTGCCGTACCTGAAGGCGAGCGGGCACACCTATCGGCCGAAGTTCGGCCTCCGCGGTACCGGTCTGGGGCACACTGCCCGATTGGGCCTTTGGACGGTTCTCTTCGTCGCCGTGAACCAGGTGACGCTCGTCGTGGTCACGCAGCTCGCCATCGCGGGTAGCGCGTCCGACGACCCCGGCGCGAAGGCCGGTCTGTTCGCGTACAGCACGGCGATGCTGATCATCCTGGTGCCGCACGGCATCGTCACGGTCTCGCTCGCGACCGCCGCACTGCCGCAGATGTCCGCGCTGGCGGCCGAGGGCGACACCGCGGCGGTGGCCCAACTGTCGGCTCGTTCGATCCGGCAGACGCTGGCGATCGTCGTACCGGCTGCGGCCGCGATGATCGCGTTCGCGTATCCGATCGTCACGCTGATCGCCGGGTACGGCTCGGGTAAGAACAACCTGACGCTGATGTCGTACACGCTGATGACGCTGGCGCTCGGCATCGTGCCGTTCACCGTGCAGTACTTCCAGCTCCGCACGTTCTACGCCTTCGAGGACACCAAGACTCCGTTCTTCCTGCAATGCGTGATCGCGGCAACCAACATCGCCGCGGCCGTGATCGGGGTCCGGGTGCTGCTCGACGCCGAGCACCTGCGGTTCAGCGGCGTGGTGCTCGGCGCGGCATACGCGCTCGCCTATCTGGTCGCCGTACTCATCTCCAGGCCGGTGCTGCGGCGGCGGGTGCCGCGCGTGCCCGGTGCGGGGATCGGGCTCCCGCTGCTCGCGATGGTGATCGCGGCGGTGGCCGGCGTCGGTACGGCCCGTCTGGTGATCTGGGCGCTGAGCCTGGCAATCGACTGGTCCGGACCGCTCGGCGCCATCCTCGAACTGGTGATCGCGGCGGCCGTCATGCTCCCGGTATACGCCGCAGTGTCCCGGGTACTCCGTATCCACGAAGTGAACGACGTGGTGTCCATGGTCACATCGAAGTTGCCTGTACGCCGCTGAACCGGAACGCTTGTGCATTCGTGCACCACGTGTCGTCTCGGTGGGGCACTAACATGGGGCTGCGAAAGGGCCGCTGGGGCATCAAGGAGGGCGAGAGACACCGTGTCGAACCAGACCGTGAGTCCTGGTGCCCTGCTGGCCGGGCGGTACCGGATCGCCGAGTTGCTGGCAGAGATCGACGGGGCGCGGGTGTGGCGGGCCGTGGACGAGGTCCTCAGCCGCGCGGTCGTCGTCGACGTACTGCCGGTCGGTGATCCGCGGACGAACCTGCTGTTCGACGCCGCGCGCCGGGCCGCCGCCGCGAACGATCCGCGGTTCCTGCGGGTGCTCGACTGCGACATGCACGACGGTGTGACGTACTGCGTCCGCGAATGGGCCGGCGGGCGCTCCCTGGAGCGCATGCTCGGCACCGGGCCGCTGACCGGGCAGCAGGCAGGCTGGCTGGCCCGTGAGGTCTCCGAAGCGCTCGAGAACCTGCACCGCACCGGCTACGCGCACGGAGCGATCAGCCCGGCGACGGTGATCATCACCGACGCGGGCGCGATCAAGGTCGTCGGTGTCGCCACCGAGGCAGCGCTGCGGTCGTCCGGAGCGGGTTCACCTGAGGAAGACGTGCACTCGCTCGGCGAGCTGCTGTTCGCGTCCCTGACCGGCCGCTGGCCCGGTCCGGCGCCGGCCTGGGGGCTCCAGCCCGCACCGGTCGAGCACGGCCGCCTGCTGAGCCCACGCCAGGTGCGAGCCGGCGTACCGCGCTCGCTCGACGACATCAGCGACCGCCTGCTGGGCGATCCGCCCCGGCACCACGCCCCGCCGATCACCAGCGCGGCCGGCCTGTCCGCCGCGCTGTCCGGAGTCGTCGGCAGCTCGCACGAGCCGCCGAACCAGATGGACGAGACGGTCCAGGTCGCCCGGCAGAACGGCAGCATCGACGACGCCACCCAGGCCATGCCGCCGGCCGGCCCGCCGGCCCTCGACCCGAACCCGCAGCCGACGTACGACGCCGAGCAGAACGGGTACCGCCCGCCGCAGCCGGCGTACAACACCGCGGCCGAGACGCGACCGGTCCGCCGCCAGACTCCCCCGCCGTCGAACGGGAACGGCCGGCGCCGGCACGACGAGCCGAAGCCGAAGGGTTCCTGGGGCGGCCGGATCCTGATCCTGCTCGCGATCCTCGCGCTGCTGTCGGTGATCGCGATGGCGCAGTTCCTGCTCAAGGGCGCGATGAACAACGACCAGGACAGCAACAGCGGCGGCGCGAAGAGCAGCGCCCCGCCGCAGACCAGCACGACGCCGTCCGCGACCAGCGGCCCGGCGAAGATCGTCGCGGCCAAGGACTTCGACCCGGAGGCCGACGGCGGGAACGGCGAAGAGCACCACGAGGACGTCCCGAACACGTACGACGGCAAGGCCAGCACAACCTGGCAGACGCAGACGTACCACAACAAGCCGAACCTGGGCGGCACCAAGCCCGGCGTGGGCATCGTCTACGACCTCGGCGCGAACACGTCGATCGCGAGCGTGGCGGTCGCGCTGCAGGGTGACGACACGAGCATCCAGCTGATGGTCCCGAAGGGCGACACGACCAAGTCGCCGACCTCGGTGAGCGGCTGGAAGGCGGTGGACACCAAGGCGGACCAGCCGGAGGGTACGGTCACCTTGACTCCCCAGTCGCCGACCACCTCGCGGTACGTCCTGGTGTACCTGACCAAGCTGCCGAAGGCCGACGGCGGATTCCGGGGCATCATCTCGGAGGTCTCAATCCAGAAATGACGGCCCACCTGGACTCGGGCGACCAGCCGCCCCGCCCGGACGTCCCGCGCATCGGCGCCGGCGAGCCGGTGCATCCGGCTGCTCCTTCCGGTGCGCCGACGAGCTACGACCAGCTCGACGACCACGAACTGCTGCGGATGCACGTAGCCGGCAACCCGGACTCGTTCGGGTTCCTGGTCAAGCGGCACCGGGACCGGATGTGGGCGGTCGCGATCCGGACGCTCGGTGAGCCCGAAGAGGCGGCCGACGCGCTGCAGGAGGCGTTCATCTCGGCGTTCCGGCGGGCCGACTCGTTCCGTGGTGACGCGAAGGTGACCACCTGGCTGCACCGGATCGTGGTGAACGCGTGTCTGGACCGGATCCGCCGCCGTCAGGTGCGGGCCGCCGACCCGCTCCCCGAGGACGAGGACCGTGCGGCCGAGCTGGCCGGGCCGTCCGAGGAGGACCCGGCGGAGGTCCGGGAGCGCCGCCTGGACGTGCTCAACGCGCTCAAGCAGATCAACGAGGACCAGCGCGCCGCGCTGGTGCTGGTCGACATGGAGGGCTACTCGATCGAGGAGGCTGCAGCGATCCTCGACTGCGCCCCGGGCACGGTGAAATCCCGCTGCGCCCGCGGTCGCGCCAAGCTGCTCCCGCTGCTGCGGCATTGGCAGACGACCCGGGAGTCCGACGTACCGGAGAAATCCGCCGCGGAAGCGGTGGGAACCGAATGAACGGGTACACCGTCGAAGCGAGGTCGCCTGCCTCTGGCGACCCGACTGCACCTGCCTTCGACCCGGAGCTTCATATGATCACGCCGCCGCATACCTCCTGTGAGGAGGCGAGCCCCGATGACCGAATCCGGTCTGCCGACCAGTGAGCACCTCGAGCACCTGGATACGGACACGATCGCCGATCTGATCGAGAACCTGCTGCCTGCCCCCGAGGCGCACCGCGCTCGTGAGCATGTGAAGGCCTGCCCGGAGTGCCAGCAGACGTACGACGCCCTGGTGAAGTTGTCCGAGGACCTGGCCGAGGAGGGCCGCGCCGACATCCCGATGCCGACCGACGTCGCCGAGCACCTGGACGCCGTCATCGTGTCGGAGTCGGTACTGCGTGCCTCGACGGTCGGCGTGCACTCACTGGCCCAGATCCGCGAGGAGCCCCGCCGCCACCTGCCGAAGCTGCTCGGCGCGGCGGCCGGCGTCGTACTGATCGCCGCGATCGGCGTCGGCGTGGTGTTCGCGACCAAGGACAACGCCGGTGACGGCGCGGCGAGCACCGACCAGAACTCCCCGCCCGCGGATGCGGTGACGACCACCACCAACGACCTCGGCCCGCAGATCCAGCAGTGGCTCGAGCACAACCCGGGCGCGATCATGCACGGTTCCGCGGCCGAGCAGGCCTGCGCGCGGACGTTCGCGTCCGCCCGGCCGAACCCGAACGTCCGGCTGGTCCAGCCCGCCAAGATCGACGGCAAGCGGGCCACGATCATCGGTCTGCAGGGCGGCTCGCCGCGCGACATCCAGGTGTTCGCGGTCACCGGATGTAGCGAGCCGGGCGGCGTTGCGAGCCCGTTCTACGACACGACGGTGACACTGCGCAATCGATGACGACCCGCCCTGACGGGGTGGGTACCGTGGGAATGGACGGCCTCTAGGATCCGTTGAGTACGACGTACCAATCTCGACTCCCCGAGGAACGCCTGAATGAGCGACTCCACAGTTCGCAACGTCATCATCGTCGGCTCCGGCCCGGCCGGTTACACGGCCGCTGTGTACGCCGCTCGCGCGGCACTGGAGCCGTTGGTTTTCGAAGGCTCCGTGACCGCCGGTGGCGCGCTGATGAACACCACCGAGGTGGAGAACTTCCCGGGCTTCTCGCAGGGCATCATGGGCCCGGCCCTGATGGACGAGATGCGCACCCAGGCCGAGCGCTTCGGCGCCGAGCTGGTGCCGGACGACATCACCAAGGTCGACCTGACCGGCGACATCAAGGTCGTCACCGACTCCGCCGGTGTCGAGCACCGCGCGAAGACCGTGATCCTGGCCATGGGCTCGGGCTACCGCAAGCTCGGCCTGGCCGACGAGGACCGGATGTCCGGGCACGGCGTGTCCTGGTGTGCGACCTGTGACGGCTTCTTCTTCCGTGACCACGAGATCGCGGTCGTCGGCGGTGGCGACTCCGCCGTCGAGGAGGCCACCTTCCTGACCAAGTTCGCCAAGAAGGTGCACCTGGTGCACCGCCGCGGCGAGCTGCGCGCCTCGAAGATCATGGCCGACCGGGCGCACGCCAACGACAAGATCCAGTTCCACTGGAACTCGGCGGTCGACAAGATCCACGGTGAGGACAAGCTCAGCCACCTGACGCTGAAGGACACCCAGACCGGCGAGACCCGTGAGCTGCCGGCCACCGGATTGTTCATCGCGATCGGGCACGACCCGCGCTCGGAGCTGGTCAAGGGCCAGGTCGACCTGGACGACGAGGGGTACGTGCTGGTCAAGCCGGACAGCACCCAGACCAACCTGCCGGGCGTGTTCGCCGCCGGCGACCTGGTGGACCACACCTACCGGCAGGCGATCACCGCGGCCGGCACCGGCTGTGCGGCCGCCCTGGACGCCGAGCGCTACCTGGCCACGCTGGAGGACGCGGAGCACGCGGCCGCCACCACCGAGCCTGTCTCTGTCTGAACCTGACTCATAACCACTGAAGGAGATACGCCCATGGGCGAGAACATGAACGCCGTCACCGACGCCGAGTTCGACCAGACCGTGCTGAAGAGCGACAAGCCGGTGCTGGTGGACTTCTGGGCCGAGTGGTGTGGCCCGTGCCGCCAGGTTTCGCCGATCCTGGAGGAGCTGGCGCAGGACCACAGCGACAAGCTCACCTTCCTGAAGATGAACGTGGACGAGAACCCGGTCACCCCGAGCAACTACAAGGTCACCGGTATCCCTACGATCAACGTGTACGTGAACGGTGAACTGGCCAAGTCCATCGTCGGCGCGAAGCCGAAGGCTGCCCTGCTGAAGGAGCTGGCAGACTTCACGGCCTGATCTACCCAGGACCCCCGTCCGCCACGGCAAGGAGCAGTTGCATGGCAGTGTCACCGTCTGGCCCGCACGGCGTGTACCGGATCGGCGACAGCGGTGAGGCGGTCGCCGAGATCGTCGGCAAGCTCCAGCGGCTCGGGCTGCTGGCCGGCGGTCATGACGTCTACGACGAGGCGACCGCGCACGCTGTCCGGGGGTTCCAGCAGCAACGCGGGCTGATGATCGACGGGATCGTCGGCCCGCAGACCTATCGGGCCATCGACGACGCACGGTGGCGGCTGGGCGACCGGCTGCTGACGTACGTTCCGTCGCATCCGCTGTCCGGTGACGACGTACTCGCTCTGCAGGCGAAGCTTCAGGAGCTCGGGTTCGCCGTCGCGCGGATCGACGGGATCTTCGGAGCCGACACCCAGCGCGCGGTGACCGACTTCCAGCGCAACATGGGGCTTCCCGGCGACGGGACATGCGGACCGTCGACGTTCAAGGCACTGCAGCGGATCCGCCCGATGGCGACCGGCGGCCGGCCCGACGCGCTGCGTGCGCGGGAGGCCGTCCGCGCCGCCGGACCGCGGTTGTCCGGCAAGACCGTGGTGATCGACCCGGGCCACGGCGGATTCGACTACGGCTGGGAGGGCTACGGCCTGCGCGAGTCCGATATCGCGTACGACCTGGCCGCCCGGATCGAGGGCCGCCTCGGCGCCACCGGCGTACGGGCGTATCTGTCGCGGGGCCGCGACCAGGGGCCGGACGAGCTGGCCCGGGCCGCCTTCGCGAACGAGACCGACGCGAACCTGTGCGTCTCGCTGCACGCCGACGGTTCGATGAACCCGGAGGCGCAGGGCGTCGCGACGTACTACTACGGCAACGACCTGCACGGCGCCTCGTCAAGCGTCGGTGAGCAGTTCGCCGGCCTGGTGCAGCGCGAGATCGTCGCGCGGACCGACCTGCTGGACTGCCGTACCCACGAGAAGACCTGGGACCTGCTGCGGCGGACCAAGATGCCCGCGGTCCGGCTCGAGATCGGCTACGTCACGAACCCGCACGACTCCGCCCGCCTGGCCGACCCGGCCTTCCGCGATGTGATCGCGGAGGCGATCGTGGTCGCGATCCAGCGGGTGTACCTGCCGCCGGAGCAGGATGCCGCCACCGGCATGCTCCGCTTCGGGCAGCTGACCGTCTGAGTCGATTTCCGGCTGGGCCGTTCGTCAACTGGTTGACGCATCAGTTGACCTAGGAGGGGCTCATGGCACATCCAGTCGTCCATGCCGAGATCCGATCGGCGGACCCAGACAAGACCCGGCAGTTCTTCGCTGACCTGTTCGGGTGGAAGATCGCGTCCGAGGGCGCGTTCCCCGGTTACACGTTCATCGACACCGGTACGCCGGAGGGGACGTACGTCGCGATCAGCCCGCGGCAGAGCGCCGAGGACGAGGTGCTGTTCTTCGTCGCGGTCGAGGACGTCGCGGCCACGCTCGCCCGCGCCGAGGAGCTGGGCGGACAGATCGTCCAGCCCGCCCAGCAGGTCCCCGGCACGAGTTTCGGCGTCTTCGCCGACGCACAAGGTCACAAGATCGGCGTGGCCGCCAACGGCTGACCTCAGTCCTTCTCGAGTGCGATCCTCGGCAGCGCCCGGTCGAGCCAGCGGGGTAGCCACCAAGCACGGTTGCCCATCAGGCGCAGTACGGCCGGGACGATGATGCAGCGGATCAGGAGGGCGTCGAGAAGGACGGCGGTCGCCAGGCCGAGACCGAACTGCTTCAGCATCCGGTCCGGGCTCAGCAGGAACGCGGCGAACACCACGATCATGATCGCGGCCGCCGCCGTGATCACACTGCCCGTGGTCGCCAGTCCTTCCCGGACGGCGGCCCGGGCGTCCTGGGTACGCCGCCACTCCTCGTGGATCCGCGACACCAGGAACACCTCGTAGTCCATCGACAACCCGAACACGATCGCGAAGATCATCACCGGTACGAACGCCTCGATCGGCCCCGCCTGCGCACCGAACCAGCCCTGCTGGAACACCAGCGTGATCACGCCGAGCGAGGCGCCGATGCTGAGCAGATTGAGTACGGCGGCCTTCAACGGGATCAGCACCGACCGGAACACCGCCGTCAGCAGCAGCGCCGACAGACCGACCACCACGAGTACGAAGATCGGCAGCCGCTTACTCACGGCCGACGCGAAGTCGTCCGCGGCCGCCGTCGCTCCCCCGACCAGGTACGTCGCCCTGGTCTGCGATTCGAGCTTCGGCAACGTGTCGTCGCGCAGTCTCTGCACGAGGTCGCTCGTCGCCGCGTCCTGCGGCGCCGACTTCGGGAACGCCAGCACGGTGGCGACCTTGCCGTCCGGAGTCAGCTGCGGCGGCGTCACCGCTGCAATGCCGGGATCCGCGGCCAACGTCTGACCAAGTACCTGCGCCGCAGTCTTGTCGCCCTCGGACACCACGACGAGCGGACCGTTGAATCCAGAACCGAACCCGTCGGCCAGCAGGTCGTACGCCTTCCGGCTCGTCTTCGCCGGATCGTCCGTACCCGCGTCCGCGAACCCGAGCCGCATGTTCAACGCCGGCAACGACAACGCCACCAGCGCAACGGTCCCGAGCAACAACGGCACCCACGGCCCACGCTGCACCAGTCCGGCCAGCTTCCGCCAACCGTCAGCAGGGGTACGACGCTGTTTCGCGGCATGCTTGCGAACACTCCGCTCGATCCGCTTCCCGAACAAAGTCAACAGAGCGGGCAGCAACGTCACTGCGGCGAGCATCGTCATCAACACCGTCAACGTGACCCCGAGCGCAACGCCCTGCAACGAACCGAGTCCGAGCGCCAACAGCCCGAGCAACGCGATCACGACAGTGCAGCCGGCGAACAGCACCGATCGCCCAGCGGTGTCCAAGGCAACCATCTTCGGATCGGCCGTGCCCTTCAGCAGCTCATGCCGATAGCGCGAGAAGATCAGCAACGCATAGTCGATGCCGACGCCCAGCCCCACGAGCATCATCACCGGCGTCGTGTACTCCGGCACCGGGAACAGATGCGACGCGAGCATCAGCAACGCGACCGTGCTGCCCACCGCGAACACCGCGGTCAACAGCGGCAACGTTGCCGCAAGCAACGACCCGAACAGGAACACGAGAATCACCAGCGCGGCCAGGATCCCCGCGCCCTCGGACGCACCGCCCGAACTGTCCGCCGCGTTCCGGGCCAGATCCCCACCGACCTCGACCTGGAACCCCGGCCGTGCGAAGTCCTGCGCCCGATGGATGATCGTTCGCACGTCCTCCACCGGCATATCCGTCGCCGCGACGTCCAGGCTGACGGTCGAGTAAGCAGTACGTCGATCTGTCGACATACTGCCCGGGGCGGTGAACGGGTCCGCGACCGATGCGACATGCGGAAGGGTCCGGACGACTGCCAGCATCGACGCCATCCGGCTCTTGTCCGCGTCGAGACCGCCGTCGGCCTGGACGACGATCTGCACCGAAGCCGTGTCGCCCTTCGGCTGGTGCGCCTGGAAGATGTCGGTCACCCGCTGGGAGTCGGTGCACGGGAGCGAGTTGTCGTTCTTGTAGTTCGCGCCCACGACGGTCGCTGTGGCGGTGACGGCGGCCAGCACGACCACCCACAGCAGAACTGCGAGACCGGCGTGCCGCATGGCCCAGCCGGAGACGCGGTGGAGCGGACCCGGTGGTTTCGCGCCGGGCGATCGTCGTACAGGGGTCTCCACGGTCATCGCCGGGCCCTCCTCACTGTCCTATAAGTAGATTGGCTACATGTTGCCTCTCGACAGTAACAGACATATGAGTAGACTGGCTACATGAAGGCGGATGCGCTGCGTGGGCACCTCGACCCGATGATCCTGGCGGTCGTCGAGCACGAGCCGCTGCACGGTTACGCGATCATGGAGGCGCTGCTCGAGCGCAGCGGCGGCGAGCTCGACCTGCCGACCGGCACGCTGTACCCGGCGCTGCGGCGGCTGGAGCGGGCCGGCTACCTGGCCAGCGAGTGGAGCACGGTCGGCGGCCGGAAGCGCCGGACCTACCAGCTGACCAGCGCCGGCACGAAGATGCTTGCTTCAGGCAAGCAGGAGTGGATCACCTTCCGGGCTGTGGTGGAAGGCGTGCTACGCCCGGGCCAGGCGTAGGCAGCGAGCGGCCTGGACGCTCACCAGCGCGAGCGGCAGGACGACGAACGTCCCGACGATGCCGTACGCAGGGATGCCGGGAGCGTGTGAACTGGTCGCGGTCATCGTGACGCCGATCCCCGCGATCAGCGCGGAACCGCCCAGCGTGAAGAGTGCGGTCGCCCGGCTCAGGTGCTCGCGCACCACGGGATAGCGGACCCCGATGCCGGTGGCCAGGACAGCCAGTACGGCACCGGCGATGACGACCATGCCGACAGCTCGGACCACCGTCTGCAGTAGATCGTTGAGCGGCGTGGCCTGATCGGGAACGCTGGTCCAGATCCACGCGCCGCTCTGCCACACGATCGGCTGGATGATCAGCGCCGCGAACAACAACAACGCCGTACGGCGGCTCTGGCTGATCGCGAGCTCGGCCTGGTATCTCGGCGCGACGTCCTCGATCGCCCCGAAGTCGGCGACCGCGTGCTTCTCCGCGTCGTACCGGTCGAAACCGTCGGCCTCGAAGGCCTCGGTCGCGTCGGTCAGGTGATCGCCGGCCTCGGCCAGCAGATCAGCCTTCCGGCGCCGCGGCCCACTGAGCTGCTTGCTCAATGCGGCCAGGTACTCGTCGACAGGCACCCTCCCAGTATGGGGACCGTCCACCCGGCTCACGTCCGGGGTCCCACTGACTCGCCCCTGACCTTGGCCTTCCGCCGGTGCTGTACGACGAAGAACCCGGCGTACCCGATCAGCACCAGCGCGAACCCGATCCGCTCCGCCCAGGGCGTCTGCCCTTCGGGCCAGAGGTGTCCCTCGAGGTAGTGGTGGATGTACCCACCGGCGTAGACGCTCTCGCCGCCCTGCCGGCGGAAGAACTTCTCGGTCGCGGTCACCGGGCAGCCGAAGTCGACCACGACGATGACAACGTTCCAGACCACGATCGCGAGGTGGTCCCAGATCAGCTTGGGCCATCGCCAGGCGAGGAAGCTGCCCACCACGAAGAACAGCAGCAAGGCGCCGTGCACGACCATCACCACGTCGGCCAGCGCGCGCCAGATCACTCGGGACCTGACCTCAACGCGTCCCGGACCGTCACCGGGCCGGACGGCGACGGCTCGGGGCGGATCGCACCCATCAGCCGCTCGACGGCGGCCTCCATCTCGCTACGCCAGGTGATCGCCGAGCGCAGATCGAGCCGCAGCCGCGGATTACGCGGATGCTCGCGGACGACACCGAAGCCGACCGCGCGCAGGAACTCAGTCGGCCACACGCAGCCCGGCCCGTTCCACCGGGAGTCCCCGAACGCCTCGACGGCCCGGAATCCACGCTTCAGCACATCCTTGGCGACCGCCTGGACGAGGATCTTGCCCAGCCCGAGTCCCAGGTACCGCGGTTGGATCCGCCCGGTCGCGAGTACGACGGCGTCCGGGCTGACCGGAGCCGTCGGGAACGCCTGGATCCGGGGCAGGTACGTCGCGGGCCCGTAGAGCGCGAACCCGGCCGGGTCGTCGTCGACGTACAGCACGACTCCTGCCTGACCCCAGTCGAGCAGCAGCTGGGACAACCAGGCTTCCTTCTCCAGCGCGGTGTCGCCGTTTCGGTCGGCCTGGCGTGCGGCGACCGGGTCCAGCTCCCAGAACACGCAGTCACGGCACGGAACCGGCAACTCGCCGAGGTTGGCGAGTGTCAGCGGTTCGAGCCGTCGGGCCATCAGCGCGTCCGGTCAGCGGCGCCGCATCGACGGACGCTTGTTAGCTTCGTCACGATGCGTGTCATCGCGTAGCGGGTTCGGTCGCCGGTTCCGGCACCGGGGCCGGGGTCCGTGCGTCCGTCGTGCGAGTCGCCTCGGGGGCGACGTACCGCTGTTGCACCTTGGCGGCGGGTTGCCGCCGGAACAGCTCGGCCGCGAATCCGGCCAGCACGCCCAGTACCAGTCCGCCGAGTGTCCAGCCGGCTGTCTTGCCCACGCTCATCCCGAATCCTGCCTTCCGCAGTCCACCTCCCAGGCCGCACCGCACCGGCCGGCTGTCTCAGCAGCCAGATCACGGCATGGTCGAACCTGCCCCTATAAGGCATGGTAGTGAGAGGTCGCGCCGATCCACAGCCCGGACTCGGGTCTCTCGACGTAACCTGGTGACTTCCCCCTCGATCACCGTTGGAGTGGCCCTCGTGAGTGCTGACGTGCCCGATGTCCGGCAGACCCGCCTCGACAACTACGTCGAGGCGTATGCAGCACGGACCAAGGGCATGACCGCATCGGAGATCCGCGCACTGTTCTCCGTTGCCAGCCGCCCCGAGGTGGTCTCACTCGCCGGCGGTATGCCGAACATCGGCGGCCTGCCGCTGGACGTGGTCGGCGGCGCGGTCCGCGATCTGGTGATCGACAACGGCGCGACCGCGATGCAGTACGGCTCCGGCCAGGGCGATCCGGCGCTGCGCGACCAGATCTGCGACATCATGCGGCTGGAAGGCATCGAGGCCCACCCCGACGACGTCGTCGTGACGGTCGGCAGCCAGCAGGCGGTCGACCTGGTCACGCGGGTGTTCTGCGATCCGGGCGACGTGGTGATCTGCGAGGCACCGTCGTACGTCGGTGCGCTCGGGGTGTTCCGTGCCTACCAGTGTGAAGTGGTCCATGTCGCGATGGACGACGACGGTGTCGTGCCGGAGGCGCTGGAGCAGGCGATCGCTTCTGTGCGCGCGGCCGGCAAACGGATCAAGTTCTTCTACACGATCCCGAATTTCCACAACCCTGCTGGGGTTTCGCTGTCGGACGAGCGCCGGTCGCGGGTGCTCGAGATCTGTCAGCGCGCCAATCTGCTGGTGCTGGAGGACAACCCGTACGGGCTGCTCGGTTTCGAGGGCGAGCCGCAGCGCGCCCTGCGGGCCGACGATCGCGAAGGTGTGATCTACCTCGGGTCGTTCTCCAAGACGTTCGCGCCCGGTTTCCGGGTGGGTTGGGCGGTCGCGCCGCATGCGGTGCGGGAGAAACTCGTGCTGGCACAGGAATCCGCGACGCTCTGCCCGCCGACGTTCAGCCAGCTCGCCATCTCGTCGTACCTGGTCCGGCACGACTGGATGGGCCAGGTGAAGCAGTTCCGCGAGATGTACCGCGAGCGCCGGGACGCGATGCTCGCGGCACTCACCGAAAAGATGCCTGCAGCAACGACCTGGACGCGGCCGCGCGGCGGGTTCTACGTCTGGCTGACGTTGCCGGAGGGTCTGGACGCGAAGTCGATGCTGCCGCGTGCGGTCACCGCGCGCGTGGCGTACGTCCCCGGAACTGCCTTCTTCGCCGACGGTTTCGGCTCCCAGTGCATGCGGCTGTCGTACTGTCACCCGACGCCGGAGCGGATCACCGAAGGTGTCGGCAGGCTCGCCGCGGTGATCAACGAGGAGCTCGAACTCCGCGAGACGTTCGGCCCGCTTCCCCCTGGTGCCGGGCGCGACTACGACGCTCCGGGCCCGGAGCTGAGCTAGACCACGGGGTTTGACGAGCGCAAAGGTTGCGCAATGGATCTACGGGCGGTCGTGGGTCGCTGACACGCTAGCGGTACCGTTCGAATGGGCCTCGGGACCGGCGCCCGTGCCGGAGTCGCCCACGAGTGATCGGGATATTTGTGATGAGTGATCTGGGTCGAGTGCTTGTTCTGGCCGGTGGACTGTCGCACGAGCGGGACGTCTCGCTCCGGTCCGGCCGGCGGGTGGCGGACGCCCTGCGCAGCGTCGGCGTAGAGGTCGAGCAGCGTGACGTCGACGCCTCCCTGGTCGAGCGGCTGCGCAACGATCCGCCGGACGCGGTCTTCCCCGTCCTGCACGGCGTCACCGGCGAGGACGGCGCACTCCGCCAGGTCCTCGACCTGTACGGCGTTCCGTACGTCGGCGCCGACGCGGCCGCCTGCCGCACCGCCTTCGACAAGCCGGTCGCGTCGACGATGGTCGGATCCGCCGGGCTGCACACGCCCGCGTCCGTCGTACTCGGGCATGACACGTTCCGCGAGTTGGGCGCCGCGTCGCTGATGGAGTCGGTCATCCACCAGATCGGTCTGCCACTGGTCGTGAAGCCTGCTCGCGGCGGTTCTGCGCTCGGCGCTTCGATCGTGCGGTCGGCCGAGGAGCTGCCGTCCGCGATGGTGAACTGCTACGCGTACGGGCCTGTGGCGCTGATCGAGCAGTACGTCGATGGCACCGAGGTCGCCGTCACCGTTGTCGACACCGGCGACGGGCCGCGGGCGTTACCAGCGGTGGAGATCCGGCCGGACTCGGGCTTCTACGACTACGAGGCGCGGTACACGGCGGGCGCGACGCAGTTCGTCGTACCTGCTCGGCTCGAGCCTGAGGTCGCGGGTGCGTGCGCGGCTGCGGCAGTTCAGGCGCACCAGGCGCTGGGGCTGCGGGACCTGTCGAGGTCGGACCTCGTAGTGGACGCGGCCGGAGTGCCGTGGTTCCTCGAGGTGAACGTCGCGCCGGGGATGACGGAGACGTCGCTGGTCCCGTTGGCCGCCGAGGCTGCCGGGATCGAGCTCGGTGTGCTCTGCCGCGATCTGCTCGCGGCAGCTGCTGGTCGCTGAAGGTTGTGATGCCCGAAGCTCATCGGCCGCCGCTGTGGCGGACCGTTCTGACACCGCGATGGATCGGCCTGCTGGTGCTGGCGCTGGCCATTGCTGCGGTGATGTCGGTGATGGGCGTGTGGCAGCTGGGCGTGTACCGGTCGAAGACGGCCGACGCGACGGCCCAGCGTGCTGAAGCTGCGCCGGTGGCTTTGCAGTCGCTGTTCTCGATTGACGAGGGCCTGCCGTCAAAGGCCGTCAGTCGGCGGGTGACGGTCGATGGGACGTGGGGGCCTGCTGCGGACCAGGTGTTCATCGCAGACCGCTCACAGGACTCGCGGGTCGGCTTCTGGGTTGTGTCGCCTGTGAAGCTTTCCTCGACCGACGCCGTGATGGTCGTGCGGGGTTGGGTGCCTTCGGTGACCGACGCGGCTGCTCGCGCTCCTAGCGGGCCGGTGCAGCTGACCGGGACGGTGATCGCGTCCGAGGCGGAGGACTCGTCGGACGATGCCGCCAAGGGACGGGTGCTGTCCTCACTGCGGATCCCGACGATCGTCCACCTTGTCGACTACCGGGTGTACGACGCGTTCGTCGTACAGCAGTCTGTGTCCGGCGTCGTACCGTCTCCGGCGCCGACCGCTGTACAACCGCCTCCGCCGCCGACCGATCATGCCGGGCTGCGGAACATCGCGTATGCCTTCCAGTGGTGGATTTTCGCGGCCTTCACGCTGTGGATGTGGGCGAAGATGGTGCTGGACGCGAACCGCGCCGTCGACGAGCCGGACCCGGACGAGGACCGGCCCGAGGAACGTGTGGAGCCGAGCGGTACCGTTTCAGCGTGACTTCTCCAGCCGACCCCGCCACCTCCGCCGGCACCCAGCCGCTGACCCCGGCCGTCCGCGGCGCGCTGATGCGCTACCGCGTGATCGCGTACGTCGTCGGCGTGATGCTCCTGCTGCTGGTGTTCCTCGCGATGCCGCTCAAGTACTTCGCGGACAGCCCCGGCGCGATGGACGTGATCGGCCCGACGCACGGGTTCCTCTACATGGTCTACCTGCTGCTGACCTTCGACCTGTTCCGCCGGGTCCGTTGGTCGTTCCCGCGGCTGGTGATGATGGCGCTGGCCGGCACGATCCCGTTCCTGTCGTTCTACGCCGAGCGCAAGACGTCGCACGAACTGCAGGGCCGCTAATCCCGTTGTCCTGTTGGGGTATCCACCCCTAGCGTCGACTCCGTGCTGACTGACATCACGGAGTCGAACCGCGCCAGCTGGAACCAGATCCACAACGCGCGTCCCGGTCAACCCGCGTCGTACTTCGCAGGCGGCGGCTCGACGCTGTCAGCAGACGAACTCGCGGCCGCCGGCTCCGTGCGCGGTCGTCGTGTCCTCCAGCTGGCTTGCTCCTGTGGCGACGAGGTCCTCTCCTGGGCCCAACTGGGCGCCGTGGTTACCGGCGTCGACATCTCCGAGGTCGCTTTGGAGATGGCTCGATCGAAGTCCGCTGCCGCCGGCATCCCGGCCGACTTCCGCCGGTCCGACATGCTCACCCTCCCGGCCGACCTCACCGGCTTCGACCTCATCTACCTCAGCTGGGGCGCCATCTGCTGGGTCCCGGACCTAACCGTCTTCGCCACTCTGATCGCATCGCGTCTGGCACCTGGTGGATCGATCCTGCTGGCCGACCATCACCCGGTCTGGGAGGTCCTCGCCGTCCAGGGCCCGGGGCAGTTGACCGTCACCGCCGACTACTTCGGCCGCTCCAATCCACGCGCCACCATCGAGAACTCCAAACTCCCGACCGGCGCCCGTGACAATCCCGACGCCCCCACGTTCACTGCCTTCATCTGGCCGCCGAGCGACATCATCACCGCGCTCCTGGCGGCAGGCCTGACCCTCAGCGCCTTCCAGGAGTCCCCCGTCGCGGAGATGTACCCCGCTATGGGCCCGGTGGCGACCCACCTCCCGGCCGTCTACCTGATCAAAGCCACCCGCAATGTTTCACATGAAACATTGCAGCAAGTCGCCGAGTAACTTTGTCGACAAATCAGTCGGTCTGCTTGTTCGGGTCCATCAGCGTGACGATGCGCTCGAGGTCGTCCAGCGAAGCGAACTCGACGGTGATCTTGCCCTTGGTCTTGCCCAGGTCGACCTTCACCCGGGTTTCGAAGCGGTCCGAGAGCCGGTCGGCCAGGTCGACCAGGCGCGGCGCTACCGGCTTGTTCCGGCGGCGGGCCGGGGTCGGGTCCTCGGCGTTCATGTCGCCCAGGGCAACGATCTCCTCGACCGTGCGGACAGACAGGCCTTCGGCAACGATCCGCTGGGCGAGCCGCTCGATGGCGTCACCGCTCGGGAGACCCAGCAGGGCTCGGGCGTGGCCCGCCGAGAGCACGCCGGCCGCGACGCGGCGCTGTACGCCCGCCGGCAACTTCAACAGCCGGAGCGTGTTGGAGATCTGCGGACGCGATCGCCCGATCCGATTCGCGAGGACTTCCTGGGTGCAGCCGAAGTCGTCGAGCATCTGCTGGTAGGCGGCCGCTTCTTCGAGCGGGTTCAGCTGGCTGCGGTGCAGGTTCTCCAGGAGCGCGTCGCGGAGCATCGCGTCGTCGGACGTGTCCCGGACGATAGCGGGGATCGTCGCGAGGCCGGCCTGCTGCGTCGCCCGCCACCGCCGCTCGCCCATGACGAGTTCGTACTTGTCGCCCTCGAGCCGGCGGACCACGATCGGCTGCAGGAGCCCGATCTCCTTGACCGAGTGGACGAGCTCCTCCATCGCCTCCTCGTCGAAGACGCTGCGCGGCTGCTTCGGGTTCGGCGTGATCTTCTCGACGTCGATCTCGGCGAACGAGGCACCCGGCACCGCGGCCAACTCCGGGCCCTGCGGCTCCGACGGCTTGGCGACCGGCGGCGCTCCGGGGATCGAGTTCGACTTGCTGCCGAGAGTCGTGGTGCCGGGGGCCGGCGAGCTGGGGATCAGCGCGCCAAGTCCGCGTCCGAGTCGGGTGTTCATCGCGCTCCCTCGAGATCGAATCCTGCTACTGCTGACGTTCCCGTTTCACGTGAAACGGTGCCACACCGATCCAATGATCAGGCGTTGTTCCGCATGGCGATCTCTCGGGAGGCCTCCAGGTACGACAGCGCGCCGGCCGACGCCGGGTCGTATGCGAGCACGGTCTGCCCGTGGCTCGGCGCCTCCGAGATCCGCACCGAGCGCGGCACGGCAGTCCGCAGTACGGCGTCCTTGAAGTGGCCACGGACTTCGGCCGCGACCTCGCCGGCCAGCTTCGTCCGGGCGTCGTACATGGTCAGCAGGATCGTCGACACGTCGAGGCCGGGGTTCAGGTGTGACTTCACCATGTCGATGTGGCGGAGGAGCTGCGAGAGACCCTCGAGTGCGTAGTACTCGCTCTGGATCGGCACCAGGACCTCGCGCGCGGCGGTCAGCGCGTTGACGGTCAGCAGGCCGAGTGACGGCGGGCAGTCGATGAAGACGTAGTCGTACTTCTCCCCCGCGGCCTCGGTCTTGGCCAGGTACGCGTCGAGCACGTTCTTCAGCCGGCTCTCGCGGGCGACGACACTGACGAGCTCGATCTCGGCGCCGGCCAGGTCGATGGTCGCCGGGATCACCTGGATGCCCGGGTGCTCCGCGCACGGCTGGATCAGATTGTCGAGCGCCTCGCCCTCGATGACCGCCTCGTAGACACCGGGTGTCCCTTCGGCATGGTCGATGCCCAGGGCCGTCGACGCGTTGCCCTGGGGGTCGAGGTCGATGACCAGGATCTTCGCGCCGTACAGCGCGAGGCCGGCGGCGACGTTCACGGTCGTCGTGGTCTTGCCGACGCCACCCTTCTGGTTGGCGACCACGAAGACTCGGGTCTGGTCGGGCAGCGGGAACTCGCGGCCCATCGTGCGTCCTTCATTCACCAGCAGGGTCCGTTCGGTCGCGGCGGCGATCGGAGTCTCGAGAAGTCGTCGCTGAAGCTCGTCCGACGTGGCCCGCGCGGCGATCTGTGCGGCAGTCATAGCGCCCATTCCAATAGGTGCGGGACTTGGCCCGAAGAGGATGTCGGTAGGGGTCGGGGCGGGTCTGCCCCCAGCTCCGTCCACAGGGTGCTGTGGACGAATTCCCGTGTGCAGAGGCAGTTTCATGCGGTGGTCATCCACAGGCGGTGGAGAGTCCGAGAAGCCCGGCTCGGCGTCCACCAGTGACGCCGATTCGGGCTCGGAACCATCATCGCGCATGTCCGGCGTTTCACGTGAAACGGAACCGCCGTTGGTCTCAACAGGTAGGTCAAGACCGGCCGCCGCGACCGCCCGGAGTCCCGAACTGTCGATCGGCGGAGTCGCCACGATCGGGTCCGGGGACTCGTCGGAAGGAGAAGTCTGGACAGGAGGTGCCGGCGCGGGAGTGAGGTCGGGAGCCGGCTCCTGGATGACCACCCGAACGGTGGAATCCGGATCGGTCGGCCAGCCGATGCCCTGCGATGACCTCGGCTCACCTGTGCTCTTCTCGGGCCATCCGAGGGCACGACTCACCAACCCGCTCACCTCCCGCGTCTTCCGTGCCGGGATCCCCCTGCAGCACGTCCGGCCACAATACTCACCACAGTCGTGGGGAGGGCCAGTTCATCGCCGCCGAGTTGATGAATGTGCCAAAGCTCTGCCCCGAGCTTCGCCAATTCGGGTTCGGAGGCGTCCAGTTCCTCCTCTGCGGACGACCCCTTCATCGCCAGCATCAGTCCGCCCTCGACGCAGAGCGGCAGGCACCAGCGCGCGAGTTTGCCCAACGGAGCAACAGCCCGAGAGGTCACGACGTCGTACGACGCCCGTGGCAGATCCTCCGCCCGGGACCGGACGACCGTCGCGTTGTCGAGCTCGAGTGCGTCGACGGCTTCCTGCAGGAAGGTGCTGCGTCGGAGCAACGGCTCGACGAGCTCCACCTGGAGATCGGGACGGACGATCGCGAGCACGATCCCTGGCAGCCCTGCTCCGGTGCCGATGTCGGCGACCAGTGCCTCCTCCGGGATCAGCCGCTCGACGACGGCACAGTTCAACAGGTGCCGGTCCCAGAGCCGCGGAACCTCCCGCGGTCCGATCAGTCCCCGCAGCGTGCCCTCGGTCGCGAGCAGTTCGGCGTACTCCGAAAGCCGGACCGCCGCCCGTGGAAACAGCTTCTCCACGAGCGGCGGCGGCGTTTCACGTGAAACGTGTTCGGTCACGGGCGTGCGTTCATGGCTGGACCACCACGCGGCGGCGGGGCTCCTCGCCCTCCGACTCGGACGTCAGGCCGGCGGCGGCAACCACGTCGTGGACGACCTTGCGCTCGAACGGAGTCATCGGGTCGAGCCGGACCGGCGTACCGGTCGCCTTCGCCTCTTCGACGGCCTTCCGGCCGACCTCTTCCAGCTCGGCCTTCCGGTTCGCCCGGTAGTTCGACACGTCCAGCATCAGCCGCGACCGCTCACCGGTCTCCCGGTACACCGCCAGCCGGGTCAGCTCCTGGAGCGCCTCGAGCACCTTGCCGTTCTCGCCGACGAGGTTGTTCAGCTCCGCGCCGACGATCGACACCGCGGCACGGTCGCCGTCGATGTCCATGTCGATATCGCCGTCGAGATCGGCGATGTCGAGCAACTCCTCGAGGTAGTCCGCCGCAATATCGCTCTCGGCCTCGAGCGCCTTCAGGCGATCCTCGGCCGAGTCGTTCGTACCGGCGGACTGCTCCGCCGCCTCGGTGTTCTGCATGCCGTCACTCACGGCCACTCCTTCGCAATATCGAGATCCGCCCCACGGGGACCCCGTCGTTCACAAGGCAGGATGTGCAAATCAGAAGAGCGAGCGGGTCAGCGCGAACCGCCGGAGCGCTTCTGCGCTGCCCTCTTCTGCGCGGCCCGCTTCTGGGCGGCCGACTTGGCGGCCGGCTGGCGCTTGCCCGACCCGGCCGGCTGCTTCTTGGCAGCACCACCCTGAGGCTTCTTCGGTGCGTCCTGCGGCCGCGGCTCGTCCTGGGGTGCGGCCGAGGTCTGCCCGTTGCTCGACGCCGTCGACTCGGACGCATTCGCGCCACCCGCAGCCGGACCGCCCTTACGGTCGCTGCGCGACTGCCGCTTCGGCTGCTGCCGCTGGGCCGGTCGCCGGTCGGTCTCGGTCTCGGTCGCGGCGCCCGCCGTACCGGGAACGCCGTCGTCGGCCGGCCGGCCGTGGCGCATGTTGTGCTCACGCTTGCGGGCCTGCATCGCGTCGTACGCCGGGGTGCCCGGAGCCGGGTTGCGGCGGATCACGTAGAACTGCTGGCCCATCGTCCACAGGTTCGAGACGAACCAG
This sequence comes from Kribbella sp. NPDC058693, assembly GCF_042715335.1. Lineage (NCBI taxonomy): Bacteria > Bacillati > Actinomycetota > Actinomycetes > Propionibacteriales > Kribbellaceae > Kribbella > Kribbella sp. NPDC058693. The sequence continues at coordinate 361,297 of NZ_JBHXSQ010000004.1, forward strand.
TAGATCAGCACACCGATCGGGAAGTTGAAGCCACCGATCAGGAAGAAGACCGGGAAGACGTACAGCATGACCTTCTGCATCTGCGCGGCCTGGCCGGTGAGGGCCTCCTTCGGCATGTTCTTGCGCATCAGCTGCAGCTGCGTGGTGAACATCGTCGCCGTCATCAGGATGATCAGCACGATCGCGACGACCTTGACGTTGGCCGCACCCGGGCCGTTCGCCTTCAGGAAGGTCTGCGAGATCTCCGCACCGAAGATCTTCGCGTGCTGCAGCGAGCTGACGTACGGCTTCATGATCTCGCTGTGCCACTGGCCCTTGGCGGCGTAGTCGAGCACCCGGAACAGGGCCAGGAAGATCGGCGACTGCAGCAGCAGCGGAAGGCACGAGGAGAACGGGTTGGTACCCGTCTCCTTGTACAGCTTCATCATTTCCTGACCGAGCTTCTCCCGGTCGTGGCCGTACTTCTTCTGCAGCTCCTTCATCTTCGGCTGCAGCAGCTGCATGTTCCGGCTGGAGCGGATCTGCCGGACGAACAGCGGGATCAGCAGGGTCCGGATGACGATGGTCAGGCCGGCGATCGACAGCGCCCAGGCCCAGCCGCCGTCCGGGTCCAGCACCTGGCTCAGCAGCCAGTGCCAGCCGACGAGCAGAGCCGAGACGGCCCAGTACAGCGGCGTCATGACCGTGTTGAACAGATCTACGATCCCGTCCCAAACGGCGAGCCCGGGGATGGCCAGAAGAGTCACTCATGCACCTCGCTGCACAGGCCCGGCGTCGGCTGACGGTCCGGGCTGGTTGGCGGATCCGTGAACACAGGGGTCCTCACGGTCTCCGCGCTGGTCGACATCTGTGGGTGGAACGGGGTCGTAGCCTCCGGGGTTCCACGGGTGGCAGCGGATGAGTCGCCTCATCGCCAGCCAGCTACCGCGCACCGCACCGTGGCGCTCGACCGCCTCCAAGGCGTACGCCGAACAACTCGGGTAGAACCTGCACACCTGCCCGTACATCGGGCTGATGACCAGGCGGTACAGCTTCAGGAATCCGATGATCCCGCTCCGCACGGGATTGATCCGCATCATGGCTTCAGCAACCGGGTCAGGGCGCTGTCGACGTCCGCGGCCAGCTCGTCGTACGACGCCGAGGCGGACGACGGGAGCGCGCGGACGACGGCCAGGCTGCCGGCCGGAAGGTCGGGAAGCCGCGTTGCCAGCACAGCACGCAGACGGCGGTGGACCCGGTTCCGCAGAACCGCGTTGCCCACCGCCTTGTTCACAACGAATCCGACACGTGGAGGCTCGGCACAGCCGTCCTCCGCCAGCAGGTGGAGAACCACCGCGCGCCGCGACGCGCGCCGCCCGGACCGGACGGCGCGACGGAAGTCGTCGGACCGGCGGAGCCGGTTCGACGCTGGCAGCACGAGGTGGTCACCGTCGAGCAGGTCGCTCAGGCCGCGAGGCGCTGGCGACCCTTGCCACGGCGGGCGGCGATGATCGCGCGACCCGCACGGGTACGCATCCGAAGACGGAAGCCGTGCTTCTTGTGCCGGCGACGGTTGTTCGGCTGAAACGTCCGCTTGCTCACTGGAATGACTCCGGTTACTCGAGATCACAGAATGTCGACAAATCCACTGATTGAATCTGTCCAAGGTGGCTGTCCTGCACACCGCCGGAGGTATCCGCAGGGAGCGCAGCACGAAACGGCCGGCTCAACACCGACTGATCCACGGTACGTGGCCGCCTGTGGACAGGTCAAACCAGGTATCCCCAGACTTTTCCACAGGCTTGTGGACAGGATAGTGGGCAACGCCAGTACCGAGACCTCGTCACCCTCCGGTCCGGGCCGCCACTGAGAGCGATGACCAACCATGACTACGCTCCGGCGTCCACCCGACACGCCGCAGGTTGCCCCCAATTTCCTGTTCATAGCCTGTGGATGACGGCTTGAAGCTGCCTACTCCGACTTGTTAGCGTCACTCCCTCACACCAGAAGTCCCACACCCCGCGATTGGTAACCAACCTGCTCCTGCGGTCGTTCACAACTGTGGACAACCGTGTGGACAGTGCGGCCGCCGAAGTGCGGAGACAGCTACCGCGCTGAGCCGAGCACGAGGACTCGCCGGCCGCACGGTGTCGGGTCGAATGGTCGCGCACCCCGGGTCCGCCCGGAACGCGCCGGCCACCGCAGCGATGAATCGGGGAGCAACGCGTGGTCGAGGACCATTCCGCCAGTGCGGAAGTCACACCGGTGGAATACACAGCAGCCGAGTACCGGGCGGAGTACTCCGGCGACGGCCGCCAGGACCTACGCCCCGAACCAGACGCAGGCCTCCGCCCCGAACCAGAGGCGAACTTCCGGACCGAGGTCCCGCCCGCACCCGAGCCGCTGCCCCGGGCCGAGACACCGGCCCCCCGGGTCGAGGCCGACCAGACGCCTCCGGCCGAGACGCCGCAGCCCGCCCCGACGCCGCGGATGGATCCGGGCGACTACCTCAGCCCGTCCCTTCCGATCCCGATGCCGGAGCAGCCGATGCCCGGTTACCGGCCCGCGCCGCCACCAGGTCCGTACGGTTACCGCTCCGAGCTCGAGCGCGCGGCGACCGATCTCCCGGCCGGCCCGCTCCAGCCGCCGGCGCTCCAGCCACCGGTAGGTACTGCGTACTTCGGTGCGGCTCCGACCATCGGCAATGTTCGCTACCCGGGTGAGAACACCACCTGGGGCAGCGCTCCCGAATGGGGTACAGGCAGCGCAGACAGCGCGAGCTCGGCAGCGAACGAGGGTGATGGACGTGCGGACAACGCAACCACCAACCAATGGTCACCTCAACAGAACACCGACCCGACCGCCGGGCGGCCGGCAGAACCCCAGACCCCGGAACAGCAGCACGCTCCGCAGCAGCCGGCGCCGCAGCAGCAGATCCCTCAGCAGCTCGCGCCTCAGCAGCACGCACCTCTGCAGCACGCACCCCAGCAGCACGCACCTCAGCCTGCGCCTCAGCCGGTGCACCAGCCTGCGCCCCAGCAGGAGGTGGCAGCACCGGTGACGGATCTTGGTGATGCCTGGACCCGCGTCCTCGCCGGCCTCCCGCCGAACCAGCGCGCCTGGCTGACCAACTCACGTCCGGTGACGCTGCACGAGAGCACCGCGATCGTCGCAGTACCCGACGACTTCACCCGCGGTCAGCTCGAGACCCGGCTCCGTCCCGACCTCGAGCGGATCCTGACCGAGAGCTTCGGCCGGGACATCCGGATCGCCGTCACCGTCGACCCGTCGCTCGACCCCGAGCTCCGCGAGCAGCAGGCCGCGCAACAGGCCGCCGCGCAGCAGCCCCCGCAGTACGCACAGCAGCCGCCACCGCAACAGCACGCGCAACAGCACCCGCAGCCGCCCGCCGTGCGCGAGCCGATGCACACCGACGGCGCGTACCAGCCGACCATCCAGTCCGCGCTGACCGATCCCGACAACGGCCCGCAGTACAACCAGCCGCGTCCGGATGCAGCGCCGCAGCACTTCCAGCAGCCGGCACCGCAGCAGCAGTTCGGTCAGCCGATGGGCTCGGTCGCCCCGCCGCCGAACGGTTCGCCGACCCAGTCCGCCACCGAGGCGCAGGGCGAGGCCCGGCTCAACCCGAAGTACACCTTCGAGACCTTCGTCATCGGCAGCTCGAACCGGTTCGCCCATGCGGCCGCGGTCGCGGTCGCCGAGGCGCCGGGCAAGGCGTACAACCCGCAGCTGATCTACGGCGACTCCGGTCTGGGCAAGACCCACCTGCTGCACGCGATCGGGCACTACGTCCGCAGCCTCTACACCGGGGCCCGCGTCCGGTACGTCTCCAGCGAAGAGTTCACCAACGACTTCATCAACGCGATCCGCGACGACAAGGCGTCCCAGTTCCAGCGCCGGTACCGCGATGTCGACGTACTGCTGATCGACGACATCCAGTTCCTGGAAGGCAAGATCCAGACCCAGGAAGAGTTCTTCCACACCTTCAACACGCTGCACAACGCGAACAAGCAGATCGTGATCAGCTCCGACCGCGCGCCGAAACGCCTGGAGGCGTTGGAGGATCGGCTCCGGAACCGGTTCGAGTGGGGCCTGATCACCGACATCCAGCCGCCGGACCTCGAGACCCGGATCGCGATCCTGCGGAAGAAGGCCGCGACCGAGCGGCTGACCGCGCCGCCGGAGGTGCTGGAGTTCATCGCGTCGAAGGTGCAGACGAACATCCGTGAGCTCGAGGGCGCACTGATCCGTGTCACCGCGTTCGCCAGCCTGAACCGGCAGCCGGTCGATCTGAGCCTGGCCGAGATCGTGCTCAAGGACCTGATCCCCGAAGGCAGCAAGCCCGAAGTCACCGCCAGCATGATCATGGGCCAGACGGCGTCGTACTTCGGTCTGTCGATCGACGACCTGTGCGGGTCCAGCCGGAGCCGCGTCCTCGTGACCGCACGACAGATCGCCATGTATCTGTGTCGCGAGCTGACCGATCTGTCGCTACCGAAGATCGGCCAGCAGTTCGGCGGCCGCGACCACACCACAGTGATGCACGCGGAACGCAAGATCCGCCAGCTGATGTCCGAACGGCGCAGTGTTTTCAACCAGGTCACCGAGCTGACGAACCGGATCAAACACCAGGCGAAGCAGCAGTAGAAGAACCGCACAGGCTGGGGACACAGCTGTGGAAAACTGTGGGTATTGCCGTGGATACACCGCTCTGTCGTGTGGACGCCCTGTGGGGACAGAATCCGTCATCCGCAGCCGTCCCCAGCACGACCGAGAGTCGTCCACACGCCGTCCCCACCCAGAAATGCGGTCTGACCTGCGAAGTCGTCGCTTTTCCACAGTATCCACCGGTGCGAAGAACACTATGGAATCTGTAGAGAGGTCCCAGTCCACAAAACGAACGGCCGGCCCGATCTGGGGAAAACCCCGATCTCGCGCTGATTGGACCGACCTGTCAGGCTGTCTCCGTAAGCACCTGCAGCAACCTCAGTACGACGCCGACGCGACCCGCCCGAAGCGCCACGTCAGGCCCGATGGGCGCACAGCACCTTTGTCCGTGGCAGGATCTGCCTGGCACACAGCCGAATCAGGAGGCACCCAGCGGTGAAGTTTCGCGTCGAGCGCGACGTACTGGCCGAGTCGGTGGCCTGGGCCGCGCGCAGTTTGCCCAGTCGTCCCAGCGTTCCGATCCTTGCCGGCCTTCTGGTCGAGGCCGAGGACGGGCAGATCACCCTGTCCGGCTTCGACTACGAGACCTCGGTCCGCGTCACCGTGCCCGCGCAGGTGGCGGACTCCGGCAAGTGCCTGATCTCCGGCCGGCTCGTTGCCGACATCTCCAAGAGTCTTCCGAACCAGCCCGTGGACTTCGCCGTGGACGGAGCGAAGGCTCAGGTCACCTGTGGCAGTTCGCGGTTCACGCTCCAGACGCTTCCCACAGAGGAATATCCGGCTCTGCCGGAGCTTCCGGCCGCCAGCGGGACGGTCAAGGCCGACGTCTTCGCCCAGGCCGTCTCCCAGGTGGTGACCGCGGCCGGGCGTGAGGACACGCTGCCGGTGCTGACCGGTGTCCGGGTCGAGATCGAGGGCTCCACGATCTCGCTGCTCGCCACCGACCGCTACCGGCTCGCGATCCGTGAGCTCGAGTGGAACCCGCAGTCCCCCGACGCGTCCGCGGCCGCGCTGGTGCCGGCCCGGGTGCTGTCCGAGACCGCGAAGGCGATGACCGGCTCCGACGTGATCGTGTCGCTGGCCGCCCCTGGCAGCGGCGACGGCATCGTCGGCTTCGAGGGTGAGGTGTCCGGTGGCAACCGGCGTGCCACCACCCGGCTGCTCGACGGCGAGTTCCCGAAGGTCCGCGGCATCATCCCGACCGACGCCGCGATCGCGACCCGGGTGCGGATCGACACCGCGACCCTGGTCGAGGCGGTCAAGCGGGTCGCGCTGGTCGCCGAGCGGAACGCCCCCGTCCGGCTGACGTTCGAGGAAGACACCGTGACGCTCGACGCCGGCAGCGGCGACGAGGCGCAGGCGTCGGAGTCGCTCGAGGCCCGGGTCGTCGGCGAGCCGGTGACCGTAGGCTTCAATCCGACGTACCTGCTCGACGGCCTCGGCGCGATCGGTACCCCGGTCGCGCACCTGGCCTTCACGCAGGCGACGAAGCCGGCCGAACTGACCGGTGTGCGGGACTTCGACGGCGAACCGATCAGTGAGTTCCGGTACGTGCTGATGCCGGTCCGCCTGAACAGCTGAGAAAGCCAATAGAACAAGGGGATTCAGATGGAGCTCGGCCTTGTCGGTCTCGGCAAGATGGGCGGCAACATGCGCCAGCGGATCCGCAACGCGGGCCACACCGTGGTCGGGTTCGACCACAACCAGAACATCTCCGATGCCAAGGACCTGGCCGACATGGTCGGCAAGCTCACCGACAGCGGCCAGCCGAAGGTCGTCTGGGTGATGGTGCCGGTCCAGGCGATCGATCCGGTCGTCACCGAACTGGCCGAGCTGCTCTCCCCCGGCGACATCGTCATCGACGGCGGCAACAGCCGCTGGACCGACGACACCCGTCGTGCCGCGCAGCTCGCCGAGAAGAACATCCGCTTCGTCGACTGTGGTGTCTCCGGCGGCGTCTGGGGCCTGGAGAACGGCTACGCGCTGATGTGCGGCGGCGACAAGGACACCGTCGACGTCGTGATGCCGATCTTCGAGGCGCTGAAGCCCGAGGGCGAGTTCGGATTCGTGCACGCGGGCAAGGTCGGCGCGGGCCACTTCTCGAAGATGGTCCACAACGGCATCGAGTACGGCATCATGCAGGCGTACGCCGAGGGGTACGAGCTGCTCGAGGCGTCGGACATCGTCGAGAACGTGCCGGAGGCGTTCCAGTCCTGGCGCGAGGGCACCGTGATCCGCTCCTGGCTGCTCGACCTGCTGGTGAACGCGCTGGAGGACGACAACCACCTGGAGAAGATCCGCGGGTACGCCGATGACTCCGGCGAGGGCCGCTGGACCGTCGAGGCCGCGATCGACCTCGCCGTACCGGTGCCGGCCATCGCGGCTGCGCTGTTCGCGCGGTTCTCGTCGCGGCAGGACGACTCGCCGGCGATGAAGGCGATCGCCGCGATGCGGAACCAGTTCGGCGGTCACGCGGTGAAGGGCGCCGAGTCCGCGGATCCGTCGTACGCGACGCCCCCGATCAAGCACTGAGGTGTACGTCACCGCCCTGGGTCTGCTCGACTTCCGGTCCTACCAGCAGGCGGAGGTCGAGCTCACCCCGGGCGTGACGGCCTTCGTCGGGCCGAACGGCCACGGCAAGACCAACCTGGTCGAGGCGATCCACTACACCGCGACCCTCGGCTCGCACCGGGTGGCGAACGACGCACCGCTCGTACGGGCCGGCGCCACCCGCGCGATCGTGCGGACCGAGATCCGCAGCCAGTACGACCGGGACGTGGTCGTCGAGCTTGAAATCAATCCTGGGAAGGCAAATCGGGCCCGGATCAACCGGTCGCCCGTCCCCCGACCGCGGGAAGTGCTCGGACTGCTGCGGACGGTGCTCTTCGCGCCGGAGGATCTCGCGCTGGTGAAAGGCGATCCGTCCGAGCGGCGCCGGTTCCTGGACGAGTTGCTGACGCTGCGCTCGCCGCGGATGGCCGGCGTACGGCAGGACTACGACCGGGTGCTGAAGCAGCGGAACTCACTGCTGCGGAGCGCCTCGCAGGCCCGCCGGCAGAACCGGACGAGTGCCGCCGAAGGACAGCTGCGCACGCTCGAGGTGTGGGATTCGAACCTGGCCCGCGTCGGGTCCGAGCTGCTCGCGACGCGGTTGGAGCTGCTGGAATCCCTGCGCCCGTTGGTGTCCAGCGCGTACGACGCTGTTGCCCGAGGCAAGGGTGATGCGCGGTTGGAGTACAAGTCGTCGGTGCTGCTCGAGCCGGGTGTGACGTCGCGCGAGCAGTTGGCCGACGTACTGCTGGCGGCCGTGCAGGAGAAGCGGCGGGACGAGCTCGAGCGCGGGGTCTCGTTGGTGGGTCCGCATCGGGACGACGTCGTACTCGGGCTCGGGGACTTGCCTGCGAAGGGGTATGCGAGTCACGGTGAGTCGTGGTCGTTCGCGCTCGCGCTGCGGCTGGCGTCGTACGAACTGCTTCGCGCGGACGGGGGTGAACCGGTGCTGATCCTCGATGATGTGTTCGCCGAGCTGGACACCCAGCGCCGGGATCGGCTGGCCGAGTTGGTCGCGCCGGCCGAGCAGGTGCTGGTGACTGCTGCTGTCGGCGCTGACGTGCCCGCCGAGCTCAGTGGCGCGCGCTTCGAGGTTGGTGGCGGGGTCGTTCAGCGTGTCTGAACCCCCGGATTCCTCTGAGAGCGGCTCTGAGAGCGGTCCCGAGAGCGAGGAAGAGCACGACAAGCAGGGCCTCGAGCTGGCGAAGTCGCTGGCGGGACGGCTCAAGCAGCAGGCGGCCAAGGGCGGCATCATGCCGGTCAAGCGCCGCCGGCGACCGCGGATCGACGGCGCCCAGATCAGCAGCGCCCGTCCCGACGACCGCGACCCGCAGAAGCTGACCAACACCCTCGGCCGCCTGATGCGCGATCAGGGCTGGGAGGTCGACGTCGCCGTCCACGGCGTGATGGCCCGCTGGCCGTCCATCGTCGGCCCCGAGATGGCCGAACACTGCAAGCCCGAGTCGTACGAGGACACCGTTCTCACCGTCCGTACGTCGTCCACCGCGTGGGCAACCCAGCTCAAACTCCTCGCCCCGGACCTGGTCCGCCGCCTCAACACCGAACTGGGCGAAGGCACCGTCACCCGCGTCAACGTCCAAGGCCCGCACACTCCCTCCTGGCGAAAAGGCCCCCGAACCATCCGCGGCGGCCGAGGCCCCCGCGACACCTACGGCTGACGAGACTGGTTGTACCCGCGACCCGGCCAGCCCCTAGGATCGGGCGCGATGCGCACGCTCGTTGACGGCTTTCGCGAGATGGTCCACCTGATCGGAGACACCTTCCGGCTCTGGTGGAAGAACTTGCTGCCCATGACCACCTGGTGGGTGGCCGGCTTCGTCGGCTTCACGGTCTGTGTACAAGGCGCGATCTGGCTGGCCCAGCATGCGCACTCGAGTCTCGGGACAGGTCTGTTCGCCGTCGGCGTGCTGCTCCAGATCACCGCGGCCGTCGGCATGATCCGCACCTGCGCGATGTCGCTGTACCGCTGGCGCGACGCGGCGAGCAGCGACACCGAGGAGACCTCGGACCCGACCCAACGCGGTCTGCTGGAACTGCTGGCGATCACGCTGCTGCCCCTGGTCGCGGTGTGGTCGGCCTGGGGCTTCTTCGACGAACAGGTCAACTCGCTCAGCGCGACGTACCTGGTGCAGAACGGGACGCAGCCCGGCTCGGGGTTCTTCAAGCTCGGCATCCACACCTGGCACGGGTACCTGCCGGCACTGGTGATTCTGCTGGTGCTGCGTCGGCTGCTTCAGGCGGTCGACGACCGCTGGCCCAGCCGTCCGGTGAAGTTCGCCCAGGTCTGGGCCGAGGCCTTCTTCGTGCTGCTCACGTTCGTGATCACGCCGTTCGCGATCGCCGAGGGCAAGCTGTGGTTCCAGCGGCGAACCTTCTGGTACTGGTCGGTGGACTGGTGGGACGGCGTGAAGGACTTCTTCGCCGGCATCCACATCCCGTTGCCGGCAGGTATCGAGTTCCTGTGGGGCTTCTTCTGGGAGAGCCTCTGGCCGCTGTTCAAACTCGGCGTCGGTGAGCCGCTGACCTGGCTGGCGATCACGACGGTCGTCTTCGGTCACCGGGTTCTCTCCAGCGGCGGAGTCTTCCGTGGCACCCGGCTGGAGCGCCGGCTCGGCGGTAGGGCAGAGCAGGAAGGACCGCAGCGCGGCCGACTGGTCGAACTGACCTACAAGGCGCCGGATCTGGTGCTCGGTGGTCTGCGTGAGAAGTTCTACCCGACGATCAACGCGTTCCGTTTGCTGGTCCGGGTCGGCCCGGTGTTCCTCGGCGTGGTCTGCATGGTCTACACGCTCTGGGTGCTCGCCGACGACTGGGCCTTCGTCCTGATCCAGCGGACGATCGGCATCCACGGCGGCTATTGGGGCCTGATGAACCAGGAGATCTCGAGCATGATCGAGCGGCTCATCTTCGAGCCGCTGCGGATCGCGCTGCTGGCGGCGGCGTTCGACCTGTGCATCTCGGTCGGCATCCAGCGTCGCAACGAGGCCGCCGCGGCTGCGCAGCCCAAGGAGTCGGAAGCCAAAGAGCCGGCGCCCGTCACGGTCTGACCGCCGTCAGGGTGTGATCAGGACCCGACGGTGGTCGGTGAAGTCTTCGACGGTCACACCGGTGAGGTTCGGTACGGCGGACTTCGGCACCACGTAGACCTTCGCGATCTGTTGCGGCTTGTCCATGGTGAACGGGTGGTCGTCGTCGCCGCAGTACGTCGCCAGTGGGTAGTCGAACGGCTGCTCGGTGTCCCACGTGTTGCCGTGAGTGTCCCTCAGGGTCGCGTCGCAGGTGAAGCCCTTGTCCTTGAGGAACACCCCCTCGCGCGGAGTCACTGTCAGCGTGGCCACGACGATCGTGGATCCGGCCGGCCCGGCGAGGTCGATCGCTTCGCCGTCCTTGTCGAGAATCGAGGTGTAGGCCTTCAGCGAGTCGAGCTTCCATTCGACATGCGCGACCGTCACCGGCCCCTGGTCGATGACCTGGTCGATCCGGCCTTCTTCGTAGATCCGTTCCGTGTCGGTCAGATAGGGCCGCAGCAGGATGATCGTCGCGGCAGCCAGCAGGGCCACCAGCAGAGCGATCTGTACTGTCAGCCGGGACATCCGGCTCGCGAGCTTCACGACGCCACCCGGGTGACCGCGGTGCCGACGATGTACTGCGGTGCCGCGGTGTCGACCATCTGCTGGGCGATGGCATCGGTCGGGACCCCGAGATCGACCTCGATGTCGGAGTTGTAGTAATTGAAGATCATGGTCGGCTTCAGCCTCAGGGTGAGGTTGGTGATGTCTGCCGGGTTGAGCTCGAACACGACGGTGCCGGTCTTCGCGAAGCCGGCGTCGGGGAAGTCGATCCCGCTGTTGGACAGTCCTTCGACCGGCTCGTACACGCTGCCGCCGTCGGCCAGCAGAGTGGCGTTGATGTTGTCCGGCTTCTTCGCGCCGCGGACCGCGTCCCACTCGATCGCGAGGTAGATGCCGTTGGTCTCCAGCGCCTTCTTGTCGTCACTCTCGGAGCTGTCGATGACCGAGCGGGCGAACTTGATCCGGGTGACCTTCATCGTCGATCCGCTACCGGTGTAGTCGAGTGCCTGCCCGATCGTGCCGTGGATGACCTTGATGTTCTGCTCGTCGTACACCTGGTCGGGCGCCGCCAGCCGGGTCACCCCGCCGAGCAGCACGAAGAGAACGCCGACGAGGATCGTGGCGGGGCGGTAGAGCTTCACTTGCTGCCCCCGTTGTCGACGACCACTGTCGGGTCCAGCCGGACGACCCCGACCGGGGCCTCGTTCTGCCAGAACTCGTTGTCGTTGGCGCCGAACACGCCGCTGACGGCTTCGTACGACTCGCCGAGCACACCGATCTCTATGGTCTTCGCGGCGAAGTCGGGGTCCACCTTGAAGGTCGTGAAGCAGCTCTCCGGTGGAAGTCCGTAGACGAGCACCCAGCTGATCTCGCCGCGGCACGAGATGCCGTCGCTGTCGATGGTGTCGGCGCCGCCACCGGGAACCAGCACGAGCAGGCTGCCGCCAGGAGTCACGCTCTGGTGTTCCTCGCTGTCGATGTTCTTGGCGTCGAAGTAGATCTTGACCTTCGACGCGGCCTCGTCGTACTCCGTCTTCGGCGTCCGGACGATCTCGGCCTTCGTGAAGCTGAACTCGAACCGGCCTGCCGTCACTGTCGCCGGGGCGGTCAGGGTGGGGACGGTGCGGCCCTTCTTCTCCTTCCAGCCGCCGGTGGCGAGGATGATCAGGGCGGCCACTACGACGAGGGCGATCACCAGCAGCCAGATTCGCCGGTGCCGGTGAATCACCCGGTCGGCGATCATCGCATCGATGACCTCGTCGAGACTTTCCACGGCAGCGATCCTAAGGGGCGGTGGGTGCGCGCCGGGCACCGCTTGCCAACCCGACGCCAGGCCTCTGTCCGGAGCGGGTCAAGCGGTCTGGACCGGTCGGTGCCGGATCGGTCAGTCGCGAAACACCCGGAGGCCACTGAGCGGCCGTGAGCGCTTTTCTGACCCCCACCCGCGAGAGGGGACATGGAGATGAGGGAGAAAAGACGCCCTGATGCGAGTTTCGGGCGGCTGATGGCAGGTTCTGCTTCGGTCGACAGGTAGAATGGACGACGTAGGGCGAGCCGCGCCTCTACTACCACCGTAGAGGGCGGCTCTACTGTGCCGCGATGCCTCGCGAACGCGGGGTCCGAGGAGGACAACCACCGGTGACCGACGAGCCGATCGAGATCGACGCCAACCAGTCCGCCGACCCCATCGGCAACCCCGCACCCAGCGAGGCGCTCCCGGAGATGCTCGACCAGATCCCGTCGAACGTCGTCGAGCGTGAGTACGACGCGAGTGCGATCCAGGTCCTGGAGGGACTGGACGCGGTCCGCAAGCGCCCGGGTATGTACATCGGGTCCACCGGTGAGCGCGGCCTGCACCACCTCGTCACCGAGGTGGTCGACAACGCGGTCGATGAAGCGATGGCCGGGTTCGGCGACCGCATCGTCGTGACGCTGCTGGCCGACGGCGGTGTCCGCGTCGAGGACAACGGCCGCGGTATCCCCGTCGACATCGTCGAGTCCGAGGGCAAGCCGGCCGTCACCGTAGTACTGACCGTTCTGCACGCCGGTGGCAAGTTCGGCGGCGGCGGTTACAAGGTGTCCGGCGGTCTGCACGGCGTCGGCGTCTCCGTGGTCAACGCGCTGTCCACCAAGCTCCAGGTCGATGTGAAGCTGAAGGGCAAGCTGTACACCCAGACCTTCACCAACGGCGTCCCGGACGCCGACCTGGCCGAGATCGGTACGTCGACCTCGAACGGTACGACGATCACGTTCTGGGCGAGCGAGGACGTCTTCGAGACCACGACGTACTCCTACGAGACACTGGCCACCCGCTTCCGCGAGTACGCCTTCCTGAACAAGGGCCTCGAGTTGGTGATCCGGGACGAGCGTCCGGACCACTTCGACGAGGACGGCAAGCCGCTCGAGCAGTCCTTCCGGTACGAGGACGGCCTGGTCGACTACGTCAAGTACCTGACCGGGATCCGCGAGACCGTGCACCGCGACGTCATCTCGTTCGAGGCGGCCACCGCCGACGACACGATGAGCCTCGAGGTCGCGCTGCAGTGGAGCGGCTCGTTCCAGGAGTCGGTGCACACGTTCGCGAACGCGATCAACACCCACGAGGGCGGCACGCACGAGGAAGGCTTCCGGGCCGCGCTGACCTCGCTGGTCAACTCGTTCGGCGAGGACCAGGGCATGATCAAGAAGAAGGAGGACAGGCTCACCGGTGACGACATCCGGGAGGGCCTGACCGCCATCATCTCGGTCAAGCTCGCCGAGCCGCAGTTCGAGGGCCAGACCAAGACCAAGCTCGGTAACACCGAGGTGAAGGGCTTCGTCCAGCGCGTCGTCAACGACAAGCTCGGCGCGTGGTTCGAGCAGAACCCGGCGGAGGGTCGCGAGATCATCCGCAAGGCGTCCGCCGCGGCGAGCGCCCGGATCGCGGCCCGCAAGGCGCGCGACCTGGCCCGTAACCGCAAGGGTCTGCTCGGCGGTGGCGGTCTGCCGGGCAAGCTGGCCGACTGCCAGTCGACGAACCCGGAGGAGTGCGAGGTCTACATCGTCGAGGGTGACTCGGCGGGTGGCTCCGCGAAGGGCGGCCGCGACCCGAAGTTCCAGGCCATCCTGCCGATCCGCGGCAAGATCCTGAACGTCGAGAAGGCCCGGATCGACAAGGTCCTGCAGAACAACGAGGTCCAGGCGATCATCTCCGCGCTGGGCACCGGTATCCACGAGGACTTCGACGAAGAGAAGCTCCGGTACCACAAGATCGTGATCATGGCCGACGCCGACGTCGACGGCCAGCACATCCGGACCCTGCTGCTCACGCTGCTGTTCCGGTTCATGCGGCCGCTGATCGAGCGCGGTCACGTGTACGCCGCGCAGCCGCCGCTGTACAAGATCCGCTGGAGCAACCAGCCGGACGAGCTCGCCTACACCGACCGCGAGCGCGACGGCCTGCTCGAGGCCGGCTACGAGGCCGGCAAGAAGCTGCCCAAGGAGAACCCGATCCAGCGCTACAAGGGTCTGGGCGAGATGAACGCGAACGAGCTGTGGGACACCACGATGGACCCGGCCAACCGGGTGCTGCTGCAGATCACCCTCGACGACGCGATCCGCGCCGACGAGACGTTCCAGACGCTGATGGGCGACGACATCGAGGCGCGGCGCAGTTTCATCCAGCGCAACGCCAAGGACGTTCGCTTCCTCGATATCTGATCTCGCTGCTGCTTACCGACGTACTGATCTGAACGGGACTTTTTCATGACCGAGACCCCCACCTCGCCGGGCCACGACCGGGTCGAGCCGCTCGACCTGCAGACCGAGATGCAGCAGTCGTACCTCGACTACGCGATGGCCGTCATCGTCGGCCGCGCGCTGCCCGAGGTCCGCGACGGCCTCAAGCCGGTGCACCGCCGCATCCTCTACGCGATGTACGACGGCGGCTACCGGCCGGACCGCGGCTTCAACAAGTGCTCCCGCGTCGTCGGTGATGTCATGGGTCAGTACCACCCGCACGGCGACTCGGCGATCTACGACACCCTGGTCCGGCTCGCGCAGCCGTGGGTGATGCGCGCGCCGCTGATCCAGGGCCAGGGCAACTTCGGTTCCCCGGGCAACGACCCGGCGGCCGCGATGCGGTACACCGAGTGCCGGATGGCGCCGCTGGCGATGGAGATGGTCCGCGACATCGACCAGGACACGGTCGACTTCCGGCCGAACTACGACGGCAAGTCGCAGGAGCCGGTGATCCTGCCGGCCCGCTTCCCGAACCTGCTCGTCAACGGCTCGTCCGGGATCGCGGTCGGGATGGCGACCAACATCCCGCCGCACAACCTGCGTGAGGTCGCGGCCGCGGTCGACTGGGCGCTCGAGCACCCGGACGCGACCCGCGAGGAGCTGCTCGACGCCTGCCTGCAGAACATCAAGGGCCCCGACTTCCCGAACGGTGCGCTGATCGTCGGCTACAAGGGCATCGACGACGCGTACCGCACCGGCCGTGGTTCGGTCACGATGCGCGCGGTCGTGGACATCGAGGAAGACGCCAAGGGCCGGACCAGCCTGGTCGTCACCGAGCTGCCGTACATGGTGAACCCGGACAACCTGGCGCTGAAGATCGCCGAGCTGGTCAACACCGGCAAGATGAACGGCATCGCCGACATCCGCGACGACAGCTCGTCGCGGACCGGGCAGCGGCTGGTCGTCGTACTGAAGCGTGACGCGCAGCCGCGCGTCGTACTGAACAACCTCTACAAGCACACGCAGTTGCAGGACACCTTCGGCTGCAACATGCTCGCGCTCGTCGACGGCGTACCGCGGACGCTGAGTGTGGACCTGTTCATCAAGCACTGGATCGACCACCAGATCGAGGTCATCCAGCGGCGGACCCGCTTCCGTCTGCGCGAGGCCGAGAAGAACGCGCACATCTACCGCGGGTACGTGAAGGCGCTCGACGCCCTCGACGAGGTGATCGCGCTGATCCGGCGCAGCCCCGACGTCGAAGAGGCACGCACCGGCCTGATCCAGCTGCTCGACATCGACGAGATCCAGGCGCAGGCCATCCTCGACATGCAGCTGCGCCGGCTGGCCGCCCTGGAGCGGCAGAAGATCATCGAGCGGTTGCAGGAGCTCGAGGCGATCATCGCCGACCTCGAGGACATCCTGGCCAGCCCGGAGCGGCAGCGCACGATCGTCAAGGACGAGCTCAGCGAGATCGTCGAGCGGTACGGCGACGAGCGGCGTACCGAGATCATCGCGGCCGACGGCGACCTGTCCGTGCAGGACCTGGTGCCGGACGAGGACGTGGTCGTCACGATCACCCGCGGCGGGTACGCGAAGCGGACCAAGACCGACCTGTACCGGACGCAGAACCGCGGCGGCAAGGGTGTCCGGGGCGCGCAACTGCGGGCCGAGGACGAGATCAGCCACTTCTTCGCCACCACCAACCACCACTGGATGCTGTTCTTCACCACCAAGGGCCGGGTCTACCGGGCCAAGGTGTGGCAGCTGCCCGAGTCCGCCCGGGACGCGAAGGGCTCGCACGTCGCCGGCCTGCTCTCGTTCCAGCCGGACGAGGAGATCGCGCAGGTTCTGACGCTGCGCGACTACGACCAGTCGGAGTACCTGGTGCTCGCGACCAAGCGGGGTCTGGTCAAGAAGACCGCGCTGCGCGACTACGACTCGGCCCGGCAGAGCGGCATCATCGCGGTCAACTTCCGCGAGGAGGACGACGAGCTGATCGGCGCCGACCTGGCCACCGCCGAGGACGACCTGCTGCTCGTGTCCCGCAAGGGCCAGTCGATCCGCTTCACCGCGAACGACGAGCAGCTGCGGCCGATGGGCCGGGCGACCTCCGGTGTGACCGGCATGAAGTTCCGTTCCGGCGACGAGCTGCTGTCGATGTCGGTGATCCGGGCCGGTTCGGAGGAGGACACGCAGTTCGTCTTCACCGTGACCGACGCCGGGTACGCCAAGCGGTCGCGGGTTTCGGAGTACCGCCAGCAGGGTCGCGGCGGGCTCGGGATCAAGGCCGTGAAGCTGAACGACGAGCGCGGTTCGCTGGTCGGCGCGATCATCGTCGTCGACGAGGACCAGGTGCTGGCGATCAAGGCCAGCGGCCAGGTCGTCCGCAGCCGGGTCGACAGCGTGCCGGTCAAGGGCCGCGACACGATGGGCGTGCGGTTCGCCGGGGTCGGCGAGTCCGACGCGGTGGTCGCGATCGCCCGGAACACCGACCTGAGCCTGGCCCTGGAGGAGTCGGAGGGCGTCGAAGAGGGTACTGAGGCAATTGGTGCCCAGAATGTGGACGTTCCGACAACCGAATCCACCTCTGAGAGCGTCCAGAATGATGACGAACGTTCGACGGACGTGGACGGCGCGGCTACCGTCGAAGACGACGAAGCCGGCCAGGAGGGTGACTGATGACCAACCGCGCGAGGCCGACATGGCCTGAAGGTGCGGCCGACAGCTCCAAGTCCCAGCGCCCCGCGCCGGGTGGGAAGCCGTCTGCTGCCCCGGCCAACCCGGCCTCCAACGGTCGTTCCAATGGTGTGCCGGGCGGCCAGCCGAGGCCTGCGAACGGTCAGCGGCCGTCCTCGGAGTACCGGCCGCAGCCTCGGCCGGCTGCTCCCGGCTCAGGTGCACCGGTCCGTCCCCAGCCTTCTCCCAGCACACCGGGCCGGCCGGAGCCTTGGTCTCCCCCGGGTACGACGCCCCCCGCGGCGAGCTCGCCGTACGAAAGCCCGGTCGCGAAGACCGAGTCGTTCGGTGACCGGGTGAGCGCGGCGCGTCAGGCGGTGCTCGACAAGGCGGCTGCCGTGACCGCGGCGAAGCCGGACAAGACCGACCGGGAAGAGGCCAGGCAGGCGCGGCTCGCCGAGAAGGACGCCAAGACCTCGAGCCGGCCGCAGACCCGCAAGGCGCGGCTCCGGATGTCCCGGATCGATCCGTGGTCGGTGATGAAGACGGCGTTCCTGCTGTCGATCGCCTTCGGGATCGTGACCTGGGTCGCGGTCTTCATCATCTGGTCCGCGATCGGTGCGGCGGGTGTTTTCGACAACATCAACAGCACCGTGCAAGAGGTGCTGGGTACGCCGACGGCCGAGCCGTTCCGGGTCGAGAACTACATCAACACCGGCAAGGTGATGGGCTTCACGACGCTGCTGGCCTGCGCCGACGTACTCATCATCACGGCGCTCGCCACGCTCGGATCCTTCCTCTACAACATCGCCGCCACGCTGCTCGGCGGCCTCGAAGTCACGCTGGCGTCGGAGGACTGATTCTCGTGCCGGGCCCTGGTCGGGCCCGGCCGGAACCGGTTTGGGAGTAGGGCCCTTGGTGCGGTAATCTCTCCCGGGTTCGACACCGCAGTACGCGGGCCTATAGCTCAGACGGTTAGAGCGCTGCCCTGATAAGGCAGAGGTCACTGGTTCAAGTCCAGTTAGGCCCACCCTCACATTTGTGAAGCCCCCGATTCCGAGGAGTCCCAGTGCTGAAGAAGCTCCTGCTGGTGCTGCTGGCCGGCATCGGTGGATACTTCGCCTACAAGAAGACCCAGCAGTCCCGCGCCGACAAGGACCTCTGGGCCGAGGCCGTCGACTCGGTAACCCCGGGTCGCTGACCACCCTCACGGGGGCGTAGCTCAACTGGCAGAGCACTGCCTTTGCAAGGCAGGGGTTAGGGGTTCAAGTCCCCTCGTCTCCACCAGAGCCGGTTGCTGAAAAGCAACCGGCTTCTTGCGTACTGCGGCCAACCCCCGCACGCTACGCGGCCGCTTTCCTCGTCGCTCCGCTCCTCGGCGCAGCCGCTTCGCGCGCTCCCACCCACCCCCCGGCTTATCGCCGGTGCATCCCTTCCGGCTACCGCCGGACGTGGCGGGCTACCGCCCGCGGTTGCGCGCTTATCGCGCGGTGACTGCTAGGCCGGCGTGTTCGTACGGGCGGACCGTGCCGTCCTGGGCCGTGCTCAGCCCCCGCGTGCTGCGCGGCCGACGCCGGCGAATGAGTCCGCCGCGGTGGAGCCCGACGCCTGCACCCTGATCGGTGATCAACCCATCGACGTACAGGCCGCCCGCGCTTTCGGCGCCGCCAGCATCGGCTACGCCAACGCCGGCCCGTTCCCGACACAAGCCCGGCAAGGCTGACGACCTGACCGTCGCTGGAGCCGATGCCGTCATCGCCCACATCGACGAACTCACCGAGGCGATCCGCGCCAACTAGGCGGTCGCCGCCAGCTCGCCGCGGGCTGTGATCCACCGGTAGATCAGGCCAATGCACGGATCTGCCGATGTGCGGACGCTCTGGTCCCGACCCGGGGCGGGTCGCTTCGCCCGGAATGATGCTGCTGGTCGGAGCTCGTCCAGGTCACGCAGGCGACGTGGGAGGGTCAGGACGATGTGCGCCCTGGCCGGCGCCAGGCGACGGCTTGAGGACAGGGGTTCATTGCTCCGACGGCCAGGGCCAATCGTCGAGGCGCCCGACGAAGTCGTGGAACGGTGTCCCCTCGTAGCCGTCTTGGAGTGGCTCGACCTGGGCTTCATGTAAGACGACCAGTGTCTCGTGAACGCCACCGACGAACTCCTGCGCCAGCATCTGTGCGAGCACCTCTCGCTCGGCCGACGTCAGTCTCCGCAACAGTTGGTTTACGGCCGACGGTCCGGCAAGTCGGTGTTGGCGTTCCACAGCCCGGAGCGGACACGCTTGGCACTAATCTGCCCCTGCCCGGCCCTGCAGGCCAGAACAAGTCGGTCGATAAGTGCCCTGTAGTCAGTCCGGTCATCGGTCACGCCACGAATGATGCCCCAGCGCGCGACTTGGCCACAGCCGACGTCCCGGCCAACACGCGGCGAACGCACGCACATGCCGCAGACAATTAAGTCGCGTCACGCCGAGACTCCGGCCGCTGGCATCATGGGAGCATGAGGCTCGGTTTCAGGCTGGGCGCCGAGGTGGTCCTCGTCGCCGGTGCGGTCGGCGCGACATGGTTCCTGCTCGACGAGGGACTTGACCGGGCGCAGAAGTGGGTCTGCCAGGTCCTCGTACGCGCCGGTCGTGACTGTGCGGTCGAGGCGGTGTGAGCCGCCGGGACGTCAGGCTTGATCGCAACATAGCCGCACTGTTGGCTGCCTGGGCGTTCACCGAGATTCGTTATCTCGCCGGGGATGTCCGGCGCACCTCGGAGGACAGCTCTCCTGATGAGGATCTGGAGCGCATACGGTTTCTGGCCGATCTGTGCCACAACCTGCCGGGGATCACCCGGCCGCGTCGCTGGCAGCCGTCGCGCAGAGGCGCTTCCCTCAGTAGCTTTCAGCAGGCGATGGCGAAGCGGCCGATGAGTTGGGTTTGGCACACCGCCGGCGCGGAGGGGCGTGCATGGATGCTGCGCACCATCGAGCAGGACGGGATTCGGTGGACCCCACCGCCGCCGCTGCCGGTCCACGGCAAGAGTCCGTCGCCGATGACGCTGCGGCAGCGGGTGGGAGTCCTGCTGGGTCTGTGGCCGGTGAAGGCCCCGGCCGGACGTCGGTCGTTGCCTGCGGAAGCAACCGTTCTGAAGGCTCTCGACACCGCCGCGGTCTGTGCCCTGTACGAAGAGGCCGGACGGCTCCGGCTCGGCCTCGGTAAAGGCGGACCATGGCTGCAGGCCCACCTGGACCCCGGCGGCGTTCACTACCTAGTTCCGGATCCGGCGGACTACTACTGGCCCGGCAGCCCAGACGGTCAGGGCGGCACGATCCGCTGGTGGCAGTGCACCGCACTCCTGCGGATGTGCGACGGTGAGCAGGTCAGCGGCATGGTCGCCGTACTCCCAGAAACCTTCACAGCGTTGCCCTCGACCAGGCCCCGAAGGAAACAGGTGCGACTCGTTCACCTCGCTCGTGCCACAGAGCGAGACACCTACCTCTGGGGACGAGACCACGAGGCCGAATGCGACCCACAGCGCTGCGGCTACATCCCCGAAGCCGCGGACCCCCCTCCGTCGGACTGATCGACGAGAGCGGCACGCTTTGGCGGCTGCGAGGCGGCGAGTTGCGGTGGAGCCGCTTAGAGCGCTCGGCAGTGCCTGTGCTGCACGTCTACCTCGACGAGGTCAAGGAGGTAGCGACCGCAGAGCGGGAGAACCTCTTGGCGACGATCCAGCCCTACCTGAAGCCCTCG
This sequence comes from Kribbella sp. NPDC058693, assembly GCF_042715335.1. Classification (NCBI taxonomy): domain Bacteria; kingdom Bacillati; phylum Actinomycetota; class Actinomycetes; order Propionibacteriales; family Kribbellaceae; genus Kribbella; species Kribbella sp. NPDC058693. The sequence continues at coordinate 382,244 of NZ_JBHXSQ010000004.1, forward strand.
GGCGATGCACGCGCGCCTGAGGATCACACCGACTTCGTGGCCGCCGAGTTCAAAGCCGTCGACCACCGGTCAATGCTCGTTGTCGAGGAATACTGCTAGCGCGTGCCCTCCGCGTGCCCCAACGAGAACATGCCAGTGGGCTCGACCGGTCACTCAAGGGGCGGAACCGGTCGAGCCGAGACTCAGCGATCCCACGCCCAAGTCACCGGGACCGCCACAACCGCCTTTGCAAGGCAGGGGTTAGGGGTTCAAGTCCCCTCGTCTCCACCACAACCCGGTTGCCGGCTTCGTGCTGTACTGCGGCCAACCCCGCGCCGTGCGTACTGCGGTCAACCCCCGCGCGCTACGCGGACGCTTTCCTCGTCGCGCTGCTCCTCGGCGCGGCCGCCTCGCGCGCCCACCCGGCACGGATCTGCCGATGAGCAGTCGTCCGCCGCCCGCACCCTTGACATATATCCATATGGAGATATTTTCGAAGAGTGGCTCGAGCCTCGACAACGTCGGATGTCTTCAACGCTCTCGGCGACGTTCACCGCCGCGCAATCCTCGATGTGCTGCTCACGGGCGAGAAGGCGGTTGGGGCGATTGTCGGCGCCGTCTCGATGTCTCAGCCCCAGGTCTCGAGGCACCTGCGGGTGCTCGGTGAGGTGGGGCTCGTCAAGTGCCGCGCCGAGGGCCGGCGCCGGCTCTACCGCCTGGCACCGGAGCAGCTTCAGCCCGTGCAGGACTGGGTGGCCAAGTACGAGCGGGCGATCAACGACCGACTGGATCGGATCGAGGACTACCTCGAAGAGCTGCAACGACAAGGGGACGACAATGACACCTGATCGGCATGGTTCTGCAGTCATCACATTCCCGAACGAACTCGAGGTTGTCATCACTCGAGAGTTCGACGCTCCGATCGCTCTCGTCTTCGACGTGTTGACGAAGCCCGAGCACGTGAGCAAGTGGGGCGCGACGCCCCCGGACCGGATGACGGAGTGCTCGATCGACCTGCGGGTCGGCGGGAACTACCACTCGTCCTTCGTGACCGGAGACGGAACCGTCTTCTCGTTCAGCGGGACCTACCTGGAGGTCGAGCCGCCGGTCCGAACTGTGGAGACGTGGCGTTTCAACTGCTGGCCGGATGTCGAGGCAGTCGAAACGATGGAGCTGCAGGAACGTGACGGAGTGACGACGTTCACGTGGAGACTGGCGTTCCGCGACAAGGCAGGACGCGACCACATGACCGGCTTCGACGGCCGGCAAGACAGCCTCGACGAGATGGAAGCCATCCTCCGGTCACTCCTCAACCCCAGCCGAACCTAGCGAAGGAAACGCACGCTCAAGCCCCGATCCGCGCGCTGGACTGTCGCAGATATGAGTTGGCGGGTCACATCGGCTATCTGGTTGCGATCTGGATGGCGCTCAGGATGCTTGGCAGGGCTACCGGTTGGGCCAGCTTCAGATCCGCGAGGTCGCTGGGTCGGAACCAGCGGAGGTCGTCGTGCTCCTCGGGTTCGGCGTTGGTGGGTTCGCCGTCCCAGCGGGTGACGAGGAATGCGTGCATTTCGAGCGTCGGGTCACTGATCTTGATCGGGAAGGGCACGGGGTCGTGAACCCGCACCCCGAGTTCTTCGAGGCACTCCCGAACGACGGCCTGCTGAGGCAACTCTCCCGCCTCGACATGTCCGCCGACGAGGTCCCAACAGTCCGGATACCACCGACGCGACGGATGCCGATGCGCCAGCAGCACCAGCCCGTCCCGCACAAGCGCAGCAACTGCAATCGGAATCGGGGCAACCATGGCGGCACTCTAAGCCGAACGCGCTCTCATGACGCGATCAGCGACCGACCTGGGTTACAAGGTCGCGGAGGAAGGACCACGCCCTGGGGCTGAGCCTGAGCAGTCCTCCAGTCTCCGCGAACGCCCGGTACTCCGACTCCGTGAGTGGCACGTCGAAGTCGTACACGTTCTGGGCCAGGTTCTCGAAAGCAATTGCAGCTTCGCCGTGCGCCGCCAGATCGAGACAGTCCGCGACCCGCACGTCGAAGGAGGCACCCATAGCGGCCTCGCTGCCTTGAGCGGCCCGCCCAGACAGCGAGTCCACCAGCACCCCTAGCCGCTGCAGTGTGTCGCCATCCATGGTCGGAGGCTATCGCGGTCGCGTCCAACCTCCGGCTGGAATCGTGTGGATGGGGAAGCGGGGACTCTTCACAACCGCCGCACTGACTGTGGTGGCAGATTCCAGGAGGACTCAGGTGGTGGGGTCCCATTCGAAGTAGTCGGGGGCTGGGTCGGTTTTGAAGCGGACGGCGTTGATTGTTGGTTGGCCGTTGATCCAGGCCTTGGAGATTCTGTGGCCGCCGTCCATTAGGCGGCCGTCGGTGGAGAGGATTACTGGGTAGGTGAGGTCGGCTTTTGGATGAGGGCGGCGTGGTGGCGACCATTCGGCAGGTGACGGGGGCGCCGCCGAACCAGCAATCTTCGTCGAATGCCTTGATGGAGTCGATTGGTACCGACTCGACGGGGAGGCCGGCCGACAGCTCCCAGAGGCGTTCGGTCAGGTAGAACGCCCGGCCGCCAGGTACTGGGCGTGAGTGTTTTTCAGGCATCGCAGCATCATCACCTGATGAGTCTCTCGAGGCGCGCCCTTTTCTGCCCGGCGGCGGCCAGGGCGGCGGTGATTGCGGCGTGCTGGTGGTGGGTGATGCGGATGACGATTGAGTGGGCTTCGTCGGCGAGGGAGACGATGGCGTCGCCGGTGGAGTTCCAGACGGTTGCGTCGTACGCCCAAGCTGCGAACTCGACGAAGGCCGACCAAACCTCGTTGCTGGGGTTTTTGATGATTCCGGTTTGTGCGTAGTCGGCGCGGCTCTTCCGACGTGCAGCACCGCGGAGGACTTCGGCGGCGGAGGCGACGGTTGGGGGCCAGTCGGCGGAAGGTGCCGGGATGTCGGTCTCGAAGCTGGCGACGTTGTCTTGGAGCGCTCGCAGGATCAGGCGGGATGCGGTCGCTGCGTCGGCGTGCGGCCAACTGTTGGCGAGTGTGTAGGTCTCGAGGGGCTGCACTAGTGGACTACGCGGTAGTCGACGAGGAGGTGGCCGGCGGGGGTGGGGGTGGAGCGGATGGTTTCTAGGTGGGTGAGTGGGAGGTTGGTGAGGAGGCGTTGGCCGGTGGTGACGATGGTGGGGGCGATGACGAGGCGGAGTTCGTCGATGAGGTTGGCGGCTAGGAGGGATTGGGTGATTGAGATGCTGCCGTGGATGCCGATGTCGCCGCCGGGTTGGGATTTCAGGGTGCGGACGAAGTCGGCCAGGTCGCCTTCGATTGCGTGGGAGTTGGACCAGTCGGCGTCGAGTGGTTTCGAGGTGGCGACGTACTTGGGGGTGGTGTTGATGAAGGACGCGAAGGGCTCGATCTCGCTGGTGGGCCAGAAGCCGGACCATTCGTCGTACGTGCGGCGGCCGAGGATGACGACGTCCTGGGTCTCGATGAGCCTGGCGCCGCTGGCGTCGGTCTCGTCGTCCCAGCCGGTGAGGAACTTGTCCGGAGCCTCGGCTACTCCGTCCAGCGACAAGAAGTAGCCTGCGACAACCTTTCGCGGATCAGCCATGGTGATTCTCCTTCGTGGGATGCCTGAACTGTTTGATCACCACTAGGTCGAACGAGGCACTCGCGAATCGACACCGCTACGGGCAGAGGGATGCGAGGGCAGCGTCTATCGGGAACAGGTCGGGCAGAGGCTCGCCCGGGTTCCACCAGGTGGCGGCGGACATCTCTTTGTTCGGCGTGAAAGGTTGTGGAGCGGCGAGCTGACCGCGGTACGTCGCCAGGTACTCGAGGTGGTTGTCGGGTGCGATCCGGATCTTGGCCACGCCGGCGAAGTCGAGGGAGTCCGCGCGTTGGTCGCTCTCCTCTGCGAGTTCGCGTACTGCGGCTTCGCGCGGGGACTCACCTGGATCGATCATGCCGCCGGGCAGCTCCCAGGCGTTCCGGATCCGGTTGAAGACCATCAGGCACTCGTCACCGCACCAGAGCACCACGAGGGAAGCAGTCAACGGCACCGAGGGATCCAGACTGCCGAACTCGTCCTCGCGGATCCGCTCGAAGCTGAGCAGCACCGACCCGTCGGCGTTCTCTACCGGAAGCTCATACACGACCAGCAACTATTCCACGTCTCGCCGAGCCGTCCGCGATTCGTCGAGGCCGGCTGGGGTGAGTTCCTACGGCAAGGGCTTGTCCGGTGCGGATTCGACCTTGAATGAGCAGTTCGCGATCTGTTCGATGCGGTCGAGGACGCCTGGGGCCAGTTCGGCGGGGTCGTGGTCCGGGACTTCGATGACGGGGCCCGGGCCGCGGTGGATGGTGCAGCGAGTGGCGGGGATGAACTCGAGCAGGTGGTACCGGATCTTCAGTGCTTGGGAGTCGGTGAGAGTGAGGTCGTCGGCGGTCAGGCGGATCACGTGCTCAACCTATTCGCCGGTGGTGCCGTCGAGGGATTCTCGGAGGAGGTCGGCGTGGCCTGTGTGGCGGGCGTATTCCTCTATTACGTGGGTGAGGATGAAGTGGGGGTCGGTGTTGCCGAATTCGGGGTTGGGGATGGGGCGGGTCAGGTCGCGCGGTGGGAAGAGGGCTCTGGAGTCGGCGCAGGCGGATAGGTAGTCGGCGTACACGGCGGCCGCGGGGGTGGGGTCTGACTCGTCGAACCAGTCGGTGTTGGGGTTGGTTCGGTAAGTGGGGTACTGCGGGGTTGCGTCGGCGAGGCGGTACTGGAGCCAGTAGCGTTCGACGCCCTGTAGGTGGCGCATGAGGGAGAGCAGGGTCAGGTCTGTGGAGGGGATGGGGCGGTGGCGGAGTTGGGCGTCCGTCAGGCCCTCGCATTTCCACAGGAAGGTGGCTCGGTGGTAGTCGAGGTTCGAGGCGATCACTTCGAGCCAGGTGCCGAACAGGGTGCGCTCAGGGCGGATGATCTTCTCGATCACGATGTCGTTCATATCTGACCGATGCCTGACGTGGGCACAGATCGACAGGCGATCAGGGGCGGATGACGTCCGTGGTGGCGGATGGTTGGACGTGGCCGGTTGAGGGCTGGGACTGAGCGAGGGTGATGCCGGTGTCTACGAGGGCGGCGCGGGGCAAGCTCGCGACGGTGGTCAGCGGCGTCCAGACGGATTCGGCGGTTTCGCCGTTGGGTTCGGGGCGGGTGGTGCCGGCGGTGATGCGGACGGCGTAGAAGATGCCGATGTTCTGGTGGTCCTCGGGGCCGGGGCGGTGGCGTTCGGCGGCCGGGATGATGCGGGAGTCGACGCCGAGCAGACGTTCGACGACAGACGAGTAGCCGGTCTCCTCGGCGACCTCGCGGGTGACTGCGTCGAACGGGTCCTCGCACGGTTCGACGCCGCCACCGGGCAGCGTCCACCAGGTGCCCTCGCCGTACGGCGAGACGTAGCGCGCCAGCAGCACCCGTCCGTCCTCGATGCACACCGCGTACGCCGCCAGTCGTCTGCTCACCCACGGGACTCTAAATGCAGAAGGGATGACCGGCCGGATCCGCAAAGACGTGGTGATGCGGGCCCGTCTGCAGAGGCTCAGCGCCGACGGTCAGAGCGTGAGCACGGGCAGCCGGTACGTCGGTGGTCGACAGGTCGAGGTGCACTTGTTGCGGGTACGCCGGGTCCGGCCAGCGTGGCGCCGGCGACGTACTGCGCTGGAAGGCGAGCTCCGGCTCGCCGGCAAGTACCACGCGGGACGCGAGCGGCCGGTCGAGCAGCGCGCTGTAGAACAAGGCGAGCGCCTCCGGGTCGGGGCAGTCGATGACGATGCGGCGGATGTACGCGCGGTCCGACGGCACCAGGCAGAACGGATGCCCGATCGGATCGGCGTACACCTGCCACTCGCCATTGTCCTGCAGCAGTTGGGCTCCAAGCGTTGAAGGTGCGGCGATGTCGAGATGCATCTGCTGCCCGCCGCCGGGCCACCCAGGCGGCTGGTAGTCGATCGGCCCGTCACCGAAGGCAAGGCGCACCCCCGACTCGTTGCCGACGACGAGCCAGTCCTCCCGGAGGATCTCCATCCCGAGCAGCTCGGCGTAGAAGTTCGCGACCGGCCGCGCCCCGCGGTCGTAGCTCTCCGGTGTGTTCCCCGGGCAGGCGAACACGACGTTCTGGATCGTCAGGCTCACCTCACCACTTCACCCGACAAGGTCGCCGGGCGCAATCGGTGGGGCCTGGGGGTCAGGTCAGATCGGGGACGGAGTGGGCGCCGACGTAGTCGCGGAAGAGTTTGATCTTGCCGTCCTGGATCCGGAAGACCTGGATGCAGGTGGCTTGGAACGGTACGTCGGTGGTCGTGTGCCGCGCCTCGGTGACGAGTTCGAGGATCACGACCTCGGGGTCGATGGTCCGGTGCAGCTGGACCGTGCGGAGGTCTGTGATCTCGACGGCACGGGTGCCGGCCCGGAGCGAGAACTCGCGGATCGCCGCGCGGCCGACGAGGCGGTCGGGCACGCCTTGGAGGGCGAACGGCATCTCGATGACGCCGTCCTCCGCGAAGAGATCGGCGAACGACTCGAAGTCACGATCGATCAGGTACTGGCGGCGCAGTTCAAGTACTTCCTCAGGAGTCATTCAACGACCGTAGAACGAAATCGCGAGACATTCAACACCTGTAGAATGAATTTGGTGAACGAGACCACCCGCGACCGTCAGCGCATCGAGACGCAGCAGCGGATCCTGACCGAGGCACGCCGGCTGTTCGCCGAGACCGGGTACGACCGGACCACGATCCGCGCCGTGGCCGCCGCCGCGCAGGTCGATCCGGGCCTGGTGATGCACTACTTCGGCAACAAACAGCTGTTGTTCGCCCGCGCGGCCGAGACCGAGAGCCGGCCGATCGTCGAGGGCACCCCCGATCAGGTCGCCGAGCAGTTGCTGGAGCGGCTCCGGGAGTCGTTGATCGAGGAGCCGGTCGCCTCCCTCGCTGTACTTCGCTCGATGCTGACCCATCCCGAGGCCGCCGACGAGGTCCGCGGGAACGCACACGTCCGCGGCAGCAACATCAGCAAGGCGATCCACGGCACCGACGGCGAGCTCCGCGCCGACGTGCTGAGCGCCGTACTGATCGGGGTCGTGCTCGGTCGCCATCTGCTCAAGCTGGACCATCTGGCCGAGGCCGACCCGGACAAGATCGTCGAGCTGCTCGGGCCCGCGGTCCATTCGCTGACCAAGGAATAGGGTCGTCCGGGCCGGGGTTGGCCCGAGGTATGAGCCTTGAGATCGGAGTCATCCTTCCGACGTCGACGCCGGATCCCGAGCGCCCGATTCTCGGCGACGTTCGGGAGAGCGCGCGGTACGCCGAGAGCGTCGGGCTGGACTCGGTGTGGTCGACGGATCATCTGGTGGCGAGTGCGCCGCTGCTCGACAGCTCCGTCGTACTCGCGACTGCGGCCGCGGTGACCGAGCGGATCACGGTCGGGTACAACGTGATGCTGCTGGCGTTGCGGCCGGCGGCCTGGGCGGCCAAGCAGATCAACACGCTGCAGCTCGTGTCGAACAACCGGCTCGTCCTCGGTGTCGGTACGGGGAACCCGGCGCATGGTGACGTCGGCTGGCGGGCGGCCGGCGTGGAGTACTCCGAGCGCGGGCGGCTGACCGACGAGGCTCTCGCCGTACTGCGAGACCTGATCGCAGGGAAGCCCGCGACGGTCGGAGATCTCGAGGTCACCCTCTCCCCCGGCTCGCCCGTGCCGCCGATCTTTGTCGCAGGCAACGGTCCGCGCGCACATCGCCGTGCGGCCAAGTACGGCGACGGCTGGGCGACGATCGCCGCAACCCCGGACGAGGTCCGCACCAACCTCGACCGCATCAACGAACTTGCCGACGGCAAGCAACTGAAGGCGACCGTGGTCGCTCCCCAACTCGACGGCAACCCGGCCGAACAACTCGCCGCCTACGAGGCCGCGGGCGTCGAGCGCATCATCCTCCCGCCGACCGGCGACTGGCGCCGCGACTACGACCAGGCAGCCGAGCTCCGTTCAGCTGTTTAGCTCGAGCGCCGCATCCAGCAGACTCTGCGTGTACTGGTGCTGCGGTGAGCTCAGTACGTCGGTAGCCGCGCCCTCCTCGACGAGTACGCCGCGACGCATCACGGCGATCCGATCCGCGATCTGATGCACCACCCCGAGGTCGTGAGAGATGAACAACATCGACAGGTTGTGCCGCTGCCGAAGATCGTCGAGCAGGCGAAGAATCTGCGCCTGGACCGAGACGTCCAGCGCAGAAACCGCTTCATCGCAGACCAGCAACCGCGGCTTCACAGCCAGAGCACGGGCCAGGCTCACGCGCTGACACTGGCCGCCCGAGAGCTGACTCGCTCGCTGCCCAGCCACCGACGAATCAAGGCCGACGTCCGCGAGCAACTGGTCAAGATCCAGCGCCGCCGACGGATGGGTACGCCACGCCTCACCGATGATCGAGGCAACGGTCATCCGCGGATTGAGTGACGAGCGCGGATCCTGGAACACCATCTGGATCGCCCGCTGCAGTTCGGCCGGCCGCCGAGTGCCAGCCGGCACCACCCGTCCGTCGTACATGATCGAGCCGGATGACGGCCGGACCAGACCGACGATCGACCGCGCGACCGTGGTCTTGCCCGACCCGGACTCCCCCACCAGACCGACGGTCTCGTTGGCGCCGACGGTCAGGCTGACCCCGTCCACCGCGACGAACGGCTTCCGGCGCGGCCCGAACGTGACCCGCAGATCGCGGACCTCAAGCATCAAGCACCTCCTCAGCGAAGTGGCACGCGGTCCAACGCCCCGGTGCAACCTCACGCAGCGATGGCTGCTCACTCCGGCACCGCTCCCGCGCCAGCGGACACCGCGGATGGAACGCACACCCAGCCGGCCGATTCGCCGGTGTCGCAGGAGTACCCGGCAACGGATGCGCCAGAGCAGTCTTCGTCCGTACGGCGGGAACACTGTCGACCAGTGCCCGCGTATAAGGATGCGCGGGTCGGCGCAGTACGTCGGAGGTCGCGCCGCGCTCGGCCACGCGCCCGGCGTACATGACGACGACCTGGTGGGCGACGTGTGCCATCACTCGCAGATCGTGGCTGACCAGCAGCATCGACAGACCCGCGTCCTCCTGGATCGAGCGGAGCAGGCGCAGGATGCGCGCCTGTACCGTCACGTCCAGCGCAGTCGTCGGCTCGTCGGCGAGCAGAAGCGACGGGCTGCCGGCGAGCGCCATCGCGATGACGGCGCGCTGCCGCATCCCGCCGGAGAACTCGTGCGGAAAGCTGCCAAGCTTTTCGGCCGGCGAAGGGATCCCTGCGCGGTCGAGCAACTCGATCACGCGCTCGCGGACCGCCGACCGGGACTGGCCGGACCGGCGCAGGATCTCGCCGACCTGACGGCCGATGGTCTGGGTCGGGTTGAGCGCGGCCAGCGGGTCCTGGAAGATCATTGCGATCTCGTGTCCGCGCAGCTCCCGGCGCCGGGAAGAAGTTGCCGTCAGCAACTCCTCACCGCGCCAGGCGAGCGAGCCGGAGACGGTGGCGCCGTCGGGCAGCAGACCGATGAGAGCGTTCGCGGTCATGGTCTTACCCGAGCCGGACTCGCCGATCAGCCCGACGGTGGTCGCAGACGGGATGTCGAAGGAGACCTCGTCGACGACCCTCACCATGCCTGCCCGCCCCGGCAGATCGACGGCGAGCTTCGACGTCCGCAGCAGAGGCTGCGACGCCACAGCCTCGCTCCCCACCCTCCCCCGCAAGGGGGCCTTGGCCGGGCTCAAGAGTTGACCTGGAGTTTCGAGAAGTCGGGGAGCCCGTTGGGGTCGGGGGTGAAGCCGCTGAGGCGCTTGTTCCACGCATAGGCGTACTTGACCGCCATCGGGAACATGCCGACCGCGTCGTCCCAGATGATCTTCTCGGCCTCGCCGTACAGCTTGACCCGCTCCTGCTCGTCGGTGCTGGCCGCGGCCTGGTTGATCAGCTTGTCCAGCGCCGGGTTGCAGTAGCCGTTGCGCTTGGCCGCGCACGGGTAGAGCCGGCCGACGGTGTTCGCGGCGTCGAGCATCGGGTTCGACAGTTGCTGGAAGTTGATGTCCCAGTTCAGCGACAGCAGGTCCTTGGTGAAGACCGCCTGCTCCTTCTGCAGCAGGTCGACCTGGACGCCGATCTTCTGCAGATCCGAAACGACGGCCTGGTTGAACTGCTGGAACTCCGCGTTCGCGAACTGCAGCCGCAGCTTCGTGCCGAAGTCGAAGCCGGCCGCGGTCAGCGCGGCCTTCGCCGCCACCGGGTCGTACTTGACCGGGGTCTGCGCGACGTACCCAAGCGTCTGCTTCGACACCACCGAGTCCGACAGCGATCCGGTCTGCGGGTACAGCTTCTTGATGATCGTCGGGAAGTCGACCGCCTCCCACAAGGCCCGCCGGACGGCAGCGTCCTTCAAAGCCGGCGTCGACGAGTTGAACCACATCGTGTAGACGGCCGAGCTCTGCACGATCTCGACGTTCAGCGTCGAGTCCTTCTGCACCTCGGACAGCTGATCGTCCGGGATCCCCCAGACGACGTCCGCCTCGCCGGTGCGCAGTGCGGTCAGCCGGGCGGCGAGCTCAGGCATCTTCTTGATCGTCACCTTGGTGACCTTCGGCGCGCCACCGTAGTACTGCGCGTTCGGCACCAGGACGATCTCGTTCGGGCTGAACTTGTCCAGCTTGAACGGCCCGGTCCCGACCGGCTTGTCGAAGAACGCGGTGTCGTTCGCGCCGACACCCGAAGGCAGCACGAAGAACACCGCGAGCTTGCGCGGGATCGCGGCATCCGGCTTGGAGGCCGTGAGTACGACGGTGTCGTCGGACGGCGCCGTCATCGTGTAGCCGGGGAAGTTCGCCGCGTTCGTCCCCTTGAGGTCGGTGAACCGCTTGAAGGAGTCGACCACATCCGCAGCCTTCAACGCCGACCCGTCGCTGAACTTCACGCTCTTCCGCAAGGTAAAAGTCCAGGTGCGAGCGGTGGCGTCGGACTTCCAGGAGGTCGCCAGGTCCCCCTCGACCGAGCCGTCCGTCTTGGTCCGGACCAGCCGGCTGAAGATCTGCTGCTCGACCATCTGCGGTCCGGTGCCGCCGCCCTGCGGGCCGCCCGGGTCGATGCTGTCGACCGGATAGGTACCGGCGATCACGACCTCACCGCCGCCGGAGCTCGAACTGCCGCCGGTGGTGGCGCTGGAGCACGCCGTGAGGGCCATGGTGGCGGCGACCCCGAGTGTCAAAGCCGCCCGTCGTGTCAGAGGGATCATGAGGTTTCTCCTGCCTTCCGACGCGTCATCAGTTGAGATGTCCGCGTCCGTAACGGGCGGTGAGCTGGTCACCGAGGATGCCGATGTTGACGATCAGCAGCGACAGGGCGATCCCCGGCAGGGCCGAGATCCACCACGCGCTGTCGAGGTACTGCTTGCCGTTGGCAATGGTTTGTCCCCAGGACACCGCCGACGGCGGCAGCCCGATGCCGAGGAAGCTCAGTCCGGCCTCGGCGAGCACCACGAGCGCGAACTCGAGCGTGGCCAGTGCGACCACCGGACCGATCGTGAACGGTACGACGTGCCGCAGCAGGATCGACGTACGGCGGACGCCGAGCACGCGGGCCGCATCGACCCACGCCCGCTCCCGCAGCGAGAGCGAGACGCTGCGGGTCACCCGGGCGAACGAGATCCAGGCCGTCGCGGCCAGCGCGATCACGACCACCGGCACGCTCCGCTCGAACGCGCCGGCGATCACGATCGTGAGCAGGATCGCCGGGAACGCCAGCAGGATGTCAATGCCCCGGGCAAGGAACGTGTCGAGCCAGCCGCGGAAGTACCCGGCGACCGTGCCGATCGTGACGCCGACGACGCAGGACACCACGACGGTCGCGATACCGATCAGGATCGACGTGCGGGCGCCGTACACGACCTGGGCGAGGACGTCGCGACCGAGACCGTCCGTGCCGAGCCAGGCGGTGCCGCCGGTGGACAGGTGCGATCCGGGCTTGAGTAGCCGGTCGTCGAGCGAGGTGCGGATCGGGTTGTAGTCGATCACCAGCGGGCCGATCGCGGCGACCAGTGCGTAGATCGCGAGTACGACGTACGGGATCTTGCCGAGCCAGCCGCCGACCCGGCGTACGGCGAGCGGGCGGGTCACCGCGAGCGTGGCCATCAGCTGCCCTCCAAGCGGATGCGCGGATCGAGCTGGGAGTAGACGAGGTCGGCGGCCAGGTTGAACAGCATCACGATGCCGGCGATCACGAACGTCGCCGCCTGCACCACCTCGTAGTCGCGGTTCGTGACCGAGTCGACGACGAGCGAACCGAGGCCCGGCCAGGAGAAGACGTTCTCGACGATCACCGCGCCGCCCATCAGACCGCCCATGTGCAGCCCGACGATCGTGACGACCGGCAGCAGCGAGTTGCGCAGGGCGTGCCCGAGCAGCACCTGGCGATCGGTGAGGCCCTTGGACTTCGCGGTCTGGATGTAGGGCTCGCGCAGCGTCTCGGCCACGCTGGTCCGGGTCAGTCGCGCGACGATCGCCGTGAACGGAAGCGCCATCGTGATCGCCGGGAGGATCAGGTGCTGCGGAGTACCCGAGCCAGAACTCGGAAACAGCCGCAGCGCCAGCGCGAAGACCAGGATCAACATGATCCCGATCCAGAACGTCGGGAACGACTGCAGCGCGATCGCCGCCGCAGAGACCACTCGGTCGACCACGCTGCCCGGTCGACCACCCGCCAACAGTCCCAGCGTCAGACCGAGCACCACTGCGATCAGAGTGGACGCGAGCATCAGCTCCGCTGTGGCAGGCAGCCGCTCGAGTACTTCGGACATCGCGGGGTGCCCGAGCCGGTACGAGTCGCCGAAGTCGAGCCGTACGGCGTGACCGAGGTAATCGACGTACTGCACGGCCAGCGGGCGATGCAGACCGAGTGAGGCGCTCAGCTCGGTGATCTGGTCCTGTGTCGCGTCCGGGCCGAGCAGGATCGAGACGGGGTCGCCCGGTGCGACCCGGACGATGAGAAAGATCAGCGACGCCGCGCCCCACATCACCAGGACGCCGATCAGCAGCCGCTTGACCACAACGCGAATCATGGAAGCTCCTTGGGAGGTCCGACCGTCGCACCGGGCGCGAACCCGCACTGGACGCTTTCGCTGAGCGCACCGGAGTCAGGTGCCTCCAGCAACTGCACCAGCAAGCCCATCGCCTGACGGCCCATCTGCTCGCGTGGCACGATCAGTCCGGTCCACGGAGTGCCGTCGTGCCGCGCACCGGTCGAATCACCCAGCTCGACGACACTCAGGTCATCGGGGATGGCCAGACCGCGCCGAGTCGCACACACCAGCAGCTCTTCAGCCAGCAACTGCTGCTCCGCGAGTACGGCGGTGATGCCGCCGCGCTGGAGCTCCTCGACCAGACCGTCCACCTCCGCGACGGAGTCGAGCGTCCACACCGGTCCGGCGAGGTGCTGGGACGGCGTCGCCTGGCGGAACCCGACTTCGCGATCACGACTCGGCTGGGCGCCGCCGTTGCCGATCCGCGCGTACGCGACGCGCTGGTGACCGAGCTCGAAGAGCCGCTCGGTGAGCTGCTGGGTCGCACCGGCGTAGTCGGCCGCGACGTACGACACCGGGGGGCCGGAGACCTCGCGGTGGCCGACATACACGAACGGGTAGCCGGAGTCGCGCAGCCGCTCGATCTCCTCGACGTTGGGATCGCGGCCGAGCAGCAGCGCGCCGTCCGCGTGCCAGAGCCGGGTCGATCCGTCGCGGAAGATCTGCCGCTCGCCGCCGGCGCTGGTGAACAGCAGCAGGTCGTAGCCGAGGTCGGCCGCCTCCTGCTCCATGCCGAGCAGGAACGGGAAGTAGAAGTCCACGCCGCTGGTCGGGAACACCGGCTCGAACGTGTAGACGCCGATGATCTTGTTCCGGCCGCCGGCCAGGGAGCGGGCCGACGCGTTCGCGACGTACCCCCACTCGCGCATCACGGTCAGCACCCGCTCGCGGGTCGCCGGGCTGATCCGGATACTCGCGTCGCGCTCGTTGAGCACCAGCGAGACCGTCGCCTGGCTGACCCCGGCGAGCCGGGCGATATCGGCCTGCGTGGGTCTCTTCGCCGGTGTGCGGCTCAACTCGGTTGCCTTCCTGCTAATACGCCCTACCACTGCGGTTCCGGAAGTTTCGCCAGCGTTTCGAGCAGGTGTCAAGAGGTGGCATTGATTAGCTGGGTATTAGCAGCTAATCCCCATTAGCATCTGGTGTCCGGGCTCGGCGCGCGGTTAGCGTCCCGGCATGCAGCCATCCCCTGCGGTACCGACCGCGGCCGCGGTCGTGACGTTGCGCCCGGTGTCCGAGGCACAGGTGACGGCCGGCTTCTGGGCTGATCGGATGGCGGCCAACCGTGCCGCGATCCCGTTGGGTCGCGAGCGGCTCGAGGCGGCCGGGAACCTCGGCAACCTGCGGATCGCAGCCGGCGAGGCGAGCGGTGATGCGCAGGGTGCCAGCTTCCGCGACTCCGACGTCTACAAGTGGCTGGAGGCCGTGGCCTGGGACGGCTCGCAACCGTTGGCTGACGTGATCGGGACGATCAGCGCCGCCCAGCGGGACGACGGCTACCTGAACTCGGCCATCCAGGTCCGCGGCGAGGAGCCTTACACCCACCTGTGGAACAGCCACGAGCTCTACTGCGCCGGCCACCTCTTCCAAGCCGCTGTCGCAGCAACCCGAGCCACCGGTGACACCACACTCCTGCAGGTAGCCATGAAGTTTGCCGATCACCTCGCAGACACCTTCGGGCCGTCCGGACAGACCGAGCTCGAAGGCCATCCGGTCATCGAATCCGCACTGGTCGAGCTCTACCGCGAAACCGGCAACCGCCGGTACCTGGACCTGGCGAAGTACTTCGTCGACGCCCGCGGCCAGGGCAAGGCAACCAAGCCAGGCTTTGACCCCTCCCACTACGGCGACCCGGCGCACTACTCCGACCGCGTCCCTGTCCGCGACGCCGACACGCTGGAGGGCCACGCCGTACGCGCGGTGTACTTCGCCACCGGTGCGACCGACGTGGCGACCGAGACGAACGACGTCGAACTGTTGGACGCAGTACGCCGGTTGTACGACAACATGCGGCATCGCAAGCAGCACGTGACAGGTGCAGTCGGGTCGCGCTGGGACGGTGAAGCGTTCGGCGACGACTACGAGCTCCCACCGGACCGTGCGTACGCCGAGACGTGCGCCGCGATCGGCGTACTGCAGTGGGCCTGGCGACTGCTGCTGGCAACCGGTGACTCGTCGTACGCCGATCAGATCGAACTGCTGCTCTACAACGCGATCCTGCCGGCGGTGTCGCTCGAGGACGCGGACTACTTCTACGTGAACACGCTGCACCGACGGACCGGCGCGCGTGGCGACGTGCAGCGCGCACCGGCGTACGGGCGACGGCCCTGGTTCAACTGTGCGTGCTGTCCGCCCAATGTGATGCGCACCTTCGCCAGCCTCCCGGCGTACCTCGCCACTGGTACTGCGGACGCCCTGCAGATCCACCAGTACGCCGGGAGCACGCTCCGGGCCGGATCGTTCGCGGTCGACGTCGAGACCGACTACCCGTGGGACGGACGCGTCACGGTGACTGTCAGGGAAGCGCCGGCCGGTGAGGTCGAGTTGGCGCTGCGCATCCCCGAGTGGGCAGCCGATGCGACTGTCGACGACAAGCCAGTTGCTGCAAGCGACTACGCCCGCGTACGTCGGGTCTTCCAGCCTGGCGACCAGGTGGTCCTCCAGCTACCGATGCCGCCACGGTTGCTCATCTCTGACGAACGAGTCGACTCCACCCGCGGCTGCGTCGCCATAGCGCGCGGTCCGCTCGTCTACGCGCTCGAGCAACCGGACCAGCAGCCCGACGTTGTGCTGGAGGACCTGCGCCTGGACCCGACTGCAGAGATCACCGCGAAGCACACCGACCTACTCGGTGGCATCACATCGCTCCACTCAGCCGACCTGACTCTCATTCCGTACTACGCCTGGGCCAACCGAGGACTCCACCCCATGCGCGTCTGGATCCCGGCCGGCTAAGACGGTCCGCAGCACGGTGGCCTCGCGGATCTCGTCGACCGGACAGGTCAGGATGTCCCGATCCAGTACGACGAAGTCGGCGAGCTTCCCCGGCTCGATCGAACCGAGCCGATCTCCCACGCCCAGCACAATCGCCGCGTCCGCGGTCCAGCCACGGATCGCCTCCGCACGAGAGATCGTCTTCGCCGGAGTCAGCAGACTGCGCCTGCTGCGACCATCGGTGCGGGTCAACGCAGCCCACAGATGGAACAGCGGCGGATGGGCACCGTCGCTCGCCAGTGCAGTCGGTACGCCGGCGTCGAGCCACCACCGCACCGGCGTGACGTGCTCCCACTGATCGCTCGGAAGCCGGTTCACGTACGTCTCGCCGCGGCCGTAGTCCACGCCCGCACAGACTTGCGCGACAACGCCCATCGCCGCGAGCCGGGCGATCTGGTCCTGCGTCACATGGTGAAAGTGCTGCACAACCCAAGCCCGCGAAGTCAGCGGCGTCTCCCGATGCACGGTCTCCAGCGCGCTGACCGCGATCTCACACGCCGCGTCGCCCGTGGCCAGGACGTTCAACCGCAGGTCGTTCCGTACGGCGAGCCGCGCGAGCTCGGCCAACTCCGCTGTGGACAACACCGACGAACCGTTACCCAGCTCGCCGTGCGGATCTAGGAACGGCTCACTCATCATCGCGCCGCCGAAGTGCATCGGCGCGTCGAGGGAGACCGTGACGCCGCGGATCCGCAGGTGATCGTCGCCGGTGCCCTCACCGGCCGCATCGCCGACCGTCGTCAGCCAGTCCGTGACGTTGACCCGGCCGACCGGAACCTCGTAGGTGCCGACGACCCGGCAGGCCGGTCGGTCCGAGGCTTCGAGAACGGACGGGTTGTTGCCGTGACCCTCGTAGATCGTGGTGAGACCGTTGGCCAGGTTCCGCTCCAGCGCGGCCGCGATCGCGTCTCGCCGGTCTTCACGACTCGTTGCTGGAAGCAACGAGAACAGCCGCTGGACGAGCGGATTGCGGGCGTTGTAAAAGATCAGGCCGTGGATCACGCCCGTCGGTTCGCCGGACTCATCGCGTTCGATCCGAAGATCCGGCTGATCCGGGGTATCGCGGGTGACGCCGAGGAGCTCGAGGGCGCGGGTGTTCAGGATCGCCGGGTGCGGCCAGAACGGCGGCGTCGGGATGTGCACCGGATTGTCGGGCGCGACCGCGTCCAGGTCCGCGCGGGTCGGCCAACGTCCCTCGGCGAGTCCTTCCGGTAGTCCGAAGTAGTCCGGTGGCTCACCGATCGACGACGTGACGATCCAGGCTCCAGGCTCGGCGGCGGCCGCCACCGCACCGATCCGTTCGGTGATCGCGGCGACCGAGGTCAGGCCGGCCAGGTTCGGGTCGGCCAGGCCGTCCAGCGCGAGGTGCACGGTGTGCGCGTGTGCATCGATGAAGCCCGGGAGCACGGTCCGCCCGCCGAGATCCACGACCGGGCCGTCCAGCTGGGCGACCTCCTCGTTGGTGCCGACGGCAACGAAACGTCCGTCGGAAACCGCGAAGGCTTCGGCGATCGAGAAGTCGCCGTCGACGGTGACGACGTTCGCGTTGAGGTAGACGGTCATGGCAGGTCCAGAACGTGCAGGTCGGACGCCGGCCAGCCCGGATTCCCGTCGCGGACGAAGGCGATCCACGCCGTCTGCACGACGTCGACCATCGCGGTCAGCTCATCGTCACCGGCGCCAGTCAGCATCGCCGCGTCCCGGCAGGCGTCGAGATTGCCGAACACGAACGGCAGTTCGAGGTTGTGGCACGCCCCGAGCGGGTTGACCGGTGCGCTCCAGTCGAAGCGATAGACCCACGCCGATTCCAGTTGCTCGGCGTACGACGTGATCGGCGTACTGAACAACGACTCGGTCACCTCAGGCCCCGCGCCGTACGCCTTGGCCTCGTCGCGGCACCAACCGATGAGGACGTCCACGTCCGGCAAGACGGTGAGTTCGTCTCCGACGAGGTGGAACGGCGGGATCGGGCCCGGGTGCCGTACGGCGAGCTCGAGTTGGGCGGCGAGGATGTCGTCGACGGCCGCTGTGTACGGGTCCGATCCGAGGATCTCGACGAACTCCGCGGCCATCGCATCTGCCACGTCCTGAGTCTGCGGACGCAATCCGAGCGGCGGGCTCTCCAGGATCGCGCGCTGGAACAGCCCGTCAGGTTTGCGCATGGCGACGATCGAGAGCGCGCCGCCGGACTGGCCGGCGACTGTGACCGCGGCCGGGTCGCCACCGAAGGCAGCGATGTTCTCCTGCACCCAGCGCAGCGCCTGGAGCTGGTCGAGCAGGCCGAGGTTGTCGTGTTCCAGCCGGAGGTACCCGAGGGCGCCGAGGCGGTAGTTGATCGTGACCACGACGAAGTCACCGCGTCGCGCCAGCCGCGCACCGTCGTACCAGGCGAGGCCGCCGGAGCCGGTGCTGAAACCGCCGCCGTGCAGGAAGACGAGGACCGGGCGTGGCGTGCCGGCCGGCTCGCTCGGGGTCCAGACGTTGAGGTTGAGGCAGTCCTCGGACTGCTCGAGCGATCGGTCGCCGATCACGTCGGCGAGCCGGGATCTTGGTTGCGGTGCGGCCGGTCCGACCTGGGTCACGTCCCGAACGCCGGTCCACGGTGCCGCTGGTTGTGGTGGCTCCAACCTGTTCGCGGTCGCGTACGGGATCCCGAGGTACGCATCGATCCCGTCGATCCGGCGGCCGTGGAGTTGTCCTTGGCTGATGGTTGTGTTCACGCTCCGACAGTCGCAAGCGCAAGCTGCTGCGTCAGAAGGATCGCCAGATCTGGCGGATTCCGACATGATGATGAGGATCATGGTGGATTTCGATCAGCTGGACGAGCAGCTCGTGCACGCGTTGCAGGTGGACGGGCGGGCGTCGTTCAGCCGGATCGCGGCGGTGCTCGGCGTCTCCGACCGGACGATCGCGCGCCGCTATCACCGGCTGCGTGAGACGGGCGCGGTGCGCGTGGTCGCCGTACCGTCGAGTCCGCGGCTCGGTTGGGTCGACTGGCTGGTCCGGATCCAGTGCGCGCCCGACTCTGCGGTCGCGGTTGCCGCGGCGATGGCTCGCCGGGACGACACCTCGTGGGTGTACCTCACGTCCGGAGGCCTTGAGGTCACCTGCATCACGCACACCCAGAGCCAGCGCGCCCCGCTGTTGCAGAAGCTTCCGCGTGGCCCGCGGATCACCTCGGTCACCGCGCAGTGCATGCTCCGCGCGGTCGCCGGTACCGCAGGCTGGTCGGGACGTACGGCGGCCCTCACGGAGGAGCAGGTCGACCGGCTGCGGACGCCGGCCCTGGAGTACGACGTACCGCTCGAGCTGACTGCCCAGGATCAGCGGCTGATGGCCGAGCTGGCCAAGGACGCGCGCGCGGCGTACCCCGCGCTCGCCGCCGCGACCGGGATGCCCGAGTCGACCGTACGGCGTCGCCTGGGCGAGCTGCTCCGCGCCGGCGCGATGTACCTCGACGTCGAGGCCGACCCGATGCTGTTCGGCTACGCGACCGAGGCGATCCTGTGGATGTCGGTCGCGCCGTCGGCACTCACCACCGTCGCGGACGCGCTGACCCAGCATCCGGAGATCGCGTACGCCGCAGCCGTGACCGGGGCGACCAACCTGTTCGGATTTGTCGTCTGCGCGGATCCTGATGCGCTGTACGACTACCTCTCGGAGCGGATCGGCACGCTTCCCGGCATCACGCACATCGAGACCGTGCCGCTGACCACCACCGTGAAACGGGCGGGCACCCTCCTGCCACGTCGGTGACGCGTCACCTTTATCCTCGGTCGTATGGCTGGAGTCGTGGTGGTGGGGGTCGGACCCGGGATCGGTCTCGCGGTAGCGCGCCGGTTCGTGCGGGAGGGGATGAGTGCCGGGCTGGTCGCGCGGTCGGAGGCGACGGTGAAGGCGGCCGCGGAGCAGCTCGGGAGTGCCGACGTACTGCCGGTGACCGCTGACGTGACCGACGAGGTCGGCCTGCGGTCCGCTCTGGATCGGGTCATCGAGGCATACGGCGTACCTGAGGTCGTCGTCTACAACGCAGCGCTGATCCAGGCTGACCGGGTCGGCGACCTGACCGCGGAGCAGCATCGTCAGGCGTGGGCGGTGAATGTGGTCGGGGCGATCACCACTGCCGCGCACCTCGCGCCCGCGATGGCCGAGCGGGGTAGTGGGTCGTTCCTGATCACCGGCGGGATGCCGCTGTCGAAGCCTGACTACGCGAGCCTGTCGCTGGGCAAGGCGGGTATCCGCACGCTCGTCGCACTCCTGCACCAGCAGTACGGCGCAGCCGGCGTTCATGCGGCAAGCGTCACGGTCAGCGGCGGTGTCGGACCGGGCACGGGCTGGGATCCCGACGAGTCGCACAGCACTACTGGCGTCTCCACCAGCAGGCGCCGGCTGATTGGATCGATGAGATCGTCATCTGACGAGGCCTGATTGGCCCTGTCGTTCGGCCGGGGCGGTCGGGAGACTTGTGCTGTGTATGTTCCCAAGCACTTTGCCCCGGACGACGACGCAGTACAGGAACTGCTGGCCAACCACGGCGCCGCCGATCTGATCACGATGACGCCGGACGGCCTGGTCGCGACGATGCTGCCGTTCATCTACGACCGCTCGCGCAACCGGCTGCTCGGACACGTTGCCCGTAACAACGATCATTGGCAGCGCGAGACGATCGGTGACGCGCTGGTGATCATGCGCGGCCCGAACGCGTACGTCTCGCCGGCCTGGTACGCGTCGAAGCAGGAGCACGGTCGCGTCGTACCGACGTGGAACTACGTCACCGCACACGTGTACGGCGAGTTGACCGTCCACGACGACGCGGCGTGGGTCGAGAATGTCGTACGGCGGCTGTCGGATCGGCACGAGCTCGGTCGGGCCGAACCGTGGTCGGTCGACGATGCGCCGGAGAAGTACGTGCAGGGGCAACTGCGGGCGATCGTCGGCGTCGAGGTCGCCATCCACCGGATCGAGGCGAAGTTCAAACTCAGCCAGAACCGCCCGGCCGCGGACATCGACGGAGTGGTCGACGGCCTGCGCGCGAACGGAAACGACCTCAGCGCCGACGCGGTCGTCCGGTACCGGCCCTAGCTGTTCAGCAAGCCGCGTCGGAACGCCTCGGCAACAGCAGACGCCCGGTCCGGTACGCCGAGCTTGGCGTAGATGTTCAGCAGATGCGTCTTGACTGTCGCCTCGCTGATGAACAGGTGGGCAGCGATCTCGCGGTTCGTGTTGCCGGCGGCCACCAGCTCGATGACCTCGAGCTCACGCGGGCTGACGATGTCGGGCGTCGGCGGCGTACGGACGTGGTTCATCAACGTGTTCGCTACCGACGGCGCGAGCACGGACGTCCCGTCGGCCGCCGCACGCACCGCTCGCAACAATTCATCCCGCGGCGCGTCCTTCAACAAGTACCCGGTAGCCCCCGCCTCGATCGCGGGTACGACGTACCCGTCGGTGTCGTACGTCGTCAGCACGAGCACCCGCGCCGTCACCCCGCGCTCGGTGAGCTCGCTGATCGCCGCCAAACCGTTCACGCCGGGCATCTGCAGGTCCATCAGGATCACGTCCGGCCGCAGCGTCTCGGCCAGCTCGATCGCCTCCGCGCCGTCGCCTGCCTGACCGACCACCTCGAACCCGGGCTCGGCCGCGAACATCCCGCTCAGCCCGTCCCGCACCACCGGGTGGTCGTCCGCGATCAGCAGCCGGATCATGCCGACGCCCCCGGAACCGTCGCGGAGATCGCCGTACCCAGGCCCGGCTCCGACTCGACCGACAACGTCCCGTTCAACGCCTCGACCCGCTGCCTCATCGCCACCAACCCGAACCCACTGGTCTCGGACGGAGTACTACGGGCCGGATCGAACCCGACTCCGTCGTCGCGCACATCCAGCGCGACCTCCTTCTCCATGTACGACAGCGTCACCCCCACCCGGGTCGCCTGCGCGTACTTCGCCACGTTCACGAGGGCCTCCTGGGTCGCGCGGAGCAACGTCGACTCCGCCTCCGGTGTCATCACCCGAGGCGTGCCGGTGGTGGTCAGCTGTACGTCGATGCCGTGCAGCGCCGACCACCGCCGTACGACGTCCGCGATCGCCTCGCTCAGCGTCGCCGACTGCAGCGGCTGCGGACGCAGTGCGTGCACCGAACGCCGTGCCTCGGTCAGACTCTCGCGGGCCAGCCCGACCGCGCTCGTCACATGCCGCCGCCAGTCGTCGGAGTGCTCGGCCGCCTGGAGCTGGGTGACGATTCCGGTCAGCCCCTGCGCGAGCGTGTCATGAATCTCGCGGGCCATCCGCTGCCGCTCGTCGATGATCCCGGCCTCGCGGGCCTGGGTCAGGAGCTGCTCGTGCAGGTCCGCGTTCTCGGCGAGCGTGGCCTCGAGCCGGCGGTTGGTCTCGGTCAGCGCGTCGACCGCGTCCTGCCGCTGCTGGCTCAGTACTTCGCCGCGCCGGCCGAGCCACGCCGCGAAACACATCCCGGCCACGTTCACCCCGATGACAGCAGCGCAGCCGAGCAGGCCGAGCACGTCGGTCTTGGGGATGTCGTACGACTGCGCCCACCCCGCGATGACCGCGACGGCTCCGATCCCGATCAGCTCAACGGGCCACGACAGCAGGATGAAGGTGTAGAAGTACCCGGCCGGCGTGAGGAACCCGAACCACGGATCGCGGACCACGAGTACGGCGAGCAGCAGGATGAACCCGGCGATGAAGATCGCCATCGGACGGGTCCTGGTCCGCCAGGCCGGGCGGAGCGTGAACATCAACAGCGTCCACAGCCCGATCAGCGCGCACAGCACCAGGTCGACGGTCAGCGACCCGGGCTGTTCGCGCTTGATCAGGATGGTGACGGCGGTCATGCACGCGAGAAGCACGTACGGCACCACCGTCAACCGCACCGGCCAGGCTTGCTCGCTCATGTCAGTTAGTGAACACCGAGCGGAGGTGCTTGCCGTTCACCAGCAGCGCGACGCCGAGCAGCAGCAGTCCGCAGACGGCCTGCTCGCCCTTCATCCAGAGCGGGAAGACGCCCGGCAGCGAGATGATCACGACGATCGCGACCAGCATCACCGCCGACACGATCCGCAGCCGGAGGTATCCGCGCCGGGAGCCCCGCGCCGCGCTGCGGGCGAACAGGAAGGTCAGTACGGCGCTGGCGACCACGATCGTGCCGCGGGTCCAGACCGCGTCGTTCACCATCGACGTGTGGTTGCGCAGGGCAATGATGGCGATCAGCGTCAGCACGCTGACCGCGAGATAGGTCGCCACCAGCAGTTGCACGCTCCGCAACGCGGCCGCGCTCCGCGGGTGTTCGACGTTCACCGGGGTGGTCATCTTCGGTCTCCGTTTCGGGGGTCGATCTCGATACCCCGACTCTCCCGTTCCGGCCCCGGTGCACACATCGCCCAGCCGGCCCCAACCGACTCCACCGATCGGTTGATCAGGCTTCGCGGTTCCGCCAGCGGAAGTCACACACGACGGCCCGGTGGTCGGACGGGAACGTACCGTCCACGGCATCCCCCGCGATCACGGCCGACTCGACGTTCACGAGCTGGTCCTCGTGGCCCGGGCGGTAGAAGATGTGGTCGATCCGCTGATCGACCAGCTCCGGCCCGGCCTCGAGAGGCGCCGACGGATGGGTCGAAGGCAGCGTCACCGTGTCCGCCGCACCGCCGCCCGCCACCCAGGCGTCGATCAGGACCTCGCGGAGTGGACGCAGATGTTCCAGGTCATCGCGCGGAGCTGTGGGTCGGCCACGGCTGCTCGTTCCGGCTCGGGTGCGATCCCCAGGTACCCAGCCGGCCCCGGCAGGCACACGATCGTTGCCCCGAGCACCTTTCTTCCGTGACAGTTTGTGCACGGACTGTCACGGGTAGTTTGCGGCTGCGTGCAGATGTCCGGACACCTCTGGCGGCGGTGTGACCGGTCGGCAGATTGTCGAGTCAGGCAACGACATCGACGAGGAGAAGGTTCGAGGCAGGCCGTCGACCACGGGAGGGTCCGGACGCGTGCTCGAGACTTATCGCGGTATCCCGCACTTGTTGGACACCTGGCTCGTGCTCACCGGCATGACCCTGCCGATCGCCCTTTCCGCCTTGCGGCGTCCGGGCGACCTGCTGCCCAGGCTGGCCGCGTTCTGCATGCCGGCCGCGTTCGCGCTGATCATCGCGGCGACGCTCAGCCCGACTCCGCATCGCCTCAGCCAGATCGGCGAGTGCGGCACGCACCTGACCACCACCGGCGGACTGACCTCGCTCCAGGGGCTGCTGAACATCCTGCTGTTCGTCCCCGCCGCGGGCATGCTCACGCTGGCCAGCGGGCGCCCGGGCGACGGCATCGCCGCCGGGGTCGGAATGTCGGCCGCGGTCGAGGCGGTGCAGGCGCTGATCCCCCAGCTCGGCCGCTCGTGCCAGCTGCACGACCTGATCGCGAACTCGATCGGCGCCGTCTGCGGCGTCAGCCTCGCCGCGGGTCTGCGGAGCCTGACCCGGAGCCGCTACCTGGTCGTCACCCCGCCGTACGTCGTCGAGCACGCGGCGCTGCTCGTCGTACGACGACCTCGGCGGCCGGCGCGGCATCGGCGCGGGACCCTCGTCCCGGCGAACCGGCCGGGGGCGCCGGTCAGATATCACAGAACGAATACACAGTTATCCGGATAGTTATCCACAGGTTGTGGATAGGACGGGGGATGACCGCGTGATTACCTGGGGATATCCACAGGTCACGGCCGCACGTCCAACCCCAGGGAGGCGGCGACGACCATCGCCTGGGTCATGTCGATCCGCGCGTCCCGCAGCGTCACGGTCAGTGGATCGAGCGTCGACAGATCGGATCCGCGCAGGTCGGCTCCGGTCAGGTCGGCCCGCTGCAACGAAGCGCCGGACAGGTCGAGGTCCCGCAGCGACGCCTTCGCGGCCCGGATCCCGGTCAGCTCCGCCTCGCGGAACTTCGCCCCGGTGAACTCGGTCCCCTTCAGGTCCGCACCCGGCAGCGCGGTGAACGACCAGTCCCCGCCGTTCACCTTCAGCAGGTTGTACGTGCAGTCGTCGAAGAAGCTGCCGACCATCTTGCAGCGGGTGAACGTCGTGTCGAACAGCGAGCACCGGACGAACGTGCAGTTCACGAACGCGGCGTCGGTGTGCGTCGAGGCGTTGAACCGGACCCCGCGGAACGTGCACTCCTCGAACACCCCGCCGTGGTTGTCCACCTCGGTCAGGTCGGAGTCGATGAACAGCACCCGCTGGTAGGTCTGCCCGGACGGGTCCGCGTCGTCCCAGTCCCGGATCGTCGACTCGGTCGGCACACCCCGGCGTCGGTCAGCCATGACTCTCCCTCGCTCGATCAAGGCCCCAGCCTGTCACGCCGTACCGACACTGTGATGCTGACGACGGAGAACGGAGGGCGGACCGACAACTACGGACCGCACGATGGAGGAGTGACCGGAACAGAGCGGGTGATGGTGTTCGGCGCCGGGGGCTTCCTCGGTGCCAGGATCTGCGCGCTGCTCGATGACCGCGGAGTCGAGTACCGCGGCCTCAGTCGGACCCGGAGCGAGCCGTACCGGCGGTGCGACCTGACCTCGATGCATCCGTACGCGCTGGACACCCAGATCGGGATGTACAAGCCGACCGTGATCATCAACGCCGTCGGCGCGACCCTGGGCGAGCCGGCCGAGCTGGTCCGGGCGAACGTGATCGCGGTCGAGGCGCTTCTCGCCTCGGTCCGGGACCACGCCGGCCACGCCCGGTTCGTCCAGCTCGGCTCCGCGGCGGAGTACGGCGGTGCGCCGCACGGCACGAGCGTCGACGAGCAGACCCCGCCCCAGCCGCTCGGTCCGTACGGGCTGACCAAGCTGGCCGGCTCGGAGCTCGTCATGCGAGCCCAGCGCGGCGGCGCGGATGCCGTCGTACTGCGGATCTTCGACGTGATCGGTCCGGGAGCGCCGGAGAGCACGCTCACCGGCCGGGTGATCGAGGACCTCCGCTCACGGCACCTGATCGAGGTCGGGTCGCTCGACGTGTGGCGCGACTTCGTCGACGTACGGGATGTGGCCGAGGCGGTGCTGGCGGTCGCGCTCGCCGATGCGACCCTGCCGCCGGTGCTGAACGTCGGGACCGGCCGGGCGACGCTGGCCCGCGACGTTGCCGGACAGCTGTTCGAGCTGAGCGGCCAGCCGGCGACCATCGTCGACGACGCCGACCAGGAGACTGCGCTCGGCGCGCCGTGGCAGCAGGCCGACACCACGCTTATCGGCGAGCAGCTCGGGTGGTCGCCGAAGATCGCCCTGGACCAGTCCCTCGCGGACAGTTGGGCGTCTGGACAATAGGTCCGTGGAGATCCGCTCGATCAGTGAGGCCGCGCCGGATCGGCGACCACCTGCGGTCAACGAGGATCTCGTCCTCACCGGACCCGATTTCGCGGTCGTCCTCGACGGCGCCACCGCTCCGCGGGTGTACGTCGATTCCGGCTGCCGGCACACGGTCGCCTGGCTGGTCATGCAGCTGGCGACCCAGCTCGCGACTCCGCTCCTCACCCACTCAGCTGCGCCGCTCGCGGACCTCCTCGCCGACGCGATCACCGCGGTCCGTGCCTCACACGCAGACACCTGCGACGTCAGCAATCCCGACAGCCCGTCGTCCACAGTCGCGATGGTCCGGTTCGACGCCGACCGCATCGAGCATCTGGTCCTGGCCGACTCGCCCATCGTCACGCGATCACCCGAAGGCCGGATCACCGTCCACAGCGACGACCGCATCGACCTTCTCCCCGACCGGACCCTCGAGACGGTACGGCGGCTGCGGAACCAGCCCGGCGGCTTCTGGGTCGCGAGCACCGAGCCCAAAGCGGCGTACGAGGCGGTCACCGGGATCACGGATCGATCCGCCGTCGAGGCGATCGCGCTGCTGACCGACGGGGCGTCGCGCTACACCGAGCGGTACGGGCACTCGTGGGACGAGCTGCTCGACGTACTCATCGCCGAAGGGCCGCGGCGGTTGATCGAGCGGGTGCGGCAGCACGACAGCACATCCATGGCGAGCGGCAAGCGGTACGACGATGCGAGCGTCGTACTGCTTCAGGGGCCGTAGGTCGGGAAGTTCGGGCCCGGCCGGTGGTACCGCGGGGCGTACTGCGGAGGCTCGATCGGGCGTGGCAGATCCTGGATCGGGGGCGGTGTGACGCGGGTGTGCTGCCAGTCGGTGACCTGCAGCATCAGGAGTGACGCGGCGACGGCGGCGACGATCAGCAGGACGGTCGCGATCGTGAAGCCGATGTCGACGCCCAGTGCGACCCGGACCATGAAGTCCTGCATGTCGTAGATGTCGACGTACGGACTGCTCGCGTCGCTGCTCTCCGACACCTGGACCAGGCGGATGAACCAGACGATGAACCCGATCATCGCGACCAGGCCGCCGCCGACGAGGATCACCCAGAACGCCGTCCACGTCGCCCACCAGCTGTACAGCAACGTGCGCACCCGGCCGGACCGCGGCGCTTCCGGGGGTTCGCTGGCCCGGGTGATGTCCTGCACGATCTGGAACGGGTACCAGAACTGCACGATCGGGCAGAACCAGGCACCGACGACCCAGCCGCTCGCCCGCCGGTGCGGACCGCGCATCGGATCAGCGGGGATCGCAGGGCGTGGTGCGAACGGTGAGTGCAGGAAGTCGGTGTTCTCGCGCGCCTGCCACAGCCAGATCAGGAACGCTATCCCTGTCCCCATCAGCAGGTAGCTGACCAGGTTCAGCAGCGGGCCGGTGCCGGAGATCGACTCGACGCCGCGGTCGATCTCCTCCTCGGAGAGCAGCCCGTACACGAGACGCTTGACCTCGTCGTACGAACGCCAGAGCACGACCGACTGGATCACCGCAGCGAGCGAGGTCAGCCCCATCAGCACGATGCTGACGATCGCGACCTTCCGCAACGGCCGGTACCGCGGCGGCATGATCGGCGGCGGCTGGTAGGGCAGCGGCTGGTACGGGACCGGATACGGCCACGGTCCCTGCTGCGGCCCTGGATTCGGCTGTGTCACCCCTTGCACCTCCCCGCAGCCAAGTTAACCCACACCCGACTCAGACCGCGGCGAAAGTCTCCCGTACTGCGGGCAACGCCACCTCCCGGTCCGCGGCCGACAACCCGATCCGCGTCCGCCGGTCGAGTACGTCGTCCTCGGTCAGCGCACCCTCGTGCCGGACGGCGAACCGCAGCTCGGCGTACGTCGTCCGCAGCCCCGGCGCGATCGGCTGCTGGAACTCCGGCGGGCCGGCGATCACCTGCGGCGCCTCGACGCCGTACCGCTGGACGAACCGCGCCGGCGCCTTGACCGCGGCCAGACGCACCCGGTCGGCGGCACCTACCAGCGGGATCCGGTGCGTCTCGCAGGGCCGTCGTACGTCGAGTGACGACTGCTCGATCGCCTTGTCGAGGACGTCCTGCGCCATCCGGCGGTACGTCGTCAGCTTGCCGCCGACGATCGTGACCACACCGTCCGGGCTGGTGATCACCGCATGCCGGCGGGAGATGTCGGCGGTCTTTTCCTCGCCCTTGTGGTGGCCCGTGTCGAGCAGCGGGCGCAGTCCGGCGTACGTGCCGAGGAGGTCCGCTCGGGTCACCGGCTGCTGCACGGCGGAGCTGATCGTGTTCAGAAGGAAGTCGATCTCGGCCTCGGTCGCGTGGGGTACGTCGTTCACCGGGCCGGGCGCGTCCTCGTCGGTCAGGCCGACGTACACCCGGTCGTCGGGTGCGGGGATCGCCATCACCACGCGGCGGAGCTCGCCCGGGACGGGCACGGTGAGGACAGCGGACAGACCGCCGAAGACCGACTGCGGCAGCACCAGATGGGTCCCGCGGCTCGGTCGGAGTTTGATGCCGGAGGCAACTTGATCCGCCCAGATCCCGGCGGCGTTGATCACCATCCGGGCATCCACGGTCAGTTTCTCGCCGGTCAGCTGGTCGACCAGGACGGCGCCGCGCCCGGTGACCTCGGTGGCGGCGACCCTGGTCAGGATGCGAGCGCCGTACTGCGCTGCGGTCCGCGCGATCGCGACGACCAGCCGGGCGTCGTCGTACAGCTGGCCGTCCCAGGTCAGGAAGCCGCCGCGCATGCCCTCGGGTTTGAGCGTCGGCGCGTAGCGGAGGATCTCGGCCGAGCTGACCCGGCGGGAGTGCGGCAGGTAGTCGTCGCTGGTGCGCGCGAACGTACGGAGTACGTCGCCGCCGAGGAACGCCGACCGGAGCAGCGCGGCCTGGGCGAACTTTGCCTGCGGCAACCATGGCGCGATCTGCGGGATCGGGTGGACCAGGTGCGGCGCGGTCGTCTTCATCAGGATGCCGCGCTCGACGGCGCTCTCGTACGCGATGCCGACATGGCCGGACGCGAGGTACCGAAGGCCGCCGTGGACGAGCTTCGAGCTCCACCGGCTGGTGCCGAAGGCCAGGTCGTGCTTCTCCACCAGGGCAACGGTGAGACCGCGGGCGGCGGCGTCCAGTGCGACGCCGGCGCCGGTGACGCCGCCGCCGATGACGAGGACATCCACGGACTTCAGCGAAGCGAGCTCACGCGCACGGCGGACGCCGTTCAGACTCGCGTTGCCCACGGTGATCATGGCTGCAAATACCTGGTGAGCATCGCGCGCAGCTCCTCGTCGAGCTTCGTGTACTCGTCCTTCTCCGCCATCACCGGCCCGGACACCGCCGACGCGAGCGAGACGAGGATGATCTGCCGCGCCAGCCAGACCGGGTCGCCCTCGCGGATCGAGCCGTCGGCCTGACCCTGGCGGATGCCCTCCTCGACCAGCGCGAGATGCGCGACCGTGCTGCTGCCGCGCCGCTCCAGCAGGTACGGCGTGAGGAACTCGGGGTCGAGCTCGATGATCTTGCGCATCAACGGGTGGACCCGGGTCTTCGCGACCACCTCGACGACGCCCTCGACCAGGCGCGCGCGGCCGTCGGCGGCGTCGGGCTGGAACGCGGAGACGAGCGCGATGGTCCACTCGCGCGTCATCAGGGCGGCGACCACGGCCTGCACGTTCGGCCAGCGGCGGTAGAGGGTCGCGCGGGAGACCTCCGCGTGCCGGGCGATGTCGGCCATCGTCATCCGGCGCATCCCGATCGCCAGCAGCAACTCGTACGCCGCGTCCAGGATCCGCTCCTCGCCGATCGCGTTCGCGGGCGTGGGACGGGCGCTGGTCTCCTGCTCTGGTTCGCTGCTACGCTGAGACATCACATGTCAGAGTGTATCAGCGACTCGGGCATCCCGGAACTGTCCAGGGGAGGTGGGAGCCAGGGGGTTCCACCTCCCCTGGACGCTACCTCGCAAGACGGCGGAAAGGCAGCCACCGATGACCGAATCAGACCTCCCGGTGGCACAACTCACGCCCGGCCGCTGGGGCGACCCGGCGTACCGCGTGGAGGTCCCCGCCGCAGCCCTGGAGGCGCTGAAGCACCTAGGCGTCCACCGTCCCACGCCGCCGGCGTCGGACGGTGGTGGTGCGGAAGGTGAGCTGGCCACCGGGGGTGCGCCCGCCGGGGCGGCGGCCCGGCCTGAGCTGACCGGTGGGCAGCTCGCGTTCCTCGGCTCGGTGGTAGGAGCTGAGCACGTCGCCACCGACTTGGACACTCGGTGGGCACACACCAGGGGCTACTCGACGACGGACCTGCTGCGATTCCGCGCGGGCGACACCTCCGACATGCCGGACGCCGTCGTCTACCCGGCGTCCCACGACGAGGTGGCGGCCTTGCTCGCGGGCTGCGCCGAGCATGACTTGGCCGTCGTCCCGTACTCCGGCGGCACCTCCGTCGTCGGCGGCCTCGCCCCAACCCGCCGCTTCGTCACCGTCGACCTCCGCCGCCTCGACCAGCTACTCGACCTCGACGAGGTATCAAGGACAGCCACGCTGCAAGCCGGCGTACGCGGTCCCGCCGCCGAGCGCCTGCTCGCCGACCGCGGCTACACCCTCGGCCATTTCCCCCAGTCCTACGAGGGCGCCTCGATCGGCGGCTACGCAGCCGCCCGCTCCAGCGGCCAGTCCTCCGCCGGCTACGGCCGCTTCGACCAGATGGTCGTCGGCCTCACCCTCGCCACCCCCCGCGGCACCATCGAGCTCGGCCGGGCACCCATGTCCGCCGCAGGCCCGGACCTCCGTCAACTGATCCTCGGCTCCGAAGGCGCCTTCGGCATCATCACCTCGGTCGTCGTCCGCATCCGCCCGCGACCGACCGAGCGCCACTTCGAAGGCTGGCGGTTCGAGAGCTTCGACGCCGGCCTCACCGCCGTACGACGTCTCGCCCAGGACGGCCCGCTCCCGACAGTCCTCCGCTTGTCAGACGAGATAGAAACCGCGGTGAACCTCGCCGACCCCGACGTGCTCGGCGGCGGATCCGGCGGAGTGCTCGCGATCATCGGCTTCGACGGCCCGTACAACCAGACGACCGCAGACGTCCTGACCGCAGCCGGCGGCGAGAACCTCGGCGAGGGCCCCGGCGAGACCTGGCGAACCGGCCGCTACCGCGCGCCGTACCTCCGCGACCCACTCCTCGACGAAGGCGCCCTCGTAGAAACCCTCGAGACCGCCGCGTTCTGGTCCCGCATCCCCGCCCTGAAGGCCGCAGTCACCGAAGCTCTCGTCAGTGCGTTGAGCGCAACCCCGCCGCTCGTCCTCTGCCACATCTCCCACGTGTACGAGACCGGCGCCTCCCTCTACTTCACCGTCGTCTGCGCCCAGTCCGACGACGCAGTGGAGCAGTGGCGCACCGCGAAGTACGCCGCCAACCAGGCGATCGGCGACGCCGGCGCCACGATCTCCCACCATCACGGCGTCGGCACCGATCACCGGACGGCGTACCACGCGGAGATCGGATCGCTCGCGGTCGAAGCCCTGCGGGCCGTCAAGCACACGCTCGACCCGGACGGCGTCCTCAACCCGGGCATCCTCATCTGACACCACCCTTGACTTCAAGCTTCCTTGAGGTATGACGGTGTCGGCATGACTCCTGAATCCTCGAACCGTCCTGTCGCGCTGATCACCGGGGCATCCGCCGGGCTCGGGCTCGCGCTCGCACATGGGCTTGCCGACCGCGGCTGGACGCTGGTCATCGACGCCCGCGGCGCAGGTCCGCTGAAGGACGCGGCCGATGCCCTCGCCGACCGCACCGACGTCGTACCGCTGGCCGGCGACGTCACCGACCCCGAGCACCGCTTCGACCTGGTCGACGTGGCGAACCAGCTCGGCCGGCTGGACCTCCTCATCAACAACGCCAGCTACCTCGGCCCCAGCCCGCTGCAGGCAATCGCGGCAGCCGACCTCGACGAACTGCGTCGCGTGTACGAGGTCGACGTACTCGCACCGATCGCGCTGACACAGGCATTGCTGCCCGCACTCACCGCAGCGTCCGGAGTGCTGATCAACATCAGCTCCGACGCCGCAGTGGAGGCCTACGAGACCTGGGGCGGCTATGGCTCGGCCAAGGCCGCACTGGACCACGCGACGCGAGTACTGGCGGCCGAGCACCCCACGCTGTCCGTGTACGCCGTCGATCCGGGCGATCTGCGTACTGCGATGCACCAGGCCGCGTTCCCGGGTGAGGACATCTCAGATCGGCCGGAGCCGGCGACGGTCGTACCGGCGTTCCTGAAGCTGCTGGACACCCGGCCGGAGAGCGGGCGGTACCGAGCGGCTGAGTTCGCGCCGGCGGTGACGCCGTGAAAGTGCACCCACACACCAGGTTCGTCCTACCTGACGCGCTGAACGCCGGCGAACCACCGGAGGCCCGCGGCCTGCGGCGGGACCAGGTGAAGCTGCTGGTCGCGGCGGGGTCGACCATCACGCACACCCGCTTCGACCGGATCGGCGAGCACCTCCGGCCCGGGGACCTGTTGCTGGTCAACACTTCCGGCACGCTGCCCGCGGCCGTCGACGGTACGTCGGTCACCGTGCACTTCTCCACCGCGCTCGACGACGGCACCTGGGTGGTCGAGCTGCGCGACGGAGGCTCGCCCAAGTTCGACGGTGCTGCTGGACAGCGGGTGGAGTTGCCGGAGGGCGTGCTGACGCTGCTGGCGCCGTACCAGTCGGAGAGCAATCGGCTGTGGATCGCTCGGCCGCCGGTGCCCGACGTACTCGGCTATCTGCAACGGCGCGGGCGTCCGATCACCTATGACTACGTCGGCAAGCGGTGGCCGTTGGCGGCGTACCAGACTGTCTTCGCGCGCGAGCCGGGCAGTGCGGAGATGCCTAGCGCGGCCAGGCCGTTCAGCTTCGAGCTGGTGAGCCATCTGGCGTCGCAGGGCGTACTGATCGCGCCGATCCTCTTGCACTGCGGCGTTTCCTCGCTGGAGAGCCACGAACCGCCACAGCCCGAGCGGTACGACGTACCCGCGCACACGGCCCGTTTGGTGAACTGGGTCAAGGCGAACGGCGGACGGGTCATCGCCGTGGGCACAACTGCCGTCAGAGCGATCGAGTCGGCGGCGGATGGGGCAGTAGACGCGTCGCAGGGGTGGACCGACCTGGTCCTCAGCCCGGACCGGCCGCCGCGCGTCGTCGACGGGCTGATTACGGGCTGGCATGCGCCTGAGGCGTCGCATCTGCTTCTGCTGGAGTCAGTTGTCGGCACTGAGCTGGTGCAGCGCGCGTACGACGCCGCCGTACAGGAGAACTATCTGTGGCATGAGTTCGGCGACAGCTGTCTGTTGCTGAGGGGCTAGGCCTTCGTTCCGATGATCAGGCGCTCGCGATCGAAGAGGGCCGAGGCGGCGCGCCAGCCGACGCGGTTCAACACGATCAGAACTGCTGCGGCGATGACGGCTGTCAGCAGGGATACCTCGATGACGTTGAGCGCGATCAGGACCGCTACCGCTACGGACGGCAGGCTGGCGACGGTGGAGAGCTGCTGAGCCACGCGGATGTCGTTCGAGCGGGTCGAGATCACTATGGCGACCCAGATCGACCACCCGGCCAGCAGTGGTGTGAAGACCACTTGGGCGACCACGTCGGACGGATGGATCAGCGCCGCAGCTACACCGGGCTGAGCGAAGAGTTCGACGCAGATCAGGAACAGGGCGAAGACGGCGTACGCGACGATGCCCGCGGGGACGAACGTGGCGAGGGCCTTGCCGAGCAGCAGCTCCTCGCGGCGGATCGGGGTGGTGAGGAGGGGTTCGAGCGTGCCTTGCTCGCGCTCGCCGACCACGGAGTACGAGGCGACCAGGGATGGCACGAGGGCCGGGATGCCGAGCATGTAGAGCAGGACGTGTTCGTGGCGTATTGGTTCCGAGGCCGACGACGTCAGTGTGAAGACGGCGACCAGGGGCTGGATCGAGAAGACGATCGGAATGATGGCCATCCCAACGACCATGGATCGGTTCCGCCGGAACTCGCGGAGTTCCTTGGTGACGATCGCGCGGACCAGCCTCGTGTTGACGCTCATGCTGGTACGTCGTTCGCGACGAGCTCGAGGTAGACGTCTTCGAGCGAGTGGTGCGAGGGGCTGATCGACAGCACGTCCGCGTCGGCCTTGACCAGCGCGCGGGTGACGGCCGGCGCCGCCAGTTCCGGATCCGCCACGGTCAGCACGTACGTCGAGGGCGTGTCCTCGTGCCAGTTGGTGACGCCGGCGATGTCGAGGAAGACGCGGTCGGGTGCGGCGAGGCGGGACGCCGTACGGACGGTGAGGGTGCGGGCGAAAAGTTCGTCGCGTAGCTGGTCGGGGCGGCCGATGGTGCGGAGGGTTGTGTTGAGGATGGCTACGCGGTCGCAGAGGCGTTCGGCTTCGTCGAGTCGGTGGGTGGTGAGGAAGATCGTGACGCCGCGCTGACGGAGTTCGTCGATCAGGTCGTGTACGCCGCGGGCCGCGACCGGATCGAGTCCGGAGGTCGGTTCGTCGAGGAAGAGGACTTGCGGGTCGTTGAGCAGGGCGCGGGCCAGCGCGACCCGTTGCCGAAGTCCCTTCGAGAGGGCGCCGCAGGGATCGTTGGCCCGGTCGGTGAGGCGTACGGCGCCGAGCACCTGGTCGATGCGGTTGGTTGCCTCGGGCACCTGGTACAGGTCGGCGAAACAGCGCAGGTTCTCGAGGACGGTCAGGCGCAGGTACAGACCGGGTGACTCCGGCATGATCGAGATGCGCCGGCGAATCTCGACGCCGTTGTCCGGGGTGAGTGGGAGCCCGGCGAGAGTGGCCGTGCCGGACGTCGGCGTGAGGAGCGTACCCAGGGTCCGTACGGTCGTGGTTTTGCCGGCGCCGTTCGGTCCGAGGAAGCCGAACACCTCGCCGTACCCGATCTCGAACGAGACGTCCTCGAACGCCACCCGCTCGCCGAAGCGTTTACTCAGCCGATCGGCCGACAGCGCCGGTCCGGTCGACATGGCGTCCATACCGTCCATGATTCCACCGGCGGCGCGAAACCGTACCCGGCTCAGCGCGATCGGGTTACGGCAACCGCCTCGTTCGCCCGGCGTTCCGGGGATTTCCGGCCGGGCTCACGCTCGAGCGAACTGATCCAACTCTGCGACTCCGCCGGCCGCACGAACGGATGTCGTTCGTTACCGGGCCGCGCTCGCTTGTCCACCGCACGTGGGCTCATGAACTGTCCTAACCATTTCGGTCCCCCGTCGGGACGTCACCTGATTAGACGAGTACTTCCCCCCACCTGTCATCCCCTTTAACCCAACCGAACAGATTTTGTGGCCTAGGCCGCTTGTTTGTTGCGGCGTTTGTGGTTGGAGAGTTGGAGGAAGATCCACGCCAGCGCGGCGCCGACGATGAAGCCGCCGAGGTGGCCTTGCCAGGAGACGTTGGGGATGGCGAAGGACAGGACGGCGGTGATCGCGACGTACGCGATGATCCAGGTGATATCGAGCCCGCGGGCGCGGCTGATCACCAGCAGGGCGCCGACCAGGCCGAGGACCGCGCCGGATGCTCCGAGGGTCGCCGAACCGGGAGCCGCGAGGAGCCACACCGCGACGCTGCCGCCGAGCGCGGACAACAGGTACAGGACCGTGAAGCGGAGCCGGCCCAGCATGTGCTCGAGCGGCGGGCCCAGCTGCCAGAGCATGAACAGGTTCGAGAAGATGTGGAAGATCTGCACGTGGGTGAACGCCGACGTGAGCAGCCGCCACGGCTCGCTCTCCGTCAGCACCGGCACCATCACCAGGTCCTGCAGGATCCGCGGGCTGCCGACGTGTACGGCGATGAACACCAGCACGTTCAGCGCCATGATCGTGTACGTGACGATGCTCTGGTTGGCGCGCTGGATGCCGCCGAGTGAGGTCCTGGTCCGCGGGACCGAGCGGACTCCCTCGTTGAAGCAGGTCGGGCACTGGAAGCCGACGGCGGCGCTGTTCATGCAGGACGGGCAGATCGGCCGGTCGCAGCGCTGGCAGCGCACCCCGGCGGGCCGATCCGGGTGCCGGTAGCAGACGGTGTCGGTCACGCGGGTGCGTCCTCCCCAGGAAGCTGCGGGGCCGACGGCGTACCGGCCGGCCCCGCGGGAAAGTTGAGTGTCCAGCAAGCGCCCCAGCTCGGCGCTAGCGGCGCCTGCTGGACACTAGGCGTTCTTGCGCTCGATGACGACCTTGTTGATGACGATCGGCTCGAGCGGCCGGTCGCCGGGGGCGGTGTCGGCGGTGGCGATCGCGTCGACGACCTTCTTCGACTCGTCGTCGGCGACCTCACCGAAGATCGTGTGCTTGCGGTTCAGGTGCGGGGTCGGCACGACCGTGACGAAGAACTGCGAGCCGTTGGTGCCGTGACCGTACTGGATGCCGGCGTTGGCCATCGCGAGCAGGTACGGACGGTCGAACTGGAGCTCCGGGTGGATCTCGTCGTCGAACTGGTACCCCGGCGTGCCGGTGCCGGTGCCGAGCGGGCAGCCGCCCTGGATCATGAACCCGTCGATCACCCGGTGGAAGGTGAGGCCGTCGTAGAACGGCTTGTTGGTCGGCTGACCGGTCTGCGGGTCGGTCCACTCCTTGCTGCCGTCGGCCAGGCCGACGAAGTTGCTCACCGTCGCCGGCGCGTGGTTCGGGAACAACCTGATGACGACGTCGCCCTTGTTCGTCTGCAGGGTTGCGTAGAGCTCTTCGGCCACGGGAGTCACTCCTAGTCGGAAAATGCGGATTACACACTCGATCCTGTCATGCCGGTTCAAGAACAGGAGAAACAACCCGCCCCTCGCTCCCATCGGGCGGTTGATGTGTGGGAAAGGTGGGGTGGGGCACAGGGTTATCGGGTTGTGACGTCGTACGATGCAGATGCAGCCGGATTTGTCCAGAGCCGTAACCGGAAATTGCCCATGTCGCCGATGGGCGGGAGAGCTGTCCGCTGGGGCGGGTGGCACCGAGGAGGGAACCGTGGGTTTGAGGAAGTCCAAGGGCCGGGTCGAGGTCGCGAAGGACCGGGTCCGGCCACTCGCCGAGTCGGCGTCGGAGAAGCTCGGACCGGCCGTCGGCCAGGTCCGGGATCACCTCGGACCGGCTGTGGGCACCGCACGGGAGAAGGTGTCGCCGTACGCCGAGAAGGCCGTCGAGCGGGGCGCACACCTTGCCCACCAGGCGGTCGAGAAGGCCGGTCCGGTGCTCGACGACGCCCTCGCCAAGGTCGGCCCGGCCACCGAGCACGCGGCCGAGAAGGCCCGCGGCCGGCTGAACGACGACGTACTGCCGAAGGTCACCGCAGCGCTGGCGACCCTCGCGGCCGCCGCCGAGCCGGTCGTCGAGGAGACCGCCCGCCGGGGCAAGGCCACCAAGGCCGCACTCAAGGGCGAGCTCGAGGTGCCGAAGAAGAGCCACAAGCTCCGCAATGTGGTGCTGTTCCTGGGCCTCGGTGCGCTCGCGGCAGCAGCGGTCAAGAAGCTGCTGACCCCGCCGGAGCCGGCCTGGCAGTCCACGCCGACCAGCGGCCGCGACTACAGCTCCGCCCCGGCCGGTACGACGTCCCGCCCGGCCGACACGTCCACGTCGGCCACGTCGTCGAACGGCAAGACCGACTCCAACGGCAAGACCGACACCAAGCCGGAAGCCGCGAAGCCGGAAGCCCCGAAGGCCGAGACGAAGCCGGAGACCAAGCCGGACGCGAAGCCCGACGCCAAGGCCGACGAGGCCAAGGACGAGGTGAAGGCCGCGTCGAACGGCGCCGTGAAGAAGACCACCACCAGGAAGTCGACGGGCTCGAGCGAGTCCAAGCCCACCGAGTCCTGACTCCACCGCAACGGCGAAGGTCCCGCACCCGGCAGGGTGCGGGACCTTCGCCTGTCAGCAGTCAGTTCGGCTGCGGTTCCGCGTCGGTCTTCGCGATCGTGTAGCGGCCGGCGGACAGCAGCTGGGTGGCGTACCGATGAGTGATGCACGGGTACGTGCCGCCGCAGCTCAGGCAGACCGCGTCGTTGCGGTGCAGCCAGGGAACGACCTTGAAGCGCCTGATCCAGGTCATCGGCTCCCGGTCCGGAGCATGCATCTTCAGCGCCGCGCGAGCAGCGTCCTGGATCTCGGGGGCCGACCATTCCTCGGCGCTCTTGTCCATCAGGGCACTGAGGTCGGGGTGGAGGTGGTCAGTGGTGCGGTCTTTGTTCATTTGTATGTCTTCCAAGGCAGGTGGGAGGACGCCTTAAATCATTCGCTTCAAACGTTAGTGCCCCAGCACTCCCACCGCGCCCCGATCGGCCCCGAACGAGTGTCAGATCTTCGTCAGGTCTCAGGTCCAGAGCGTCTCGAGCGTGACCCGCGCCTCGAGCTCGAGCAGATGACGCTTGGTCGGGATCCCGCCGCCGAAGCCGACCATCTTGCCGCCGGCGCCGACGACCCGATGGCACGGCACGACGATTGCGATCGGGTTCCGGTTGCAGGCCGTCCCGACCGCGCGGGCCGCGCCGACATCGCCGACGATCTTCGCGACGTCGCCGTACGTCTGCATCTCGCCGTACGGGATCCGGGTCAGCTGGGTCCAGACCGCGCGCTCGAAGTCGGAGCCGCCGCGGACGGACAGCGGCAGCGTGAACTCCTGCAGCTCGCCGGCGAAGTACGCCTTCAGTTGCTCGGCGGCCTCGGTCAGCAGCGGGTCGCTGTCGACCGGACGGTCGGCCGCACCGAAGTGCAGCCGGCACAGCCCGGTGTCGTCGACCGCAAGGGTCAGCTCGCCGATGGGCGAATCGATCACGGACCAGCGCATGCCACCATCCTCCCGCCGGCCACCGACAGTTTCTGGCGGAAATGCGCCACCGACCGATGACGACGTGATGTTCTCGCCCGGTCACGCGGTGTTGTGCTATGTGTGATCCATGCCGAGCCAGGCGTCACAAGTACCGCTGGACCGGTGGTTCAGTTCGGAGCGGCCGATGGGCGTCAGCGCGTCGATCCTGATCGGACTGGTCACGGTCACCGCGTGGGCGACCGCATGGTCGGACTGGTACTCGTACCGCACGCTCAAGACGTACGGCGCCGACCCGGACAAACTGGACGAGGCCGACCTGATCTCCGGCTCTCTCGGCATCATCTCCGCACTCGCGCTGTTCGCGGCCGCGGCGGTGTTCATCATCTGGCTCTGGCGGGTCCGGTGGAACGCGGAGATGTTCTGCCGCGGCCAGCACCGCTTCACCCGCGGCTGGGTACTCGGCTGCTGGCTCGTCCCGGTGGTGAACCTCTGGTACCCCAAGCAGGTCGTCGACGACATCGTCGCGGCCAGCGACCCGCGGACCGACCCGCACACCCCGACGCTGAAGGAGATCCCGGGCACCCAGCTGGTCTGGGCCTGGTGGATCACCTGGGTGATCGGACTGGTCACCGGAAACATCGTGCAAAGAGGCGTTCTTGCCGGCGCGTCGCAGCTCGGAGACCTGCGGACGAACGTCATACTGTCCTCCGTCTCAGCGCTGTTCACCACCGGCGCGGCCGTGCTCGCGGTGATCCTGATCCAGCGGATCGACGAACTGCAGAGCATGCGGCCATGGGTGCCGTGGTGGGCGGTCGGGACACCGCACAACGGCTACCAACCTCCTGCGCGGTAAACCAAACCGTCACGCCCTGTCCAATGCCTCGTTACCAATGGTGATGGGCGTACGAAAAGAACACGTTAAGTCGACACCCTCCGTGCTGGGGCCGACTCCCTTGGCGTACCTACTTCGTGGTATCAATGTGGCTCGGTCATGCGGGGGCAGGACCTGGCCGAAGCGCCGAACAGACGACGGAGTTCCAGCGACGCGAGGGACGCGAGACGTGAGCCACCCGCAGGCATTATTGACTGCTGTCGACGATCAGGAAGAGTGGCAGCCGCACGCGGCTGAAGAGTTCCAGCAGGTCGGGACGGTCGGGAAGATCGCCATCGGACTGCTCGGCGCGTCGACGGTCACCCACCTGCTGTCCACCTGGTCGGACTGGAACACGTACTCCGTCGTCCACCGCTACCTCGGCGGGATGCCGAACGTCGACGACGCGGATCTCAACCGCGCCGACGCCATCGCCAAGGTCACCGCGATCCCGAACGTGGTCATCTCGGTCGCCGCCGCGGTCGTCTTCGTCATCTGGCTCTGGCGGGCCCGGGTCAACTCCGAGGTGTTCTGCCAGGCCGACCACCGCCGCAGTCACGGCTGGGTGCTGGCGAGCTGGTTCTGCCCCGGCCCGAACCTCTGGTATCCCAAGCAGATCGTCGACGACGTCTGGCTCGCCAGCGACCCGAAGACCCCTGTCTACGCCGACGACCTGCGCCGGTTCAGGACCCCTGGCCTCACCTCGGTGTGGTGGGTGGCCTGGATCGGCGCTCTCGCGTTCGACGTGGTGGTACGCCGGTTCCTGATGTGGATGGAAGCGACCGTCGGCTCGCTCCGCGGGATCGCCCTGGCCGGTACGGCGTCTCTCGTGCTGACCGCTGTCTCCGCGGTGGCCGCGACGATGGTGATCCGCAAGATCAACCACATGCAGACCACCCGCAGCTGGGTGCCGTGGTGGGACCAGGCGCCGAAGCTGAGCGCCGTCCCGTCGTACGAGGTGACCCAGGTTCCGTCGTACGCGAACGACGACACCGACGAGCAGCCCGCGATCTCCGAGCCGATCGCCGCGTCGCCGTCGATGGGTCTGGTCCGCGAGCCGCAGCCGCAGCTGCAGATGGCCGGCGGCCCGCAGGCCCCGGCCGGCAGCCCGTTCGCTCCGCAGGCGCCCGCGCCGAGTCCGTTCGCCCCGACCGCGCCGGCACAGCCCGCGCCGCAGGGCTTCCCGGGCGACGGTGCCGCCGCACCGGCCGCGTTCGCCGGTGACCCGGTGGTCGAGGAGTCGCCGAAGTGGAGCCCGTTCGCTCCGGTCGTCGAGAGCTGGCAGGACAACGACGCCGGTCCGGCGACCGAGCAGTTCAGCCCGATCGAGTCCTGGCGGGACGAGAAGCCGGCCGCGGAGACGACGTACGAGTCGCCGTCCTGGAGCGACTACCGCAGCAACGACGACGTGCTGGGTACGACGAGTACGACGAGCAGCTGGCTCGACGAGGCCGCGCCGATGACCGTCGTCCAGCCCGACCCGTACGCGTACCAGCCGCAGCAGCCCCAGCAGCCCGCCGCGGAGGAGCCGTGGGCCGCGCGCTACTCCGAGCCGTACTCGTACGAGACCGACTACACGTCCTCCCCCGTGGAGGCGCAGACCGCACCCGAGCCTGAGCCCGCGCCAGTTGCGCGCGCCGGACGCCGGGCCGCTCGGGTCGCGGTCGACAGCCCGTCGGCGATCCAGCCGGCCGTCGGGAGCCACTCCGCGCACCCTGTGGAGTCCGAGCACACCAGCTACTCGTCGTACTCCGATCACAGCGTCTACGGCCAGTCCGAGCACACGCAGCCGTCGTCGCACGTGTCGGCGTCCTCCGGGTACTACGAGCCGGCCCCGGCTCCCAGCTACCAGGAGGAGCAGGACGACTTCCTGACCCCGTCGAAGCCGCTCCCGCCGGTCCCGTCGTACGGTCCGGAGCCGACGTACTCGTCCAACAACGACGAGTACACGAGCTACGAGCCGTCGTCGTACAGCTCGGACTACTCGCCGTACAGCACGGAGTACAGCAGCAACAACTACAGCTCGAGCAACTACGAGTACGACGCCTACAACAGCAACACCGGGTCGGAGTACACGAGCACCGAGTCCTACGAGACCTACAGCCCGAACTACGCGTCGGAGTCGTACGGTTCGCAGTACTCGCCGGAGCCGGAGCAGACCGAGTACCAGCAGCAGACGCCGTACTCGTACGAGCAGCAGCAGCCGACTGAAGACCCCGAGCAGCCGACCCCGCCACGCACGCAGCCGCGCCGTGGCCGCTGGGTCTGATCTGATAGCTGTATGCGCTTAGGTTTCGCCACTCTCGGTTGTCCCGGAGCTCCGCTCGACGACGTCCTGAAGCTTGCCCAGGGCAACAAGTTCACCGGCCTCGAACTGCGGGCCGCGCCGGACGAGTTCACCCACACCGGCCTGACCGCGGCCGAGCGGCGTGAGCTGCGGACCCGGATCGAGGACGCCGGCCTGGAGATCTTCGCGGTCAGCAGCTACGTCAAGCTCTGCGCCGTCGAGGAACAACCCCTCGAAGCCCATCTCGAGCTGGCCGGAGATCTCGGCGCCCGCGGCGTCCGCGTCTTCCCCGGAGATGACCCCGGTACGACAGAATCCCCCAGCGCCGGCGAGATCCGCGCCCTCGACCGCGTCACGAGCGCACCGCGGGATGTCCCGATCCTGCTGGAGACGCACGACTCGCACTCGACCGCCCGCCAGGTCGCCGCGCTCTGCGCGCTGCTCGACGCCGACGCACCCGGCCACAACGTAAAGGTGATCTGGGACAGCTCGCACACCTGGTCGCACGGCGAGACGCTGGCCGAGTCGTTCGCGTTGCTGAAGCCGTGGCTCGACGTCGTGCAGTTCAAGCAGGCCGACTCGCAGCAGGACTACCGCCCGGTGGCGATCGACGCCGGCGACTTCCCGATCCAGGAGCTGCTGCAGGTCCTCGACGGGACCGACTACCCGCTCTCACTGGAGTGGGAGCTCAAGTGGCACCCGCAGTTGCCGTCGCTGGCGGAGACACTCCCCGCCGTTCACACCTGGCTGGGCGACGGCGAGGTCAAGTAGCGCGTGATGGTCGGGCCGAGCCAGGCCACCACCTCGTCGACGGACATGGCCACGACCGGTCGTAGTTCCAGGATGTAGCGGCAGAGCGCGAAGCCGAGTGCCTGCGTCGAGATCAACCCCGCCCGCACGGCCGGCTGGTCCACTGACGCCCGCTGGATCGCCGGCGCGAGCTGCGCGCTGAACACCTGCCGCATCCGCTCGGCCGCGGCCTCGTTGGTGACCGCGTTCCGCAGCAGGACCTTGAGCGTGTCGTCCTCTTCCCACCGCTCGACCAGGTGGCGGACGAGCACCTCACCGGCCTGCTCCAGCGGTACGTCGGTCAGATCCGGCAGCCGTACGTCGAACTCCGCTGCCGCCGCGAACAGCTTCTCCTTGCTGCCGTAGTACCGCATCACCATCGCCGGATCGATCGCCGCGTCGGCCGCGATCGCCCGGATCGTGGCCCGCTCGTACCCGTCCGCGCCGAACCGCTCCCGCGCCGCGGCCAGGATCGACGCCCGGGTCCGGTCCGACTTCTTCTCCGCCATACCCCCAGCATATGCCAACGGTTGTTGACTTTTGCCAATAGCCGTCCTACCGTAAAAGTCAACAAGCGTTGATAAAAGGTTGGAAGGAGCGACGATGACTCCGCGGAATGCAGAGGTCGTAGTGGTAGGAGCGGGCCCGGTCGGGCTCGCGGTGGCGGTCGGACTCCGGCTGCACGGGCACGACGTGGTGGTGATCGACAAGCAGGCCGAGGGCA
Source organism: Kribbella sp. NPDC058693 (assembly GCF_042715335.1). Lineage (NCBI taxonomy): Bacteria > Bacillati > Actinomycetota > Actinomycetes > Propionibacteriales > Kribbellaceae > Kribbella > Kribbella sp. NPDC058693. The sequence goes on from NZ_JBHXSQ010000004.1 coordinate 426,172, forward strand.
CCAACACCTCCCGGGCGTGCGTGATCCACCCGCGGACGCTGGAGGTGCTGGAGCCGCTCGGCGTGACCAAGCAGCTCGTGGACCGCGGGCTGGAGCTGGAAGACTTCTCGATCCGGGCGGGCGACCGCAAGCTGATCCCGGTCGGCTTCGAGGACCTGCCGACGCAGTACCCGTTCGTCACGATGATCCCGCAGCCGGTCACCGAGCAGGTGCTGCTCGATCGGCTCGAGGAGCTCGGCGGTTCGGTCCTCCGCCCGTACCCCGCGACCGGGCTGCTGCAGACCCCCGACGGTGCAGAGGTCACGCTCGACAACGGCGACGTGATCCAGGCGCAGTACGTCGTGGCCGCCGATGGCATGAACAGCACGATCCGCGAGCTGGCCGGACTGCGGATGCCGGGCAACACGCTGGAGCTGTCGCTGAGCCTGGTCGACATCCGCGTCGACGGCGGCCTACCGACCGACGAGGTCGGACTGTACTTCGCTGCGGCCGGACTACTCGTCGTTGCGCCGTTGCCGGACGGGAGCTTCCGTCTGGTCGCTGAGGTGCACGATGCGCCGGAGCACCCGGACATCGCGTTCGCGCAGGATCTGGTGGACGACCGCGGCCCGCGGGGCGGGCACCCGAAGGTTACCGAGCTGGTCTGGGGTTCACGCTTCCGGATCCACGAGCGGGTGGCAGACGAGTACCGGTCCGGTCGCGTGCTGCTCGCAGGCGACGCTGCGCACACGCACAGCCCGGCAGGCGGTCAGGGCATGAACCTCGGCCTCCGCGACGCCGTCGTACTCGCAGACGCACTGTCAACGGCACTGGCCGGTGACGACTCCGGCCTTGACACCTACGCCAAGAACAGCCGTGCGGAGGCGGTCCGGGTCATCGGCCTCGCGCACCGCCTGACTCGGCTGGCCAACGTCCCACGGGCGATCCGTCCGGTGCGGAACGCCGTACTCGGTCTGGCTGGTCGGGTCGGCAAGGCACAGACCGGACTGGCCAAGCAGCTCGCCGGCTTCCCGGAGCGCTAGCCGGCAGTCGATTCGCGGATCTGCAGGGTGTAAGGGACGGTGAGGTCGCGGTGGGCGGCCTCACCGTTTCCGGCGATCCGGTCCAGGAGCAGGGCGACCGCGTTGTCGGCCAGCCACTCCTTGTCCGGCGAGATCGTGGTCAGCGTCGGTGAGTGGTACCGGCCGTCCTCGATGTCGTCGAAGCCGACCACGGCGACGTCCTGCGGTACGCGCAGCCCGGCATCGGCCAGTGTCCGCAGTGCCCCGAGGGCGAGCAGGTCGTTGAAGCAGAAGACCGCGTCCGGCGGCTCCGGTAGCGCCAGTAGTTCGCGCATCGACGCGGCGCCGTCCTCCCGGTGGTAGCCGGTCCCGGCGAGCTCGAGCGCGGGGTCGTGCGGCAGACCGGCGGCCTTGAGCGCCTTCCGGTACCCCTTCCGTCGTACCGCTCCGGTGCTCGTCCCGCCGACGCCGATCGCCGCGATCCGCCGCCGTCCGATCGCGATCAGATGCGTGGTCGCGTCGCAGGACGCCTGGACCGAATCGACGGCGACCCGGTCGAACTGGCCGCCGGCCGGTCGCTCGCCGAGCAGGACGAGTGGCTTGCCGGTGTCGGCGACGGTCAGTTTGGCCGGCACGGTGGTGATCGGGGAGAAGATGATGCCGTCGATCAGCTGCCCGCGCATCCCGTCCAGCACGAACTTCTCGGCCGCTGCCTCGCCCTCGGTCTGGTCGATCAGCACGGTGATCCCGCGGCGCTTGGCGGCCCGGCTGATCTCCGCGCCGAGCTCGGCGAAGTACGGCGAGGCCATCTCCGGGATCGCCAGCGCGATGAAGTCCGAGCGGCCCTTGCGCAGGGAGCGAGCGCTGACGTTCGGCCGGTAGTCCAGGGCGGCGATCGCGGCCTCGACCTTGGCCCGGGTCCGTGCGGTGATGTGCGGGTAGTCGTTGATCACGTTCGAGACGGTCTTCACCGAAACGCCGGCCCGTGCGGCCACATCACTCAGCCTGGTCGCCATCCCGAGAACCTCCAGTCACCGGCCTGTCGCCCGAGTCTGCCACCGCGAACTCTTTACAGCGATTGTCAATCGTTGTAGACAACCACGTTAAACGTTGTAAACGACTCTGGGGAGGCCCTGTGGCTCGGCTCGTGGTGGACCCCGCCTTCGTCGTCGGCGCGCTTGACCGACGGCTGTTCGGTTCGTTCGTCGAGCACATGGGGCGGTGCGTCTACACCGGGATCTACGAGCCGGGGCATCCGCGGGCCGATGCGGACGGCTTCCGGGAGGACGTGCTGGAGTTGGTGCGGGAGCTGGGCGTGACCGCGATCCGCTACCCCGGCGGGAACTTCGTCTCGAACTACGACTGGGAGGACGGCGTCGGCCCGAAGGACCAGCGGCCGCGGCGGCTCGACCTGGCCTGGCGAGCGATCGAGCCGAACCAGTTCGGCACCGACGAGTTCGTCGCGTGGTCGCGCAAGGCCGACGTACAGCCGATCTGGGCGGTCAACCTCGGCACCCGCGGGATCCGCGAGGCCGTCGACCTGCTGCAGTACTGCAACCTCCCCGCCGGCACCGCGCTGAGCGACCAGCGCGTCGCGAACGGCAGCCCAGAGCCGCACGACATCCGGATCTGGTGCCTGGGCAACGAGATGGACGGCCCGTGGCAGATCGGCCACAAGACCGCGGACGAGTACGCGCGGCTCGCCGAGGAGACCGCGAACGCGATGCGCCGGGTCGAGCCCGGCCTCGAGTTGGTCGCCTGCGGTTCGAGCAACGCCGGCATGCCGACGTTCGGCGAGTGGGAACGCATCGTCCTCGAGCGGACGTACGACCTCGTCGACCACATCAGCCTGCACGCGTACTACGAACCTCGCGACGGCGACCAGGCGAGCTTCCTGGCCGCGGCCGAGGAGATGGACCGGATGATCTCGTCGGTGATCGCGACCGCCGACCACGTGAAGGGGCTCAAGCGCAGCGACAAGGAGCTGACGCTGTCGTTCGACGAGTGGAACGTCTGGTACCAGCAGCACTTCCCGGGCGAGCTCGGTCTCGGCATCCGTGAGGTCGGCCCGCTGATCGAGGACAGCTACACCGTCGACGCCGCGGTGGTGGTCGGCAGCCTGCTGATCACTCTGCTGCGGCACGCCGACCGGGTGAAGATTGCTTGCCTAGCGCAACTGGTCAACGTGATCGCGCCGATCCGCACCGAGCCCGGCGGTCGCGCCTGGCGGCAGACGATCTTCCACCCGTTCGCTCTGACCGCGCGGTACGCCGGTCCGACCGTGCTGCAGACCGCGATCACCGGCGGGCCGGAGATCGACACCGCCGCCTTCGGCAAGGTCCCGGCGCTGTGGAGCACAGCGACGTACGACGAGAACACCGGGGAGACCGCAATCTTCGTGGTGAACCGGAGCGAGACCGACAAGATCGACCTGGAGATCCCGGTGACCGGCCTCGAGGTCGCCGAGCATCTTGCGCTGTACGACGAGGACCGGTCCGCGGTGAACACCGCGGACCACCCGGACCGGGTCACGCCCCGGACCGTGGACGGCACCGAGATCGTCGACGGTGTCTGCACCGCCACGCTGCCACCGGCTTCGTGGCATTTGATCCGCTTGAGTTGAAGGGACCGCCCTGTGCCTTCGAAACGACTGCTCGCCACAGCACTTGCTGTCGTCGCAGTAGCGGCCGGTATGTCGCCTGCTACTGCGGCGCCGGTCGTGACCACCACCAACCCGATCACGTCCAGCTTCGCCGACTCCTTCGCCGACCCGTCGATCATCCAGGGCCGCGACGGCTACTGGTACGCGTACGCCACCTCCGACCCACTTGTTGCCAACGGCCCGTTCGGCCTGATGCACATAGCCCGGACCAAGGACTTCAGCTCGTGGGAGTACCTCGGCACGGTCTTCAACGACCAGACCAAGCCCGCCTGGGCCGCCCCCGGTTCGTTCTTCTGGGCGCCCGACATCCGGTACTTCGGCGGCCGGTACGTCATGTACTTCACCGTCACCGACACGCTGGCCAACCCCGGCGGCGATCCGGCCATCGGCGTCGCCACCGCGCCGACGCCCGCCGGACCCTGGACCGCTGGTGACGGTCCGGTGGTCGCACCACGCCCGGATGGCTCCGGAGGCTACCTCGGCACGATCGACCCGGCGATGCTGACCGCCGCGGACGGCAAGCGCTACCTCTACTACGGCGGCTTCTACGGCGGCATCTCCGTGACGGAGCTGAGCGCCGACGGCCTGCACGCGGTCGGCACCCCTACGCAGGTCACGATCGGCGACCGCTACGAAGGCTCGTACGTCGTTTACCGCGACGGCTGGTACTACTTCATGGGCTCGTCGATGAACTGCTGCGCCGGCCCGACCACCGGGTACTCCGTCTTCGCCGGCCGGTCCCGCTCCCCGCGCGGTCCGTTCGTGGACGCCGACGGCGCGAAGCTCACCGACTCGCGTGTCGGCGGCACGACGGTCATCACGCAGAACGGCAACAAGTGGATCGGTCCGGGACACCACGCATTCATCACGGACGCGGCCGGGCAGGACCACATCGTTTACCACGCGATCGACCGCGGCACGCCGTGGCTGACCGACCCGTTCGGTATCAACCGCCGGCCGATGCTGATCGACAACATCGACTGGATCAACGGCTGGCCGCGGACCAACGCCGGCGCCGGGCCGTCCGAAGGCCCGGTCCCTGCACCGACGACCGGGTCATCGTTGGGCATCGACTCCGCCAACCCCGCGGCTGGTCTTGCCGGCGCAACCGCCAACCCCGGCGACTCGGTCGGCGGGCCTACCGCGTCCATCCAAGGCGCCGCGCAAACCCGCGCCTCCGCACCGGGTGGGTCTCTCCGCGTCGAAGCGGACGTCAAGCTGGGCTCGTCTTTCACCACTGTCCTGGGCAATCAGGTGGTCGCGACTGTTGCGAACAACCGACTGACGCTCGCGGCGGGCCGCCGTACGACGTCCGTCAATCTGCCGGCCGACTTCGACCGCACGCAGTGGAACAATCTGTCGGTGCAGGTGAGCGGATCCGGCGTGACGGCACGACTGAATGACGCCGGCCTGGGCGATGTCTATGCGGAGGCGCGGCTGCCTGGGCTGACGTTGCGGCCTGCGCCGGTGCGGTGGCTCGGGACGGCCGAAGTGGACAACCTGACCGTGCGACCGGTTGCCAAGCCGGTGACGAAGCTGGCTTCTGTGCCGCGGACCGGGAAGTTGCTCGCCGGTGACGACTTCAACTGGGCGCTCGGGGCGGACTGGTCCTGGGTGCGTCGGGACGACAAGGCAACAGTTGCTGACGGCAACCTCAGCTGGCCGTTGGAGAACGCCGACATGGTGGGCAGCGGCAACAACGCCGGCCTCCTCCTGCACGCGACGCCGGCCGGGAAGAGCTGGATCGCCGAGACCAAGCTGCACCTCGACACCGGCATCGACGACGTACGCAACTATCAACAGGCCGGCATGATCGTCTACCTCAACGACGACGACTTCGCCCGGCTCGGCGACGTCGCGATCTGGAAGACCCGGCAGACGGAGTACGGGCGCGAGTTGGTGGCACGCCCGTCCGACGGCGCCACGTCGTACGGCGCTGCCGCGATCGGCCGGACCGCGCCGACGATGTGGATGCGGATCGCGTACCACGAGAACCCCGCCGGCGAACACGTCTACCAAGCCGCCACCTCGGTCGACGGCAAGAACTGGACCTGGGGCGCCTCCTGGGTCCTCCCGGCCGCCGCACGCGTAGGCCTCTACGCCCACGGCGAGTTCACCGGCGCCAACCCACCGCCGACCGCAACCTTCGACTACCTGAAGTTCTACGAGAGTAAATAGATGTTCTCCAATCCGGTGTACGACGGCAGCTTCGCGGATCCGCAGATTATTGCGGTGGGCAACGAGTACTTCGCCTTTGCGACGAATGGGCCGCTCGGGAACGTGCAGACGTTGACGTCGACGGATCTCGTGTCGTGGCAGCAGGTCGGTGATGCGCTGCCGTCGTTGGCGGATTGGACGGCGCCCGGGAAGGTGTGGGCGCCCGAGGTCGCCGTGCACGCGGCGGACCGGTACGTCATGTACTACACGACGCGCGACCTCGCATCCGGCCACCAGTGCATCGGCGTCGCGGTCGCATCCACGCCCCAAGGTCCATATGTCGACAAATCTCCACGACCGTTCATCAGTCAGGCCGACGAGGGCGGCTCGATCGACGCATCCCCGTTCCAGGACTCGACCGGCCGCCGCTGGCTGTACTGGAAGAACGACGGCAACGCGATCGACGTGGACACCTGGATCTACGTCTCCGAACTCACCGCCGACGGCCTCACGCTGACCGGCCCCACCCATCGCCTGATCAAGCAAGACCTCCCCTGGGAGGGCAATCTCGTCGAGGCCCCGTACATGGTCGAACGCAACGGCAAGTTCCACCTCTTCTACTCCGGCAACGCCTTCGACAAAGCCACGTACGCCGTCGGCCACGCCCTCTGCGAAACCCTCACCGGCCCCTGCACCAAGTCCGGCGACCCCATCCTCTCGACCTCCCCCGACGCCGCCGGCCCAGGCCACAACATGGTCCTCGGCAACTGGTTCGTCTACCACGCCTGGGACCCCACCCAACCCGGCACCGACCCCAAAGGCCGCACCATGTGGCTCTCCCAACTCACCTGGACCAACGACACCCCAACCGTCCAACCGCCGCTACGCAATAACCCCGCTGAGCTCTGACGCTCAGCAGCTCTCCTTCGTATCGTGCTTGGTGGGGAGAGAGGGGGAGGGCAAATGTCCCGACCACGCACGACACGTGCCGGCCTCGCAGCCGGCGCAGCACTTCTTCTCATGACGGCGCTACTGCCGCCCGCACAAGCCGCCACGACCACCGCGGCGGTGACCTGCACGATCGACATCGGCTCGGTGACCGCGACCGGAGACCACACCTACCGGGAGATCAGCGCCACCAACCCGCCAACCGTTCAAGCGCTCCCGAACCGAGCCGGGCTGGGGGTCTATCCGCCCGGCAGCGTGCGGCTCAGCTCGACGTTCGTCGACCAGCCCGAGTTCGGTCAATGGTTCGCGGTCGGTTGGGTGATCCAAGGTGATGTGCTGTCACGTAGCAGCTACGTGCTGCAGCCGCCGGCCGGATACCTCGATCCGCCGCAGCTGATCCGGATCGGTGGCGGATGGACCGCGTTCAGGTTCCTCGACGAGAATGCCTACGTTCCGGTGCAGCACGGGCAGACGCTGCGAACCTCGGCGTACGGGTTGAGGAGCGACGGCACGCTCTTCCGGTGGCGGGTGGACGGTCTCGTCTGGCGACGGTCGGGAGAAGCAGCGGGGTTCTCCGCCGTGAAGACGATGGCGCTGATCAGCAAGACCGCGACGTACGACACGTTCCTTGCGAACACGCGTGGCGGTGCGCTCTACACGATCCGCATCCCGGTGAGCTCGGCGATGAAGCCTGTCGTCACACGCGTGCGCACCACGACCTGGCAGGTGTTCGAGACGCTGGCTGCCGCCAAGTGTGGCAACACCGGCCGTCTCCTGCTCGGGATCGACAAGAACAGCGCCTCCGGATACCTGTACGCCGTGGGTCACGCCAACGGTCTGGCGACGGTCATCAAGGGACTCGGCAAGGTCCCGCTGACGTTCGGCGATCCGGTCGATTTCCGGTGGCGATTCGACTTCGATCCGATGAACGGCGACTGACACAACATTCCGCCCCGAACGCGCATCAAGGTCAACAAAGCTCCGAGACCGGGAGGGACCTTGAAGCGTCGGAGGATAGTCAGTGCACTGGCCGGCGCGGCGGCGTTGAGCGCCGCCGCGTTGGCGCCGCACGCGTACGCCGCGGATACCGCGACACGTGCTGCGGCTGAGGCTTGTTGGATGAATCCGGGGTCGGTTACGCCTGCGGGGGTGCAGACCGGGTTCAAGGTCACTGCTGGGACGCCGCCGGTGATGACGGTGCCCAATACCGACATTCCGCCGGTGTTTCCGGCGGGGAAGGTTCGGTTGAGTTCTTCGTTCGAGGTGGAGCCGAGTGTGGCGGGGGCGGATCACTCGGGGTATGTGGTGGAGGGGGACGCGCTCTACGCGCGGTACTACAACCTCAATGAAGGCACCGATGTCACCACGCGGATCGGTGGGGGGTGGACGAACTTCACGGCGCTCGAGGTTGCGCATTTCGAGCAGGGTAAGGCGTTTCACTCGAACGGGTACGGGCTGCGAAACGACGGGACGTTGTTCCGGTGGACGGTCGGTACCGGGTGGCGGAGTACGGGATCGGCGAGCGGGTTCGCGTCGGTCAAGACGATGGCGTTGATCAGCAAGACGGCGACGTACGACACCTTCCTCGCCAACACCCGCGGCGGGGCGCTCTACACGATCCGCATCCCGGTCAGCTCGCCGATGAAGCCGATCGTCACCAAGGTGCGCGCCGGCACCTGGCAGGGCTTCGAGACGATGGTCGCGCAGAAGTGCGGCAACTACGGCACGCTGCTGCTCGGGATCGACAAGGACACCGGCTCCGGCTACCTGTACGCCGTCGGGCACGCGAACGGCACGTCCACGGTGATCAACAGCCTCGGCAAGGTCAACGGCACTTTCCCGGACCCGGTGTACTTCCGCTGGGGTCCGGTCTTCTATCTCGACCCACTCAACGGAGACTGACGTGCTGCTGACAGCAATCCTCGCAACTGCGGCCTGCTCGCTCGCCCCCGGATCCGTGCTCGACAGCGGAACCCAGGACAACGGCGGCATCACGGTCGGCTACCCAGCCCGGACCGTCGGCCTGCCCGGGCCCATCTTCGGCGTCTTCGCGCCAGGAGCCGTCCGGTTCAGTACGACGTTCACCAGCGACGCGTCCAACCTGGGCGCCACGAACGAGGGCTGGGTCGTACAAGGCGACTCGTTGTACTACCGCACCTACTCGATCGACACGATGAACGAGTTCGTCCCCGGCCTGCCGAACCTGACGCAGCGGATCGGCGGCGGCTGGTCGAACTTCAGCTCGCTCGAGGTTTCCCAGACCACCGCCCGTACGACGGCGTACGGACTCCGCAACGACGGCACCCTGGTCCGCTGGTCGGTCATCGGCAACACCTGGCGCAGTACCGGATCGGCAACCGGGTTCGCGGCGGTGAAGTCGATGGCGTTGATCAGCAAGACCGCGACGTACGACACGTTCCTCGCGAACACCCGCGGCGGGGCGCTCTACACCATCCACATCCCGACCGCGGCATCGATGAAGCCGATCGTGAAGCCGGTCCGCACCAAGACCTGGCAGGGCTTCGAGAAGCTGCTCGCGAGCAAGTGCGGCAACTACGGCACGCTGCTCGTCGGCATCGACAAGGACACCAAGACCGCACACACGTACGCCGTTGGCCGCGCCAACGGTACTGCCACGGTGATCAGCCACGTCAGCTCGTCCGCCGGCAGCTACAAGGCACCGGTGTACTTCCGCTGGGGCAGCACACCGGACATCGACCCGCTCAACGGCGAGTAAGCACCTCGGTCAGGATCGTCAGGGCGCGGTGGAGGTCGGACGTCGACGGCGTCGCGTACCCAATCACCAGCCCTGGCGGTCCTGCCACGGAGCGTCGGTACTCCGACAGCGGCGCCACGACCACACCCGCCTCCCGAGCCGCGGCTGCGATCCGGAGATCGTCCGCGTCGTCGGGCAGCAGCAGCGTGATGTGCAGCCCGGCGTCCTGGCCGATGACCTGACCGTACGGCGACAACACCGCGACCGTGTGCGTACGGCGATCCGCGTACAGGCGGCGACCGCGGCGTACGGCCTGGTCGAGGTAGCCGTCGCGGAGCATGGCGAGCATAGCGGCCTGCATCGGCCACCCGGGCCAGTCTCCGGAGTCGGCGCGGAACGCGGCGAGGCGATCGACCGTCTCCTCGGACGCCACCAGCCAGCCCAGACGGAGCGCGGGGCTGATCGTCTTCGACAGCGTGCCGAGATGGACGACGCGCTCCAGGTCGAGTTGGGCCAGCGCGGGCAGCGGCGCGACGTCGTACCGGAACTCGCTGTCGTAGTCGTCCTCGATCAGCTGTGCACCGGTCCGGCGCGCCCAGCGGATCAGTTCGTTGCGTCGGGCAACGGGAAGCCGGCCGCCGAGCGGGTACTGGTGCGACGGCGTGACGTAGACCGCGGCTGCGTCGTCCGTCAACGCGCCGACCTGCAGACCGTCCTCGTCGACCGGGACGTCGACGATCTCGAGCCGGTGGTCGCGGGCGGCGACCACTGCGTTGAGATAGCCCGGATCCTCGATCGCGATCCGGTCGCCGGCCTGCCGGGTCACGGTGAGCAGCAGGCGCAGTCCGTGCACGGTGCCGTTGGTGACGAGCACGTTCTCCGGTCCGCAGGCGATCCCCCGGACCCTGCCGACGTGGTCCGCGAGTGCGGCGCGGAGTGCGGGGAGCCCGGCCGCGTCGTCGTACCCGCCGGGCGGGGACTGCGTGGACACCTCACGCCAGGCACGCCGCCAGCCCGCGTCGGGTGTCGGGGCGATGTACGGGATGCCGGGCCGGAGCGTCAGCAGCTTGGCGTCGGGATTCGCCGGGTGCGGCGTGTGCCGTCGTACGGCGGGCTGCAGCGGGACGACGTCCGTGACGAAGGTGCCGGCGCCGGTGCGGCCCTCGATCCAGCCCTCGGCGTGGAGCTGGTCGTACGCCGCCTGCGTCACGGACCGCGAGACCGAGAGGTCCCGGGCGAGGTCGCGGGTCGACGGGAGCCGGTGGCCTGCCTGGAGCCGGCCGTCCAGGACGGCGGCGCGGAACTGCTCCGCCAGCTGCAGGTGCAGCGGGAGCCCGGCGTTGCGGTCGATGGTCAGCGGGAGCGAGCTCTCCACGAATGGACTACCTGATTCGTGCGGGAATGGACCGTGCCAGCATGCCACTCCGGCGCCAACCTGGTGACATGACCAGTCCATTGCAGCCGACCGCCCGGACCCAACTCCGCCGCTCGAAGGAACGCGCCGGCACCGATCGCGAGGCGTTGTACGACGTACTGCTCGACGGCATGTTCTGCCATCTGGGCGTCGTGGTCGACGGCGATCCGCTCGTACTGCCGACGGCGTACGGCGTGGATCTGGATCGCGGGCCGGACGGGACGTTGTACCTGCACGGCTCGGTCGCCGCCCGCAGCATGGTCGCGGCGCCGGAGCAGACGATCTGCGTGACCATCACGCACACGGACGGCCTGGTGCTGGCGCGGTCCGCGTTCCACCACTCGGTGAACTACCGGTCCGCGGTCATCTTCGGCGTACCGCGGCTGATCACCGACCCTGACGAGAAGCTGCACGGGCTCAACCGGATCGTCGACCATCTCGTCCCCGGCCGGTCCACCGCCGTACGGCCGCCGAACCGCAAGGAGCTGGCCAAGACATCGGTCCTCGCCCTCTCGCTCACCGAAGCCTCGGTGAAGACCCGCAACGGACCCGCCAACGACGAGGAGCAGGACCTCGACCTGCCCTACTGGACAGGCGTGATCCCGCTCCACGTCGTCGCCGGCGAACCGGAGAACAACCCTGACTGCGACCTCCTGGTGCCCGCCCACGTCCGCACCCGCGCGAACCTGATGGGCGCACCGTCCTAGGCCACCGTCCCCTTGTTGTAGTTCTTCTGGGCCCAGAAGTAGCCGACGATCGCGATCGCGGCGCACCAGGCGACGGCGAGCCAGCCGTCGCCGCTGTCCATCGGCGTACCCAGCAGCAGGTGCCGCAGGGTGTTGATGATCGGGGTGAACGGCTGGTACTCCGCGAACCACCGGATGCCGCTCGGCATCGCGTCCAGCGGGATGAACGTGTTGCTGAGGAAGGGCAGCAGCAGGGCGATCGGCAGGACCACGTTGCTCGCGGCCTCCGGCGTCTTGCTGGTCAGGCCCAGGGCGATAGCGAACCAGGTCAGCCCGATGGTCACCGCGATCAGCAATGCGGCCGCGAGCAGCCAGTCAACCACCGACGCGTTCGGACGGAACCCGATCAGGACGGCGAAGCCGACCACCAGGGCCAGGCTCGCGATCGTCAGGATCACGTTGCCCAGCACGTGCCCGGTCAGCACGGCCGGCCGGAAGATCGCCATCGTCCGGAACCGGGCCACGATCCCCTCGGTCATGTCCATGCAGACCGCGACCGCCGGCGACATCGTCCCGGACGCGATCGACATCAGCAGGATTCCCGGGGTGAGGAAGTTGATGTAGTTGCCTCGTCCGCCCCCGCCGCCGAGACCGTTCGCGAACGTGTCGCCGAAGATCAGGCCGAACAGCAGGATCATGATCACCGGCATCCCGAGGGCGCCGAGGGACAGGCCCGGGTACCGCTGGGCGTGCCGTAGGTTGCGACGGAGCATGGTGCCGGTGTCTTGCAGTGCGTAGCTCATTTCGCGGCAACTTTCTCGGTGGGCTGACCGGTGACGGCGAAGAAGACGTCATCCAGGTCGGGCGTGTGGACGGTGAGTTCGTCGACCTCGAGCGAGGCGTCGTCGATCCGGCCCAGCAGGTCGCGCAGCGCGTGCACGCTGCCGTCGTTCGGCACCTGCAGGACCAGCGATTCGTGATTCGGTACGGCGGTCGGCAGCACCTGCCCCGCGAGCGCGAACGCGTCCGGCGAGGTGAACCGGAGCCGGATGTGCCCGCCGGGTGCGAGCCGCTTCAGCTCCTCCGGCGTACCTTGGGCGACCAGTCGTCCGTGGTCGAGGACCGCGATCCGGTCGGCCAGTTCGTCGGCCTCGTCCAGGTACTGCGTCGTGAGCAGGACCGTGACGCCGCTGGCGACCAGCTCGCGGATCATCGTCCACATGCTGTGCCGGCTGCGCGGGTCGAGACCGGTGGTCGGCTCGTCCAGGAAGATGATCTGCGGGCGGCCGACCAGCGTCATGGCGAGATCGAGCCGGCGCTTCATGCCGCCGGAGTACGTCATCGCCAGCTTCTTGCCGGCCTCGACCAGGTCGAACTGCTCCAGCAGCTCGTCGGCCCGGAGCCGGGCTTCCTGCTTGCCGAGGTGGTACAGGTCGGCCATCAGGATCAGGTTCTCCCGGCCGGTCATCAGGCCGTCGACCGCGGAGAACTGGCCGGTGACGCCGATCGCGGCGCGGACCGCCTCGGGGTTGCGGTGCAGGTCGTGGCCGGCCACCCGGATCTCGCCGGCGTCGGCGGTGGCAAGGGTGGACAGGATCTGTACCACCGTGGTCTTGCCGGCGCCGTTCGGGCCGAGCAGGGAAAAGATGGTGCCTTCGGCAACGTTCAGGTCGATGCCGTCGAGCACGAGTTTCTCGCCGTAGGACTTGCGCAGTCCGGTGACGTCGATCGCAGCTGACATGACTGTTCCTCGTCTGTTTCCGGGCAGGGGGAACCTGCCCCAGGTGGCCAAGGGGTTGTTCCGGGCGTGTTCGACCGCCCTGCGACCTGTCAGGTCGCCGGTATTGGGTTAGGTGTTGGGGGTGTTAGATGTCGAGGTCCTCGACTGCTGGCTGGTTCGCGGCTTCCTCGACCAGTTCGTAGAGGTCTTCCGGGATCAGCTCGCGGAGCTCTTCGACCGTCTCCACGATGTTCAGCGTGGCCTCACCCTGCGCCATGCTCCAGGACTGGTCGCTGCTCCAGTTGCCGATCCAGGAGCGCCAGCCGGTCAGGTAGCGCTCGTCGTCACCGCTGACCGTGTACTGACTGCGGCGATCGGCGTGCAGGACGAACTTGCCGGTCCGGCTCCGGTAGACCTTGAAGGCCTCGTACCCGGTGTTGCTCGACCGGCCGCCCTCGGCCAGCAGTACGCCGGAGAACCGCTGCTTGCGGCCGGCGCCCCGGCCCACCCGCACGGTGATCTCGTCGTACCCCTCGAACCGGCCCTCTTCCAGCTCGACGTACCTCCGCAGCGCGATCGAGATCGCCGAGGACAGGTTGCCGGCGAGCTCCTGCGCCTTCTTGTACAAGGGCAGGTCGTCGTCGGACACGTAGATCGTCTTGTTAGGCATCGCTCTCTCCTCCTACGTAGAACTATACGCAGACGGGTACGCAGATGTCTACATATATCTCTACGTAGAGGCAGGTGAGTACAGCCAGGGGGTCGACAGGTCGAAGTACTCCGGCGGCACGGCGTCCAGCGTGTTCAGCTCGTCGACCTCTGCCTTGAGGTCCTCCGGGGCCTCCTTGCGCTCGCCTTCGCGGGCCTCGGCCTCGGAGGTGAAGTAGAACGTCGAGGTGAAGCCGCCGTCGTCGGACAGCACGAAGACACTGCCGAGGAGGTCGGGCCGGAAACTCTCCCACCTCTCCGGGTGCTGGGCCATCAGGGCACGGACGCGATCCGGATCCGTGGCGCGGCCGCGAATGATCTGGACAAACCCGGCCGCGTCCGGATCGCCGACCAGGTCGAGCGTCACGTCCTCGGTGTCGCGGAACGTGGTGCCGCCGCTGAGCAGCGACGAGAACTCGTGCCACCACTTGTCCTGCGCCGGCGACTCGCTGTTGTGCCGGGCGGCCTCGGCGGACTCGAAGCGTGCCAGCGCGATGAACCTTCCGTCCGCGGTGACGCCGGCGGTGGTCCCCAACCAGCCGGACGCCTCGGGCGCCAACTCCGCCATCCACCGATCCATCGCGGCGTGTGCCTGCGCGACGTCGGTGAGCTGCCCCTCGATGACCTGTACGAACATGGTGCGACCCTCCCCGGTCTCCCCCAGGTCGCTCTCACTGTTTCGACAGTACGCCGCTGCCAACGTGAACAGTGTGGAAACTCATCCGCTCAAACCTGAGTTATCCACAGATTTGGAGCATTTTGGGGCGGATTTGGTGGAGAAGTAACGGTCAGCTTGGGGATAACTTGCCCGAATCGGTGTGCACAACTGGGGATACGGGTGTGGATAACTGTCGGACAGCTGTGGTCAGACCCACTGGGTCGAGACGACGAAGCCGACCGCGATCAGGCCCATGCCGATCAGCAGGTTCCAGTTGCCCAGGTCGTTCATCAACGGGATCTTGTCGCCGGCGATGTAGAAGACGACCAGCCAGGCGAGACCGACCAGCCAGCAGAAGAGCATCAGCGGGGCCACCCACACGCGACTGGTGGTGCGGGGCCGCTTCGGCGTCTTCTCGACCTTGACCTTCTCGGTCTTCTTCTTGTTGCGACTGCTCGACTCGGGCACGACTGAACTCCTTGTAAGGACGGACGCATAAGCTGACCGCTACGACCTGTGCGGGTCCGGTCCGGGTTAGCGTAGTGCAGACAGCAACATGGAGATCACTGGTGCGTAGGTTGAGGCGGATTTCGCTGTGGCGTGTGGGTGCGCCGCTGGCGCTGCTGTGCGCCGGTCTGCTGTTCGCGACCAGTGCCACCAACGCCCGTGGCACGGACCTGCGGCCCAGTCGCAACACTACGCTCGCGGGCCTCGTGGAGGAACAGAGTCGCCGCAGCGCCAGCCTGGTCCGGCAGCACGCGGCGCTGACGCATGACATCGAAGCGCTGCAGGCGCAGCAGGGCTCGATCGATCCGAAGCTGGCCAAGCAGTTCGAGGACCTGTCCGAGCAGGTCGGCACCCGCCCGGTCGTCGGCCCCGGCCTGACCGTCACCCTCCGGGACGCACCGCCCGAGGTGGTCAAGGAGAATCCGGACGTCGACGAGAACTGGCTGGTTATCCACCAGCAGGACATCCAGGCGGTCGTGAACGCGCTCTGGGCCGGCGGCGCCGAGGCGATGACGATCCAGAACCAGCGCGTCATCTCCACCACCGGGGTCAAGTGCGTCGGCAACTCCGTCGTCCTGCACGGCGTCCCGTACCTCCCGCCGTACACGATCAGTGCGATCGGCGACCGGCGGAAACTGCAGAAGGCGCTCGACGACTCGCAGTACATCGAGAACCTGCAGGACTACGTGGTGAAGTTCCAGCTCGGGTACGACGTGAAGAGCGAGTCGTCGATGCAGATGCCGGCGTACGAAGGCACCCTGGACCTGCAGAGCGCGACCGTCCCCGGCTACGAACGGACGCCGTCGGCGAGCCCGAGCGTCAGCGGGCGATAATGGTCCGCATGCCGCGGATCCTTGTCGTCGACAACTACGACTCCTTCGTCTACAACCTGGTGCAGTACCTGCAGCAACTGCAGGCTGACACCACCGTGCTGCGCAACGACGAAGTCACTCCCGACCAGGCCGGTGAGTACGACGGCGTCCTGCTCTCCCCCGGTCCCGGTACGCCGGAAGAAGCCGGCGCCTGCGTCGACATCGTGAAAGAGAAGGGCGGCGAGGTCCCGATCTTCGGGGTCTGCCTCGGTCTCCAGGCGATCGGCGTCGCGTACGGCGGTGTCGTCGGCCGCGCGGACGAGCTGCTGCACGGGAAGACCAGCCAGGTGTTCCACGAGGGCGCCGGCGTACTGTCCGGACTCCCGTCGCCGTTCACCGCGACCCGGTACCACTCGCTCGCGATCGAGCAGGACACCGTGCCGGACGAGCTGCAGGTGACCGCGCGTACCGAGGCCGGCGTGATCATGGCGGCCCGGCACCGCGACCTCCCGGTGGAGGGCGTGCAGTTCCACCCGGAGTCGGTGCTGACCGAGGGCGGTCACCGGATGCTCGCCAACTGGCTCGCGATCTGCGGCGACGAGGACGCGGTCGCCCGCTCGGTCGGGCTGGCCCCGGTCGTCAGCTAGAGATCAAACGAAAACCCCCGGGGCTGGATAAGCCCCGGGGGTTTCTTCTGTCTCAGCCGCCGATCGTGATGCCCGGCGTGGTGGGTGTGGACGGTGTGTCCGTCGGCTGGCTCGGCGGCGGGGAGCTCGGCTCCTGCTGCTTGTTGACGGTCAGCGTGATCAGCGAGCCCTTCGGCGCCTTGCTGCCGGCCTTCAGGGACTGCTGCAGAACCTGGCCGTCGGCCGCGTTCGGGTCGTTGCCGAACACGTACCCAACCCGGAAGCCGGCCTGCTCCAGCGTCAGCTTCGCGTCGTCGTACGACTGGGTGACGACGTTCGGTACGTCGACGTCGGTCTTACCGCTGGAGACCGTCAGCGTGAACTCCTGACCCGACGGGTACTGCCCGTTCGGGTCCGGGCTGACCGCGAGCACGATGCCCTTCTTCTCGTCGCTGTCCTGCTCGACGACCTTGTCCTTGACCTTGAAGTTCGCGGACGTGCCTTCGAGCGCCTTGCGGGCGGAGGACTCCGACTTGCCGATCACGTCCGGCACCGGGAACGCACTCCGCCCGGACGAGAACACCACGGTGACCGTCGAACCCTGCTCGGCCTCGGTCCCGGCCGTGGGGGTCTGCCGGATCGCCGAGCCGCGGCCGACCGTGTCGCTGGTCTCCGACGGTCCCTGCGCGAACTGCAGTCCCTTGTCCGCCAGCAGTGCGGTCGCGTCGGCGACCGACTTGCCGCTGACATCCGGTACGGCGACCTTGGCCGCCGGGGTGTTGGTCGCACCGCCGCCGGCGTTGTTGTCCTTGTTCATGTTGGTGAACAGGGCATACGCGCCGACCGCGATCGCGACGATCGCCAGGCCGAGCAGGAAGTACGCCAGGCCGCGGTTGCGTCGCGACCGCCCGTCGTCGTCCTCGTCCAGTTCGTCGCCACCCGGCGGGAGGATGTCGTTCCCCGCGGTCTGGCGGTAGGCCTGGGTCGCGGCCGGCGCGACGGCCGTCGGCGCCATCGCGCGCGTCTCGGCCACCGCTGCCATCGGCGCGGTCACCTGCTGACCGGCCAGCACCCGGTGGATGTCGGCCCGCATCTCGGCGGCGCTCTGGTACCGCTCCTCGCGGTTCTTCGCCAAAGCCTTCAGTACGACGGCGTCGACCTCCGGCGGGATGTCCGGGTCGAACGACGACGGCGGCAGCGGCTGCTCCCGGACGTGCTGGTAGGCCACCGACACCGGCGACTCACCGACGAACGGCGGCCGCCCGGTCAGCAGTTCGTACAACAGGCAGCCGGTCGAGTACAGGTCGGAGCGGGCGTCGACGGTCTCGCCGCGGGCCTGCTCCGGGGACAGGTACTGCGCGGTGCCGATCACGGCCGCGGTCTGGGTCATCGTGGAGGACGTGTCGGCGACCGCGCGGGCGATACCGAAGTCCATCACCTTGACCTGGCCCTGCGGGGTCAGCATCACGTTCCCGGGCTTGATGTCGCGGTGCACGATGCCGGCCCGGTGGCTGTAGTCGAGCGCCTCGAGCACACCCGAGGTGATCTCCAGGGCGCGCTCCGGCATGATCTTGCGGCCCTCGCGGATCAGGTCCCGCAGCGTCTTGCCGGTGACCAGCTCCATCACGATGTAGGGGATCGTGACGCCGGATCCGTTCGGATCGGGCTCCTCGCCGGTGTCGTACACCGACACGATGGTCGGGTGGTTGAGCGAGGCGGCCGACTGGGCCTCCCGGCGGAACCTGGCCTGGAAGGTGGCGTCACTGGCCAGATCGACCCGCAGCCGCTTGATGGCGACGGACCGGCCGAGCCGGTTGTCCACACCCCTGCGGACCTCGGCCATGCCGCCGCGGCCGAGCGGTTCGCCTTCTTCGTATCGGCCGCCGACGAGACGTGCCTGCGATGTCATGACCTCAGCCTTCCAACCTGTCTGTGAGACACAAAAACACACTCAACTTGCCCACGGTAGCGGCCGCCACACGTGGTTCCCCGTTGGAGAGACGCGCCGTGACGGAATCATTCCGTATGGTGCTCATTGGCCCAGCACCGCCTCCATCACCGACTTGGCGATCGGGGCGGCCAGCTTGCCGCCGGCGATGTCGTCCCGGGCGATGTCGGCCTTCTCGATCAGTACCGCGACCGCGATCTTCGGGTCGTCGGCCGGTGCGAACGCGGTGAACCAGGCGAACGGCGGGCGGTCCTTCGCGGTCTGCGCCGTACCGGTCTTGCCGGCCACCTGGACGCCGCTGATCTGACCGGGCTTGCCGGTGCCGTTGTTGACGACGTCGACCATCATCGCGGTCAGCTGGGAGGCGACCTGCGGGGTGACCGCCTGGTGCAGCGACTCCGGCTTGGTCTCCGAGACCGTCTTCAGGTCCGGGGTCCTGACGTTCTGCACCAGGTAGGGCTTCATCACCTCGCCCTTGTTCGCGATCCCGGCCGCGACCATCGCCATCTGCAGCGGCGTGGCCCGTACGTCGAACTGGCCGATCGCGGACTGCGCGGTCTGCGGCTCGTTCGGGTCACCCGGGAACTGGCTGGTGGCCACGCTCGGCAACTCGGCCAGCGGCCGCGCGCCGAAGCCGAACTTGGCGGCCTGCTCGCGCAGCGCGTCCGGCCCGAGCGCCAGACCGACGCTGCCGTACGCCGTGTTGCAGGAGTAGCGCAGCGCGATCGTCAGCGTCGCGTTGTTGCTGCCGCCGCAGTTCTTACCGTCCTCGTTCACCAGCGGCACGGTCGTCTGCGGCAACGGCAGCTCGGCCGGCGAGTTCACCTTGGTCTCCGGCGTGTACTTGCCGCTGGACAGTGCCGCGGCCGCGGTCACCAACTTGAACGTCGAGCCCGGCGGGTACAGCTCCTGGGCCGCGCGGTTCGACAGCGGCCGGTCTTTGTCCTCGGTCAGGCTCTTCCAGGCGGCGTCGACCTTCGTGCTGTCGTGCGAGGCGAGCCGGTTCGGGTCGTACGACGGCGTCGTCGCCATCGCCAGGATCTTGCCGGTCTTCGGCTCGATCGCCACCACCGCGCCGGTCTTCGAGCCCAGACCCTTGTACGCCGCCTGCTGTGCCGCCGCGTTGAGGGTCAGCGTGACGCTGCCGCCCTGCTGCGGCCGGTTGCTGATCACGTCGATGATCCGGCGGAACGCCATCGACGGGTCCGAGCCGTTCAGCTCGGAGTTCATCGTCAGCTCGATCCCGGCCCGGCCGAACCGGTACGAGTAGAAGCCGGTGACCGGTGCGTACACCGGGCCGGACGGGTAGGTCCGCTGGTACTTGAACCGGTCGTTGGACGGTTTGCTCTGCGCGACCGGCGTACTCCCGATCAGGATCGGGCCGCGGTTCACCGAGAACTGCGAGTCGCGGACCCGGTTGTTGTCGTTGCGGCCGTTGATCTCGTTCGCCCGGAAGGCCTGCAGGTACGTCGAGTTCGCCATCAGCGCGAGCATCAGGATGATCGCCGCGACAGCTAATCGTCGGATCGCCGAGTTCACTGTTTCTGCACCGCCATCGCGATCGTTTCGTCGGACACGGGAGCGGCCGGGGTCTGCGGTCGCCGGGCCTGGTCGCTGATCCGCAGCAGCAGCGCGATGATCGCCCAGTTCGCGACCAGCGACGTACCGCCGAGGGCCATGAACGGGGTGGCCAGACCGGTCAGCGGGATCAGCCCGGTCACGCCGCCGACGATGACGAACACCTGCAGCGCGAACGACATCGCCAGACCGGTCGCGATCAGCTTGCCGAAGATGTCCCGGCAGCCGAGCGCCGTCCGCAGGCCGCGCTCGATGATCAGCGTGTAGACCAGCAGGATCGCGATCAGCCCGGTCAGGCCGAGCTCCTCGGCGAACGACGAGATGATCATGTCGCTCTGCGCGTAGAGCGTGGCCTCCGGGTGGCCCTGGCCGAGGCCGCGGCCGAGGATGCCGCCCCAGGCCTGACCCATCAGCCCGAGCTTCACCTGGCCGCCGTCGATCGCCCACGGGTCGAGCCAGTCGGTGACCCGGCGGTGGACGTGGCCGAACGTCGCGTACGCGAAGTACGCGCCGCCGACGAACAGCAGACCACCGATGATCAGCCAGCCGGCCCGTTCGGTGGACACGTACAGCAGGAACAGGAACAGTCCGAAGAACAACAGCGACGAACCCAGGTCGCTCTCGAACACCAGCACGCCCAGGCTGACCGCCCAGGCGATGCCGATCGGCCCGAGGTCGCGGGCGCGCGGCAGGTCGAGCCCGAGGAACCGGTGCCCGGCCAGCGTCAGCACGTCGCGCTTCACCACCAGGTAGCCGGCGAAGAACACGACCAGACAGATCTTCGCGAACTCACCGGGCTGGAACGACATACCGGCCAGGCGGATCCAGATCCGGGCGCCGTTCAGGTTCACGCCGAGGCCGGGGATCAGCGGCAGGACCAGCAGCACCAGACCGGCCAGGCCGGCGGTGTAGGTCAGCGCCTGCAGCCGACGGTGATCTCTGATCACAATGATGACGACCAGGAACAGCACGATGCCGACTGCGGTCCAAGTGATCTGCTGCGGGGCCGCCGGAGACTTCGGGGTCGCGCCCCGCGCCTCCGCGACCAAGGCCAGGCCGAGGTCGATCCGGTGGATCATCGCGACGCCGAGCCCGTTCAGCAGTACGGCGCACGGCAGCAGCACGGGGTCGGCGTACGGCGCCCGGTAGCGGAGCGCGAAGTGAGCGATCAGGGCGAGCAGACTGATACCGGCCGCGTAGTACCCGGTGCTGGCCGGGACCTCGTTCTGCACGGTGATGCCGATGTTCACGTACGCCGCGACCGATACCCCGACCGCGATCACGAGCAGCAGCAACTCCACCCCGCGCCGGGTACGCGGAATGATCTGGATGACGGACGTGGAGGCGATGCTCATCGGACTCCGTCGCAGTCGTCCGGGCTGCCCGGTGTCGCCGTGCTGCTCGGGCTGGGCGGCGTCGACGACGGGTGCACGACCGGAGTCGTCACCGGCGGCTTGGAGACAGGCGGCTTCGACACCGGCGGCGTGCTCGGCTTCGGCGTCGGTGTGGGCGTCGGCTTGGTCTTGGCGGCGCACTCGGCAGCGGTCTGCTGCAACTCGGCGACGATCGACCGGGCGCCGGCCAGGTTGTCCGCCTGGATGTTGCCCTCCACCTGCTCCCGGCTGTACGTCGGGAGCTTGTCGACCTGCAGCGACTGCCGCTCGTAGACCTTCGACAGGTTCAGGCCCGGGAGATCAGCCTCGACACCCTTGAAGATCGCCACGTAGTCGCCGTCGGTGCCGACGTAGTACTGCTTCTGGGTCCAGCTGTACGCGAACCAGCCGCCGCCACCGATCAGCCCGAGGACGATCACGAGTAGGGCGATCCGCCGCAGCCACAGGAATCGCTTCGGTGGCCGCGGTGCGTACCGCAGCTCCTCCGGGTCGAGCGCCACGCCGTGGCCACCGCCACCGTGCCCGTCGCCACCGCCGGTGCGGAGCGCGACCGTCGGCTCGCCGCGGCCGGTGCTGCCCTGGGCCAGCTCGGCGGCCGCGCCGACCAGTTGGGGCTGTACGCCGCTCGCGGGCTCGGTCTCGACGACGTCGGCGACGACGCAGGTGACGTTGTCGTTCGAGCCTGCCTCGAGCGCGTGCGTGATCAGCTCGACGACGACGGAGTCCGGAGTACCGGAGGCCATCGACGCGGAGATCACCTCGTCGCTGACGTAGTCGGGCAAGCCGTCGCTGCACAGCATCAGCCGGTCGCCGGCCTGGACGTCGAGGATCTGCAGGTCCGGATCGGAGTCCGGGCGACCGTCCAGCACGCGCAGGATCAGGTTGCGGTGCGGGTGGGTGAAGGCCTCCTCCTGGGAGATCCGGCCCTCGTCGACCAGCGACTGCACGAAGGTGTGGTCGTGGCTCAGCTGGTACAGCACGCCGTCGCGCATCCGGTAGGCGCGGGAGTCGCCGAGGTGCGCCAGCCCGAGCTGCTTGCCGTCGAACATCAGCGCGGTCACGGTCGAGCCCATGCCCTCGCGCTCGGGGTCCTCCTCGACCAGCTCGGACAGCCGCTCGTTGGCCCGGTGGACGGCACCGGCCAGCGCCTCGATCATGTCCTCGCCGCTGATCTCGGCCGTGTCCAGCCGCCGGATCACCTGGACCGCCGCCGCGCTGGCCACCTCACCGGCCGCGGCGCCGCCCATTCCGTCGGCGAGCAGCAGCAGGTGCGGACCGGCGTACGCCGAGTCCTCGTTGTTGCGGCGCACCCGTCCGACGTCGGACAGTGTGGCGTAGTCGAGCGACAGGGTCATCGAGGCAGGCCTACTTCGCGATGTTCAGCGTCGTCCGGCCGATCCGGATCGAACCGCCGATCTCGGCCGGGACCGGGCGGGTGACCCGCTGGCCGTCAAGGTACGTGCCGTTGGTGGAGCCGAGATCCTCGACCCACCACTGGCCCTCGGACAGGAACAACCGGGCGTGCCGGGTGGAAGAGTAGTCGTCGTCGAGCCGGATCTGACAGTCCGAGCCGCGGCCGATGATCACCGGCTCCTCGGTCAGCGAGGCGCCGACACCGGCCTGCGGCCCGTCCGCGATCGTCACCGACGCGGGCAGGCCCTTGCGCTTCTTGGCCGGCTTGGCGGTCTTCGGCGTCCGGGTGTTCTGCGGTACGACGGCGGCCGCCGCCCGGCTGTCCACCTTCGCGCCGAACAGGTCGGACCTGATCACGGACAGCACCGCGAGGACGAACATCCACAACAGGGCCAGGAACCCCAGTTTGATCAGGGTCAGGGTCAGTTCCGACATGGACTTCCGGTCACCACCCGCTGCTCGGCGGCTGGGCCATCGGCTCGTCCGCGAGACGCAGCGTCATCGTCGTGTTGCCGATCCGCACCGTCGAACCGTCGACCAGCTCGGCCTCGGTGCTGCGGCGGCCGTTCACCAGCGTGCCGTTGGTGGAACCGAGATCGACCAGCACGACCCGGATCCCGTCCGGGCCTTCCGGCATCAGCCGGATCTCGGCGTGCCGCCGGGACACACCGGGGTCGTTGATCTGGATGTCCGCGTCGGTACCGCGGCCGAGCACGACGCCGGGCGGGTTGACCGGGCGGCGACGCCCGTTCACCTCGAGCATCACCTGGGGGTGACCGCGGCGGGGGGACGGCTGGTACGGGGGCGGGCTCTGCACGACCGGCTCGTTCGGCGGCACGTAGGGCTCCTGCTGGTAGGGCTGGGGCTCGGGCTGCTGATAGGCGGCCGGGCGACGCTGTGGCGTCCCGACCGTCTCGCTGACCACCCGGAACTTACCGGTCGGGAGGTCGTCCTGCTGAACCAGCTCGATGTCGATCGGCCCGGAGAACGTGTACCGCTGGATGTCGGCGTGGTCGCGGAGCTCGTTGGCGAGCTCGTGGTTCAGGGTCCGGCCGTAGGCGTTCAGCCGCTCGAAGTCGTCCGGACCGAGCTCGACGACGAAGTGGTTCGGCACCAGCCGGCGGTCCCGGGACAGGATCCGCGCGGTGTTGTCGATCTCACGCTTGAGTGCTGCCGCGAGTTCGATCGGCTCGACGTCTCCCTTGAAAGCGCGCGCGAAGACACCGCTCACAATGCCTTCCAGGCGTCGCTCGAAGCGCTGTAGCGGTCGCACGCCTCCTCCTCCACGGTCGGTACGCCAAAGATCGTCCACCGGTCGAGGCGGACACACCGGGTACGACGATCGATCGTATCGGGAGGTTCGACCGAACCCGCAATGTGAAGCACCCGGACAACCCGTGCTAATGTTCCTTCTCGTCGCCGGGAGCAGTATCCGGCGACTGCGCGCGGGTGGCGGAATAGGCAGACGCGCACGGTTCAGGTCCGTGTGCCCGAAAGGGCGTGGGGGTTCAACTCCCCCCTCGCGCACAGAGAAGGTCCCGGTCGATGCGACCGGGACTTCGTCTTTTCCGGGCCTGTGCGGATCCTCACGTCGGCGTTCCGGCATAGGCCGGACGGCGTCACGGCTGATGCCCGCGATCCGCCGATCGGCTGACCGGGCGGGTCGGCCGGTGGACTGACGACCTGGGACGCCCATGGGTGGGAGGCTTCAGGACATGGAGCAAGCACTCGAGCTGGACGGGCTCACGAAGGTGTTCGGGGACGAGCGGGCGGTCGACGACTTGAGTCTGAGCGTGCCCAGCGGGTCGTTCTTCGGGGTGCTGGGGCCGAACGGTGCCGGTAAGACGACGTCGTTGTCGATGGCGGTCGGGCTGTTGCGGCCCGACGGCGGTACGGCGCGGATCTTCGGGGTGGATGTCTGGCGCGAGCCGACGAAGGCCAAGGCCCTGGTCGGCGTACTGCCGGACGGGCTGGGGATGCCGGAGCGGCTGACAGGCCGGGAGGTTCTGACGTACTTGGGGCTGCTGCGCGGGCTGCCGGAGGACGAGGTGGCGCGGCGGGCCTCCGAGTTGCTGGAGGTGCTCGAGCTCGATCACGAGGACGACAAGCAGGTGATCGGGTACTCGACCGGCATGCGGAAGAAGCTCGGCCTGGCGGTCGCGCTGCTGCACGCGCCGCGGCTGCTGGTGCTGGACGAGCCGTTCGAGGCGGTCGATCCGGTGTCGGCGGCGACGATCCGGACGATCCTGCACCGGTTCATCGCCGGCGGCGGGTCGGTGGTGATGTCGAGTCACGTGATGGCGCTGGTCGAGCAGCTGTGCGATCGCGTCGCGGTGGTCGCGGACGGGAAAGTAGTTGCCGCAGGCACCGTTTCCGAGGTGCAGGCGGGCGGCACGCTGGAGGATGCGTTCGTGACGCTGGTCGGTGCGTCGACGCGTGGCGCGGAGGGTCTGACGTGGCTCTCGCACTGACGTACAGCACCTCGCACACGCTGGTCCGGATGCGGCTGGCCGCGTTCCGGCACGCGCTCAAGGACCAGTTCCGGTTGAGCTGGATCGTCACCGGCGGGTTCGTCGGCCTGGTGCTCGCGGGCGGCACGATCTGGGTCGCGGCGCGCGGCGACAACGACGTACTGGTCGTGGTGCTCGCGGTGTGGATGCTCGGCTGGGTGGTCGGCCCGCTGTTCGCGGGCGGTGGCGACGAGACGCTCAAGCCGGAGTACTTCACGATGATGCCGCTGCCGCCGCGGACGCTCTCGACCGGTCTGCTGGTGGCTGCGCTGGCCGGTGTCGCACCGGTCATCAGCCTGATCGCCCTGCTCAGTCTGGTGATCGCCGGCGGGAACGTCGTCGCCGCTCTGGTCGCAGTGCCGGCGCTGCTGCTCCAGCTGTTCTGCTTCATCCTCGCGTCCCGGCTCGCCGTCGCGGTGTACGGCGTACTCCTGCAGGTGCGCGCCGGTGCGGTGATCGCGGCGATCGTCAACGCGTTCATCCTGGCGTTCACGGCGCAGGGGTGGGCGCTGATCGTGGCGTTCGTGTCCACCGACGTACAGGGCACGCTGGCCAAGGGAGCGCGGATCGCACCGTCTGGCTGGGGTCTGGTGGCCGTAGAGGCGGCCGGACGTGGTGACTGGCTCAAGGTGCTTGCGGCACTGGCCGGACTGGTCGTCCTGGGTGTGCTGATGCTCCTCGCCTGGTCTGCACTGCTCGTACGCCGGACGACTGCGTCAAGGGCCGGCGGCAAGGTACGGCGGTCGCTGAGCGGGACCGATCCACGGAGTGGTGCTGCTGCCAAGGAACTGCGCTCGTGGACCCGCGACCTGCTCTATGGGCACAAGGCGATCTTCGCGATCAGCTACGGACTGTTCTTCTGCATGATGCCGCTGGCGCTCGGCTGGAAGGCGATGCTGCCGTGGGCCGGGCCAGCAGCCGTCGTCATGGCCGCAGCGATGTCCGCCAACCTCTATGGCGCGGATGGTACGGCGCTGTGGACCACGCTGATGACTCCTGGCGCGAACGGCCCGGACGTACGCGCCAGGCAGCGGGCGTTCCTGCTGGTCTTCGGTCCGATCACGCTGGCCATCACCCTGTTGCTGACCTGGTGGTCCGGCTACGCCAGTGCCTGGCCGCTCGTGCTGAGCGTGCTGCCCGCACTGCTCGGCGGAGCAGCCGGTCTGGTCGTGGCCAGCTCGGTGTACGCCGCCGTACCGACGACTGATGCGCACAAGCGGTCGGGTAACCCCCTGAACTCGGGTGAGAACGAGGGCGAGACGATGGGCATCGTCTACGTGATGCTCGTGCTCGTCGCGTCGACCTGCGCCCCGGCCCTGATCGTGGCGCTGAACGTCGGCTGGTGGGGCGTGCCGATCGGAGTCCTGTCCGGCGTGCTCGCTTGGTGGTACTTCGGTCGCCTCGCGATCCGGCGTCTCGACAAGAAAGGCCCCGAGCTGCTCACGCTGCTCAGGCATGGCCGATCGCCCGCGGAGCAGGCCAAGAAGACCGCAGGGCTCGACGCACTGCCCAAGTGGAAGCGGACCGCGGCCGGCCTGTGCCTCGGGTTCGCGGCGATCCCGCTGTTCCCGCAGGCCGTCGTACCGGCGATCTTCAAGCTGACCGGCAACGACGACACCCGGTCGTGGTTCCTGGCGCTCTACCAGACCGGACCGTGGCAGTGGGTCGTGATCGTGCTGATGGCCGCGTTGGGCCTGTCGATGTATGCGTTCGGCGGGCTTACCTACTACCGCGCGAAGAAGCGCGCTCCGGGTGCGTCGGTCGCGGCAGTCGCAGGCTAGGCGCCCCGCGGTGCCGGGCGGTCGGGGCGGTCGGGGTGACTGTGTTGTGGTTGCGCAGCATCCAGATGGCAACAGCAGCCGCGGCGATCAGGCCGGCGATCCCGGCGTAGTCGGTCAAGCTCATCATCGTTCTCTCTCCAGGGCGGTGGGCTCGGCGGCGGCGAGTTCCGCTGGCGTCTGACCGGAAAGTGACGGGCACTCAGCCCTTCCGTGATGGCATGGCAGTGTCGTGGCTGAACAGTGCCAATGGGAAAGCGGCGGATTCCTGAAAAGGTGGTGCCCGGAGGTGGGGCTGATGCAGGACGGCTCGTTGCTCGATGCGCGTGAGGAGCAGACCTACCGGCTGCTGGTCGGCCTGTCCGCCGCGAGGGCGGCCGAGCTGGCCGAGGTCGCCGAGTTACCGCAGCACGAGGCTGACGAAGTGCTCCAGCGGCTGCAGGCCAAGGGCCTCGTCACGGTCCAGGCGGCCGACGAGCCGGTCTTCAGCCCGCTGCCGCCGGACGTCGCCTTCGGTACGACGCTGCTGCGCCGGCAGGAGTCGCTCGAGGCCGCCCGGAAGACCGTGGCCGCGCTGAGCGAGGAGTTCCGGGCCAGCGCGAGCCGCCGCGATGCGCACCACCTGGTCGAGGTGATCGTCGGCGCCACCACGCTCCGCGAACGGCTGCGTGACCTGCAGAACGCAGCCCGGGAGGAGATCCTCTGGTTCTGCCGCGCGAACCCGCTGGCGATGCAGGGCGCCGACAACACCGAGGAGTACGGCGCTCTGTCCCGCGGCGTCCGCTACCGCGCCATCTACGAGCGCGCGCTGATCGAGACGCCTGGTGAGCTGGACTCGATCTCCGAGGGAGTCAGCTGGGGCGAGGAGGCCCGGGTACTGCCGACGCTGCCGGTGCGGCTCGCGATCGTGGACCGGTCGACCGCGATCTGCCCGCTGGTCCGCGACGACGAGAACCTTGGCGAGCCGTCTGCGGCGATCATCAATCGCGGCGAGCTCTTGGACGCGCTGCTCGCGCTCTTCGAGAGCTACTGGGAGCTGGCGACACCGGTCCGGCTCCAGGCCGACGAGGACCAACCGGTGGAAGGCCTGGACGACTCTGAGCGGTTGCTGCTGTCGCTGCTGGTCGCCGGGGTGCCGGACAAGTCCATCGCGACGCAGTTGGGGATCAGCCGGCGAACAGTGCAACGCCGCCTGGATCGCCTGATGGCTCTGGCAGGTGTAGATACCAGGACCGGTCTGGCGTTCCAGGCGGCGAAGCGCGACTGGCTCTGAGCGCTACTTCACGCCGTACGCCCGGATCACGGTCTGGGTGATCTTGGCACCGTTCGGGCCGGTGGCGGCGACCTTCAAGGAGACGGTGTCGTGAGCGTTCGGTACGACGGCCAGGTAGTGGCCGAGGGCACCGATCACGACGAGCCGCTGCCAGGTCTTGCCTTCGTCGTACGACGCCCAGGCCTGCAGCGAGGTCGCCCGCGGCGACTCGAAGCTGATGGCGTGCGTACGGGCTGCCACCCGACCGGTCAGGTCGACCGGGACCTTGTAGTTGACCTGCTGCAGCGGGAGCGCCACAGCCTTGTCGTCAGGCTGCTTCGCGGACCGGAACTCCCAGGAGGTCTCCGTGTGAGTACCCCAGTTCCACTCCCCCTCGCTGTCCTTGCGCTCGGTCGTCAGGTCCAGCTTGTACGCCGCGTCCTCGCTGGAGGTGATCACGTCCGCCCACGCGCTCGGCAGCTCAGCCACAACAGCGCCGTTGCGGGAAAGCGTCGCCGACGACGCAGTGGTCTCACCGACCGTGTAGTGCCCGGCCGCGTCCACGAATGACGGGATGCGGAGCGACAGCCGGTCCCCGGTGCGAGTGGACTGCACACCAGGCGCTGCAGCGGGCCGTACGACGGGACCGAACCACGTCTCGTCCGACGTACCGGTCCGGTACGAGCGCGGTACGGACGTCATCCCGCCGGCCAGCGGGTTCATGTCGTCCCAGGTGTAGAGGTGGTGCACCCGGTGCTGCCAGAGCGAGTCGCCGGACGTCACCCACTCCTCGCGCACCTTCGGGGTCTCGACGAACCGCTGCGAGTCGTTCCACGAGTACTCCTGCCACGGACGCCAGCCGAACCGCTGCTCCTTGGCCCAGTTGAACCCGCCGTTGTCCGCGTACCGCGTGGTGATGCGCGCACTGTTGGCCGGCGTCACCTTGTAGTCGATCTTGGCCGGGATCGACCCGGTCGAGACCTGCTGTACGTCGTACAGGTACGGGCTGGAGGTGGTGAGCGTGAGGTCGATGGTCGCCTTGCCACGACGGGCTCGGTCGATCAGCTTGCGACCGTCCTTGGACGTGGTGACCATCGCCGGGATCGGCTCCCGGTCGCCGACCGGACGCCAGACCGTCCAGGCGGACCAGTCCGGCGGCCGGACCAGGATCACCCCAGCGGCGCCCGCGTTCGCGGCCGCGACGATCTGGTCGTGCTCGCTGCCGTTGCCCCAGCCGTCCTCGCTCGAGTCCAGCACCGCGACCGCACCCTTCACGCCCTTGAGCGTGGGGTCCGCGTAGACGAGCGGGAACCGCTTCTTGCCTTCGTACGACGGCGACTGGTGGAGCAGGTTGATGTCCAGCGGGCCAGGGACGCCGGGGACCGACGCCTGGACCAGCGGGGCGACCAGCTGCCAGCGCGACGAGAACTCGAAGCTGCCGCTCTTGACCGGCTTCGTCGGGGTGACGTTGACCTGCTTGACCGTGCTGAAGTGCATCACGCCGTGGCTGATCGAGCGCCCGTTGGCGTACACGCGGTGCACGTAGTAGCTCAGTACCGCCTGCTGTTCCGACGGCTTCGGCGTCTCGATCGTGATCGGGACCGCCTTGCGTGCGTCGATGACGATCTCGGTGTCCTTGCTGACCACGATGTTCGGATCGGTGAACAGGCTCACCTGCTCGTCCTGTGGATCCGAGTTCTCCACCAGCGAGTGCAGCAGGTACGTACCTTCCTCGACCTCGGCCGTGAAGCTCTCACCGTTCGGGATCCACGCCAGTACGTCGGACCGCGAGTTGTCGCCGAACAACGAGATGACCGGTACGCCGGTCGGCTGTCCGTCCAGGCCGACCGCGCGCAGCGTCACCTTGTGCTTCGGACCGGACCGGAGCGCGCCGACCGCGGTGTGGGTGACGACGCCATCGGGGCCGGTGGCAACGATCCAGCCGCTGTACTGACCGCGGCCGACCTTGGCCGGGTCGAGGGTCACGGGGACGTCGGCGGTCCCGTTGGCGGGAACGGTGACGGTCGCCGGCACGGTGAAGCCGGTCGCCGGCTGCTTGTCGTCCAGGTTGGTGATCTGCGCGGCGAGGTTCAGCGTGATCGGTGCGCCGGAGTCGTTCCGGTAGGTGACAGTGCGGGTGCCGGACTCCAGGCCGAAGTCGGCGACGCCGCTCGCGGTCACCTTCTGCGCAACCGCCCTGGTCAGGTCGACCCGGCCCGCGCCTTGCTGGTACACGGTCTGCTCAGGCTGCGTCTTCGCCGTGCTGACCAGTGCGTTCTTGAGCTGGTCCGCCTTCCAGTCCGGGTGCTGCTGCGCGATCAGTGCGGCCGCACCGGCGACGTGCGGCGTCGCCATCGACGTACCGGAGGCCGACGTGTAGAGGTCGTCGACCGGGTCGCCCATGATCGTGCCGGCCGCGCGGGCCGCGATGATGCCGACGCCGGGCGCGGTGATCTCCGGCTTCAGGCCGGCGTCGCCGAGACGGGGTCCACGGCTGGAGAAGTCCGCGAGCTGGTCGTTGCGGTCGACCGCCCCGACGGTGAGCGCGGATGCGGCGGCGCCCGGCGTACCGACCGTCTCGTCCTGGCCTTCGTTGCCTGCGGCAACGACGAACAGGGTGCCGGTCTGGGCGGTGATGTCGTTGACAGCCTGGCTGAGCGGGTCGGTGCCATCTGTGGCCCCACCGCCGAGGCTCATGTTGACGACCTTCGCGCCTTCGTTCGCAGCCCACTCCATTCCGGCGATGATCCAGGAGTCGTACCCGTATCCGTCGTCACCGAGCACCTTGCCGACCAGCAGATCCGCCTTCGGCGCGACGCCCTTGCGAGTACCGCCCGCGCCCGCACCCGTGCCGGCGATGGTCGCGGCCACGTGCGTGCCGTGGCCGAACTGGTCCACGGTGCCGCTCGGGCTGCCGGAGAAGTCCACGCTCTCCTTGACCTTGCCGGTCAGGTCCGGGTGCGTTGCGTCCACGCCGGTGTCCAGTACGGCGACCTCGACGCCGGTGCCTTCGTACCCGGCCTTCCACGCGTCCGGTGCGCCGATCTGCGGGACGCTCTTGTCGAGCACCGGACGGACCTTGCCGTCGAGCCAGATCTTGGTGATGCCGCTGTTCAGCGACCGGGCACCGGCGGCGGGCCTGAGCGACTTCCACAGGGCCGGGAGCTGGTCCTTGGCCGCGTCCACAGCCCGGCCGCCGATCGACGGGAGCTGCCGGGTGGTCGTCGTACCGGCGAGGTTCTGCTCGGTCCGCAGGCCGGGAGTGTCCTTGACGATCAGCGGGAGGTTGGCGGCGGCGCCGTACCCGTCGGCGATCAGCTCGTCGACGTCGAACAGGTTCGCGTCGAGGACGCCGGTGGAGATGTACGGGACGGCGTCGCTCGGCAGGACCCGGAGCCCGCCGTCGACCTCGATCGTGTGGAACGAGACGCCTTCACGGCCGGGCGCCGGCGTGACGGTGGCGGCCTTCTTGCCGCCGCCGGCGTCGGTCAGCTGGACGACGTCGCCGGTGATCAGCGTGACGGTGGAGGACTTGATCGCGGTGGATCCGGTCGGCGGGGCGGCGGCGGCCGGGATCGCCGACAGCGCGCCGAGGGTCAGGATCGCCGCGAGGGTGGCGGCGGTGAGACGGGTGGGGGACATAGGCGGATTCTCCTTCGAGAGGTTCGGGGCAGGACCACCTCTTCTTCCGACAGAGTTTGCAATCAGGTCACAGCAATCGGCCCTGTCCATCACTGCCGTCCCTGCGACATGGCGCAACCACGCCATCACCCGGCACCATCAGGAGATGACCGGACAGCAGTTGGTACGTCGGTGGGCCTGGGTGGGGACGTTCCTGATCGGCGCCGGGCTCTACCTCGCCGTGCTGGCCGTGCTGACCGATACCGGGAACCCGAACCTGTTCCCGACGATGATCCTGCTCGGGGCGCTCGTCGTACCGCTCACGTTCGTGACGTTCGCGGCCGGGCGGTCCGGGCGGTGGCTGATCGACGGGCCGACGCTCGGCGGGTGCCTGCTGTTCGGCGGCGTGGTCGGCGTGGTGGTCGCCGGACTGCTCGAGTACGACGCGATGCGGCGGCTCGGGACGCTGCCGATGGTCGGGGTCGGGCTGATCGAGGAGGCGGCGAAGCTCGTCGTACCGGCGATCCTGGTGATCTTCTTCGGGCACCGGTACCGGACGTCGGTCGGCCGCGGGATCGTGATCGGCGTCGCGGTCGGCACCGGGTTCGCCGTACTCGAGACGATGGGGTACGCGTTCGTCGCGCTGCTGCAGTCGAACGGGAACGTCGGCGCCGCCGAGCAGACGCTGTTCATCCGCGGCCTGCTGTCACCGGCCGGGCACGCGGCCTGGACCGGGCTCGCCTGCTGGGGCCTGTGGCGGTTCGTGATCAAGCCGACCGGTGCGCATTTCGCGGGCTTCGTCGGGATGTACGCGCTGGCCGTCGCGCTGCACACCACCTGGGACGGGATCGGCGGCACGATCACGTACGCCGTCGTCGGCGCGATCTCGATCGGCCTGCTGCTGTACGGGCTGAAGCGGGCCCAGCGGACCGACACCGCCGTCGTGGTCGCCTGACGGGACAGTGACCTGTCAGTACGGTGAGATCGCGGTCGCGAGCCATGGACAACGAGTGCCGGAATGAGTACGGTCCGTAAACGGCGTCCGCCATCACGCCACCCTCGTCGGTGAGGTACTGCCCGCCAGTAGTACCTCGCTGGTGGGTGGGCAGAGCAGGCTGCGGCGGACAGTCGCGGCTTGATGGGGGCCCATCCACCCAGGTGGGGCGATGAACGGGCACTCACCCGTTCACCGCCCCACCGGCTCAAACCTTCATCCGGTGTTCGCGGCGCGGATGTTCGGAAGCCGGACAGGCTGGGCAGACTGACCTCCGTCCGGTCCCCACCCGCCCCTGGGAGTAGCCGTGCCCCGATTGTTCCGTCCGGCGCTGCTCGTCACCGCCGTCCTCGCACTACTCGGCTTCGGCATCACGCCGTCGAACGCCGCCACCACGATCACCGTCGCGACAGCGATCGGCCGCCAGGACAACTCCACGGCGTCCGTCAGCGGGTACGTGGTCGGTCAGCCGACCGCTACCAGCACCGTTGTCCGCAGCAACTTCCCGAACGACTTCGCGCTTGCCCTCGCCGACTCGGCGACCCAGACCAGTACGTCGGCCATGCTCTACGTCCAGATCCCGGCCGCGTTCCGCGCGTCGTACGGACTGCAGAGCAACCCGAGTCTGCTCGGCAAGCAGATCACCGTCACCGGCACGCTGGCGGCGTACTTCTCGCACCCCGGCCTGAAGAACGCGACCGCGTTCACCGGCGGTGGCGGTACGACGGACCCGCCGGGCGACCCGGGTGACTACTACGCCGGCGCCGAGGGCAAGACCGGTGCCGCGCTGAAGGCCGCGCTGCACACGATCATCTCGAACCAGACCAAGCTCACCTACGACCAGGTCTGGGACGCGCTCGAGGTCACCGACCAGGACCCGAACAACAGCAACAACGTCATCGAGATCTACTCCGGCCGCTCGATCGCGAAGAGCAGCGAGGGCGGCGGCGTCGACGACTGGAACCGCGAGCACGTCTGGGCCAAGTCCCACGGCGACTTCGGTACGGCGACCGGCCCGGGCACCGACGTCCACCACCTCCGCCCCGAGGACGTCTCGGTGAACTCGGCCCGCGGCAACCTCGACTTCGACAA
This sequence comes from Kribbella sp. NPDC058693, assembly GCF_042715335.1. NCBI lineage: Bacteria > Bacillati > Actinomycetota > Actinomycetes > Propionibacteriales > Kribbellaceae > Kribbella > Kribbella sp. NPDC058693. Next base: position 460,367 of record NZ_JBHXSQ010000004.1, read on the forward strand.
CGGCGGTACGGCGGTGGCCCAGTGCTCCGGCTGTACGGCGGACTCGGACTCGTTCGCCCCGCGGGCGGCGGCCCGTGGCGACGTCGCCCGGATGATCTTCTACATGGCCGTCCGGTACGAGGGCGGCGACGGGTTCCCGAACCTCGAGGTGAACAACTCGGTCGGCAACGGCACCGCGCCGTACATCGGCAAGCTCTCGGTGCTGAAGGCGTGGGCGGCGGCCGACCCGCCGGACGCGTTCGAGAAGAACCGCAACGAGGTCATCTACAGCCAGTTCCAGCACAACCGGAACCCGTTCATCGACCACCCGGAGTGGATCAGCTCGATCTGGCCGAACTAGGACTGCCGGTTGATCTGCACGTTCTCCCGCCTGGGCCCGCCCTGACCGAGGGCGGGCCGGGCCTCGGGTGAACCCGACTCGACCTGTCCGGTGATGACCTGCGGACGGGCGATGCCGGACTGTGCGGCGGCGAAGCCGAGGCGGGTCTGCACCCAGTCCTGGAAGCCGGGGTCGGCGACCCGGATGTAGTAGCCGGTGCGGGTCAGCAGTCCGCGCGAGATCAGCTTGTGGGACGCCTCGTCGAGGTTCCACCGCCCGGGACCGGGCGGCTCGGACCGCGACGGGATCATCATCCCGTTCGAGCCCTGCACGGAGGTCTTCGCCAGCAGTTCCTTCTCGTCGGGCGAGCAGTTGTACCAGGCGGCGTCGTACAGCGCGCGCGACTGGGCGTTCAGGCGTGCGGTCGCGGTGGCGGCGACGTCGGCGGTGATGCCCTGACCCTGGTCGGTGAGCTCGAGTGCCGCGGCGGCCAGGGTGCGCAGCCGGGTCGGGTTGCCGTTCGCGGCCGCGACCAGGCTGTCGACGGCCTCCGGCTGGTACCTGACCCCGGCCCGGTCGAGCGGCACGGTCAGCGCATCCCGCAACTCGTCCGAGTGGATCGGCTGCAGCCGGCGTACGTCGAACTTGCCGGCCTTCTTGGTCTCCGTGCCGGCGTGCCCACCCGATGCCTCGAGCAACCGGCTGGTCGCCTCCTCGCCGCCGGCGGCGATCAGGAACATCGGATGACGTACCTCCTTCAGGTGCGCCGACAGCGAGGTCAGGACGTACAGGTCCTCCTTCGACGCGGCGTCCAGGTTGTCGACCATCACCAGGATCGGCGTCCGCTTCGGATGCGCCATCTTGCCGAGGTGTTCGGCGACCTCGTTCAGCGTGGTGCCGACCGAGTCCTTCTTGACGCCTTCCACCGTGCTCTTGTGGATACCGACCTTCGGACCGGGCGCGAGCCCGAACCGGAGCTGATTGGTCTTCATCAGGTTCGCGGTCCGGACCGCCATCCGGTTCAGCAGCTGCTTCAGCTCCCGCACCTCGCCGGCCGGGTACTGCTTCTTGATCGCGTCCATCTCACCCTGGACGGCACGAATGAAGCGGGCCTCGAGCCCCTCCCGCCGGGAGGCGTCCAGCTGGATCGCGATCCAGCCCTCCGCGTCGGCCATCGCCTTGGTCCGGGTGAGCTCATGGCTGGTGCCGGTCCCGGGCGCGCCGGTGAACAGCAGCGACGTACCTGTCGGTCCCCGGTCCTCGAGCGAGATCGGCCGGCCCTGCGTGTCCATCCGCTTGACCTCGCGGACGAGCTGACCCGACGTACCGAAGACCTGGTTGACCAATGCCTTGTCACCGGTCACGTGCACCGGCGCGAGCGCCACGTCGCCGCGGGAGACCGCCGGTCCGCTGGTCAGCTCGGGGACCGGATCCGGTGTCTGCCCGACGTAGTCGTTGACCCAGTCCCGGAACCCCTCGTCGGGGATCGTGACGAGGCCGTCGCCGTGCTCGCGGAGCATGCCGCGGGCAACGAGTTGCTGGCGGGCCTGGTCGATCTCCTGCCACTTGCCGGGTCCGGCGGCCTGCGTCACGGCCGGCATGTACACGCTGTTCGGCCCCTGGGACGCGACCAGCACGAGCAGATCCTTCTGCGCGTGCGTGGTGCTCTTCTGGTTCCAGTGGTCCTGATACGTCTCGGCCGCGTCGGCGTTGACGTGGGCGATCGCCGTCTGGACGGAGTCGACGGTGATCCCGGCCTGCTGGTCCTGGTACGCGATCGCGGCCTGGCTCAGTGACCGCAGCCGGGACGGATCGCCGTTCGCCGACGCGACCAATCGGTCGATGGCGTCCGGCTCGTACGGGATCCGGTGGTCCTGCAGCGGCAGGGTCAGGGCCTTCCAGACCTCGTCGTCGGGCAGCGGTCCGAGCTCGCGGACGTCGAACTGGTTGCTGATCGTGGTGGCGATACCGGACATCCGCCGGGAGGCGTTCATCAGCGACCAGGTCGACCGCGCGCCGCCGGCCGCGACCAGCCAGACCGGGAGGTCCATGTCCTCGATGTGGATCGCCAGTTCGTTCAGCCCGGCCTGGTCGTTCTCCAGTGCCTGGTCGATCCCGTCCACCAGCAGCAGGATCGGCCGGCCGTTCTCACCGGTCAGCTTCCCGAGTTCGTCGGCGAAGTCGTTCAGCGTCGTACCGAGCTCGCTGTACGCCGTGGTGTCGCGCTCCATCTTCCCGACGTACTCCATCGGGAACGGGCCGCCGCCGAAGCGCAGTTCGAAGCCGAGCCGTTTGTTGCCGCCGCTGCGGGTCAGCTGGCCGACCGTGTTGTCCAGCTTGCGCACCGCGCGGCGGTTGAACCGTTTGCGCAGCTCGTCGATGCTCGACCGGATCGCGATCGTGAGCTGGTGCTCCAGCGGCGCGTTCGCGGAGGCGTTGATCCGGATCGTGGACCAGCCGTTCTCCTCGGCCAGGTCCTCCGCGCGGTACAGCTCGGAGGTCTTGCCCATGCCGGGCGGCCCGGTGAAGAGGATCGCCTGACTCTCCGGCAGGTCCTTGCTGAGCGAGATCGGATTGCCGACCTTGTCGGTTCGGATGACCGAGTACGCCGGGTACCGATCGCTGCCGAAGACCGAGCTCATTGGACCAGGGTGCGGACCGTAGCCGTACCCGACACAGTCTGTACATGACTGCGCGGTTAACAATCGCCTCCCGGCAGTTGAATCAGGCCACTATCTGACGGCCGGGCAACCGGTCTACACGCGGCGGCCCGATCGAGCAGTCCTGAGCCGCAGGGCTTGGAAGCGACCTGTACCGCTGTCACGCTCAGTTGCATGCGAATCAAACCGGTAATGGCCGCGCTCGCGACAGCGTCCCTGGGTGCGCTGTTGCTCGGTGCGGTTCCGACCGCGGCGCAGGCCGCCCCGGACCCGAACCTGACGATCACCCAGGTCACCCTCGACCGTACGTCGGTCGCGGTGTCCGGCCTGAACACGTACCCGATCAACGTGACCGTCAAGGGCGGCTTCAACTCGACCGAGCCCGGGGACCAGGGCCTCGTACTGAACGTGATCCTGAAGCGCACCGGCGGCACCGGGGGCCGCGGCGACATCGTCTCGGCCGCCCTGAAGCGGTCGGCCGGCACGCTTGCCAACGGCACCTGGACCGGGCGGCTCAACGTCGCGTCGACCGCGAACGGCACGTTCAAGGTCACCGGCGTGATGGTCGGTCCGTACGGCGGTCCTGTCTTCGGCGGCACGCCGTACGATCCGACGCCGTACGCGGGCCAGACGATCACCGTCAAGGGCACGAACCAGCCCCGGATCACCGCGGCGGTGAACCCGCGGATCGTGCCGTTCGGCAAGCCGTACACGATCACCTGGGCGGTCACGAACACCGCGACCGGGAAGCCGTACGGCTCCCGGATCCCGATCGGCCTCGGCGTCGACACTCCCTGTGCCGAGGGCGGCAGCCCGGTGTACAAGACCGGCACGAACGGCGTGATCACCAAGGCGTACGCCGCGAGCGACGCCGGCGCGCTGAACTGTGCGCACATCTACGCCGACCCGTACTACATCGTCGCCCAGGGCCTGTTCCCGGCGCGGCCGACGGTCATCGCCGCCGTCCCGTCGAAGACGAGCGCGAAGGTCGGCACGATCGTCCCGGTCAACGGTTCGGTCGCGAACTGGATCGGGTCCTGCCCGGTGCAGTTGCAACGGCTGTATGGCCGGACGCAGTGGCGGACGGTCAGCACCGGCACGGTCCGGCAGTCCGGCCGGTTCACGCTCAACGCGCAACCGCCGTACAAGGGTCTGATTCCGTACCGTGCGTACTTCCCTGCCTGCCAGCCGTACGTCGCGGCTGTCTCCAAGACGTTCACGATCAAGGGGCTCTAACCATGAAGGCTCGAATCCTTGCTGCGCTGGTCGTCCTGGGGCTCGGGGCGGTGCCGCTCAGCGCCCAGGCCAGCCCGGACCCGAACCTGAAGATCGACGCGGTGGCGATGAACCAGGCCATCGCCGCGGCCAGCGGCCTGAACACCGCCAAGGTCACGGTCACGGTGACCGGGAAGTTCACCGATGCGGAGGACTCGAAGACTCCGGTACTCGTCATCCTCCAACGCACCGGCGGCTCCGGCTCGGCGACCTCGCTGATCTCGACCAGCCTGCCGCGGCTCGCCAACGGGACCTGGAGCGGTCCGTTGTACGTGCCCTCGACGGCCAACGGCACCTTCAAGGTGACCGGCGTGATCCACGGCCCGTTCTTCCCCGGCAGCGGTGACATGACCGACCCGACGCCGTTCAGCGGCCCTTCGCTCGCGGTCACCGGGACGCACGTGCCGCGGATCAGCGCGTCGGTGATCCCGAAGGTGGTGCCGTTCGGCAAGCCGTACTCGATCAAGTGGGCGGTCATCGACTCGCAGACCGGCAGGCCGTACGGCAGTCGGTTGCGGGTGGTGCTCGGCAACGACAACACCTGCGCCGAGTACATCGGCCCGGGCTACTCGAACCTCACCGACACCGCCGGCACGGTCACCAAGTCGTACCCGGCCTCGCTCGCCGACTACGTCAACTGCCTGCTGCTGCCCGGCAACCCGTCGTCGAACGGCGGACTCGGGCTCGTCGTGGCGCGGCCGGGTGTCGTCTCCGCGACGCCGTCGAAGACCAGCGCGAAGGTCGGCACGATCGTCCCGGTGAACGGCGTGGTCGCCGGTGCGCCGTCGAGTTGCAAGGTGTACCTGCAGCGGCTGTACGGCGCGACGCAGTGGAAGACCGTCAGCCCGGCCGGCGCGATCCGCTCGTACAGCGGGAAGTTCGTGCTGAACGCGCAACCGGCGTACAAGGGCCTGATCCCGTACCGGGTCTACTTCCCGCTTTGCTACAACTACCAGGCCGGCGTCAGCAAGGTCTTCTACATCCGCGGGACCTGAGCGGTTCGGGCGGGTGGGTTAGGCTTACTTAGGTAGGCCTAACTTATCCGCCCGAGAGGACCGTGGTCGCGTGACCAGCCCCGCACCCCGCCGTAACCGCGTCTGCAAGCGCGCCGTCGTACTCCGGACCGAGCGGATCACTCCGCACATGATCCGGGTCGTGCTCACCTCCGACGACTTCGCCGACAACGGCTTCAGCGACCACTACGTGAAGCTGCTGTTCTGCAAGGACGGCGTCGAGTACCCCGAGCCGCTGGACCTCGGTGTGGTGCGCGAGACGTACCCGTCCGAGCACTGGCCGACGATGCGGACCTACACCGTCCGCAGCTGGGACGAGGCGTCCCGCGAACTCGCCATCGACTTCGTCCACCACGGCGACGAGGGTGTCGCGGGTCCGTGGGCCGCGGCCGCGCAGCCGGGTGACGTGGTCTGGTTCAACGGTCCGGGCGGTGCGTACTCGCCGGACGAGGCGGCCGACTGGCATCTGCTCGTCGGCGACGAGAGCGCGCTGCCGGCGATCGGCTCCGCGGTCGAGCAGTTGCCGGCCGGGGCGCGGGCGACGGTCCTGATCGAGGTGGGCGACGAGTCCGAGGAGCAGAAGTTCGGCGGCTCGGGTGACGTCGACGTCCGTTGGTTCCACCGGTCCACCGCATCCGGTGAGCGTGGTGACGGTCTGGTCGAGGCCGTCGAGGCGCTCGACTTCCCGGACGGTACGCCGCACATCTTCGTGCACGGCGAGGCCGGCTTCGTCCTCCGCATCCGCAAGAACCTGTACCAGGACCGCGGCCTGGCCCGCGACCGCGTCTCCCTGTCCGGCTACTGGCGCCTCGGCAAGAACGAGGACGGCTGGCAGGCCGAGAAGGCCGAGACCGCCAAGCAGGAACGGACCTAGTTCTCGCGGCGTTCGGTCAGTACGTCGATCAGCGTGCCGGCCCGGTTCGTCGGGAGGACCCAGTCCTCGCCGTTCGCCTGCAGGATGACGGCCGGGCCCTCGCTGGCGACCGCGTGCGTCACGGCGATGGGGAACTTGAGGCGTTCCGCACCTGACAGCGAGAACTCGTACGTGCCGGTGATCCCGGTCAGCGGGTAGGTGCGGAACTGGTGCTCCGAACGCGGGATCGGGTGCGACTGGATCGTGACCGAGTCCGCGCCGACCAGCACGGCCGCCAGCGGGATGCCACGGAGCCGGAACACGAGCTCGTACGGCGTATTCGCGAGCTCGGGCACGAACGGCACCAGCAGGGCGCGATCGGCCGCCCGGGCAAGCACCAGACCGGCGACGATCCCGACGATCAGACCCGGCAGCGCGAGGATCGCCGGCCACCACACCCCGACCGCGAGCGGGAACAGCGTCACCATCAGGCCCGCGAGACCGCCGTACAGGCCGGCGACTCCCAGCCACCAGCGCGGCTGGTAGCGATGCCGCCGCCGCAGTACGAACCCCACCACCAGCATCGCCAGCGGTACGACGCAGCCGATCCAGGCGAGCGCGGACCCGGTCGACGCGATCAACGCCACGACCACCAGCAGCAGCAGCGGGATACCCAGGTAGATGACTGCGACCAACCGCTGAACCCGCCGATGCCTGCTCTCCACAGGAAAACCCAAGCACATCCGGGCCGAACGACCTACTGTGCCGAGGGTGATCGAGATTCCTTGGAAGCTGATCCGGAATCACAGCGAGAAGTCGCCCGAGTGGCTGGCGAGTCTCCCGGCCGCCCTCGATCGGTACGTCGACGAGTGGCAGCTGACCGTGTCCGGCGAGCTGATGAGCGGCGAGGCGTCGCTGATCGCGCCCGTCGTACGCCGTGACGGCACCCCGGCGATGCTCAAGCTGCAGTCGGTGAACGACGAGAGCGAGAGCGAGGCGCTGGCGCTCCGGACCTGGAACCACGACGTCGTCGAGGTGTACGAGGACGACCCCGAGACGTCGACCCTGCTGCTCGAACGCCTCGAGCCGCACACCCTCGAAGAGCTGCCGGACCACGTCGAGGCGACCCGGATCCTGGCCGAGCTGCTGACCCATCTGATGGTCGTCCCCGCGCCGCCCGGCATCCGGCGACTGAGCGACATCGCCGGGCAGATGGTCGAGGACGCGCCGGCGATCATCCCGCTGCTGGTCGATCCGGCCGAGCGCGCGCTGACACAGCGCCTCGCCGACCGGGTACGCGAGGTTCTGCCCGAGTCCGGCGATCGCCTGCTGCACTGGGATCTGCACTACCTGAACGTGATGGCCTCGCAGCGGCAGCCGTGGCTGGTGATCGACCCGAAGCCGCTGGCCGGTGACCCGGCGTTCGAGCTGATGCCGGCGACGTGGAACCGCTGGGACGACCTGGTCGCGACCGGCAACCTGGCGCAGGCCATCCGCGACCGGCTCGACTTGATGCTCGACATCACCGGGATCGATCGCGACCGTGCGCTGGCCTGGACCGCGGGCCGGATCCTGCAGAACATCCTGTGGTTCACCGAGGACGGGGACACCCGGATCGAGGCCGAACTCAAAGCCGTCGCCGATGCCCTCTTTACATGATCACATGATTACGTGACTACTCCGACGCTGTACGAGTGGGCCGGCGGGCATGACGCGCTACGCCGGCTGACCGAGGTCTTCTACGACAAGGTGCTCGAGGACCCGATCCTCGCACCGGTCTTCGCGCACATGAGCGAGAACCACCGCGAGCACGTGGCGATCTGGCTGGGCGAGGTGTTCCGCGGCCCGAGCCGCTACACCGACGAGTTCGGCGGCTATCCGGCGATGCTCGCCCACCACCTCAACCTCGGGCTGACCGAGGAGCAGCGTTCCCGTTGGGCGGCCCTGATCGCTCAGAGCGCCGACCCGGCCGGTCTGCCCGCCGACCCGGAGTTCCGCTCGGCCTTCGTGGCGTACGTCGAGTGGGGCACCCGCATCGCGCTCGCCAACTCGCAGCCGGGCGCGACCCCGCCGCCCAAGGCGCCGGTGCCGCATTGGGGCTGGGGCGAGGCGCCGCCGTACCAGCCCTGACATGAGTCGGGGGCCTCCCCGTTGGGTAGAGTCCCGGTTCACGTTGTGTCTGCCTGCGGGGATGCGAGGGTTTACCTGTGACCGCTCAGCTCGAATACCCCGACATCCAGGATTCCGACGCCCTGCTGTCCGTCCAGGACCTGTGGAAAGTGTTCGGCCCGAAGGCGCAGCGCGTCCCCCGCCGGCCCGACCTCGCCGCCCTCGACCGGACCGCGCTGTACGCGAAGACCGGATGTACGGCGGCCGTCCGCGACCTGAGCTTCGACGTCGCGCCTGGTGAGGTCTTCGTCGTGATGGGCCTGTCGGGCTCGGGCAAGTCCACGCTGGTCCGCTGCCTCACGCGTTTGATCGAGCCGACCGCCGGCCGCCTGGTCTTCGAGGGTGAGGACCTGCGTGCGGCCGACGAGAAGCGGCTGCGGGCGTTGCGGCGGAGCAAGTTCTCGATGGTCTTCCAGCACTTCGGGTTGCTGCCGCACCGCAAGGTGATCGACAACGTCTCGTACGGCCTGGAGATCCGCGGCGAGAGCAAGCCCGACCGGCGCCGGCGTGCGCAGGAGGTCATCGACCTGGTCGGCCTGGCCGGTAACGAGCACCTGTACCCCGAGCAGCTGTCCGGCGGCATGCAGCAGCGGGTCGGTCTGGCACGGGCGCTCGCCAACGACCCCGACGTACTGCTGTTCGACGAGCCGTTCTCCGCGCTCGATCCGCTGATCCGGCGGGAGATGCAGACCGAGGTGGTGCGGCTGCACCGCGAGGTCGGCAAGACGATGGTGTTCATCACCCACGACCTGTCCGAGGCGCTCAAGCTGGGCGACCGGATCCTGCTGATGCGCGACGGCGCCGCCGTCCAGCTCGGTACCGGCGACGAGCTGGTCGGGGCGCCGGCCGACGACTACGTGCGCCAGTTCGTCCGCGACGTACAACGGGCCGACGTACTCACGCTGCGCTGGATCGTTCGCGAGCCTCGGCCGGACGAGCCGCTGGACGGGCCGGAGCTCGGACCGGACGTGCTGGTCCGGGAGGCGACCCGGCTCGTGCTCGAGTCCGATCGCCCGGTCAAGGTCGTCGACGGAGGTACGCTGCTCGGGGTGATCGGCGACGAGGAGATCCTCGCCGTCGTCGCGGACACGAACTGATGGCATCCATCACCGGCTCCGTCGAGATCGAGGTACGACGGCCCCGCCGCAGCGTGGTCGTCGGCGGACTGCTCGTCGCCTGGGTCGCGCTGTACTTCGTCCTGCGCGGTATCGACACGCTCGTCCTCGGCGGCCAGGAGACGACCGCGCTGCACCGCTGGCTGACCGAGCACCGCGACGACGTCGGCCAGGGCAACGTCCTGTTCGACGCGATCCGGATCGCCGTCGACCACTTCGTCGTACTGCTGCAGAACCTCATCTCGCAGCCGTCGTTCGACCGCCCGGTCCCGGTGATCGGGTGGCTCGGCGTGATCGCGATCTCGGCGTACTGCGCCTGGGCGTTCGGCAACTGGAAGGTCGCCGTACTGACCGCTGCTGGCCTCGGCTTCGTGGGGGTGCAGGGGTTGTGGCAGGAGAGCATGGACACGCTCTCGCTGACGATCGCGGCCGTGCTGCTGTCGCTGCTGGTCGCGATCCCGCTCGGGATCTGGGCCGGGTTGTCGGACCGCGCGTTCAAGGTCGCCACGTTGGTGCTCGACCTGATGCAGACGCTGCCGACGTTCGTGTACCTCGCGCCGCTGACATTGTTCTTCGCGATCGGGCCGGCCGCGGCGACGATCGCCACGCTGATCTACGCGGCGCCGCCCGCCGTACGGCTGACCGCGCACGCGATCCGCTCGGTGCCGCCGGAGAGCGTCGAGGCGGCCCGCTCGCTCGGCTCGACCCGTGGGCAGACGCTGACCAAGGTGCTGCTGCCGATGTCGCGGTCGACCGTTGTCGTCGGCATCAACCAGACGATCATGGCCGCGCTCTCGATGGTGACCGTGGCCGCGCTGATCGACGCGCCCGGTCTCGGTCAGACCGTGCTGAAGGCGCTGCAGACCCTCGACGTCGGCGTCGCGTTCAACGCCGGGCTCGCGATCGTCGTGATCGCGATCGTGCTCGACCGCGTGACCACCGCGGCCGGTGACCGGCCCTGGCGTACGGCGAACCGCCGCCGCCGGGTCCTCCTCGCCGTCGGAGCGGTGGGCGTGCTGGTCGCGGTGTGGTTCTCGCGGACCTACGTGTGGGCTGCTGAGTTCCCGACCGACGTGAGTGTCGGCAGCCGGATCGCGTCGGTGACCGCGGACGTGACGACGTGGATCCAGGACGTCTTCGGTGGGTTCACGTACGGCGTCCGCGACGCGGTCACGAACGGTCTGCTCAACCCGCTCGAAGGACTGCTGACGGGATCGCCGTGGTGGCTCGTCACCGTGGTCGTCGTCTTGTTGGCATTTATCCTCGGCGGCTGGCGAGGGGCCGTTCCGGCGGCGGTGTGCCTCGGCCTGCTGGTGGCGACCGGGGTGTGGCACGACAGCATGGTCACGCTGGCATCGACGTTGCTCGCCACCGTCGTGGTCGTCGCCGTCGGACTTGCGCTCGGAGTATGGGCCGGGCGCAACCGACGGGTCGACACCTGGATCCGGCCGGTGCTGGACGCGGGCCAGACGATGCCGCCGTTCGTGTACCTGGTGCCGTTCCTGGCGTTGTTCGGGACCAGCCGGTTCACCGCGATCGCGGCCGCGGTGGTGTTCGCCGTACCGGTGACCACCAAGATCGTTGCCGACGGCATCAAGGCGGTACCGGTCGCAACCGTGGAGGCGGCGAACTCGGTCGGGTCGAGCGGCTGGCAGGTGATCAGCAAGGTGCAGCTGCCGGTGGCGCGGCGGGCGATCACGCTCGCGGTCAACCAGGGTCTGATCTACGTGCTCTCGATGGTCGTCGTCGGCGGACTGGTCGGCGCCGGTGCCCTCGGGTACGACGTGGCGGCGGGCTTCGCGCAGAGCGAGTTGTACGGCAAGGGCCTGGCGGCAGGGCTGGCGATCGTCCTGCTGGGCGTGATGCTCGACCGGATCACCCAGGCGGCGGCTCGCCGTACCCAGAATTTCCAAAGTAGAGGAGACAAGCGGTGAAGAAGCTCCGGTACGCCGGTGTGCTGACGGCGGTCGCGCTCGCGCTGGCGGGGTGCGGTGGAGAGAAGGTCGGGGCGGACAAGCCGGCCGCCGCGGGGAAGGACTGCGGCACGTTCAACCTGACCGTGAGCCCGTGGGTCGGGTACGAGGCGAACGCCGCGGTGGTCTCCTACGTGGCGACCAAGGATCTCGGCTGCAAGGTGGTGGAGAAGAACCTCAAGGAGGAGATCGCCTGGCAGGGCTTCTCCACCGGCGAGGTCGACGTGAACCTGGAGAACTGGGGACACGAGGACCTGAAGAAGAAGTACATCACCGACGACAAGGTTGCGGTCGAGGCCGGATCCACCGGGGTCAAGGGCATCATCGGGTGGTACGTGCCGCCGTGGATGGCGGCGAAGTACCCCGACATCACCGACTACAAGAATCTGAACAAGTACGCGGCGCTTTTCAAGACGTCGGAGTCCGGCGGCAAGGGACAGCTGCTCGACGGCGACCCGTCGTACGTGACGAACGACGAGGCGCTGGTGAAGAACCTGTCGCTGAACTACAAGGTCGTGCAGAGCGGCAGCGAGACCGCGCTGATCCAGGCGTTCCGGGACGCGGAGAAGAACAAGAAGCCGCTGCTCGCGTACTTCTACGAGCCGCAGTGGTTCTTCAACGAGGTCAAGCTGGTGAAGATCAACCTGCCGGCGTACAAGACCGGCTGCGACGCCGATCCGGCCAAGGTCGCCTGCGACTACCCGCCGTACGACCTGGACAAGATCGTCTCGAAGAAGTTCGCCGACTCCGGCAGCCCGGCGTACGACCTGGTGAAGAACTTCAAGTGGACCAACGAGGACCAGAACGCGGTGGCCCGGATGATCGCCGTGGACAAGCTGACCCCGGACCAGGCGGCGCAGAAATGGGTGGACCAGAACAAGGCGACGGTGGACGGCTGGCTCGGCAAGTAGCTCTGAAGTGGGCTTGAGCTTGTTCACACGGGCCCGGGGCAACTATCACGATGTGACGGAGCAACGCCGATGACACGCCGGAAATCGGACAAAACCGGGTAAGTTCTGTTCATGATCATCGTGACAGCTGCACTGAAGGGCGGGGTCGGAAAGACAACCACGTCGGTGTACTTGGCCGCGCTGGCATCTTCCAACCGTCGTACATCCACTCTGATCGACGCCGATCCGCAGGGCAGCGCGGCGGACTGGATCGCGGAGTCCGAGGACGAACAACTCAACCGGATCGAGATCGCGGAGGCGCCGACCGAGCGTCTGCTGAACAAGGCGCTGGACAAGGTGCCGCCGGAAGGTATCGGCATCGTCGACATGCCGCCGTCGCACGAACGCCTGCTGAACAAGGCGCTCGAACGGGCCCGGATCGTGATCATTCCGACCCGCGTCGGCGGCGTCGAGACACCCCGGGTGAAGGCCGTGATGGAACTGGTCCCGGACGGCGTGCCGGCCGGCCTGGTGATCTGCTCGGCGCGCACCTACACCCGGTCGTACCAGGACGCGATGCAGCAGTACGCACAGGAAGGCATCCCGGTCTGGGGCACGATCCCGGAGCGGGTCTCCATCACCGCCGGACCTACCGGCCCGCTCGCGGCCGACGGCCTCGAGTCGTACAAGAAGGTCTGGCGCAAGATCCTCGCCGCCGCCCGTAGCTGAGCCCAGGGGCACGCTTCAACAGCGTGCCCCCACTCAGTCAGCGGTGCAGGGGTGGTTCGCCGCGGACGTACGAGCGGATCGCGGTGGCCGCGGCGCCCCGCGCCCAGTCGTCGAAGGTGTGCGAGCGCAGCATCAGCCGGCAGTCGCCCGCGGCGCCGAACGCGTGCTCGGCGAACGCGCGCCGCATCCGGTCCTCGTACAGGTCGTACTCCGCGACGCCCTCGCCGGCGATCACGACCAACTCCGGGCCGACCAGGTTCACCATCGCGGCCAGCGCGGAGCCGATCACCTCACCGGCCCGGTCGAACGCCTCCCGGGCCTGCTCGTTGCCCTCGTGCGCGAGCTTGATCGCACCCGCCAGATCGAGGTCCGCCCGGCCGGTCGTCTCGCGGGTCCGGGACAGGATCGCGTCCGACGACGCGACCGTCTCCACGCAACCCCGGCGGCCGCAGGTGCAGACCAGGTCGCCCGGCGCCAGCGGTAGATGGCCGAGCTCGCCGGAGACGCCGTACGCGCCGGACACCACCTCGCCGTTGATGTAGAGCCCACAGCCGATGCCGGAGCCGATCGTCACCACCGCGAACGAGTCCGCGTTCACCCCGACGCCGAACCAGTGCTCGGCGACGGTCAGCGCACGGACGTCGTTCGACACGACGATCGGTACGCGCACCCGCTCGCCGAGCAGCTCCGCGACCGGTACGCCGCGCCAGCCCATCAGCGGCGAGTCCCGCACCACGCCGTGCGCCGCGTCGACGTCACCCGATACTGCGATCCCGATCCCGGCCAGCGGGCCGGCCACCGCCGTACCGGACTTGAGCGAGCCGATCAGCGCCTTCACGTGCGCGGCGAGGCGGTCGATCACCACGTCCGGGTCGGTGTCGTCGAGCTCTTCGTGCCGGATGTTCAGGATGCCCGCGGTGAAGTCGGTGGTGACCCCGATCAGGCTCGTCGGTGTCACCTTGACCCCGATCACCGAGACGCTGCTCGGTACGACGGTCAGCGGGCTGACGGGCCGCCCGATGCCGAGCTGGCTGTCCGCCTCGACCGGAGCGGCCGCCTGGTCGGTGACGAACCCGGCGTCGATCAGCGGCGCCACCGCCTTCGTCACGGCCGCCTGCGACAGCCCGGTCCGGCGCGCGATCTCCACCCGCGGGATCGGACCCTGGGTCAGAATCTTGGTCAGCACCTCGACTCCCGCCGGCGTAGCCAGCGGGAGAGGACGATGAGCACGCAGCGGCACGAGAACAACTTACCGGCGCGTCACACCTCCGCGCCGCTTTCTGCCAGTGTTGGTGATGCGAGAGCCCAGCGGATGGTTCGGGTGAGGCCGTCGCCGGCCGCTCGTACGACGGTCCGCTCGGTCAGCGGGACGTACGGGAGCCGCAGCGGCAGCCTGGTCCACCACGGGAGCAGTCCGACCGCAGCGGCCGTGAGTACGCCGTACGCCGGCCGGACCGCCCACGGGACCGGCGGGTGCACCAGCATGAACCGGGCTGCCTGCCGCGCCTCCGTCGTACCGCGTAGCTCGGGCTGGTACTCCTTCAACAGCTCCCGCAGCTCGGCCACCGTCGTGGGCGGGTCGATCACCCCCAGCTTGCGGGCCACGAGCGCGGCGTCCTCGACGTACAGGTCCTGCTCCTCGGCATCGAGCGGGTGAGCGCCGTACCGCTGGTGGGCGGCTAGGAAGCTGTCCACCTCCGCCACGTGCACCCATTTGAGCAGGTGCGGGTCGGACGCCCGGTACTTCACCCCGTCCGGGCTGGTCCCGCGGACCCGCTCGTGCACCGACCGGACATGCTCGATCGCCTCCTCGGCGTCCGGGATCGCGCCGTACGTCGTGATCGCGAGGAAGTAGCTCGTACGACGCAGCCGGCCCCACGGGTCACCGCGGTACCCGGAGTGCGCCGCCACGGCAGCCATGGCGAGCGGATGGAGGGACTGCAGCAGGAGCGCTCGCAGTCCCCCGGCGAACATCGACGCGTCGCCGTGCACCCGCCGGATCGGCCGGTCCGGCGCGAACCAGCGTGGTCCGGGGGTGTTGTGCACCCGGTCGCGCTCAGCATGCGGATCCGGACCGGCGACCTTCGTCAGGATCATCCGTGCCAGACCGTCCCGCAGCGGGTCCAGAGGTGTGCCGGTCATACGACCAGTCTCCCCGCCGCTCCAAGCTCCCGCCTACTCGGCGGAGTACTCGTCTTCGAGGAGTGAGTAGAGCAGGGAGTCGCGCCAGTCGCCGTTGGTGAAGACGTGGTCGCGGAGGTGGCCCTCGTAGGTGAAGCCGAGGCGTTTGACGACCGCGATCGACGCCTCGTTCTCGGGGCCGATCGCGGCGGTGACCCGGTGCCGCCCGAGCTCGCCGAAGGCGAACCGCAGCAGCACCCGGGAGGCGTCCGTCGCGTAGCCGTGACCCCAGTGGTCCGCGCCGATCGCGTACCCGAGCTTGGCGCCCCAGGCGCCGCTCGGTGCGATCCGCGCGAACCCGATCACGTGGTCGTCGTCCGGCCGGGTGACGGCCAGCATGTAGTCGGGGCGGTCCTCCTGGCCGGACCGCTGGACGATGCCGGCCAGATTCTGCTCGGCCTTGGCCCGGTCGTAGCTGTCGAACGCCATCCACGTGGTGACACGGTCGTCACCCGCGATGGCCAGGTAATCGTCGAGGTCAGTGGTCCGGAATTCACGCAGTGTAGTCAGCTCGCCGCTAAGCGGGTCCATTCGCGCAGATTACCGGGGATACGACTGCATCGGAGTCCGGGTAAAGGTCTCGATCTCCTCCTGCAGCTCCCTGGCGTCGTCGGCGCGGCCGGACTGCCGCAGCGCCTGGTGGACCCGGCGGGCCGAGTGCACCACGCCGTTGATCCGGCGCTCGGTCGGCAGCGTCAGCACCGGGGCGAGCGCGTCGGCCGCGCCGTCCAGTTCGCCGCTCGAGATCCGGGTGATCGCCATCGCGGCGTGGCTGCCGGCGGCGTCGCCGAAGGCCCACTCCGGGTGGTTCTGGTCGGTGTACGCGTCGACTGCCTGGGTGGAGTACCGCTGCGCCTGCTCGACCTCACCAGGCAGCTGGGCGAGGGCGTCCGCGGCGTAGTACAGCTGGCGGTTGCGGCCGAACGTGCACAGGCCGCCCATCTCGTCGAGGTCGTCGTTGTGGACCGAGTTCCAGGCCTCTTCGGCCCGCTCGAGCGCGGCCCGGGTGGCCTCCGGGTTGCCGAGCGCGGCCCAGGCGCGGGCCTCGCTGACCGGCAGCCAGACGCTGGTGGTGCTGTTGGCCTGCTCGGCGTACCCGGCGCCGAGCTGCGCGTACCGCACCGAGTCGTGCGGGTTGCCGGCCCAGTAGGAGACCAGGGACTGCAGGCCGCGCACCCAGGCGCGCAGGCCGTGGTGGTCGGCGTTGTCCGCGCACATGAACGCGGTCCGCGCCTGGGTGAGGGCGGCGTGGGGGTTGCCGAGGTCGTGGGACGCCTTGGCGAGCAGGCCGCCGGTGACGCCGGCCAGGAAGTACAGCTGGCGGTGGTTCTCCGGGCGCTGGCGGCTCTCCAGCAGGCCGAAGACCAGGTCCTGGGTCTCGACCAGCTGGCCGAGGATCTCCGGCAGCGGGCGCTGTGGGTACGCCTGGGCGGCATGGCGCACGTCGTCGTACACCTGTTCCATGGCCTCGCTTCCGAGGCCGGACTGGGCCGCGAGGGCAAATGCCCTCGCGCGGCTGGCAGCCATGTCGAGAACCTCCATCTCGTTACCTGTCGTGATCCGTCCACTCGCGGCAGGTGCCGGCACCACCTGGGCGGCCTGTTCGGCGACGTACGGCGCGAGGAGCTCCTCGACCGGCTTGCCGAACATGCGTTGCAGGGTGCGCCGGGTCTGAGGAGTGGTCCCTGCGCGCTCGCCCGATGCGAGCCGACGCAGGTGCCGCTCGGTGATGGTTCCACCCAGCTCGACGAACTCGGCGACGATCTCGGAGTAGGTCTGGTTCCGGCGCTGGATCAGGTGCGCCAGGACCGTCTTTGGCGCGTACCTACCCGCCATCGTTCCTCCCGTTCACGTCAGTACAGACGTTGTCTCGACTCATGCCCCACGACAAGGTGCTGTCCCCCAGATGTCCGTCAGAGGACCGGAAGAGGTCCGGCAAAGGTCCGGTCCAGGTCCTAGAGCGGTCACGGTGGGCTCGTGCACCATTACTGCCATGACAACCAGTAAGTCCAACTGGTTGCAAGGCCTGAGAGTTACGGGGTGAGAAGTAGTGAGCATCGCGGAAGTGACGGCGAGACAGCACCGGCGCAGAGTTCGGGTCTGGTTCGGCGAGCACGTGATCGCGCAGTACGTCGCGGAGGCGCCCTTGGCGGCCCGCTACGAACAGGCAATGCGGCGCCGTTTTGCCGGCCTGAAGGTCACCAACGACCTGCTCGGGCCACTCGACTCCACCGACTGAAACACCTGTTGTAGCCGCACCACCTTGAGGCGTCCGGGTCCTCCTCAGACCCGGTCCGCTGCGCCCTGAGGTCTCCTCACGCTCAGGGGCAGCTCTTGGAAGGTCCGGGGCATTCCTCAGCTCCCGGACGAAACCCGAGGTGCGGTCCGGAGCACTCCTCAGCTCCGGACCGCACCGCCCTCCCGAACCCGGCTGGGCCTGGCGGTTGAGTTCCCTGTATCGCCGCCGCCCAGCCGTTCCAACCACCTCCTGGCCGACACCTCGGGCCAGGCAGGGACGAGTGTCCTGGGCGGTAGGACACCGGAGGCCCCCGTCACCTCACCGGGAGCCTCCCCCTGAGGTGGCCGGCTCCGAGTGTGACCGCCGCGCCTGGGCGGTCACACTCGGAGCCCCTTAGAGATCCGCCAGGGCGTGCGACCCGGTCGCCGTCAGCTCGTCACCGGTCGGCCACTCGCGCTCGACCAACGGATTCGTCACCGTAGCGAGCTCGACCGGGTCCCCCGCTCAGCGGTCCGCCTGTAGGTCGGCGAGGATGCCTTCCGGGTCGTAGAGGATTCGCATCCCGTCGCCGACTACTTGCCGGGTGCCCGGGTCGACCGGGTTTAGGTTTGCCCACGTGGTTGCGGTGACGCCGAGTTCGAGCTCGAGGCCGGAGGCGCGGGCGATCCGGATCTCGGTCAAGTACGGGCCCCACGGCTGGCGGCGTACTACGGCCACCGCACCGAAGGCCTCCAGCCAGGCGTCGTCGGCGAGGTACTTGTCCGGTACGTCGGTCAGTAGGACGAGGTCCACGTCCGACGTCATCCGGGCCGCGTCGCGCGCCCAGGAACCGACCATCGCCATGCCGCGGATCTCCGGCTGACTCTCTGCCCACCGGACCGCGGCGGTCAGTACGTCGTCCACCTCTTGCCGGCGGACCGACGGGTCGGCGACGTAGACCGCGAACGGCGCATCAGGCTGTACGTCGGGCGAGCCCTCGGCCCAGCCTTCCGCGCGGATCTCACCGGCGTACCGCATCCCGAGCCGCTGCATGACCGCCTGGGACGCGGTGTTGACCCGCTCGGTCAAGGCGATCACGGCCTGAGCGCCGAGGGTGCTGAACGCGAAGTCGAGTCCGGCGCGGCCGATCTCGCCGGCGAGCCCACGTCCGCGTGCCGACTCCTTCAGGGCCCAGCCGAGCTCAAGCCGGTCAGCACTCCACTCCGGTCCGACCAGCTCAGCGATGGCCGCAGCGGTCGGTGAGTCGGCCGGGATCCGCGAGAGGCCGCCCCGACCCGCCACCGCGCCGGTCCGCTCGTACGCGATCCACTTGCCGACAGAATCACGCTCCCAGCCCGCCTGGAGGTTCGCGACCTGCGCGGCGACCTCCTCTGGCGACCAGTGCGCGTCGTACCAGCGGGCCACCCATGGATCGGCGAATACCTCCGCCAGGTCCGCTGCATGTCCGGGCAGGACCCCATTTGGTCCGGTGACCGGCTCCAGCCGGAGGCGGTCGGTGAACCTGGTCCGGACCGCGTGCGCCACCAGGTCCCGCAGTCGACGGTCGCCATCGGTTCGGTTCACCATCAGCAGGTCAAGGTCGTCCGGTCCGGCCCAGGCGGACGCGTCGTGCTTGCCGGCTTCGAGACGCGGCTGGGTCAGGTCGCCGTCGACGGTGATGAGGTAGTCGACCTCCCGCCGTACCCGGCCCTCCCATTCCCACTCCCAGTCCGCGACGGTCCAGACGATGTCGCGGACCTTCCAGCCCGTCTCCTCCTCGACCTCACGCGCCAACGCCTGCTCCGGCGTCTCGCCCGGTTCGAGATGCCCGCCGACGATGTCCCAGATCCCGGGCAGCAACCGGCGCTCCGCCGTACGCCGCTGGAGGTAGACACGATGCTGCTCGTCCCGGATCAGTGCACCAACACAGTCGACCGCACGCATGCGACCAACCTAGTTGGTCACCGATAGCCGCTACCGCCGCACGATGAACAGGGCGTGTAACCGCCGCTGCACTGCCCGCAGTTCTTGTAGGACCCGTCGTAGTCCTGGTACGAACCACGGCCGTTGCACGACCAGCACATCTGTTTGCCGTTCGAGCACGCGGAGCACGGCTGCTTCGTCGGCCCGGCCGTCATCCAGTTGGACGCCGAGGTCGACTGCTGCGCCTGCAGACCGCCTACCTGCGGACGGTTCGCCGCACGTGTCCGACGGTTCGCCATACGTGCCGCGATGCAGTCGGCATCAGCCCTGGCGACCGGCGGCCGGATCCGGATGTAGTACCACAACGCCAACGGAATGCTCAGCAGCACCAGATAGGCGACCACGGGCAACAAAGCCCACAGCCACTTCCGTTTGCCGGCCTGCTTCCAGGCGTGACCGTGCAGTCGCAGCACGCTGACGAACATCACCAATGACGTGAACAGGCTCGCCAAAGCGATCAAATTGAGTGTTTTCATCCCCGCCCCCAGTTCGGAGTATGTGCTGCGCATCGCAGCCGCACAAGGGGGATCAGGCGTTCTGAAGCGGCCGTTCGACGACGCGGTTCGGCATGAAGACGACGGCGATCACGAGGAGTACGGCTGCGATCGCAGCGCCGTAATACACGTCGTGGATGGCAGGGGCGAGTACGTCGCTCGGCAGCTTCTCGAGGTCCTCGTGGTCACCGCCGAGACGTGCAGCGACCACACCGTTGGCCACGGCACCGAACACGGCCACACCGACCGCACTGCCGACCGAGCGGGAGAACATGTTGGCGCCGGTCACCACGCCGCGCGTCTGCCAGTCCACCGACGACTGTGCGGCGACGACCGACGGCGAGGCGGAGAAGCCGAGGCCGATACCGATCACGAAGCACGCCGCGGCCAGGTGCAGCACGGAGCTGTGAGCCCCGACCGTCAGCAGCAGGCCAGAGCCGAGTACGACGATGATCGCGCCCATCAGCATCGTGGTCCGGAAGCCGACCCGCAGATAGATGCGTCCGGCAAACGATGCGGCGATCGGCCAGCCCAGAGTCATTGCCGCCAAGGCGAATCCGGCGACGAGAGCCGACGTACCGAGCACACTCTGCGCGTACAGCGGGACGTACGTCGACAGCCCGATCATCAGCAGACCGATCAGCAGCGCGGCCGAGTTCGCCGAGTTCAGAACTCGTTGCCCCAGCACCCAGAGCGGCAGGATCGGCTCGGCGGCGCGGCGCTCGACCAGTACGAACGTGGTCAGCAGCACGATCGCCGCGGCCAGGATCACGATGCTCGCGGTCGAGTCCCAGTCCCACATCACGCCGCCCTCGAGCAGCCCGAGCAGCAGCAGCGAGCCGCCGACCGCGAGCAGGATCCCGCCGGCGTAGTCGATCTGGTGGCTGGTCTTGGTCGCGACCTTCTCCTCGAACCGGCGGACCAGCACCCAGGCGGCCGCCGCCCCGAGCGGGATGTTCACGAAGAAGATCCACCGCCAGGAGATGTAGTCCGAGAACACGCCGCCTAGCGTCGGCCCGACGAACGACGAGATGCCCCACACGCTGGCGATGTAACCCTGCACCTTGGCCCGCTCGGCGACCGTGTAGATGTCGCCGACGATCGTCATCCCGATCGGCTGGATCGCCCCCGCGCCGAGGCCCTGGACCAGCCGGAACGCGATCAGCGCCGGCATGCTCCAGGCGAACCCGCACAGCACCGACCCGAGGATGAACAGCCCGACGCCGAGCAGCATCATCGGCTTCCGCCCGCGCTGGTCGGCGAGCTTGCCGTAGATCGGCACCGACACGGCCTGCGCGAGCAGGTAGATCGAGAACAGCCAGGGGAACTGCGTCAACCCGCCGAGGTCGTCGACCACCGACGGTACGGCGGTGGCGAGGATCGTCGCGTCGATCGCGACCAGCCCGACGCTCAGCATCACCGCGAGCAGAATCGGACCCCGCTCCGACCGAAGCCCCACACTCGTCCGGTCGATCCGCTCAGTAGTCATATTACTGAATAATGTATGTGAATCGGCAACAATTCCCCACGCGCTGATCGCCCACTGGACGGCGGCGCGCGCGGCCAGGACGGTGGGCTCACGGACCGTTACGCTCCGGTGGGTGAGGATGCGGGACGGTCTGGTGCGTGCTGTCGTGCTCGTGGTGACCGTCTCGCTCACGCTGGTGCTGCTGCCGATCGCGATCAACGTAGGCACCGGCGGGACCGCCCCGGCCTTCCTCGAGCCGTACGTCGGTCTGGCGTGGCCGCTAATCGGAGTCCTCTGGGCGGCGACGATCGTCACTGCGTTCCTCGAAGTACGCAACCGCCGCCTGCCCGTCGTCTCCAGCCGCAGCGCCGACCAGCCGCGCAACCGGACGAACGCGCTCGCCCGCATCGACCGCTACCTGTCCGAACGCCGGGCCGGCTCGCTCGCCTCGCGGACGCGCATCGCGCTGGCCCTGGAGGAGCACCCGGACGCAGTGGTCCGTCCGTACGACCTGCTCGTCCAGCCGCTCGACCGCGAGCCCAGGCGGGTCCCGAACGAGGCGGACATCGCGAACGTCTTCGACGAGCTCCAGGACTCGATGCTCATCCTGGGCGCTCCTGGCGCCGGCAAGACCACACTGCTTCTGGAGCTTGCCAGAAACCTCGCCGAGCAGGCACAGGCCGACGACAGCCTGCCGATCCCGGTCCTGCTCGACCTGGCCGGCTGGACCACCCAGTCCGGCCGCCAGAGCGACGACGACCCCAACGACAGCGCACTGCTCGCCAGCTTCGTCCGCTGGCTGCTGTACGAGCTGAGCGACCGCTACGGGATCCCGGCACCGGTTGGACGTACCTGGTTGCGTGACGGCCGGCTGGCCCTGCTGCTCGACGGACTCGACGAGATCAACGAACCGGATCGCGCCAAGCTCGCACCGGTCCTGGAGGAGCTCCGCCACAACTACCTGATCGGTCCGATCGCGGTCACCTGCCGCACGGCCGACTACGAGCGTTTGCCCAACCAGCTCAGGCTGTACGGCGCAGTACACATCAGACCGCTCACGCGACAACAGGTCCTCGACTACTTCGCCGCTGTCGGCTCAGCACTTGACGGTGCTCGGACAGCGATCGAGCAGGACGACGAGCTCTGGGACCTGGTCAACTCGCCGCTGATGCTCAACGTGATGATCCTGGCGTACCAGGGCCGAGCGCCAGAGGACGTGCTTGCAGGTGGGGTCGCCGACCTGCGGCGTGAGCTCTTCGACACCTACATCTGCGAGGTGCTCGCCCGGAATCGCAAGACAGCAAGGCAGTACGACGCGAAGACCGCAGTACGACGGCTGTGGTGTCTGGCGTGGTGGACCCGCAGCCGGGCCGGCGACCGCACCGCCGTACCGCGGTGGATGACGCCGAACGGGTGGTTCGGACTGTCGTTGCCGGACGTGGACTACCTGACGCATGCGGTCTGTCTGCCGGCGCTGTTCGCTGCAGTGAGTGCGGGCGCGACGCTGGTGATGATCGCGCAGTACGGCGCGCTTGCCGGCCTGGCTGTTGCTGGTGCAGCGCTCCTGCTTGTGCACCTCAGGCCGCACTCGTGGCAGCGGCTGACCGGGCGCGCACCGGACCGCGGACTGTTGTTTGCCCTCGTGTTGCTCACGGGGATGGCGGCGACCGTCTTGGTGACTGTGGCTGCGTTGGGGCTGGTCGAGCTGCTGACCGCGAAGGTTGCGCTCGCTGTCGAGGCGGTGGTGATCGCTGGGTCGTACGCCGTCGAGTTCGTCATCTTCCACGACAACTCGCGCCGGTTGCTGCTCGGTCTGCGGCTGGCTGCGGTTGTGGCTGCTAGCTGGATCGCGTTGAGCCTCGGTGACGCGACGTCTTTCGCGTCCGGTGTGGCGATCGGGCTACTCGTTGCCCAGGGCATCCGAATGGTGAAGTCGCTGCCGACCGACCATCTACCCGCCACACCGGACAAGGGCTGGCGGATGGACCCGTGGGTCGGCGGTGGGGCCGTTCTCGCCTTCATCGTCGCCGTAGCTCTGGGTGCGGAGCTGGCGTCACCGCAACTGGAGGCGGTGGTCGGCGTGCTGGTCGGTACCGTCGCGGCGAAGCCCTGGCGGCGGCGACCGCCTGTCCTCGCTGGACCGCTGTCCCGGCTGCTCCACGACTCGCTGCTCCGCTGGACCGGGTACCTGCCGTGGCATCGCCGCGCTTTCCTGCGGTACGCCGCCGATCGCTACGTGCTCGCGCACACCGGGCGTGGCGAGTACGCGTTCATCCACCTGCTCGTTCGCGATCACCTGGCCGAATGCGCTCCGGATGAGCTTGCGGCGAAGGTCGATCGGCGGATCGCGGAGCGGGCCGCGGCTCGTTGATCGCGTAGCCGATCAGGCTGCAGCAGACGACCAACGCGATCAGGGTGCTCAGGGCGAGTCGCAATGAGGTGTGCTCGGCGATCGTGCCGAGGACCGGGGTGGCGACGCCGCCGATGCTGACGGCGAGGCCGAGTGTCATCCCGCCCGCCGTACCGACGCGTCCCGGGAGGAAGTCCTGCCCGAGCGTCACATGCAGCGAGAACGGGATCGACATCGCGATCGCGGTCAGAGCCAGGAAAGCGAAGAACGGCGGGCCGGGGATGAACACCAGGCAGGCGATCGCGGGTACTGCGACGGCGTACGACGTACGGAGTGTGGGGATCCTGCCGTAGCGAGTGGCGAGCCGGCCGCCGATCAGGGTGCCGAGCGCGCCGGCGGCGAAGAGGATGAAGAGGGCGATGCCGCCGGTCGTCGTACCCTCGCCGACGCGCTCGCCGGCGTACAGCGCGATGAAGGTACCGAGGCCGACGAACACGATCGAGCGGCAGATCAGGATCGCCGACAAACGCAGGAACGACGGCCAGTCGTCGGTGCCTGCCGCCTGGCGGCGGGTGACCGCGGCCGTGGCGCGCGAGCGGATCGCCCAGGAGGTGATCGCGGCGCCGACGAGCGCGGGTACGACGAGGACCGGGGTCAGCGAGAGGCCACCGGCGGCGATGATCGGGGTGACGAGGAGCGGTGCGAGGGCGAAGCCGACGTTCCCGCCGACGGAGAACCAGCTCATGCCGACGTGACTGCCGCCGCTCACGACCCGGGCCATCCGCGCGGCCTCCGGGTGGTACGCCGCGACGCCGAGGCCGGACAGCGCGGCCGCGAGCCAGCTCAGCAGGTAGGTGTGACCGACGCCGATGAGGGCGATGCCGAGTCCGGCGGTGGTCATCGCTACCGGGATCAGCCAGGTGAGCGGGCGGCGGTCGGTGAGTATGCCGAACACCGGCTGGACGACGGACGAGAGCAGGGTCGCGGCCAAGGTGATGCCGGACACCGCGACGTACCCGAGGCCGCGTTCGGCGACGAGGAAAGGGACGAGTGCGGGCACGCTGCCCTGGTAGACGTCCACGCAGGCGTGGCCGGTTGCCATCAGTCCGATCGGTCGAAGTCTTCTCACCACTCGATCGTTGTCGCCGGGCGGGGTGTCCGGCTTCCGATAAAATGCCAATCTATGTCGGAAACCCGCCAACGCCCCGCCACCACCGGCCACCGCCCGATCGAGGCCGGCGGCGGGATCGAGGCGCACTGGCACGACCGCCACCAGATCGTGTACGCCGGCCGCGGCGTCCTCTCCGTCACCACCGACGCCGGCAGCTGGGTAGCCCCCGCCACCAGAGCCATCTGGATCCCCGCCCAAACCCTCCACCAACACCGCGCCTACGGCGAAACCACCCTCCACACAGTCGGCCTGCAGGAGAACCCGCTCGGCCTGAAGGTCCCGTCAGCCCTCGTCGTCACCCCCCTCCTCCGAGAACTACTCCTCGCCTACACCACCTACGAAGAGAACGAGGGGTCGGCGGAGCGGGAGCGGTTGCGGGGAGTGTTGCTGGATCAGCTTCGGCGGTCGTCTCAGCGGCCTACGTACTTGCCGACTGCACGTGACCCCCGGCTTGCGGCGGTGTGTGACCTGCTGCGGGACAACCCGGCCGACAACAGCACGTTGACGGAGTTGGGTCGTGTGGTGGGTGCGAGTGAGCGGACGTTGAGCAGGTTGTGTAAGGCCGATCTCGGCATGAGTTTTCCGCAATGGCGGACTCAGTTGCGGTTGCATGAGGCGCTCAGGTTGCTGGCTGAAGGGGAGTCGGTGACGCGGGTGGCGCACCGGACCGGCTGGGCATCGGCCAGTGCGTTTATCGACACCTTCCGGCGCGCCTTCGGTCACACCCCCGGCTCGCGCAGAGCCTGATCCAGGATCCGGCTCCACTGCCGCACGATCCCGCGGCGCCGCGCACTGTCATCCGTCAGCAAGTCAGCCAGCCCCAGACCACGCGCCATGTCCAGCACCCCCTGCACCGTCTCCCGCACCCCCGGCGTCCGCTCGCTGACCTCCAAGACCTCCAGCAGCGCCCGATGCGCCTGCCGCCCCACATGCGACTCCAGCCGCACGATCTGCCGCCGCAGCGCATCCTCGGTCGAAGCCGCCACCCACAGATGCAGCGCAGCCCGGAACAACGGACCGGTGTACACATCCGCCAGCATCCCGACGATCGCCTCGGTCCGCCCCGCCCCGCTCGGCAACCCAGCCGCCTGCGCGCGGATCTCCGCCAGCCGCACCTCGGTCATGTACTCAACAGCCGCCGCGAACAGATCCGCCCGCGTCGGAAAATGATGCTGCGCCGCCCCCCGCGACACCCCGGCCCGGGTCGCCACGACGCTCACCGTCGTCGCGGCGTACCCGACCTCGGCCAGCGACTCGACCGCCGCCTCCAGCAACCGCTGCCGGGTTGCCCGCGACCGGTCCTGCTGCGGTGCCTTGAGCACCTCACTCACGCGCGGCCTCGCGAGCACGCAGTTCCCGCCGCAGGATCTTCCCCGACGCCGCCTTCGGCACCGCCTCGATGAACTCCACCTGCCGGATCTTCTTGTACGGCGCCACCCGCGCGGCGACGTACTCCATCACGTCCGCCTCGGTCAGCTCGGCACCGGGCATCGGCACCACGAATGCCTTCGGTACTTCGTTGCCGTCAGCACTGACCCCGATCACCGCCGCATCCGCGATCCGGTCGTCGGTCAGCAGCACCGCCTCGAGCTCGGCCGGCGGCACCTGGTACCCGTGGTACTTGATCAGTTCCTTCACCCGATCCACGACGTACAGATAGCCACGCGCGTCGACCCGCCCGATGTCCCCGGTGTGCAGCCACCCGTCCCGGTCGATCGTCGCGTCGGTGTCGGCCGGGCGCCCGAGGTACCCCTTCATCACCTGCGGTCCGCGGATCCAGATCTCGCCCTCGTCCGCATCGTTGCCATCGGCACCGACCAGCCGCATCTCGGTCGACGGGAACAGCTTGCCGACGGCACCGGGCGGCGGCTCCGGGTCGTCCTGCGGTACGGCGTGCGTCCCCGGCGACAACTCCGTCATTCCATAAGCCTGCAGTACGGCGTGCAGCCCGAGCCGCTTCGCACACGCCTCGGCCAGCTCCCCGTCCAACGGCGCCGCCGCGGACGTCACGTGCTTCAAGGCCGACAGATTCACACCGTCAACGGCCGGGTGCTTGGCCAGCGCCAACACCACCGGCGGCGCCACGAACGCCCGCGTGATCCGCTGCTCGTCCAACGTGGTCAGGAACTGCTGCAGGTCGAACTTCGGCAGCACGACGACGGTCGCGCCCAGCCGCAGCGGCAGGTTCATCAACACGGACAGCCCGTAGATGTGGAAGAACGGCAGGATCGCGATGATCCGCTCCTCCTCGGCGAGCGTGATCATCACCTCGGCCTGGGAGATGTTCGTCCCGATGTTGCGGTGCGTGAGCATCACGCCCTTGGCCGCGCCGGTCGTGCCGCTCGAGTACGGCAGCACCGCAACGTCCTCAGCGGGATCGATCGTCACCTCCGGCTCGGGGCCTGTGGACGCGAGCAGCTCCTGCACCGAGCGGTACCCCTCGGCCTGGTCGCAGACGAAGATCTCCGCGACGTCCGTCCCTTCGATCGCCGCGGTCGCGACCGGCAGGAACAGCGAAATCGTCACCAGCAACTTCGCCTTCGAGTCGACCAACTGCTTGTGCAGCTCGTCCGCCGTGTAGAGCGCGTTTACCGTGGTCACGGTCGCGCCGGCGCGCGTGGCGCCGTAGAACACCACCGGATAGAGGATCGTGTTCGGGCTGTAGAGCGCGATCACGTCACCGTGCCGGATCCCGAGCTCGGCGAGGCCGGCCGCGACCCGCCGCGTCATCTGGTCGAGCTGCGCGTAGCTGATCTCTTGGCCGGTGACTCCGTCGACCATCGCGGGCCGATCGCCGAACTCCTGGGCTCTGCCGAGGACCGCGTCGTGGATCGGTACGTCGAGCACCTCGACCGGCGGGAACTCGCTGGTGATGATCATTGGCCCCACTCCTTAGTACGACTTGGGCAGTCCCAGGCTGTGCTGTGCTACGAAATTCAGGATCATCTCCCGGCTGACCGGCGCGATCCGGGTCGCGCGGGCGGCCGAGACGAGCGACGCGACGCCGTACTCCATCGTCATGCCGTTGCCGCCGAGCGACTGGACGGCCTGGTCGGTGGCCCGTACGGCGACCTCGCCGGCGGCGTACTTCGCCATGTTCGCGGCCTCACCAGCACCCATGTCGTCGCCCGCGTCGTACAGCGCGGCGGCCTTCTGCATCATCAGGCGGGCCAGTTCGAGCTCGATCTTGATCTGCGCGAGCGGATGCGCGAGACCCTGATGAGCACCGATCGGGGTCTTCCAGACCTGCCGTTCCTTCACGTACGCCGTGGCCTTGTCGAGCGCATGCCGCGCGATCCCGATCGCGAACGCCGACGCCATGATCCGCTCGGGGTTGAGCCCCGCGAACAGCTGCATCAGCGCCGCGTCCTCGGAGCCGACGAGCGCTTCACGCGGGAGCTGTACGTCGTCCAGGAACAAGGCGTACTGCTTGTCCGGGCTGATCAGATCCATCTCGATCTGCTTGAACTCGACGCCCGGCGCATCGGTCGGCACGATGAACAACGCCGGCTTGAGCTTGCCCGTCCTCGCATCCTCGGTCCGGCCGACCACCAGGACTGCCTTCGCCACGTCGAGGCCGGAGATGAAGACCTTGCGCCCGGTCAGCGACCAGCCGTCGTCGGTCCGGCGGGCGGTCGTGGTGATCTGGTGCGAGTTCGAGCCGGCGTCGGGCTCGGTGATCGCGAACGCCATGATCGTCGTACCGTCGGCCAGCCCGGGCAGCCAGGTCTGCTTCTGCTCGTCGGTGCCGAAGCGGGAGATCACCGTGCCGCAGATCGACGGCGAGACGACCAGCATCAGTAGCGGGCAGCCGGCCGCGCCGAGCTCCTCGCCGACGATCGACAGGTCGGCCATGCCGCCGCCTCCGCCGCCGTACTGCTCCGGAAGGTTGACGCCCAGGTACCCGAGCTTGCCGGCCTCCAGCCACAGCTCGGTCGTGTGCCCGCCGGAGCGTGCCTGGCGGTTGAACCACTCGTAGCCGTACTTCCTGCCCAGGTCGCTGACGACCTTCCGCAGCTCCCGGCGTTCCTCGGACTCGACGAAGCTCATGCTTCCTCCCCAACCACCGCTAGTACGGCACCGACCTCGACCTGTTGTCCCGCTTCCACCTTGAGCTCACCGACCACACCGTCGACCGGAGCAGCGATCGTGTGTTCCATCTTCATCGCTTCCAGCCACAACAGCGGTTGCCCTTGGGTAACTTTGTCGCCGATCTGTACGCCGACGCGGATCACCGTCCCCGGCATTGGCGCCACCAACGACCCCGCCGCCACCTGCAGCGCCGGATCCGCGAACCGCTCCACCGGCGTGAGACTCACACTCCCCAGCGCCGAGTCCACACAAATCAGCCCTTCGTACGACGCCACGTCGAACACCCGCCGTACGCCGTCAACCCGCAACACCACCCGCGTCGGGCCGCTCTCCACCAGCTGCACGTTGCCCTCAGCAACCAACCCGTCGCGCGTCAGCCGGTACTCGACGTCATGCACGGTGTCACCCACGCGGAAACTCTTCCGCTGTGATTGCGACCGCAGATTCCGCCAGCCACTAGGTACCCGCACCGGCCCCACGCGCCCGGCCGCATCACCCAACGCGGCGGCGAGCGCCGAAACCCGCACCACGCCATCATCCAGCTTCTCCCCGACCCCGTGCTCGTCGAAGAACCCGGTGTCGGTATCACCAGCCAGAAACGCGGGATGCCGAAGAATCCACACCAGCAGATCTCGATTGGTCCCAGGCCCGTGAATCCTGGACCGCTCCAGAGCACCCGCAAGCTGCCTGGCAACGGCGGCGCGGTCAGCCCCGCAAGCGATCACCTTGGCGAGCATCGCGTCGTAGTAAGGCGTGACCTCAGACCCGTCCTCCACCCCCGAATCCACCCGCACCCGCGGCGCCTGCGCCGCCCCCCGCACCCCCGCCGCGAAGGCCGCTGCGCCTGGGCGCCCGCGCTCCACCCGCTCCAGCTGCTCCACCGCGAAGCGGTGGAGCGTTCCTGTTTGCGGGGCCCAGTCGTTCAGTGGGTCCTCGGCGTACAGCCGGACCTCGATTGCGTGGCCGACTGTTCGCGGTGGATCCGCCGGGAGTTGCTCGCCGGCTGCGACCGCGAACTGCAGCTCGACCAGATCCAGCCCGGTGGTCTCCTCGGTGACCGGGTGTTCGACTTGGAGGCGGGTGTTCATCTCGAGGAAGTAGAAGCGCCCGGCGTCGTCCGCGAGGAACTCGACCGTCCCGGCGCCGACGTAGTTGATCGCCGCGGCTGCTTTGCGTGCGGCTTCGTACAGCTCGGACCGCATCGAAGGGATCCGCTCGACCAGCGGACTAGGCGCCTCCTCGACGACCTTCTGGTGCCGGCGCTGGATCGAGCACTCCCGCTCGCCCACCGCCCAGATCGTCCCGTGCTGGTCCGCCACGATCTGCACCTCGACATGATGACCAGCAGCCAGGTACCGCTCGCAGAACACCGTCCCATCCCCGAAGGCAGACAACGCCTCCGCCGACGCCGCATCGATCTCCGCCGCCAGATCCTCGAGCCGCGACACCACGCGCATCCCCCGCCCACCACCGCCGGCCGACGCCTTCACCAACACAGGCAGGTCGTCCGCCGACACCTCCGCCGGCGTCAGCTCGGCCAGCACCGGGACCCCAGCCGCCGCCATCAGCTTCTTCGCCTCGATCTTCGACCCCATCGACGAGATCGCATCCACCGGCGGCCCGATCCACGTCAGCCCCGCGTCGATCACCGCCCGCGCGAACCCGGCGTTCTCCGACAAGAACCCATACCCCGGATGTACGGCGTCCGCCCCCGCCCGCATCGCCGCCTCGACAATCAGCTCGACCCGCAGATACGTCTCACCCGGCGTGTTCCCAGGCAGCTCGACCGCCGCATCTGCCTCGTCGACGAACGGCATCCGCGCATCAGCCGTCGAGTACACCGCGACCGTCGACAGCCCGGACGAGCGCGCCGTACGGAAGATCCGCCGCGCGATCTCGCCCCGGTTCGCCACCAACACAGTTGTGAACATGCGCCTCACATCCGGAAGACGCCGAAGGACGACGTGCCTTCGACCGGGGCTGAGTGGATGGCGGACAGGCAGATGCCGAGCACCGTTCGGGTATCGCGCGGATCGATCACGCCGTCGTCGTACAACCGGCCGGACAGGAACATCGGCAGCGATTCCGCCTCGATCTGCCCCTCGACGTACGCCCGCATCTGCGCGTCGGCCTTCTCGTCGTACGGCTGCCCCTTCGCCTCCGCCGCGGCCCGCGCGACGATCGACAGTACGCCGGCCAGCTGCTGCGGCCCCATCACGGCCGACTTCGCCGACGGCCACGCGAACAGGAACCGTGGATCGAACGCCCGCCCGCACATCCCGTAGTGCCCGGCGCCGTACGACGCGCCCATCAGGATCGAGATGTGCGGGACCTTCGAGTTCGAGACCGCGTTGATCATCTGGGCGCCGTGCTTGATGATCCCGCCCTGCTCGTACTCCTGCCCGACCATGTAGCCGGTGGTGTTGTGCAGGAAGATCAGCGGCGTGTTCGCGCGGTTCGCCAGCTGGATGAACTGCGCCGCCTTCTGCGACTCCTCGCTGAACAGCACGCCGCGTGCATTCGCGAGGATGCCGACCGGGTACCCGTGCACCGACGCCCACCCGGTCGCCAACGACGACCCGTACAGCGGCTTGAACTCGTCGAACACCGATCCGTCCACGACGCGAGCAATCACGTCCCGCGGATCGAACGGGATCTTCAGGTCACCCGGCACGATGTCCAGCAGGTCATCGGAGTCGAGCAGCGGTTCGTCGTACGACGGCTCGGGCGCCGGCCCCTGCTTGCGCCAGTTCAGCCGGGACACGATCTGTCGCCCGAGCCGGATCGCGTCCTGCTCGTCGACGGCGAAGTAATCCGCGAGCCCGGACTGCCGCGCGTGCATCGACGCGCCACCGAGCGACTCGTCGTCCGCGTCCTCACCGGTCGCCATCTTCACCAACGGCGGCCCGGCCAGGAACACCTTCGCCCCGCCGTCGACCATCACCACGTAGTCGCTCATGCCGGGGATGTACGCGCCGCCCGCGGTCGAGTTGCCGAACACCAGCGCGATCGTCGGGATCCCCTCGGCCGACAGCCGGGTCAGGTTGCGGAACATCGCGCCGCCCGGGATGAAGATCTCCTTCTGTGTCGGCAGGTCCGCGCCACCGGACTCGACCAGGCTGATCACCGGCAGCCGGTTCGCCCGTGCGATCTCGTCCGACCGCAGGGCCTTCTTCAGCGTCCACGGGTTGCTCGCGCCGCCCTTGACGGTCGGGTCGTTCGCGGTGATCAGGCACTCGACACCCTCGACGACGCCGATCCCGGTCACCAGGCTTGCGCCGACAGTGAAGTCCGAACCCCAGCCGGCCAGCGGGGACAGCTCGAGGAAGTACGAGTCGGGGTCGAGCAGCAGTTCGATCCGCTCCCGGGCGAGCAGTTTGCCGCGCTTGTGGTGGCGGTCGACGTACTTCTCGCCGCCGCCGGCCAGTGCCTTCGCGTGTTCGGCGTCGAGGGCGACGAGCTTCTCCAGCATCGCCTCGCGGTTACTCATGCGGTGAACCCCAGTCTCTTCGATGCCAGGCCGGTCAGGATCTCCGTGGTACCGCCGCCGATGGCGAGGATCTTCTGGTCGCGGTACTGGCGTTCGACCTCGGCCTCCCGCATGTAGCCGAGACCACCGTGCAACTGCAGCGCCTGATCGCAGACCCACTGCCCGGCCTCGACCGCGGTGTTCTTCGCGAAACAGGTCTCGGCGATGACGTCCTCACCCGCATCCGCACGCCGCGCCACTTCGCGCACATAAACCCGCGCGACCGAGATCCGCCGAGCCATCTCGGTCAACGTGTGCTGCACGGTCTGCCGCGAGATCAGCGGGCGCCCGAACGTCTCCCGCTGACGACACCACTCAACGGTCAGATCCAGCGCCCGCTGCGCACCGGCGTACGCCTGCACAGCCAGCGTCAGCCGCTCAGCCACGAAGTTCACCGCAAGCTGGACGAACCCCGAGCCCTGCGCCCCGACCAGGTTCTCCACCGGAACCCGCACATCGGTGAAGGACAGCTCGGCAGTGTCGGAGCAGAGCCAGCCCATCTTCTCGAGCTTCCGCGACACCTCGAACCCGAGATCTATCGCCAGCAGACTGATCCCGTGCGCACCGGGACCGTCCGTGCGCACCGCGGTCGTCACGAAATCCGCACGACACCCCGAGGTGATGAACGTCTTCGCGCCATTCACCACGAACACGTCACCCTCGCGCCGCGCCGTCGTCCGGATCGACGCGACATCCGATCCGCCGCCAGGCTCGGTGATCGCCAGCGCGCCGATCAGTTCACCGTCCAGCGTTGGTCGGACCCACCGCTCGATCTGCTCCTGATTGCCCGCAGCAACGATGTGCGGAAGTGCGATGCCGCAGGTGAGGAGCGAGGCGACCAACCCACCGGACCCACCCGCGTAATGCATCTCCTCGACCACATCGATTGCGTCGAGCAACGAACCCCCGCCGCCACCGACCGACTCCGGGAAGCCGACGCCGAGCAGGCCGATTGCGCCGGCCTTCTTGTGCAGCTCCCGTGGCAGCTCGCCGTCGCGTTCCCACTGGTCGAGGTGCGGCAGGACCTCGGTGCCCATGAAGCGCCGTACGGAGTCCCGGTAGTCGTTCACAACAAGACCTCCGGTACGTCGACGTACCGGGACCGCAACCACTCGCCGACCGCCTTCGCCTGCGGGTCGAACCGGGCCTGCGCCGCAACACCCTCGCCCAGCAGTCCCTCGACGACGAAGTTCACCGCCCACAGGTTGGGGAGAAGATAGCGAGTCACAGTCAGCGGCTGCGTCTCGGGCAAGAGTTGCTTGAAGAGCTCGACCGTGAGCGTGTGAGCGAGCCAGCGCCACGCCTTTTCGTCGCGCACCCACACGCCGACGTTCGCGTCGCCGCCCTTGTCGCCGGAACGCGCGCCGGCGATGCGGCCGAGCGGGACCTCTCGTGTCCGCGGCGGCCCGCTCGACAGCTGGAGCAGCGGCATCGGCTCCTCGATGTCGTCGACGGGAGCCAGCGGTTCGGTCTCGGCGGCCGGCTCGATCACCGTGCGGGTGCCGTCGGGGAGTACGACTACATGCTCCACCTCGTGGATGTCGACGTACCCGGCCTGGAACACGCCGTACGGCGAACCGTCGCCGGGCGGCGCGGTGACGTGGAAGCCGGGGTAGCTCGCCAGCGCCAGCTCGACCGCTGCGCTGCTGAACGCCCGGCCGACGACCTTCGGGTCCGGGTCCTTCACCGCGCACCGGAGGAAGACGCTCGCCTCCTCCTCGGTTTCGGCGTTCGGCTTCTCGGTCCAGGCCAGCGACCATTTCAGCTCGGTAGGCCGCTTCGGCAGCGCCTGCTCGAGCTGTCGCTGGACCAGCTCGGCCTTCTGCTCCAGCTGCAGCCCGGTGAGCACGAAGTCGACCTCGTTGCGGAACCCGCCGACGCTGTTCAGCGAGACCTTGTACGTCGGCGGCGGTGCCTCGCCCTGGACGCCGGTGATCCTGATGCGGTCGGGGCCGTCGGCGGAGAGCTCGATCGTGTCGAGGCGGGTCGTGACGTCCGGACCGGCGTACCGGGCGCCGGTGATCTCGTACAGCAGCTGCGCCTTGACCGTGTCGATCGTGACCGCGCCGCCGGTGTTGTCGTGCTTGGTGATCACGCTGCTGCCGTCCGCGTGAATCTCCGCGATCGGGAACCCCGGCCGCCCGAAGTCGCGGATCTCGCTGAAGAACGCGTAGTTCCCACCGGTCGCCTGGCAGCCGCACTCGATCACGTGCCCGGCGGCGACCGCGCCGGCGAGTTCGTCGTACTGCGTCCGCTTCCAGCCGTGATGCGCCGCCGCCGGCCCGACGATCACCGACGCATCGGTGACCCGCCCCGTCACCACGACGTCCGCACCAGCCTGCAACGCCTCGGCGATCCCCCAAGCACCCAGGTAGGCATTGGCGGTCAAGGGCTGCCCCAACCCCAGCTCCTCGGCCCTGGGGAGAAGGTCGTCGCCCTCGACGTACGCGATCTTCGGCTGCAAACCCAGCTTGTCCGCAAGCTCCGCGATCGCCTTCGCCAGCCCGGCCGGGTTGAGTCCACCCGCATTGCTGACGATCTTCACGCCCCGATCCAGCGCCTCGCCCAGCCCTGTCTCGAGCTGCTTGAGAAACGTCCGGGCATACCCCAGACCTGGATCCTTCAGCCGATCCCGGCCGAGGATGAGCATCGTCAACTCGGCCAGGTAATCGCCGGTCAGCACGTCCAACGGCCCACCGGTCAGCATCTCGTGTACGGCGCTGAACCGGTCTCCGTAGAACCCGGACGCGTTCCCGATGCGGATCGGTTCGGTCATGCGAACTGCCCCGGCCGCCGGCCCTTCCCGGGCAACCCGGCGAACGCCTGGATGATCCCCAGCCACTCCTCGGCCTGCGCCCCCTCGGCCTCCACAGCGAGGTCATCGCGATGCCGCCGCTGGGTCGCCAGCAGGCAGAAGTCCAGCGCCGGCGCACTCACCCGCTGTTCGGCGTCCTCGGGTCCCCACGACCATGCATCGCCATCCGGCCCGGTCAGCTCGACGCGGAACTGCTCGCTCGGCGGCGTGCGGTCGTTGAGCAGGTACGCGAAGTCCCGCGTGCGCACGGCGAGATGCGCGACGTGGCGCAGCCGGTTGCTCGGCAGGCGCCGTACGCCGAGTCCGTCGAACACGTCTTGCCCGTGCGCCCAGGTCTCCATCAGCCGCGCGGTCGCCATCGAGGTCGGGCTCATCGGCGGTCCGTACCAGAGCACCTTCTCCCCGGCAGGCACCTTCTTCAGTGCCTCGGCGACGTCCGCACGAGTCTCCCGCCAGTACGGCAGCAGCTGCTCCGGCGGCAGCGCCGCGGTCTCGGCCGCGCCGTCGTCGACGTACGTCGTGGGGCTGGCGGCCGCCGTACGCAACGAGGCCTTGAAGCCCTCCGGATCGGTCGCGGCCAGGTGCGCGGCCTCGTCGGTCCAGGCGAGGTGCGCGATCTGATGCGCGACCGTCCACCCCTCGGCCGGCGTCGGCGTGGACCACTCGTCCGCCGCCAGCCCACCGACCAACCGATCCAGCTCCGCACTCTCGGCCCACAAATCAGCCAGTACGACATCCAGTTGCACGCTGCACTCCCTCACCAGGAGACCGTGCGCCGAGCGTCCCACGCCCACCAGAAAGAATCAAGCGTGCTTGTTTTTGCTTCGGTGGTGATCGAAAGGGTGTCGAAGAGGTCTAGTCAGGTGTTACCCAGGACCCATGCATGGTTCGTTGCCGGGGAAGGCAGCTGAGATCCGGGCGTTGTTGCTGAGCCTGATCGACACGTTGCCGGAGGGGGCCGCGCTGCCGCCTGAGCGGGAGTTGGCGGTGCGGTGGAACGTCGCGCGGATGACTCTGCGACGAGCCGTGGACGAGTTGGTGATCGAGGAGTTGCTGGTACGGCGGCACGGGAGTGGCACGTATACGTCCCGGCCGAAGGTGGCGCGATGGCTCGGGATGATCGGGTTCTCCGAGGACATCCGCCGGCGCGGAATGCGGCCGGGCAGCACGATGCTCGAGTTCCGCCATCAGCGGGCCGAGCGGGCCGCGGCCCGGCGCCTGCGGATCCCGGTGGGTGATCCGATCATCGCGTTCACCCGGCTGCGGCTCGCCGACGATCACCCGATGGTGGTCGAGCGCACCACGCTGCCCGCGGCGTACGTACCCGGTCTGCGGGCCGACGACCTCAGCGGCTCCCTCTACGACCTGCTCACCAGCCGCTACGGCATCGACGTCGCCAGCGGTACGTCGCGACTCGAGCCGGTCATGCCCGACGCGAAGACGGCCGGCTGGCTCGACATCCCGATCACCCAGCCGTGCCTCGCCCTGCACGGCATCAGCTTCGACGGCCGCGACCGCGTCTTCGAGTACACCTCGGCCGTCTACCGCGGCGATCGCTACGCCTTCACCACCGAGCTCCGCACCGCCACCCCGAGCCCTCGCGCCAACGCCAAGGGTCTCTGACGCGTCACGGTGATTACTTGACCTGTCGGGGTGATCACTAGGGTGAGACGGGTTATGGATCTGAAGAGCCCGATCAGCACAGTGGTGCCGTCCCTCGACGGCCCGGTGCTGCTGGTCCTGGCGCGGGCCGAGGAAGGCCTGTCCGGGCGCCAGATCCACAAGCTGGCCGAGTCCGGAAGCGTCGCGGGCGTGCGGCTCGTGCTGCAACGGTTGGCCGCGACCGGGCTCGTACACGTCGACGATCTCGGCAATTCGTTGCTCTATCGCCTCAACCGCAAGCACCTCGTCGCGGCGATCGTCGAGCAGCTCGCGGACCTCCGCAGTACGTTGGTCAGCCGGCTGGCCGACGAGATCAACGGCTGGCGGATCCCGCCGGTCCACACGAGCGTGTACGGCGCGATCGCGCGTGGCGACGGTGATCTGGACAGCGACGTCGACCTGCTGCTGATCCGCCCGGACCGGCACGAGTTCGTCGACGTGCTCTGGGAGGAGCAGGTCGGCCGGCTGATGCAGACCGTCGTCGACCTCACCGGCAACCCCGCGCACGTCTTCGAACTGAGCCAGACCGAACTCTCCGGCCACCTCGCCACCGAGGACCCGATCCTCAACGACTGGGTCCAGCCCAGCATCCAGCTCACCGGCGTACCGCTGATGGAGGCCGGCCGCCTGCCGGTCTCAGCCGCCAAGTAGCGGAGCCATCAGCCGCGCGATCACGCTCTCCCGTCGAGTCACCCGCTCCTCGACGTCCGCGAGCGTCATCGCCCGCAATCCCGCGTTGATCCCCAGCCAGCGCAACGGCTCCGGCTCCCACGCCCGCGACCGGTGCCCGACCCACGGCAGGCGCGTCAACGCGGTGTCGCGCTCGAGGATCAGGTCGCGCAACGTGCGCCCGGCGAGGTTCGTCGTACTCACGCCGTCCCCGACGTAACCACCCGCCCAGGCGACGCCGCGCTCCAGGCCGACCGACGCGCACCAGTCCCGCGGCACACCCAACGGCCCGCCCCACGCATGCGTGAACTCCGGCGAGATGTCGAACAGGTCCCGCAGCGTCTTCTGCAACCCCTTGAACACCCGCGGTACGTCGTCGAACCCGGGTTCGATCCGCGACCGGAAGTGGTACGGCGCCCCGCGCCCGCCGAACGCCAGCCGCCCGTCAGCGGTCCGCTGTCCGTAGATGATCAGATGCCGCTGGTCACTGAACGTCGGCCGGTCCGCCAGCCCGATCCGGTCCCACACCTCGGCACTCAACGGCTCCGTTGCCACCATCAACGAGTACACCGGCGCGACGGCCCGTTCCTGCCCGGCCAGTCCGGGCGTGAACCCCTCGGTCGCCCGTACGACGACCTCCGCGCGCACCACGCCGTACGGCGTCACCGCTCGCCCGGGCAGGATCCGGGTCACCGGCGTCTGCTCGTGGATCGTGACCCCGAGCCGCTCGACCGCCGCGGCCAGCCCGCGCACCAGCTTCCCCGGATGGATCGCGGCGCAGTGCGGCGTGAACGTTGCGCCCAGCACCTTTGTCGCCCGGACCTTGGCCGCGACCTCGTCCGGTGTCAGGAACTGCAGGTCTCCCGGTCCCCACTCGGCCGCTGCGTCCACCTCGGCCCGGGCTCGCGCGAGCTGCACCCGGGTCCGCGCCAGTACGACGGTCCCGCCCTTGTGGTAGTCGCAATCGATCCCCTCGGCCGCGCTCACCAGGCCGACCTCGTTCACGCTCGCCTGCATCGCCCGATGCAACTCGATCGCCGCCTCCCGGCTCGACCCCGGCAACGCAGCCAACCGCTTCGACGAGACCGGGAACAGCGCCGAGCACCACCCGCCGTTACGCCCGGATGCCCCGAATCCGGCGGTCTGTGCCTCGAGTACGAAGATGCGCAGCGACGGATCCGCTTTCGCCAGGTAATAGGCCGTCCACAGCCCGGTGTACCCGGCGCCGACGATCACCACGTCGGCCTGCCGGTCGCCCGCGAGCCCAGGACGCTCCGGGAGCGGATCGGGAGCCGACCAGAGGTTCAGCGGACACCCCACGAATAGGTCTGTTTCACCAGCTTCAGGTAGACGAACGTCTCGGTCGCCTTCACGCCCTCGATGGCCCGGACCCGCTCGGACAGCACCTGCAGCAGGTGTTCGTCGCTCTCGCACAGCACCTCGGCCAGGATGTCGAACGAGCCGGCCGTCACCACGACGTACTCGACCTCGTCCATCTTGGCCAGCTCGTCGGCGATCGGCTCGAGCGCGCCCTCGGCCTTGATCCCGATCATCGCCTGCCGGTCGAACCCGAGCTCGAGCGGATCGGTGACCGCGACAACCTGCATCACCCCGGCCTCGGTCAGCCGTTGCACCCGCTGCCGGACCGCGGCCTCGGACAGGCCGACAGCCTTGCCGATCGCGGCGTACGAACGCCGTCCGTCGAGCTGCAACTGCTCGATGATCGCCTTCGCGGTGTCGTCCAGCAGGGTCTGGTTCTTGTCGGGGTTTCCCGTTCGCACTGCCACCTCAGGATCTTTTCACCCGGCCGGGGCGTCAGCAAGCTGCGGAAGCGGAATTCGTTGCGAGATGACCGTTTAGCTTCGGAATCCCTTGTTCAGATCGCCAAGGTTTGACAGTATCGCCCGCGACAGACGGTTCCTAGGGGGTTCCATGAGTCCTCGGCAACAGCGCGTCGTGGGGCGTCGCGCGGTCCTGAAGGGGATGTCGCTGTCCGCGCTCGGGGTCGGAGGGGTGCTGGCGGGCTGCGGGATCCCGCCGGCTCGGCAGAGCGCGGGCAGTTGCGTCAGCACAGACCTTTCGTCGTCGCAGAAGACGCTGAACTTCTCCAACTGGCCGAGCTACATGGACGAGTCCGACGAGAAGGTGAACGGCAAGACCGTCCTGCCGACGCTGGAGGACTTCCAGAAGCAGTCCGGGATCACGGTCACCTACACCGCCGACGTCAACGACAACGCCGAGTTCTACGCCAAGGTCCGCGACCAGCTCGGCAGCTGCCAGTCCTGTGGCCGGGACATCTTCGTACTGACCGACTGGATGGCGGCCCGGATGGTCGGGCTGGGCTGGATCCAGAAGCTCGACCACAGCAAGATCCCGAACGTCGACAAGCAGTTGCTCAAACAGCTCAAGGCACCGGCCTGGGACCCGAACCGCGACTACAGCGTGCCGTGGCAGAGCGGACTGACCGGGATCGCGTACAACGCGAAGGTCACCAAGGAGGTCGGCAGCTTCACCGACCTGCTCACCCGCGGCGATCTGAAGGGCCGGGTCACCCTGCTCTCGGAGATGCCGGACACGATGTCGTTCATGCTCAAGCT
This sequence comes from Kribbella sp. NPDC058693, assembly GCF_042715335.1. NCBI lineage: Bacteria > Bacillati > Actinomycetota > Actinomycetes > Propionibacteriales > Kribbellaceae > Kribbella > Kribbella sp. NPDC058693. Next base: position 500,592 of record NZ_JBHXSQ010000004.1, read on the forward strand.
GGTCGGCGCCGACCCGGGCAAGTTCAACGACGCCGAGTGGAGCAAGGCGCTGGACAAACTGCAGGAGTACGTCGGCTCCGGGCAGGTCCGCCGGTTCACCGGCAACGACTACGTCCAGGACCTGAACGCCGGCAACATCGCCGCCTGCGAGGCCTGGTCCGGTGACGTGATCGCGATGCAGGCCGACAACCCCGACATCAAGTTCGTGGTGCCGGAAGAGGGCCTGATGCTGTGGTCGGACAACATGCTGATTCCGAACAAGGCGACCCACAAGACCAACGCCGAGGCGTTGATGAACTACTACTACGAACCCGAGGTCGCCGCCACGCTGGCCGACTGGGTCAACTACATCTGCCCCGTGACGGGTGCGAAGAAGGCGATGGAGACCGTCGATCCCGATGTGGTCGACGACCCGCTGATCTTCCCCGACCAGGCCACCCTGGCGAAGACGGCGTCGTTCATGCCGCTCGACACTGCCAAGGCAGCCCTCTACGAAACCGACTTCAACCTCGCGATCGGGGGCTGATAGATGACCAGTGACCTAGTTCTCCACGGAATCAGTAAGCAGTTCAGTGGACACCGAGCGGTCGACAACCTCGACCTGACGGTCCCGTCCGGCTCGTTCTTCGCGCTGCTCGGCCCGTCCGGGTGCGGCAAGACGACGACGCTGCGGATGATCGCCGGTCTGGAGGAGCCGACCGCCGGCAGCATCCGCCTCGGCGAGCAGGAGATCACCGGCCTGCGCCCGTACAAGCGCCCGGTCAACACGGTCTTCCAGAACTACGCGTTGTTCCCGCACCTCGACATCTTCGAGAACGTCGCGTTCGGGCTGAAGCGGCGCGGGGTCAAGGACTTCAAGCCGAAGGTCGAGGAGATGCTCAGCCTGGTCGAGCTCTCGACGTACGGCAAGCGGCGGCCGTCGCAGCTGTCCGGCGGGCAGCAGCAGCGGGTCGCGCTGGCCCGCGCGCTGATCAACCGGCCGCAGGTGCTGTTGCTGGACGAGCCGCTCGGCGCGCTCGACCTGAAGCTGCGGCGGCAGATGCAGCTGGAGCTGAAACGGATCCAGACCGAGGTCGGCATCACGTTCGTCCACGTCACCCACGACCAGGAAGAGGCCATGACGATGGCCGACACCATCGCGGTGATGAACGGCGGCGTGATCGAGCAGATGGGTTCCCCGGCCGAGCTGTACGACCTGCCCGCGACGACGTTCGTGGCGAACTTCCTCGGCCAGTCGAACCTGATCCGGGCCTCGATCATCGGACAGTCCGACGACGACCTGACCGTCGACGTGCACGGCCGCAAGGTGACCGTGCCGCTGCCGCGGTGCCGGGTCACCGAGGGCGATGTCTGGATGGGGATCCGTCCGGAGAAGGTGTTCATCGCCGCGGCCGGGACCGAGCAGAGCAACGGGTCGAACCAGTTGCGCGGCGCGGTCGTGACGGATGTGAGTTACGTCGGCGTGAGTACGCAGTACCTGGTGAAGCTGCCGTGGGACCAGGAGCTGACGATCTTCGAGCAGAACACCGGTGCGCGGGGGACGTTCGGGGTCGGTGAGACCGTTGATCTGCATTGGTTGCCGATGCACACGTTCGTGCTGGATGCGGAACAGGATGCCCGGGCCGGGGTCGGCGACATCGATGATCCGGATGGCGCCTGATGAGCGCGGTCGGCCAGCTCGGGGCGGCCGCGGCGGCTCCGCCGGCGAAGGTGGAGCGGTCCGGCCGGCGGTTCACGGGGTACTTGCTGCTGTTGCCGGGCGGGTTGTGGTTGCTGCTGTTCTTCGTCGTACCGCTGGTCTCGTTGCTAGCGGCAAGTTTGTACGACCCGAACGGGTCGATCGAGTCCGGGTTCAAGATGACCTGGCACTTCCAGAACTTCGTCGACACGATGGCCGACTACGCGCGGCCGTTCGGACGGTCGTTGTGGTACTCGCTGCTGACGACGGTGTTCTGCCTGCTGCTCGGATATCCGCTGGCTTACGCGATCGCGATGAAGGCCGGCCGGTGGAAGAACCTGATGCTCGCGCTGGTGATCGCGCCGTTCTTCACCAGCTTCCTGATCCGTACGCTGTCGTGGAAGCTGCTGCTGTCGGACAACGGGTTCGTCGTCGACGCGTTGAAGTGGCTGCACATCCTCGGCCCGGACGGACGGTTGCTGGCGACAACGACCGCGGTGGTGACCGGGCTGACGTACAACTTCCTGCCGTTCATGGTGCTACCGCTGTACGCCTCGCTCGAGCGCATCGATCCACGGCTGATCGAGGCGGGCGGTGACCTGTTCGCCAATCCGTTCACGACGTTCCGGACGGTGACCTTGCCGCTGTCGATGCCGGGGGTGGTGGCGGGGACGCTGCTGACCTTCATCCCGGCGGCGGGCGACTACATCAATGCGCAGCTCCTGGGTACGCCGAAGCAGCGGATGATCGGCAACGACATCCAACGGCTCTTCTCCGCCGGCGCGTATCCGACCGCGGCCGCGTTGTCGGTGACGTTGATGGCGGCGATCGTGGTGCTGGTCCTCCTGTACGTCTGGCGGGCGGGGACGGAGGACCTGGTATGAGGTGGATCAGGCAGCGATTGGTCGTCTTCGTCGCGTTGCTCGTTCTGCTCTATCTGTTCGCGCCGATCGTCGTCGTGATGCTGATGTCGTTCAACGCGCCGAAGAGCAAGCTGTCGTACACGTTCGACGGGTTCACCTGGCAGAACTGGCAGCACCCGTGCCGTCCGTACGGGTTGTGCGACGCGGTGTCGACCTCGCTGCGGATCGGGTTGCTGGCGACGGTGATCGCGACGGCGCTGGGAACGTTGATGGCGTTCGCGATGGTGCGGCACCGCTTCCGCGGCCGCGCCGGCGCGAACCTGTTCATCTTCCTGCCGATGGCCTCGCCGGAGATCGTGCTCGGCTCGTCGCTGCTCGCCCTGTTCGTGTCGAGCGGGTTCGGCGGCCGGCTCGGCTTCTGGACGGTGCTGATCGCGCACGTGATGTTCTGCCTGTCGTTCGTGGTCGTGACCGTGAAGGCGCGGTTGACCGGCATGGATTCACGGCTGGAACAGGCGGCGATGGACCTGTATGCCAACGAGTGGCAGACGTTCTGGCGGGTCACGTTCCCGCTGGTGTTCCCGGGCATCCTGGCCGCGGCGCTGCTGAGCTTCTCGTTGTCGTTCGACGACTTCATCATCACGAACCTGAACGCGGGTACGACGGTGACGTTCCCGATGTTCGTCTGGGGATCGGCGCAGCGCGACATCCCGCCGCAGATCAACGTCGTCGGTACGGCGATGTTCCTGCTGGCGCTCGTCCTCGTCCTGGGAGGTGAGCTGGCGCGACGCCGGCGTACCCGATGAAACTGGCAGCGCTTGCCGAGGCCGAACCGCGAGTCTTCTGGCTCGAGGACAAGTCGGCCCCGGAGCCGCTGCCCGCACTGCTCGGTCCGACCACGGCCGACCTGGCCGTGGTCGGCGGCGGTTACACCGGCCTGTGGACGGCGTTGCGCGCGAAGGAGCGGTATCCGTCGCTGGACGTCGTACTGCTGGAAGGCGATGTCTGCGGCTCGGCCGCCAGCGGGCGGAACGGTGGTTTCTGCGACGCGAGCCTGACGCACGGGTACGCGAACGGGGTGGCTCGGTGGCCGTCCGAGATCGAGGAACTCGAACGTCTCGGGCTCGAGAACCATCGTGCCCTCGGTGAGACCATCAGGCGGTACCGGATCGACTGCGATTGGCAACTCACCGGCGAACTCACGGTTGCCACCGAACCTCACCATCTCGAGGAACTCGCGGCCGAGGCCGCCGATCGTCCCGACGCACGGCTGCTCGACCAGGACGCGGCGCGGGCGGAGATCCATTCCCCCACCTACCTGGGCGCCTTGTTCGACCCGTTCCGCACCTCTCTGGTCGAGCCCGCCCGGCTGGCCTGGGGATTGCGGCAGGCCTGCCTCGACCACGGCGTACGCATCCACGAACACAGCGCCGTCACCCGCTTGCACTCGCGCTCGTTGCACACGGCAACGGGAGCGGTCCGTGCCGACCGGATTGCGCTGGCGACGAACGCCTTTCCCTCGCTGCTGCGTCGATTGCGCCTCTACACGGTCCCCGTCTACGACCTGGTGCTGGTCACCGAGCCGTTGTCCCACGCCCAACTGGCATCCGTCGGCTGGCGTGGTCGGCAGGGGGTCGGCGACGCGTCCAACCTCTTCCACTACTACCGCCTCACTCGGGACAACCGCATCCTGTGGGGCGGCTACCTGCCGCTGTACTACTTCGGGAGCCGCATCGACCCGGCCCTGGAGCAACGAAACTCCATCCACACGATGCTGGCCCGCCACTTCTTCCAGACCTTCCCCCAACTGGAAGGCCTCCATTTCACCCATCGCTGGGGCGGCGTGATCGACACCAGCACTCGCTTCTGCGCTTTCTACGGCACCGCCCACGCCGGCCACACGGCCTACGCCCTCGGCTACACGGGCCTCGGCGTAGCCGCCACCCGCTTCGGCGCCGACGTCATCCTCGACCTCCTGTACGCCGAATCAACCGACCGAACCCACCTGCAAATGGTCCGCGACCGCCCCCTCCCCTTCCCACCCGAACCCCTCCGCACCGCCGGCATCCGCCTCACCCGCTGGTCCATGCACCAAGCCGACAAACACGCCGGCCACCGAAACCTCTGGCTCCGCACACTGGACGCGATGGGCCTGGGCTTCGACTTCTAGGTACTCCGGGGGAAGAGCCCCCGCGCACGGTATGCAGGTTGGGAAGGGAAAGGCCCCCGCGCGCTACGCAGGCGCTTTCTTCGTCGCTCCGCTCCTCAGCGCACCTGCTCCGCGCGCACCCACCCACCCCCCGCTCATCGCGGTGCATCCCTTCCGGCTATCGCCGGGACTTTCCGGCTGCCGCCGGGACCTTCCGGCTATCGCCGGACTTGGCGGCTGCCGCCGCCGTCAGCGGGCTGCCGCCCGCGGTGCGCGCTTATCGCGCCTCGACTACCCGGCCCAGCCGCTCCTGACAGCCGACCGCCCGCACCGGGACTCGTGTCGCCCAGCCTGGCATCCGCCCCGGGCAGGACGCCGGCTCTCCTGCGCACGGGCATCCGTGGCTGCCGGCTCCGTCGGGCCGGCTCGCCTCCGGCGAATGCGTGGGGCGCGCCGTCGGCCTGCCGGTGTCCAAGGCGCGGGTGCCAACTCGCGAGCGAACCTGGGCGGTGGACACCCGTCGGGCCGTGCGGCGGGATGCTGAGCAAACAGGCGGGAGCCGGTCCGGGCGGTCCCAGCACCGGTTGTTCAGATGAGCGCGCCGGCCTAGTACTCGCCGCGCGGCAGCGCGCACGGTCCGGCGATAGCCGGAAAGGATGCACGGCGATGAGCCGGGGGTGGGTGGGAGTGTGTGGAGCGGTGCGCTGAGGAGCGGAGCGACGAAGGAAGCGCCGCGTAGCACGCGCGGGCTGGACTCACCTTCCTCGCGGGCTCGACCTACAGCTGGGATTCGGCTTGCTTGAGGACGGATCTGAGGATGGATTCTATTTCGTCGAAGTGGGGTTGGTCGCAGATCAGGGGTGGGGAGAGTTGGATGACGGGGTCGCCGCGGTCGTCGGCTCGGCAGTAGAGGCCGGCGTCGAAGAGGGCTTTGGAGAGGAAGCCTCGGAGGAGGCGTTCGGACTCCTCGTCGTTGAAGGTTTCCTTGGTGGTCTTGTCCTTGACGAGTTCGATTCCGTAGAAGTAGCCCGCGCCGCGGACGTCGCCGACCATGGGCAGGTCGAGCAGCTTCTCGAGTGTCGCCCGGAAATCCCCCTCCCGGCTCCGGACGTGCTCGTTGATGCCTTCGCGCTCGAAGATGTCCAGGTTGGCGACGGCGACCGCGGCTGAAACGGGATGGCCACCGAAGGTGTAGCCATGGGCGAACATGGTGTCTCCGTGCAGGAACGGCTCGATCAGCCGGTCCGTCGTGATCATCGCGCCGAGCGGCGAGTAGCCCGACGTGATGCCCTTCGCACAGGTGATGATGTCCGGCTGGTATCCGAACCGCTCGGCTCCGAACATGTGGCCCAGCCGGCCGAAGGCGCAGATCACCTCGTCGCTGACGAGCAGTACGTCGTACTCGTCGCAGATCTCGCGGACGCGTTCGAAGTACCCCGGTGGTGGCGGGAAGCAACCACCGGCGTTCTGCACCGGTTCCAGGAAGACGGCGGCGACTGTCGACGCGCCTTCGTTCTCGATCGCGATCGCGATCTGGTCGGCGGCCCAGCGGCCGAACGCGGCCGGGTCGTCTCCGTGGATCGGGGCGCGGTAGATGTTCGTGTTCGGCACCCGGAAGGTGCTCGGCACGAGAGGCTCGAACGGCTCCTTGAGCTCCGGCAGTCCGGTGATCGACAGCGCCCCCTGCGTCGTACCGTGGTACGCGATCGCGCGGCTGATCACCTTGTGCTTGCCCGGTTTGCCGGTGAGCTTGAAGTACTGCTTGGCCAGCTTCCACGCCGACTCGACCGCTTCGCCGCCGCCGCTGGTGAAGAACACCCGGTTCAGATCGCCGGGTGCGTACGCCGCGACCCGCTCGGCCAGCTCGATCGACTTGGGATGTGCGTACGACCAGAGCGGGAAGAACGCCAGCTCCGACGCCTGCTTGGCCGCCGCCTCGGCGAGTTCCGTCCGCCCGTGGCCGAGCTGGTTGACGAACAGACCCGCGAGACCGTCCAGGTACCGCTTGCCACGGGCGTCGTAGATGTAGACGCCGTCGCCGCGCACGATCACCGGGACTTCGCCGGTCTGATAGCTCGACAACCGGGTGAAGTGCATCCACAGGTGGTCGCGCGCCGACTGCTGCAGGTGGGCGAAGTCGGTTTCGGACGGCATAGGGCTTCCCCTCTTCTCCAGGCTGGCCAGTAGCCGACATCGTGCCCGGAAAATCGCATCCAAGCAAGTGATTTCGTGCCAGGAGAGCCGGTAGTCTGTCGATGTCAGCACTGCATGCCCATATCCGTTGCGGAATCCGTAGGGGAGCTGCGTGGACCTCCTGTTCGTGAACGGCGCGGTCTTCGACGGGACGTCGTACCGCCCGGGGACGGACGTCGGGGTCCGGGACGGCCGGATCGTCGCGGCCGGGGACCGCGCGAGCACGACCGAGGTCGTCGATCTCGACGGCGGTCTGGTGCTGCCCGGGTTCGTCGACGCGCATGTGCATCCGGTGCAGGGCGGCCTCGAGCGCGGTCGGTGCGATCTCGCGCCGGCGCACGGCCTTCCGGCGTACCGGGAGGTCATCCAGCGGTACGTCGACCAGCACCCGGACGTCCCGTGGATCCTCGGCGGCGGCTGGCACCAGCCAGACTTCCCCGGCGGTGCGCCGCGGGCGGCCGATCTCGACGCGGTCACCGGCGACCGCCCCGCGTTCCTGGTGAACGCCGACCACCACGGCGCCTGGGTCAACTCGAAAGCGCTGGCCCTGGCCGGCATCGACAGGAGTACGCCGGACCCGCCCGACGGCCGGATCGAACGCGACCCCGACGGCGCACCGACCGGCACCCTGCACGAAGGCGCGATGGATCTCGTCAGCCGACACGTCCCGCCGACCACCCACGAAGAGCTCGTCGCGGCCCTCGAAGACGCCCAGTCGTACCTGCACTCGCTCGGCATCACCGGCTGGCAGGACGCGATCCTCGGCGACTACGCCAACATGCCCGACGCAACGGACGCGTACCTCGAAGTCGCTCGGGCCGGCCGTCTCACCGCCCGCGTCAACGGTGCGCTGTGGTGGCAACGCGATCGCGGCGCCGAGCAGATCCCGGACCTCGTCGTACGGCGGAAAGCCGCCGACCACGGGCGGTTCCGCGCCGGCACGGTGAAGATCATGCAGGACGGCGTCGCGGAGAACTTCACCGCCGGGATGCTCGAGCCGTACTTCGACGGCTGCGGCTGCCGCACCACGAACGCCGGCCTGTCGTTCGTCGACCCGATCGAGCTGCGCGAGAACATCACCCGGCTCGACGCGGCCGGGTTCCAGGTCCACGTCCACGCGATCGGCGACCGCGCGGTCCGCGAGGCCCTCGACGCGTTCGAACACGCCCGACAGCAGAACGGCGACACGGACCGCCGCCACCACCTCGCGCACCTGCAGGTAGTCCACCCCGACGACATCGCCCGCTTCGCCCAGCTGAACGTGACCGCGAACATCCAGGCGCTGTGGGCGATGTACGACCAGCAGATGGTCGACCTCACCCTCCCGTACCTCGGCCCCGAGCGCGCCAGGACGCAGTACCCGTTCGGCGCGCTGGCCGGATCAGGCGCGCGACTCGCAGCCGGGTCGGACTGGCCGGTCTCGAGCCCGGATCCGCTCGCGGCGATCCACGTCGCGGTCAACCGGCGCGACGAGTCCACGGCCGAGCCGTTCTTCCCCGAGCAGGCGCTCGACCTCGCGACCGCGCTCACGGCGTACACGAGTGGGAGCGCGTGGGTGAACCACGCGGACGACACCGGCCGGATCGAGACGGGTGCGCTCGCGGATCTGGTGGTGCTGGACCGCGATCCGTTCAGAGCACCGCCCGACGAGATCGCAGCGGCACGGGTTCGGGAGACGTACGTGCAAGGAGAGCGTGTCTACGCATCGACCAGATAGGAACCGTCATGGACACCATCAGCAACATCGTGGACGGCAAGCCGTCGAGTGCGCTGAGCGGCGCGACGTACGACGTGATCGCGCCGGCCATCGGTACGGCGTACGCGCGGGCGCCGTTGTCGGGCCCGGAGGACGTCGACCAGGCGATGACCGCGGCGGCGCGGGCGTTCGAGAGCTGGCGGGACACGACGCCGGCCGAGCGGCAGCTGGCGTTGCTGCGGATCGCGGACGCGATGGAGCGGCGGGCGGACGAGTTCGTCGCGGTCGAGAGCCGGAACACGGGCAAGCCGCTGGCCGTCACGGTGACCGACGAGATCCCGCCGTGCGTCGACCAGCTGCGGTTCTTCGCGGGCGCTGCGCGGTTGCTCGAGGGGCGGTCGGCGGGTGAGTACCTGGCCGGGCACACGTCGTGGGTACGGCGGGAGCCGATCGGCGTCGTGGGTCAGGTCACGCCCTGGAACTACCCGTTGATGATGGCGGTCTGGAAGATCGCGCCGGCGCTGGCGGCCGGGAACACCGTCGTACTCAAACCGAGCGACACGACGCCGATGTCGACCGTACTGCTGGCCGAGGTGGCGCAGGAGTTCCTGCCGCCGGGCGTGCTGAACGTCGTCTGCGGCGATCGCAGCACCGGCCGGGCGCTGGTGGATCACGACATACCGCAGCTGGTCGCGATCACCGGGTCGGTACGGGCCGGGATGGAGGTCGCGTCGTCGGCGGCGCGGAAGCTGAAGCGGACCCATCTCGAGCTCGGCGGCAAGGCGCCGGTCGTGGTCTTCGACGACGCCGACCTGGACAAGGCGGCGGAGGCGATCGCGATCGCCGGGTACTTCAACGCCGGCCAGGACTGTACGGCGGCGACCCGCGTGCTGGCCGGTCCGCGGATCCATGACGACTTCGTCGACGCGCTGACCGAGCAGGCCAACCAGACCCGCACCGGTGCGCCGGACGACGAGCAGGCGACGTACGGCGCGCTGAACAGCGAGGCGCAGCTGCACCGGGTGGACGGATTCGTCCGCAATCTGCCCGACCACGCCAGCGTCCGCACCGGTGGCGCCATCGTCGGCGAGCGCGGCTACTTCTACGCGCCGACCGTCGTTTCGGGCCTGCAGCAGAACGACGACGCGATCCAGCAGGAGATCTTCGGTCCGGTCATCACCGTCCAGCGCTTCACCGACGAGGACGAAGCGCTGCGATGGGCGAACGGCGTCGAGTACGGCCTGGCGTCGTCCGTGTTCACCCGCGACCATGCGCGCGCGATGCGGATGAGCCGCCGCCTCGACTTCGGCTGCGTGTGGATCAACACGCACATCCCGATCGTCGCCGAGATGCCGCACGGCGGCTTCAAACACTCCGGCTACGGCAAGGACCTGTCCATGTACGGCCTCGAGGACTACACCCGCATCAAGCACGTGATGTCGAACATCGAGGACTAGATCACCTCGAGGTAGTCCTTCCCGGGTAGCTGCGGGAACGGCGCGTGCGGCTCGGTCTGGTACCAGTACGACGTCGACGCCAGGTCGTCCTGGAGCTGGAGGAACCGGCCGTCGCGCCGCCAGCCGAGCGCCTGGACGGTGACCCGCAGGTCCTCGGTGAACCGGATCGTGTCCTGGATGTGCCAGCGGTAGAGCCCGAAGCGCTGCTGGTTGTCGGAGAACCCGCTCGGCTCGATGACCTGCGGCATCCCGAGGTACGGCGTGGTGAACGTCGCGTACTGCCCTTGCGGATGCTCGAACGCCCACGCGCCGCCGAAGTAGTCCTCGGTGCCGGTGCCGCAGATCGTCGGGTACTCGTCGTCGCCGTCGAGGTAGAACTTGAACTCGCCCTCACCCCACCACCCGGAGTTGTTGCAGCCCCACGCGAGGTACGTCCCGACGTACTGCCCCTGGCCGCGGACGCCGTCGAGCAGCGTGTGTACCTCGCCGTACGGGACCGGGTTGCTGCGACGGAACTGCGCGTGGAAGTACGCCATGTCGTCCGGTACGTCGGTGCGGAGGAAGTCGACCTGATAGAAGAAGTTCTCGATCTCGGTCTCGAGCAGGTTCTCGATCGTGATCCGGGCCCCGGCGCGGAACGGCATCTGCCAATAGCTGTTGAACCCGCCCTTCGGGTTCACCGCGATCGGCACCGAGCTGACCTGGCAGTGCCGGCCCCAACCGTTGCAGAAGAAGTCGCCCAGCGGTACCTCGACCGACGGCGTCTCCTCGTCGTCCCAATACGCCCGCAGTACGAGCGACCGCCAGGTCTCCGAGTCGACCGTGATCCAGATGTGCGTGATCGCGCCGGATCCCTCGATCTCCGCGAGTGTCGTGGTCGACCCGGGAGCGAGGTTGATGCACGGCTGGATCTTCCAGCCCGGGCCGAGGTCGCGCGCGTGCTTGGACAGGATCCCCTCGGTCGCCCGTGCGCCGCCGGCCTTCGTGCCGTCCGGGTTCTCCGCGCTGATCGAGTAGGACCGCGCGGACGAGAGTCGCGCCACGTTACCGAGATGAACGTCGAGCCCGTTGAAGTCACCCATAGGCCACGACTCTATGGGCGCAGTAACCTGCACGCATCATGACCCGCATTGCCATCGACGGCGGTCAGTCCGCCCTTCGACTCCGCGTTCTTCCGTCCGGCCGGACCGGTGAGGGACCTGGTTACACGCACGGACCGGACGCTCTGCACCGGATGCTCGACGCGATCCGGACCGCCGCGACCGCGGCAGACGTGACCGGTCCGGTCGAGCTCGTCGCTCTCGGTCTCACCGGATATCCGCAGGCATCCGCGGAAGCCTTCGCCGCCGACGTCGGCGAGTTGCTGGACGCCGACGAGGTCCGGCTGACCCAGGACATGGTCACCGCGCACGCCGGAGCGTTACCTGATGGGTACGGCGTGGTGGTTGCTGCTGGCACCGGACTGGTCTGTCTCGCGGTCGACCGTGACGGCACCTGGCGCAAGCTCGACGGGCACGGGTACCTGTTCGGGGACGCGGGCAGTGCGTTCGCGATCGGGCGCGCCGGGCTGGTCGCCGTACAGCGTGCACGCGACGGTCGCGGGCCGGTTACCAAGCTCGCCGACACCGCGCTCGATCCGGTCACGCTCTACCGTTCTTCGACGCTGGTCGACGACGTCGCCCGGTTCGCTCCCGAGGTACTGCGTTGTGCGGCCGAGGGCGATCCGGTCGCGCACGAGGTCGTCGTACGCGCGGCCGAGGACATCGCCGAGACGATCGGGGCCGCGGTCGCTCAACTGGCCGGCGAGGGACCTGTCCCGGTCGCGTGCGTCGGCGGTTTGTTCGCAGGCGCCGGCGAACAATTGCTGGCCCCGGTCCGGGACGCCCTTCCGTCGCGCGCACGCCTCACGCCCGCGGCCGGCAACTCGCTCGACGGTGCCGAACGGCTCGCCACCGGTCCAGCCGGGACGTACGCCGACCTGATCGTGACGCACCGGCGATGAGAACTCTCGCCCGCGGCAGCCTCGTCGTGTCCTGCCAGGCGGGCCCTGAGAACCCCATCCACGGACCCGCTGCGATGGCGTTGATGGCGCAGGCCGCGGAGGCCGGCGGCGCGGGCGCCATCCGGGCGAACGGGCCGGACGATATCGCCGCGATCCGCGCGGTGACCGACCTGCCGATCGTCGGGCTGCACAAGCTCGGTGATCCGGCCGGCGTCTTCATCACCCCGACGTACGGGTGCGCCGCCGGTGTAGTCGCCGCAGGTGCGGACCTGGTCGCGCTCGACGCGACCCTCCGACCTCGGCCCGAGCGCTTGGACGAACAGATCACGCGGATCCACGACGAACTCGGCGTACCCGTCATGGGTGACGTGGACAGCCTCGACGCCGGTCTCGCGGCCCGGGAAGCAGGCGCCGACTTCGTCGCGACGACGCTGTCCGGATACACCGACGGGCGTACGCCGACCGGACCTGACATCGAACTGGTCCGGCAACTCGCGACGCGGCTGGACTGCCCGATCATCGCCGAAGGCAGGATCTGGACGGCCGAAGATGTCATGAGCGTCCGCGATGCCGGGGCGTACGCCGTCGTGGTCGGCACCGCTATCACGAACCCGAGGGACATCACTGCCCGTCTCGTGGGCGCCCTTGCGGTCCGATAGAGACTGTCATCATGCTCGCCGCTGAGACGACCTCGATAATTCCGGTGTTGGCCGTTTATCTTGGCTTTCATCGTCAGATCAGTGCCGGTATGACCGTTGGAGCCCCCACGTGACCGAACTCCTCCTGGCTGCGACGTCCCTGGACGTCACTCCGCCGCCCGGCCATCGGCTCGACGGGTACGCCGCTCGCGCCGGTGTCGCAACCGGTACTGCGGACCCGCTGCGAGCCACGATGATCTGGCTGTCGAGTGCGGACGACCCGGGTGTGCTCTGGCTCACGCTCGACGCGATCGCAGTCGGCGCGGCGCTCTGTGATGAACTCGCCGCGGCCGCCGGCGCCGCGGCCGGTATCCCGCCGTCGCATGTCGTCGTCTCCGCGTCGCACACGCACTCCGGGCCGTCCGGGTGGACCGGCGAGATCCACCCGATCATCCCGGCATCGCGAGAGCGGGATCTGGTCGACTCGCTGATCTGCGCCGTGCGGAGTGCTCGGCTCGACCGGCAGCCGGTGACGGCGTCGTGGCGTTCGATCGAGGTGATCGGCGTCGGCACCAACCGGCATCGTCGCAACGGTCCGCACGACAACACGGCCGGCATCCTCGCGATGCACTCGCTGTCCGGTTCGCTCGAGGCGGTGCTGTTCGACTTCGCGTGCCACCCGACGACGTACGGCCCCGAGAACATGAAGTACTCCGCCGACTGGCCGGGCGCCACCCGCGCGGCCCTCGCGCCGGCCGTCGTCGGCTTCCTCCAAGGCGCTGCTGGCGATGTCAGCCCCCGCTTCACCCGCCAGGGCCGCGGCGCCGCCGAGGTCATCCGCCTGGGCAGCCTGATGGCAGGCCGCGTCCGCGAGGCATTGGCCGGGCCCGGGCTGGAACTACCCCAGTCGCCGCCCAGGATCCGCCGTACGACGCTGACTCTGCCGGTGCGCAACATCCCGTCCGCCGAGGACTCCGAGAGACTCGTCACCGCCGCCGAATCCCGCGCCACCGGCACCGACGACCCCTCCGGCCGCATCTCCCAAACCCGCCTCGACGGAGCCCGCGGCCAGGCCCTGATGGCCGCCACCGTCCTCCCCCCGGCCCTGGACCTCTCCGTCAGCGCCATCACCATGGGCGACGTCTGCTGGATCAACCTCCCGGTAGAACTCTTCGCCGTCCACGGCGCCTGCCTCCAAGCCGACAGCACCCACCCCATAACCCGCGTAATCGGCTACACCGACGGCTACTACGGCTACGTAGTAGACCCCTCCGCCGCCGAAGCCGGCACCTACGAAGCCCTCATAACCTTCTTCGACCAACCCACCACCAACACCCTCCTCACCACCACCGCCACCTTCGTCAACAGCTAGGCGCCGGTGGTTCCGTCGAGTTGTTCTCGGAGGATGTCGGCGTGGCCGTTGTGGCGGGCGTGTTCTCGGATGAGGTGGACGCCGGCTGATTCGCCGGGGATGTCGGCTCGGGGGCGGCCGGCGAGGATGTGCTGGAACCAGTTGCGTTCGACGCCGGTCAGGTGTTTGACCAGACCGATCGGTGTGGTCGCCGAGGGGACGAGCCTTCGTCGGGCGTCTGCTTCCGACAGGCCACGGAGTTTGTCCACCGTGACCTGCCGGTGCGAGTCCAGGAACGCTTCCAGGGTTTCGCGTTCTCCCGCCGTACGGACCAAATCCTCCACGTGAGGACGCTATAGCACCAGTTCCGGCTGGAGCTTCTTGGCCGGCCAGACGCGCTGCTTGCGCGCGGCCAACGTCGACGCCGCCAGCGCGACGGCCAGCCATGCGCCCAGAACGAGCAGGTCCCGGCCCAACGAAGTCCCAGGCCCGCCGTACATCAGGTGCCGTACGCCGTCGATCGCGTAGCTCATCGGGAGTACGTGGTGGAAGAAGTACAACGGCGCCGGAATCGTCTGCCACGGGAACGTACCGCCGGCGCTGACCAACTGGACAACCATCAGCACCAGGCCAAGGAACTTGCCCACAGCACCGAACCAGGCCGACAGAGCATGCAGGATCGCGACGAAGGTGAACGACGTCAGGATCAGGAAGCCGACCGTCAGCCAGGGATGGGCAGCGTGGATGCCGAGACCGAGCACGACGGCAACAAACACGAGCGTCGCCTGGATCGCACCGAAGAGGGCCGGAGGCAACCAGCCGCCGAGCGCGACGCGGAACGGCGACTGCAGTGCAGCGAGCGCCCGCGGTGACAGCGGCCGGACGAGCAGGAACAACACGTACGCACCGATCCAGCACGCCAGGCTGAGGAAGAACGGCGCCAGACCAGCGCCATAGCTGTCAGCCGTCGCCTGCGAGACGTTCTGCAACGTGACAGGTGCCCCCAGCGTCTCGGCGACGGCCTTGCGCTGGTCGGCGGACGGGTTGGGGATCTGCTTCACGCCGTTCGCCAACCCGGTGTTGAGCTGCGTCGCACCGGTCTTCAGCTGACCAACTCCAGTGGCCAGACTGTTCACCCCGGTCAGCAACTGCCCCTGCCCCACAACAGCCTGCTTCTCCCCGGCCGCGAGCTTCTGCGCACCGGTCTGCAGACTGCCCAACCCGGTCTTCAGCTGACCAGCACCCCTATCGAGCTGATCCGCCCCATCGGCCGCCGAGCTGATCCCGTTCGTCAGCGCCGGCGTCGCATCCGCCAGCGCAGCCGCGCCGTTCGACACCTTCCGCGCCCCGACCGCGAGCTGGTTGAGCTGCTTGGACGTCGACTGAATCTTCGTGTTCGCCTGTACGACGGGAGCCCGCAGCTTCGCCGTCTCCAGCAGAACCTCGCGGATCTGGTGCTGACTGAACCCCTGCGCCTTCAACCGTGCGGCGAGCTGGCTGTCGAACGTCGAGAGGTCCTTCACCAACGTGCTGGACGCCGTGGCGACCTGCTTGCCCGCGCCGGCGATCTTCTCGTTGCCATCGGCAACCTGATCCGCACCGGCGGCCAACGACTTGGTCTGCTTCGGCAACGTCGACGTCTTCCGCTTCAACGTACCCAGACCGTCGTCCAGCTTGGACGCGCCGGAAGCCAGCGAGGTCGCACCCTGCGACGCCTGCGCAGTACCCGTCGCCAGCTGCGTCGCACCAGCAGACAACTGCTTCTGCGCAGTGTTTAGCTGAGCGGCACCCGTCTGCAGCTTCCCAACCCCGGCCGCCGCCGAGGCCAGCCCGTTCTCCAGCTTCGCAGCACCCGCCGCCGCGGAGCCCACCTGCTTGTGAATGGTGTTGTACCCCGCCAGCAGCTGCGAGGCCGCTGTCTCACTCACCTGCGATGCAACAGTCTTCGTCACCTGCGCCACGACCTGGTTGGCGATCGTGTGCGCGATGTAGTTATTGGCATCGTTGGTCAGCAGCTCGAGCTGCGCCTGCCGCGGCGTGAACTCCGCACTCGACGCCAGATCGGACGAGAACGACTTCGGCAGCACCAGCGCGAACTCGTACTTCCCGTCCGACACACCAGCCGTCGCGTCCGCACGGTCGACCTGATGCCAGTCGAAGCTCTTGGACTTCACCAGCTCCGTTGCGACCTCCGGTCCGACGTTCAGCTTCTCGCCGGTGGCCAGCGTCGTACCGGCGTCCTCGACGACAACCGCGGTCGGGATCTTGTCGAGCCGGCCGTACGGATCGTGGTTCGCGTACAGGTACAGCCCGCCGTACAAGACCGGCACCAGCAGCAGCGCGACGACGGCCAGTTTGGGCAACCGCCCGGCCGTCAGACGCCGTAGCTCACTCAGAGCCATCCGCAGCGCGGTCACTCGGCCGCCTCCTCAACTGCCTCGATCGGGGCAACGGGAGCCACCGGAAGGACCTGCACCGGGTCGGGCTGATCCGTCTCGCCCATCTGCGCTGCCTTCACATCCAGCAACCTGGCGGAGGCGTCAGCGCACGTGATGATCACGCCGTACCCCTGAGCCGCCAGATCGCGCCCGAGCGCGAACCAGCCGTGCGGATCACCACCATGGCGATCCGGCATGGTCAGAATGACCACCTGTACGTCGGGGCGCGCCACAGTCAGCTCCGCGAGCAGTCTGGTCCGTACTGCGACTGGCAGGTGCTCGAACCGCTTGCCTGCATGCTCCGCGGCGTCATGCTCCTCCAGCCACTCCAGCACGGACTTCCGCCCCGCCTTGCGACCGGCGATCGCCAGCTCCTCGCCCACAACCGTCTGGACCGGCAGAGCGTCGTCCGGCTCGGTGATGCCCGGTGCGTCGACCACTGCGACCCGTCGCCGCAGCAGAGCCGGGTCAGCCTGACCGTCGAGCCGCACCGTCCCGGTGTCCGGCTTGAGCCGCCCAGAGAGACCCAGCGCCGCCGCAACGTGCCCAGCGCCGGGGTATCCGGTCAGCAACACCACCTGATGATCTGCGACCGACACCGACGTGGCGTGCAGCATCGTCGCGTGCGGACCCTGCACGCTGATCCTGGTGGCCTCGAGCTCCATCCTGCCTCTCCCGATTCAATACGGTTGTGTATTCAATACAGAACTGTATCCTACTCGTATGGAAACGCCCAAGCGCCGCCGCTCCAACACCCGGGCCCGCCTGCTCGAAGGTGCGTCGGAGGTGTTCGCCGAGCGCGGCTTCCACGGCGCCTCGGTCGAGGACATCTGCGAACGCGCCGGCTTCACCCGCGGCGCCTTCTACTCGAACTTCGCGTCCAAGGACGAGCTCGTCCTCGCGCTGTTCCAGGCCACGACCGACCGGCTGCTCGAGCAGATCGAGGCGCTGCTCCCCGAGTTGGCGAACCAGCCCGGCACGCTGCTGGACGCCGTACTAGGGCTGCTCGACGAGACCGCGCCTGATCAGCGGCAGTGGCATCTGATCTCCACCGAGTTCACGCTGCACGCGCTCCGCGACCCGGAGGCGGCGCGGGCGCTCAACAAGCAGCGAGCAATGTTCCGCGAAAGCCTGACCAAGCTGGTCGAGCAGATCACCGAGACCAGCGGGCTCACCCTCACCGTGCCCGCGGAGCAGTTCGTCCGCCTCGTCATCGCCCTCCACGAAGGCGCCCGCTCCCAGAGCCTCCTCGAGCCCCGCAAACTCCCGGCCGGCCAGCTCGAGCACACCTTCCTGCCGATGGTCCTGGAAGCGGTCAGCCGACCTTCACGTTGACGGTGTGCAGGCCGGTCGAGCCGTTCGGCGCCGGCGGCGCGGAGGACTCGATCTGGGCGTTGCCCTTGTCGTCGGTCGCCCGTACCTGCAGGACGTGCGAGCCGCGTGGCGCGTCCCAGGTCCAGTGCCACTGGCGCCAGGTGTCGATCGACGCGTCCGTCGCCAGCGTCGCTTGTTGCCATGGGCCACCATCGACACGGACCTCGACCTTCGACACCCCGACATGCTGGTCCCACGCCACCCCGGCCACGGTCACCGGACCCGGGTCGAGCTTCTTGCCCCCGGGTACGTCGATCCGCGACGACAGCTTGATCGGTCCGAGCTCCGACCACCCGCGCGGCGTCCAGTACCCCTCGAACTGGTCGAACCGCGTCACCTCGATATCCACCAGCCACTTCGTCGCCGACACGTAGCCGTACAGCCCGGGTACGACGATGCGCACCGGGAACCCGTGCTCGACCGGCAACGGCTGCCCATTCATCGCGAACGCGAGCATCGCCTGCCGGTCGTCGAGCAGCGTCGGCAGCGGCGTACCAGCGGTGAATCCGTCCTTCGACGTCGACTGGATCGCGTCCGCGTCCTTGGACGGACCGACCTCTTCGAGCAGGTCCTTCAGCAGTACGCCGGACCACAGCGCGTTCCCGATCAGATCGCCGCCGACCTCGTTGCTGACACAGGTGAGCGTGACCCACTTGTGGACGACCGGGCGCTTCATCAGGTCGTCGAAGCCCAAGGTGAGCTCGCGGTCGACCATCCCGTGGATGCGCAGCTTCCAGTCCGCCGGCACGATCTGCGGTACGGAGAGCGCGGTGTCGATGCGGTAGAAGTCGTCGTTCGGAGTGACCCACGGTACGGCGCCGTCCGCCTGAACGCCGGCCGGTGGAGTGAGACTCGGCGGCTGCGGAAGCCGGAGCTGCTTGCGCGCGCTGGCGACCGCGGCGCGGTTCCCGCCGACGACCTTGCCGAGCAGAGCGAATGCGGCGGAGCCGAGCGCGACGCCGCCCGAGAGCTGCAGGAAGCCGCGGCGGCTGACGCCGTCGTCGGGATGATCGATGAGCGGTTCGAGCCGTCGGCTGAACAGGCGCAGGACCAGGAGCGCCGTACCGCCGGCGAGTGCTGACGGGAGGAAGCCGGTCTGCCCGGAGTCCGCGCGGGTGAAGGCGGCGACGATCGCGACCGCGCTCAGCCCGATCGTGATCAGCGCGCCGGCCCAGTACCGCCGTACGGCGAGAATTCCGCCGACCGCGGCGAGGATGACGACAACGATCAGGATGCCGGCCCGGAGCGCGGTCTTGTCGTGGGTGCCGAACCACGAGATCGCGAGGTCCTTGAGCCACGGTGGAACGCGGTCGATGAATGCCGACCCGATCGCCACGACCGGCGTCTGCGGGGTGCCGAGGAAGCCGGCCGCCACGCTGCCGACCGCGAGTCCTGCGAGTGCCGCGAGTATGCCGCCGACGGCTCCGCGCCACCTGGTTCCGCCGGGGGCCTTCGGGTCAGCTTGTTGCTTCACTTCTCAACCATTGCGCGACGAGGCGCCCGACACCAGCCGGGCGCCTCATTCGTTAGTCGCGGGTAATGCTTGATCTCAGATTCGATCAGGGGTGATGGGTCCGAGCCCCGGACGGCCGTTCGGCCAGCGGCGGGCGTTGTCCCGGACCCGGCGGAGCCGGCCGAGGACGAGATCCCGCTCGTCGGCCAACTGGGACATCCAGAGGCTGTCGATCTCGAGCAGGTGGTCCGGCAGTGCTTCGCGCAACCGCCGCTTCCCCTCCTCGGTCAGGACTGCGAACGAGCCGCGGGCGTCGTCGGGACAGGGCTCCCGGCGTACCAGCCCGAGGTTCTCGGCTCGGTCGACCAGCCGGGTGATGCCGCCGGTGGTGACGGTCAACTCCCGGGCAAGCGAGGTCAAACGCTGCTTCTCACCGTGGCTGCGGGCAAGCCGCAGCAACAGTTCGAACATTGCCATTTGCAGTCCACTGCGCTTCAGAGAATGGCGCATCAGGTGATCCAGCTCGGCTGCTGCTTCTCGCAGCAGCCCGTAGGCCGTCAGCACGTCGCTTTCCCAGGGTTCGGCGGCGCGAGTGGGTTCTGCATCGGCGAGCGCTAGGGGCGAGCAAAGCGAAGGCGCGATGGTCATGCGCGGACTCTATTAGCTGACTAGGTCACTTCGCTACACGGGGTGACCCTTCGGCTACAGATCGACCCGCCATCGCAAGACCTCTGAGCGTAACGGAGCATCTGGTCTAGCGCGGAGTGAGGGTGCCTGTGGATAACTTCCGCGGCGGTCCCGCGATTTTTGCCAGGCTTCTGCCGTGAGGTTGTCCACCGGCGGATCGGGGAGTCAGATGAGCGACACCAGCGAAGAACAGTCACCGTTCGGCCGCGGGTTCATCGCGGCGAGCATCGTCATCGGCGCGGTGGTGCTCTGCGGCGCGGTCCTGCTGATCGGGAATCTGACGTCCTCCGGCGCCGCCCCGGCTCAGGCCCAGCAGCAAGCCGTTGTGCCGACGGTCCCGGCGACCGAGCCTGGCGGCGGGGAGCCGGCCGTGCCTGCGACCCCGGCCGGCGCGCGGCCGGCCAAGTCCGGCGGCTGCAACCGCGCAGCCGGCGATCAGTCGGTGCCGCAGCAGCCGCCCGCCGTGGACGGTTGGGAGGTGAGCAGCCGCATCGTCGTACCGCGTTCGTCCGGGTTCGGCCCGGCGAAGACCGACGCCGACGGGTTCCGCCGCTGCTTCGCGCACTCACCGACCGGGGCTGTGTACGCCGCCTACAGCGCGTACGCCGCGATGGCCGACCAGGACAAGGTGGTCGCCACGGCGCGCAAGCTGATGGTGCCCGGCCCGGGGACGGACGCGCTGATCCGCGAGCTGCAGACCGACCAGTCGGCCAGCGGGTACACCGTGCCGCAGCTCGCCGGGTACCGCGTGATCGACGCCGGCCCGGACCGCGTCAGCTTGATGCTCGCCACGTCGGTCAACACGGCGTACATGAGCCTCACGCTGACGCTCGTCTGGCATGACGGCGACTGGCTCCTGCAACCACCGGCGGCGGGCGAGCCGGTGGGCGCGCCGTTCTCCCAGCACCGTGACCTGTCCGACTTCGTTGCCTGGAGTGGTGTCTGATGTGCGGAAAAATGGACCTCGGTTGTTACATCCAGGACGGCTTCCAGTCCGTCGCCACCAGCGCGATGGACCAGCTCGAGCAGGCGGTCACGGATGGCGCGCTGAACACGCTGAACGCGATGACCTTCTGGCTGAAGCCCGACACCACGGACCTGCTCGCCAAGGAGCACGGCGACTCCTGGACGAACAGCGGCACGGTCGACTTCCTGCAGAGCAACCTGCTCAGTGTCACGGCGGCCGTGTTCGTCGTCGCCGTGCTCGTGGCCGGCATGCGGATCGCCTGGGAGCAGCGGGCGCGACCACTGCAGGAGCTGCTGAAGGCTGTCGTGACCTTCGTGGTGGTGGGAGCGGCCGGGACGGCCACTCTGCAGGTGCTGGCGTCGTGGTCGGACGCGTTCTCGGTCGGCATCATCAATCACGTCGCCGGCGGCATCAAGCTGCAGACGGCGTTCGGCGGCAGCTCGCCCCATGAGTTGTTCGCCACTTCGATGCCCGGGTTCGTCGCCATCATGACCGGCCTGGCGGTGATCGTCGCCTCGGCGGTCCAGATCGTGCTGATGCTGATCCGCTCCGCGATGCTGGTGCTGCTCGCAGGCGCGTTCCCGTTGGCCGCCGCCGCGACCAACACCGAGATCGGGCGAACGTGGTTCAAGAAGTTCTGTGGCTGGTCGCTGGCGTTCGTCGCCTACAAGCCGGCGGCGGCGCTGGTCTACGCGGCGGCGATGAAGATGGGGCACGACAGCGCCTCGAGCTCGAGCGACGCCGTGATGCAGGCGATGGCCGGGATGATGATGCTGGTGCTGGCGATCTTCGCGCTGCCGGCGCTGATGCGGTTCATGGTTCCGGTCACCGCGGCGGCGGCCGGCGGAAGCGCGGGGATGGGCAGTTCGGTCGCCGACCCCGGTGGGATGGCGACCGGTGCGGTCAACGTCGGCAGCTCCGGCGCAGGGTTCGGCGGACGGGGGAGCTCTGCCGGAAGCGCTGCCGCAGCTGGTGCCGGTGCGGGTGCGACCGGCGCGACCGGTGCGACGGCCGTCGGAGCCAAGGCGGCCGGAGCCGTCGCCGGCCCTGCGGGTATCGGCCTCGCGGCCGCTCGGAAGGTCGGAGGCTCCGTCGCCGGAGCAGCGGCGCACTCGGCCGGCGAGTCCGGAGGCGGCGCGATCACCCCGGCCTCCGCCCACGGCCCGATGTCCGGCCGCTCACGCTCGCACTCACCGGCACAACAACGCACCCCCGAACCCGTAGGCCCAACCGGCGCCAGGTGATCCCACCCCCGGCCCAGCCCGTGGGCCCGGCTCAGCCGTTGCGCCTGGCCCAGCCCGTCGGGCCGGCGCCGGTCGGTCGGCCCGGCGGGTGAAAGCATGATGCGATGGACCGGATTGCGCTGATCTCCGACGTGCACGGGAACCTGACGGCGTTGGAGGCGGTCCTGGCGGACATCTCGGCGCGAGGGATCACCCGGATCTTCAACCTCGGCGACTACGTCGGCAAGGGACCGCGGGGCCAGGCGGTGGTGGACCGGTGCCGCGAGGTCTGCGAGGTGAACCTCCTCGGGAACTGGGACGACCTCCTCCCCGATCCCGACCGCGTCGACGACCGCGAAGCGCTGAGGTGGTGGAAGAACGAACTGCGCGAGGACCAGTGGACCTGGCTCCGAGCGCTGCCGTTCTCCCACGACTTCCTGATGAGCGGCCGCCAGGTCCGCCTGTTCCACGCCTCCTCGAAGAGCGTTCACCACCGCATCTCGTTCGATCACGACGAACCGCAGCACCTGAGCTTCTTCGAGAACACGCCGGCCACCGGCGACGGGCCCGTGCCGTCGGTCGTGGGGTACGCCGACATCCACGACGCGTACTACGAGGAGGACCGCGGCCGCACCCTCTTCAACACCGGCTCGGTCGGCAACAACCTCGGCGACCCGACCCCGCTCTACGTGATCCTCGAAGGCTTCATCGACTCACCCGATCCTGCGCCGTTCTCGGTCCAGTTCCTCCGGGTCCCGTACGACGCCCACGCCGAGCTGGCTGTCGCCCGCGAGCTCGGAATGCCGGAACTGGACGGCTACGAAGCCGAAATCATCCACGGCATCTACCGCACCGACCTCTACAACAACACGGACTTCGGCTACCACCGACGGCCCTGACCCCAGCTATCCCCAGGTTTGTCCACAGCTGTGAATTCGGTGCTGCAAGCAACAATCTGCTGCCTGTTCACCTGATGGTCACTTGACCAACAATGCCTCGGACCCGACCGGCTTGTAGCCCGCGGCCAGGAAGGCTCGGAGGGAGGCGGCGTTGCCGGGGGTTATCTGGGCCCAGATCGAGCTGTTCGGCGGGATCAGGGCTCGGGCGGCGCGGGCCAGATGGCGGCCGAGGCCCTGATTGTGGTGGGCGTCGGGGAGTTCGATGGCGCATTCGATCCGGCCGGCCAGGCCGTGGCCGGTGATGACGAGCCCGCCGTGTACGTCGCCGTACACATACACGTCGGTTCGATACTCCAGCGCCCGCTGGACGCGGGGGTGATCGTGGTCGGTGAGGACGGTGAGGTCCTTGATGGCGGCGGCGCGTTTCGCCGGGTCGGTGATGGCGGGGGCGACGAGCATCGCGTCGTTGGAGCTGACGTGTCGGCCCGTCAGCTCGGCCAGGGCGGTGAGGAACGGCGGGTTCGTCGGTGCGGCCAGGTCGCCGGCCGGTAGGCGTTCGGCGACCCACGAAGCGCTGACATCGGCGGCGATGACGATGTGGCCGGTGAACGCGACCACGGCGGACTCGCGCTCCGACGGCGCCGGTACGACGCTGACGCCGAGGTCCGGGGCCGGGAAGACGCCGTTTTCGACGCCGCGCAGAATGTCAGCAAGAGTTGTCATCACGAGCATTGTCGCGGAGATCCCGTGTCACGCTCAGACGCCACGGAGGCAGCACGATGCGGAAACCGCAGCTGGTGAAGGCCGAGGGGTTGCCGGACCGGGTCACGATCTACGAGGTCGGGCCGCGGGACGGACTGCAGAACGAGTCGGCGATCGTCGACGTCGCGGTCAAGGCCGAGTTCATCAACCGACTGGTCGAGGCCGGGCTGACAACTGTCGAGACGACGAGTTTCGTGCACCCGAAGTGGGTCCCCCAGCTGGCCGACGCCGCCGAACTGCTCGAGCAGCTCGACCTGCCCGACAGCGTCCGCGCCCCGGTGCTGGTCCCGAACGAGCGCGGCCTGGACCGGGCGCTCGCGGCCGGCGTACGCGAGATCGCGATCTTCGCCAGCGCGACCGAGACGTTCGCGGCGAAGAACCTCAACTCCACGCTCGACGACCAGTTCGCGATGTTCACCCCGACCGTCCAGCGGGCGCTGGCCGAAGGCTTGACGGTCCGCGGCTACGTCTCGATGTGCTACGGCGACCCGTGGGAGGGTGACGTACCGATCGACCAGGTGGTGAAGGTCGGCGCGCGTCTGGTCGATCTCGGCTGCCACGAGCTGTCCCTCGGCGACACGATCGGCGTCGCAACCCCCGGCCAGGTCACCGCGCTGCTCACAGCGTTCGGTCAGACCGGGGTGGGCGTGGACAAGCTGGCGGTGCACTTCCACGACACCTACGGCCAGGCTCTCGCCAACACCCTCACTGCCTTCCGCGAGGGTGTCACCACGGTCGACAGCTCCGCCGGCGGTCTCGGCGGCTGCCCGTACGCCGAAAGCGCGACCGGCAACCTCGCCACCGAAGACCTCCTCTGGCAGCTCGACGGCCTGGGCATCCAGACCGGCGTCGACCTGGAGAAGCTGGTGACCACGAGCGCGTGGATGGCCAAACAGCTGGGCAAGCCGTCGCCCAGCCGCGTCGTACAGGCGCTCGCCGGCTGAAAACTGTCGGTGGCGCATCTCAGACTGGTGGGGTGAGTGCGCAGCGGGCTGAGCTCGGAGAGTTCTTGAAGGCGCGTCGGGCGCGGGTAGCTCCTGAGGATGTCGGGCTGCCCGGCGGCGGGCGCCGACGTACGCCTGGATTGCGGCGTGAGGAGTTGGCGCAGCTCGCCGGCGTAGGCGTGACTTGGTACACGTGGCTCGAGCAGGGCCGGCCGATCAACGCGAGCGGTCAGGTGCTCGACGCCGTTGCAACGACGCTCAAACTCAGCCCGGTCGAGCGCGAACACCTCTACCGGCTGGCCGAGGCGACCCCGATGCGGTTGCCGCGTACGACGGATTGCGCCAGCGAGGCCGTGTTCGTCGAGATCGTGGAGGCGCTCGACCCGTTGCCCGCGGTGATCACCAACACCCGGTTCGACATCATCCGGGCGAACCGTGCGTACAACGACCTGTTCCACGACTGGCACCAGCTGCCCTGCATCCACAAGAACGTGCTCTGGTGCATCATCACCGAGCCCGCCGCCCGCGCCCAGCTGCTCAACTACGACACCGAGGTCCCGTACATCGTCGGTCGCCTGCGCTCGGCGTACGCCGAACACATCGGCGACCCGGACTGGGAGACCGACCTCGAGCGACTGCAGGCGATCAGCCCCGAGTTCACCCAACTCTGGTCCCGCCACGAGGTCGCCGCCTGTACGCCGCGACACCGCCGTATCGTGAACCCCGCCGTCGGCGAACTGCAGTTCACCGTCACCGAGCTGGCCATCCCGGCCCACCCGGACCTCGTCCTCTTCGTCGAGACGCCGGCCGACGAGGACACCCGTGCCAAACTCCCGCTCACGCGCCGCGAGCGGGTCGACCAATCGGCCTAGATCAGGGCTCGATCGACGGACGGATCCGGCGGATCAAGCTCTTGTCGGCGAACTGACCGACGCGGTACGTCGACCAGCCGTCCACGCCGGCGCCGACCGCACCGCCGAGCAGCGGGATCCGGCGGGTGATCGTGAGCGCCATCTTCTTGCCGCTGATCCGTGCGATCAGCTCGGCGACGACCTCGTTCGACACGTGACGATCCAGCTCGGGATCGAACACCGGGGCGGTCGCGATCGCGAGCGGCGATGTCGGCAGGCTCGACTTCTTCAGCCGGTCGGCCACGCCCTCCTCGCCCAGCAGGCAGGTGATGACCGCGGTCCGGACCCGGGGATCGTCCAGGTCGTACCCGCGCAAGTGGGCGATCGCAGCCACCATCCGGGCCTGCACGATCGCGATACCGGTCAGGTTTGCAGGCAACGAGACTGGGAGCGTGACGAGACCGCCGAGGCCGGTGGCGAAGCCCTGTACCCCGGCCAGCCGGATGTGCTGGTCGATCACAGCCTCGATGGCGACGTCCGTGCTACCGCCGCATCGCTCGAGCTTGTTCTCCGCGACCCGCTCCGCGCCGGGGAACCGCTGGTACCCGTCGATCGCGATCTCGAGAATCTGACGCAGCACACCACCCGCGGCCGCCGGCGCGAACCTCTGGGCGGCGGGCGCGAGACTACTGGCGACAAACCTGGCTACTCCGGCCACGGTGCTCCTTCCCGCCCGGCCCCACGTGGAGAACCCGGACGTGCTTCAACTGTACGTGCCTCCCCGATCCCCGCCACTCGGGAGAAACCCTTGGTGTCCCCTAGGTGAGACGTAGTCCAGGATGGTCTCGTGCCAGTTGAACCTGTCCCGACCCAATGGGAGTTCCCGCCCGTGGGGGTCGCGGGGGCGAGCGACGTGGTTGCGGGCGGTGCGGACCTGGCGCCGGGCACCGTGCTGGCGGCGTACCGGCGGGGGTTGTTCCCGATGCCGGACCACCGCGGCTCGATCCTGTGGTGGTCGCCGGTCGACCGTGGTGTGATCGACATCGCGGGCTATCAACGGTCTCGCTCGTTGCGGCGGGCCCGGGCGAAGTTCGAGATCCGGGTGAACACGGCGTTCGACCAGGTGATCCGCGCGTGTGCGGATCCGCGCCGGCCCGGTTCGTGGATCGATCGCGACATCATCGCGTCGTACACCGAGCTGCATCGGCTCGGCTGGGTGCACTCGGTGGAGGCCTGGGACGGCGACGAGCTGGCCGGCGGGTTGTACGGCGTCGCGATCGGCGGGCTGTTCGCGGGCGAGTCGATGTTTCACCACAAGACCGACGGCTCGAAGGCGGCCGTCGCCGGGACGATCGAGCTGCTGGACGACGAGTACGCCGCCGACCGCGTCTTCGACATCCAGTGGGTCACCGACCACCTCGCCACCCTCGGCGCGGTGTCGATCCCGCGGGAGACCTACGTACGCCGGGTCGCGCGCGCCATCGACGTACCGCTGCCGAAGGCGTTCATGTAAGTCCGACGAACGCGGCCATCTGGCGCGACGCCGACTCGAAGAACTCGTCGGCCGGGTCCATCGAGCCGACGAGCTGACCGAACAGTTCGAAGCTGATCATGCCGAACAGCTGCGTCCACACGATCACCGTCCGCACCAGCACCGCCGGCGGCACATCCGGCGCCAACGCCACCAGGACCTCAGCCTGCTGCGCCAGCAACCCTGAAGGTGATGGCGCATCGGCCGGCGGCACCAGCCGGCCTGAGGCCTGAGCCCGCTGCAGCAGCCCGAGCAGCAGTAGCGGCACTCGGATCGCAGGCTCGACCGTGGTCTGCGGAGCCTTGTAGCCGCTGATCGGCGAGCCGTAGATCAACGCGTACTCCTGTGGATGAGCGCGCGCCCAATCCCGGACGGCGCCGTAGATCGAGACCCACTCCGAGAGCAGGTCGTCACCGCCGGCAGCGGCCTCGGCGGCTGACCCGAGCGCGTCGTACGCGTCGATGATCAACGCGGTCAGCAGCTCGTCGCGGCTCGGGAAGTACCGGTACAGCGCCGACGAGACCATGCCGAGCTCGCGGGAGACCGCGCGCAGCGACAGCGCCTCCGCCCCGACGGTCGCGAGCTGCCGGCGTGCGGCGCCCTTGATCTCCTCGGTCAGCTCGGCCCGGGCACGTTCACGGGCAGTACGTCCGGCGTTCATGCAGCCAGTGTGCCACAGAATCGAGAGCAGTGCTCTTGACAGTGAGCAGCGATCTGATGTTCACTGATCACAACAGAGAGCACCGCTCTCGCAAAGCAGAAAGAGTTCACCGCCATGACTGAGTACAAGCAGACCTACGACAACAAGCGCGTCATCACCGCCTCCGAGGGCAGCATGCGGGTGTTCAACAAGATCGTCGCCCGGATGACGAAGCTGGGTCTGAGCCTGATGGGCAGCCGGGTGCTGTCGGTGCAGGGCCGCAAGTCCGGCGAGTGGCGCAGTACGCCGGTGAACCTGCTCGTCGTCGACGGCCAGCGCTACCTGGTCGCACCGCGCGGCCACACCCAGTGGGTGAAGAACCTGCGCGCCAGCGGCACCGGCCGCCTTCAGCTCGGCGGCAAGGTTGAGACGTTCCGCGCCGAGGAGCTCGCCGACGCCGACAAGATCCCGGCGCTCCGGCTGTACCTGAAGAAGTGGGCCTGGGAGGTCGGCACGTTCTTCAGCGGCGACGTCACCAAGAACTCCCCCGACGAGGTCCTCCACCACATCGCCCCCGGCGTCCCGGTCTTCAAGATCAGCTAGTGGTACGACGCGGCCTGGATCCGGTACAGCTCGGCGTACTGCCCGTCGAGGGCGATCAGCTCGTCGTGCGTACCGGTCTCGACCACCCGGGCGCCGTCGAGGACCACGATCTGATCGGCCATCCGTACCGTCGAGAACCGGTGCGAGACCAGGATCGTGATCCGGCCGTCCGCGCTGTCCTTGGCTGCCGCCGCGTACCGCTCGAAGAGCGCGTGCTCGGTCTCCGCGTCGAGCGCAGCGGTCGGCTCGTCGAGGACGAGCAGCAGCGGCCGGTCCCGCATGAAGCCGCGCGCCAGCGCCAGCTTCTGCCACTGACCGAAACTGATCTCCGCCCCGTCCGGCCAGGTAGAACCGAGCTGGGTGTCCAACCCCGACTCGAGCCGCTCCAGCACATCCTCAGCGCCGGCCCGTCCGACAGCAGTCGTCACAGCCGGTACGTCGTCCAGCCGCGGCAGGTCACCTAGTCCGACGCTGTGCGCCGCGCGGAACTCGAACCGGAAGAAGTCCTGGAACGCGCCCGCGATCTTCTCCCGCCACGCCTCGGTCGATATCCGGTCCAGCGGCTGATCGTCGAGCAGCACGTGTCCGTCGGTCGGCTCGTACAGCTTGCAGATGAGTTTCACCAGCGTGGACTTGCCCGCACCGTTCTCACCGACGACCGCAATCACCTTGCCTGCGGGCAGTTTCAGGTTGACGTCCTCCAACGCCGGCCGCTCGGATCCGGCGTACGTGAACGAGACGTGGTCCAGCTGGATGCCGTCGGTGAGGCGCTCAGGTGCAGGAAGGTCGGCAGTGCGATCGAGCGAGGCCGCGTAGTTCTCCAGCCACACCAGCCGCCGCGATCCGTCCAGCCAGATCCCGCGCAGGAAGCCGATCTCGCCGACCGTCGCTCCGATGTACGACGACAACCGCGCGCCGGCCGCGAGGATCAGCAACACGTTGCCGACCGAGCCGTGCAGCCCGGTCGCGACGAACAACACCGCACCGACATACGCCGCGCCGAAGATCGCCCAGGCAACGGCATGCCACGCGGCACTGACCCAACGCGCGGAAGCGATCGGCCCGTACCACTGCTCCCACTCGCGGCGACGGTTCTCCACCAGGTCACGCCCGATGCCGATGACGCGAACCTCCTTGCCCGGCGCGGGTGTCGTCGCGGTCTTGAACAAGTGATCGGCCAGGCGGCTGTGAGTGGCGTACTGCTCCTCGACCTGACGCTCGACGCCGGGCCGCCAGCTCGAGCTGACGACTGTCGGCAGCGCGAACACCAGCAGGAGCGCGAGGACCGGACTGATCGACATCAGCAGGACGACGGTGACGCCGAGGCGCAGGATCCAGCCACAGGTCGAGAACAGCGACATGTACATGTGGTCGAGCACGAACACCTGTTTGCGCAGTACGGACAGGCGGTCGAGGTAGTCGCGGCGTTCGTGATGCTCGACGGTGGCGACGGACGCCTGCAATCGCGCGACGTGCGCTTCGAGCATGATCGTGACGCGGTCGCGGAAGCGCCGGGAGATCCGGGTCGACAGGGTCCGCAGCAACCAGGTCGCCGTCACCGACACCGCGAGGCCGGTCGCGGCGAGCAGGGTCGCGCGCCGGTCGTCGGCCAGTACGCCGTCGGCGAGGATCTTGAGCCACAACGCGAGCAGGGCATCGGGGAGTGCGGCCAGCAGCGTCATCAGGAAGGCAGCGACCAACAGCCAGGGCTCGTGCTGGTAGCCCAGCTTGCAGAGCCGCCACATCGCGGCGAGGGCCTTCGGCTCGTCGACTTCAGAGCGTGTCATAGCTGAGCCCTTCCTCGTCGACCTCGGCCGTGAAGCGCTTGGCCTGCAACTCGAACATCGTCCGGTACCGCCCGCCGAGCAGCATCAGCTCGTCGTGGCTGCCGAGCTCGACGACCCGGCCGTGCTCGAGGACGCAGATCCGGTCGGCATGCCGGACCGTCGAGAACCGGTGCGAGATGAGGATCGTGGTGACATCGCGGGTCGCGGTCAGGATCCGGTCGAATATCGCCGCCTCGCCGCGAACGTCCAGCTGGGCGGTCGGTTCGTCGAGCAGTACGAGACCAGCGCCCTGCCGTACTGCGCACAGCGCCCGCGCCAACGCGACCCGCTGCCATTGGCCGCCGGACAGATCGGTGCCATCGCCGTACCCCGTGGCCAGCCGGGTATCCAGGTCGGCCAGGTCGTCGGCGCCGGCGTCGACCAGCGCAGCGCGAATGTCTGCCTCGGGAGCGCCGCCGGGCGCGACGTTGTCCCGCAGCGGCAGCTCGAGCTTGAGGAAGTCCTGGAAGACCGCGGCGACCCGGGTGCGCCAGGCGTCGACGTCGAGGTCGCGCAGGTCGGTTCCGTCCACGCGGATGGTCCCGGAATCGGGGTCGTACAACCTGCAGAGCAGTTTGGCCAGCGTGGTCTTGCCCGCGCCGTTCTGCCCGACGACGGCCAGCGACGACCCGGCCGGGATGGTCAGATCCAGCCCGTCGAAGACCGGCCGATCCGCATGTGGATAACGGAAGCTCAGCCCTCGGAGATCGAGCTCGACAGCGCCCCGCGGAACTGTCAGCCTCCCGGGGGTCAGCGCACCGGCCGGCGCCATCGCAGGCTCGAGACGGTGTACGGCGGCAACCGGCGCGGCCGCTCCGTCGAGCGCCCAGTTGAGTCCGCCGAACGCGATCATGCCGACGCCGATCGCGACCTGGGCGAACACGACCAGCCGGTCGAGCTCCAGCCGGCCGCCGATCGCCGCCGCGCCGAGCGCCCAGAAGACGACGCCGTTGGCGACGGCGATGATCAGCAAGCTCCAGATCATTGGCCGCTCCCGCAAACGAGTTGCGGCGTACTGCAACTCGAACAGCCGGCGGCGCCGATCGGTGAAGCGCTGCACGGTCCAGTCCGCGAGGCCGAACAGCCGCAGCTCCTTCGCCGGATCCGGCTCGACCGCCAACTGGTACGCGTAGTTGGCATGCCGCTGCGCCGATCGGACCTCGGCCGTGTTCCGGTCCTTCCAGACCCCGCTCTCGCGCAGCAACCAGTGCGTCGACGCCCACGCGGCAACCAGCAGCAGCGGCGCCCACCAGCTGAACCCGAACAACACCACCGCGGAGGCGATCCCGCCGACCAGCTCCACCAGACTGCCCGCGACGAAGTCGACGTTCAGATACATCGGCGGCCCGGTCTGCCCGTGATCGAACTCCCGCGCAACCGTCAGGTCCTCACTCAGACCCGGGTCCTCGAGGTGGCCGATCCCCGGCGGCCCGACACAAGCCTCCGCCAGCCTGTCGTTCAGGTACGCCGACACCCGGCTGCCGAGGTTGGCGCTGACCGCCTGATGCACCGGCGTCAGAACCTGCAGGAGGATGAACGTCACGCCCATCAAACTCAACGGCCCCGCCAACGCATCCCCATGCTGCACCGCCCCAACCACCAACCCCATGGCGATCGCAAACACCGCAGGCAAAGCGCCCCGCGTCAGCAGCAACCCCCACCAGGCCAAGGCCAGCTTCGGATCAGCGCGCGGCAGGACACCGAAGAACTCCCACTCAGGTCGCCGACGCAGCCGCTTCACCATCCCCTCACCATGCCACCGCCCGCCGACGAATTCTTGAACGTTTGCCGGATGGCACTATGGCTGGATGATCACTCCGGAGCAGCTGAACGCGGCGCCCAAGGTCCTCCTGCACGACCACCTTGACGGGGGCCTGAGGCCAGAGACGGTGCTGGAGCTGGCGCGGGAGATCGGGCATCCGCTGCCGCGGACCGATGCGCCGGCGCTGGGGGCGTGGTTCGTCGAGTCGGCGGACTCCGGGTCGCTGGAGCGGTATCTGGAGACGTTCGACCACACGGTCGCCGTGATGCAGACGGCCGAGGCGATCACGCGGGTGGCGAGCGAGTGTGTGCAGGATCTTGCCGCGGACGGCGTGGTGTACGCCGAGGTTCGGTACGCGCCCGAGCAGCATCTGACCCGCGGGCTGACGCTCGAGCAGGTCGTGGATGCGGTCCGGGAAGGGTTCGAGCACGGTACGGCGGTCGCGGACCGGCCGATCGTCGCGCGGCAGCTGCTGACCGCGATGCGGCACAAGGCGCGGTCGATGGAGATCGCCGAGCTCGCGGTCAGGTACCGGGATGCCGGCGTGGTCGGGTTCGACATCGCCGGCGCCGAAGCGGGTTACCCTCCCACCCGGCACCTGGACGCGTTCGAGTACCTGCAGCGCGAGAACGCGCACTTCACCATCCACGCCGGCGAGGCGTTCGGTCTCCCGTCGATCTGGCAGGCGATCCAGTGGTGCGGTGCCGACCGGCTCGGTCACGGCGTACGCATCATCGACGACATCACGTACGACGAGGCAGGCGAGAAGGCCGAGCTCGGGCTGCTCGCGGCGTACGTCCGGGACCGGCGGATCCCGCTGGAGATGTGCCCGAGCTCGAACCTGCAGACCGGCGCGGCCGCGTCGATCGCCGAACACCCGATCGGCCTGCTCGCCAAGCTGCGTTTCCGGGTCACGGTCAACACCGACAACCGCCTGATGAGCGGTACGTCGATGAGCCGCGAGCTCGCCCTGCTCGCCGAGGCCTTCGGCTACGACCTCGCCGACCTCCGCTGGTTCGCGATCAACGCGATGAAGTCCGCCTTCATCCCGTTCGACGAACGCCTCGCGCTGATCGACAACGTGATCAAGCCTTGGTACGCCTCGAACTGAAGGAAGGAGGGGGAGGAGAGGTTCGGTACGCCTCACACTGACCGTTGGTAGGTCCTGAAGGCCCGCGTCGACAGCCAGCCGACTACCAAGGTGAAAGCCAGCAGATAGGCGCTGTGCCGCCAGACCGATGACCAGTCCGGTGAAGCGGCCAGGGACTCGCGGGCGGCGATCGTGGCCCAGTCGACCGGGTTGTAGCGGGCCGCGACGTTGACCCAGTGCGGTGCCACCGAGGGGTCGATCATGATCGACGACATGAAGGTCAGCGGCAGCGAGACGAACTGCGAGATCCCGATCAGCGCCTCCTGCTGCCGGGTCAGCAACGCGACCGCGTTCGACAGCGACCCGAAGGCCGTCCCGATCAGCATCGACGCGACGATCGTGATCAGGTAGCCGCCGACGCCACCGTCGTACCGAGCTCCCGCGGCGAAGCCGATCGCGAACACCAGGATCGTCTGGATCAACGTCGTCGAGGCGTTGCTGAGCAGCTGCCCCGCCATCAACCCGCCGCGGCTCACCGGTGACGCCAGCAGCCGGTCCATCACGCCGCGCTCCATGTCCTGGATGAACGCCGTACCGCTCCAGCCGCTGGTCATCAACGCGGTCATCATCGCGATCCCCGGCGTCAGGAACGCGATGTACGACGAGTCACCGAAGCCCGGGATGCGTACGACGCCCTGGAACAACTGCCCGAACAGCAGCAACCAGATCGCCGGCTGGATCAACGTGAACGCGATCAACGCCGGCTGCCGGTACGACGCCCGCGTCCACCGACCGAAGACCAGAGCTGTATGTGTCGACATCACGCCGCCTCCTCAGCAACCCGGAACGAACGGCCGGTGTGCTGCAGGTACACGTCGTCCAGCGAAGGACGCGACACCGTGACCGCAACCACCGGAATCGCCTTGTCCTCAAGGACTCCCAGTACGGCGGGAACCGCAGTCGCTCCGCGATCCACCCGCGCGCGCAGAGTGTTGCCCTCGACAACAATCTCGCCGACACCGGGCAACTGCTTCAGCAACGTGCCCACAGAACCATCAGTATCCGGATCCACCAGCTCGACCTGCACCGAGTCACCTCGCAGAGCCGACTTCAACGCCTCAGGGGTGCCCTCGGCAACTATCTTGCCGTGGTCGACGATCGCGAGCTGACCGGCCAGCCGGTCGGCTTCCTCCAGGTAGTGCGTGGTGAGCAGCACGGTCAGCCCTTCCTGACCGGACAACCGGAGTACTTCGTTCCACAGGTCGGCGCGCGCCTCCGGGTCGAGACCGGTGGTCGGCTCATCCAAGAACAGCACGCGCGGCTGGTGGACCAGACCGAGCGCGACATCCAGCTTGCGCTGCATGCCACCGGAGTACGTCTTCACCGGTCGGCTTCCGTGCTCAGCGAGGCCGAATCGCTCCAGCAGTTCAGTCGCCCGGCGAGCGGCGTCCTGCCGGGACAGGCCGAAGATCCGCCCGCTCAGCACCAGGTTCTCGAGACCGGTCGCCATCGGGTCCGAGCTGGACTTCTGCGGTACGTACCCGATCGAGCGCCGGACGCGATCCTGGTCGCGGACGACGTCGTACCCGGCGACCCGCGCCGTACCCGAGTCTGCCCGGGACAGCGTGGTGAGGATCTTGACCGTGGTGGACTTGCCGGCGCCGTTCGGCCCGAGCAGGCCGAGGACGACGCCCTCCGGGACGCTGACGGTCAGACCGTCGAGTGCGCGCAGGGGTGGTTTCTTCCGGCCGGCCGGGTACGTCTTGACCAGGTCGACCGCTTCCAGGGCATGCGTAGCCATCAGGTGACTCCCTTGTGAGCTGGGAGCCGGTCCGGGCTGGCTATCCTGATGGATGCGCCTTGGGTGCCAGGTCTTCGGACCGACTCGAGGAACCGCGGCCCTTGACCCTGGTGTTGCCGCACCGTCGGGTCGAGGGCCGCATCTTTTATTGGGCTTCCGGCGGGACCGCCTTCATCCAGGCGAACTCCTGACCGAAGTACTTGACCGGATCCTTCAACTGCTCGGCCGGACTGATGCCGTCCTCCAGGAAGTGCTTCCACGCCTGGCGCCAGAACACCCCGCCGCCGAGCTTGTCGGTGCGGATCTCCTCCGCGAGTTGGTGAACGTACGCAGACTCCGCCTTCAGCAGCGCCAGCCGGAACTCCGACTCGACCCAGAAGATCCGAGGAAAGTCCATCGACGTCATGTGTTCGTGCAGGGCGGTGGTTTCCTCGATCTCCGCATCGACCGCCGCGAGCCGCTGCTCGAGCAGCTCGACGGCACGGTCCGGCGGCAGACCGGGGAGATACGCGAGGCCGGCCTCCAACGGGTGGAACTCGCGCGACGGCGTGCCGACCAGTTCGGTCAGCCAGTCGTTGAACTCGGCCTGGCCGGCCGCGGTGATCTGGTACACGGTCCGCTCCGGCCGGTTGCCCTCCCGGACCGTCTCCAGCGCCTCGATGAAGCCGTGCTTCTCCAGCGCCGACACGACCGAGTAGAGCGAGCCGTAGTTGACCTTGATGCTCTGGTCCTTACCGCGGGCCCTGAGCATCGTGGAGATCTCGTACGGGTGCATCGGCCGCTCGTTCAGACTCCCGAGCACCGCGAACGCCAGCGGATTGCCGACCTTGCGCCTGGCCATGCGGCCTCCCCGATCTCGATTACTCGAAATCGAGTATTAGGTCACGAGTATCCGATGTCAAGTATTGAGCCACGCGAACGCCCGGGCCCCGATCCCGCGGACCCGGAGCGCGGCGAGAGCGCGGTACGCCGGTTCC
The DNA here is from genome assembly GCF_042715335.1 of Kribbella sp. NPDC058693. Taxonomy (NCBI): domain Bacteria; kingdom Bacillati; phylum Actinomycetota; class Actinomycetes; order Propionibacteriales; family Kribbellaceae; genus Kribbella; species Kribbella sp. NPDC058693. The sequence goes on from NZ_JBHXSQ010000004.1 coordinate 536,447, forward strand.
TCGACGTACTTCGTCAGCAGCCAGGCCAGCGCGATCACACCGATCACGGCGCCGGCGATCTGGGTCAGCCGGCCCGCCCCGAGTTCCATCAGCCGGTACGCGATCAGGTAGCCGACCACCTGGTTGAGCAGGTACAGCCCGAACGAGATCCGGGCCAGGAACTGGATCGGCCGCTTGAATCTGGTGAAAGCAGTCCAGTCCGGACCTCGCGCGGCGAGCGCGACGAACACGAGCAGCAACCCGATACCCAGCGACGACGGCAGGTCCGCCGTGTGCGCGTGCTGGGCGAAGACGGTCGCGACCAGCAGCGCGCTGAGGTGCAGTACGCCGATCCGCCGCTGCGACCAGAGCCAGATCGCGATGCCGATCGCGAACAGTTGCAGGCGATGCAGGCCGAGACCGTTCCAGGTCTGCTGGACCCAGAGCGGGCTGTGGCCGATCCGGTCGTTCCACTGCAGGATCACCGGCGCGATGATCATGATCCACAACAGCGTGGTGATCCGCGGTCCCAGTCCCCGCGGCCAGAGCAGGGCGGCCGCGCCGAACGCCATGAGCTGGAGCGGCAGCGTCCAGTACGAGCCGTCGATGAGCTGGATGCTCGAGTCGAACGAGGCTGCCAGCGTCAGGTTGCCCCACAGATCGCGCCCCGTCGGCAGGATCCAGTTGCTCGGCCCGAACAGCACCACCACCGTGTAGGTGAACAGCACGGCGACCAGGTACGGCGGGAGCACCCGGCAGACCCGGCGCCACAGCCACCGTGACGTGGAGCCCTTCCGGATCGTCACGCAGACGAAGTACGCGCTGATCACCAGCAGGATGCTCGCGCCGACCTGGAACGGGTACCGACCGAGCGGTGCACCGAGCTCAGGATGCAGGAACGGGCCTTGATACGTGACGTGCGTGAAAATCACCGCGAGCACCGCCACGACGCGAACCACGTCCCAGCTCAACCTGCGTGCGGTCCTGCCCGGGGGGCGGTCCGGCGTCGACAAACTCACTCCAGTTACACATCGCTGACCGTTACCCCCCTGTGACCTTAGCCAGACCAGGGGGTGTCAACGCAAATCGACCGAGCAGTCAGCTGGCGGTCTGGAAGGTACGGCGGTAGTCCTGGGGCGGGACGCCGACGACCCTGCGGAAGTGGTGTCGCAGGAGGGCCGCTGTGCCGAAGCCTGACTCGGAGGCGATCTGCTCGATGCCCATCCGGGTCTGCTCCAGCAGGGTGCGGGCGCGCAGGACACGCTGGGTGGTGACCCACTTCAACGGCGTCGTCCCGGTCTCGGCGACGAAGCGGCGGGCGAAGGTGCGCTCGGACATCTGGGCGCGCCGGGCCAACGCCGGCACGGTGTGATCGATGCTGATGTTGTCGACCATCCAGTCGAGCACCGGCTGCAGGCTCTCCCCGGACGACTCGGGCACCGGCACCTCGACGTACTGCCGCTGGCCCCCGTCGCGCTGCGGCGGGACGACCATCCGGCGGGCGATCCGGGTCGCGACCGCGCTGCCGAGCTCGCGCCGGACCAGGTGCAGGCAGGCGTCGATGCCGGCCGCCGTACCGGCGCTGGTGATGATGTTGCCGTCGTCGACGAACAGCACGTCCGGGTCCAGCTTCGCGGTCGGGAACTGCTCGGTGAACTTCTTCGCGTACCGCCAGTGCGTGGTGCAGGCGCGGCCGTCGAGCAGCCCGGCGGTGCCGAGCACGAACGCGCCCGAGCACACCGTCAGCAGGATCGCGCCCCGCGCCTCGGCCCGGCGGAGCGCGTCGAGTACCCGCTCGTCGTACTCGTGCCGCCAGGTGGTCGCCGGGATGCCGATCAGGTCCGCGTCCTCGAGCTCCTCCAGCCCGTACGGCGCGATCACCTGCGAGTGTGTGCTCGTCTCCATCGGTACGCCGGGCGTGGTCGAACACACCTTGAAGTCGAACGGCGGCACACCGTCGTCAGTGCGGTCGAGCCCGAAGACCTCCGCGAGTACGCCGAACTCGAACAGCGCGACGTCCTCCATGAGCACGACGGCGACTTTTTGCAGCATGCCGCCAGTATGGCAGGAATTTGTCGGAGTATGTCAATAGTGCCACTGGTGGCAGGATCTAAGTGGTAGCATGATTACTGCCATGACCGGATACGTAGTTTTCGCAGTACTCGTGCTGGCTGTCATCGCAGCGCTGGAGATCAGCAACAGGCGCCACTCGACCGGTCCGGCGGCCGGCCCGAAGGGCACCTGGGTCGCCGACGACCGCGACACGGCCCGAACCAAGCTCGACCTGCTCGCGCTCGGCGCAGCGGCCAAGCCCTTTGCCCACAAGCCCGCATCGACCACCGGGACCGTGCACTCGATCCGCACCGCCCGGCTGCACCACGGCCGTCACGCGGCCTGATCGATTCTTCGCCAGCTGGGGGCGGTCGCGTTCGTGACCGCCCGCAGTGCTCCTTCGACGGGGCCGTAGCGGAAGTTCCTGAGCCACAGGTGGCTCAGGATCAGTTGCAGGACGAAGATCCCGACCGCGAAGCCGACCGTCTCCAGTGGCGACACCTGGCCCACCAGGCCGAAGCCGACGCCGGTGAAGAGCAGCAGGGTCGCCACAGATTGCCCCAGGTAGTTCGACAGGGCCATTCGGCCGGCCGGGGCCAGCAGACGGCGGATGTCCTCGCCGCGATCGGTGTGCATGAAGCGCAGCAGTGAGGCGGCGTACGCGGCCGACAGGAACGGCGCGGTGAGCACGCTGATCAGTACGGCGCGGGTGTTGCCGTTGCCGCCGAGCGACGCGTAGTACACGCCACCGGTGATGCCGACGGTGAAGCCGATGAGCTGGATGAGCCGTAGTACCGCCTCGTTGCCGTTGAGGTTCTTGAGCAGCCGGCGCCGTCCGACCACCATGCCGACGAGGAAGGCGGCCAGGGTTGTCGGGCCTTGCACAGTCAGCAGCGACAGCCCGTACGTTGGCAGGGCGCGGACGTGCTCGCCGATGACGTCGCTGAACGAGCCGGCGAGGTTCGCAGTGGTCTGCTGTGCGGCGGCGACTGCGGTGGTCGGGTCGAGGATTGCTGAGGTGTCGAGGAACATCGAGGCGATGCTCAGGGTGACGAAGAGGTACGCGTAGATGGCGCCCGCGACGATGAGCGCCGTACGGTCCTTGACTCGACGCATGCCCAGCAGGACGAGGCCGATGATCGCGTACACGCTGAGGATGTCGCCGGTGATCAGGAAGACCCCGTGCAGTACGCCGATCACGAACAGCCCACCCAGCCGCCGCAGCATCCGCGGCCTGAACGCCGCGCCTGCCCGCTGCGCCGCCTCCATCTGCAACTGGAAGCTGTACCCGAACAGGAACGAGAACAGCAGGTAGAACTTCATGTCCACAAAGGCAGACGAGAGCCACCGCACCACTTCGTCGAGCCAGGAGCCGTACGCCGGATCCTCCGCGACATGAATCGGGAACCCGGAAGCAGCAAAGGTGATGTTCACAACCAAGATGCCCAACAGGGCAAAACCACGCAACGCGTCAATATCCTGAATACGCGCCCGATCCAGTACCTGGCTCATACCCTCCAGCACACAGCACAGCACCCCCGCACACAGTCACGCTGAATCCTCTTCGAGGGTGGAGTTACCTCTACCCTCAAATACCCTCGGACCCGTGACCGACTACAGGGATGTGAACCGGGCCAACTGGGACGAGCGGGTGCCGGCGCACGTGGCATCGCCGGGCTACCACGTGCGGCAGTTCCTCTCGGACTCGTCGTACCTGAGTGAGGTGGTTCGGTTCGACCGGTCGCGGCTCGGTCAGGTGAGCGGGCTGCGCGGCGTACATCTGCAGTGCCACATCGGCACCGACACCGTGTCACTGGCGCGTCTGGGGGCGCGGATGACCGGACTGGACTTCTCCGAGCCGGCGATCGAGCACGCCCGGTCGCTCGCGGAGCGGCTCGGGTTGTCGATGGAGTTCCAGGTCGCCGATGCGTACGACGCTGTTGAGGTGCTCGGCGCAGCGGCGTACGACTTCGTCTACACCGGGATCGGGGCATTGTGCTGGCTGCCCGACATTCGGCGGTGGGCCGAGGTCGTTTCCGGCTTGCTGAAGCCGGGTGGGCGGCTGTTCATCCGTGAGGGCCATCCGATGCTGTGGACGCTCGGCGCCGGTGCGGAGGTCCCCGAGGTGCGCTATCCGTACTTCGAGACCGCGGAGCCGCTCGTCTGGGACGAGGGTGGGACCTACGTCCAGACCGAGGTCGAATTCAGCACCACTGTCACCCACGAGTGGAACCACGGTCTCGGCGAGATCATCACCGCCGTACAGCAGGCCGGGATGGTGTTCGACTCACTCACCGAGCACGACAGTGCGCCCTGGGACGCCCTGCCTGGTCTGATGACCGAGGACGCCGATGGTGAGTGGCGCCTGACGGTGAATCCACACCATCTGGCCGCCACCTACACCCTCCAGGCGCACAAACCGGGTCACTGAGCGCGGCGCTGCTGGACCTTCTGGAATGCTTGCTTGATCTTTTGCTGGTTTTCTGGCTTGCTCAGCTCGCGCTGGGCGACCTGGACCAGCTTGGCGACCACGGCGCCCTTCACCAATGTCTTAACGAACCCCATCAGGGCCTCCCTACTCTGTTGTCCACGACGTTACCGTCCGCCACAACCCCCATCCATGGGTGATCCGCCGGAACTGTCCCTGGCGTCAGGCACACTAGGAGCGTGCCTGAGTTGCCGGAGGTGGAGTCGCTCGCCACGTTCCTGCGGGAGCGTGCGGTCGGGCATGCGTTCGTGCGGGCGGACATCACGGCGATCAGTGCGCTGAAGACGTACGACCCGCCGGTGTCCGCCATGGTCGGGCTGCTGATCGACGACGTTCAGCGGCACGGCAAGTTCCTGGACATCTCCGCGCAGGGCGTGCACCTGGTGATCCACCTGGCCCGCGCCGGCTGGCTGCGGTGGAAAGAGGAGCAGAACACCGGGCTGGTCCGGCCGGGCAAGGGGCCGATCGCGCTCCGGACGGTGCTGGACGACGGCTCAGGGTTCGACCTGACCGAGGCCGGGACCCAGAAGAAGCTCGCGGTGTACGTCGTCCGCGACGTCAACGAGGTCCCCGGGATCGCGCGGCTAGGGCCGGATCCGTTCACGCTGTCGCTCGAGGACTTCAGCGACATCCTCAAGCGCCAGGGCCGGGTCCAGCTCAAGGGCGTACTGCGGAGTCAGTCGGTGATCGCCGGCATCGGCAACGCGTACTCCGACGAGATCCTGCACGTCGCGAAGATGAGCCCGTTCAAACCCGCGTCGAACCTGTCCGAGGACGAGCTCAAGACGCTGTACGAGGCGATGCGCGAAACCCTCCAGGACGCGGTCAACCGCTCCGCGGGTCTCGCCGTACAGGACCTGAAGTCGGAGAAGAAGTCCGGCCTGCGCGTCCACGGCCGCAAGGGCGAGAAGTGCCCGATCTGCGGCGACATCGTCCGCGAGGTCAGCTTCGCCGACTCCTCCCTCCAGTACTGCGCCACCTGCCAAACCGGCGGCAAGCCCCTGGCCGACCGAAGGCTGTCCAAGCTCCTCAAGTAGTAGGTTCCCGCCCATGCGGAAGATCTACGTGGCAGCACCCACATCCTTGCCCTGGGCATGCTTTTCTTCCTGATCGTGCTCGTGCTGGAGAAGCAGCTCACGCTGACGGCGGGCACGATGACCGTGTTCGGGCGCCAGCCCGGGGCCGCGCTGGACGGTATCTCCGGCCTGGGGCACATCGTCATTACCCTCGGGCTGATCTTCTTCTTCGTGAACCTTGGCAAGCGGCTGCCTGCGAAGGAGAAGGCGGAAGCGGTCAGGTCGTCATAGCGTCGAACATCGTCTTCACGTCGGGTGTGTTCGGGGTCGACAGGAGGGTCGGGGTGCCGCTCGTTGTCCGGCGTGAAGTCACCGCGAAGACGTAGCCGAGGTTCGTGTCGATGCGGTCCTTGAGCCACGGGCCGCCGCTGGCGCCGCCGTTCATCGAGCAGGTCAGGGCCGCGTCCGAACCCCAGGCGTACGTGTCGCCGTCGCAGTAGTACGGCACCTCGCCGTTGTACGGCGGTTCGGCCGGCCAGCCCCAGATCCGCGTGCCCGGCTGGTTCTGGCTGTTACCCCAGACCAGGCCGTTCCCGCCGACCGTGTCGATCAGGTTGGCGCCGTTGCGCTGTTGCAGCGTGACGAACGCCTGGTCGTGGGTGAAGTCGCTGCTGTTGATCCAGGAGTTGAACGTGCGCGCCTGGCTCCAGTTCCACAGGCCGTACCCGGACTCGCCGTTGTAGTACGCCGGCGCGAACACGATGTTCGAGTGCCACGCACCGCCGGCGCCGCTGTGTACGCAGTGGCCGGCGGTGATGATCAGGTTCTTGTAGTTGTTGTTGATCGTCGACGCCGAGCAGACGTAGTTCAGCCCGTTGTCGGTGAAGAAGAGCTTGCCCGCCGTGCTCGGTACGGCGTCGTTGGCGAGCCTGTGGCCTTTCGGTGCGACCGGGGTGGACGCGATACCACTCGACGTGGAAGTCCCTTGTTTTGAAGGGATTCCGGCCGGAAGGTCGGCGGGGATGGCGTTCCGCAGTTTCTCGGCGGTCCAGTAGCCGGTCGCATCGATCGCACCGGCGGGTACCTTGGACGGCAGCGCCGGAGCACGGACAGCGGTCGTCGGGGCGATGACTTCAGAGGTGGCCGCGGCCGGAGCGACGGCGGCGCCGGTGACGAGCAGGATTCCGGCGGTGAGCAGGCGGACAGTATTTCTGCGCATGCGCGTGACTCCTCGATCGGGGCGGTAGATCGATTCATTGCCAGTACAGGGGAAGCGCTCTCAGAATGCAAGCGGTCACAGAGTGACGACATACGGTGAGGAGGCCGAGCGCCGGCCCGCCTCCAACCGGACCCGCATTTCATGCTTGCCGGTGGGACCGGCGACGCGGGTCGCCCAGCCGACGGAGCGGCCAGGCTCGAGCCCGTCGAAGGTCCAGAACTGTTCCGTCGCGGTCCATCCGGCCGGCAACGGGAGCTCGACCTCGCCGCGCGCCACGGTCCGGCCGAAGTTCGTCACGACCACGGTGACCTCGTCGCGGCCCGGGTGGATCGACGCCAGCACCGTGCCGACCTGCGCGACGAGCACCCGCCGTACGCCGATCGGGATCGCCAGCGGCACGACCCGAAGCGCAGGCATCGGGAACGGGCCGATCGTGGTCCGGGTGAGTTGCTGCCCGGTCACGCCGTACCGCCGGCCGGCCAGGCGGATGTGGTGCTGGCTGTCCGGCTCGACCATGCCGACGAACCGTACGGCGACATCCATCGCGCGACGGGCGACGAGGTGGGCCGTCGTACCGGTCGGAGTGAGGTCCCAGACGCCGTCCGCGTTCGCGGTGACCGTGTCCTGCGGGACGATCCGCAGCTTGCCCTGCAACGCGACGCGGACCACAGGTGACTCACCCGAATCGGGTAGCCGGACGACCAGGTCGTCACCGTCCTGACGCCAGGTCAGCGCTCGACCGGTGTGGTCCTCGACGACGTGCAGCGGAGTGGTGGCAAGACCGGGGAGGCGTACTTCGTGGTCCGGTGGACGGCGGGCGATCCGGAGCAGTAGCAGTTCACGACTCCGCAGGATTGCCTCACCCCAGGGTTGCGGCTCGAACTCTCCCGGGATCCCCTGAATCAGCGCCACCGCAGCCTCCTTCGAGCCACGGTCCGAAATCCGCCGCCGCCTGTCAATCCCATATCCGGACTCCGGGCAACCGCCTTCCGGAACCGGCCAGGTGCCGGGCCCGCGGGTCTGACATGCTTGGGGCATGTTCCGGAACCAGGAGATCCCCTCGGTCGTCGTGGCCGAGCTCGACGACGACCTGCTCGCGGAGGCGTTCGTGCTCGACGTGCGCGAGCCGGACGAGTGGGATCGCGGGCACATCGACGGCGCCGTACACATCCCGCTCGGCCAGCTGCAGGACCGGGTCGGCGAGGTGCCGCTCGACCAGAAGGTGCTGTGCGTCTGCGCCGTCGGCGGCCGCTCCAGCATGGCCACCCAGTTCCTGAACCAGCTCGGCCGCGAGGCGATCAACCTCGACGGCGGCATGCACGCCTGGCAGACCTCCGGCCGCCCGGTCAGCACCAACTGACTTCAGCTGCGACGACCGACTCCGGCCCGCCAGGTACGCCGGCGGTCGCCGCCGGGCATCGTCGCCTCGACCAGCCAGCCGCCGGCGACCGGTCCCGCGACCAGCTGACCGCCCAACTCCTGCACGCGTTCCCGTAGGCCGGCCAGCCCACGCCCCGTGCCCGACAGCAGCGGTTGCCGCTGGACCGCATCGCCGTTCTCCACCCGAACGGTGAGATCCCGCCCGGCGCCGTTCACGACAACCCGAACGGCAGCACCCGGTGCGTACCGCAGTGCGTTCGTCAGGCTCTCCTGCACCACCCGGAACGCCGCATGCGCAACCGGCGCCGACACCCCGTCCCGCGAACCCTCGAACCGGCACGACACGTCCAGCCCGCTCCGCGCCGCCCGCGTGACGATCTCCTCGATCAGCGACAGATCCGGTCCACCGACCTCCACCCCACCGAGCAGCTCGACCAGCCGCCGCAGGTCCTCGTGCCCTTGCCGCGCCGACTCCGCCAGCCCGGCGAACACCTCCGACGTACCGACTGGGTCCCGATCCACCAGCCGCTGCCCGGCCGCCGCCTGGATCACCATCACGCTGATCGCGTGCCCGACGATGTCGTGCAGCTCCGACGCGATCCGCGCCCGCTCATGCCGTACGGCGAGCTCCGCGAACAGCTCGCGCTCCTCCTCCAGCTCACGCCCACGCCGCGCAAGCGCCTCGGCCGCCTCGCGGTGCAACCGCAGTACGGTCCCGGCCAGGAAACTCGGCACGCTGAACATCACCAACGGAACCTCGATGTCCCCGCCGAGGACAAACCAAAGCACGGCCAGGTACGCCGCCAGCACGCCCGCGACCACCCACGACGCCCGCCCGGACCAGCCGAGCGCGGCGACCAGCGTGAGCAGCGCCAGGATCGCGAACGCGGTATCCGGGAACCAGCCGTACGCATTGAGCGCGACCGGCACCAGCAACAGCGCACCGCCCAGTATCGCGACCAGCCGCGGATGGCTCCGCCACCACATCAGCGTGAGCCCGCTGGCCATGAGTCCCGCGGTGAACACGTTCCCGCCGACCGACGTAGGCCAGCCGTGGATCGCAGTCGGTACGGCGATGACCGCGATGACCAGCACCACGATCCCCACCTGTTCGAGCCTGCGTCCGGTCTTCATGTCGCTCAACCGACCACCGGCAGCTGGGCGACTGCGCCCGCCCGCCCCTTGGTGACCTTCACGTCGACCGAACCGCCCAGCAGCTTCGCCCGCTCCTTGGCGCGGGCAATCGCCGCCTTCAGATCGGCCGCCTCGCCCACCTGACCGTTCACACGGATCTCGAGCGCATCGGCCTCGAACCGCACCGACACCACGATCGGCGCATCGGCCTGATCGGCCAGCGCGGTCACGAGATGCTCGACGATCCGGTACGCCGAAAGCTCAACAGTTGCAGGCAATGCGCGCGGATCGCCCGTCACGACCAGCTGCGAATGCGCCGTACGAAGTCGCGCGAGCAACGTGTCGAGATGAGCCACCGTCGGCGTCGGCGCGAACGCGACATCATCTCCGCGCAGCAGCCCGACGATCTCCCGCATGTCGTCCAACGTCTGCCGGCTACCGGATTCGATCGACTCGAGCACCGCCCTCGCTTCCGCGGGCGGCAACCCGTCCGCGGACTCGGCCGCCGTGGTCAGGTCGGCGAGCCGCTCCTGCAGCAGCCCGTCGAGCTGCCGCGAGAGTCGCGCCCGGTCGTCCGCGACATCCAGCGCCGCTCGTTCGTCGCGCAGCTGCCGCAGTTCGGCTTCGCGATCCGCGAGCTCCCGGTTCAGCGCCGTACGACGACGAGCCGCCAGCCCGACGCCGAACACGATGCACACGATCGGCAGCGCCAGGATGATCGCGCCCGGGCCGGTCGTCGCGTCGATCACCAGCACGAATACGGTCAGTACGACGCTGAGCCCGCACACGATCCACGCCGTCGTCCGCTTGCTCGCCTGCGCCCCGAGGAACGCGATCACGAACGCGAGCGGGAGACCCGCACCGCAGCGGGTCACCCAGCCGAACAACAGGACGTGCGCGGCCATCGCCAGTACGGAGACCGTGGCGACGGCGAGGATGCCTCGCCGCCACCACAGCACCGGAATCGTCGCCGCCGCGAACACCGGAATCATCCAGAACGAGTGCGAGCTCAGTGCGTGCACCATCGATCCCTCCGCGATGGCGTTGCGCACCTGGGCCTCGGACGTCTGGGTGTTCTCCAGCATCAGCAGGACGCCGAGCAGTGTGAGACCACCCGCGATCCCCCAATCGCGGAGCTTGATCCCGGTGAAGATCATGGCCCGCTCCCTACTCCAGCGATCCGCTCAGGCAGCCGTGTGCTCGTGCACCGGCGCGATCCCCCCGGACCGCTTGGTGACTCGATTCTGCACGAGTACGCCGATCCCGTAGAAGAGCGCGATACCCGGCAGTGCGATCGCCAGCGCGCCGGCCACCGTGTCGATCGACGCGTCCCGCCACAGCATCACGAGCTCGAGTACGACGATGCCGCCGAGACCGATCAGTTGGTTCAGCCAGGATCCGGCGTACCGCGCAACGGCGTACGCGAGCGCGAAGCCCAGTGGAATGACGACGCCGCATCGGGTCACCCAGCCGAACGCGAGTACGTGGGCCAGCGTGGTGACGGCGGTGACACCGACCACGGCGAGGATGTTGCGGCGGCGCCAGAGGATCGGCAGCGTCACCAGCAGGAAGACCGGCAGCATCACCCACGTGGTCGTCGACATCGCGTGCGGCAGATCGGAGTCGGTGGCCGTGATGTTCTCGACCATCAGCAGCCCACCGGCAGCAGTCATGAGGCCGGCCAGTACGTAGTCGAGGGGCCTGATCCCCTTCAAGAGCTCGTTCATCGATTTGTCCCTTCGTCCCCGGGGCGTTTGACCCCATGCAGCGAAGGTAGATTTCGGCGTCCGTCGTCCACGTCTGGCGCAAGGACGATCATCCGGACCCGGCGTCGTCCACAGGGATGACGGCATCGGCCCTGCGGATGACGCACAATCAGCGTGTGCCCGACAAGATCCGCGTGCTGGTGGCCGACGACCAGACCCTGGTGCGTACCGGCTTCCGGGTGATCCTGGAGGCCGAGGGCGATATCGAGGTGGTCGCCGAGGCCGACACGGGTACGGCGGCCATCCGGCAGGCCCAGCTCGCCGCCCCGGACGTGATCCTGATGGACATCCGGATGCCTGAGCTCGACGGGCTGTCCGCGACCGAGGAGATCCGCCGGCAACCGAACCCGCCGACGATCATCGTGCTCACGACGTTCGACCAGAACGAGTACGTCTACCGCGCGCTCCAGGCCGGGGCAGCCGGGTTCCTGCTCAAGGATTCGCCGTCGACCCGCCTGATCGCAGCCGTCCGCGCCGCCGCCACCGGGGACTCACTGATCGAGCCGGCCATCACCCGCCGGCTGGTCGAGCGCTTCGTCGAACCGGTCGTCGCTCAAGGCCTGCCGGCCGAGCTCGCCAGCCTCACCGATCGAGAGCTCGACGTACTGCGGCTGATCGCGCGCGGACTGTCCAACGCGGAGATCGCGGCCGAACTCGTGGTGGCCGAGACGACCGTGAAGACGCACGTCGCCCGGCTGCTCACCAAGCTCGGAGTCCGCGACCGGGTCCAGGCCGTTGTGGTGGCGTACGAGACCGGATTCGCCAACCGGCACTGAACAATTGGTGAAGGACCTTCCGCTTCTCGCGTAGAGAAGTTAGTTTGTCACAGCTGTCCGTCCGCTGGGGAGGCTCCTGTGTCGCTCGTCCGTGCTCTGACCACAGCCGTAGGCGTTGGCGGCCTACTCGCCGGCGTACTCGTCGATCCAGCCCTCGGGCAGACCACCAGAGGCATCACCGACGCCCAGATCGCCCAGGACGGCGTACTGACGTCGCGCGTCGACAGCCCGGTCGCGCCGGGGGTGAACTACACGTCGTTCGACCGCCTTGACCCGAAGGGGTGGCAGCGCGGCGACATCCTCGACACCGACCTGGACAAGCACGGCGTGACGGTCGACCTGGTCAACAACGGCGGCAAGGTGTCCGGCGGCCAGCCGCTCAGCCAGCAGCTCGCTCGCAAGGGCGCGATCGCTGGTGTCAACGGTGACTTCTTCGACATCAACGACACCACCGCGCCGCTCGGCGTCGGCGTCGAGCAGAGCGGCAAGCTGCTGAACGCCCCGGCCTCCGGCCACAACGACACCGCGGTGATCGGCAAGGACGGCCTCGGCAAGATCGCCCAGCTCTTCCTGCAAGGGACGGCTGTCGACGGTCCGACCAAGCTCGAACTGACCAACCTGAACTCGCCGGCCGTCAACTCAGGCGGTATCGGCCTCTACACCCCGGAGTGGGGCGACGCGGCCCGGACCAGGACCGTTGACGGCTTGCCGACCGTCCGCGAGGTGATCCTTCGCGACGGTGTCGTCGTCTCGTCGGCCACCACTCCGGCAACCACCCCGTTGGCAGCCAACGAGCAGGCGCTGATCGGCCGCGAAGCCGGCGCCGACGCGCTGGCCGCGCTCCAGGTCGGCGACAAGGTCGACGTCCAGTACGGCCTGCGCCCGGACGCGGCCGATGTCGCGGTCGGCATCAGCGGCAACTCCCAGCTCGCGAAGGACGGCAAGGTCCCCGACGACGTACCGGACGCGGATCTCGCGCCGCGGACCGCGATCGGGTTCGACGCCGACGGCAGCCGGATGATCCTGCTGACCGTCGACGGCCGGGCGACCGGATCGCGCGGGCTGTCGCTGAAGGAGATGGGTCAGCTGATGATCAGCCTCGGGGCTGACGACGCGCTGAACCTCGACGGCGGCGGTTCCTCGACGATGCTCGCCCGTACGCCGGGCAAGGCCGCGCCGGACGTCGTGAACGACCCGTCCGACGGCGGCGAGCGGCTGATCCCGAACGGTCTCGGGCTGCTGCCGGTCAAGGGCTCCGGCAGGCTGAAGGGCTTCCGCGTCGAGTCCGTCGGTACCTCCCAGAAAAGCCCCGACGCCGACATCTCCCGTAGCTCGCGCGTCCTCACCGGGCTCAGCCGAGTCCTCAGCGCCACGGGGTACGACGAGACCTACGCACCCGCTTCCGGTACGCCGTCGTGGTACGCGGGCAGCAACGTCCGCGTCGACCAGCACGGTGTCGTCACCGGCCGTCGCGCGGGCGACGTGATCGTCACCGCGACCCGCGGCGCGGCGAACGGAAGGTTCCCGATGACAGTCCTCGGTATGCCGACCCGCCTCGCACCCTCGACCCGCCAGGTGTCCCTCGCCGACTCCACCGCCAAGGGCTTCTTCGAGGTCGACGGGTACGACGCCGACGGGTTCTCGACCTGGATCGAGCCGCGCGATGTCAAGCTCAGCTACGACCCGGCCGTCGTCAAGGTTGTTGCCGCGCGCAACGGCTTCGAGGTGAACGCGCTGACCGACGACGCGGTCTCGACCGTGATCACCGCGAAGGTCGGTGCCCTGAGCACCCAGTTGAGCGTGACCTCGGGTCTGACCAGCACGGTGGTCGACAAGCTGGACGACCTGACCAAGTGGGCGGCGAACGCCGTACCGGTCGGTGCGGCGACGGCGTCGCGGTCCGCCGCGGAAGGACATGACGGCGGGCAGGCGATCGCGCTGGACTACTCGCTGACGGGCAGCACGGCCACGCGGGCGGCGTACCTCTCGCAGACTCCGCAGCAGACCCTGCCCGGCCAGCCGCAGAAGCTCGGCGCCTGGATCTACGGCGACGGCAAGGGCGCCTGGCTGCGGGCCAATGCTTATGACGCGGCCGGCGGCACCGCGCAGACGCTGAACCTCGCGGCCGCCGTCGACTGGACCGGATGGAAGTACGTCGAGGCGGACATCCCGCCGGGGCTGACGTACCCGCTGCGGTTCTGGCGGATCTACGTCGTGGAGACCTCGCCAACCCGGCAGTACTCGGGCCGGATCATCGTCGACGACCTGACCCTCCGGAGCGCGCCGCCGGTCACTATGGCTCCGCCTGCGAAGGTGGTCGACCCGATGGTCGTCACTGACGGGACAGTGGAGACGAGTGGCCGCTGGCGGTTCGCGGTGATGTCGGACGCGCAGTTCACCTCCGACGACCCGAACTCCGACTACGTGAAGCAGGCCCGGCGGACGATCCGCGAGGCGCTCGCGCAGAAGCCCGACTTCCTGGTGATCAACGGCGACTTCGTCGACCGGGCGTTCGGGCCGGACATCGCGCTGGCCAAGCAGATCATCGACGAAGAGGTGGCCGGCAAGGTGCCGGTGCACTACGTGCCGGGCAACCACGAGACCTACGGGCCGGGTGACCTGTCCGAGTGGAAGAAGGTCTTCGGGGCGGCGACCAGCACGTTCGACCACAAGGGCACGCGGTTCATCCTGCGCGACTCGTCGCTCGGGTCGCTGCGGGCCGGCGGGTTCGACCAGATCCTCGACCTCCGCAAGCAGCTCGACGACGCGGCCACGAACAAGACGATCAAGAACGTCGTCGTGATGGCTCATCACCCGATCGACGACCCGTCGCCGACGCAGAATTCGCAGCTCGGTGACCGCAAGGAAGCCGCGATGATCGTCCAGTGGCTGGCCGACTTCCGGGCCTCGACCGGCAAGGGCGCCGCGTACATGGCGGCCCACGCCGGGACCTTCGCCGCGACTCGGACCGACGGTGTGTTGCTGGCGCTGACCGGCAACTCGGGCAAGAGCCCGGCCGCAGCACCTGACGCGGGCGGCTTTACCGGTTGGGCGCTGGTCGGGATCGACCTCAAGGCGACTGCGGCTCCGGCCGGTGAGCGGAACTGGTCGGCGCCCGAGCGCTCGTGGTTCCAGGTCGAGCTACGGCCGCACGTCGACTCTCTCGAGCTGGCCGCGCCGACGTCCCTCCGCCGAGGTCAGTCGGCTGCCGCGTCCGCCACGGTTGTCCAGGACGACCGGAGGGTGCCGGTCAGCTTCCCGGTGTCCGCGGACTGGTGGGGCTCGACGTTCCTGTACATCGGTCCGGAGAAGACCGCGCCGTTCTGGGCGGTCGCGTCGTACGACCCGGCAACCGGCCAGCTGACCGCCCTGCGCCCCGGCACCGCGCAGCTGGGTGTGACGGTGAACGGCGTCTCCAAGAGCACGACGCTGCGGGTCGATTGGTAGCGTCCTCGGCGTGACTGACGTGGTGGTGCCGCAGCGACTGCGGAGTGGTGACCGGGTTGCTGTGGTGGCGCCGTCGGGGCGTGTGGACAGCGCACGGCTCCAGATCGGCCTGGAGTACCTGAGGTCGTGGGGACTCGAGGTCGACGTGATGCCGTCGGTGCTGGCCGGGCATGAGCGGTTCCAGTACCTGGCTGCCGACGACAAGGCGCGTGCGGAGGACCTGCGCAACGCGTGGCTCGATCCGCAGTACGCCGCGGTGTTGTGCGCGCGTGGTGGGTACGGCGTGCAGCGGATGCTCGAGTACGTCGACTTCGACGAGCTGGTCGCCGTACCGAAGTGGTTTCTCGGGTTCAGCGATATCACCGCGCTGCACGAGCCGCTCAATGCACGTGGTCTGGTGACGTTGCACGGTCCGATGGCTGCTGCTGTGGAGCAGTTGGAGAACGAGGTGGGCCGGGAGCGGCTGCGGGCGCTGCTGTTCGAGCCGGAGAGTGTGACCGACCTGCTGGCGCCGGGTGGCGCGCGCACGGTGGTCGGCGGGGTCGCTTCCGGGAGGCTGTGTGGCGGCAACTTGGCGCTGCTTGCATCTAGCCTCGGTACGCCGACCTATGCGCCGCCGGTCGGCGTCGTTGTGTTGGAGGAGGTCGACGAGGCCGGGTACCGAGTGGACCGGATGCTCACGCAGCTGCTGCGCGCTGGGTGGTTCGATCAGGTGACGGGGTTGGTGATCGGCGACTTCAGCGGCGTGCAGGATCCGCTGGATGTCGTCCGCGAGCGGCTCGAGCCTCTCGGCGTACCGATGGTCGAGGGCGCGGCGATCGGTCACGAGGCGCTGAACCTAGCCGTACCGCTGGGGTTGCCGGTACGGCTGGACGCGACCGCCGCGACGCTCAGCCCAGGTGCACTCGCAGGAAGGTGAAGGCCTGCGGGTACGCGTCGAGGCGGTTCTTGAGCTTGGCGAGGCCGTGGCCCTCATCGGGGTACACGAGGAGCTGGCACGGGACGCCGCGCTTCGTCAGGGCGTCGGTGATCTGCTCAGCCTCCGACAACGGCACGCGCGGGTCGTTGGCGCCGTGGATCACGAACAGCGGCGCTCGGATGTCGTCGACCCGGCTGAGCGGGCTGGCTGACTCCAGGAACTCGCGGTCCGTGGCCAGGTAGCCGTACTCGCGCTCGCGCATCGACCGCCGGTAGTCCGAGGTGTTCTCCAGGAACGTGACCAGCGAAGCGATTCCGACGATGTCCACACCGGCCGCCCACAGGTCCGGCTGGAACGCGACGCCGGCCAGCACCATGTACCCGCCGTACGAACCGCCCCAAAGCGCCGCCTTCTTCGGGTCGCCGCCGATCGTCGGCAGCCAGGTGTTGATCGCGGCCAGGTCCTTCACCGAGTCCAGCCGCAGCTGCCGGTCGTCGAGCGTGTACCAGCGCTTGCCGTACCCGGCCGAGCCTCGGACGTTCGGTACGACGACTGTGTGCCCCTCGCCGGCCAGCGCCGAGATGATCGGGCTCCACATCCGCAGCGCCGCACCTTCCGGGCCGCCGTGCACGTGGACCACGGTGGAGCCCAGATCCTCGGCGGTCGGCCGGAACACGAACACCGGCACCTGCTCGCCGTCGAACGACGGCACCCGCAGACTCTCCGGATGCTCCAGCTTGACGGGCACCTCGACCGGTCGAACAGCAGTCAGCTCGCCGCCCGGGACAAACCGGTACACAGTCGGCGGGGTGACCGGCGAGTTGTAGGTGATCGCCGCGAACGAACCGTCCGACGACCAGATCGGATCCGGTGTCGCCATCGACAACGCCGCGACACCGCCGGCAGGCAGGTCGAGCGGTGCGATGAGCGACCCGTCCTCCAACCGATGCAGCGCCAGCGCCACCTCGCCGTCTTCCAGTACGGCGACCAACAGGTGCTCGCCATCCGGCGACGGCCAGCCGGCCAGGTCGCGAGCGTCATCCACGAGTACGTCGCTCCACGCCGCGTCGACCACGTCGTACCGGCGCAGGGCCAGGCGGTCGCGGTCCGCGTTCGTCGACACGAGGAACGCCGACGAGTCCGGGAGCCAGGCGACGGCGCCCTGGTCGTTGTGCGCGTCCTCCGGGGTGAGCTCGGTGATGGTCCGGCCCGACGTCTCGACCAGCAGCAGCTGCATCGAGTTCGCCGGGGTGCTCGCCTTCGCGAGGACGACCCACTTGTCGTCAGGGGACGGATTGACGCCCATCACCCAGCCGCCCTCGTCGTACAGGACGGTCTCGCGACCGGTGGCGAGATCACGCGCGACCAGGTCGAAGTCGACGCCGTTGCGGCGGTTGGTTGTGTAGAGCACCCGCCCGGCCCGCGCGTCGACCAGGTGATGGATGTACTCCGAGTCGTGCACCAGCGGGGTCAGCGTGGGCAGCCCGGGCTCGTCGAGATCGAGCAGGGAGAGCTGACCGCGCTCGTCCCCGCCGGTGTCGTGCTCGATGACGACGTGGCTGCTGCCCGGCACGAACCGGGCGCCGCGGCACGTGTCGCCGAGGTCGGTGAGCGCTCGCCAGGTCCCGTCCGGGGCGACTTCGTTGACCTGGCGGGTGCCGGTGCCGTCATACAGCACGAGCGTCCGGCCCTCGTCGTCCACATCGAGGGCCATGGTGGTGGGCAAGGAGAAGAGCGTCGTCAGCAGCACGCGTCAATCCTCACACGGGGATGGGTGGATCCGCCGGGATCGCGGTTGCGCCTGTGGATAACCGCGGATCCACCCATCTTTGCGTCAGCGTTCGCCGTGCCAGGAGTTCCAGAGCGCGGCGTACGCACCCTGGGCGTCGACCAGTTCGTCGTGGCCGCCCAGCTCGACGATCTTGCCGTCCTCGACGACCGCGATCACATCCGCATCGTGCGCGGTGTGCAGGCGGTGCGCGATCGCCACCACGGTCCGGCCCTCCAGAACGGTCGCCAAGGACCGCTCCAGGTGCCGGGCCGCGCGCGGGTCCATCAACGAGGTCGCCTCGTCCAGGACCAGCGTGTGCGGGTCTGCGAGCACCAATCGGGCCAGTGCGACCTGCTGCGCCTGGGCCGGCGTCAGCGAGACCCCACCGGAACCCACCTCGGTGTCGAGCCCGTCGTCGAAGCCGGCCACCCAGCCGTCGGCGTCGACAGAGCGCAGCGCCGCCCACAGGTCGGCGTCGGTCGCGTCCTGCTTGGCCAGCCGCAGGTTGTCGCGGACGCTGCCCACGAACACGTGGTGCTCCTGGTTGACCAGCGCCACGTGGCTGCGGACCTGCTCGGCAGACATCTTGTCGAGCGCCGCACCACCCAGGGTGATGTCTCCGACGCGCGGCGAATAGATGCCGGCCAGCAGCCGACCGAGTGTCGATTTCCCTGCACCAGAAGGCCCTACGAGCGCCACCCGGGCACCCGGCTCGACCGTCAGCGTCACGCCGTGCAGTACGTCGCGGCCCTCGAGGTACCCGAACCGCACGTCGTCCGCCAGCACGGTCCGGCCGTCCGGCTCGGCATCGCCGACTGCCGCATCGGTCTCCACCTCGCGGACGCCGACCAGTCGGGCCAGCGACACCTGGGCCACCTGCAGCTCGTCGTACCAGCGGATCATCATGTTGACCGGCTCGACCAGCATCTGGATGTACAGCGCACCAGTGGTGAGCGCGCCGACAGTGATCCAGCCCTGGATGGCGAAACCGCCACCGATCACCAGAACGGCGGCCAGCGCGACCGTGTGGGTCATGTTGATCACCGGGAACAGGATCATCCGCAGGTACAGCGTGTATCGCTCCCACGCGACCCACTGACCGATCCGGGTGTCACCCAGCTTGATCCGGCGGTCGCCGAGCCGGTGCGACTCCACGGTCCGGCCGGCGTCGACGGTCTCGGCCAGCGCGGACGCGACCGCGGCGTACCCGGCTGCCTCCGACCTGTACCCGGATGGTGCGCGGCGGAAGTACCAGCGGCCGCCGACGATCAGGATCGGCGCAGCGATCACCACTGCGACGGCCAGCGGCGGTGCGGTGACGACGAGCGCGCCGATGAGCAGTCCGGCCCAGATCACCGCGATCGTCAGCTGCGGTACGGCGTCGCGCATGGCATGCGACAGCCGGTCGATGTCCGTGGTGATCCGGGACAGCAGGTCACCGGTACCGGCGCGCTCCAGCACGCCAGGCGGCAGCCCGACCGAGCGGACCAGGAAGTCCTCGCGCAGGTCGGCGAGCATCTCCTCGCCCATCACCGCACCGCGCAGTCGCGTGAGCCGGACGAAGATCGTCTGCACCACCAGGGCGATGACGAAGCCCGTCACGACGTACGGCAGCTTCACGTCGGTCTGTCCCTGCGAGAGCTTCTCGACCACGTTGCCGAGCAGCCACGGGCCGACCATGCCGCTCAGCGCCGCCACTGCGTTGACCAGCGTCAGCCAGCCGAACGCACGGCGGTGCCGGCGGAACAGTGACTTCAGGTAGGCGCGCACAGTCGCGCTGCCTGCCACCGGGAGCCGCACTACTTCCTGTGGGGCTGCCGGGTCGTACAGAGGGCGCTTCACGCCAACTCCTCAACGGTCTGTTCGTCTTCACGGGTCACAACCGCGCGGTACCGCGGGTTGGTGTGCAGCAGCTCGTGGTGCGTGCCGACCGCGTCGACGCGGCCGTCCGGCACGAACACCACGCGCTCCGCCCGGTCCAGCATCAGCGGGCTGGACGTGAACACCACTGTGGTCCGGCCGGCGCGCAGCAGCTGCAGTCCGTCGGCGATACGCGCCTCGGTGTGCGCATCCACCGCACTGGTCGGCTCGTCGAGCACGAGCACCTGCGGGTCGACGTACAGCGAGCGAGCCAACGCCACGCGCTGACGCTGACCACCGGACAGGGAGCGTCCGCGCTCGGTCAGCACTGCGTTCATCGCATCGGACTCGCCAGCAGGCAGCGTCTGCCGCAGTACGTCGAGAATGTCGGCGCACTGCGCAGCCTCCAGCGCCGTCTCCGGAGAGACCGCACCACTCGCCGGTACGTCGAACAGCTCGCGCACCGTCCCTGACAACAGCACCGGGTCCTTGTCCTGCACGAGTACGACGGTCCGCGCGGACTGCAGCGGGATGTCGTCCAGTCCGACGCCGCCGAGCAGCACCGACGCCTCGCCGTCAGCTGTCGGGCTGTGACCGCCCAGCCGGTCGGCCAGCAGACCACCAGCATCCGGGTCGCCGGCGACGACCGCGGTGAAGCTGCCGACCGGCACGTGCAGGCCGGTGACCGGGTCGAACAGGTCGCCCTGCGGCAGCTGCGCATCGGCGGTGCCCATGGTCTCGTCGGTCCGCTGCAGCGACAGCACCCGCGCGGCGCGACGAGCCGACACCTTCGAGAAGATGAACGCGCTCGCCGTCTCCTCGAACGTGTGCAGCGGCACCAGCATGAACGTGATGAACCCGTACGTCGTGACGAGCTCGCCGACCGAGATCCGGCCGGACGTCACCATCCGGACGCCCATCCAGACCACGACCACCAGGAACAGCCCGAACAGCAGCACCTGCAGCGCGGCGATCAGCGACCACATGCGGGCACTGCGGACCGCGCTGCTCCGGTACTGCTGCGAGGCCTCGCGGTAGCGGTCCAGGAACAGCTGCTCGCCGCCGATGCCACGCAGTACGCGCAGACCGGCGACCGTGTCGGCAGCCAGCTCGGTGGCACGGCCGCCCTTGGCCCGCTGCTCGTCGGCGCGACGCTCAGCAGGACCCATCAGCGGCACGATCGAGAACGCCAGCACCGGCACGGCGATGGCGACGACCAGGCCGAGCTGCGGCTCGTAGAACAGCAGACCGATCACGACCGCGAAGCAGGTCAGCAGGGCGGCGGCGAACCGGCCCAGCACCTCGACGAACCAGCCGATCTTCTCGACGTCGCCGCTGCTCACGGCCACGACCTCGCCGGCAGCGATCCGGCGGGTCAGCAGGGAGCCCAGCTCCGCGGCCTTGCGCATCAGCAGCTGCTGCAGGCGGGACGCAGTACTGATCCAGTTCGTCACCACGGCGCGGTGGAAGAACGAGTCGGCGCCGGCCTTGGCCGCGCCGAACGCGAGCAGCAGCCCGCCGGCCAGCATCAGCTTGGGCCAGGACAGGTCGATCGCGGCCTGGACAGCCAGACCGACGGCAACCGGAGCGGCGGCGATACCGCCGAAGTAGACCAGCCCCCAGAACACTGCGAGGGCCTGCCCGCGGAGCTGCTGGTGCTCCAGCCAGACGATGAGTCGGAGGCCGGATCGGGTGTCCGGCACACCCGGGTCGGCGAAGGGGATGAGGCGCAAAGACATGACGTCTCACAAACAAGGCATAGAGGGATGAAAGAGGCACCTGACCAGGCGAATAGATCAAGCCTAGGCGGCTCCGCCGACAGTCCGTCAAACCGTTTTCCCACCCGGTAGTAAAGTCTTCAAGGATGAAAGGAGCCGGGTGGAGGAGCTGACGCGGGGGCGGCGGCTGCTGGTGCTGGGGATCTGCTGTTCCAGCCTGTTCATCGTCGGGCTCGACTCGACGATCGTGAACCTGGCGCTCCCGGCGATCCGGTCCGAGTTCGGGGCCTCGGTGTCGAAGCTGCAGTGGACCATCGACGCCTACACGCTGGTGCTGGCGAGCCTGCTGATGGTGTCCGGGTCGACCGCGGACCGGGTCGGGCGGCGGCGTACGTTCCAGGCCGGCCTGGTGCTGTTCGGGATCGGGTCGTTGCTGTGCGGGGTCGCGTCGAGTATCGACCTGCTGATCGCGTTCCGGGTGCTGCAGGCGGTCGGCGGATCGATGCTGAACCCGGTGGCGATGTCGATCATCACGAACACCTTCACCAATCCGCGCGAGCGGGCGCAGGCGATCGGCGTCTGGGGCGGCGTGGTCGGGCTGAGCATGGCTGTCGGCCCGGTGGTCGGCGGTGCGCTGGTCGACGCGGCCGGGTGGCGGTTCATCTTCTGGATCAACGTGCCGGTGACGGTGGCCGCCGTGCTGATGACAGCGTTCTTCGTACCGGAGTCACGCGCCGCCGTGCCGCGACGGATGGATCCGGTCGGGCAGGTGCTCGTCGTACTGCTGCTCGGCGGTCTGACGTACGGGATCATCGAGGGCCGTACGGCGGGGTGGGGTTCGCCGCTCATCATCGGGTGCTTCGCGGTGTGCGTGACGGCCGCGGTCACGCTGGTGTACTACGAACGCCGCCGGGACCAGCCGCTGTTGGAGCCACGCTTCTTCCGGAGCGCGCCGTTCTCAGGGGCCACGTTGATCGCGGTGTGCGGGTTCGCGGCGCTGTCGGGGTTCCTGTTCCTCAACTCGCTCTATCTGCAGTCGGCACGCGGTTTCACCGCTTTGCATGCCGGATTGCTGACCTTGCCGATGGCGGCGATGACAGTGGTGTTCGCACCGATCTCGGGCTGGCTGGTCGGTCACCGTGGTCCGCGCATACCGCTGGTGGTCGCCGGGACCATGCTGACGGCGTCCGGCCTGATCCTGTCCCGGTTGGGTACAACTACGTCCACGGCGCAGTTGCTGATCGGCTATCTGGTCTTCGGACTCGGCTTCGGCATGCTGAACGCGCCCATCACCAATGCGGCGGTCTCCGGCATGCCCCGCTCCCAGGCTGGTGTCGCAGCCGCCATCGCGTCGACCAGTCGGCAGGTGGGCGCCTCGCTGGGTGTCGCGATCGCCGGCACCGTGTTGACCGCCCGCCTGGTCGGCCCGCTCGAGACCGGCTTCGTCGACGCCGCCCGGCTCTGCTGGTACATCATTGCGGGCTGCGGCGCGCTGGTCCTGATCCTCGGGCTCATCACAACCAGTGCGTGGGCCCGACGTACTGCGGACGCCCTCGTCAAGGCTGGATGATGCCGGCGCGGGTCAGGGCCTTGAGGCGGCCGCGGAGGATCTTCTGGCGGCGCTCCTCGTCGGGGAACAGTGTCAGGTAGGCAGGGCCGTTGGCTGCGAGCAGGTCGTCGTCCAGGCGACGTACGGTGCCGGCCGGGGCCCTGTGGGTCATGGCGGCCTGGACTGCTTCGCTGTCGATGCCTCTGAGGTGGTCGGTGAGCTGCTCCTCGGTGGTGACGCCGAGGCGATGCAGGACGCCGAGGATCCACGCGTAGTGAGTGGTCTTGGCGTGCGGCGCGTCCGGATACCGCCGGGTCAGGTACGTCGTGAGCGTGCCGGTCGTCAGGTCCAGCGGGGCCTTGTCCGACGCGGTCGCCGCCAGCTCGCGGTACAGCCGGTCGATCTCGGTGAACTCGTTGTCGGCCAGCTCCATCAACGCTGCGGCGAGCAGGAACCGCCGGTCGAACTCCGGCTTGCGGGCCGGCGGGATGTCCAGCTTGTACCGGATGTCGTGCTCGAACTCGGCCCACGCGTGCTGGACCGCCGTACGGACCTGGATCTCCATCACGAGGTTCTTCAGTACGGCGTACTCCGGCAGCTCGCGCCGGTGCGCGTTCAACCGGACCAGGTAGTGCTTGCTCGCGTACCCGAACACGCCCTGCGCCCGGGTGTGCGCGCCCATGTCGGTGTGCTCGACGATCTCGAACTCTTCCTCGATCACCTCACACACCCGGTCCACGGCCTCGACCAGGAACGTGATCACCCGCGCCGCCACCAGGTCGGTGATCTGGTTCAGCGGGTCGTCGTACTTCGGTCGGCCGGGGTCGTCCGGATGCGATTTCGCCGCCTTCGCGAGGAACGACTCCGGGTCCTTGGCGCGGGCGGTCGCGGTCAGGTAGTTGATGCCCTCTTCTTCACCGATCAGCTCGTTGATGAGCGCCTCGAGCTTGCGCGCGCCACCGACGTACTGCTGGTGCACCCGCTCGTACAACGTCCCCGCCTGGCGAGCCCACTCCAGCTGCATGCCGGAACGATAGTGCTCTTCGGCTCGCTCGTGGTGTCTATCGTTTTCTAGTCATTTCGCTAGAAAGCTGTAGAGATCGGTCGCGACACGCTCTGGTCCTTGATTGGTCAATCTACGGAAAACGCTAGACGGGCTCATAGAGTGAAAGCATGGATCCGATCCGGAATCCCTATGCGCCCGGCGCCGGTCAGCGGCCGCCTGAGCTGGCCGGACGCGACATCGAGGTGCGGCAGTTCGAGGTGGTCCTCGAGCGGGTCGCGGCAGGCAGGCCGGAGCGGAGCCTGGTGCTCAGCGGACTCCGGGGTGTTGGCAAGACGGTGCTGCTCAACACGTTGCGGTCGCAGGCGATCAAGCGTGCCTGGGGTACCGGGAAGATCGAGGCGCGGCCGGAGCAGAGCATCCGGTTGCCGATCGCGCAGGCGCTGCATACCGCGATGCGGGAGCTGGGGCATCGGCATCGCGACGATGAGCGGGTCGACCAGTTCAGCGCAGTACTGAAGGCTTTTGCGTTGCGGACGGGGGCGGAGGACCGGAAAGGGATCCGGTGGCATCCGCCGGTGGATGTGGCGGCGGCGAAGGGGCGGGCCGACTCCGGTGATCTGGAGATGGACCTGATCGAGCTGTTCACCGACGCTGCTGATCTGGCTGGTGACCTGTCTGTTGGGGTCGGGCTGTTCATCGACGAGATGCAGGACATCAGTCCGGACGACCTGTCTGCGCTGTGCGCGGCTTGTCATGAGATCTCGCAGCAGAGTGCGCCGTTGGTTGTCGTGGGTGCCGGGCTGCCGCATCTGCCGGCCGTGCTGTCGGCCAGCAAGTCGTACTCCGAGCGGTTGTTCCGGTATGTGCGCGTTGATCGGTTGGCGCGTGATGCGTGCGACCGGGCGCTGATGGTGCCGGCGGAGAGCGAAGGCGTGCAGTACGACGAAGAGGCGCTCGACGAGCTGTATGCGCAGACGGATGGCTATCCGTACTTCGTGCAGGCGTTCGCGCACTCGACCTGGGACCACGCGCCCACGTCTCCCATCACCATCAAGGACGTCGCCGTCGCGGCTCCCGAGGCTTCTGCTGAGTTGACAGTCGGCTTCTTCGGCTCCCGCTACGAACGGGCTACTCCCGCCGAGCGCGAGTACATGCGAGCCATGGCTGAGCTGGGCATCGGCGTCGACGACGGCTCCGTCCCCACCGCCGAGGTAGCCAGCACCCTCAACCGCAAACCCCAGTCCCTCTCCCCAGCCCGAGACGGCCTCATCAAAAAAGGCCTCGTCTTCTCCGCCGAACGCGGCACGGTCGCCTTCACCGTCCCCCACTTCGGAAAGTTCCTCCGCACCCGCACAGCTTGACTGCAGGCGGTCAGCCCCCGCGCGCTCCGCGGCCGCCTCTCGTCGCTCCGCTCCTCGGCGCGGCCACTACGCACGCTGCCCACCCACCCCCCGGCTTATCGCCGGTGCATCCTTTCCGGCTATCGCCGGGTTCTGCGGCTGCCGCCGCCCTAACCGGCTGCCGCCGGACGCGGCGGGCTGCCGCCCGTGTGCGCGCTGCCGCGCGGTCGACTACCTAGGCCGGCGTCTACCCGTCCGCGGCTGGTGATCGCGCGCAACCGGCTCGAGCACGGGCCATCCCCGAGCAGCGCAGCTCAATCCGACATGGTCGGGGAGGTGGACGCCGGGGCATCGGAGTACGCCTCGGCGATCTCGAAGCAGAACGTCATCAACTGTGGAACCCGGTCGGGCTCGAGCCATCCGGGCGCGGTCCGTGCCTGTTGCTCCGAACCGTTGAAGCCGAACAGGGCGTCGGCACGTCGGCGGAATTCCACAGTCGTCAAAGGCTCGACGGCGATGCCGCTGTTCCATCCCGCGTACGACAGGAACGGGACGAACACTCGGCCGTCGGTGTAGAGCGTCACCACCGTGCGAAGACCGCGCTTCGACGGTCCGCGTGCTTCCAGCACCAAGTGGTTCGGACCGAGTCGCCGCTTGTGGCCGGCGGCATCCCATTCCTTCACGACCTCGGTGACGGTCTCCCGGATCTCCGGTGTGTCGCAGGCCGTCAAGAACTCGGTCAGAGACGTCAGGTTGGTCTTCGTCTCAGTCTCGATGACAGCCATCACGAATTCGTTGGGTTCAACCACCGTGGTGAAGAGCGGCGCCCATGGGCTCTCGCCGATCCGCACCGCCTTGACCTCGACCAGCCAAACGCTGATGCCTCGCTCGCTGTCCTTGGCGGCGAGGTCGTTCAGGTACTCGGCCAGCGCGCGGAACTCGTCGCGGTGCTGCTCCGCGATCACCACCAGCCCACGTGCTCGCCGCGCGACGGCGTACGCCAGGCCTCGGGTCAGATGATCGTGATCCGCTCTGCCGTACTGGTTCTCGATCACGAACTCTGTGCCGTCCTCGACCTGAGCGACGATGTCGATGCGACGTCCGCCCGTTGTCTTAACTTCCGATTGCCCTGCGGCTGCCAGGTCTACACCGATCGCGCTCCCGAGTTGGTCCAGACGTTCCACCAGCAGCGGCGTGAAGTCCGTCGCCTCTCCTCGCCAGGCTTCGGTCAGTCGGCCGAAGACCAGCGTCCCCATGCTCGTCATCTGCACTCTCTAGCACCGGACTGCTGTCCAGTCATCACCGAGTGGGCCGCAGTTGCCAGCTGGCCGGCGGAAGTTTTCTGCCCACCTCACCAGGGCTTAACGAAACTGCTCTTTCGTGGCGTGGTGGGGAGTCGGTAGGGTCGAGTGTCATGACCACCCGGCGGAGCGGCCAGCGTGCGGGCGCGCGTGGGCGGCATAGTCGGCGGAAGTCTTATAAGGGGCAGTGGTTGACTGTCACCGCGCTTGCGGTGCTCGGGACTGTGGTGGTTGCGCATCCGGATGTGGCGCATCGGGCCAGTCTTGCGGCCGAGGCGGTTGCGGGGGCTGAGGAACCGGTGAGTGTGGCGCCGGTGGTGGAGACGCCTAGCGTGACGCCTAAGCCGGTGGCTACGCCGACGCAGAAGTTCACCACTCCGTTGCGGCCGGCACCGACTCTGACGCGGAAGCCGAAGAACGCCAAGCCGAACGTGCTGGTGTCGACCGGGAAGCTTGCGGTCGTGCCTGGGTTCAACAAGGCGAGTGGGGTGCGCGACAAGCTCACGTACCGCGTGGAGATCGAGCAAGGGCTGTCGATCAACGGAGCCGCGGTCGCCGCGGCTATTCACAAGACGCTGACGGATCCGCGCGGCTGGCAGGCGCTGCATCCGGTGAGCTTCGAGCGGACCGACAAGGTGGACGCCGACCTCCGGATCATCCTCGCGACGCCGACGCTGACCGACAAGCTGTGTCTGCCGCTCGATACCGGTGGTGAGGTGTCCTGCCGGGTCGAGGACCGGGTGGTACTGAACGCGAAGCGCTGGATGTACGGGATCCCGGCGTACAACGGGAACGTCGACCTCTACCGCAGCTATCTGGTCAACCATGAGGTCGGTCACGCGCTCGGGCACGGGCACTCGACCTGCACCAAGCCGAAGACCCCCGCGCCGGTGATGATGCAGCAGACCAAGGGCCTGGCCGGCTGTCTGCCCAACGCCTGGCCGACCATCAAGGCAACCTGAGAAACTAGGTACGACGGGAGGGAGCAGAGCGAATGTCGTCACAGGACTTCCCGACGTACGGCCGGGGCGAGCAGCCCGAGCAGCAGCAGGAGCCGCAACAGCAACCGGACCACCACTACGCCCCGCCCACGCCGTACGGCGGTGGCACGTACGGCACCGGCCGCGGCACCCCGCCGGCCGAAGGCCCGTACGCGCCGCCCCAGCCCTACGGCACCCCACCCGGTCAGTACGGCGTCCCGCCGCACCCGCAGCCCGGTCCGCAGCACGCCCAGCCGCCCAGCTACCGCCCCGGCATGCCGTACGGCGCTCCGTCGGCTCCCGAGCCACACGACCTCCCGGCGTACGGCCGAGACCAACAGGTCGCCCCACGCGACCCACGTGCTGCCCGGGTCGTCGGCCTGGCCACCGTGATCGCCGGCTTCTACGGCCTGCTCGTCATCTCCGTCCAGCGCGTCTCGCTGCGCGACATCTCGCAGGCGCCGGGCTCACCGCTCAACCATCCGCTCCGCACCGATGTGATCGACGCGATCGGCCAGCTGCTGCTCGTGGTCATCGGCGCGGCCGCACTGTTCATGTGGATCCGCGACGTGCTCGCGCGTCGCAAGGCCGGTCGCCAACCCGAGCCGGCCGAGCTGGTCGGGCTCGGCCTGGTCGCGATCTCCGCCGTACCGATTCTGGTCTGGCTGATCATGGTCCTGTCCACCGGCCTCGGCTCCATCGACGGCTCGGTCGACCGGCTGCCCACGGCGTACGGCTGGGGTGGCGCCGGTCTGCTGATCCTCGCGGCCGGCCTGTTCCTCGGGTACCGCGAACTGAAGCCCGACGTACCGAACCCGGTCGTCAAGGGTCCACCGGTCAAGGCCCCCTGGGAGTGAGCGCACCTGTCGTCCTGGTGCCCGGCCTGGGCCTCGGCCCCGAGTCGTACACCCAGACCGTGGAACACCTCATCACGCCGTACCACGTGGTCACTCTCCCCGGGTACGGCGAACCCGCCGGCGCCCGCGAGGACCTGCACCCGCGCGCACTGGCGGTCGCCCTCGCCGAGAAGATCCGCGAGCGGTCCGTCATCGTCGGCCACTCGGCCAGTTGCCAGATCGTCGTCGAAACAGCAGTCCGGTTCGCCGACCTCGCCCACGCCGTCGTACTGGTCGCACCGGCAGGCGACGGCCGTATGACGAGCTGGGTCGACCGGACCGTGCGCTGGCTCGGATCCGCCGTACCGGATTCGCCCAAGCTGATCCGGACCGTCACTCCGCAGTACGCGCGGACCACGCTGCCGACGATCGCCCGCGCCGTCGAGGCATCCCGGCACCACGACCTGGCCGAGGTGATCTCGCAGGTCAAGGCGCCGGTGTTCATCGTCCGCGGCAAGCACGACCTGCTCTCGACGGCGGAGTGGGTCCAGCGCCTCGCCGAGCTCAGCCACGGTGAGGCCCGGACCTTCGACACCGGCGCGCATATGCCGGTCGTCACCAACGGCCCGGAGCTCGCCGCTCTCATAGAACGAGCGGCCGCCCTCCCCGAAACTAGCTGACGAGTTAGACTCAGCAGCACAAACCTATGCGGGAGCTCGCACCGAACACGCGCGGGCTGAGAGGGCGACAGCTTGGGTCGCCGACCGCCTGAACCTGACCGGGTAATGCCGGCGTAGGGATTGGGGTCACTCATGACCGATACCGCTGTTCGTCCTGCCAGCAGCACCGAGGCGCCGCTCGTTCTCACCACCGATGCGCCGCGGACGCTCGGCTTCTTCGACCAGTTCACGCTGTGGGGCAACTTCGGCATCTCACTGTTCGGTCCGGTGACCGGTGCGCTCGTTGCGGCGTACACGGGTTCGCTGTGGCAGGGCTTGCTGGCAGTTGTCGTCGGCTGCGGGATGGGGGCGCTCGTGCTGGGCGGCGCGGCTGTGTTCGGCTCGCACACCGGTGCGCCGGCGATGGCGAGTCTGCGTGGGCTGTTCGGCCGGCGCGGCTCGATCGCGCCGACCGTGCTGAACATCGCGCAGAACGTCGGCTGGGCGACGATGGAGATCATCGTGATCTCACAGGCCGCGGTCGCGGTGACGAGTGAACGCTGGCGCTGGCTGTTCGTCGTACTGGCCGGGATCATCGCGACGACGATGGCGGTCCGGCCGCTGGGCAGTGTGCGGATCCTGCGGAAGTTCATGGTGTGGCTGGTGCTGATCGCGTCGGTCTACCTGTTCGTGCAGGTGCTCAGCAAGCCGGTGCACGCGTTGCCGCAGGACAGCGTGTTCGGCTTCTGGCCGGCCGTCGACCTCGCCGCCGCGGGTGTCGTGTCGTTCGCGCCGCTCGCCGCCGATTACACGCGGCACTCGCGCACGAACAAGGCTGCATTCGGTGGCTCTGCACTCGGCTACGGCCTGGCAGCGATCGGGTACTACGCCCTCGGCGTCGTCGCGGTGGCAACCTTGCAGACCAACAGCGACGACGTGATCACCGCACTGGTCACACTGCCGGCCGGCGCGATCGCACTGTTCGTACTGCTGGTGGACGAGGTCGACGAGGCGTACGCGAACGTCTACTCGACCACGATGGCCGCGCACAACCTGATCGGCCACATCGACCGCCGGTGGATCTCGGTCGCGATCGGCGTGCTCGCCACCGGGCTCGCGCTATTGGTTGACCTAGGCAACTACACGCAGTTCCTGTATCTGATCGGCTCGGTCTTCATCCCGTTGTTCGCGGTCGCGATCGCCGACTTCTTCGTGGTCAGCAAGATGAAGTGGGACGTTTCGGGTACGGCGAAGTTCCGCTGGCAGCCGACGCTCGCGTGGCTGATCGGATTCGTCGCGTACCAGTTGGTGAACCCGGGCACTGTGGCCGGCTGGTCGCCGTTCTGGACCGACGTACAGCAGGCGCTCTTCAACAACCACCCGGTCCCGACGTGGCTCGGTGCGACGTACACGTCGATCGTCGTCTCCATGGTTGCAGCGGTAGCGCTAGGTAGTCTCAAGCCCCGGGCGCTGGACAACTGACCCGGAGTAACCGGAATACTTGCGGCATGCTGAATTCCGCACTGCGCAGCCGGGCCGAGTACGCGGAGCTCGGGGCCGACGGGTTGGCCGCTCGTACGACGCCTGAGCGGGACGCGCTGATCGTCAAGGCCGTCGAGGAGCTGCTGGACGGCAAGGAGTCGGTGCTCGACCTGTGCTGCGGGTACGGGCGGGTCGCGCTGCCGCTGCGCAAGGCCGGGAAGGTCGTCCGCGGGCTGGACATCTCGCCGAACCTGATCGAGGCCGGAAAGGCGAAGGCGGCCGAGGAGGAGCTCGCGATCGACTGGGCGATCGGCTCGATGACCGACCTGCCCTACAAGTGGGACTCGTTCGACGCGGTGATCTGCCTGTGGACGGCGTTCCACGAACTCTTCGCCGAGGACGAGCAGATCTCGACGATCTGCGAGATCTCCCGGGTGCTGAAGCCGGGCGGGATCGCGATCATCGAGGGCCCCGCTTGGGGACCGGCGACCGCGGCCGAGATCGCGAACGGGATGCGGCAAGGCCCTGAGCACCGGATCGTCACGACCGAGTTCAGCGACAACCGCAGCGGCGTGCACTTCATCCACGACGAGATCAGCTACGGGCGTCTCTGCGCGGCCGCCGGAATCGACGACTACAAGGTCTACAAACGCGACTGGGGCGGCCGTCGCCGACTGATCCTCGAGATCCACCAGCCGACAACTTCCTGACACGTCAGGAGGAGCAGATCCCCACTCCACATTGGGGATCTGCTCCTTGTTTTGCCGAGTCTAAAACCATTCCGGGGAATTCCGGAAAACTCAGCTTTTTGCTTCGAGATTCAGCAAGAATCGTTTTGCGTCGAGCCCGCCGGCGTATCCGGTGAGGGCTCCGTTCGCGCCGACGACCCGGTGGCACGGCAGCACGACGCAGACCGGGTTCGCGCCCAGCGCCGTACCGACCGCACGCGCCGCCTTGGGCTTGTCGATGTCGGCGGCAACAGTTCCGTACGTCGTCGTCGCGCCGTACGACGTGTGCGTCGGCAGGTCCGTGAGGACGAGCCGCTGGAACGGCGTTGCCAGCGCGAGGTCCACCTCGAGGTCGAAGGTATGACGAGTGCCGGCGAGGTACTCGTCGAGCTGTCGCCGTACGTCGTCCAGCGGGCGGGCCTGCCGGAGTACGCGCGGGGACACGGCCCGGGCGAGGCGGGTGGTCATGGTCTCCTCGTCGCCGAACGAGCTGGCGACAACGCGGCCGTGCGCGATCGCGAGCAGCATCGTCCCGATCGGGGTGTCGTGCAGCGTGTAGGCCACGTCGGCGTCGGGAAGGACAGGTGGTTTCAGGTCGGGCATGGCGAGCCGGGTCAGCCGGCTCTCGAGATCAGTCATTGTCTACTCCGAGTTTGCTGCGCAGGGTCGCGAGCGCGTCGCTGACGAGCCGGCGCGATGCGGCGGGCGTGGTGTCCAGAGCGGCGGCCACGCCGTGGTGGTCCAGGTCGCCGACGTACTTGAGCGTGATCGCGAAGCGTTGCCGCTCCGGGAGCTCGTTGACCGCCCGCCAGAGGTCGGGGTCCGGCCAGGCGGCGGCGTCCGGGCCCTCGACTGCCACCGGTGGCGCCTCGTCCAGCGGGCGCTGCGGTTTCCGCGCCCGGTGTACGTCGGTCGCGCACCGGGCCGTGATGGTGAGGAGCCAGCTGCGCAGGTTCTTCGCCGACGTCAGTGCCGGGTACGCGGCGTACGCCTTCTCCCAGGCGCGTTGTGCCGCGTCGTCGCCGTCCACCGGCCCGGCCATCGCCCGCGCCAGCCTGGCCACGTCCCGCCAGTGCGCGTCGATCAGCGCCTGGAACGGCGGCAGCTCGACCTTCTCCCGAGTCATCACGACAGTAGAACGCACGGCGCTCGCCCGATGTGAGGGTGGCCGGTCCAGATCACGAGATTGTCTAGTTAGCCGATAGACAATGATGCGAAGATAGCTGACATGACGACGACACTCCTCACCCGCCGTCGCGTCATCGATCTGCTGCGGACGGCGAGCGCCACCTGTCGGTGACCGCGCTTCCCCTGTCTCATCTCTGGCGAACTCTCGCCGCTCACCTTCCTTCCCAAGGGAGAGACATGTCTGTTCCCGCCTTGCATCGTCCTGCCCTCTCCGTCGTACCCGACTGTTCTGAAGAGCGGGTGGTGGACGCCGACGTCTACCGCTCCGTCTTCCGTCGCCACGCCGCCGGTGTCGTGGTGATCACCGCTGACGCCGGTCACGGGCCGGCCGGCTTCACCGCAACCTCGCTGGTCTCCGTCAGCCTGCTGCCACCGCTCGTCTCGTTCGCGATCGCCACCAGCGCATCCAGTTGGCCGACCGTCAGTACGGCGAACAGCCTGGTGATCAACTTCCTGTCCGCCGACCAGCACGCGATCGCGGGCCGGTTCGCGACCAGCGGGATCGACCGGTTCGCCGAGCCGACCCGTTGGTCCCGGCTGGCCTCCGGCGAGCCCGTACTCGACGAGGCCCCGAGCTACCTGCGCGCGCAGGTCGAGCACCGATTCGCGGTCGGCGACCACTACCTGGTCGTCGCCCGCCTTGCCACCCACACCGAACGACGTGAGCACGAGCCGTTGCTGTACCACGACGGCCGCTACGCCACCGCCACCCCGAAAGCACATCATGCCTAGAACCCGCCTGTACGCCGTACTGTCCGCCGCGCTCGCCACCGTCGCCCTCGCGGCCGGTTGCGGCGCCGACAAGGCCGGCGGTGATGCCGCCGGGAAGCTCTCGCTCGACGCGCCGCTGCCGACCACCGTCCCGGACGGCGCCAAGATCGTCGTCGGTGACCCGGCCACCGAGGTCGCACTGAAGCTCTCGGGCCAGTACGACAAGGTCTCGAAGTACGTGAAGTTCGCGAACCTGAGCGGTGGGCCGCAGACCACCGAGGCGTTCCGGGCGCACGCGCTCGACCTCGGCTCGGTCGCCGAGATCCCGTCGATCAACGCGACCTGGACCGGTCTGCACGTGAAGATCGTCGCCTCCAAGTTCCGCCAGGACCCGATCGGTCACCCGATCTACAAGCTCGGCATCGCCCCCGGAGTGTCGGTGAAGACCCTCGGCGACCTGCGCGGCAAGAAGATCGCGTACAGCCCGGGACAGGCGCAGGGCGCGCTGATCCTGAAGGCGCTGAAGAAGGCGGGGCTGACCAAGGAGGACGTGAAGCTGGTCGAGCTGCCTTCGACCGGTGACGTCTACTCGAACGCGCTCTCGTCGAAGCAGGTCGACGTCGCGCCGATCGGTGGTGTCCAGATCAAGCGGTACCTGGCCAAGTACGGCAAGGACGGCGCCAGTGTGATCGACCACGGACTGCGTGACGACGCCGGCCACCTCTACGGGCCGGTCGAGTCGCTCGAGGATCCGGCGAAGGCCGCGGCCATCCACGCGTACGTCGCAGCCTGGGCTGTCGCGCAGGAGTGGATCGACAAGCACCCCAAGGAATGGATCGCGGGGTACTACGTGAAGGACCAGGGGCTCAACGAGGCCGACGGGCAGTGGTTGGTCGACAACGCCGGCCACCCGGACATCCCGGCGGACTGGAGCGACGCGATCAAGCGGCAGCAGGAGACCATCGAGCTGCTCGCCAAGGAGACCGGCAATCCGGTGATCCAGGCGAAGGATCTCTATGACCTGCGCTTCCAGACGGTCGCGTCGGACGCGATCAAGGCGGCGGACGGAGCGGCGAAATGAGCGCGACAACACTGCCCGGACTACGTTCCCGTGCGGGGGCCGCGCGTCCCGTCGTACGACGGCGGCGGCTCGGTCCGGGCAAGCGGATCCGGTTCGGGGCCGCGATCGGACCGATGCTGCTGCTGGCGATCTGGAGTATCGGATCGGCCGCTGGTTGGATCGACCAACGAATCCTGTCTGCGCCGTGGACCGTGGTGTCCACGGCGGGTGAGCTGATCGCGGACGGCCGGCTGCAGTCGAACCTGTGGACGTCGGCCCAACGGGCACTGATCGGACTGGCTCTCGGCATCGTGCTGGGCGTCGTACTGGCGTTGATCTCCGGCCTGTCCCGCCTCGGCGAGGCCGTCCTCGACGGACCGATCCAGATCAAGCGCGCGATCCCGTCGCTGGCCCTGCTGCCGCTGCTGATCCTCTGGCTGGGTATCGGCGAGTCGATGAAGGTCGTCACGATCCTGCTCGGGGTGTTCATCCCGATCTACATCCACACCCACAATGGCCTGCGCACGATCGACAGCCGGTACGTCGAACTCGCGCAGACCGTCGGGCTGTCCCAATGGGAGTTCATCCGGCGCGTGGTCCTGCCGGGCGCGCTGCCCGGGTTCCTGCTCGGACTGCGGTTCGCGGTCACCGGCGCGTGGCTGTCGCTGGTCGTCGTCGAGCAGATCAACTCCACCAGCGGTATCGGCTACATGATGGAACTGGCCCGCACGTACGGACAGACCGACATCATCATCGTCGGCCTGGTCGTGTACGGCGCCCTCGGCCTGATCTCCGACGCC
Source organism: Kribbella sp. NPDC058693 (assembly GCF_042715335.1). Lineage (NCBI taxonomy): Bacteria > Bacillati > Actinomycetota > Actinomycetes > Propionibacteriales > Kribbellaceae > Kribbella > Kribbella sp. NPDC058693. The sequence continues at coordinate 571,612 of NZ_JBHXSQ010000004.1, forward strand.
GTCGTCCGCCTGATCCAGAGGAGGGCCCTGTCATGGCGCCGAACGCTGGCCTCGTAAGCACGACGGTCCAGGTCCGCAACCTGATCCGGCGGTACGACGATCGCGCCGTACTCGACGGGTTGGATCTGGATATCGAGCCGGGCGAATTCGTTGCCCTGCTGGGGAAGAGCGGGTCCGGGAAGAGCACGTTGTTGCGGGCACTGGCCGGGCTGGACTACGACGTCGACGGGTCGGGTGAGCTCGCCGTACCGGAGAACGTGTCGGTCGTCTTCCAGGACTCGCGGTTGTTGCCGTGGGCAAGGGTGCTCGACAATGTCGTACTCGGCCTGAGCGGTGCGTTCGATCGTGGGCGTCGCAGTTTGGAGGAGGTCGGGCTCGCGGGTCGTGAAAAGGCCTGGCCGAACGAGCTGTCCGGCGGTGAGCAGCAGCGGGTCGCGCTGGCCAGGTCGCTCGTCCGGGAGCCGGAGCTGCTGCTCGCGGACGAGCCGTTCGGGGCGCTGGATGCGCTGACCCGGTTGAAGATGCACGTGCTGCTGCGGAAGTTGTGCGCGGCGCATCAGCCCGCCGTACTGCTCGTCACGCACGACGTTGACGAGGCGATCGTGCTGGCCGATCGGGTGATCGTGCTCGACCAGGGCCGGATCGTCGCGGAGGAAGTGGTCGAGCTGGCCGCTCCGCGGAGTTCGGCCGATCCAGGATTCGCCGCGATCCGGTCGCGGCTTCTCGATGCTTTGGGAGTTTCGCTGTGACCAGACAGCTGCATTTGAACGCGTTCCTGATGAGCACCGGGCACCACGAGGCGTCGTGGCGGCTGCCGGAGAGCGATCCGTTCGCGAATACGTCGGTAGCGCATTACCAGGCCTTGGCGCAGTTGGCGGAGCGCGGGAAGTTCGACTCGATCTTCTTCGCGGATTCGCCGGTGCTGATCGGGACGGTGGGGCGGCGGCCGGCTGGTTCGCTCGAGCCGACGGTGTTGCTGACTGCGATTGCGGCGGTGACCTCGCGGATCGGGCTGATCGCTACGGCGTCGACGACGTACAACGAGCCGTACAACCTGGCGCGGCGGTTCGCGAGTGTGGATCACGTGAGTGGTGGGCGCGCGGGCTGGAACGTGGTGACGACGGCCGGGCCGGATGCGGCGCTCAACTTCAACCTCGCGGATCAGCCGGCGCACGCGGAGCGGTACGAGCGGGCGGCGGAGTTCCTCGAGGTCGCGTACAAGCTGTGGGACTCGTGGCAGGACGACGCGGCCATCGCCGACAAGGCCGAGGGCGTGTGGGCGGTGCAGGATCGCGTCCAGCCGATCGACCATGTGGGGCGGCACTTCCAGGTGCGCGGGCCGCTGAACCTGCCCCGGTCGCCGCAAGGGCATCCGTTGATCGTGCAGGCTGGGTCGTCGGAGGACGGGAAAGGGCTGGCGGCGCGGTACGCCGAGGCGGTGTTCACCGCGCAGCAGACGCTAGAGGATGCGCAGGAGTTCTACCGGGACCTGAAGGCGCGCACGGTGGCGCTTGGGCGGGATCCGTCGTCGGTGAAGATCCTGCCGGGGATCGTGCCGGTGATCGGGTCGACTGTCGCTGAGGCCGAGCGGCTGGAGCATCAGCTGGATTCGTTGATCCGGCCCGAGTACGCGCGGCTGCAGCTGGCGAAGACGCTGAAGGTGGCGCCCGAGGACCTGCCGTTCGACCAGCAGTTGCCCGCGGACCTGCCCGACGAGGACGAGATCGAGGGCGCCAAGAGCCGCTACACGCTGATCGTGACGCTGGCCCGCCGCGAGAAGCTAACCGTCCGCGAACTGATCGGCCGCCTAGGCGGCGGCCGCGGCCACCGCACGTTCACCGGCACCCCCGAACAGGTCGCAGACGCAATCCAACACTGGTTCGAAGCAGGCGCAGCAGACGGCTTCAACATCATGCCTCCCGTCCTGCCCTCCGGCCTCAAGGTGTTCGTCGACGAGGTAATCCCCATCCTCCAAGCACGTGGCCTGTTCCGCACGGAGTACACCGGCACGACCCTGCGAGACCACTACGGCCTCCCTCGCCCCGCCGGTCGTTCGGCGACCTTGGCGGAGGCAACCGCCTGAACCAGCTGGGTGCTGGGCCAGCTCAGGTGGCCGACCCAGCACCCAGCAGTCCCACGCACCCGGGGGCTGCGTCAGACTCGTACGACGAGCTTTCCGACGGCTTGGCCGTCTTGCATGATGCGGTGGGCTTGGCCGATTTCGTTCATGGTGAAGACTTGGTCGATGCGGATCGGGAGTTGGCCGGCGGCGACCAGGTCGACGTAGTGCTGGAAGGCTTCGGCTGGTAGGTCTGAGCTCTCGCCGCCGTATGCCGTGAGGCGGACGCCGTTCGGGATGTAGTCCATCGGGTAGAAGTCCGGGATCGTCCAGTTGTCGCTGAGCATTCCGGTAAAGCACACGGTGCCATGGACCGCGACGGCTTTCAGGGTGTCCGGCAGGACATTCGTGACGACGAGTTCGAGCGCCGCATCAACGCCGCCCGGAACAATCTCCCGCACCTTTTCCGCAACGTTGCCGTCGTCAACGATCGGATGGTCGACACCCAACTCGCGAAGAACGTCCAGCCGCTCCGGATTCCGCGTCGTCGACAACACTGTCAGCCCGTGCTCCTTCGCCAGCACAGCAGCCGCGACGCCCACCGACGACGTACCGCCACGCACCAGCAGCGACTGCCCCGGCTCGATCGCCAGCCCCGTGTAGAGCGAGCCGTACGCCGTCTGCAGCATCTCCGGCAGCGCCCCGAGCGTCGCCCAGTCGAGGTCGGTCGTCACCGGGATGACCGAGGACGCCGGTACGACGGTGTACTCGGCGTACCCGCCGTCGTACTCGCGCCCCATCCCACCCATCATCGCCACCGCCTGCTGCCCCGCCACGAACTCCCCACCCGGCGCTGCGTCGACCGTCCCGGCCGCCTCGATCCCCGGGATGACCGGGAACCGCGCGTTGGTCGCGAGACCGGCGCGGAGGTGGTACTCCGACCGGTTCAGCCCGAACGCCTCCACCTTGATCCGCACCCACCCCGGCCGCGGCTCCGGCACGGCGACCCGCCGTACCCGCAGCTCCTCCGGCGCCACCGGACCGTCCAGCACGATCGCCCGCATGTCCATGTCGACAATCCTGACTCACCGTGTGAAAGAGTTTCTTCATGCGGAAGGTCCCGCGCGTCGTAGCCCACCGCGGCGCCAGTGAAGTCAATCCGGAACACACTCTCGCGGCGTACCGCCGGGCCATCGAAGTCGGCGCGGACGGACTCGAGTGCGACGTCCGGCTCACCGCGGACGGTCATCTCGTCTGCGTGCACGACCGCCGGATCGATCGCACCTCGAACGGCCGCGGCGTGCTCTCGACGATGAGCCTCGCGGAGCTCGAGGCCTACGACTGGGGCTCGTGGAAGCGCCCGTGGGCCGATCTCGACGACGAGGCCGACCTGCCCGATCTCGACGAGCTGAAGGTGCTCACGCTCGACACCCTGCTCGCGACCGTCCGGGACGCCGGCCGCCCGGTCGAGCTGGCCATCGAGACCAAACACCCGACCCGGTACGCCGGACTCGTCGAACGCCGCCTGATCGAGGCCCTGGACCGCTACGGCTGGGCACGTCCGAAACTCGGTTCGGAGTCACCGGTCCGGGTGATGAGCTTCTCCTGGCTCTCCCTGCGCCGGATGCGTACGGCGGCGCCCGCCCTCCGCACCGTCCTGCTGATGGACCGCATCCCGCTCCGTTTCCGCGACGGCTCGCTCCCGACCGGCGTCTCGTACGCCGGCCCGAGCCTGGAGATCGTCACCGCCCACCCGGAGTACGTCGACCGCGCGCAGAAGCACGGCCACCAGGTCCACGTCTGGACGGTGAACGCCGAGGAAGACCTCCGGCGCTGCCGCGAGCTCGGCGTCGACGTGGTGATCAGCGACCGCCCGGACGTCGCGCTGCGGGTTCTGGCGGAACCGCCGGAAGAGGTAGGACGTCGTACCTAGGCTCTTGGTTTGTGACACTTGGGAACGATTTTGTGTGGCATGTGTCACGTGGTCTGGATACGTAGTGGGGCGAATGCGGGCGGTTATTGCAACGTTCAATTCCGTCGATTTCGTTACGGTTTCCCGGCTTTCGGGCGGGTTCTCCGGCGCGCTTTGTAACGGAATACCCGCGGGTGTTTTCCGGACCCGGATCGTGGGCAGATGTTCCTGTGGCTGTACACCTATTGAGGAGACCCTGCTTGTCCTCAGCTACCCTGCCCGCCGACGTAAGCGTTGTGGACGTCGTCCTGCCGCACGAAGTGTCCGCGGTAGCGGATGCCCGCCGCCGTCTGGCCGCCTACCTGAAGCGCTATCGGGTCACCGCTTCGGCGTGTGACGATGCGCAGTTGGTGCTCTCCGAGCTGCTGTCGAACGCAATCCGGTACGCACCGCCGTTGCCGGCCGGTGAGGTCCGCGCGGCCTGGTGGATCGACCGGGCAGGGATTCATGTCGAGGTCACCGACGGTCGCGGGGACACCGAGCCGCAGCGGATCAACGACACCCATCCGGAGTCGGTCGGTGGCCGCGGGCTGGCGATCGTCGACATGCTGACGTCCGGCTGGGACGTCCGTACCGCCGCCCACCACCGCACGGTGCACGCAATCGTTCCGAGCTAGTTCGCACTCCGGTGCTTCCCCCTGCAAGACTGCGCTGTTATGGGAAAGAAGTCGCGGCAGCGCGCTAAGAACACGACGACCGTCACCCTCGATCCGGCCGACCTGGTGGACGTCGGTCCGCGCGAGCCTTGCCCGTGCGGTTCGGGCAAGCGGTTCAAGCAGTGCCACGGCAAGGACCGGGCGCAGGCCGCCGACGCGTTCGTGATGCGGCCGTTCGAGGGCCTGCCGGCCGAGTGTGACCTGATCGCGTTCCGCGAGATCGTCCCGTCCGGCACGGTCGAGGTCGAGCTGACGGGTGACAACGCGGGCACGAAGATCAACCTCGTCACGCTGCTCCCGATGGCGATGCCGGGCCTGGTGCGCGACGACGAGACGATCTGGATCGGCCTGCAGACGCACGCGTCCTCGGGCGACCCGAGCCGCGACCTCGGGCACGCGATCACCGCCGCGCTGCACACCGAGCCGGGCAACCCGATCCAGCTCGGCGACCTGATGAAGGACGGTCCGCGGCTGCAGGACCTGATCGACACGTCGAAGCCGCTCGAGGTCAAGGTGCACGAGGGCTTCGACTACTGGGTCGGCGAGAACGTCGAGGACCCGACCGGCGAGGTCGCGGCCGGCCTGGAGCGCGCGAACGCCGCAGCGGCTCCGACGGTACGGCTGGAGTCGGTCGACGCGGCGTACTGGACGCAGATCGGCGACCGCATCTACCTGCGCTGGGTGATGCCGCACACCGAGGACACCCTGCTCGACGCGCTCGCCCGCCTGCACGCGGCCGGTTCGTCCGCGCTGATCGACGGCAGCCGGTTGATCGGCTCCTTCCGCGCCCTCGGCGTACTCGCACCGGTCTGGGAGCTCCCGGCCGGCACCGACGCCGCCGACGTCGAGAAGCCCGCCGCCGACTTCGCCACCGCCCTCGAGAAGGCGCTGGCCACCGAGGCGCCGCTCACCACCGAGGAGCGAGCCGCGCGAGCCGGCCTCGCCAGCCGTCAGCTCACCATCCGCTGACTCCGGTACGACGAACGCCCGGCTGGAACTCCAGCCGGGCGTTTCGTTGACTCAATGTGGTCTAGGCATGATCGATAAATCTGCCCAGAAACGTGGACGGCCCAAGTCCTGCTGACGGGGGAGCAACAGGGCCTGGGCCTAGACAGGAAGAGTACTCACGAAGGTCGTCCGCCACAAGCCCCGTTCTCACTCCGCGTGTCGTCGGGCTCACATGACGGCCGGAGCAAGCGCTCAGCTGGCCCCTCAGCTGCTCGCAGGAGCGCGCAGTACCGGGCAGGACATGCACCGCGGCCCGCCGCGGCCGGAGCCGAGTTCGGAGCCGGAGATCCGGATGACCTCGATGCCGGACTCCTCCAGCCGCGCGTTGGTCTCGACGGTCCGCTCGTACGCGATGCACACCCGCGGCGCGAGAGCGAGGGTGTTGTTCCCGTCGTCCCACTGCTCCCGCTCGGCCGTCACCGGGTCCAGGCCGGTGTCGATCCGCCGGAGCGTGTCGATGCCCAGCGCCTTCGCGGCCGCGACCAGGAACGGCTCGGGCTCCTCGATGTGCAGCTGGTCGCCGTCGGTGGTGACCGCCAGCGCCCGCATCTCCTCCGCCATGTTCGGATACATCAGCACCGCGTCGGTGTCGACCATCGTGCACACGGTGTCCAGATGCATCGTGGCTCGCTGCTGAGCGATCGGTACGGCGAGAACCGTATGCGCGAGCCCCTTCGAGAACACCCGCCGCGCGAGCCGCTCCACCCCGGCCGGCGTGGTCCGCTCGCCGACCCCGACAGCGAGTACGCCGGGACCGAGCGCGAGCACGTCGCCGCCTTCGACATGCTCCAGCTGGTGGTCGTACACCTTGTCCGCGCCGGCGAACCGTGGGTGGAACGTGTAGATCAGCTCGGTCAGCTGCGTCTCGCGCATCCGGGCCGGCATCGCCAGCGACGTGACCGCCACCGTGTCCCGGATCCAGACGCTCGAGTCGCGGGTGAAGAGCAGGTTCGGCAGGGGGTCGATCAGGAAGTCCTCGTGGGCGAGCAGCGACGTCACGAGCCCACCCGCCCGGACCTCGTCGTTGCGTACGCCGGCCATCAGCGCCTCGGCCAGCCCGGCCGGATCCAGCTCGCCGAGGGACGCCTGCAGGTACTCGCGCAAGGTGTCGCCGAGCCGCAGGTCCTCGGTCGCACCGGCGACCGCCTGCGCCCGGGCCGCCGGATCCGCGAGCGACTCGGTCAGCAGCTCGCCGAGGTACAGCACCTCGACATCGCGGTCCCGGAGCGCCTGGGCGAACGCGTCGTGCTCGTCCTGGGCGCGGCCGACCCACGGGATGCCGTCGAACAGCAGCTTGTCGTTGTTGCGCGGGGTGAGCCGGCGGAGCTCATTCCCGGGGCGGTGCAGCATCACGGTCCGGAGCGGACCGACCTCACTGTCGACGCCGTATGCCTTGCCGCTGTGCTGCTGCGCCTCGGTCATAGCCCGCCCCTTCGCTCTGTTTGTGCCCACCACGCTACGGCAGCCCGGTCAATCTGTCTGATTGTCCGACAATATCCCAGAAGTTGCTCAGGAGCGAACCCGGTCGTAGAGCAGGCAGAGGGCGCCGGACTCGGTCTGGGTGGAGTCGGTCAGCTTCCAGGACGTGGCCGGCAGACCGTCCTCGAACAGTCGCGCCCCGCCACCGACCAGCTCGGGGTCGAGGGTGATGCTCAGCCGGTCCACCTCGTCGGCGGCCAGCAGCGCCTGGATCACGCTCGTGCTGGCCAGCACGATGATGTCGCCGCCCTCCTGGTCGCGCAGTTCCTTGACCACATCCGCGGGCTCGCCGTCGGCGATCCGGGAGTTCTGCCATGGCGTCTCGGTCATCGTCGCGGAGAAGACCACCTTGTCGGTCTCGTTCAGCCAGCGGGAGAAGGCCCGGTCCTGCGGCGCCGCGTTCTCGTCGTCGGCCACCGCCGGCCAGAAGCCGCCGAAGCCCTGGTAGTTCTTGCGGCCGAGCAGTGCCGTGGTGGCGGGCTCGGTCACCCGGATCATGTGGTCCCGCGCGCCCTCGGTGATCGCGTGCGGGACGATCCAGCTCATGTCGTAATCGCCACCTGTGCCGTTCACCCGTCCGTCGAGCGAGAGCGAGATGTTGGCGGTCACTGTGCGGGTCATTTCGCGTACCTCTTCCGGTTGGTGTTCGTTCTGACACCTCAAATCCTGCTGCCGGCGGCGCCCCGGAACATCTGCCACCTGGCTGATATCCGTAGCCGCCCGGCTGACCGGCATGTCGTACGAAAGGACGAATATCCACAGCCGACCGGCGCTGACGAGGTCGATCGGCTGGAGAGGAACTAGGCTGCGGTGCTGTGTCCGGTCATGCTGTGCCCACCAACGATGTGTCCCCCGAGCCGTTCGAGCGCGCCGTCGCCTGTGTGATCCCGGCGAAGGACGAGGCCGATCGGATCGCGGCGACCGTCGATGCTGTGCACAAGATCATCGGAGTGGACCTGGTCGTGGTCGTCGACGACGGCTCCACGGACGGTACGGCGGAAGCCGCCGAGCGCGCCGGTGCCGTCGTGGTCCGGCACGAGCGCAACCGGGGCAAGGCCGCCGCGATGGAGACCGGCGCGGCCGCGGTCGCTGAGCGCGACGGAGCCCGCGCGCGGCACCTGCTGTTCCTCGACGCCGACCTGACCGACACCGCGTCCGGCGCCGGCCCGCTGATCGAGCCGGTGCAGACCGGCCGCGCGGACATGACCATCGGCACCCTGCCCGCGCAGGTGCGTGCCGACGGGTCCAAGGCCGGCGGCCACGGCTTCGTCGTACGGCTCTCGCGGGCCGGGATCGAGGAGGCGATCGGCTGGGCGCCGGAGCAGCCGTTGTCCGGGCAGCGCTGCCTGACCCGCGCCGCGTTCGACTCCGCCGTACCACTGGCTGCCGGGTTCGGGGTCGAGACCGCGCTGACGATCGATCTCGGCCGGAAGGGTTTCCGCATCCTCGAGGTGCCGATCGACGTCCGGCACCGGGCGACCGGGACTGATCTGCGCGGTCAGCTGCACCGCGCGAAGCAGTACCTGCACGTCCGGCGCGCACTCGCCGCACGCAGTGCGCTCCCCGCGGACGGTGGTGGCCCGTCGCTCCGCAGTCTCTTCCCGCGGAAGTCCGCGCAATGAGCGCTGATCTCGAGCTCGGACGGAAGTACGGTCGCCGGGCCGTCGCCCTCTACCTGGTGAGTACGGTGCTGATCGTCGCGGTCGGCCTGCTCGGACCGTCCGTGGTCGTGCTGACGTTGACCGGCCGGCACCCGTGGCTCCCGTCGTACTGGTTCGACGCGCATGCCAACGACTGGCTCGTGTCGGTGACGATCTACGTCGCGATCGCGCTCGGCGGGTACGGCGTTTTCCTTGCCACCAAGGCGCTTCGGCACGGCTGGGCGCCGCGCGTCGACCGGTTGATTGCCTTAGGCATCGGTACGACGGCGGCCATCACGTTGGTGCCACCCATGGCTTCTGGCGACGTGCTTATCTACGCGGCGTACGGGCGGATCATGGCGCTCGGCGGCGACCCGTACACGGCCTCGCCGGCGGACACGATCCGGCTCGGGTACGACCCGGTGATCGCCGCGACCGAGCGGCCGTGGCAGGGCGCGCGCAGTGTGTACGGTCCGATCGCGACCTGGATCCAGTGGCTCTCGTCGCTGATCGGCGGGGACTCCGCGCAGCTCACCGTGTGGATGCTGCAGTTGTCGATCGCGATCAGCCTGGTGGTCACCGGTCTGTTACTGGTGAAGCTGGTCGGCAAGGACCTGCCGGCCCGGCGGCGGGTGATCATGCTCGGCCTCGCGAATCCGCTGATCCTGTGGTCGGTGCTGGCGGGCGCTCACAACGACGCGATCGCGGTGATGTTCGCGGTGATCGCGCTGGTGGCGTTCCGGCGGCACGTGTTCCTGGCCGGCCTCCTGATCGGCGTCGCGGGGTGCACCAAGCTGTCGATCGGCCTGGTCGGCATCGCCATGCTCTGGGCGCTGCGCGCCGATCGACGGAAGGCCGCGTTCTTCTGCGGCGGCGGTGCGATCGCGATGGGCGGTCTGTACGCGATCGTCGGACTGCAGGCGTTCCAGCAGGCGCGGTCGCAGACGTCGTTCATCTCGACCGGGACGCCGCACAAGGTGCTGCTGAGCTTCTTCACGCTGTTCCTGCCGAACGGGCTGGTCCGGACGTTCCTGGCGATCCTCGCGTGGGTCGGCCTGATCGTGGTCGCGATCCTGCTCACGCAGGTGTTCCCGAAGTCGCTGGTCCCGCAGACACATCCGGACGACCCGACGCCGGCCGCGATCCGGTACACGGCGATCTACGCGATCGCCTGGGTCCTGACCGCGATGTACTCACTGCCCTGGTACGACGTCATCGCCTGGGTCGCCCTGGCAGCGGTCGCCGCGTCGAAGGTGGACGGGCTGATGGTCGTTCGTACGACGATGCTCGCGATCGCCTACGTACCGGGCCGCGACCCGAACGCGCGGCAGGTCGCGGCGAGCCTGTCCGACTCGTTGGAGTTCTTCAGCGCACGACTGCGGGACACGCTCTGCCCCGCAGTCGAGCTGGCCGTCCTGATCGGGTTGATCGTCTGGGCGCGACGCAGTGGTGCGCAGTGGTGGCCGTACGACTGGCCGCGCCGCAAACAGAAGGCCGTCCCGCAGAAGGCCGAAGCGCACTAGCCCCAGAGGTCGTGGCCGGCCGCGACCGCCTTGGCCAGGATGGACTTCACCGGCTTCTTCAGGGCGGACGCCGCGGCGGCCACGTCGTCGTACTCCGGCTGGACGTTGACCACCTGACCGCCGTACCGCGCGATCTTGACGTGGATCCGCTGACCTTCGACGTCGACCGTGGCGAACTCGCGGTCCGCGGCGTGCTTACGGATGCCGAACTCGCGCAGGCCGATCGCGGACGTCTCGGACAGGATCACCGCCCGGACCATCTCGGCGTTCGCACTGCCGACGAGGACCGACAGGGTGTGCGCCGGGCGACCCTTCTTCATCAGGATCGGCGTCAGCCACGCGTCGGCGGCACCGGCCTCCATCAGCCGCGCGAGGACCTGGGGCCAGATCCGCGGGTCGAGGTCGTCGACGTTGGTCTCGTAGACGAGCTCGGTCGCCGAACTCTCGGTCGATTCGCCGAGCACGACCCGCAGAATGTTCGGCACCTCGACCGGATCGCGGCCGCCGGCGCCGACGCCGGTCTGCTGGATCCGCATCGGCGGGAGCGTTCCGTACTCGTCCGCCAGGCTGGCCAGCAGAGCCGCGCCGGTCGGCGTCGTCATCTCGTACGGCGCTGCGCCGCCGGTGACCGGTGCTTGGGCCTCGGACAGGATCGCCAGGACCGCCGGCCCGGGGATCGGGATTCCGCCATGCTGCCCACGAACCTGTCCGCCGCCGCCCAGCACGACGGTCGACACCACAATCCGGTCGATATCCAGCGAGACCGATGCCGCGGCCACGCCGACGATGTCCGCGATCGCATCCAGCGCGCCGACCTCGTGGAAGTGCACGGTGTCCGGCTCAACGCCGTGAGCTGCAGCCTCAGCCCTCGCGAGCCGCGCGAAGGTGTCGAGGGCGCGCCGCCGTACGGCATCGTTCAGCGCCGCCTCCTCGAGCAGCCGCCGAACGTCGGCCCACGCGCGCGTGGGCCCGGAGTGCTCATGGTCCGCCCCATGCCCGGCGTCGTCGTGCCCATGCCCGTGGCCATGACCCGCCACGTCGGCGTGCTCGGCCGCTTCGTCAGCGGCGTGGGTGTGGCCGTGGCCTGCTGCGTGGCCGTGGCCGGCATCGGGGGTGTTCTCCGGGTGGGGTTCGCCGTTGACTTCCACGGTGGCCTTGGTCGCGGCGATCTGGTGGCGGGCGGTTTGGGAGACCGTGACCGAAAGGGACGGGTCTACGGCAGCCACCGCGGCGTTGATGGCTGTGACGTCGGCCCCGGCCGCGATGAACGCACCCAGGAGCATGTCACCGGACGCACCGGCGGAGCAGTCGAGCCAAGCGATGCGCATCAGGCTTCCTTCGTTTCGCGCGGTATGGACTGCCGGGCGACGCGAGCGGCGAAGACGCCGGCCCCGAACCCGTTGTCGATGTTCACAACCGAGACCCCGGGCGCACACGAGTTCAGCATCCCGAGCAGCGCAGCCAGTCCGCCGAAGGAAGCGCCGTACCCGACCGATGTCGGCACGGCCACCAGCGGTACGCCGACCAGCCCGCCGACGACGCTCGGCAGCGCACCCTCCATCCCCGCCACGACGATCAAGCAGTCCGCAGCATCGAGCCGCTCCCGTACGCCGAGCACCCGGTGCAGCCCCGCCACGCCGACGTCCGTGATCACGTCCACGTTGGCCCCGAACACGCGAGCCGTCGTCGCCGCCTCCGCCGCCACGGGCGCATCCGACGTACCAGCAGCAACCACCGCGACCGTTCCACGCAGTACGCCGGGCTCGCCGAGCACCGCCGTACGCCCGACCGGATCTACAACTGCATCCGGCAGCGCGGCGATCACCGCCTCCTGCGCCTCTTCGGTCAGCCGGGTCGCGAGGACGGCGTGTCCGGGGTGCGTGGCGTGCAGTGTGCGCAGCAGTTCCACCACCTGAGACGGCGTCTTACCGGCTCCGTAAACGACTTCGGCGTCGCCGGTACGCTCCAACCGGTCGGTGTCGAGGCGGGCATATCCGAGGTCGTGGACGCCCGGTTGTGGGCCCTGATCAGGCAAATGTGTCACGCCGCGAATCTACGTTGCCACGGCCCGAGGTACCGCATCCGTCCCGGGTCGCACACACTGTGCGATCGCCTGAATACTCAGGCATAACACCGGATGCCTTAGGCTCTCGTGCGTGTCTTCGACGTTAGCCGGTGCCTTCGGGGTCGCCGCCCTGTTCGTGGCGGTGCTTGCCCTGGTCTTCGCCATCCAGGCCCTCCGGGCCCGGACCGTCACGTCAGACAAGTCCACACCCACAGCCCTCCCGGAACCGGAACCGCAGTCCGAACCCGAGCCGAAACCCGGCACGGTGAAGTCCGAACTGCGCAAACTCGGCAAGGAGCTGGCCGTCACCCGCGGCGAACTGAAGGAGACGCTGCAGCATCTCGCGGTCGTCCGGTACGACGCCTTCGGCGAGACGGGCGGGAAGCTGTCGTGGTCGATGGCGATCCTGGACAACAACGGCGATGGGGTCGTGCTGACCTCGATCAACAGCCGGGCGGATGCGCGCACGTACGCGAAGGAAGTCAAGGCCTTCGCCAGCGAATCCAAACTCTCGCCGGAAGAGGAAGAAGCCATCGACACCCTCCGCAAGGAAGCCGGCCCCACGGTCGACTGAGCTCCGCCCGGCGTACTGCGGTCAGCCCTCGACGTACTGCGGTCAGCCCCCGCGTGCTCCGCAGCCGCCTCTCGTCGCTGCGCTCCTCGGCGCGACTGCTTCGCGCGCTGCCCACCCACCCCCGGGCTTATCGCCCGGAGCATCCTTTCCGGCTATCGCCGGGGTGTGCCGGCCATCGCCAGGGTGTGCCGGCTATCGCCGGTGTTTGCGGCTGCCGCCGCGGTTTGCTCGCTGCCGCTCGCAGGTGACTGCGCTTGGCCGGCGTCTGCTCGCCGTGCGACTGTCACGCGGGGGAGCTGGTCCGTCGCCCGCGGCTGCGCTGCCTGTGACTGCTTGGCTGGCCGTCTGCCTCGCCGGACGGTAGTGATGGGCGCTGCGGTCAGCCCGCGTGCGAAGCAGCCGCCTCTCGTCGCTGCGCTCCTCGGTGGCTGCTTCGCGTGCTGCCCGCTCGGCCGCCGGGCTTCCGGCTCATCATCCGCAGCCCGCCCGGCCACGGGGGTGGTCGCTCGCGCGGCAGCGCGCACGGGTCCGGGCGGTAGCCCGCAGGTCCCGGCGACAGCCGGAAGAACCCGGCGACAGCCGGAAGGGATGCGCCGGGCGATAAGCCCCGGGGTGGGTGGGGTGCGGGCGGAGTGGCCGCGCCGAGGAGCGGAGCGACGAGAGGCGGTTGCGTAGCACGCGGGGGACGGCGACGTCCCGCGATGGGCTGACCCCACACACATCCTCGCGCAGGCTCGCCTACCGTCGCTTAGGCACCCTTGCTGTCAGTGCCCCAGGTTCGATCTCGCACGAGAGGAACTGACCCGGGCCGATCGGGTCGCCGTCCAGCTGGCGCTGCACGTCCACGGCCGCGTGGATCTCGACCTTTCGACCCGTGAACCGTTCGAGATACATATCCGTCCGGTTCGTCCGAGTCATCAGGCGCCACAGTACGATCGGCCACTGGGTCACCCGGCGCGGTGCGATCACGACCACATCCAGCAACCCATCGTCCGGCCGCGCGTCAGGCAGCAGCGGGATGTTTGCCTGCAGCATCCCCACATTCCCCACCACCACCGTCCGCACCCGTCGTTCGATCGGCTCCGCATCGTCCAACGCGAGCGACACCCGCACGGAGGGGTGGTTGATGTTCTTGGCTGCCGACACCAGATACGCCGTCCACCCGATCTGCTTCTTCAAATGCGGTGGTGCGTCCGAGATGATCGCGGCGTCCAACCCGAGCCCGGCCATGACCGCGAAGTGGTCCGTGTCCAGGCCATCGCCGTGCACCCGGACGAGATCGATCCGCCGGTCGCGGCCTTCCAGCGTCCGCTCCAGCGCATCGTCCAGGTCGAGCGGGATGTGCAGGTTGCGGGCCAGCAGATTTCCAGTGCCGGCCGGGATCACCCCGACCGGGATTCCGGTGTGCGCCAGCGCCGAGCAGACCACCCGGACCGTGCCGTCGCCGCCCGCCACCAGCACGAGATCGGACTCGTTCTCGATCGCCTGCTTGGCCATCGCGTTGCCGGCGTCGTCCTCGCGGGTCTCCAGCCACAGCGGCTCGTCGTACCCGCGGATCTCGAGCGCTCGCGTGACCTTCCGGCGGAACGCCACCCCGTCGCCGACCTTGATCGGGTTCACGATCACGGCCGCCCGCGGCGGGGCCGCCGTACCGTCACCATCGGACGGCGTACGACGGCGTCGGCGCCGCAGCCCTGGCCGGAGACCGAACCCGATCGAGGTCGCGGTCAGGATGCCCAGCCCGAGTGCCCAGCCGCCGAGCACGTCCGACACGTAGTTGACGTTCAGCGCGATCCGGTCGCCGGACGCGATCCACACCACACCGACCACCGGCAGCAGCACCAGCAGCCGGAACCGCCGCCGCCAGCCCCGCACCGACGGCAGGACGACGCCGAGCGCGCCGGCCATCACGAACGCGGCCGTCGCGTGACCGGATACGTACGAGAAGCCATCGGTCTCGACCAGCATCTGGGCCGGCCGCTCCCGCTCGAAGATCTGCTCGACCACCTGGACCAGCACGAGCTCGGCCACCGCCGACGTGAGCAGCCAGAACGTCAGCAGCCGGGCGCGGCGGTGCCAGAGGTACGCCGCGACGATCACGATCACCGCCCGGGACGTCCACGGCAGCACGACCGCACCGACGACCTGCCAGAAGTCGACGACGCCCTCGTGCCCGACGCCGTACGACGCGGCTCGGTCGGCGACCGACTGGTCCCAGCGCGCCAGCGGCGACCAGTGCTCGAAGACCAGCAGCGTAATCACCGCGAACGGGACCGCACCCAGCACGACCGTGAGCGCACGGCCTACTTGACTGGGTGGGTGGTGGTTCATCGCCCGCTCAGATCCCCCTCTGTGGTCACCTGACGCCACCCCATCATCCCGAATAGACTTCGCCGGTTCTGACACGCCCCGATACCCTCAGGGTGTGATTGACGCGAAACTGCTCCGTGAGAACCCCGATGTCGTCCGCGCGGCCCTGACCAAGCGCGGTGAGAGTACGGACCTGGTCGACCAGATCCTGGTCGCCGACAGTGAGCGTCGATCGTCCATCTCCGCCTTCGAGGCGCTCCGGGCCGAGCAGAAGTCGCTCGGCAAGCAGGTCGCCCAGGCGAAGGGCGACGACCGGACCGCCCTGCTGGAGCGGACCAAGACCGTGGCCGCGGACGTGAAGGCCAACGATGCTGCCGCCAAGGAGGCTGAGCAGCGCTTCGACGAGCTCGCCAAGGCCCTGCCGAACCTGGTCTCCGACGAGGCCCCGGTCGGCGGCGAGGACGATTTCGTCGTGGTGGAGGAGGTCGGCAAGCCGCGCGACTTCGCCGCCGAGGGCTTCGAGCCCCGCGACCACCTCGAGCTGGGCGAGCTGCTGGGCGCGATCGACATGGAGCGCGGCGCGAAGATCAGCGGCTCGCGGTTCTACTTCCTCAAGGGCGCCGGGATGCTGCTGCAGCTCGGCATGCTGCAGCTGGCGATCCAGCAGGCGGTGGAGAACGGCTTCACCCCGATGATCACGCCGACGCTGGTCAAGCCCGAGGTGATGGGCGGCACCGGGTACCTGTCGGCGCACGACGACGTGTACCGGCTCGAGGACCCCGAGCTGTACCTGACCGGTACGTCGGAGGTCGCCCTCGCCGGGTACCACATGGACGAGATCCTCGACCTGAGCGACGGCCCGATCCGGTACGCCGGCTGGTCGTCGTGCTACCGCAAGGAAGCCGGGTCGCACGGGAAGGACACCCGCGGGATCATCCGCGTCCACCAGTTCGACAAGGTCGAGATGTTCTCCTACTGCAGGCTCGAGGACGCCGCCGACGAGCACCTGCGGCTGCTGGCCTGGGAGAAGGAGATGCTCGACAAGATGGAGCTGAGCTACCGGGTGATCGACACCGCGACAGGTGACCTCGGCGTCTCGGCGTACCGGAAGTTCGACTGTGAGGCGTGGGTGCCGACGCAGGGCCGGTACCGCGAGCTGACCTCGACGTCGAACTGCACGGACTTCCAGGCGCGCCGGCTGAACATCCGGCACCGCGACGCCGACGGCAAGACGCAGCCGGTCGCGACGCTGAACGGGACGCTGGCCACCACCCGCTGGATCGTCGCGATCCTGGAGACCCACCAGCTCAAAGACGGCTCGGTCCGCGTGCCGACCGCCCTGCAGCCGTACGTCGGCGGCCGCGAAGTCCTCGAACCGGTCGGTAAATGAGGGCAAAGCCGACGGCAGTTGCCCTGGACATCGATGGCACGCTGATCGATCACGACGAGGGGATGTCGCCCGCGGTCCTCGACGCGGTCCGGCGTACCGCGGCGCAGGTGCCGGTGATCCTGGCCACGGGCCGGGCCTGGTCGACCACCAGACCGGTGGCCGAGCGGCTCGGCCTGCCGACCGGCGGGTTCGTTGTCTGTAGCAACGGTGCGCGGACGATGCGGTTCCCCGACGGTGAGGTCGTCGACGAGCGGACCTTCGATCCGTCGACGGTGATCACGTCGGTCCGCAAGTACGCACCGAACGCGCGGATGGCGGTCGAGGAGTCCGACGGCACCTACTTGGTGACCGCGCCGTTCCCGGACGGCGACCTCGGTCGGGAGGCCAGGATCCGCGTGGTCGGCGACGACGAGCTCGCGCCGCAGCCGGTGACCCGGTTGATCATCCGCGACCCGGACCAGTCGGAGAGTGACTTCGTCCACCTGGCGGAACGCCTCGGGCTGCACGGCGTCAGCTACTTCGTCGGCTGGACCGCCTGGCTCGACATCGCGCCGGAGGGCGTCGACAAGTCGACCGGGCTGAAGGTCGCGCTCGCGCAGTACGACCTGGAGCCGTCCGGTCTGCTGGCGATAGGTGACGGACGCAACGATATCGAGATGCTGACGTACGCCGGTCTCGGTATAGCCATGGGCTCGGCTCCTGACGAGGTGAAGTCGGCCGCCGATGAGGTGACCAAGTCCGTCCAGGACGACGGCGTCGCCACGATACTCAACCGCTGGTTCTGAGACCAACCCTTTTCGGTCAGAATCGAAAGGGTTGACACGATCAACTTGCTGTAGGCAACCGAAAGGCCCGGAACCCCTGTGTGTACAGGAGTTCCGGGCCTTCGGTCCGATAGTCCGCTGGCGGGCCGAGTATCGGATCAAGCAACCCGGGTGCTGCCGGTCCGGCGTGGCTGGCACTGCTGGTGGTCGACGACGGTGTCGAACGCGTCCAGCACCGCGCCGACCTCGGGCCGCGGCCGCGGCGTCTTGGCTGCCGGGCTCTGACCGCGCCGCGCACGGCGCAGGTGACGCTTCACCGTCGACAGCGAGCAGCCCAGCCGCATGGCCAGTGACTCCAGGCTGTCGTTCGGGTACTGCGTGCGCAGCCGGAGGACCTCTTCGTGGCTCACCGGCCGGCGCGTGCCCCGTGCACCGGCGAGCTGGTCGAAGTCATCGGCCTGCACCTCGACGTCGAGCAGGTTGCGGATCGAACGCCGTTGTACAGCAGTGGTTCCGGCGACGAAGCCGCTCACATCGTGCTCGGCGACGGCGCTGTACAGGCATTCGGTGAAGAGCGGGCAGGACGCGCACAACGCCTTTGCCTCGCGGACGAGCTGTTCGTACCGCTCCCGAGTACGACGGGTTGCGGACGCTGGCGGCGGCTCTTCCATCAGGCGGTGCTGAAAGATGTCGGAACGGGCGATGCAGCCGGTCATTGCCCCCTCCTTGATGGAAGATGTGTCGACAGCCGCTCGGGAGCTACTGCCCCCCGGCCCCGCTAGATTGGCGCTGTTGACGGTCATCAAGGCTCCCCAAGTATCAAGACCCGAGTGAACGAACGATGAACACCGTTCGTCCGCACGGATCCGCTAGCTGATGGACCCGCGCTTTGTTGCCGGCCCACCATGTCGTCCCGGGCGCGGGACGCACCGATCCATAACTGTTGACGCCACTGCCGAGGTTTTGGTTGCAGCCAATTCCACAACAGTTCTTCGACGTTTGTGTGTGCTTACCGGGGTGGGGCGGCATCAGTCGCGCTGATCCAGAACAGGCTTAGGACGCGGCCGAACAGCCGCCGGTTCCCCACCAGACCCAACGCATGAAATCACGCGCCAACCGTGCCGCGCAGGGGAACTTGCTGCCTTTGCAGCATCCTGCCGTAACGGTCTGATGACGTTGTCAAAAGCTCAATCAGATAAGTCAAAAAGGGCTGAAACCGACGTCCAATAGCTTGCGCCCGAGGTGTCGGGAGGAGTAGTGCGACGCCGGCTGCCACGAGGATACGGTGACCTGGTGACGGCTTCGCAGTACCCCCGCCTGATAGCCACCGATCTCGACGGAACGCTCGTCCGCAGTGACGGAACCGTGTCCGCCCGGACCTTGACAGCAGTGCGTGCCGTGCAGCGCGCCGGAAGTGTTTTCGTGATGGTCACCGCGAGGCCACCTCGCTGGCTGCACGACCTGTCCGATCTCGTCGGTGATCACGGAATCGCGATAGTTGCCAACGGCGCTATTTTGTACGACGTCCTGCATCGTAAGGCGATTCGGACCCGATTGATCGATCCCGCGGTCGCGCTCGAGGTCGCACAAGCGATCCGTACGGCGATCCCGGACGTGCAGTTCGCGATCGAGCGACCGGACCGCTACGGACAGGAACCAGTCTACCTCAATCGCTGGCCTAAACCTGACAACACCTTGGTTGCGGCCGTCGAGGAGCTACTTTCGGAGCCGGCCGCAAAACTGCTCGTCCGGCATCCGAGTCTGCACTCCGACGAACTGCTGGCCCGCGTGACACCGTTGGTCGGCCAACGAGTGACGGCCAGCCACAGCGGCGGTCACGGGTTGGTGGAGATTTCCGCGACCGGTGTCTCGAAGGCAGCGATGCTCGCCGATTTCGCTGCAGAACAAGGGATCTCGGCTGCTGAGACGATCGCATTCGGTGATTCCGTCAACGATCTGCCGATGCTTGCCTGGGCGGGTACGTCGTACGGCGTCGCGAACGCACATCCCGAAGTACTCGCGGTGGTGGACAAAGTGTGTCCCACAAACGACGAGGACGGCGTCGCCGCCGTCCTCGAGGAGTTGTTGCAGCCTTTGAAATAAGGCGTCTACAGATACATCCCACCACTGCGCGGATCGTCGGTGTTGCCGGCCTGCGGTCCACCGGGGAAGCCGGGCTGCCCCTCGGGCAGCTGCTGGCCGCCGGGCAGTGCGCGACGCATCTGCTCGAGCTGCTGGCGTGCGGCCATCTGCTGCGCGAACAACGCCGTCTGGATGCCGTGGAACAGGCCCTCGAGCCAGCCCACCAGCTGCGCCTGCGCGATCCGCAGCTCGGCGTCGGTCGGCGTGCTGTCGTCGGTGAAGTCGAGGCTGAGTCGCTCCAGCTCCTCGACAAGCTCCGGCGCCAGGCCGCTCTCGAGCTCCTTGATCGACGCTTCGTGGATCGAGCGCAGCCGCGCCCGGGAGGCTTCGTCGAGCGGTGCCGACTTCACCTCTTCCAGCAGCTGCCGGATCATGTTGGCGACCCGCATCACCTTGGCCGGCTGCTCGACCAGCTCGGTCACCGAGCGCGGTTCGTCCTCGCGGTCGTCGTGATCGTCGTCGGAGCGCGGCGGCCCCTCGACGGCCATGCCGTCAGGCCCGACGATCAGCACCTTGCCGTCCTCGGTCCTCGCCCCGGCCATCGGAACACCCTGGCCCTCGCTGCTGCTCTCGGTCATCTGCCCATCCTAGGACGCCCTCATGACGCGCGAGCGCGGTGGCGGCGTACGGCGTCGCGGTTGGCGCAGGTGGGGCTGCAGTAGCGCTGGCGGCCGGTGCGGGACAGGTCGGCGTACACGTTGTCGCAGCCTTCGGTGGCGCAGCGGCCGAGTCGGGTGATGCCGCGCCCGGCCAGGTGCAGCGCCGTACCTGTGCTGATGAGTGTCGCGACCAGACGACCGACCGGGACGTTGTGCGGGCGGTAATGCATGTGCCAGCCGTCGCCGGCGTGGTTGGTCAGCCGCGGATGCTCGGTGTACTTCGCGAGCATCGCGTTGACCAGATCCACGCGGGTCTGCTCGTCCTCCGCGTCGACGACCTGCAGCCACTCCTCGATCGCGACGTTGACGGCCGCCAGGTCCGCGGCGGTGACGCGGCGCTCGCGCACGAGCCGGCTGTCGACGCCGTTCTCCTCGCATCGCTCGGCCAGATCCTCCGGCGTGGTCGCGGGCCGGGTGACCAGGTTGACCGCCAGCAGGACGGCGTCCGCGCCGTAAGGGTTGAGATGCATAATGCCATTACATCACGATGGGTTCATGACAGAAACCCATCGGCATCGCTGGAGTGCAGTCTCGTCCCACCCGGTCAGCGAGGGCCTGGTCGTCTACCAGCGGTGTGCCTGCGGACAATGGCGCATCACCAGCACACCGCCGTACCCCGTCGCGTACCCCGAGGTCGCGATCAGTCCTTCGCGGTAAGGCGGCGGACGAGGCGGGCAGTGGTCGCGTCGACGTCGTACGGATGACCGGTGCCCGGGGTCAGTTGGTCGAGGACCAGGCCGTCGATCGCGAAGTGCAGCAGGCGAATCTCCTCGGCGCCGCCCGGCAGGCCTGCGTTCGAGTTGAACGCGACGTCGGCGTCGAACCCCTGCCGGATGGTCCGCGACAGGATCTCGTGCAGGCCGGGTCGCCGGGCCGCTTCGAGGCGGAGCTCCAGGAGGGCGAGCGAGAGTTCGGGACGGCCGAGCAGTCGCTCGACGATGTAACGCACGTAGTCGGTCATCAGATCGACATCCGGCTTGCGCTCGGCCAGCGGCTCGAGGACGGCCGGATCCGGCGCGAGCCGCTCGAAGATCCGCTCCCCGAGCGCGCCGAGCAAGGCGTCGCGGGTCTTGAAGTAGTTGGACGCCGTACCGGCAGGGAGTCCCGCGGCAGCGTCGACGGCCCGATGGGTGAGCCCCCGGGCGCCCGCCTCCGCGAGGACGGCCAGGCCGGCGTCGGCGAGCTGGGTACGGCGTTCCGGATTTCGCGGCACGTTGACAGGCTAGCAGAAGTTCCACTACAACTGTCGTACACAACAACGACAGCTGTAGTAGTCAGGAGAACGTATGCAACCCGCGGCATTCGGCGCGACCGTGGTCACCGACCGGCCTTCGGACGTCGCCGCCTTCTACACGCAGTACCTGGACCTCCAGGTCGGCATCGACCTCGGCTGGTTCATCACGCTTCGCCGGGGTACGGCGGACTGGGAGCTGGCGATCTGCGAGCGCGGTCACCCGACCGTCCCGGCAGCGGTATCGGCGCTCACGGAGAGCGGATCCGTCTTCGGCTTCATCGTCGACGACGTGGACAAGGTCGCAGCGCAGTTGACCGAAGGCGGCGTCCAGCTCGAGACACAGCCGGTCACCGAGGTCTTCGGGCAGCGGCACTTCTTCGTCCGCGACCCCGCCGGCACCTGGATCGACGTCATCCAGTTGGTCGAGCCCGACCCGGCTTGGCTACAGAGTCAGCAGAACCTTGCCTAGCTGAGTGGACTGCTCGAGGGTCCTGTGCGCCTCGGCGACCTCGGCGAGCGGGAAGGTGGTGTGGACGATCGGGCGGACCTTCTTCGCCGCGATCAGCGGCCAGACGTGGCCGACGACCTCGGCGAGGATCTGGCCCTTGTTCTCGACCGAACGGAACCGCAGGCCGGTGGCGATGATCGAGCCGCGGCGGCTCATCAGCCGGCCGAGGTCGAGTTCGCCCTTCGCGCCGCCCTGCATCCCGATCACCACCAGGCGTCCGTCGTACGCGATCGACTTCACGTTGTCGGTCAGGTACTTCGCGCCCATGATGTCGAGGATCACGTCGGCGCCGGCGTTCTTGGTCGCCTCCTGGACGACCGAGGCCCACTCGGCTTCCTTGTAGTTGATGGCGACGTCCGCACCGAGCCGGGTGCAGAACTCCATCTTCTCCTTGCTGCCGACCGTGGTCAGCACCCGCGCGCCGTGCGCGACCCCGAGCTGGATCGCCATCGAGCCGATCCCGGACGAGCCGCCGTGTACTAGCAGGGTCTCGCCGGCCTTGAGGTGCGCGGTCATGAAGATGTTCGACCAGACGGTCGCGACCACCTCGGGCAGCGCGGCGGCGCTGACCAGATCCAGGCCGTCCGGCACGGGCATCACCTGCGGAGCGGGTACGGCGACCTTCTCGGCGTACCCGCCGCCGGCCAGCAGCGCGCAGCACTCGTCGCCGACGGACCAGCCCTCGACCTCGGCGCCGACCGCGGAGATCCGGCCGGACACCTCGAGGCCGATCGTGCCGGGGGCGCCGGGTGGCGGTGGGTAGAAGCCCTGCCGCTGCATCAGGTCGGCCCGGTTCACGCCCGCGGCGACGACGTCGATGACGACCTCGTCGACGGCTGGTTGCGGGTCCGGGATCTCGCCGATCCGGAGGACCTCGATTCCGCCGGCACCCTCACAAACGACAGCTCGCATGTTCCACAACCTACCCTCAGGTTGCGACGAGCTGCTCCATGTCCCGGGCGATGCTGTCGAGGTAAGTGGTCTCGCCTATCGACTGGAACCAGTCCCATAGTTCGAGCGAGTGGTAGAGCCGGTAGAGGTCGGTCCGGTGCGTCGGCAGCTCGCCGTACCCGTCGGTCAGTCCGGCGAGTTTCTCGGCGTTGTCGTGCGCGGAGTACTGGATCGTCTTCGCGATGTCGATCAGCGGGTCCGCGGCGATCGCGTTCTCGACGTCGATGAAGCCGGTGACGCGCCAGGTATCCGGATCCACGAGCACATTGCCTTCGTGGAAGTCGTTGTGGCACAGGACGGCGGCCTCGTTATCGGCGAAGAGGTGCCGGTGCTGATCGACGTACGCGGCGATCTTCGCCTGTAGCTTCGCGTCTCCGCCGAGCTGCTCGAACTCGGTCAGCTTCTTCGCGAACTGGCGGTCCATGTACTGCTCGTTGTCAGGCAGCGGATCGAGGATCCGGTCGGTCAGATAGCCGTACTCCGGCTGCCCGATGCTGTGAATGCGGGCGAGCAGCTCGCCGAGCTGGGTGTACATCGTGCGCCAGTCCGGCGGCTCGAGCTCCGACAGCGGGACCCCGTCGAGCTTGGTCAGGATCGTGACACTGTCACCGACGTGCAGGACTCGCGGGATCGAGCCGCTGAGCTCCTGTTCCAGCATCCCGTAGACGTGGACTTCCTTCGCCTGTTTCCAGGCCCACTCCGGCGCGTAGACCTTCACGATCAGCGGGTCGGTGTCCGTGCGTACTTCGTAGACGGTGCTGAGCTGCCCGCCGGTGCGCTCGACGATCTCGACGATCTCGGTGCCGGGGCGGGCTTCGGTCACGAGGCGGGCGATATCCACAGGCTCGACGCTATGAGCCGTGTCCATCGATTTTCAGTCTGTTTCAGTCGTCCAGATCGGCCCAGGTGTCGACGTCGTCGCCGGATCGGGTTGGTTCGGTCCAGGTCAGGTCGAGGCCGGCGAGCGTCCGGCGTACCGACTTGTCCCGGGGATCGCCGACGCGCTGGATCGCATCTGTCAGCGCCGTCCTGCGGTACGCCGTCGCGAGCTGCTGCTCCTGTCCGGAGGAGTCGCGCAGCCCGTGCCCGTCGGCCTCGGCCAGCCCGTCGACCAGCGTGGTGACGTCAGCTGCGGTCAGCCAGGGCAGGTCGCAGCTGACGACCACGACGATCGGTGCGGCCCCTCGCTGGAGGCCGGCCGCGAGCCCCGCGACCGGACCGCCTGCTGGCGGATCCTCGACGGTCCAGCCGACCTCGCGGTACGTCGTACGCACCGGCCCGACCACAGTCGTGTTGGCCGCGCCTGCCGTTGCCGTCAGCACCCGGTCCAGCAACGTCATGCCGTCGAGCACCAACATCGCCTTGTCCACCCCGCCGAACCGAGTGGACCCGCCCCCAGCCAGCACCACCGCGTCAAACTCCACGGAGGCAGTCTCGCACCCGGGTTGTGCGGCACCATGGAGAGATGAGGATCGCTGTGGTGCAGACCGCCAGTGGTTACGACAAGGCTGCCAACCGGGACCTGGTCGGTCGCCTGGTCGCGGACGCCGCGCAGGGACGGCCTGATCTGGTCGTGCTGCCGGAGGCGATGATGTCCGACTTCGCTGTCGAGGGTGAGTCGGTGGCAGAGGCGGCCGAGTCGCTCGACGGCGAGTTCGTGGCGACGCTGCGGAAGGCTGCGGTCGAGCACAGCGTGGCGATCGTGGCCGGCATGTTCGAGCGCAGCTGTGACCAGCACCGTCCGTACAACACTCTGCTGGCTGTCGGCGCGGACGGGGCGCTGCTGGGCGCTTATCGCAAGATCCACCTCTACGACGCCTTCGGGTACAAGGAGTCCGACCAGCTGACTGCGGGCGACGTAGCCCCTGTGGTGGTGCAGGTGGGCGACCGGAAGCTCGGTCTGATGACTTGTTACGACCTGCGCTTCCCGGAGCTCTCCCGCGCGCTGATCGACGCTGGAGCGGAGGTACTCGTCGTTCCGGCGGCCTGGGTACGCGGACCGCTCAAAGAGCACCACTGGACCACTCTGCTCACCGCACGCGCGGTGGAGAACACGTGCTACGTCGCAGCCGCCGCGCAGAACGGGAAGAAGTACTGCGGCCTCAGCCAGATCGTGGACCCGCAGGGCGTCGAATTGGCGTCCGTGGGCGAGTCGGACGGACATGCGTTCGCTGAGATCACGGCTGAGCGGCTGGCCGACGTACGCAAACGCAACCCGTCTCTGCAGAACCGCCGGTACGCCGTCACGCCCCGCTGATCGCCCAGTGCGCGGACCGACTGGTCCGAAACGGTCACTGACACGTTAACCTCCTGGCGTGGTGGATGCGTTTGATCTGGAGCATCACGGTGATCTAGAGGTCGGCGAGGGTCTCGTCGACCTGGCCGTCAATGTCCGCGCGGGTACTCCGCCGCCGTGGCTGGTCGAAACGATCACGGCGAGCCTGACGGACCTCGCGGCGTACCCACGGCCCGGTGTCGCCGTCAACGCGGTCGCGCGACGTCATGCCGTGTCGCCGGATCGGGTGCTGCTCACCGCGGGCGCTGCGGAGGCGTTCGTGCTGATCGCGCGGGCCTTCCGGCCTCGGCATCCGGTCGTCGTTCATCCACAATTCACCGAGCCCGAGGCGGCGCTGCGTTCGGCCGGGCACCTGGTCGACCGGGTCATCCTGCGGCCTGAGGACGGGTTCGTGCTGGACCCGTCCGCCGTACCCCGGGATGCGGATCTGGTCGTGATCGGTAATCCGACCAACCCGACGTCGGTGCTGCACCCGGCCGACACGCTGCGCGAGCTGGCGCGGCCCGATCGGATCCTGGTCGTCGACGAGGCGTTCATGGACGCGGTACCGGGTGAGCCCGAGTCGCTCGCCGGCGCGTCCATCCCGGGGCTCGTGGTCGTGCGCAGCCTGACCAAGACCTGGGGGCTTGCCGGGCTGCGGGTCGGATATGTGCTCGCGGCGCCGAGTTTGATCGAGCAATTGTCAGCCGTTCAACCGCAGTGGCCGGTGTCCACTCCTGCTCTCGCAGCGGCAATTGCCTGCAGCAACGAGCGTGCCGTGGCCGAAGCGGCCCAGGCCGCGCTCGACATTTCCAGGCAGCGTGTCCATTTGCTTGACAAGCTGGGTACGGCGCCTGGCCTTTCGACGTACGGCGTGGCGTCGGCACCGTTCGTTCTGGTCCACGTTCGTGGGGCTGCGGAAGTGCGGGAATCCCTGCGTGCACAGGGGTTTGCGGTCCGGCGTGGGGATACGTTCCCTGGTCTGGGGCCGGATTGGTTGCGGATCGCCGTACGGCCGGAGGATGTCACCGACGGGTTTGTGAAAGTACTCGCGGATCTTCTTCGCTGAACTCTGCTGCTGAATCGAGTTGCCGCTGTAACGCTCGGGGGGTTTAGCCGGGCTCCACTTTGCGCACAAGATGGCCAGGGTGCTCCGTTGATGATGTCCGGGGCATCTTTCTGGCCATTCGCGAAGGGAGCAGCACAATGGGTCTCAGCGACGACGACATGAACACCTCGTCCGAAGGTGGCGAAGGCTTGGCCGACGGGGGTGCCACCGCGGGCGGCACCGATGGTGGAGCCGACGGCGGCGCGGGCGGCAACACGTCCGGTGGGTACGGCGACAGCTCGTCCTCCGATGCTGGGGCTGACGGCGGCGCCGATGGTGGTGCTGGTGGCGTCGGCGAGGGTCCGGCTGACGGTGGTGCTTCGCAGGGTGCGTCGGATGGTGGCGCCGATGGTGGTGCGGGTGATGGCGCTGGCGGCGGTTCCGGTGGTTATGGCGAGGGCACCGCGGATGGCGGCGCGAATGAGGGTGCGTCGGATGGTGGCGCTGACGGTGGTGCTGGTGGCGTTGGTGAGGGTCCGGCTGACGGTGGTGCTTCGCAGGGTGCGTCGGATGGTGGCGCCGATGGTGGTGCTGGTGACGGCGCTGGCGGCGGTTCCGGTGGTTATGGGGAGGGCACCGCGGATGGCGGCGCGAACGAGGGTGCGTCGGACGGCGGCGCAGATGGTGGCGCTGAG